>NZ_BJFL01000009.1 GCF_005405885.1 Gandjariella thermophila
GCGGCCACTCCGCCCGAACCCACGGCCACGGAACTGGAATCCAACCGGATCGCCGGCAACCTGGGATGCTTCGGAAACACCGTCAACGGTGTCGTGGTGGCCAACAACCCGACCAACGACGGTCAGCCGAACATTGTCGCTGGCACCCGCAGTGGGCAGTGCGTGGGCCTGTAGCTGAACCCTCCCACGACATCTGACCACGCGAAACCGCCGGTCTCCGGCGGCCGAGTGCGCACCTCCTCACGCCCGGCCGCCGGAGACCCGCGTTGCACCCGGTTGGCGTATGTCTGTCCTGCGTTGTCGGACGGTTCCTGTCGTCAACATGCCCGGCTGCTGATCCACCCCGGCCGCGATTCGTTTCATTTTTTTCCGAAAACCGGTTGAAATGTCAAAAGTTTCTGGAGAGAACACAATGCGACTCAGGACCTGTCTGCGCGGTGCCGCCGCCACCGCCGGCGCGATGGTGGCCGTGCTGGCCATTCCGTCGACCGCGCAGGCCGCCGTGACCAACGTCATCTGTGACCCGGTTGCCCTGCAGACAGCCATCACCTCGGCCGCCAGCGGCGACACCCTGGTGCTTGCGCCGGGCTGCACCTACACGTACACGGACCTCAACAAGGCCACGGCCGACAACGCCCTGCCGGTCATCAACAAGACACTCACCATCCTCGGAAGCGGCGACACCATCCAACGTGCCTCAACCGCCGCCACCAAGTTCCGCCTCTTCCAGATCGACAATCCCGGAAACCTGACCCTGACCAACCTCACCATCCGCAATGGTCACTCGGCGGGTGATGGTGGTGGCATCCTGCTGAACGGTGCCGGCACGGCACTCAAGGCCAGCGTCGTCACGGTTACCAACAACTTCGCCGACATTGTGGGCGGCGGTATCGCCGACCTCGGTGGTGCGGCAACATTCAACAGCAGTACTGTCACCAGCAATACCGCGGGTTTGGATGGCGGTGGATTCTTTGTGACGGGTCCGGGTGCCACTGGTACGTTCAACAGCAGTTCCGTGGTCGGCAATATGTCCGTCGGTACCGGGTTTGCCGAGGGCGGAGGACTTGAGGTCCTCTTTGGTTCCAAAGTGACCCTGAACAGCACCCGCGTGGCCGGAAACACCGTAAGCGTTACCGCGGCTGGTGGTTCTGTCGACGGCGCTGGTATTGCCATGAACGCCACGGTGACGCTGAACAGCAGCCCGGTGGAGAACAATACCGCCACTGGCTCGGGTGGCGGGGCCGAGGGCGGCGGAGTTTTCAACTTCGGCGGGACGCTGAACGTCACCAGCAGCCGCTTCAGCGGCAACACCGCGAACGATCCGGTGATCGGTGGTAAGGGCGGTGGCCTCTTCAACAACGGCGGGGGCACGGCGACGTTCAGGAGCAGCCCGGTGACGGGCAACAGTGCCCTTGGCCCAACGGCCACCGCTGGTGGGATCTTCCGAGCCTCGGGCACGGTGACGCTGATCTCCAGCCCGGTGACCGGCAACATCCCGAACAACTGTGGTAGCCCGAGCACCGTTCCCGGCTGCTCCTGACCACATTCCCCGACGGATTGCGCGCCCCGCCGCGGTTCGCCGCGGCGGGGCGCACGGCGTCGTGCGGGTGCCCGGCGGCGGGGGAATGTTTACGGTCGGTGGTGACGGCGACGTACGGGGAGTGGCGAGGATGAGCGCGACGGAGCGGAGCGATCGAGCCACCGCCGCCGGTCTGCTGGTGCGGTGCCTGGAGAACGAGGGCGTGTCGGTGATCTTCGGCATTCCCGGCGAGGAGAACATCCACCTGATCCAGGCGCTGGAGAAGTCGCCCATCCGGTACGTGCTGACCCGGCACGAGCAGGCCGCGTCGTTCATGGCCGAGATGTACGGCCGGGTCACCGGCAGCGCGGGCGTGGTGTCCGCGACGCTCGGGCCCGGCGCGATCAACATGCAACTCGGGGTGGCCGACGCCACCACGAACAGCACCCCGGTCGTCGCGCTGTCCGCGCAGGTCGGCCACGACCGCGACTACAAGGAGTCGCACCAGTTCATCGACCTGGTGAACCTGTTCCGGCCGATCACGCAGTGGTCGGCGAGCGTGCCGAGCGCGGCGGCGATCCCGGAGATGGTGCGCAAGGCGTTCAAGACGGCGGAGACCGAGCGGCCCGGCGCGGTGTACCTGGCCGTGCCGGAGGACGTGGAGTCCGGCGACGCCGATCCGGTCCTGGCGCCGCTGCCGCGCAACGTGGTCCGGCCGGACGCGCCCGCTCCCGGCCAGGTGCGCCGCGCCGCCGCGCTGCTACGGGAATCCCGCCGGCCGATCGTGCTGGCCGGGCACGGCGCCGCCCGCAACGGGGCGGGTGCGGCGCTGGTGGACTTCGCGCACCGGATGCGGATTCCGGTCGCCACCACGTTCCACGGCAAGGGCGTGATCCCGGACGACGATCCGCACGCCATCGGCACGATCGGCTTCATGCGGCGGGACTACGTGAACTTCGGGTTCGACGACGCGGACCTGGTCATCTCCGTCGGCTACGAGTTGCAGGAGTTCGACCCCGCGCGGATCAACCCGGATGCCACGAAGAAGATCATCCACGTGCACCGGTTCCCGGCCGAGGTGGACGCGCACTACTCGGTCGGCGTCGGTATCGAGGGCGACATCGGCGCGTCGCTGCGCGCCCTCGCGGACGCCGCCGAGCCGCACGGCGGGGAACCCCGGCCGGTCGCCGCGTCCTGCGCACTGCTCCGCGAGGAGTTCGAGCGCGGCCAGCGGGACGACCGGTACCCGCTGGCGCCGCAGCGGATCGTCGCGGACACCCGCGCCGCGCTCGGCCGGGAGGACGTCGTCCTGGTGGACACCGGGGCGGTGAAGATGTGGATGGCCCGGCTGTATCCCACCTACGCGCCGAACACCTGCCTGATCTCCAACGGGCTGTCGACCATGGGCTTCGCCCTGCCCGGCGCGCTCGGCGTGCGCCTGGCCCGCCCGGAGACCACGGTGCTGGCCGCGGTCGGCGACGGCGCGTTCCTGATGCATGCCCAGGAGATCGAGACGGCGGTCCGCGAGAACATTCCGCTGACCGTGCTGGTCTGGGAGGACAACGCGTACGGGCTGATCGAGTGGAAGATGGACCTCGACCTCGGCACGCACAGCAACGTGGCGTTCACCAACCCGGACGTGGTGCGGTTCGCGGAGAGCTTCGGCGCCCGGGGCTACCGGATCCGTAGCGCCTCCGAGCTGCTGCCCACGTTGCGGGCCGCCCTCGCTGACGACGGCGTGTCGATCATCTCCTGCTCGGTCGACTACTCGGAGAACCTGCGGCTCACCGAGCGCCTCGGTGAGCTGGACGCCGCGCTGTAAGCCGGCGGAGGCGACGACAAGAGCGGCGACGCAGGCCGCGACAAGCGCCGCGACGAACCCAGGACGGCGAAACGGTCGCGCAGCGTTGCAGATTCGTCTTCCTTCGTTCACCCATGTGGGGGAAGATTTCGAGATGGTGTGACGACGGGAGGATGACGTGCCCGCATGTCCGTGCCACAGCGCCCACCCCGGTCGGCTCCGCTGTCACCCCGCCGGTCACCGACGGCCCGCTTCCGGTCCCGACCTGGTCGGCTGATGCGGGTGCGGGCGCAGCTCGGCTGCGCCGGGTTGCTCACGTTGTTCGGCCTCGCCCTGATGGTGGCGCCGGAGGAAGCCGGATGCGACTGCACCTTCCGGCCCGGTGGGCTCGGTCCCGCGCTGGCCGGGCTGACCTGGTTGGCCCTGCTCGAACTGCGCTACCTGCCGGCGGCGCGGCAGCGGGTCGGCGACCGGGTGGTGTTCCTGTTCGCGCTGATCGCCGGGTTCGGCATCGGGTTGATCGTGTTCGCCTCGCTGGCCCGGGTCAACGGCTGGTGGCAGGCCGGCATGGTGCTCACCGCGGCGGCGCTCGGCGTGCTCGGCTTCGTGCTGGCCACCATCACCCCGGGCTGACCGGCCGGGTCAGTCGCCCGCGACCTCGGGACCGGCCCGGCGCGCCAGCAGTTCCTCGGCCCGCGCGGCGATCTCGCTCTCGTCCCGCGCGTCCCGGACGGACACCACGAAGTCGCCCGGCTCGCCGGACGAGGCCGGTGGCGGTTCCATGGTGAGCCCGGACAGCAGGGCGGCCGCGTCGTCCAGCCGGTCATCGGGCAGTTCGTCGATCATCCAGTGGAGGTCGTCACGACTCGCTGGCACGGCGTCGAGTCTGGCCCCCGCCCGGCCGGCCGGCAAGGAGTCACGGGCGCTCGCGCTTCCCGTCGTACCGCTGACGCGTTCAGGACGCGTGCCGCAGCGGGCTGGCCGCCGGCTCCGCGCAGCCACACCCGCCGGCCACCTCGTCGCACCCGATGGTGAGGGCGTGCCGGGCCCGGTCCAGGTCGGCGCACTGGCCGTCGGTGCACTCGGCGAGGCCGTCGCCGTGGACGATCAGCGTGCCGTGGCAGTGATTGAGCCCGGTGGTGCAGGTGGAGCAAGCCATGTTCGAGTGCCTTCCGTTGCCGCTCGCCACCGTCCGCCCCGGATCGCGGAGCAGATCCCGGTCCATCCCTCTCATCTATCACCACCGGCCGGGCGGTTCGGGGACGGCACGCGGCGTGTCCAGGCCCGCTGATGCGGGCCCACCCGCTTACCGCCCCTGGGCGGAACCTGAGCGGACCGGTTAGCTACCCGGGTGAGCCGGGGGCGGCCAGCGGTGAGGCCGCGCCTCGCGTGGACGGGTGCAAGGGCGGTCGGCGTGGCGCCGAGCGATGCGAATGGACGTGAGACGGTGGGACGGGACGTTCTCGACGATGTCACCGCCGCGCTGGAAGCCCTCGTCGGCCTGCTGGAGCGCGGGAGGACGACCTGGAGGTGATCCTGCGGCAGGTGTGCCGCCAGGTGCTCGGGGCGGTACCCGAGGCCGACGCCGCCGGGGTGACGATTCTCCGCGACGGTCGGCCGGAAACCGTCGCCTGCATCCGGGACCTGGTCCTCGACGTGGAGCGCGAACAGCGGCGGTGCGGGGACGGCCCCGGCATGGTCGCGGTGTCCACCGGCGAGGTGGTGCACGTCAGCGGGGACGAGGCCGAGCGGTGATGGCCGGAGTTCGCCCGCCGCGAAGATCGGCGTTACCGGCTACCTCTCCACCCCGATGATGATCGACTCGGAGTGTGTCGGCAGCCTGAACCTCTACAGCCGGTCCGGCCACGGTTTCGGCGGCATCGACGCGGCGCTGCTCCAGTTGTTCACCACCGCCGCCGAGGGGGCGCTGCGCGGCGCCCGCCGCCACCTCGCCGCCCGCCAGCTTGCCGAGCAGTTACGGCATGCGCTGCAGTCCCGGTCCGTGATCGACCAGGCGAAGGGCATCCTGATGGCGGCCCGCGGGTTGACCGGCGGACGAGGCGTTCGCCGAGCTGACGAAGCAGTCCCAGCGGGAGAACGTCAAGGTCCGGGACCTGGCCGCCCGGTTCGTCGGCAAGGTCACCCGCTCCGCCGCCGGCAACTCGCGGCAGCGTCTCTGGCCCGCCTCGCAGGCCAGCGCGCGGTTGTTCCCCTGCGGCCGCCAGTGCGGGCGGATACCGCACTCACGGCCGCAGCAGTTGCCGCACCCGTGCGGCCTCTCGAGTGAGGTGGTCACGCTCCGGCACGCTGGTCGCCGCGCGGGAGGCCTCGGCATACAGCTCGGCGGCGAGCTCGAGGTCACCGGCGCGCTCGAGCAGGTATGCCCGCACCGCGGCGTAACGGGGCAGGTCGTGGTTCACCTCAGCCAGCGCCGCCAGGCCGGCCTGCGGTCCGTCGGCCTCGCCGACCGCCACCGCGCGGTTGAGCCGCACCACCGGGCTCCCGGTGAGGCGCAGCAGTTCGTCATACCACTCCACGATCTGTACCCAGTCCGTCTCGGAGGTGCTCCGAGCGTCCGCGTGCAGGGCGGCGATCGCGGCCTGCGCCTGGTATTCGCCCAGCCGGTCGCGGACCAGCGCGGCCTGCAGGATCGCCACCCCCTCGGTGATCAGGCCGGTGTCCCAGCGCGATCGGTCCTGCTCGGCAAGCGGCACCAGGCGACCTCCGGGGCCGGTGCGAGACGTGCGGCGCGCATGGTGCAGCAGCATGAGTGCGAGCAGCCCCGCGACCTCGGGCTCGTCGGTCAGGGCGACGAGCTGGCGGGTGAGGCGCAACGCCTCGGCCGCCAGGTCAACGTCCCCGCCATACCCCTCGTTGAACACGAGGTAGAGCACCCGCAGCACCGTCCCGAGATCGCCGGGCTGGTCGAGCCGCAGCCCCGCGATCCGCCGCTTGGCCCGGCTGATCCGTTGTGCCATGGTCGGCTCGGGGACGAGGTATGCCGCCGCGATCTGCCGCGTGGTCAGGCCACCGACCGCGCGCAGCGTCAGGGCGACCGCCGAGGCCGGGGGCAGGGACGGGTGCGCGCACAGGAAGTAGAGCCGCAGCGTGTCGTCCGTGGCGGGCACCGGGCCGGCCGGGGGCTCGCCCTCCACGGCAAGCTCCCGTCCCCGCCGTGACGCATCGGCGCGGGCGGCGTCGAGGAACCTGCGCCACGCGACCGTGACCAGCCATCCCTTCGGATCGCGCGGTGGATCGTCCGACCAGGTCTCCAGCGCCCGGATCAGGGCCTCCTGCACGGCATCCTCGGCCGACGCGAAGTCGGCTCCGCGCCGGACGAGGACACCGATCACCGCGGGCACCAGCTCCCGCAGCAGCGAGGAGTTCACTCGGTCACCGTGGGCGGCTCGGTCAGGAACGGGCGCACCTCGAGCCACTCGTGGATCGGCTCGCCGCCGGCCCCGGGAGCGGCGGACAGCTCCCCGGCCAGCTGGACCGCGCGGTCCCAGGACTCCACGTCGATGACCATCCAGCCGGCGATGAGGTCCTTGGTCTCGGCGAACGGACCGTCGGTCACCGGTGGGCGCCCCTCGCCGTCATATCGCACGAACGCGCCGTCGGGCGCCAGTGCCTGGGCGTCGACGAACTCACCCGTCTCCTCCAGGCGGGCGGCGAAGTCGCGCATGAACTGGATGTGCGCGTCGACCTCCTCCGGCGTCCACTGGTCCATCGGCACGTCGTTGACCGAAGCCGGGGCGCCGCGGTAGTGCTTCAGCAGCAGGTATTTCACGGCGGTTCTCCTTCTCTGTCGCGCGGCCCGTCGTGGCCACTCGTGCCCCTGGGACGGAGCCAGCGCCACATTCTCGACACCCGGAAGCGTGCTGAGTTCCAGCTCCGCGCCGCGGGCTCGCGGGCGGCGACGACGGCGAAGCCGCGACAGCCGCGGTCGCACCGGCACGATGTGGAGCTAGGGCGCAAAGGGCAGAGGCCCGGACGCGCGGCGTCCGGGCCTCTGCCTCCTGCGGAGGATGCGGGATTTGAACCCGCGAGGGGCTATCAACCCCAACACGATTTCCAATCGTGCGCCCTAGGCCACTAGGCGAATCCTCCGCGGAAGAGTGTAGCCGGGGCCGATCTGGCCGCCAAAAGGCATCCCCACCTGCGAGGACGTGCGCAGTCGTCGATCAGGTCGGCCCCGCCGGTGTGCCGCACCGGTGTCTCAGGCCGGCCCGCCGCGGGCCGCCTCGGCCAGTTCCTTGATGCCCCGCACGGTGGCGGTCATGTTGCGGCGCAACTCGCTCATCCGGCGGTCGAGGATGCGTGCCTCCTTCTCCGGTGCCGCCTCGATGGCGCTGCGCAGCGGGGAGGGGCCGGGGCCGATCCGCATCCACTGCCGCAGCCGGGTCCGGTCGCCTTCCGGCTCCAGCGTGATCCGCCAACGTGCCGCGGGCTGCGCCGGGTCCTGCACGGCGTATTCGAGGCACCGGCCGGGCTGGTACTCGACGATGGTGGACGTGGTCTGCCAGGTGCCGATCGCGGGATGCTCGTTGGTGCCGACGAAGCGCGCGCCCACCGCCGGGCCGGTGGCGCCGTCCAGCCACTCGGCGCCCTGGAACTCGCCGCTGAACCGCGACGGCAGGCTCATGTCGGTGACCAGCTCCCACACTGCCTCGGTGGGTGCGTCGATGAGCACGTCCACCTCGACGGTCGGTCCGTCCGTGTACCGCAGGCCGGCGCTGTCCACTTGGCCCTCCCCACGTCGTTGTGTGCCGCGGGTTCCAGCACGGGGCCGTTCCGGATCACGCGACGTCAGCCAAGCTAGAAAAGTGGGTTCACTAGCGCAACCCACTGCGGGGTGATGCGCGTCCATGCGAGAGAGGACACGAGTCGAGATGATCTCGCCAGGGTGCTGGCGGACTGAACGCCGGGCGCCGGAGTGACGTATTCCGGAACGGCGCCGGTCCTGTCGATCAGGCGCCCTGCGCGGTTCCGGGCGCGGCGAGGAGGGCGGCACGTGGCGGACCCGATGGAGGATGTGACCAGAGCGTTCGAACGGTTCAACGCGTCCGCCCGGCGCGCCCGGGACGCGATGGCGAGATACGTTGGGATGCGCGAGCGGATCGCCGAGGCCGTGGCGCATTCCGCCGATCACGGTGTCGCCGGGGTCGCCGGCCCGGGCGGCGCGATCAAGGACATCCGGTTCACCGCGGACGCGCTGCGCCAGCGCCCCCAGGCGTTACGCGGTGCGGTGCTGTCCACGCTTCGCGCGGCGGTGGCCGACGCGGCCCGCACCGCCGAGGTGCCGGCCACCTCGTGGGGGCTGGTCGGGCAGCCGCTCGGCTGGACGGCGTAGAAGTCCACATTGGATGAATTCGTCGATCACCTGGACCGGATCGGCGAGAACGTCGGGCGCATGGGTGAGGAACTGGCGGACACCGCCGAGCAGTACCGCACCGCCGAGGACGCCAACCGGGACGTGCTGAACCGGATCGCGGCGTGGCTGGGCCGCCGCACCGCCACGGTTCGGTCCGAGCGTCACCCGGAGGTGGCCGCCGAGATCGGGCGGTCCGACTTCACCCGGTGGATGCGGCGGAACCGGTGGGTGGCCCGCAGCATCCGGGTGGAGCGCGACGCCCTGTCCGCGCAGTGGCGGCACGGCCTGTACGGGGCGGCGCTGCTGCGGCGGCTGCGGTTCCTGATGGCGGCGGGTGACCGGCTCGACCGGGTGGTGGGCGCCCGGTAGCGGCGGGTCAGCGGTCGAAGCGGCCGGCCTTGACGCTGGTGAGGAAGTCCATGACGCGCTGCGGCTCGAAGGTGAGCATCGGCCCGGCCGGGTTCTTGGAGTCCCGGATCGCGGCGGCCTCCGGGTGCCGGCCCAATTCCACGCAGTCGGCGTGATTGGCGCTGCGGCTGCTCTTCAGCCACATGAAGGCCAGCTCGACGCAGGTGGCCTGGTTGGCGCTGCGGCTGCTCTTGCGCCAGGCGAGGCTGCCGGGGTCAGGAGCTGTCATCGGGTTCCTCTCGGGTGCCGCCGAACTCGGATGCCACGTGGGAGATCAGCTTCCGGGATTGTGGCAGGTCGAGTGCGGTGAGGTCGAGCGAGGTGAGGATGGCGAGGTAGGCGGCTAGCTCCGCGGTTTCCTCCAGGAACAGGCTTGCCGTGTCGTGCTCCAGGTAAACCACCGGCGGGGTCTCGGCGAACTCCAGCAGTTGGAATGCCCCGCACGCGCCCGCATGCGCCCCGGCGGCGGCCGGAATCACCCGAAGGGCCACATAGGGGCGCACGGACATGCGCAGCAGGTGGTGCAGTTGGTCGGACATCACCTCGGGACCGCCGACCGGTAACGGCAGCGCGAACTCGTGCACGAAGTAGGTGAACCGGGGCGACCGGAACCGGTCGAAGATGGCCTGCCGGGCCAGCCGCGCGGCGACCCGCTCCTCGGTTTCGTCCACCGGGAAGGTGGCCGAGGCACGCATGACCGCACGCATGTAGTCGGCGGTCTGCAGCAGCCCGGGCACGAGTTGCGGCTGGAAGCTGTGGATGGCCACCGCCGCGCTCTCGTGGTCGATGAAGGTGCGCAGTTCCTTCGGCAGGTGCGAACCGTGCCGTTGCCACCAGCCGACCTGTTTCGCCTCGCGGCAGAGTCGCAGAAGTCGTTTGCGTTCCTCGCCTTTCACGCCGCAAATTGCAAGTACGGCGGAAACGTCCTCCACCGGCGTGCTGCGCTCGCCGCTGAGCATGAGACTGACCTTGGTGTCCGACCAGCCCAGCCTGCGCGCCACGGTCCGGTTGTCGAAACCGGCCTCGTTCATCGCTCTGCGCAGTGCGGCGCCCAGTTCGCGGGCGCGAACCGTCGACTTCCGCTCCACGACCATGCGCCAAACATATGGGTGCATACGGACGATTCCAGACGTTCATCCGATGATCACCCGAAGAGAACTGGTTTGACGAATAGTGAAAACGCCTGGATTACGCCAGCGCGGTGGGACGGAGGTACGACGTGGATGCCGGAGTCGCCTCGGTACTGGTCGTGGTGGCGGGCGCGGTGGTGATCGCGGTGGTGGCGGCGGCCGTCGAGATCGTCCGCACGGTGCGGGAACGGCGGGCCGTGGAGCGGCCGCACCGGCGATCCGGCTGAACGGGGCGTTTCTCGCGGCGGCGGGCAGACCCCCGGCGGGCCCACCGCGGAACCCGCCGGGGGCCGGACGCGGACCTATCGGATCAGGAACACGGCGACCGCCGCGAGGGCGACAACCGCCACCAGGATCACGGCCAGGACGATGCCCTTGCTGGACCTGCGCTCTGCCGGGTCGTCGTTGGCCCGGGCGCGCTCGCGCTTGCGCCAGTCGACGAAGCTGGTCTCCTCACTCATGCGCTGCCTCCTGCGTTCGCTCGCAGCCGGACGGAGATGCCGGCCAGCGTAGAGGGCGGGACAATCCCCACGGCGCCTGCATGCTTTTCCCGGAGACGGCGGTCGGCCTTGCCCGGGGACAACTCGGGGTCTTCCCCGAGTGCGGCGGCATCGCGGGCGGCCACACTGGGGATATGCGCGTGCTGCTCAACATCATCTGGCTGGTGTTCTGCGGGTTCTGGATGGCCGTGGGGTACGCCTTCGCGGGCCTGCTGTTGGCGATCACGGTGATCGGCATCCCGTTCGCCATCGCCTCGTTCCGGATGGCCAACTTCGCGTTGTGGCCGTTCGGGCGGCGCCTCGTCCACGAGCCGGGCGCCGGTGCCTTCTCCACCCTGGGCAACATCCTCTGGCTGGTGCTCGCCGGATGGTGGCTGGCGCTGGGCCACATTCTCACCGGCATCGTGCTGTGCCTGACGATCATCGGGATCCCGCTGGCGGCGGCGAACTTCAAGCTGGTGCCGGTGTCGCTGATGCCGCTGGGCAAGCGGATCGCGGACGTGGAGGGGCCGGGCATGTTCGCCGTCGACGCGGCGGGCCGGCCGCGGGTCCGGGTGTGACGCCGGGCCGCCGTTGATCCGTCGGGTGTGGGGGCGGCCGGCGCGGTCGGTACGGACCGGTAGACTGTTCGTGGACCCCGCGCGGCGTCCATCCCGTGAACCTCCCCAGGGCCGGAAGGCAGCAAGGATAAGCGGGCTCTGGCGGGTGCGCGGGGTCCCCTTGTGCCTGTTGTGTCGGTGGTCCCCAGTAGGGTCGGTGCCGTGGCGCTCGCGCTCTACCGCAAGTACCGCCCGGCGAGCTTCGCCGAGGTGGTCGGGCAGGAGCACGTCACCGAGCCGTTGCGCACGGCGCTCGCGGCCGGGCGGGTCAACCACGCCTACCTCTTCTCCGGGCCGCGCGGCTGCGGCAAGACGAGCAGCGCCCGCATCCTGGCCCGCTCGCTGAACTGCGTGCAGGGCCCCACGCCGGACCCGTGCGGCGAGTGCGACTCCTGCATCGCGCTGGCCCCGGAGGGCAGCGGCAGCGTCGACGTGGTGGAACTCGACGCGGCCAGCCACGGCGGCGTGGACGACGCCCGTGAACTGCGCGACCGCGCGTTCTACGCGCCGGCCCAGTCCCGGTACCGGGTGTTCATCATCGACGAGGCGCACATGGTCACCACGCAGGGCTTCAACGCCCTGCTGAAGATCGTGGAGGAGCCGCCCGAGCACCTGGTCTTCATCTTCGCCACCACCGAGCCGGACAAGGTGCTGCCCACCATCCGCTCGCGCACCCACCACTACCCGTTCCGGCTGATCCCGCCCGGCCCGATGCGGGCGCTGCTGGAGAAGAACTGCGCGAACGAGGGCGTCACCGTCGAGCCCACGGTGTACCCGCTGGTCATCCGGGCCGGTGGCGGCTCGGCGCGGGACACCCAGTCGATCATGGATCAGTTGCTCGCCGGTGCCGGTCCGGAGGGTGTCACCTACGAGCGCGCGGTCGCGCTGCTCGGGGTCACCGACGTGGCGCTGATCGACGACATGGTGGACGGCCTGGCCGCGGGGGACGGCGCGGCCGTGTTCGGCACGGTCGACCGGCTGGTCGAGGCCGGCCACGATCCGCGCCGGTTCGCGGCCGACCTGCTGGACCGCTTCCGCGACCTGGTGCTGCTCAGGTCGGTGCCGGACGCGGCGCAGCGCGGGCTGGTGGCCTCCCCACAGAGCGAGCTGGACCGGATGGCGGCGCAGGCGGAGCGGATCGGCGCGGCCACGCTGTCCCGGTACGCGGAGATCCTGCACACCGGGCTCACCGAGATGCGCGGCGCGACCGCCCCGCGGCTGCTGCTGGAACTGCTGTGCGCCCGGATGCTGCTGCCGGCCGCGTCGGATTCCGAGGCGGCGCTGCTGCAACGGCTGGAGCGGCTGGAACGCCGGGTGACGCTGTCCGGCGGCGAGCCGGGCGGGGCCGGGGGTGCCGCGCCGCCGGCCGGGTTCGCGCGGCCGGGAGCGGCCGGTGGCGCCGCGGCCGCCGGGCCCGCAGCCGCTCCCGAAGCCGCCGGATCCGCCGCTGGTTCGGCCGCGCCGGCGCGGGACCGGCCCACCTACCGGCGGCCCTCGCAGCGCGCGGCCGCCGACGCGGAGCAGCCCGCGCCTCCCGCCGACGCGGAACAGGGGCCGTCCGCCGCGGCACGGGGTGCGCCGGCCGAAAGCGCCGCCCCGCCCGCCCCGGGCCGGGAGTCCGCACCGGCGCGGCCCGCTGGTGAGGCCGCCGGCCCCGAGCCGTGGCCGGCCGAGGCCGGCGCGGCGCAGGGCGCGGCCGGGGTGTCCGGACCGCCCGCCGAGGGCGCGCAGGCACCCGGCGGGATCGACGCGACCAGGCTGCGCCAGGTCTGGCCGGAGCTGCTGCGCGAGGTCGGCCAGCGCAGCAAGCCGGCCTACACGCTGCTGTCCAACGCCACGGTGCAGGCCGTCGAGGGCAACACGCTGGTGCTGGCCATGCCGACCGCCGGGCTGGCCCGGCAACTCGGCCAGGAGTCCCGCACCGAGGTGATTCGCGCGGCCCTGCAGGCCCTCCTGCTCGGCGAGGACTGGGTGATCCGCTGCGTGCACGCCGACACCACCGGCCCGGGCGCGGCCACCGCGCCCACCGCGGCGGTGCGGCCCCGGCCGGTGCCCGCGCGGTCGAGCCAGCAGCGTTCCGCCGAGCCCCCGCAGCGGCGGGAGCCCCCGCCCCGGCCGGCGGCCCCGGTCGACGACGTGCCCCCTCCGCCGGAGCCTCCCGAGCCCGACGAGCCGCCGCCACCGGACGAGGATCCCGGCGCACCGCCGGGGCCGTCCGCACAGGCCGGCGCGGAGCCGGAGGGCACGCCGGCGGTACCCCCGCGGGAGGCCGCGATCCGGCTGCTCACCACGCAACTCGGCGCCCGCCCGGTGGACGGCGGCTGACCGCCGGGTCCGGCCGGGTCGGTGTCGCGCGAGGTGGCTGCCCAGCAGGCGCGTCAGTGCCGGGCGAGGTGGCGGCCCAGGAAGGCGATCGCCTTGGGGAAGGCGTCCAGCCGGTTCGCCCGCCTGGCCAGCCCGTGGCCCTCGTCGGAGTACACCAGCAGCTCGCACTCGATCCCGTTCTCCGCCAGCGCGTCGGCCACCTGCTGCGCCTCGGACAGCGGCACCCTCGGGTCGTTCGCGCCGTGGATCAGGAACAGCGGGGCACGCACGTCGTCCACCCTGGTCAGCGGGGAGATCTTGTGCAGGAACTCGCGGTCGTGCGCGAGCGAGCCGTACTCCCGCTCGCGGTGCGCCCGCCGGTACGGCGAGGTGTTCTCCAGGAACGTGACCAGTGAAGAGATGCCGACGATGCTTACCCCGGCCGCCCAGCGTTCCGGCTGGAACGCCAGCCCGGCGAGCACCATGTAACCGCCGTACGAGCCGCCCCACAGCGCCGCCCGGCGCGGGTCGAGACCCAGCGACGGCAGCCAGTCGTGCAGCGCGGCCAGGTCGGCCACCGCGTCCGGGCGCTTGTACACGTCGTCCGCGGCGTACCAGCGCTTGCCGTAGCCGATGGAGCCGCGCACGTTCGGCGCCAGCACGGTGTGCCCGGTGGCGGTGAGCGCCTGCACCACCGGGTTGAAGTAGCGCACCGCGTGACCCTCCGGCCCACCGTGCACAAGCACCACCGCCGACCCGTCCAGCTCTGCGCCGCAGCCGGTGGGCGGGTAGCGGAAGCACGGGATGCGCTCGCCGTCCGGCGCCTCGATGCGGTGCGTGTCCGGGGTGGAGAGCGGTACGCCGGCAAGCTGCTCCGCCGAGTTGGTCAGCGGCGTGCACCGCACCACCGAGGCGCTCTCGCCCGCCGAGACGGCGGAGGGCGCGGGCGACGTGCGCTGCTCCGCGGAGGTGGCAGCCGGCACCGCCGAGGCGGCGGCCAACCCGGTGGCAACGTCCAGCCGCAGCACGTCGCCGGGCACCGTGGGGGCGCTGAACGACAGCGCGACGAACCGGGAGTCCGGCGACCACACCGGCTCCGGCTGCGGGTAGCGCACCCAGCCGTCGGTGGGCAGCTCCACGTCCCGCAGCCGCTCGCCGGTGCCGGCGTCGTGCAGGCTGAGCCGGGAGGCGCCGTCGTCGTCCGCCATCACCAGCAGCAGCCGCCCGTCCGGCGAGGGCCAGGCGAGCAGGTCGTGCTCGTCGGAGGTGACCAGCCAGGTCCACTCCCCGGTGTGCACGTCGTAGCGGGCCACGCCGGTGAAGTCGCGATCGCGGTTGCTGCTCACCAGCAGCGTGCGGCCGTCCGGCAGCCAGTGCGGGTGGGTGTTGCGCGCGTGCTCACCCTCCCCGGTGAGCGGGCGGACCCGGAGGTTCTCGGTCTCCGGCATGGTGTCCACCAGGACGAGCTGGTCGGACAGCGGCGGGATCGCCGGCCGGGCCAGTACCACGTACCGGCTGTCCGCGGACACGGTGGCCGCGCTGACCATGCCGCCCCGGTCGTAAACGGTTTCTTCCTCGCCGGTGAAGACGTTGCGGATGACGATGTCGAAGTCCACGCCGTTGCGCCGGTTGGTCCGGTAGACCACCCGGCCGGGTAGCACGTCGACCATGTCGTGCTTGTGCTCCGGATCGTGGACCAGCGGTTGCAGCGCGTCCGGCGGGGCGGGCAGGTCCGCGCCGTCCGGGCGGAGCAGGGAGAGTTGGCTGCGCTCGTTGCCCTCGGCGTCGTGCTGTACCACGATCGCCCGCTGGCCCGGCAGGTAGCGCCCGGAGCAGGGGCCGGGCAGCGCGGTGAGCGGTGTGTTGGCCCCGTCCGGGCCGATCTCGACCAGTTGCACCGACCCCGACTCGTCCCACCCGGCAAGGACGCGCCCCTCGCCGTCCACGTCGAACGCCCGCCACGTGCGCACTTCCAGCAGCCGCGCGATGTCCAGCCCCATGACTCCACGATGTCACACAGCCGGGTGAAACAGCTGCGCTCCGTTTTCACCGACGTGGGCGTGTCTTCACAGTTGCCCGAGCACGGTCAGCGACCGAGGTAGGCCAGGACGGCCATGGTGATCGCGTCGGCGTAGCGCTGCCGGCCCACCGGGCTGGACAGCACCGCCCCCTCCCGCGCGTCGCGCATGTTGCCGCACTCCACCAGGGCGGCGGGCCGGGTGGACAGGTTCAGCCCGGCCAGGTCGGCGCGGGGCGCCAGGCCGTCGGCGCCGATGTAGTTGGCCGGCGTGAACCCCGCACCGCGCAGCGCGTCCCGCAGCGCCCGGGCCAGCGCCGCCGACGGCGCGCCCTGCGCGTCGTTCAGTGGCGGCGCGGCGTAGGCGACGTGGAAGCCCCGCGCCCCGGCGGCGTCCGAGCCGTCGGCGTGGATGGACACCACCGCGGCAGCTCCGGCCCGGTTGCCGATCGCCGCCCGGTCGTTGACGCACGGACCGACCCCGGCGTCGTCCGGCCGGGTCGTCACCGCCCGGACGCCCCTCGCGATGAGCGCGTCCCGCACCCGCACGGCCACGTCCCAGGTGAACGCGTGCTCCGGGTAGCCGGCGGCGGTCGAGGTGCCGGTGGTGTTGCACGGCTTGGTCTCGCCGCGGCCGGCCGGCACCGGCCGGTTGATCTCCGCCGGGTGGGCCGCGTTGCCGCCGTCGTGCCCGGGGTCGAGCACCACCACCGGCGCGTTCGCCGGGCGGCTGGCCGCCGCCGCGGCGGGGGAACCGGGTACCCCGGGCCCAGACGAACTCGTGGCCGGCGGCGCGGTGGGCATCGGTGCCGGCGTGGCCGCCGATCCGCAGGCGGCCAGCGTCGCCACGGCGGCCAGGACGGCGCCGGTCACCCGGGCGGTGCGCCGGGGATGCGGCGGTCTCAGCACGTCCGACAGTCTCCCAGCGTCCGGCACGACTACCCTGACGAGTAGGTCAAGGGCGGCGCGACGAACGACGAGAGGAACCGCGGTGCAACCCGGTCAGCCGAACATGCAACAGATCGTCCAGCAGGCGCAGAAGATGCAGGAGCAGCTCATGGCTGCCCAGCAGGAGCTTGCCGACGCGGAGGTGACCGGCAGCGCCGGCGGTGGGCTGGTCACCGCGACCGTCTCCGGCACCGGCGAGCTGAAGGGCCTGGTCATCGACCCCAAGGCGGTGGACCCGGAGGACACCGAGACGCTGGCTGACCTGGTCGTGGCCGCGGTTCGCGACGCCGGGCACAACGCGCAGCAGTTGGCCTCGGAGAAGATGGGGCCGCTCGCCGGCGGCCTGGGTGACCTGGGCGGCCTCGGCCTGCCCGGCATGTAACGCGGGAATCCTGGGGTGTACGAGGGACCGGTTCAGGACCTGATCGACGAACTGGGGCGGCTGCCCGGGATCGGTCCGAAGAGTGCCCAGCGCATCGCCTTCCACCTGCTCGCGGCGGACCCGGCGGACATCGGGCGGCTGCAGGACGCGCTGCAGCGAGTGCGCGAGGGCGTGGTGTTCTGCGAGGTGTGCGGCAACGTCGCGGAGCAGAGCATCTGCCGGATCTGTGCGGACCCGCGGCGGGATCCGAAGCTGGTGTGCGTGGTCGAGGAGCCTAAGGACGTCCTGGCCATCGAGCGGACCCGCGAGTACCGGGGCCGCTACCACGTGCTGGGCGGTGCGCTGGACCCGCTGTCCGGGGTCGGCCCGGACCAGTTGCGCATCCGCGAGTTGCTCAACCGGATCGGCACCGACGAGATCACCGAGATCATCCTCGCCACCGATCCGAACACCGAGGGTGAGGCCACCGCGACCTACCTGGTACGGCTGCTGCGCGACTTCCCCGGGCTCGCCGTGACCCGGCTGGCCTCGGGCCTGCCGATGGGCGGTGACCTGGAGTTCGCCGACGAGTTGACGCTCGGCCGCGCGCTCACCGGCCGCCGGGCGGTGTGACCGTCCCGCCCGGCGAACGCGCACTGTGAGCGTTCTCACCCGCCTGGTGTTCGATTTGCGGACGGTGCCGGTCACAGTCTTGTTTCGGACGGCTAACGGTCCCTCGTTGATCCGGATTACTGACGGCCGCCATCTGGCCGCGAGAGCGCTGGTCCGGCCGTCTTGGGTACAGACCACCACCGTTAACAGTTCACCGGGCGCCACTGCCTGGTGATTTGCGTGGCCGGATCGTGACCTTCGGGAACTCAGCGGGGCTTGTGGATGCGGTTAGTGTCACCGACCACCGGTGCGGGTGCCGCAGAACCGTCCGCGACCACGGGCAACAGACCGTGCGAGCGGCGGGTCGCCCGAACCGCCACACGAGCACAGAGACGCCCAGACTCTCGAGGGGTGCGCGATGGTCCATACCCGGACGGCGCGATGGCGCCGGCTCGCCGTGATCGGCGTGACCGCTGCCGTCGCACTCTCGTTGTCTGCCTGCGCCCAGTCCCAGCGCGGGGCTGGCGGCTCGGGCAACGTCGGCGGCACGATGGTCTTCGGTGTCGCGGGTGCGCCGAAGAACTTCGATCCGATCTTCAACGATGACGGAGAGAGCTTCCGGCCGATCCGGCAGATGTACGAGACCCTGGTCACGTACAAGCCCGGCACCGCCGACCTCGCGCCCGGCCTGGCGAAGAGTTGGGAGTCCACACCGGACGGCAAGACCTGGACCTTCCACCTGCAACAGGGCGTGAAGTTCCACGACGGCACCCCGTTCAACGCGGCCGCGGTCTGCTTCAACTTCGACCGCTGGTTCAACATGAAGGGCGCCGCCGCCCAGAGCCAGATGATCTACTACGGCGACGTCTTCGAGGGCTTCGCGCACAACGAGGGCGACACCACCGGCCAGCCGTTGTACAAGTCCTGCGAGGCCAAGGACGACGGCACCGCCGTGATCAACCTGAACAAGTACAAGGGTGCGCTGCCCGCCGCCTTCGGGCTGACCTCGCTGTCCATCTCCAGCCCCGACGCGCTGAAGAAGTACGACGCGGACAAGGTCACCCAGAGCGGGGACTCGTTCGAGTACAGCTCGTACGCCACCGAGCACCCCACCGGTACCGGGCCGTTCAAGTTCGGCGGCTTCGACAAGGCCAACGGCACGATCACCCTGGTCCGCAACGACGACTACTGGGGCCAGAAGGCCAAGCTGGACAAGGTCATCTTCAAGATCATCCCAGATGAGAACGCGCGCAAGCAGGAGCTGCGCTCGGGCACGATCGACGGCTACGACTACCCGTCGCCCGCCGACTACAAGTCGCTGAAGGACGACGGTTTCAACGTCGCGGTCCGCCCCGCGTTCAACATCCTCTACCTGGGCATCAACCAGAAGAACAACCCGGCGCTACGGGACCTGCGGGTGCGCCAGGCCATCGCCTACGCGCTGGACCGCGACTCGCTGGTGCGTAACAAGCTGCCCGAGGGCGCGACCGTGGCCACCCAGTTCATGCCCAAGGCGGTGGCCGGCTACGCGGACGACGTGCAGCAGTATCCGCACGACGTGAACAAGGCCAAGCAACTGCTCGCCGAGGCCGGCGCGTCGAATCTGACGCTGCAGTTCTACTACCCGACCGAGGTCACCCGGCCGTACATGCCCAACCCGCAGGAGATCGCCACGGTGCTGGCCGAGAGCCTCAAGGAGGCCGGCATCAACGTCCAGCTCGTGCCCCGGCCATGGAACGGCGGCTACAAGGACGACGTGCAGAAGGCCGGCAAGCAGGACCTGCACCTGCTGGGCTGGACCGGCGACTACAACGACGCGGGCAACTTCGTCGGCACCTTCTTCGGCCGGGAGAAGGCCGAGTTCGGGTTCAACGACCCCTCGCTGTTCGCCGAGATCGCCGCCGCGGACGGCACGGTCGACCCGGCCCAGCACGCCGCGGCCTACCAGCAGGTCAGCCGCGACCTGATGAGCAGGTACCTGCCCGCTATCCCGATCTCGAACTCGCCGCCGGCGTTCGTGGTGAACAAGAAGATCCACGGTCTGGTGCCCAGCCCGCTGACCGACGAGAGGTGGGGCCCGGTCAGCAAGGACTGATCGGCTGACGGAGAACCCCGCGGGGGCGGCACCCGGCCACACCGACACGTGGCCGGGTGCCGCCGCCCGCCGGTCGTCGAGGATGGCTCATGCTCCGATTCGTTGTTCGCCGACTGCTCCAGGCGGTTCCGACCCTGCTGGTGCTGTCGATCCTGCTGTTCGCCTGGCTGCGATCGCTGCCGGGCGGGCCGGCCACCGCGATGCTGGGGGACAAGGCGACACCCGCCAAGATCGCCCAGCTCAACCAGGTTCTCGGCCTGGACCAACCGATATACCTGCAGTACCTCCGCTTCCTCCGCAGGGTGCTCACCGGGGATTTCGGCAACTCGCTGGTCTCCGGTGACCCGGTCGTCGAAGAGATCGGCCGGGCCTTCCCGGCCACCATCGAACTGTCCGTGGTGGCACTGATCATCGCCGTCGGGCTGGGCATCCCGCTGGGCTACCTGGCCGCCCGGTACCGCGGCCGGATGCTGGACAACGTCACCGTGGTCGGCACCCTGGTGGGCGTCGCGGTGCCGGTGTTCTTCCTCGGATACCTGCTCAAGTACGTGTTCGCCAACACGCTCGGCTGGTTCCCGCCGTCCGGCCGCCAGGCGGTCGACATCGACGCCACCCACGTCACCGGTTTCTTCGTGCTGGACGGGATGATGACCGGCGAGTGGGACGCGGCCTGGGACGCCCTGGTGCACCTGGTTCTCCCGGGCCTGGCCCTGGCCACCATCCCGCTCGCGGTGATCGTCCGGATCACCCGGGCATCCGTGCTGGACGTGGTCAACGAGGACTACGTCCGCACGGCCAACGCCAAGGGGCTGGCACCGGGCACGATCCGGGGGCGGCACGTGCTGCGCAACGCGCTGCTCCCGGTGTCCACCACGATCGGCCTGCAGACCGGCCTGCTGCTGGCCGGGGCCGTGCTCACCGAGAAGGTGTTCAACTGGGGCGGCCTGGGATCGCTGCTCGCCGAGGGCATCGACCGCAAGGACTATCCGCGCCTGCAGGCCCTCATCCTGCTCGCCGCGTTCGTCTACGTGGTGGTGAACCTGCTGGTGGACATCTCCTACGCGATCATTGATCCGAGGGTGCGGGTGCGATGACCTCTCTGCTGAACATCCGCAGGCGGCGGGTGGACGAACTCGCCGAGACGGCCGAGGGCGGCACCAGCCTCACCGTCGACGCGCTGCGCCGGATGGCACGCAACCCGGTGGCGATCATCGGCGCGGTCATCGTGGCCGTGTTCGTGCTGCTCGCGCTGTTCGCGCCGTGGATAGCGCCCGAGGACCCGTACACCCCGTTCCAGGTGCTCAAGGACCAGTTGCGGGCGGACTCGATTCCGGGGCCGCAGCCGGGCTTCCCGCTGGGCAGCGACGAGTTCGGCCGCGACTTCCTCAGCCGGCTCATCGTCGGCGCGCAGCAGTCCCTGGTGGTCGGCGTGATGGCCACGCTGATCGGCCTGGCGGTGGGCATGGTGATCGGCGGCCTGGCCGGCGCGCTCGGCGGCTGGGTGGACACCCTGCTGATGCGGTTGACCGACATCATGCTCTCGGTGCCCAGCCTGCTGCTGGCGATCTCCATCGCCGCGCTGGCCCGCCACCCCAGCCAGTGGACGGTGATCATCGCGGTGGCCATGGTCAGCGTGCCGATCTTCGCGCGGCTGCTGCGTGGCTCGATGCTGGCCCAGCGGGCGAGTGACCACGTGCTCGCGGCGACCGCGCTGGGCGTGCGGCGGCGGACGATCGTGTTCCGACACATGCTGCCGAACTCGGTCGGCCCGGTGATCGTTCAGGCCACGCTGACCCTGGCCACCTCGATCATCGACGCCGCCGCGCTGTCCTTCCTCGGCCTCGGCGATCCCGACCCGGCGCGCGCCGAGTGGGGCCTGATGCTCGGCAACGCGCAGCGCTACCTCGACGTCCGGCCCGAGTTGGCGTTCTACCCGGCCGTCGCGATCATCGTGGTGGCGCTCGGGTTCACCCTGCTCGGCGAGTCGATGCGGGAAGCCCTCGACCCCAAGAACCGGCGGTGAGTTCCTTGGCACTGCTCGACGTACGCGACCTCACCGTCACCTTCCACCGCAAGGGCGCACGGCCGTTCACCGCGGTGGACGGGGTGAGCTTCGACGTGGAACCCGGCCGCACGGTCGGGCTGGTCGGCGAGTCTGGCTGCGGCAAGTCGGTCACCTCGCTGGCGATCATGGGATTGCTGCCCCGGCGCGGGGCCACGGTGGGCGGCTCGGTCACCTTCGAGGGCACCGACCTGCTCACGCTGTCCGCCTCGGCGATGCGCGAGCGCCGCGGCCGCGACCTCGGCATGGTGTTCCAGGACCCGCTGTCCTCGCTCAACCCGGTGGTGTCCATCGGGTTGCAGGTCAGCGAGGTGCTGGAGCGGCACCGTGGCCTGCCGCGCAAGAAGGCCATGGTGGAGGCAGCCGACCTGCTGGACAAGGTCGGCATCCCGGATCCGCGGCGGCGGCTGTCCGAGTACCCGCACCAGCTTTCCGGCGGCATGCGGCAGCGCGCGCTGATCGCCATGGCGCTGGCCTGCCGGCCGCGGCTGCTGATCGCCGACGAGCCGACCACCGCGCTGGACGTGACCATCCAGGCGCAGATCCTGGCGCTGCTCGCCGAGCTGGTTCGGGACACCGGCACCGCGCTCATCCTCATCACCCACGACCTCGGCGTGGTCGCCGGGCTGTGCGACGAGGTCAACGTGCTCTACGCCGGCCGGGTGGTGGAACGCGCCGAGCGGCACGCCCTGTTCGCCCGGCCCAGGCATCCGTACACCAACGGGCTGCTCGCCTCGATTCCCCGGCTGGACGGGGCCCGTGGCGAGCGGCTGCGCCCGGTGCGCGGCTCGGTGAACGACAACATCCCGTGGCGCAGCGGGTGCGCGTTCGCCCCGCGCTGCCCGAACGCGCTGGACGTCTGCCGCCTGGTCACCCCGGAGATGGTCGCCGACGGTCCGGGTGGCCTGCTGCGCTGCCACAACCCGGTGGTGCACACCGAGGAGGTGACCGCATGACCGAGTCCACCGAACCCACCTCGTCCACTGTGGACGGCGATGTGCTGGTCGACGTGCAGGGCCTCGAGGTGCACTTCCCGATCAAGGGTGGGCTGGTGCTGGACCGCACCATCGGCCATGTCCTCGCGGTGGACGGGGTCAGCCTGCGGGTCACCCGCGGCGAGACCTACGGCCTGGTCGGCGAGTCCGGCTGCGGCAAGTCCACGCTGGGCCGGGCGATGCTGCGGCTGGTCGAGCCGACCGGTGGCCGGGTGGTCTTCGACGGCACCGACCTGTCCGCCCTGCGCGGCGAGAGCCTGCGCCGCATGCGTCGCCGGATGCAGATGGTCTTCCAGGACCCGCTGTCCAGTTTGGACCCTCGGCAGTCGGTGGAGTCGATCCTGGTCGAGGGCATGCGGGCGCACGGGCTGGACCGGGACCGGGCCGCCACCGCGACCCGGCTGCGCGAGCTGCTGTCCTCGGTCGGCCTGCCGGCGAGTGCGCTGCGCAAGTACCCGCACGAGTTCTCCGGCGGGCAGCGTCAGCGCATCGGCATCGCGCGGGCCCTGACCGTGCGCCCCGACCTGATCATCGCCGACGAGCCGGTGTCCGCGCTGGACGTCTCGGTGCAGGCCCAGGTCATCAACCTGATGGCCGACCTGCAGCAGGAGTTCGGCCTGACCTACCTGGTCATCGCGCACGACCTGGCGGTGGTCCGGCACATCTCCGACCGGGTCGGCGTGATGTACCTGGGCGGCCTGGTCGAGGAGGCCGGCTCCGAGGCGCTGTACGCGGACCCGCTGCACCCGTACACCCGGGCGCTGCTGTCCGCGGTGCCGGTGCCCGACCCGGCGGTGGAGGACCGGCGGGAACGCATCCTGCTCGCCGGTGACCTGCCCTCGCCGGCCGCGCCGCCGCCCGGCTGCCGGTTCCACACCCGCTGCCCGTGGCGGCAGCCCGAGCGGTGCGACACCGAGCGGCCGGAACTGCGCGAGGTGCTGCCCGGGCAGCGGGTGGCCTGCCATTACGCCGAGGACATCCGGGCCGGCCGGATCCAGCCGCACGAGGTGCGCCCAGAACTGGTCGAGGCCGGTGCCACCGGCCCGCTGGACACCTCGGCCGCTGGCCCCGCGTCGGTCACCGAGATCCTCGGCGGTCCCTGAGGGGCGGCGGTCCCGCATGCGGCCGGGTGCGCCACCCCGGTGCAGGATGGCGGCGTGCGGTACGCGGAGGAGCGGGCGGCCGTGGTGGCGACCTGCCGGCGGATGGTGGCCGAACGGCTGGTCGTGGGCACCGCCGGCAACGTCAGCGTGCGGGCCGGTGAGCTGGTCGCGGTGACGCCCAGTGGGCTGGACTACGCCGAGCTCACCCCGGAACTGGTCGGCCTGCACCGGCTGGACGGCGAGCCGGTGGACGCCCCGCTGGCGCCGACCAGTGAGCTGCCCATGCACCTCGCGGTCTACGCCGGCACGGGCGCGACCGCCGTGGTGCACACCCACTCCACCGCGGCCACCGCGCTGTCCTGCCTGGTCGACGAGGTCCCGGCGGTGCACTACTACCTCGCCCCGCTGGGCGGCGGCGTGCGGGTCGCGCCGTACGCCCCGTACGGCACCCCGGAGCTGGCCGACGCCGTGCTGCACGCCCTGCACGGCCGGGTCGCGTGCCTGCTGGCCAACCACGGCGCGGTCACCGTCGGCCCCAGCCTCTCCGCCGCGTACGAGCGAGCCCGGCAGCTCGAATGGGTCTGCGAGGTGGCGCTGCGGGTGCTGGCCACGCCAGGCCCACCGCGGTTGCTCACCCCAGACCAGCTCGCCGACGCCGCCGCCCGGCTGGCCGGCTACGGTCAGCGCCCACCCGGCCGCTGACCCGGCGCGGAGCCTCAGGCGGGCAGCGAGCCGGCGGTCGCGGGTGCGGGCACCTCGTCGTCAACGCCGGAACCGGCGCGGGAGCCGGCCCGGACCAGCGCTCCGGCCAGCACGCTCAGCGCGGTGGCGACGGACACGGAGAGCAACATGCCCAGCACCGGGTCCTCCAGCAGCGTGCCGCCGGCGTACCCGAGCATGAAGGCGTACACCGTCCACAGGGTCGATCCGGCCGCGGAGATGGGCAGGAACCGGCGCAGCGGCCAGCCCAGCGCCCCGGTCAGCACCGCGCCGGCGATCCCACCGCCGGGCACGAACCGCGCGGCGACCAGGATCGGCGCGCCGTGCCTGGCCAGCCGCCTGGTCAGCCAGTCGAGGGCGGCACGGCCGGCGGGCTTGCGCCGCAGCCGCCTTAACGCCCCGCCGCCGACGATCCGGCCGACCCGGTAGTTGATCAGGTCGGACGCCGCGCAGCCGAGGGCGGCGACGGTGAGCACCGGAAGCAGCGACAGCCGCCCCGACGCGGCCAGCACGCCGCAGCCGACCAGTACGGCCTCGGTGGGGGCGAGCGGCACGACGGCGACGAGAAAGACGGCGGGCAGGGAGACGGCGGCGGAAAGGCTCACAACCAGGCCAACGTTCCGACCCCTCCCACCGACGCCCGAGTTCGGCAAAAGCTCAGCCAACGCACAGCTCGCCGTCAACCCGCGTTCGGCCGGCACCGTGCGAAGGCAGCGGCGGATCGACGCACCGGCACCGGGCCGCCCCGCACCCCGTGACGATCGGCCAGCGGCACCGGCCGATCCGCACGCCGCCGCGATCCGCCAGCCGCGCCGGTCGGGCGACACCAGGGGCGGTGACCGCGCCGGACAGCCGGCCGGGTTCGGCTACTCTGGCGGATGTCTTCTTCCACTCGCCGGGCTGCCCCCGACCTGGCACGACATCGGAGAGCGTCGCACGCGGAGGTAGCTTTCGAGTGCAGGTCCACGACATCCTTCAGGCCATCCCACCGCTGGCGGTGTACGCGCTGGTCGGTTTCGTGATCGGCCTGGAGAGCATGGGCATCCCGCTCCCCGGCGAGGTGGCACTGGTCAGCGCCGCGCTGCTCTCCACGCAGCACTTCGTGAGCCCGCTGTGGGTGGGGGTGGCGGCCAGCGCCGGCGCGATCGTCGGCGACTCCATCGGGTTCGCCATCGGCCGTAAGGGCGGCCGCCCGCTGCTGGACCGGCTCGGCCGCCGCTTCCCGAAGCACTTCGGCCCGGCCCACATCGCCAAGGCGGAGCACGTCTTCGCCCGCTACGGCATGTGGACCGTGTTCTTCGGGCGGTTCGTCGCGCTGCTGCGCATCCTGGCCGGCCCGCTCGCCGGCGCGCTCCGCATGCGCTACCCGCGGTTCCTGCTGGCCAACGCCTCGGGTGGGATCTGCTGGGCGGGCGGCACCACGGCGGTCATCTACTACCTGGGCATCGCCGCGGAGAAATGGCTGTCCGGCTTCTCCTGGGTGGCCCTGGTCGTCGCCCTGCTGTTCGGCGCCGGCGTCACCCTCTTCCTGCGGCACCGGGCCAGGCATCTGGTTCCGCCGGCACCGCCCGCGACCGAGGCGGACGGCGACCGGGTGAGCAGCCACTGACCATCCGCGGGCACGCGTTCGCGGCGCAGGCACCGAACCCGCCCGGACCCCGGCGCCGGCCCCGGGCCCGGGCGGGATGGTGGTCAACGGGAGGCGCGGTTCACCGCGGAGATCACCGCGCGCAGCGAGGCGGTGACGATCGAGCTGTCCACCGCCACGCCGTAGAGCACCCGGTCGTCCACCGCGCACTC
Source organism: Gandjariella thermophila (assembly GCF_005405885.1). GTDB lineage: Bacteria > Actinomycetota > Actinomycetes > Mycobacteriales > Pseudonocardiaceae > Gandjariella > Gandjariella thermophila. The sequence continues at coordinate 26,349 of NZ_BJFL01000009.1, forward strand.
CACGTACGCCGCGGCGGCGGCGTCGTCCCCGGCGGTCAGCGCGTGCTCGGAGTAGTCCAGCACCCGGGCGTCGTAGCCGATGCTGGCCAGCGCGTCCACGAACGCCGCGATCGGGCCGTTGCCCACCCCGGTGATCTCGTGCTCCTCGTCCTCCACCCGGACGGTCGCGGTCAGCTCGTCGCGGCCGGCGCCGTCGTCGGTGATCCGGTGCCGCAGCAGCGACAGCGGGCCGCGCGGCTCGAGGTACTCGGCGGCGAACGCGTCCCACATCCGCTGCGGGTCGACCTCGCCGCCGTTGGTGTCGGTGTAGGCCTGGATCACCTTGGAGAACTCGATCTGCAGCCGGCGGGGCAGGTCGAGGTGGTGCTCGGTCTTCATCACGTAGGCCACGCCGCCCTTGCCGGACTGCGAGTTGACCCGGATCACCGCCTCGTAGGTGCGGCCGACGTCCTTCGGGTCGATCGGCAGGTACGGGACCTCCCACGGGTACTCGTCCACGACCATGCCGGCGTCCTTGGCCTCGGCCTCCAGTGCGGCGAGCCCCTTGTTGATCGCGTCCTGGTGGCTGCCGGAGAACGCGGTGTAGACCAGGTCACCGCCGTACGGGTGCCGCTCGTGCACCGGAAGCTGGTTGCAGTACTCCACGGTGCGCCGGATCTCGTCGATGTCGGAGAAGTCGATCTGCGGGTCGATGCCCTGGCTGAACAGGTTCATGCCGAGGGTGACCAGGCAGACGTTGCCGGTGCGTTCGCCGTTGCCGAACAGGCAGCCCTCGATCCGGTCCGCCCCGGCGGCGTAGCCCAGCTCGGCGGCGGCCACCGCGGTGCCCCGGTCGTTGTGCGGGTGCAGCGAGAGCACCACCGCGTCCCGCCGCTCCAGGTTGCGGTGCATCCACTCGATCGAGTCGGCGTAGACGTTCGGGGTGGCCATCTCCACCGTGGCCGGCAGGTTCACGATCGCCGGCTTTTCCGGCGTGGGCTGCCAGATCTCGGTGACCGCGTTGCAGATCTCCGCGGCGAAGGACAGCTCGGTGCCGGTGTAGGACTCCGGCGAGTACTCGAACCGGAAGTCGGTGTCCGGCTGGCGGGCGGCCAGGTCCAGCACGTAGCTGGCGGCCTCGGTGGCGATCTTCTTGATGCCCTCCTGCTCCTCGCGGAACACCACCCGCCGCTGCAGGATCGAGGTCGAGTTGTAGATGTGCACGATCGCCCTGGGCGCGCCGCGCAGCGCCTCGAAGGTGCGCTCCAGCAGCTCGGCGCGGCACTGGCTGAGCACCTGGATGCTGACGTCCTCCGGGATCACGCCGTCCTCGATGATCTCGCGGACGAAGGTGAAGTCCGTCTGGCTGGCCGCCGGGAAGCCGACCTCGATCTCCTTGTAACCCATCCGGACCAGCAGCTCGAACATCCGCCGCTTGCGGGCCGGGGACATCGGGTCGATCAGCGCCTGGTTGCCGTCCCGCAGGTCGACCGCGCACCACTGCGGGGCGCGCGTGATGACCCTGTCCGGCCACGTGCGGTCGGGTACCGATACCCGCTCCACCAGTTCGTGGAACGGCCGGTAGCGGCGGAACGGCATGGACGAGCCGCGCTGGGTATTCCAGGCCGGCTGGTCGTCCGGCGCGGGCCGGCTCGGACCGGTGAGGTTGCTGGCCGAGGCGACGGTGTACGCGTCGGGATTGGTGGTCACTGTTCAGAACTCCTGCTGTGTCGACGGGTGCGAGGTGACCGGCGACAACGCTGAACTCCGCGACGGGGTGCCGGTCTGATCAGGCCCCGTCACGGCAGCGAAGCAGCAGGAGGGCGAAAGCCACGAGACCCAGGGTAACCATGACGGCGAGTGATCGTGAAACCGGTGTTCCAGATCGTGGACGGGATGGTTACGCGAGACGCGAAACCGGGTACCAACGGCTCGATCGACAGCCGAAGGGGGAACAGCCCGCGGGGGTATGAGTCTCAGGATTGAGGTGGACTCGATGATCGCCCGTTCCGTCCACAGCGGTCGCGGCACCGCCGCGGCCATCATCAACGCCATCGGCACCATCGTCGCGGTGATTCTCGCGTTGCACATCATCTTCGGGCTCACCGGAGCGAACCCGGCGAATCCCGTGGTGACCTTCATCGCGCAGTGGGCCGGCGCGTTCGCGCTGTGGTTCCGCGACCTGTTCGCCACCGGAAACGCCACCGTGGACATGATCGTGAACTACGGGATCGCCGCGGTGTTCTGGTTGTTCGTCACCGGCCTGCTGGCCCGCCTGGTGCGCCGGGTGGGGTAACCCCGATCGGGTGGTTACCGGGCCGTAGCGCCCGGCTTTCCCGACGTGCCAGACTTCCTGACATGGCCGAGGAGACCAGGTCTGCCGCCCGCGTCGGCGCGGATGTGCGTCGCACCATCGTGGGCATCGTGGCCGGCGTGGTGCGGTGGGCCGGCGCGATCTTCGCGCTGTTGCTCGCCGCCCACGTCGTGCTCACCGTCGGCGGCGCCAACCCGAGCAACGGCATCACCCGCTTCGTGGCCAACTGGGCTGACCCGCTGACCCTCGGCTTCCGTGACCTGTTCACCCCGGACGACCTCAAACTTCGGGTACTGGTCAACTACGGCCTCGCCGCGCTGTTCTGGTTGATCATCTCCGCGGTGATCGCCCGCCTGGTGCGCCGCCTCGGGTGAGCCGAGCTAGATCGCGTACGGCCAGCCGGTGAGGGCGTAGGCGCCGAACCACGCGCTGAACAGCGCCAGCCCGGCCAGCACTGCCACCGCGGTACTCGGCCGGCGTTTGGCCAGTGCCAGCGCGACCGGCAGGAGCAGGGTGAACGCCGGCAGGGCCAGCCGCGCCTTGGAGTTCATCAGCCCGTTCGAGCCCAGGTCGATGGCCAGCACCAGCGCGCCGTAGAGCAGCAGCGGCCAGTCCAGCCGCTGCCGAAGCCCGATCACCAGCAGCAGAATCAGGCCCAGCAACAGCCACACGGTGGTGGCCTCCAGCACCGAGCGGCCGGTGGCCAGGGTGTCCAGGCCGAACCGGACGGTGGCCGCGCCGCCGTCGAAGCGGGAGTCCCAGCCGCGCTGCTGGAGCACGAACCAGCCGTCCCAGCGCCCGGTCCGCATCGCGACCCAGGCCAGGTAGCCGACCAGGCCGAGCGGGGCGAGCAGCGCGGCGGCCAGCGGCCGCCAGCGGTCCCTGCCGTGCAGCAGGGCGGCACCCGCGGCGGCGCCGACGGCCAGCATCACCGCCACCGCGGTCGGCCGGACCAGCCCGGCCGCCGCGCAGCACGCGCCGGCCGGCAGCCACCGCCGCCGCAGCACCGCGACCAGCGACCAGGCGGCCAGCGCGCAGAACGTGGCCTCGGAGTAGGTCATGGACAGCACGACCGCCATCGGCGACGCGGCGAACAGCGCGACCAGCGCGAGACCGGCCCCCGGCGACCCGCCGCGCACCAGCCGGCCGATCCGGTCCAGCGCGTAGGCGCACGCCACCCCGCTGCCCAGGGTCACCACGAACGCGCAGGCGAGTGGGGCGACGCCGGTGAGCTCGGACAGCAGACGCACCAGCAGCGGGTAGCCGGGGAAGAACGCCAGCGGCGTCTCCGGCCGGCGCTGGCCGAAGGCGTCCACCAGGCCGGGCGGCACCTTCGCGTACCCGCCGGTCGCGATGCCCAGGTACCACTGGCCGTCCCAGGACGTCAGCGCGGAGGTGGCCGAGACGTGGTGCCGGCCGGCCATCCAGTCCAGGACGAGCAGCCCCAGCTCGCGTACTGTGAGGAAGACCACGGCCGGCGTGAGCGAGGTTACGATCGGGTGACGCAGCAGGTTGGTCCATCGGCCCAGGACGGAGTGCGCGGCGCGGCCCCGTCCGGCCCGGCCGTTCGGGTGTATGCGCTCGTCCTCAGTGGTGTCCGTGGCCCGCTCCGGCACCGGCTCCGGCGCCACCTGTGTTGCCGACACCCCGATCCTCCGAGAGCCCGATCGTTTGCTCTCCGAGGGTAATGCCCACGGCCCGTGGGGTGAGCCAACCGCGGTTCGCCGGTACGCTGCGTCGGCGACGTGGGACGACCTGAGCCCTCGACCTTGTAGTCGGCCAGAGGAGGTTCGATCGCGTGGCGGTCGTGGTCCAGAAGTACGGCGGTTCCTCACTGGAGAACGCCGACCGGATCAAACGAGTCGCCGAGCGCATCGTCAACGCTCGCAAGGCCGGCGACGAGGTAGTGGTGGTCTGCTCCGCGATGGGCGACACCACGGACGAGTTGCTCGACCTCGCCGAGCGGGTGAACCCGGTCCCGCCGGAGCGGGAGATGGACATGCTGCTCACCGCGGGTGAGCGCATCTCCAACGCGCTGGTCGCGATGGCCATCAGCGCGCTGGGCGCGGAGGCGCGGTCCTTCTCCGGCTCGCAGGCCGGCGTGATCACCGACTCCGCGCACGGCAAGGCGCGGATCATCGACGTAACCCCTGGGCGGGTGCAGCAGGCCCTCGACGAGGGTTACATCGTGCTGGTCGCCGGCTTCCAGGGAGTGAGCCAGGACACCAAGGACATCACGACGCTCGGGCGGGGTGGCTCGGACACCACCGCGGTGGCGCTGGCCGCCGCGTTGAAGGCGGACGTCTGTGAGATCTACACCGACGTCGACGGCGTCTACTCGGCCGATCCGCGGATCGTGCCGAACGCCAAGCACCTGAAGACCATCACCTACGAGGAAATGCTGGAGATGGCCGCGGCCGGCGCGAAGGTGTTGCACCTGCGCGCCGTCGAGTACGCGCGCCGCTACGGCGTTCCCATCCACGTCCGCTCGTCGTACAGCAACAAGCCCGGAACGACGGTGTCCGGGTCAGTGGAGGCACTTCCCGTGGAACAGGCACTGATCACCGGTGTGGCGCACGACCGGTCCGAGGCCAAGATCACCGTCACCAGCGTGCCGGACCACCCCGGCCAGGCTGCGCAGATCTTCCGGGTCGTCGCCGACGCCGAGATCGACATCGACATGGTGGTGCAGAACGTCTCCGGCGCCACCAGCGGCCGCACCGACATCACCTTCACCCTGTCCAAGAGCGAGGGGCCGCGCGCGGTGGCCGCGCTGGAGAAGGCCAAGCCGCAGATCGGCTTCGACCAGGTCCTCTACGACGAGCACGTGGGCAAGGTGTCGCTGATCGGCGCCGGCATGCGGTCCCATCCCGGGGTGACCGCCACGTTCTGCGAGGCGCTGGCCCGCGCCGGGGTGAACATCGAGATCATCTCCACCTCGGAGATCCGGATCTCGGTGATCTGCCGGGATACCGAACTGGACGACGCGGTGCGCGCCCTGCACGGCGCCTTCGACCTCGGCGGCGAGGAAGAGGCCGTCGTCTACGCCGGGACGGGGAGGTGACCGGGATGGCTCCCACCCTGGCACTGGTCGGTGCCACCGGCGCGGTCGGCACCGTGATGATCGACATCGTCAACGCCCGCGAGTCCGTGCCGTGGGGCGACATCCGGCTGATCGCCTCGCCGCGCTCGGCCGGGAAGAAGATCGTCGTCCGCGGCGAGGAGCGCACCGTGCAGGCGCTCGGCCCGGAGGCCTTCGACGGCGTCGACGTGGCCATGTTCGACGTGCCCGACGAGGTGTCCGCGCAGTGGGCGCCGATCGCCGCCGAGCGGGGCGCGGTCGCGGTGGACAACTCCGGAGCGTTCCGGATGGACCCGGACGTGCCGCTGGTGGTGCCCGAGGTGAACGCGGGCGCCATCGCCGACCGGCCACGCGGCATCATCGCCAACCCGAACTGCACGACGCTGTCCATGATGGCCGCGCTCGGCGCGCTGCACCGCGAGTTCGGCCTGCGCGAACTGGTGGTCGCCTCCTACCAGGCGGCCTCCGGTGCCGGTCAGGCCGGGGTGGACCGGCTGTACGCGGAGCTGGCCGCGGTGGGCGGCAAGAACGTGGGCGTGCGCGCCGGCGACGTGCGCGAGGCGCTCGCCGCCGCCGGGCTGACCGACGACTCGCCGTTCCCCGCGCCGCTCGCGTTGAACGTGGTGCCCTGGGCGGGCTCGCTCAAGCAGGACGGCTGGGCCAGCGAGGAACTGAAGGTCCGCAACGAGTCGCGGAAGATCCTCGGCATCCCGGACCTGCGGGTGTCCGCCACCTGCGTGCGGGTCCCGGTGGTCACCACACACGCGCTCGCGGTGCACGCCACCTTCGAGCGCGAGGTGACCGTCGACGGCGCGCACAAGGTGTTCGCCGCGCAGCCGTCGATCGTGCTGCAGGACGACCCGGCGGCGGGCGTGTTCCCCACCCCGGCGGACGTGGTCGGCAACGACCCCACCTACGTCGGCCGGGTGCGCCAGGCCGTGGACTTCCCGAACACGCTGGACTTCTTCGTGTGCGGGGACAACCTGCGCAAGGGTGCCGCGCTGAACACCTACGAGATCGCCGAGGTGGTCGCCCGCGAGTTCGCCTAGCTTGCCGAACGTCCGTTCAGCGGGCTCGATGGCGGTTTCGGCAGCCCACGAAACCCCGTTGAGCCCGCTGAATGCGGTGTGACGACGCCGCCGGCCGGGTGCGCGGCCTGGCCGAGCACGGTTACCCGCTGCGCGCCGAGCACCCCGGGGAGGCGGTGCAGGACCCGGACCGGGTGCTGCACACCGCGTGGCGGGCGGTGCGGGAGTGCGCCGAGGACGTCACCGCGGCCGGGTACCGGGTAGCCGGCCTGTCGTTCAGCGCGGCCATGCACACGCTGCTCGCGCTGGACCCGGACGGCCGGCCGCGGCCGCCGCGCTGCACCGGGCCACCGGCACCCCGGTGCACCCGATGTCCCCGCTGGCCAAGCTGGCGTGGTTCGGCGAGCACCGGCCGGAACTGCTGCGATCCGCCGCGCGCTGGGTGGCGCTCAAGGACTACCTGCTGCTGGCGTTCACCGGACGGCTGGTGGCCGACCACTCGTCCGCATCCGGCAGCGGCCTGCTCGCCCTGGACGGCCCGCGCTGGTACCCGCCGTCGCTGGCCGTGGCGGGGGTGCGCGAGGAGCAGCTACCCGACCTGGTGCCGCCGACCGAGGTGCTGCGGCTGTCCGCCGCGGCGGCCGAGGCGACCGGGCTGCCCGCCGGCCTGCCGGTGGTGGCCGGCGGCGGCGACGGCCCGATGGCCAACCTCGGCGTCGGCGCCGTGCTGCCCGGCATGGCCGCGCTGTCCCTGGGCACCAGCGGCGCGCTCCGGGTGGTGCGCGACCGCCCCGGAGTGGACAAGCGGGGCCGGGTGTTCTGCTACGCGCTGGCCGACGGGCTGTGGGTGCTCGGCGGCGCGGTGAGCAACGGCGGCGTGGTCGCCCAGTGGGCGGCGGACGCCTTCGACGTCAAGGTGGGGGATCTGCTCGCCGAGGCGGAGGCGGTGCCAGCCGGGGCGCGCGGCGTGTTCGCCCTGCCCTACCTGCTCGGCGAGCGGGCGCCGTGGTGGGACCCGGACCTGCGCGCCGCGCTGGTCGGGCTGCGCCGCGAGCACGGCCGCGCGGAGATCGCCCGTGCCCTGGTCGAGGGGGTGGCCCAGCAGCTTGCCCTGGTCCAGGACGCGGTGGCCGCGACCGGTGCGCCGGTCGAGTCCGTCCGGGTCACCGGTGGCGCGTTCCGCAGCCCGCTGTGGTCGGCGGTGCTCGCCGCCGCGTTGGACCGGGAACTGGCGGTGGCCGAGGAGTCGGAGGGCTCCGGGATGGGCGCGGTGCTGCTCGGCTGGCGCGCACTCGGCGGCCTGGCCTCGCTCACCGACGCCGCGGCGCTGGTCACGCCGACCAGAACGGTCCGACCGGATGCCACCACGGCCGCGCGGCTGGCCAGGGTGCGGCCGATGATCGAGCGCGCCCACGGCGTGCTGCACGAGTTGGTGGTCGAACTGTCTGCTCTGGACGACGCCTGGGACTAACGGCCCTTCACCCCTGCGAAGCGCCGCTCGCACGATGGGGACGCAGGGGGTGACCGGGGCGTTTGCCTGATCGTGCCGGTGCAGGGCGAGGGCGTGTACCACTCGGCGGCAGGGGGACCGCCGGTGATGAGGTACCACCGGAGCGCGCCCGGCGTGCCCGGCCGGCACGGTCACGGCCGTCCGTGGTTCCGGGGGGAGGCAGCCTGATGCGTGAGTCGAGCCGCGACGCCGTGGCTGACCGCGGGCGAGACCATGTCGATTCGCTTGAAGTGCCCGAGATCACTTTCTTGACTGATTCCAGAAAACATGGTGGGCTGGGATGGCCATGACCCAAGACGTGACCAGGGGATTCGAGTCACCGCGCGACCGGCTGCGGGCGGAGGGGCTGCGGGTCACCGCGCCTCGGCTCGCCGCGCTCGAGTGGCTGGCCGATCACCCGCATTCCACGGCCGAGCAGGTCGCCGCCGGGGTGCGGGAACGGCTCGGCGCGGTGTCCACCCAGGCGGTTTACGACGTGCTGAACACCTGCACCCGGGCGAGCCTGATCCGGCGGATCGAGCCGGCGGGGCACCCGGCCAGGTACGAGACGCGGACCGGGGACAACCACCACCACCTGGTGTGCCGGCGGTGCGGGCGGACCGAGGACGTGGACTGCGCGGTCGGCGCCGCCCCGTGCCTCGAACCGTCCAATGTGGATGGTTTTGCGGTGGACGAGGCCGAGGTCGTGTTCTGGGGTCTGTGCCCCGACTGCCGCTACGGTGGGCAGCCAGGCAGCAGCCATCGCCCGGAGGTGACGCGGTCCGCGGTCAGGACGTGACCTGGTCCGCTCCGTCGCCCGGGGAACCCCGGTCCGCGGCGGCACCGGCCGCCGGGCCACCGTTGCCCGTCGCGCCGGCCGGGCTCAGGGCCAGCCCGGCGCGCAGCGCACCGACCGCCTCGAACACCGCCTCGCGGAACCGCCGGCCCACGCCGAGCATGTTGGCGTAGCCGTGGATGAGGTCGTCGTGCCGGCGCACCACCACAGACACTCCGGACTCGGCGAGCCGCTTGGCGAACTCCTCGTCCTCGTCGCGCAGCGGGTCGAATCCGGACATGGCCAGGTAGGTCGGCGGCAGCACGCCGAGGTCCTCGGCGAGCAGGATGGACAGCCGCGGGTCGCGGTGCGACTCCGGGTCCGGGCAGTAGTGGCCCATGAACCAGTCCATGTCGGAGTCGGTGAGCAGGAACCCGTGCCCGAACAGTTCCCGCGACCGCCGGCGGGTGCTCGCGTCCACCGCCGGGTAGATCAGCAGCAGGAAGGTCGGCCGGGGCTCGCCGCGGGTGGCCGCGCCGTGCGCGGTGACCGCGGCCAGGTTGCCGCCCGCGCTGTCCCCGCCGAGCGCGATCCGCGCCGGGTCGACGCCGAGTTCCTCGGCGTGCGCGACGGCGTAGCGGTAGGCGGCCAGCGCGTCGTCCACCGCGGCCGGGAACGGGTGCTCCGGGGCCAGCCGGTAGTCCACCGCGAGCACCCGCACACCGGCGTGCTTGGCCAGGAACCGGCACAGGTTGTCATGGCTTTCCAGGTCGCCGATCACCCAGCCGCCGCCGTGGTAGTAGACCAGCAGCGGGGAACCCTCGGCCAACCCCTCCGGTTGGTACAGGCGGGCCGGGATCGGCCCGGCATCGCCGGGAATCAGCAGGTCCCGCGCATCCACCGGCTCGATGCGCTCGCCCGCGACCATGGGCACCGACGCGGCCATGGCGGCGCGCGCCGCCTCCGGCGTGTCCGCGGCCAAGCCGTCCTGCTCGACCAGGCTCTGCAGGCGCAGCAGCAACTGCGCGTCCAGGGCGAGTTCCTGCCCGTCGATGCGGAGCGGTGGCCCAGCGATCAGCCGCCGCACCGGCTCCGGGAGGGCGAACACGGCGCGCAGCACGGCGGCCTGCACGCGGTACGGAATCGAGCGAGGCAGTGTCGGCATCGGCCCCTCCTCCTTCTCCCACCGCGGCTCCGCGCCGCCGCGATCGTGTCCGCGGGGCGGCCCGTGCCGGTCGCGCACCCGCCAGTCCACCCCCGGATGCTACTCGCCGGTAATGCCGTTCGTCCGCCCCCGGCGACCGATCTCCACCGACCGCGAACTGTGCGTTACGCCACGCGATGGCGTCGAGGTGATGCGCGGAGTATGCGGTCCTCGCCGGTCAGGGCACGCCGACGCCTCGTCCGGGTGACACCGCCCTTCCTCGGCGACCGCGGAACGCGTTTGGCAGGATCGGCGGCCATGACGGTCACCGTGGTGGGCATCGGCGGTTCCCTCCGCGCGGACTCGCAGTCCGAGCGGGCCCTGCGCATCGCCCTGGGCGGAGCGGAGCGGGCCGGTGCCCGGACGGTCGCGGTCACCGGCGCCGACCTGGTGCTGCCCTTCTACGACCCGGCGGTGCCCGAGCGCCCGGACGCGGCCCGGCGGCTGGTGGCGGCGCTGCGTGACGCGGATGGCGTGGTGCTGGTCTCGCCCGGCTACCACGGCACGGTGTCCGGGCTGGTGAAGAACGCCCTGGACTACGTGGAGGACCTGCGCGAGGACCGCCGCCCGTACCTGGACAGCCGCGCGATCGGCTGCGTCGCCACCGCGCAGGGCTGGCAGGCGGCGGTCACCACGCTCACCGCGCTGCGGTCCATCGTGCACGCCCTGCGCGGCTGGCCGACCCCGCTCGGCGCGGCGCTGAACTCCCGGCAGGTCGAGTTCGACGCCGAGGGCGGCTGCTCGGACCCCACCGTGGCGGACAACCTGCGCACCATCGGCGCCCAGGTCGTCGAGTTCGCCCGCTCCCGCGGCGGGGTGTGACCAAGGACCTGGTTCTGCGGGACCAGTAGCCGGGTACGTCCCTGGTGTCGAACAAGACTCCAGGGAGGTGTGTCGACATGTCCCACCCGATCACCACCGCACTGGGTCCCGGCGAACGCGACGCCACCGGCGGCGTACTGCAGGGCGCGCTGGTCGACCTGATCGACCTGACGTTGATCGCCAAGCAGGCGCACTGGAACGTGGTGGGCACCCACTTCCGCAGCGTCCACCTGCAACTCGACGAACTTGTCAGCGCCGCGCGCACCTACACCGACCAGGTCGCCGAGCGGGCGGCCGCGATCGGGTGCTCGCCGGACGGCCGCGCGAAGACCGTGGTCGACCAGTCCGGGCTGCCCGAGTTCCCGAGTGACTGGCAGAAGGACAACGACGTGATCCGGGCGATCGTCGACAGCCTGGAGGTGGTGGTGCGCCGCATGCGCCAGCGGATCGAGGAGACCGACAAGACCGACCTGGTCACCCAGGACCTGCTGCTGGACCTCACCGCCAAGCTGGAGGAGGCCCACTGGATGTGGCAGGCCCAGCTCGCCTGACGGCGGGTGGTCAGCGGCCGAGCGCCCGGCGGGCGAAGGCCACCTCGACCGCGGCCTGCGTGATCGTCTCCGCGACGACGAGGGAGCCGTGCCCGGCGTCGTACCGGTACACCTCGTACCGGGCGCCGCGCTCGGCCAGCCGGTCCAGGTAGTTCTCGATCTGCCGGATCGGGCAGCGCGGGTCGTTCTCCCCGGCCAGCAGCAGCACCGGCGCCCGCACCCGGTCCACGTAGGTCAGCGGCGAGCACTCCCGGTACAGCTCCGGCTTCTCGTCCGGGGAGCCGCCGAACAGCGCGCGGTCGAAGGCCCGCAGCGGCTCCATCTCGTCGGCGTAGGCCGCCAGGTAGTCGGCCACCGGCACGCCGGCCACCCCGGCGGCCCACCGCTCCGGTTGGGTGCCCAGGGCGAGCAGGGTGAGGTACCCGCCCCAGGAGGAGCCGGCGACCACGCAGGCCCGCGGATCGGCCAGGCCGGTGGACACCGCCCAGTCGTGCACCGCCGCCGTGTCCGCCAACTCGGTCAGGCCGGGCCGGCCCTCGATCGCGTCCCGCCACGCCGAGCCGTAGCCGGTGGAGCCGCGGTAGTTGACGTGCACGACGGCGAACCCGGCGTCCAGCCACACGGCGCGGTAGGCGGAGTAGCGGTCCTCGTCGGCGTGGTGCGGCCCGCCGTGCAGCAGGAACACGGTGGGCAGCGGCCCGCCGGGCGCGCCGTCCGGTCGCGCGTGCAGCGCGTGCACCTCGCCGGCCGGGCCGGGCACGAACGCGTCGGCCAGCGGGTAGGCGGGTGGTGCCTTCGCACCGGGCGGCGCCAGCACCACGCCACCGGTGCCGTCCGGGTACAGCGCGCGCACCACGGGCGGCCGCTCCCCCGACGACCAGGAGTACTCGACCGTCCCATCCGGACGGACGGCCGCCGAGCCGATCGTCCCCTTCGGAACATCCAAAGTGGTCAGTTTGCCGGTGCTCAGGTCGAACCGGTGCAACGTGTTGCGGGCCTGGAAGGTGTGCACCACCAGCAGCGCCGAGCCGTCCGGGTACCAGTCCGCGACCAGCTCACCGGGCAGGTCGATGGAAAGCTCCGTCTCGGTGTCCGCCTCGACGTCCCAGATCAGCAGCTCCTCGCGGCCCCGCCGCTCGTGCAGCACCAGCAGCCTGGGATCGCCGGCGACCGGGCTGAACGCCAGCGCTTCCAGCCCCTTGCCCGGGCCGTCCCACCGGTCCGCCACCGTCGAACCGTCCACCGAGGACACCACCCGCAGCGCCGGATGCCGGCTGTCCCCGTGCTCGGAGTGTGAGATCGCCACCAGCCGCTCGTCGCGGCTCAGCGCGCCCACCCCGCCGTCGTGCTCGTTCTGGTACACCACCTCGGCCGTGCCGCCGTTGCGGGAGATCCAGATGGTGGTGCCGTCGTCGGTCGACGCGCCCACCACGGCCAGGCTCCGGCCCAGTTCCACGCCGGCCGGGTAGCCGGGGCGCGCGCCCGGCACGGCGTGCGCGGCCGCCGCGCCCGCCGGTGGCCCGGCGAAGGACTCGGACCGCCAGATGCCGAACTCGTCCCCGTCGGTGTCGTCAAACCACCAGACCCGCTCACCGTCCGGGCTCACCGTCGCGTGCGACGTGCCGTTCGGCCGGTCGGTGAGCTGCCGGTGGGTGTCGGTGAACCGGTCCCAGGCGTAGACCTCCCACACCCCGCTGGCGTTGGACAGGTACACGCAGCGATCCGGGGCGTCCAGCGCCCAGTCGGGCCGGCTGACCCGGGGCGCGGTGAACCGGGCGCGCCAGCGCCCCTCGGCCGCCGGGTCGTCGAACAGCCGCTCGGGTACCTCGGTCCTCGGGTGGTCGGTCACATCCCGCATCCTGCCTCACCCACCGCGCGTGCCTCGACCGGCCCGACCCGCACCGGGCACCCGCGAACGGGGACCGCCGGGTTAACCCGTGCAGCGGGATGGTGACCAGTATCGAGGTGCCCTGGCCCAGCGGGCTGGTGACGCGCAGGTGGCCTGCCAACGCCTCGGCGCGCTCCCGCAGCCCGAGCAGCCCCGACCCGCGCGCGGGATCGGCGCCGCCCACGCCGTTGTCCCGGACGCGGAGCCGAAGGGTGGATCCCTCGGTCCCGAGTTCGACGCTGACCGCGGTGGCGTGCGAGTGCTTGACCGCGTTGGTGAGCGCCTCGGACACGATGTAGTAGACGGCGGTCTCGACCCGGTCGGAGAGTTCACGGTCGATACGGACGTCGAGTTCCACCGGCAGCGGGCAGCGCTGGGCGAGCATCCGCACGACGGGTTGGAGTCCGCCCAGGGTGAGCATCCGGGGCCGCAGTCCCCGGGAGATCTGCCGAAGGTCGCTGACCAGGCCGGACAGCAGCCGATCGATCTCGGACAGCTGCTCGATCCGCTGCTGCGGTTCCACCTCGTCGCGCTGCGCGGCGCGGACCCGGAGGGCGAGGGCGAACAGGTTCTGCTGGACGCCGTCGTGCAGGTCCCGTTCCAGACGGTGCCGCGTGTCGTCGACGGCGGCGACCACGCGGGCCCGCGCCTCGACGAGTTCGCTGCGGTGCTCGGCGTTGGCGATCGCGGTCGCGGTGAGCCTGGTGAACTGCGCCATGCGCGCCTCGGTGCCCTCCGGCTGCGGGGCGGGCGCGGAGAAGCCGCACAGCATCACGCCCCACACCCGCCCCTCCACCACGATCGGGCAGCCCACCGCGGCCCCGATCTCCGGGCCGTGCGGGAACGGCACCATGCGGTCGCCGATGTCGCCGTCCCCGAGACGGTCGATCCGCACCGCCTGGCCGGTCCGCCACACCGACTCGACCAGCGTCTCCGCGGCCGTCGGCCAGCGCGAACCGACGTCGGGCAGGTCCTTGCGGCCGGGATCGTCGCTCCACGCCCCGACCACGGTCACCGTGGCGTCGGGGGAGCACCGGCCCAGCGCGGTGTACCGCGCCGCCAGGACGCGGCCAACCTCGCGGCACACCGCGGCGAAGACCTCCTGCGGCGCGGCCTCCCGCGCGGCCAGCGTCGCCACCCGGTGCAGCGTGGCATGCTCCCCGGCCAGCCGGTGGGCGTACTCGGCGGCCTCCCTGGCCTCCCGGCGAAGCTCGCCCGCCTCGACGGCCCGGGACCGCGCCGCGTACGCGATTGCCGCCACCACAACCGCTACCAGCAGGAACAGCGGGATCACCGGCCACTGGCCGGTGTAGTAGATGCCGATGCTGCCGAGGGGAGCGGAATGGAAGTAGTCGAAGGCGAGCGCGCTGGCGACCGCGGTCACCGCACCCGGCCACCAGCCCCAGAGCGCCGATACCAGCACCACACCCAGCAGGTAGAGAGCGCTCAGCGGTTCCGGGGTCGCGGCATGCCTGAGCGGGTAACTGAGCAGGGTCACCGCGGCGACCAGGATGGCCCCGGTCGTGACTCCCAGGGCCAGCCGCGCCCACGGCCGGCTCGGGCGCCACACCGGCGGGAGAGGGAAGCGTCGAAGGACCGTCACGGTCCGTGACAGGCGTGCGGCCGGCGGCCCGATGCGCAACCTCAGCGGCATGGCCACACTCCTTGCCGGGGTCCCGAGCTCACGAAGCCAACCTACGCCTGGTCAACGGCACGCAACCACGAACGGCCGTGGCGGAGCGTCGGCGGCCGCCGGCCGGAAAGAACGACCCACGCGGCGTTACCGACGGTATTGGCCCGCCTCGCCTCGGCCGGCACCGCGTGGGGTCAGCCCGGCAGGTCGGGCCAGCCGATCATGGCTGCCCGCTCGGCCTGCCGGGACGACCTCTCGGCTCACCGGGCTCACGGCGTGGCAACGGTCGGTCGAGAGTGGGGTCATGGGCATTCTGGACGGCAGGGCCGTGGTGATCACCGGAGCCGGCCGGGGGCTCGGCCGGGCGTACGCGATGCACGCCGCCGAGTCCGGGGCGGCGGTCGTGGTCAACGACGTGGCCGGCGACCTCGCCGAGCAGGTGGTCGAGACCATCCGGGCATCCGGTGGCCGCGCGGTCGCCGGTGTCGGGTCGGTGGCCGACCCGGGGCAGGCCGCCGCACTGGTGGAAAGCTGCGTCGCACACTTCGGCGCGATCGACGGCCTGGTCAACAATGCCAGGGTCCGGCACGACGCGGTGTCCTGGGAGGACGATCCCGACCGGATTCGCCAACTCTTCGACGTCAACGTGCTGGGCACGATGTACTGCGGTCACGCGGCGGCGAGGGCGATGCGCGGGCGGGGCGGCGTGATCGTCAACGTGGCGTCCGGCTCGATGCTGGGCCAGCCCCGGGCCGTCGCGTACTCCGCGTCCAAGGCCGCTGTCGCCTCGCTGACCTCGGCCTGGGCGGTGGAGTTCGCCGAGCACGGCATCCGGGTCAACGCCGTCTGCCCGCTGGCCTGGACCCCGATGGCGGCGGCCGATCCCAGGGCACGTACCACCCCGCAGGACTCGCCGGAGCGGATCGCGCCGCTGGTCACCTACCTGCTCAGCGACCTGGCCTCGGGAGTCACCGGGCAGATCGTCCGGTTCGTCGGCGACAAGCTGTGCGTCGTTCGGCAACCCGCGATCAAGGAACCCGTGCTGGTGCGCGACTCCTGGGACGTGGAACAGATCGCCAAGGCCTTCGACGGCGACCTCGCGGGTGCCTTCGAACCGCCACCGACCGACCGATGGACCGTCACCGCCGGGGGAGACTCCGCATGGCCAGGCTGATCTACTCGGCGATCGTCTTGGCCGGGCGTGGCTACTGGCCGCGGCGTGGGGCGACGGGGACCGGGGTGCCGGCGAACTCCAGCAGGTCCGCGTTGAGCGTGTCCTTGTGCGTGGCGGTCAGCCCGTGTGGTGCGCCCGGATAGACCTTCAGGGTGGCGTCCGGGATGATCTCAGCCGACCGGCGGCCCGCGGCGTCGATGGGCACGATCTGGTCGTCGTCGCCCTGCACGATCAGCGTCGGGACGTCAACGCGCCGCAGGTCGTCGGTGAAGTCGGTCTCGGAGAACTCCCTGACGCAGTCGTACGCGGCCTTCAGCCCCACGGTCATGCTCATCAGCCAGAACGCGTCCCGGACGCCCTGCGACACCGTCGCGCCCGGCCGGTTGGCGCCGTAGAAGGGCGCGCTGAGGTCCTGGTAGTACTGCGACCGATCGGTGGCAACCCCGTACCGGATCGCGTCGAAGACCTCGATCGGCTGGCCGGCGGGATTGGTCGCCGTCTTCAGCATCAGCGGCGGCACGGCGGAAACCAGCACGGCCTTCGCCACCCGGGACGAGCCGTGGCGACCGAGGTAGCGCACCACCTCGCCACCGCCGGTCGAATGGCCCACCAGGATCGCGCCGTGGAGATCCAGCGCCTCCAGCAGTTGCCCGAGGTCGTCGGCGTAGGTGTCCATGTCGTTGCCGTTCCACGGCTGGCCGGAGCGGCCGTGACCACGGCGGTCGTGTGCGATGACCCGGTAGCCGTTGGAGGCCATGAACATCAACTGGTCGTCCCAGGCGTCGGCGGTGAGCGGCCAGCCATGGCTGAACACCATGGGCGGCCCGGATCCCCAGTCCTTGTAGTAGATCGGCGTGCCGTCGGTGGTGGTGATCGTGCTCATCGGTGCCCCCAGAGCAGGTGAGCGGTCTGGCACTACCGACGCTCGCACAGCGCCCACTCCGCGGCCCGGGTCCTCGGTTGGGTTCGCGGCGGGCCGTTGGTCATGGGTGACGTGGAGCAGGCGGCCCCTGATGACCCGGCATGGCCGGCCGCGGCAGTTGGCCGTCGTTACCTACCTGGGAGGCACTCCGCCGGCAATGATGCCGCTGATGACTCGGTAGAAGTCACCGCATCCCAGCGCGGTGAAGATTCCGCCAAGCCCACCCGGGGTCGTGGCGTATCTGGATGTCCACGCCACCAGTGCGCGGCGAACATCATTGAACCGGCCCTGTCGCAGGAGATCAATCGCCGCGGTGAGCGTGTTTCGAAGAGCGATAATTGCGGTCCGCTGTGCCGGCGTCATGTTCGGGAGCCTGTTATGCGCAATGATGGCAACAAGGTTCTGGCCGCATCTTTTACTGGACTCCGACCACGAGTCATGGACGGCGCCGCCACCCCCACGATCGCGACCCCTGACGAGCTGGTGGCCCCTGTCCCCGCCCGGCGGCAGCAGGGTCGCGCTCGGTGTTCCGGCGTGCTGTTGAGTGTCGGTGGGGCCGCCGTCGACTCCTTGTTGATCGTCATCGCCCGCCGCTACGGGCGCTGGCTCAGCCGTCGATGCGGCGGCGGAACCTGAACCTGCCGTAACAACGAGCGTGGTAATCAGGCACAATGCGAGAATGTTGATGAACCTGCCCCAGAAGCTTGAGAACATCACTCCAACCGCCCCCGCGGATCGCGCCCTGCATGGGCGTCGGGTTATGTGGCCAGAATGCCAGCGACTCGATACTCATCCAGGGCATTTGGTCCTCTGGAAAGGGGTCTCCGCGTCATCCCGTAGACCTGGGCGCCCCATCACGTCGCCGGTAGGGAGCAGCCCCTGGTCAGGTAGCGCGGCCGGTATCCGCCTCCGGTGCAGAAACCGGAGACGATCCGTGCTCCGCACCGACTCCGGCACCGACGGCGAGGGGGACCTTCGCCTCTGTGCGCCGCATGCCATCGTCGGTGACGGTGGGCGTCAGTCTCGCGGGGTGACGAGAATGCTCGACTTGTCCACCCGGTTGTCGAACCTGCCGGCGGTACGGGGTCAGGCGCACTGGGCAAACCATGAGTACGTCAGGGGTTGGGGCGTGTTCGGGTTGCCGTTCGACTCCGGTCACGTGCTCGTACTTCGCGTCTTCCCGGAGAACGACTTCGGTCCTTACCGCACGGTGTGGTATCGCGACCCGGGCGGCAGTTGGTCGATCTACGTCGATGAGGCACGACTCGACACGGTATGTCCCAGGTACTATGGCGCCGCGTCCAAGCACGTGGGACACGCCGATATCTCGCTCACCTGGACGGGCCCTACGTCCCTGCGGGTGACGATGGAATCTCCGGCGCTGGACTGGACACTTACCGCTTCGTCGACCCGACTTCTCGACTTCCTCAACACCATCAGCACGGCACTACCACTGACCACGTGGCGATCGCGGTCCATTATTCGGGCCCGGGAAGCACCGGCTCGCGCGCTGGGAATGGATCACATGCGCCTGTCGGGCGTGATGCCAAGCGGACACCGGAACAATCACGCCTCAGCGGATGTACTTTATCGATGACTCACGAGCCACCCTCGACGGCGTCGACCTCGGACGCCCGGTCCGGTTGCGGGAGAATCCGCGTATCGGTGACGTGACCCTGCCGGCCCGCGGTGTCCTGGCAATCGGGCAGGCAGCCTAGGTAGGGGGCACCGCCGCCACCGCAGCCGGCGCTTCCACTGCAGCCGCCGCGTGGACATGCTTTCCTGTCTATTACGTCTTCGATGACCCAGGCGTGCTCAGCCCGCACGATGTGCCGAGCATGGTCGGATTGGCCCGCACACTCGGGGGCGGCTCAGGCACGCCTACTACCTCGGCCCGGCGTCGCTGGCCCGACCATGCCCCAAGACGTGCCAGGGGCCGTCCACCTCGCGGTGAACGGCCCCTGGCCTGCAGTGTCCCTTGTCGGGGTGGCGGGATTTGAACCCACGACCTCTTCGACCCGAACGAAGCGCGCTCCCAAGCTGCGCCACACCCCGTTGGACGCCGGAAAGTTTAACGGATGTCCGCGTCCGCCTCGAAACCGACCCCGCGCATCGCGGGATCATCGTCGTGACCAGCGGGATTGCGCCGCGGCACGAGGGTGAGCAGGCTCGCCTCGGGCGGGCACGCGAACCGGACCGGCGCGTACGGCGAGGTGCCCAGGCCGGCGGAGACGTGCAGCCACATGTGCGCGCCCCAGCGGGAGGCCCCGCGGGCCCGGGAGCGGTCCAGCTCACAGTTGGTCACGATCGCGCCGTAGCCGGGCAGCCGGAGCTGGCCGCCATGCGTGTGGCCGGCCATCACCAGGTCGTAGCCGTCGTCGGCGAAGGCGTCCAGCACCCGCGGCTCGGGGGAGTGGGTCAGGCCCAGCCGCAGCGCCGCGGACGGGTCCGGGGTGCCGGCGATGTCGGCGTAACGGTCCCGCCGGAGGTGCGGGTCGTCCACCCCGGCGACGGCGATCTTCTGGCGGTTCACCGTCAGCGTGCGCCGGGTGTGGGTCATGTCGTGCCAGCCTCGCTCGACGAACGCCGCGCGCAGGTCCCGCCAGGGGAGCGGCACGCCGTGGATGCGCTTGCGGCTCTTGGTCAGGTACCGCACCGGGTTCTTCGGCCTGGGCGCGTAGTAGTCGTTGCTACCGAAGACGAACAACCCGGGACGGTCCAGCAGCGGACCCAGCGCGCGCAGCACGGCGGGGACGGCCTGCCGGTGCGCGAGGTTGTCACCGGTGTTGACGACCAGGTCCGGTTCCAGATCGGCGAGCTCCGCCACCCAGCGCTGCTTGGACTTCTGTCCCGGCATCATATGCAGGTCCGAGATGTGCAGCACGCGCAGCGGCGGAGCGCCCTCCGCCAGCACCGGCAGCGTCGCCTGGCGCAGTGTCCAGCGCCGCCGCTCCAGTCCGGCGGCGTAGGCGAGCGTGCCCGTGCCGAGGGCGAACGTCCCAAGGATGACCCGGCCAAGCGTGTTCACGACGTGGCAGCCTACGGTGCGTGGGCACCTGTTGGGCAAGTCGACCCCGCTCGGGGTCCGGCACGCCCGGCCGGGTGACGGCATCGGGTAAACCTCCGGCCCGGCCGTGGCGGCGGGTAACTTTTGTGGTCATGGCGGAGCTCAAGGCACGGCTGCAGGCGGATCTCGCCCACTCGATCAAGACGCGTGACACCACCAGCGTCGACACCCTCCGGATGGCGCTCGCCGCGGTGACCAACGAGGAGGTTTCCGGCGCGCAGGCCCGCGCGCTCAGCGACGACGAGGTCGTCCGGGTGCTGGCCAGAGAGGCGAAGCGGCGCCGGGAGGCCGCCGAGGCGTTCGCCGCGGCCGGGCGGGAGGACCTGGCGGCCAAGGAACGTGCCGAGGGCGAGGTGCTGCAGCGGTACCTGCCGGCGCAGCTCTCCGACGAGGAGTTGGGCGAACTGGTCGGTCAGGCGATCGAGGAGGTCACCGCCCGGCTCGGGGAGCGGCCGGGGCCGAAGCAGATGGGCCAGGTGATGAAGGCGGCGCAGGCGAAGGTCGCCGGCCGTGCGGAGGGCGGCCGGGTGGCCGGGCTGGTCCGCGCCCGCCTGCACGGCTGAGCCGCCCATCCAGGGTGCCGCCGATGCCGCACGGCCGCGCCTCGACCCCGGCGGTGCCGCCACGGCCGGGTTCGACACTGGTGGGCCGCTACCGGCCGCGCCCTGGCCACCAGCCGAACGGGCCCGGCGGTGGGATGCCGGGACCGGGACCGGGAACCACGACCGGTGGCGGTGGCGGTGGCGGCGCGGCCGTGGTCTGCGGCACCGGCAGGTACCCGGTGCTGACGAACAGCGTGACCGTGGTGCCGGGCAGGGCGTTGCCGCGCGGGCTCTGCGCGACCACCGTGCCGCCGGGAGCTGCGGAGTTGCGGGCCCGGGTGACCACGTCGTAACCGGCCTGGTGCAGCCGGTTGGTGGCGTCCTCGACGTCCTCGCCGACCACGTTCGGGATCTGCGTCTCGTCGCCGCCGTGCTCGTAGCGCGGGTCGCCGGGCGGCAGCGGCAGCACCGGCTGCCCGGCGAGGATCTTCGTCATGGCGTCGTACCAGGTCGGCGCCGGCACCGTGCCGCCGAAGATGCCCTTGCAGTCGACCGCGAGGCGGGGCGGCGTGGTGGCGCAGATCGTCCTCGGCCGGGGGCCGTCGTTGAAGGTGAGTACCGCGCCCGCGTACTGCGGCACCGCGCCGACGAAGCCCGCCGAGTAGTTGGTCTGCGTGGTGCCGGTCTTGGCCATCAGCGGGCGCTTCCAGTGCGCCGCCGCGGCGGCGGCGGCCGAGGTGCCGGCCATGGCCGGGTCGTCGTCCCGGCTCAGGCCCTCCACCAGGGTGTTCGCCAGCGGTTCCGGGACGGCCGCCTCGCACGGCGCCTCATTCACGGGCACCGGCCGGCCTTCGGCGTCCAGCACCGCCTCGATCGGGGTGGGCGGGCACCACCGGCCCCCGCTCATCAGCGTGGCGGCGACGTTGGCCAGTTCCAGGGTGCTCACCGGGGACGGGCCCAGGGTGAACGACGGCTTGTCCCGGAAGTACTCGATCTGCGGCTGGCTGATCTCCTGGCGCTCCGCGCCGGCCCTGGGCGGCTGGCCGAGTTCGTTGGTCTGCAGGCTGTCCCGCAGGCCCAGCCGCCGAGCCATGTCCAGCACCGGCTCCATGCCGATCTGGTCGACCAGGCTGACGAACCCGGTGTTCGGCGAGCTGGCCAGCGCCTGCTGCATGGTCATCGAGCTGGGATAGCCGTTGGAGGCGTTGGTGACGCAGTACCAGCGGTCGTCGTAGTGCCCGGTGCGCGGGCAGTCGGCCCGGCCGCCGGTGACGTACCGGTGCGAGACGTAGACCTGCGGCACGTCGATCCGGTTGAAGATGCCCATGCCCCTGTCGAGCGCGGCCGCCGCGGTGAAGATCTTGTAGATCGACCCGGCACCGAACATGTTCTGCACGCCGCTGGGCAGGTCCAGGGTGGTCTGGCCGGCGTCCTGGTCCAGCCCGTAGTCCCGGTTGGCGACCAGCGCCACCACCCGGTGCCGGTCCCGGCCCGGCTGGACGATGGCCATGGTGTTGGCGATGCCGTCGGTGGTCTTGGGTACGTGCGCCTCGGCGGCCTGCTTGGCCACCAGGCTGGCGTTGCGGTCCAGCGTCGTCCTGATCGTGTAGCCGCCGGTGCGCAACTGTTGCGCGGTGAACCCGGAGCGTTCCAGGTAGTCGACCACGTAGGCGCAGAAGAACCCGAACGCCGGGCCGGCGCCGATGCAGTTGCTGCTGGGCACGTGCATCGGGTTGACGATGCCGAGCGGCTCGCGCCTCGCCTCGGCCGCGAGGCCCGGGTCCAGGCTGCCGCTCTCCACCATCTTGTCGATGACGACGTTGCGGCGCTCCAGCGCGCGTTCCGGGTAGTTCAGCGGGTTGAGCGCGATCGGGCTGTTCACCATGCCGGCCAGCAGCGCGGCCTGGGCCACGCTCAGCTTCTCCGGGGTGGTGCCGAAGTACGCCTGCGCGGCCGCGCCGACGCCGTAGATGTTCGCGCCGAACGGGACGATGTTCAGGTACCGGGCGAGGATCTCGTCCTTGCTCAGCCGGTGTTCCAGTTGCAGCGCGATCCGTGCCTCGCGCAGCTTGCGCGCCACGGTCTGCTCCTGCGCCCGCTGCTGCTCCTCCTTGTTGTTCCTGGCCACCACGGAGACCAGGTAGTTCTTGACGTACTGCTGGGTCAGCGTGGACGCGCCCTGGGTGACCGTGCCCCTCATCTCGTTGGTGAGCATGGCGCGCACGGTGCCCCGCCAGTCCACGCCCTG
The DNA here is from genome assembly GCF_005405885.1 of Gandjariella thermophila. Classification (GTDB taxonomy): domain Bacteria; phylum Actinomycetota; class Actinomycetes; order Mycobacteriales; family Pseudonocardiaceae; genus Gandjariella; species Gandjariella thermophila. Next base: position 49,067 of record NZ_BJFL01000009.1, read on the forward strand.
GTGCTCGTAGAAGCGCCGGTCCTCCACGGCGACGATGGCCGCCTTCATCGCCGGCGCGATCTTGTCCGGCGGGGTCAGCACCCGGTATTGCTCGTACAGGTAGGCGATCGGCACGCCGTCGCGGTCCGTGATCGTGGTCATCAGCGGCGGGTCGGTGCCGGCCAGGTCGGTGGAGGTGGCGTCGACGGTGTCGCTGGCCCGGTTGGAGACCATGCCGGCCGCGCCGACGGCGGGGAAGAGCACGCCGGCTACCAGCACTCCGGCCAGTCCGCAGAGCCCGAGCAGTTTCAGCACGCCGTCGGTGTGACGCACGGCGATCAGCGTACGACGGTCAGCGCAGCGACACCCGCGATCCCACTACAAGGAGTGACGGAAGATCACAGCTAGGCAACCCGGTGTTGGCCGTGGAACCGGATGCCTCTACAGTCCGTCAACGTCTGTCGACAGCACCCGTACGGTGGCTCGTCATGCTGACGGGCAGCCTAGGGGACCTCGTTGCCGAGGGGGGCATCGAGGGGAAGTCGGGAAGACCCGTAGGAGCTGGGGGTCATGAGTTCTGCACAGGGGGACTGGCGACTCGACGCGGCGTGCCGGGACCGAGATCCCGACCAACTCTTCGTCCGGGGGGCCGACCAGCGCCGGGCCAAGGTGGTGTGCTTCGGCTGCCGGGTCCGCACCGAGTGCCTGGCCGAGGCGCTGGATCACCGGATCGAGTTCGGCGTCTGGGGCGGCATGACCGAGCGGGAGCGCCGGGCGTTACTGCGTCGCCGGCCGGACGTGCCGTCCTGGCGCGAGCTGCTCGAAGCGGCCCGCCGGGAGCACGCCATGGAGGAGGAGTGCCGGGTGAGCTGACCCGGCTCCGGATACGCCCGGCCCAGCCGCCGGCTCCACCCGGCGGCGGCCGGCCCCGTCACTCACCGGCCATCCGGCGGGCGATCTCCCTCAGCCCGTCCAGGTCGTGCACGTCGGTGGGCAGCGCCGGCACGCCCACCACCGCCACCGAGGGGTGCGCCCGGGTGAAGCGAGCCAGCATGCGCTTCTCCCGGTCGGCCACGGCCACCCGGTCGGCGTGCAGCCGCAGCACGGCCGCGGCCAGCGGCGCCTCGCCCTTGCGTTCCAGGGCTTCGGCCGCGGCCAGCGCCCGCGGCGCGGGTAGCGGGGCCAGCACCGGGTGGGTGCGGTTGACGACCAGGCCGGCCAGCGGCATCTGCTCCGCGGCCAGCCGCTCCACGAAGTAGGACGCCTCGCGCAGCGCGTCCGGCTCCGGAGCGGCGATCACCAGGAACGCGGTGCCCGGCGAGCGCAGCAGCTCGTATGTCTGCCTGGCGCGTTCCCGGAAGCCGCCGAACATGGTGTCGAAGGCCTGCACGAACGCGGACGCGTCGGCGAGCATCTGGCCGCCGACGATGGTGGATACCGCACGGGCGAACAGCCCGAACCCCGCCCCGACCAGCCTGCGGATGCTCCGCCCACCGGCCCGGGCCGGCGCGGAGAGCATCCGGATCAGCCGGCCGTCCAGCACGGCGCCGAGCCGCTGCGGCGCGTCCAGGAAGTCCAGCGCGGAACGGCTGGGCGGGGTGTCCACCACGATCAGGTCCCACTGGCCGGTGGCGGCGAGCTGACCCAGCTTCTCCATGGCCATGTACTCCTGCGTGCCGGAGAACGACGTGGAGATGGTCTGGTAGAAGGGGTTGGCCAGGATCTGCTCGGCCCGGCCGTCGCTGGCGTGCGCCAGCACCATGTCGTCGAAGGTGCGGCGCATGTCCAGCATCATCGCGTTCAGCTCGCCGCCCGACGGCAGGTTCGCGACGTGCACCCGGCGCGGCTGGTTGTCCAGCTCCCGCAGGCCCAGCGACTGGGCCAGCCGGCGGGCCGGGTCGATGGTGAGCACCACGGTCCGCCTGCCTCGCTCGGCGGCCCGCAGGGCCAGCGCGGCGGCCGTGGTCGTCTTGCCGACCCCGCCGGACCCGCAGCACACCACGATGTGCGTGCCCCGGTCGTCCAGCAACGCGTCCACGTCCATCCGAGGTGGACGGTGCGGGTGCGGGTGGCTGCCCGCCTCGACCGGCTCCGCCCGCTCGACCATCTCCTCGGCCGGCTCCTGCTCCTCGATCGGCTCGCTCACCGCTGTTCCTCCGCGACCCTGGGCGTCGGGCCGGCCGTGGCTCGGGGCATGGCTACCGCACTCCCTGGTCGGTCAGCGCCTCGGCCAGCTCGTAGAGCCCTCCGACGTCCACCCCGCCGTTGAGGTCGCGCAGCTCCAGCAGCGGCAGGTCGATCTCGGCGATCTGCTGCCTGGCCTGCTGCTCGACCTGCACCCGGACGGCGTGCTCGACGGTCTCGTCGACCAGCCCGTCCAGGCAGGCGGGGTCCAGCTCCAGCCCGGCCGCCTCCAGCCCGGAGCGCACCCGGGCGGCATCCACCCGGCCGCTGGCGGCCGCGGTGGTGGACCGGGCGGACAGTCGAGGCGGGCGCACCCGGTTGATCATCACGGCGCCCGGTCGTAGGTCGGCGATGTCCAGTTCGGCCACGGCGTCCATGGTCTCCCGGACCGGCATCTCCTCGAGCAGGGTCACCAGGTGCACGGCGGTGTCGCCGGAGTGCAGCAGCCGCACCACGCCGTCGCTCTGCTCCTTGATCGGCCCCACCTTGGCCAGGTCGGCCATGGCCCGGGTGACGTCCAGGAACTTGACCAGCCGGCCGGTCGGCGGGGCGTCCAGCACCACCGCGTCGTAGACGTGCCTCCCGCGGTTGTCGGTGCGCCCCACACACTCCTTGACCTTGCCGGTGAGCAGCACGTCGCGCAGGCCGGGGGCGAGCGTGGTGGCGAACTCGATCGCGCCCATCCTGCGCAGGGTCCGGCCGGCGAAGCCGAGGTTGTAGAACATCGACAGGTACTCCAGCAGCGCCGCCTCGGCATCCACCGCCAGGGCGCGCACCTCGCCCCCACCCGGCGCCGCCGCGATCCGCTGCTCGGCGTAGGGCAGCGGCGCGGTGTCGAACACCTGGGCAATGCCCTGGCGCCCCTCCACCTCGACGAGCAGCACCCTGCGGCCGCCCGTGGCGAGCGCCAGCGCGAGCGCGGCGGCCGCGGTCGTCTTCCCGGTGCCACCCTTTCCGGTGACCACGTGCAGCCGCACCCGGGCGAGTTCTTCCGTCCAACCGGCGATCGGCAGGGCCACCCGACCAGACTAGGTGGGCCGGATGCGGCGAGCCCGCCGGAGGAGTGGTGGCGCATCTCTCTTCCACCGGCGTCGCACCCGGCCCGGTGGTGGATCGTTAGGCTTGCGGGCCATGACGAAGTGGGAGTACGCCACGGTTCCGCTGCTGGTCCACGCCACCAAGCAGATCCTCGACCAGTGGGGCGAGGACGGCTGGGAACTGGTCACCGTGTTGCCCGGCCCGACCGGCGAGCAGCTCGTCGCCTACCTGAAGCGGCCGAAGGAGTCCTGAGTGGCCACCTGGTCGCAGCGCCTGGCCGAGCTGGGCATCGAGCTTCCCCCGGTGGCGGCGCCGGTGGCGGCGTACGCGCCGGCGATCCGTACCGGGAACCACGTCTACACCTCCGGCCAGCTGCCGTTCGTGTCCGGCACGCTGGCCGCGACCGGCAAGGTCGGCGACGAGATCGGCCCCGAGGAGGCCAAGCAGCACGCCCGCACCTGCGCGCTGAACGCGCTGGCCGCGGTGCATGGCCTGGTCGGCATCGACGCCGTGGTGCGGGTGGTGAAGGTGGTCGGTTTCGTGGCTTCCGCGGAGGGTTTCACCGGCCAGCCCTCGGTGCTCAACGGCGCCTCCGAACTGCTCGGCGAGGTGTTCGGCGAGGCCGGCCAGCACGCCAGGTCGGCGGTGGGCGTGGCGGAACTGCCGCTCGGCGCGCCGGTCGAGGTGGAGCTGGTCGTCGAGGTCTCCTGAACCGCTCGAGCTGCCTGCCCGGGATGACTCGGCGCGCGTTCAGTGGTCCGATCATCTTGCGCCGGTATCACCCATACGGGGTACGGTGACCGCCGCACGACGTTGGGGGCGTACGGGCCGGTGCGCGCGGCGCCCGCTTCGAGAAGGGGCAGGGCATGGCGGAGAGCGCGGAGCTGGCCGGCCACGAGCTGCTGTTGCGGTTGGCCGGGCGGCTGCCGGACCGGCGGCTGTGGCGGTTACGGGACTGGCTGGCCGGCGGCGCGATCGGGTCGCTGGCACGGGAACTGCCCAGAACGCTGCTGCGTGACCGCATCCCGGTCACCGAGCGGGAGCGGGACCTGATGTTCATGGCGCTGCGCGAGCCCGGCGCCGACGGCGGACTTATCAGTTCGATTCCAGGGGTGGACGAACCGCCGTCGCTCCGCTACACCTTCACACCGGAATCACCCGATCGAGTTGACATGGGTGACTCCGCCGCCGCAGTGCTCGGCGCCACGCTCCGTGGCCGCCAGGAGGTGGGCGAGGTCCGTGGCTGCTGGCGGCAGAGCCGCTCCCAGGAGGGCGGTGCCAAGCGAATCATCCTGGTGAGCGCCTTGGCCGGGCAGGCCCAACTGACCGGCGAGCTGCAGCGCGTGCTCCGCGCGCTGGGCGAGCACGAGCCCTGTGTCGAGGTGCTGCCGCCGGATATGGAACTGCCGTCCTACCACCGGGAGGCGCTGGGGGCTTCGGAGCTGGTGTGCACCGGTGCCGCGGCTGGCGCCGGGCTGCTGGCGTCCGGCTGACAGCCTGTTCCGGAAGTGGACTGACCTGCGATGACGAGTATGAGAACGCGCCAGGGCGTGTTCAGGAACAGGCACTGAGGCGTGGCCACTCGGCGGTTCGGGAAAAAGGAGACGTGGCGTGGCGGAGATTGACGGCACCGAACTACCCGTCCGACTGCATGACCTGCTGCTGGCGATGGCCGGCCGGATCGACGACGACGCGCTGTCCGAGATCCGCGAGCTGACCGCCGTCGCGGAACTCGACCGGGCCGTCGACCTGCTGGTCGGCACGCTGGTCGCCGGCCGGGTGCCGGTGACCGCGCGGGAGCGGGTCGAGATCAGCCGGATGCTGGACGAGGTTCGCTCCGATCCCAGGCTCGCCGACGACCTGGTGGTCGCCGACTCCGTTCCGGTGGTGCGGCACCGGTTCTCCGGTGGCTCCGAACCGGGCGGCGGGTTGGCGGAGACGCTGCGCGGTGTGCTGGACGTGCTGCCGGACGTGCTCGCGGTCGGCTCGACGTGGCGGGTGACGCCGGCCGGCGCCGCACCCGGGCCGCTGCCGCAGCGGGTCGTGCTGGTCGAGGTCGGCCCGGACGGTCACCCGCCGGCCACTGCGTACCGGGTGGAACACGTGCTGCGCCGGGCCGGGGTGCGCGCCGTGGTGGAGGTGCTCCGCCCCGGCGTCGAGCGCACCGAGTATCACCAGCAGGCCGCTGCGGCCGCGCAGCCGGTGGCGTTCACCGGCGGGCAGAACGGCTCCCGGCCATTCGAGTCGGCGACCCGGCACGCCTCCCGCCATCACCGCGCCGAGCCGGATGACTCGGAGCGTGTTCCGGACCGTGCCAGCGCGCCCGACGTCGAGGTCGACGCGGCCACGTCGACCAGGATGCTGCGGGCGGTCCCCGTGCTGCCGGACCGGATCGAGGTCCGCGGGCAGGCTGGGGAGCCGCTCGCGGAGTCCATATCGGACGATCCGGCCGGGCACCGGCCGGAGGACCACACCCGCGTCGCCGAACCCATCGGCGCGTCGGCGGACGACGCGATCTCCGCCGAGGCCGAACTCGCCGAGCCGGCGATCGACCCGGTGCCCGCCGGCGACGAACCGTCCGATGTGGACTTCCGGGACGAGCCGGCCCCGGTGCCGTCGTTGCCGCCCTCGGTGGACGGCCGGCTCAACGACAAGGAACGCGAGCTGCTGCGGCAGTTGCACGAGGAACTCGCCCAGCGCGAGCAGCAACGCGCCCGCCGCTCGGCCGGTGGGGCCGCGTCGAGCAACAGGTGGCAGGTGGACCGCTCCGGCGAGCGCGGCGGGTTCAGCCAGACCGTGCACGGCCTTGGCGGCCGGTCCGGGCCGGAGCTGGTGAACGGCCACCGCCCGCCGCCCTACCCGCCCGCCGGCTGAGGATGTCCCAGGCCGCGTGACGGGGTGCGCGCGGGGGAACTGGTGTGGCCGCCCGGGGAAGGCCGCGGGCCGCCACACCAGCATCCGTGGCATCAGTCCGCCTGCCCGGCCGCGCGGCGCGCGGCGTGCAGCAGGTGCTGCAGGTGCAGGCCGCGCCGGACGTCGCACGGGTGCGTGGTGGTGCCGCTCGCCACCATCGCGACGAAGTCGTCCAGCAGTGCGGTGAAACACTCCCGCGGCGGCGTGTTCCACCCGCCGAGCGCGCGGTGCCCGTGCTCGCCGTAGACGAAGAGCTCGGCCACCGGCGGCCGCAGCGGCAACCGCAAGGACAGCGTCACCGTGCTGGTCGCTCCGCCGGCGTGGCCGAGCACCAGGTGCCACAGGTCCTCGGGGGAGCGGTGCGCGGCCAGCACCTCGGTGATCTCGCCGAGCGCCGCGTCCAGCAGGTCGAGCGCGTGCGGGCCGACGTCGACGAGCGCGCCGTGGCGCCGCCGCCACGGCGACGCCGAGTACGGCCCGTCCAGCAGTGCGCCGTTCAGCCAGCGGGCGCCCCCACCGACCCAGGATCCGAGCCGGGCCAGCTCCTCGAGCCACCGCTGGGTCTCCGGGGCGAACCGGCGCACCAGGCCGACCAGCGACGCCACGCCGCGGTCGGCCACCGTGCCGGCGAGCCGGACGGCACCGTCCACAGTGGCCGCGATCGGCTTCTCCAGCAGCACGTGCCGCCCGGCCGCGGCTGCCTCGGTGGCCAGCTCCGCCTGCACGTCCGGTGGCACGGCGAACGCGACGGCGTCCACAGTGGACACCAGTTCGTCGAGGTCGTCGGCGACCTCGGCGCCGTGCGCGCCGGCGAGTTCCTCGGCCGCCGACCGGCGCCTGGCCCACACCGCGGCCAGCCGGGTGCCCGGATGGTCGGCGATCGACGGCGCGTGCACGGTGCGCGCCCACGGCCCGGCACCGACGAGACCCACTCGCAACTGCTCGGTCACGCTCCCATCCTGCCGAACACCGTTACCGCCATGTGGCACCGTTCCCGCGCACTTCCGGTAACGCCTAGGCTCGGTCGCGTGCCGGAACTGCCCGATGATCTCGTCCTGCCCGAAGGGTTCGCCCCGGGGCCGCCCGCCGGCGGGCCGGTGACCCCGAAAGACGCCGCCAGCGTGGTGCTGTTGCGGGACACCGCCTGCGGGCCCGAGGCGCTGCTGCTACGCCGCGCCGCCGGGATGGCCTTCGCCGCCGGCATGACGGCCTTCCTCGGCGGCGGAGTGGACCCGCGCGACGCCGACGTCTCGGTGGGCTGGACGGGTCCCGAGCCGGCCTGGTGGGCCCGCCGCTTCGGCTGCGAAGCCGGCCTCGCGACCGCGCTGGTGTGCGCGGCGGTTCGGGAGACGTTCGAGGAGGCCGGGGTGCTGCTGGCCGGCCCCGACGCGCACAGCGTGGTGGCGGACACCGCCGCCTACGGCGACGCCCGGCGGGCCCTGGAGACCAGGGAGATCTCGCTCGCCCAGTTCCTCGCTGACGCCGGGCTGGTGCTACGCGCCGACCTGCTGCGCCCGTGGGCCAACTGGATCACGCCGGAGGAGGAGGTCCGCCGCTACGACACCCGGTTCTTCGTCGCGGCCCTGCCGGACGGGCAGCGGGCCGACGCGGTGACCAGGGAGGCCGACGACGTCGCCTGGCGGCGGCCGGAGGACGCGCTGGCCGACTGGAAGCAGGGCCGGCGCTTCCTGCTCCCGCCGACCTGGACGACGCTGGCGGAGCTGGCCAAGTACCGCTCGGTGGCCGAGGCGATGGCCGCCGAGCGCACCATCACGGCGATCATGCCGCGGGTGGTGCGCCGGGGCGGCGTGCTGCGCGTGGTGCTGCCCGACGATCCGGAGTACGACGCCGCGGCGACCCACCTGGACGCCCGGCCCGATGACGACCTGGAGTCCCGATGACGCCCGCCGGGGCGACCCGATGAGCGCCGCCCGACCGCGCGGTGAGCGGGCCGAGCATCCGGCCTATGGGGTGCTGCGGCCGGTTACCGCCACGGCGTCCGTGCTGCTCGCGGACAACCCGTCGCCGATGACCCTGGACGGCACGAACTCGTGGCTGCTGCGGGCGCCGGGCAGCGCGGAGTGCGTGGTCGTCGACCCCGGCCCGGACGACGAGCGGCACCTGACCCGGCTCGCCGGGTACGGGCCGGTGGCGGTGGTGCTGCTCACCCACGGGCATCCGGACCACGCCGACGGCGCCCGCCGGTTCGGCGAGCTGGTCGGCGCTGAAGTGCGGGCGCTGGACCCGGCGCTGCGCCTCGGCGGCGAGGGGCTGACCGGCGGCCAGGTGGTGTCCGCCGCCGGCCTGGACATCCGGGTGCTCGCCACGCCCGGGCACACCGCGGACTCGCTGTGCTTCCTGGTGGAGCACGACGAGCCGGCGGTACTCACCGGGGACACCGTGCTCGGCCGGGGCACCACCGTGGTCGCCCACCCGGACGGCCGGCTGGCGGACTACCTGGAGTCGCTGCGCCGGCTCGCCGACCTGGCCCCCGGCACCGCGGTGCTGCCCGGGCACGGCCCGGAACTGCCGGACGCCGGCGTCGCCGCACGCGGTTACCTGGCGCACCGGGAGCAGCGGCTGGCGCAGGTGCGGGCCGCGCTGGACCGGCTGGGCCCGGACGCCACGGCGCGGGACGTGGTGGAGGTGGTCTACGCCGACGTGGACCGCGCGCTGTGGCCGGCCGCTGAGCTTTCCGTCCGCGCGCAGCTCGAGTACCTGCGCGAGCACGGGTGACACCGCCGCCCGCGTGCCGGCCGGTCAGCGTGTCGGCGGTGTGATCGTCTGCGCGGCCACGTACTCCAGTCGGGCGCCGGGCGCGTCCCGCTCCGCGGGCTCCTCGGCCCGGGTGAACACCGTGCGGCGGGCCTGGACGTCGAGCCGGACCCGGCCGCCGGCGAACGGGCGCAACGCGTCGGCCAGGTACCGAGCCTGGTAGCTGGGCTGGGCCCGGCCGCCCCGCACGTCCGCCTTGACCACTTCCGCCGGGGCGGGTCGGCGAGGTGGCGGCCGAGCCGTTCGCCTCGGCGCTCGCCGTGGTCGCCGCCACCGCATCGTGGGACGGCGCGCTGCCGCTGTGCACCGGGGTGCACCTGCGCGGCGACGGCGATCGGCTGGTCCTGCTGGCACCGGCACGCCAGGATGCAGGTCGACGTCCAGCAACGGCAGCGCGAACCGCGCCCCCGGGGTGCGCACCGCGAGCCTGCCGCCCTCCATCACCAGCCGCACCTGCTCGGCGTCCAGCGCGCGCAGTGTCTCGGCCAGCGGGCGGGCCGGAACCAGCACCCGACCGTCCACATGTGACACCGCGGGGCGGGCCAGCCGGACGGCGCGCTCCCGGTCAGTGCCGGCGAGTACCACGCCGTCCCGCCCCGCCGCCACGAGCATCCCGGCGAGCACCGGGTCGTACGGGCGGCCGGGCAGCAGCCGCGTCACGTCCATGGCCGCGGCCGCCAGTGCGGCCGTCGCGCCGGTCAGATCCAACTCGGGCGTCATGACCGGGACGCTAGCCGCGACCCCCGACGGAATCCCGGCGCCGATCGCGAGCGGCCAGCGCCTGCGGATCCCGCGCCGGCGGCGACCGTGTGCCGGGCCAGCCACACCGCGCCGGCGACGAGCAACCCGCAGGCGGCCGCGGCCAGGAGCGCCCAGGGCGGCCCGAACCGCTCCACGATCTGCCCGGCCAGCGACTGCCCCGCGGCCAGGCCCAGCATGATGGCCGTGATCACCCAGCCGAACGCCTCCGCCATCGTGCCGGCCGGCGCGACCTGCTCCAGCGCCGCCGAGTGCGTGGTGGTCTGCGGCGCGATCATCGTGCCGGCGAGCAGCATCGCGACCGCTAGGCCGGTGAGCGTGGTCGGCGCCGCGAGCAGCAGCACCAGCGCGGCGAACGCGGCCAGCAGCGCCGGCAGCCGCAGGTGCAGCGGCCGCGGCCACGGGCGTCTGCCGTACAGCACGCCGGCCAGTACCGAGGTGACCGACCACAGGCTGAGCAGCAGGCCGCCGGCGGCCGGCTGCCCCGCCCGGGTGGCCGCCGCGGGCACCGCCACCTCGATGAAGCCGATGACCGCGCCCATGCCGAGCGCGGCCAGCGCGACCGTGCGTATCCCGGCGCCAGCCAGCGCGCCGAGCAGCCCCCGGCCGCCGCCCCGGTGCTCACCCTGCGCCGCTGCCCGGTCCCGCTCGGTGGAGCCGCGCCAGGAACGCACCGTGCCGGTGAGCGCGAACACCAGGCTGCCGGCCGCCATGCCGGCCGCACCCACCACCACCCCGGTACCCGGCCAGGGAGCCGTGAGCAGCAGCCCGGACGCGGCGGGCCCGAGAACGAAGAACACCTCCATGCTGATCGCCTCGTAGGCGTACGCGGCGTGCCGGGCCGGCCCGGGCGGGAGCACCCGGGACCACATCGCCCGGGACGCGGAGCCGACCATCGGCTCGGTCAGGCCCTCGGCGAACGCCAGTGCGAGCAGCACCGGCTCGGCCGCCCGCGCCTCCACCGCCACCACCGTGGCCGCGACGACCAGCCCGAACAGCGCCGCCGCCACGATGATCGGCCGGCTGGGACCCAGCCGGTCCATCAGCCGGCCCTGCACGACCGAACCGACCGCGAGGCCGACCAGGCCGGCCGCGGACACCGCACCGGCGACCGCGAACGAGCCGGTGGTCCGCTGCACGTACAGCAGCAGCGACAGGCCCACCATGGCGATGGGGAATCGGGCGACCGCCGCGGCGATGACCGGGCCGCGCGCGGCCGGGGTGGTCAGCGCGGTGCGGTAGTCGGCGAGCCGGGCAGATTGGGACATGCGTACCAGTGTGGCAAACTCTGGTACGGGCGTACTAGTTGTTTTCCGCGGCCCGGCGTGGTGTCCTCTCCGGGCCGGTCGGATCCGTGCTCGCCGCCGCCAGTACAACCCCGCGCTAAGGTTGCGATTAGATAACGACGACGCGCCCTCAGCGTGCTCAGAGGCAACCCGGATGCGACTGGTGGAGTCCTAGAGGGTGACAGTCCTCGCAGGATGTGGCCGGCAAGGTGTCATCGGGGCAGGCATACCGCCAACCTGATGACCCAGCGTGTAGAAAGTCGCGCAACGCGTAGCTGTTGATCGACGGTCCAGGGCCGAGCTTTTGCCGCCCCGGCGTTTTCCCGGGAGCAAAAGAGGGGAACAATCGGAGACGACAACCACACAGGCCTCCCTCCGGTGATCAGGTCGGGGCCTTGAAGACCGGAGGAGAGCGTGGCGCCGTCGGGGGACGCGTCACGCGGAACACGAGGGGACCGGAGCGCTTTTCGGGGTGGCGCCCGGTCCTCTCGTGGCGTTCGGGGACGTTTCCGGTTGATACGCGGGCCCGCGGGCGCCGGTTCGGCCGGCCGGCGTCACGAAGGGGACCGCCCGCTGTGGTGCTCGCCGGCACGGCCGGGGGCACGCCGGGCGCACCCCGGCCGTGCCGGGCCCGTTACCTGCCTGACCTCGCCGGCGGCGTGGCGTTACGAGTCGTGGCTCAGCGCGCCCGGCGGGCCAGCCGCTCCGGGTCGAGGATGAGCACGCTCTTGCCCTCCAGGCGCAGCCACCCGCGGTGCGCGAAGTCGGCCAGGGCTTTGTTCACCGTCTCCCGGGAGGCGCCGACGTACTGCGCGATCTCCTCCTGGGTCAGGTCGTGGGTGACCCGGAGCAGGCCCGCCTCCTGGCTGCCGAAGCGCTGGGCGAACTGCAGCAGTGCCCTGGCCACCCGGCCGGGCACGTCGGTGAAGATCATGTCCGCGAGCATGTTGTTGGTCCGGCGCAGCCTCCTGGCCAGCACCCGCAACAGTTGCTCGGCGATCTCCGGCCGCTTGCCGATCCACTCGCGCAGCGCCGCCCGGTCCATGCACACCGCGCGCACCTCGGTGACCGTGGTCGCGGTCGAGGTCCTCGGGCCGGGGTCGAAGATCGACAGTTCGCCGAACATGTCGGCAGGGCCCATGATGGCCAGCAGGTTTTCCCGGCCGTCCGGGGACTTGCGGCCGATCTTGACCTTGCCGGACTGGATGATGTAGAGCCTGTCGCCGGGCTCGCCCTCGGCGAAGATCACGTGGCCGCGCGGGAACTCCACGGTCTCCAGCGACTGAGCGAGAGCTTCCGCGGCAGCCGGCTCTACGCCCTGGAAGATGCCCGCGCGGGCCAGGGTCTCGTCCACCTCGTCTCCTCCTGTCGAGACGCGGCGGCCGTTCGTGGAGCCGACCCCGCACCAGCGGGTGTCGACGCCGTGCCGCCGATCATTTGGTGCAGTCTATGACGTGCGCTACAGATCGCCCGATGGGCGGCCGCCACCGAACGCTCCGCACACGCACGGCAACGTCTCGCACAGCCCGCGGGAACGCGTCGCGCCGTGCGCCGCGCTCGCGGGCGTTCGCTCGGTGCCCGTCTCCGTCAGCCGACCGGCGCCCGCTTGCGCTTCGGGCGAACCCTACTTGCCCGCCCGCCGAGCCGCCGCAGCCGGAACAGCTCCAGGGCGCGACCGATGCCGTGGCCGTACAGAGCCTTGACCTCGTCCGGTCGAGCCTGCTCCAGGAACTCTTCCACCTCGTCCTCCTGCACGGCGACGTGCCGGAGTCGAGCCTCGACGCGCTCCATGAAGAGCGCGAAGAGCATGATCACCAGCGGTACGGCGATGACGAACCAAGGAGTCATGATGGGGCCGATCCTCGCGCATCGGGTCAGGGGTCGCACATCCGGGGTGCCGTCTCGGCTGTCCGACCGCCGGACGTCGAGCCTACGCCCGCCCGTACGCTGGACGCGTGCGACCCGTCACTCGCCGATCCGCGGGGGCTCCGTCCGCGGCCTCCTCGACCGCCCAGGAGAGTCGGACCGCGCTGGTCAGGCGCGCCCGCAGGATGGTGAGGGCACTGGCCGAGGGATACCCGGGAGCGCACTGCGAACTGAACTTCACCAACCCCCTGGAGCTCGTGGTCGCGGTGATCCTCTCCGCCCAGTGCACCGACAAGCGGGTCAACGAGGTGACGCCGAAGGTGTTCGCCAGGTACCGCACCGCCGAGGACTACGCCGGCGCCGACCGTGCCGAACTGGAGGAGTTGCTCCGGCCGACCGGGTTCTTCCGGAGCAAGGCCAACTCGCTGATGGGGCTCGGCGCCGCGCTGGTGGAACGGTTCGACGGCGAGCTGCCGGCCCGGATGTCCGACCTGGTCACGCTGCCCGGAGTCGGCCGCAAGACCGCGAACGTGGTGCTCGGTAACGCCTTCGACGTCCCGGGGATCACCGTGGACACCCACTTCGCCCGGCTGGTCCGCCGCTGGCGGTGGACCGCCGAGACCGACCCGGTCAAGATCGAGCACGCGGTCGGCGAGCTGGTGCCGCGCAAGGAGTGGACAATGCTCTCGCACCGGGTGATCTTCCACGGCCGGCGGGTCTGCCACTCGCGCCGGCCAGCCTGCGGCGCCTGCTTCCTGGCGCCGGACTGCCCCTCCTCCGGGGAGGGCCCGGTCGATCCGGCGCAGGCCGCCAGGCTGGTCAAGGGGCCGGAGACGGAACACCTGCTGGCGCTGGCCGAGCGGGTCCGCGCCGGAGAGCGGCTGGGCCGGGCCAACAACGGCGGCAACGCGGACGACGGCGGCCGGGGCGGCAGCGAGGCGGCTCCCCGATGACCGCGGTCGCGCGCGAACGCACGGAGACGAGCACCTCAGGCGGTGGTACCGAGAGCGACCGTCTCCGCGCGTCCCGGCCCCGCGGCCGCGCGGAAAAGGAGGCGATCGGTTGAGTTCACGGGCGCGCTGGGCCCTGGTGGCCGCCGTCGTGGTCGTCGCGGCGGCGGTCGCGCTATGGCCGTGGCTGCACCGGGGCGGCGGGGGCACCGCGATCCCGCCCGCGCCCACCGCGCCCTCGGTGGACACCGCCCCGCTGCGCGCGGCCGCCGCGTTGCGGCCCTGCCCGCGGCCCGCGCCGGGCGCCCAGACCGGCGGGCCGCTGCGCGACGCCACCGGCACCTGCCTGGCCACCGGTGACCCGGTGGACCTGGGCGCGGCACTGGCCGGACACCCGGCCCTGGTCAACGTGTGGGCCTCCTGGTGCCAGCCGTGCCGGGAGGAACTGCCCGCGCTGCAGGCCTATGCGGACCAGCCGGGCACGGTGCCGGTGGTCACCGTCCAGGTGCAGAGCACCCCGGCGGACGGCCTGAAGCTGCTGACCGACCTCGGCGTGCACCTCCCCACCGTGGCCGACTCGTCGGGAGCCGTTGGCAGGGCCCTGCGGCTGCCCAGCTACCTGCCGGTCAGCTACGTGGTGCGGCCGGACGGCTCGGTGGAGCAGGTGCGACCACCCACCCCGTTCGGCTCGCCGGACCAGGTACGCCAGGCGGTGTCCAGGTACCTGGGGGTGGCTCCCTGATGCGTGCGTCACGCCGCGTCAGCCAACGTGACCACGACGCGCGCGAACTCGCGGAATGGGCGGACGCCGTGAGCGGCGGTGCGGGATTCCCGGGCGACGCGGTCGCGGCCGCGCGCGGACCGGCGGAGCGAGCAGCATGAGTTCGGGACCGCTGGCCGCCCCCGACGACGTCCCGGAGTGGCTGTCCGGGCTGGTGCGGTTGTCCGGTGAATTGGACGCCCGCACCTTCACCAGATTCGCGCCGCCCCGAGCCGACCGGATCCGCCCGGCATCCGTGTTGGTGTTGTTGGGTGAGGACGGCGCCGGCCCCGGCTCGGGCCCGGACGTCCTGCTGCTGCGCCGGGCCGACACGCTGCCCTCGCATCCGGGACAGGTGGCCTTCCCGGGGGGAGCCGCGGAGCGCGGCGACGCCGGTCCGGTGGCCACGGCGCTGCGCGAGGCGGAGGAGGAGGTGGGCGTGCGACCGGACGGCGTGCGCCCCGTCGCGCTGCTTCCCGAGCTGTACATCCCGGTGTCCGGGTTCCTGGTGACCCCGGTGCTGGCGCACTGGCGGGAGCCCTGCCCGGTGCACCCGGTCGACCCGGCGGAGACCAGTGCGGTGGCCCGGGTGCCCATCGCGGACCTGGCCAACCCGGCGAACCGGTTCCGGGTGCGGCACACCAGCGGCTACTACGGCCCGGCCTTCGCCCTGCCCGGGATGCTCGTCTGGGGCTTCACCGCGGGCCTGCTCACCGAACTACTCTCGCTTGCCGGCTGGGAGCGGCCGTGGGACGACACGGACCTCCGAGATCTCGACGCGGCTTGGCGTGCCGCCGAGGAAATGGGCCGGCGGCAGTCGCGGGACGGCGACACCACCGGCCCCGGTGCCGGAGCGGATTCGCCTTCAGACTCGGAGGTGCGGCGTGAACTGGGTTGACCTGCTGGTGATCACCCTCGCGGTGCTCGCCGCCGTCTCCGGCGCCAGGCAGGGCATGGTTACCGCGCTGCCCGCGTTCGCCGGCGTGCTCGGCGGCGCGATCCTCGGTGTCCGGGTGGCGCCGCTGGTGGTGGACCAGTTCTCCTCGGTCGCCACCCGGGTGTCCTTCGCGGTGGCCATCGTCGTGCTGCTGGTCGCGCTGGGCGAGACGCTCGGCGTCTATGTCGGCCGGGCGATCAAGCGGCATGTCAACCGCACCCCGCTGACCGGGGTGGACAACGCGCTGGGCGCGGTGGTGCAGGGCGCGGTGGTGTTCGTGGTGGCGTGGCTGATCGCGCTGCCGCTCACCTCCGTGGTCGGCCTGCCCGGGCTGGCCGGCGCGATCAACCGGTCCGCCGTCCTCGGCACGGTCAACTCGATGATGCCCGCCGAGGCCCAGCAGTTGCCCGGCGAGCTGCGGCAACTGCTGGACGTGTCCGGCTTCCCCGCCGCGATCGACCCGTTCGCCCGGACCCCGATCGCCGACGTCAGCCCGCCGGACACCGCGTTGCAGAACAGCGCCGTGGTGAACCGGGTGCGGCCCAGCGTGCTCAAGGTGCGCGGCCGCGCGCCGTCCTGCTCGCGGGCCCTGGAAGGCAGCGGGTTCGTCATCGCGCCGCAGCGGGTGATGACCAACGCGCACGTGGTCGCCGGAACGGACGAGGCCCTGGTCGAGGTCGGCCGCGGTGAGCTGGAGGCGCGGGTCGTCTACTACGACCCCGAGGTGGACGTGGCGGTGCTCGCCGTCCCCGACCTCACCGCCGCGCCGCTGACCTTCGACGACCGGGCCGCCACCAGCGGCGAGAACGCCGTGGTGCTGGGCTACCCGCTGGACGGCCCGTACACGGCGTCGCCGGCGAGGGTGCGCGAACGCATCCAACTCCGCGGCCCGGACATCTACGACGCCAGGACCGTGACCAGGGACGTCTACACGGTGCGGGCCACGGTGCGCAGCGGGAACTCCGGAGGGCCGCTGATCGACCCGCAGGGCAGGGTGCTCGGCGTGGTGTTCGGCGCAGCGGTGGACGACCCGGAGACCGGGTTCGTGCTGACCGCCAGGCAGGTGGCCGCCGCGGCGTCCGCGGCATCGGACCTCAACCGGAAGGTGTCCACCGGCAGTTGCGCCACCTGACTTGCGAAACCTCGGGTTGCTGTCGTCGGTGTCTGATTCGGGCCGGACGGGGTCAGCTCGCGTCTGGGTCGGGGCGGTGCGCGAGGAACTCCACGAGCAGCCGGCTGACCGTGTGCGGGTCCTCCTCGTGCGGAAAGTGGCCGACCTCGGCCAGCGGTTGGTAGCGGGAGTGCGGGCCGCGCCAGCCGGCCGAGGCCTGCGCGGTGGCCGGCAGCATGCACCGGTCCAGCGCGCCGTGCAGTTGCAGCACGGGCACCGTGAGCCGGCGTTCGATCGCCTCGGCGAACCGGCGCCCCTCGCCGCGCAGCTGCGAGCGCACCGCCCAGCGGTAGTACTCCAGCGCGCTGTGCGCGACGCCCTGGACCAGCATCGCCTCCCGGTTCCGCCGCGCCACCTCGGCGAACTCCGGATCCAGCGGCCACTTCGGGCCGGACCAGGCGCGCATCAGCCGCTCCACCGCGGCGGCGCGCTCCCGGGTGAGGTGCCGTTCCGGCAGCAGCGGTGCCTGGAACCGCAGCAGGTGGCCGGCCGCCCGCGCCTGGCTGTGCCCGTACCGCCGGGCCGCGGTGCGCCAGAACGCGCTGCGCAGCGCGAGCGGGTGCGGCGCGGCCAGCACGGCCAGCGAGCGGACCAGCCGCGCGTGCATCGCGGCCACCGTCCAGGCCAGCATGCCGCCCCAGGCGTGCCCGACGAGGTCCGCCCGCCGCTCGCCCAGCGCCTTGATCAGCCCGGCCACGTCACCGGAGAGCGTCCAGCCGTCGTAGCCGCGCGGCGGCTTGTCCGAGTCGCCGTAGCCGCGCAGGTCCACCGCGACCGCCCGGTAGCCGGCCTCGGCCAGCGCGGTGATCTGGTGCCGCCACGCCCACCAGAACTCCGGGAAGCCGTGCAGCAGCAGCACCAGCGGACCGTCGCCGGCCTCGGCCACGTGCAGCCGGATGCCGTTCGCGGAGACGTCGCGGTGGCTCCACGGGCCGCTGATCCGGACCGTGGACGGGTCGGGGGGAACTCGCACGCCTGCCCGCCGCGCCGGCTGCCCGCGGTCAGGACTCCGGGGCGCCGGCGGTGTGGTCACCCCGGTGCCGCAGCGCCGCCGCGGTGTCTCTGACGCTGCTGATGGTGCGTTCCGGAGCCCGGATACGGCGCACCTTGCGATAGCCGAGCAGCGCGAACAGGCCGGCGGTGAGCAGCATCACACCGAACACGATGCCGAACGACGCCGACCGGTACAGCCCCAGGTCGGCGAGCAGCTCGGCGATCGCGAAGAAGAAGAAGAACGAGCTGAACACCAGGACGGCCAGCGCGATGGTGAAGTAGACGCTGCCCCGGAGACCCTTGCGGAACTCGCCGGCGATCTCCGACCGTGCCAGCTCCACCTCGGCCCTGATCAGCGTGGACAGGTGGGTGGTGGCGTCACGGACCAGCTCGCCGATCGACTGCTCGCCCGGATCGGTCGAGTTGTCGGCGGACAGCGGAATCGACGGAATCGGGGGAACCCCGTTCCCCCCGTGGCTGCCGTTGGAATGGTGCTGGGCGCGGGTCACCGGGTCATCGTGCCATGCACGCTTCCGGCCGTTCGGCTGGCCGCGCCATCGGAGCCTGTTCGGAAGGTGCGCCGCGATCACGTCGCCGGGCTCGGCATGGCATGGCCCGGCGGGTCGGGCCGGTGCGGAGCCCCGCCGCCGCGTTCCCTGGCTGGTCCTGCGGTTTCCCCTGTTCCGGAACAGGCTGTCAGCACGAAGCGGCCCCCGGTGCCTGGGCACCGGGGGCCGCTCCGCCCGCGCGACAGTTGGCTTCCGTGCCTGTTCCCGCCCGGCGGTGTCGCCACGTCCGGCCGGGCGAACGGGCGGTCAGTCGTCGCCGCTGGACTTGGCCAGGCCGCTCTTGATCAGGTCCATCACGGAGGAGTCCTGCAGCGTGGTGACGTCGCCGAGCTGGCGGTTCTCCGCGACGTCGCGCAGCAGCCGGCGCATGATCTTGCCGGACCGGGTCTTGGGCAGCTCCGGCACGACCATGATCTGCCTCGGCTTGGCGATCGGGCCGATCTCCTTGGCCACGTGGTCGCGCAGTTCCTTGACCAGCGCGGCGCCCTCCTCCTCGGAGCTGGCGCCGCCGCGGAGGATCACGAACGCGACGATGCCCTGGCCGGTGGTCGGGTCGGTGGCGCCGACCACCGCGGCCTCGGCCACCCTCGGGTGCGAGACCAGCGCGGACTCCACCTCGGTGGTGGAGATCCGGTGCCCGGACACGTTCATCACGTCGTCCACTCGGCCGAGCAGCCAGACCGCGCCGTCGCTGTCGTACTTCGCGCCGTCACCGGCGAAGTAGAAGCCCTGGGCGGCGAACCGCGACCAGTAGGTCTCCCGGTAGCGCTGCTCGTCGCCCCAGACGCCGCGCAGCATCGACGGCCACGGCTTGTCCAGCACCAGGTAGCCGCCGCCGCCCTTGCCGACCGGGGTGCCGGTGTCGTCGACGACCCGGGCGGAGACGCCGGGCAGCGGCGCCATCGCGGAACCCGGCTTCGCCGCGGTGACACCGGGCAGCGGCGAGATCATGATCGCCCCGGTCTCGGTCTGCCACCAGGTGTCCACGATCGGGCAGCGGTTGCCGCCGATGTGCTCCCGGTACCACATCCACGCCTCGGGGTTGATCGGCTCGCCGACGCTGCCCAGCACCCGCAGCGAGGACAGGTCGAACTTGGCCGGGATGTCGTGGCCCCACTTCATGAACGTGCGGATCAGGGTGGGCGCGGTGTAGTAGATGGAGACCTTGTACTTCTGCACGATCTCCCAGTGCCGGCCCTCGTGCGGGGTGTTCGGCGTGCCCTCGTAGACGACCTGGGTCACGCGGTTGGCCAGCGGGCCGTAGACGATGTAGGAGTGCCCGGTCACCCAGCCGATGTCCGCGGTGCACCAGTACACGTCCTGGCCGGGCTTGTGGTCGAAGACCACGTTGTGGGTGTATGCGCACTGGGTGAGGTAGCCGCCCGAGGTGTGCAGGATGCCCTTGGGCCTTCCGGTGGTGCCCGACGTGTAGAGGATGTACAGCGGGTGTTCGGAGTCGAACGCCTGCGGGGTGTGCTCCTCCGACTGGCCCTCCACGACGTCGTGCCACCACAGGTCGCGGCCCTCGGTCCAGTCGACCTCGGTGCCGGTGCGGCGGACCACCAGCACGTTGCGCACCGTCGGGGTCTTGGCCACCGCCTCGTCCACCGCGGGCTTCAGCGGCGCCGGGTTGCCCCGCCGGTACTGGCCGTCCGTGGTGATCACCAGCTTGGCCTCGGCGTCCTCGATGCGGGAGCGCAGCGCCTCCGCGGAGAAGCCGCCGAAGACCACGCTGTGGGTCAGGCCGAGCCGCGCGCAGGCGAGCATGGAGAAGATCGCCTCGGGGATCATCGGCATGTAGATGGCCACCCGGTCACCGGTCTCCAGGCCGAGTGACAGCAACGCGTTGGCGGTCTTGCTCACCTCGCGCTTGAGGTCGGCGTAGGTGATGGTGCGGGTGTCCCCGGGCTCGCCCTCCCAGTGGATCGCGACCTGGTCGCCGTGGCCGTCGTCGACGTGCCGGTCGACGCAGTTGTAGGCCACGTTCAGCCGGCCGCCGACGAACCACTTCGCGAAGGGCGCGTTGGACCAGTCCAGCACCTGGCTCCACCGCGTCTCCCAGTGCAGCCGCTCGGCCTGCTTGGCCCAGAACGCCTCACGGTCGGTGGCTGCCTCCTCGTACAGCGAGGCGTCCGCGTTGGCCTGCTTGGCGAACTCCTCGCTGGGTGGAAAGGCCCTGCTCTCGGTGAGCAGGTTGTCCAGAGCGGTGCTCTGGTCCGACGGCTGGGTCATCTGCCGACCTCCTGATACGTCATTACTCGTCGCGAGGGCCTCCTCGGGCCGGTTCCAGACCGTAGTGCGATCCGCCCCGCCCCGACAGGCCCCTTGCCCAAAAAGGTCCAGACCATTACGTGGCCCTGGTCGGCGGCCGTCAAGACCGCCGACCAGGGCCGCACAAGGGCGCGGTGGTGCGGGTTAGGCGGTCTTCGGCGTCAGCGGAACGACCGGAAGCACGGTGCGCTTGAAGGTGAAGTTGGTGACTCCGGCGAACGAGGTGTACCAGGCGAGCACCGCGGTGATCAGACCGAGGTACCCACCGACGTGCGCGATCGACTTGGTCCCGGTGAACTCCCCGACGGTCAGCGCCAGGAAGGTCAGCGTCAGGAACACGAAGACGCTCAACACCGCACCGTTGACCTGCACCGCCGCCACGGTCATGTAGGCGGTGAAGATGGTCCAGCCCAGCAGGTAGATCCCGGTGGCCTTGGCCGAGTTGGCACCGAGCGACGGCTCGATGTACTTGGCGTAGGCCGCGAAGGACAGCCAGAACGCGCCGTAGGAGGTGAAGGCCAGCGCACCGAAGGTGTTGGCCTTGCGGAACTCCCACATGCCGGCCATGAACTGGCTCAGCCCTCCGTAGAACAGCGCGAGCGGCAGCACGACCGCCTTGAGCTTCTCATCGGCGACGAGTCCCGAGTTGAATGCGCTCAACACGAACGTCGTCATGGCGAACGCGGCGAGGCCCAGCGGCCCCGGGTCTGCGATATGCGCGGTGGGATCAGCCTGTGGGGTCTCGCTGACGACGTCCTTGGTTGCCATGTCCTTCTCCTCCCCGACCTTTCCAGGGTTCGGCTGCGGTGGTGACCTGTGCGGTCCACGGCGCTGCGACGGTCACTCGTCCGACCGCCAAGTTGCGGCGCAGTGGTGACCCACTGCACTCCTGGCGTAGTCCCTCCGGGTGGATCATGTGAACAACTGATCGATGACCGGAGAGTTGTGTGCGGTAAGCGGTACGTTCGGCCGCATAGGTTCACCTGAACGGCTCAGTCTGATCTCCGTTTGAGTGGGTATCGAGAGAGTGATCGGGCCGTGCGTGTTGCCGGCGGGTTACGCCGACCGGCCGAGGTGGTCGGCGGAGGTCGGGGGCGCACGGGGTACTGTCGTGACCGTGAGCGACCAGGCTGCGCCCACGGATCCGTTGCACCCGCTGCTGGACCTGCCGGGTGTCCCGGACGCGGTTCGCGCCGCCCGTACGGCGGTCGACGAGGTACACCGGCATCCGGCCAACCGGAGGGGGTGGCCGGCCACCGCCGCCGAGGCTTCCGTCCGCGCCGCCCGGGCGTCCGCCGCGCTCGACGGGGGTGACCCGGAGATACCGGCCGCGGGCGAGGTCACCGACCCGGTGCTGGCCGGCGCGCTGCGGGTGGCCGAGTCGATCGGGCTGCTGCTGACCACCTGGCAGCGGGCCCCGCTGCAGGCGCTGGCGCGGCTGCACGTGCTGGCCGCGGCCGATCTGGTCCCGGTGGCCCAGGCCGACTCGCTGGGCCGGCCCCGGCCGGCCGCCGGCGTGTCCGCCCGGCTGGACCTGCTGGCCGGGCTGGTCGCCGGCAAGACGGAGGTACCGGGTCCGGTGCTGGCCGCGGTGGTGCACGGCGAACTGCTCGCGCTCGCCCCCTTCGAGGCCGGTAACGGGGTGGTGGCCAGGGCCGCGGCCCGGCTCACCGCGATCGCGACCGGGCTGGACCCGAAGGGCCTCGCCGTGCCCGAGGTGTTCTACCTGCGCCGGCGCGACGAGTACCTCGAGGCCGCCCGGGCGTTCGCCACCGGCGACTCCGACGGGGTGCGCCGCTGGCTGCTGTTCTGCTGCGACGCGGTGCAGGCCGGGGCGAAGGAGGGCGCCGGCATCGCCGACGCGGTGGCCAGCCCGGCCTGAGGGTCGAGGACCAGCCGGCTCCCCCGTTCGGGGCGCGCTACGGTCAGCCGGCGAGCACGCGCAGCGCCTGTCGGACGTGACCGCCGGTGTGGGCGAGCGCGTCGGCGGAGCGCCGCGGGTCGGCACCGGAGAGCAGGTGCACCAGGGCCACCTTCAGGTCGCCGCCGGCCTCCGCCAGCGCGGCCGAGCACTCCGGCTCCGCCAGCCCGGTGGCCTCCCGCAGGATGCGCAGCGTGCGACCGCGCAGCTTGGCGTTGGTGGCTCGCATGCTGACCATCAGGTTCGAGTAGGTGCGGCCGAGCCGGACCATCACCGCGGTGGAGAAGGCGGTCAGCACCAGCTTCTGCGCGGTACCCGCCTTCATCCTGGTCGAGCCGGCGATCGCCTCGGGGCCGGTGTCCACCGTGACCAGCACGTCCACGTCCACGCTCGCCGCGGGGTTGTTGGCCACCAGGGCGGTGCCCGCGCCGATCGACCTGGCCGTGGCCAGTGCGCCGAGCACGAACGGGGTGCGGCCGGACGCGGACAGCCCGAGCACGAAGTCGCCGGGGGACACGTACCGGCGGATCTCCGCGGCGCCGGCGTCCTCGTCGTCCTCGGCGTCCTCCACGGCCGCCTTCAGCGCCCGCGACCCGCCGGCGTTGTGCGCGACGAACCAGTCGGCCGGCGCGTTGAAGGTGGGCACCAGTTCGGCGGCGTCCAGCACGGCCAGCCGGCCGGAGGTGCCCGCGCCGACGTAGTGCACCCGCTTACCGGCCTGCAGCGCGGCGACGGCGAGGTCGACCGCGATGGCCAGCCGGGGCAGTGCGACCGCGACCGCGTCCGGCACGGTGCGGTCCTCGGCGTGAATCATCCTCAGGATGTCCACAGTGGACACAAGATCGATGTCGGTGGTGTTCGGGTTCCGCCGTTCCGTCGGCGAGTCGACCTGCACCGAGGCGCCCGGCCGCGGCGTCATCTGCCGGTCTCCCGCGGCCGGCGCCGGCCGTCCGGCCGCACGCCGAGCCGGTGCCCGCCGACCGCGTCGTAGGTGGCGGCGAGCGCGGCCCGCGCGGTGTCCAGGTGCCGCTGGGCCACTCCGATGAACAGGCAGTCGATCACGGTGAGTTGGGCGATCCGGCTGGCCATCGCGCCGGAGCGGAAGGTGGTCTCGCGGGCCGCCGTGGTCAGCACGTGGTCGGCGACCTCGCTGATCGGTGAGCGGGGGAAGTTGGTCAGCGCCACGGTGGTGGCGCCGCGCTCGGCGGCCACTCGCAGCGGTTCCACGGTGTCCACGGTGGCGCCGGTGTGCGAGATGCCGATGGCCACGTCGCCGGGCTGCAGCACCGCGGCCGAGGTGAGCGCGATGTGTGTGTCGCTCCACGCGAAGCACACCCGGCCGATGCGGTGCAGCTTCTGCTGCAGGTCGGAGGCGACGAACGCGCTCGCGCCCACGCCGTACACGTCCACCCGGCCGGCCCTGGCCACCGCGTCGACCACCCGGCCGAGCACCTCGGCGTCGAGCTGTTCCGCGGTCTCCTCGACCGCGCGCGCGTCGGCGAAGGCGACCTTGGCGACCACCTGCCGCAGGTCGTCGCTGGGGGTGATGTCGCCGCCCAGGTCGCGGTCGGAGCGGGCCGCGCTGCGCGCGGTGTCCGCGGCCAGCGCGATCCGCAGCTCCGGGTAGCCGCTGACGCCGATGGCCTTGCAGAACCGGGTCACCGTGGTTTCGCTGGTCCCCGCCGCGTCGGCGACCTCGGTGATGCTGCGGTGCGCGACCGCGGCCGGCTCGTCCAGCACCACCTTGGCCACCCGCTGCTCGGCGCGGGCCAAGCCGGGCAACAGCGACCGGATGCGGACCAGTGGTGAGGATTCGCTGGGATCTGCGGGCCCGCCGGCGCCGGAGGCTGTGGTGGCGGATTTCTCGCTGGGCACGTGGGAAACTTACTAACCGCCAGGATGACGGTCAACGCGCCGGCGGTCGACCGCAACGCAACCGTGTCCGATCCTGCCGGCGGCCCGCGATTCGGCCGGACGGGGCAACGCTGGGTGGCTGAACCCGTCCTGGATGCCGGTTTTGCCGGCCTGCCCGGCGCTCGCGCCGCGCCGGGCAGGTTACGGACGGTAGGCCGTTCTGATCACGCGTTCGGTCAGCGCGTGGCGAGCCGCCAACCGCTCGCGGTCAGCGCGTCTCGGTCGCGCTCGGCGTCCAGCAGCGTTCCCGCCGCGTCGCCGACCCGGATCGCGTCCAGGTAGACGCCGCGGCCGGCGTACTCGTCGCCGGCGGTGTACCGCCAGCGCAGCCGCAGCGGTCCGCTCGCCGGTAGCTTGGCGCGGACCGTCCACCAGCAGCGGTCGCCGTACCCGGTCAGCGCGTTCACCTCGCCGCCCGGCGCGCCGCATCCGTTGGCCCGCACCGGAACCGCCCGCCAGCTCACACCGTCCGAACTGGACTCCAGCAGGAGCTGGTCGGCCGGATCGGCGTCCACGAACGCGTCGAAGGACACCGTGAGCCGGTCCCCGCGCGGCGCCAGCGGCACGGTGGTCAGCGTGGCCGAGGCGCCGTTCGTCGTGGTGTCGCCGATGATCGACGCCCACGCGTCCGGTCCCCGCCTCGGCCGTACCGCCAGCGACCGGGCCAGCCCGTCGGCCACGGCACGCCGCGCCGGGTTGATCGACCCCCAGTTCCGGTTGGGATGCACCCGGTTGGTGAGCAGGATGGCGATGGACCGGGAGGCCGGGTCGATGACCAGGGTGGTGCCGGTGAACCCGGTGTGCCCGGCGGTGCGCGGCCCGGTCAGCGCACCCATGTACCAGCGCTGGTCCAGTTCGAAGCCGAGGCCGTGGGCATCGCCGGGGAAGGCCCCGTTGTAGTCGGTCAGCATCTCCCGCACGGTGTCCGGCCGGAGGATGCGGTGCCCGGCGTAGCTGCCGCCGTCCAGCAGTGCCTGCCCGAGCACGGCGAGGTCGTCGGCGGTGGAGAACACGCCGGCGTGCCCGGCCACCCCGCCCAGCGCCCACGCGTTCTCGTCGTGCACCTCGCCCCACACCAGACCGCGTGGCGGGTCGCTTTCGAACTCGGTGGCCGCGATCGAGGCCCGGGCGGACGGCGGCGGGTTGTAGCCGGTGTGCGCCATGCCGAGTGGCCCGGTGATGCCGTCGCGGACCAGCAGGTCCAGCCGCCGGCCGGTGACCTGCTGCACGAGGAGTTGCAGCGCGATCATGTTGAGGTCGGAGTAGAGGTAGGTGCTGCCCGGCGGGTTGACCGGTGCGACGTCCAGTACGGCCTTGAACCGGGACGGGATGTCCGGCCAGTCCCGCCACAGCGGCAGGTCGGGTTCGAGCCCCGAGGTGTGCGTGAGCAGTTGCTCGACGGTGATCGCGCCCTTGCCGCTGGTGGCGAACTCCGGCAGGTAGCGGGCGACGGGTGCGGTCAGCTCGATCCGGCCGGCCTCGATCTGTTGCAGCGCGACGATCGAGGTGAACAGCTTGGACAGGGACGCGAGGTCGAAGACGGTGCCGGTACGCATCGGGATGCGCCGGTCCTCGGCCAGTTCGGTGCCGGCCGCGTCGGCGTAGCGCAGCGCGTACCCGCTGGCGCGCCGGGCGACCACCACGCCGTCGTGGGCGAGCAGGGTGACCGCTCCGGAGAACATCGGGTGCCCGGTGCCCGGGTCCGGCTCGGTCCACGACCGCACGCGGCGGAGCGCGTCGTCGATCGGCCCCGGGTCCAGGCCGGCTTCCGCCGGGCTGCCGTCGCGGAGCAGCGTCGACGGCGGGGCGAAGCCGCGGTATGGCTGGTCGAACCGGCCGTGCGGCGGCACCGGCGGCACCTCGGCGTCGGCCGGGTCCGCGAGTGCGGTCAGCACCGCGAGCAGGACGGTCACGCTGGCGAGTCTGCGCAATCGGGCACCTCACGGGTTCGGGTGGGGCGGCGGGGGCGGTTCACGGTGCGCGGTGGCGCAGGGCGCTACGGGTAGCGCAGGTACGGCTCTCGCCGGCGGCGGAACTCGGCCAACTCCTGCTGCCAGGCGGCGACCACGTCGTCCGCGCCCGCGCCGGCGTCGACCATGGTGCGCAGCCGGGCGGACCCGGAGAGCCTGTCGATCCAGTTGTCCGGGCGCCAGCCGAAGGCGGCCGGGTAGCACCGCCGCGCGGTGACGATCATGGTGACCGCCGTGCGGATCGCGTCGAAGCCGCCGGCGCCGGTGCGGTGCAGTTGCACGCCGCCGCAGGTGGTGCCGGTGAACCTGGCGAAGGTGGGCACGAAGTAGGTCTCCCGGAAGCGCACACCGGGAAGGCCGGCGGCGTTCAGTCGCTCCGCCCACCGCCAGTCCACGCCGGGTGCGCCGATCGTCTCGAACGGCCGGGTAGTGCCCCGGCCCTCGGTGAAGGTGGTGCCCTCGAAGAGGCACGTTCCCGGGTAGACGAGGGCGGTGTCCTGCGTCGGCATGTTCGGGCTGGGCGGCACCCAGGGCAGGCCGGTGGAGAGTTCGTCGCGCCGCCAGCCGCGCACCGGCACGACGTCCAGTGTGGACACTCGTCCGCCGTCGGCGGGCAGGAACTCGCCATTGAAGAGCAGCGCGAGTTCGCCGACCGTCATGCCGTGCTGCTGCACGATCGGCTTGCGGCCCACGCCGGAGGCGAACGCCGGGTCAAGCTGCGGGCCGAACGCCCGCCCACCAACGGGATTCGGGCGGTCCAGCACGACGAACGCGGCGCCGGTCGCGGCGGCCGCCTGCATCGCCGTGTACATCGTCCAGACGTAGGTGTAGAAGCGCGCCCCGACGTCGGCGATGTCGAACACCACGGTTTCGACCCCGGCGTGCCGGTACATCGCGGCGAGCGCGTCCGCGGTGGCCCCGTAGGCGTCGTACACCGGGATGCCGGTGCGCGGGTCGGTCGCCGTGCCCTCGGAGCCGCCGGCCTGCGCGGTGCCGCGGAAGCCGTGCTCGGGCCCGAACACCGCGACCGGCGGATGACCGTCCGCCACCATGGCGTCCACGATGTGCGTGAGGTCGCCGAGCACGCCGGTCGGGTTGCTCAGCACGCCGACCCGCCGACCGGCGAGCCGCCGCCAGCCCTCCTCGGCCAGCACATCCGCGCCGGTGCGCACTGGCCCGGCGGTCGTCGCCGAGCCGGGGCCGGCTGCCGGTCCGGTGTTCCGCGGTCCGGGTGCGGGGCTCGCGGCCGGCACGGAGGAGCCGGCCAGCGCCGGCCCGGCCAGTGCCGCCGTGGCCAGGAATCGCCGCCGGTTCACCGGGTTCCTCACCACGTCAGCCCGTAGCCGAACGGGTACCGGATCCGGCTGGGATCGCCCGCGTCCGGCACGTCGACCGGCAACCTGCCGGCCGGGGCGACCTCGCCGAACAGCACCCTGGCCAGCGACGCCATCGCCACCGCGGTCGGCGAGTAGGTGGCCAGCCAGGTCGGCTCGGTGTCGATACAGGCCACGTCGTACGGGTTCTGCACCGCGACCGCCACCACCGGCCGGCCGGTCGCCACCAGCCGGCGCAGCAGATCCTGCTGGGCCGCCGAGCCGGAGAGCCCGTTGGTCAACGCGACCACGAGGTCGGCGTTCCGCGCGGCGGCCACCGCCGCGGCGATCTGCTGCTCGCTCGGCGCCGTCCCGGTCACCGCGGTCGAGGTGGTCGGGCCGCGTGCCGCGACCCGGGCGGCCAGCGCGGGCACGGTGACCGATCCGGCGCCCGCCACCAGCACCCGGTGCGGGGCGGCCCGCAGCGGGAGCAGCCCGGCGTCGTTGCGCACCGCGGTGGTGGTGCGGTCGGTGATCCGGGCTGCGGCGGCCAGGTGGTCGGCGGTGCCCACCACGGCGCCCACCCGGTTCTCGTCCACCAGCGGGTGGGCCACGATGCCGCGCCGCCACTTCAACCGCAGGATGCGGGCGACGCTGGTGTCGATCCGCCGCTCGGTGAGCCGTCCCGCGTGCACGGCGTCCACCACGCTGTTGATCGCCACGTTCAGGTTGGCCGGCATGAGGAGTTGGTCCGCGCCAGCCAGCAGGGCGAGCACCGGGATCTCCGCGTCGGGATGCTTCGTGCGCACGCCCTGCATCTGCAGCGAATCAGTGATGATCACGCCCTGGTAGCCGAGTTCGCCGCGGAGCAGGCCGGTGAGCACGGCGGGGGAGAGCGTGGCCGGCTCGCCCGACGAGTCGAGCTTCGGCGTGACGATGTGCGCACTCATGATCGTGTCGGTACCGGCGGCGATGGCGGCGCGGAACGGCGGCGCGTCGATCCGCTCCCAGGTGTCGTGGTCGTGGTTGATCATCGGGAGTCCGGTGTGGCTGTCCGTGTCGGTGTCGCCGTGCCCGGGGAAGTGTTTGACCGCGCTGGACACCGTGCCGGCCGGATCGGTGCCGTCCTGGTAACCGGCGACCTGCGCGGCGACCATGCCCGCGACCAGGTTCGGGTCGGAGCCGAACGAGCGAACCCCGATCACCGGATTGGCCGGGTTGACGTTGACGTCGGCATCCGGGGCGAAGTTCTGGTTGACGCCCATCGCGCGGAGTTCGGCGGCGGTGATCCGGGCCGCCTCGGTGGCGTCCTCGGGGCTCCGCCCCGCGCCGAGCGCCATGCCGCCGGGGAACTGGGTGGCCGGCGGCCCGATCCGGGTGACGATGCCTTCTTCCTGGTCGGTGCCGATGATCAGCGGCACGCCGGAGCCCGAGGCCAGCGCGGCCCGCTGCAGGCCGTTCGACAGGCCGGCCACCTGCGCGGGGTTGGCGATGTTGTTCACGGCGGAGTTGTGGAAGTAGATGACGCCGCCGAGGTGGTAGCGCCGCACCACCTGCGCGGGCCTGTCCACGCCGAACTCGCGCTGGTTGGCCGGGTCCGCGGTGTCGGCGGCGAAACCGTGCACGTACGTGACGAACAGTTGGCCGACCTTCTCCGGCAGGCTCATTCGGTGCAGGGTGGCCGCCACCCAGCCGTTCATCGCGGCCTCCCGTGCGGGCGAGGGTCGCGCCTTGCCTCCCGGCGCGGCGGGCACCGGGCCGTCGCTTCGCAGGGAGCCGGTGTGGGGCTCCGGGTTGGCGGTCTGCGCGGCCACGGCCGGGGTGGCGGCGCCGACGGTACCGGCCAGGCAGGCGGCGGCCAGCAGTGCCGGCACGGCGGGGAAGCGGCGATGGGTGCTGGAACGAACCGTTGACACGCGGCCTCCCTTGCGGGCAGCGTGGAAATATTCCCACCGCATCCGATGGTCAGAGGCAAGTTACTCACATAGCTGCCCTGAGTCAACGGTTGTGCGCGCGTCGTGAAGAAGTGCGTCCCCGGTCGGTTTCCGCGCCGAGCGAGATGATCCGCGGCGGAATGCCGGTATCGACCGGTATTTGTTGCCACGGCTGCGATGCGTGCCGGTACTGACGCACCGGCAGCGACCCGATCCGGCCTCGCGCGAGCCGCGCGGTCCCGCGGCCGGCGGACTTTCCTGCCCCGAACACGCGCGAACGGCGCCCACCGGCTGAAACCGAAGGCGCCGCCCGCCCGGGTAGACCGCCGGGTTACCAGGCGTGCAACACAAGTCGTCCCTGGTGGGGACTCGGCGTCCGGCGTCCCGGTACGCAGTCCCTCGACGACGTGCCTCCCGCGGCGTGCTCAGCGTGGGTGCCCGGTTGTCTACCCACGGAGTCCGGTTGGGGTGGATCATGCTTCCCTTCGCATGACCCCTGGCCATTCCGAAGTCCGCAGTTCTGTTCTACCTAGTGTGCTGGGTCACAGCAAGGCCCGTGCCGGGTGCACCGTTCAAGCCGCGGCGCCGCGCGGCCGGAACCCCGTCGTGACGCCAAAAGCGCAGGTCGTCGGTTGCCTGCAAGGCTGCGGCGCCGACCCGGCTCCTGGCTGTCAGCCGCGCCGCCGGCGCCGCAACCCGTACCAGGCGAACCCCGCCGCGGCGACCGCTCCGATGCCGACCGCGGCCGCCGCGACGGCGGTGCCGGACGGGGTCGGAATCCTGGCGCGCAGCGAGATCGGGTCGGAGAAGGTGAGCACCGGCCAGCCGCGCTGTGCGGCGATCTTTCGCAGTCCACGGTCCGGGTTGACCACGGTCGGGTGGCCGACCACCTCCAGCAACGGCAGGTCGGTGATCGAGTCCGAGTACGCGTGGCACTCGGCCAGGTCGTACCCGTTCTGCTCGGCGAGTTGCTTGGCCGCGATGGCCTTGTTCTCGCCGTAGCAGTAGAAGTCGATCTCGCCGGTGTACTTGCCGTCGTTGACCACCATGCGGGTGGCAATACTGTGGGTGGCACCCACCATCTTCGCGATCGGAGCGACGATCTCCGCACCGGAGGCGGACACCACGACCACGTCGTGGCCCTCGTGCTTGTGCTCCGCGATGAGCTGGGTCGCCTCCCGGTAGACCAGTGGATCGACGATGTCGTGCAGGGTCTCCTCGACGATCGCGCGGACCTGCTCGACGTCCCATCCCTCGCACAGCGCGGTGAGATGGGCGCGCATACGATCCATTTGGTCGGCGTCCGCGCCGGCCTGCATGAACACGAACTGGGCGTACGCGCTCTTGAGCACCGCGCGCCGATTGATCAGGCCCTCCTGGAAGAAGGGACGGCTGAAGGCGAGTGTGCTCGACTTGGCGATGACCGTCTTGTCCAGGTCAAAGTACGCGGCGACGCGGCTGCCGGAAGAGGGCGCGGCGCCGCTGCTGGGCTCGGTCACACAGACAGCATAAGTGCCGTTACGCAATTGTCGGCGTGTCCCTCGAAAGGACAGGGCGCATCACCCGGCTGCGGGGAGATACAGTAGACGCCGTCCGGTGGTTACCGGACGGGTTCAGCTCGACCCCCCGGGGCTGAACCTGATGACGACCCCCGTCCCTCCCCCCTGGCGGGGGTCGTCCCATATCCAGCGGCGGTGACCCGCGCCGACGCAGGTCCCGGAGGCCACTCGAAGCCCGCGGGTCCCCGCAAGCCGCAAACCGGGATCGGGTCGCGCGGAGCCGAGACAACCCGCGCCCATCATGCCGGGCCCCACCGACATTTCTCGGCCTTCGTGGCGTGCCGCCGCGGCCCTGTCCACAGCCTCACCGGTTGTCCACAAGTTGATCAGCGGCCGTTGCCGCCGGCTCGGGCCGGCGGGAGCGTGGTCGCGGATCGGCGGAGGGCCGCCCGAGCGCCTCGCCGCCGGAAGGCGGCTGCTGATCAGGGTCGACAAGGGGGGACACGATGGAGACGAAACGACCACTCGTGCTGGCCGACGACGAGGCGGTGCTCGACGAACTGCTGCGGTTGGCCGCCGCGGCCGGCTGCGAGTTACACCGCGCACCGGATGTCGCCGGCGTGCGCGCGAAATGGTCGACCGCCCCGCTGGTGTTGCTGGATGAGACCGGCGCCGTGCGGTGCGCCGGGGCGGGGCTGGCCCGCCGCCCGGGGGTGCTGGTGGTTTGCCCCGGGGACCCGCCGCCGGAGGTGTGGCAGGCGGCCGTCCGGGCCGGTGCGGAACACGTCCTCGCGCTGCCGCTCGCCGAGGACCTCCTGGTCAACGCGTTCGCGGACGTGGTGGAGGCGCCGGCGCATGCGGTGGGGAGGGTGCTGGCCGTGCTGGGCGGCCGGGGCGGGGCGGGTGCCTCGGTGCTGGCCGCGTCCGTCGCCCATGCCGTGCTACGCGGCGGCGGCCGCGCGCTCCTGGTCGACTGCGACCCACTGGGCGGTGGCCTGGACCTGGTGCTCGGAGCGGAGGGCGAGGCCGGCCTACGGTGGCCCGAGCTTGCCCTGGCCAGCGGAAGGGTTTCGGTTGCCTCGCTGCGCTCGGCGCTCCCCGGGCGGCGGCACGGCGGCGGCTCGCTGACCGTCCTCTCCTGCGACCGCGACGGTCCCGGCCCGGTGGCGGAGGCGGTGGCCGCCGTGGTGGAGGCGGGGCGGCGAGCCGGTGAGACGGTTGTCTGCGACCTGCCGAGGCACCTGCCGGAGCCGGCGTGCGCCGCACTCGACCGGGCCGACCTCGCGGTTGTGGTGGTGCCCGCCGAGGTGCGGGCCTGCGCCGCGACCAAGCGGGTCGCCGAACGCGCCCGCGAGCGCGGCGTCGAACTGCACGCGGTGGTGCGCGGGCCGGCGCCCGGCGGCCTTTCACCAGAAGACGTCGCCGCGGCCGCCGGGGTGCCGCTGCTCAACGCGATGCGACCGGAACCGGGGCTGTCCCGGGCCCTGGAACGCGGTCGGGTGCCGGCCCGGCCACGCGGCCCGCTGGTGGCGACGGCCAGCGCGGTGCTGTCCGCGTTGCGTTCGGCGGGCGCGGAGCGGCGGCCGTGACCGGCCGTCAGCCACGCGGCCTGCCGCAGGTGCATCTGGTGCGCTCTGGCGACGCGATCGCGGTCGCGTGCGAACTCGCCGAAAGGGAGGGGCGATGAGCGCGGATCTGGTGGAGCGGGTGCGGCAGCGGCTGGCCAGCACCGGCGCCGGCGTGACGTTCGCCGCGGTTGCCGAGGCGGTGCGCGCCGAGGCCGGTGGTGTCGTCGGCGACGCCGACGTGCTCGACGCACTGCGCGTGCTGCGGCAGGAGTTCGTCGGCGCGGGTCCGCTGGAGCCGCTACTACGCGATCCCGCCACCACCGACGTGCTGGTCACCGGCCCGCACGAGGTCTGGGTGGACGGCCAGGACGGCCTGCGGCGCACCGGTGTGCGGTTCCGTGACGACGACGCCGTCCGCAGGCTCGCGCAGCGGCTCGCGCTGGCGGCCGGCCGGCGGTTGGACGACGCCCAGCCCTATGTGGACGCCTGGCTGCCGGGCAGCGGCCCTGCCGGGCGGCTCCGGCTGCACGCCGTGCTCCCGCCGATCGCCGCCGGCGGCACCTGCCTGTCACTCCGCGTACTGCGGCCGGCCGTGCATGATCTGGACGAG
Organism: Gandjariella thermophila; assembly: GCF_005405885.1. GTDB lineage: Bacteria > Actinomycetota > Actinomycetes > Mycobacteriales > Pseudonocardiaceae > Gandjariella > Gandjariella thermophila. The sequence goes on from NZ_BJFL01000009.1 coordinate 82,247, forward strand.
CTGGCCCGGTTGGGCACCTTCGACGCGGCGACCGGGGCGTTGCTGCGGGCAGTGGTACGCGCCCGACTCGCCTTCCTCGTGGTCGGCGGCACCGGCTCGGGAAAGACCACGCTGCTGGCGGCGTTGCTCGGCTGCGTGCCGGCACACGAGCGGGTGGTGTGCGTCGAGGACGCCGGGGAACTGCAACCTCGGCATCCGCAGGTGGTGCGGCTGATCGCCCGGCTACCCAACATCGAGGGCGCCGGGGAGGTCACCGTTCGCGACCTCGTGCGCCAGTCGCTACGCATGCGGCCGGACCGGATCGTCGTGGGCGAGGTCCGTGGCGCCGAGGTGTGTGAGTTGCTGAACGCCCTGAACACCGGCCACGACGGCGGCGCGGGCACGTTGCACGCCAACTCCCCCGCGGAGGTGCCCGCCCGGTTGGAGGCGCTGGCCGCGCTGGGCGGGCTCGGCCGGGCGGCGCTGCACAGCCAACTCGCCGCGGCCATCCAGGTCGTGCTGCACGTCCGCAGGGAGTCCTCCGGTGCGCGGCGACTGGTCGAGATCGGCCTGGTGGAGCGGTCCGCCGACGAGATCCGCGTGCGGGCGGTCTGGCGGTACGCGGACGGTTGGCAGCCGGCGCGGCCCAAGCTCGCCGCGCTGCTCACCGAGCGAGGGGTGAGCGCGCCATGGTGAGCATGGCTTTCCTCGCGCTCGCCGGCTCCGTGCTGGTCTGGCCGCGCGGTACGGCAAGCCACCGGTTGCGCGCACTGCGGCCGGAGCCGGACGGTCGGCGCCGCCGGCCACGAAGGCCCGGCCGGCTCGGCGGCACGCTGGCGGTGGCGTGCTGCGGCGCGCTGGGGGCCGCACTGCTCGGCGTCGGCGGCGGGATCGCCGCCGGATTGCTGGGCGCCACCGCTGTCGGCCGGTGGCGGGCGCGGGCCGCCCTGCGGGCCCGGCTTCGGGCCACCGCCGCCATGGCGAGCGCTCTCGGCGCCCTCGTCGCGGAACTTCGTGCCGGAGCGCACCCGGCTTCGGCCGCCGAGCGAGCGGCCGCTGACGCCGAACCGATCGCCGCCCTGGCGATGAACGGCATCGCCGCTGCCGCCCGCCTCGGTGGCGACGTGGCGGTCGCACTGGCCGGCGCGGCCGCCACGCAACCGGTGCTCGGCTGGGCCTTGACGCAGGTCGGCACGGCATGGACGGTCGCGGACCGGCACGGCGTCCCGCTCGCCGGCGTGCTCGACGCCGTCCGGCGGGACCTGCGGCAGCGGGTTCGGTTCGCCAAACAGGTACAGGCGCGGATGGCCGGTCCTCGGGCAAGTGCCGCGGTACTCGCTTCGCTTCCGGTCGTCGGCCTTCTGCTGGGCGAGGCGATGGGCGTCCGCGCGCTGCACGTGCTGGCCACGACCGGCGTGGGCCAGGCGCTGCTGGTGGTCGGTACCACGCTGCTGTGCGCCGGTGTCCTGTGGAGCGCTCGACTCACCGACCGGGCGGTGTTGCCATGACCGGCTACGCCCTGTCCGTCCTGCTGACGGCGGCCGCGATGCTCATCGCGCCGGTACCGGACGACGCGCGAGCGAGGCTGGGCCGACTCGCCGTTGCCCGGCCCGGACCGCACGGTGCCGCGCCGGCGACCAGGTCCAGGGGTTGCGGCCCGCCGGCGTGGCCGTTGCCGGTGGTGGCATCGGTGGCGATCGCTGCCCTGCCCGTCGCCCTGGTCGGCGGGCCGGTCGGTCTCGTCGCCGGTATCCCACTGGGGCTGGCCACGTTCGCCGCCGTCCGGCGTGCCCTGCGCGCGGAACGCGCCGCTCCCCGGCGCCGAGCCACTTCCGACCCGCTGCGCCTGGCCGCCTGCTGGGACCTGCTGGCCGCGTGCCTGCGCGCCGGACTACCCGTGCCGGTCGCCGTGCGCATCGTCGCCGAGGAACTGCCCGCAACCCCTGCCGTCGTGTTGCGCCGATCCGGCGAGCTGATGGCGCTCGGCGCCGACCCGGTCGCGTGCTGGGCGCCGGCACTGGCCGATCCCGACCTCGCTCCGCTGGCCAGGGCGGCGCGCCGGACCGCCCGGTCCGGCACCGCGCTGGCGGGGACGGCGACCGAACTCGCCGAGGAGGTCCGATCCGGTGCTCGCGACCACGAGGAGGAACGGGCACAACGGGCCGCCGTGCTGATTACCGGGCCACTCGGCCTGTGCTTCCTGCCCGCGTTCCTCTGCCTCGGTGTGCTGCCGGTGGTGATCGCGCTGGCGAGCCGGCTGGTGCCGGCATGGTGACCGGTCGGCGGCCCGGTGACCGGCGCCGTCCCACCCGAGATCGTCCGGATACGTCCGGATCGAGTTGTCCACGCATGGCTCGTGCGAGCCGAAAGGAGTCTCAATGATCGCCTCAAGCTGCGGCATCCGGCCCGACCACGATCTCCGCCCGCGCCGGTCCGGCGGATCCGCGAAGCGGAACGGGTTGACCATGTCCGCGCGGCTGTGGGCACGGATCGTCACGGGATGGCGGGACGACGCCGGCATGAGCACGGTGGAGTACGCCATCGGCACGATCGCGGCCGCCGCCTTCGCCGCGGTGCTCTACGCGGTGGTGACCAGCGGCGGGGTGAGTTCGGCGCTCACCAGCCTCGTCGAGCGAGCCCTCTCGGTGCGCTTCTGATGTCCGGCGCCAGCCGTGCCTCCCTCGCGGCCGGCGTGCGGCCGGCACCTTGCCCGCGGGATCGCGGCGCGGTCACCGTCGAGGCGGCGACCGCGCTCGGCGCGGTCGTTCTGGTCCTTGCGGCGGCCCTGTCGGCCGTGACGGCCGTGCTCGGGCAACTGCACTGCACCGATGCGGCGCGGGAGGCGGCCCGGCTGGTGGCCCGGGGCGAGTCGGAACGGGCGCGGGAAGCCGTGGACCGCATCGCGCCGAGCGGCGCCAGGCTGACCGTGCTGGTCAGCGGTGACACCGCGCAGGTGGAGGTCACGGCTGACCCGCCCGGCGGCTTTCTTCCCGGCATCCACCTCCGGGCGGACGCCTACGCGGTGCTGGAACCGACCGCCGCCGATGCGTATCCGCCGTCAACCGGCCAAGCAGCCGCGGGGTGAGGACGAGCATGGGCAGGTCAACCGAACCCGGCGACCGGGGCTCCGCCACCGTCTGGGTGGTCGCCGTGATCGCCGCCGTGCTGGTGGTGACCACGGCCGGTGTGTACCTCGGCGCGGCCGTGGTCACCCGGCACCGGGCGGCGGCCGCGGCCGACCTGGCCGCGCTCGGCGCGGCGGTGGACGGTGTGTCCGGGGAGAGCCCGGCATGCGAGCGCGCCGCCTGGGTCGCCGAGCGAATGGGCACCGCGCTTGTCAGCTGTCACCTGGACGGCTGGGACGCGCTGGTCGAGGTGACCTCACGACCACCGGAGCCGCTCGCCCGGTTCGGTACCGCGCGCGCCAGGGCCCGTGCCGGGCCCGCGGAGAACTGATCGGCTCCGGCTACGACGAGCGGTCGGCCCAACGCGTTGAGTGGAGTTCGTCACGTGCTGGCGTGCGAGATCGACCGGGCCACCAGGACGTCGAACGTTCGGCCCTCCGGCGAAGGCGACCTCGTTCGCCGTCTCACACCGACCGGTTGCCGACAGGGAGTTACCAACTCCCCCCTTCGTGCCGTTTGGTTTGGTTGAGGGCGCCGGTGCGGCGCCGCGGCACAAGGATTGAGGCGACGAGGAGAGTTGGCGATGGACTGGTCGGATAGCTGGCGCGGGGCGTTCCGCATCGAACTGCGGGCGGAGGCGATCGGCCTCGCCTGGCGCGGTTGGCCCGTGTTGCCCGGTACCTATCCGACGGGTTCGCGCTGGGCGGGGCGCGAGGGCGCCCACCAGGACGGTCCGGTCCCGGTGCACGACGACTGGCAGCAGCGGGTCGGCGCGGACGCGGAATCGGTGGCCGCATGGTGGAGCGGCGGCGTGCCATACAGCCTGCTGGTCGCCACCGGCCACCTGCTCGACGCGGTCGAGGTGGGCGTCGAACTCGGTCGCCGGGCCGCCAGGGCGCTGCGCGGAATCGGCGTCCCGGTCCCGATCGCAGCCACCCCGTCCGGTCGCTGGCTGTTCCTGGCCGAGTCCGGCCGGCGGCTGCGCCCCGAGCTGGCCGAGTGCGCCGACGTGCGACTGCACAGCACCGGTAGCTGGATCCCACTGCCGCCCACGCCGTTCGAACACGGCGTGGTGCACTGGCGGGTCAACCCCGAGGTGTGCGGCTGGCGCCTCCCGGCGTCGGACGTCGTGCAGGACGCCCTGGTTTCGGCGCTGCGCGGCGATGTGCTTCCCGAGCTGGCCACGGCTCAGCCGCTGGTCAGCGCGCACCGCTCGCCGGTCGCCTGATCCAGGACACGGCCGTGCTGGACGCCGCCATCCTCCCGTATCACCCCGAGTACGGCGTCCAGCACGGCCACCGCACCCGCCTTGTCCAGCGGCTCGTTGCCATTCCCGCACTTGGGCGACTGAACGCAGGACGGGCAGCCAGCCGGGCAGTCGCAGGAAGCGATCGCCTCCCGAGTAGCGACCAACCAGGGGACCAACGCGGCGAACCCGCGATCGGCGAAGCCGGCTCCCCCGGGATGACCATCGTGCACGAACACCGTCGCCTCCCCGGTGTCCTCATGCAGCGCGGTGGACACCCCGCCGATGTCCCACCGGTCACAGGTCGCGAAGAGAGGTAGCAGGCCGATCGCCGCATGCTCGGCGGCGTGCAGTGCGCCGGGGACGCGCGCCGGATCCAGCCCGGCGCCCCCCGGCGCACTGCCGTGCAGCAACTCGTCGGACACCGTGTACCAGACCGCCCGGGTACGCAGCGACCGCTCCGGCAGGTCGAGCGGCACGTGGTCGAGCACCTCACCGGACGGCAGCCGGCGCAGGTAGCCCACGACCTGCGAGGTCACCTCCACCTCGCCGAGGCACGCCGACACCCCACCCGGGTGCTTCTGCTTGGTCAGCGTGCGCACCACGGAGATGTCCACCACGTCGCGCGGGGATGTGCTCCACTCCGGGTCCTCGGCGTGTACGAGCGCCAGACCGTCGGTCAGGTCCAGCGCGTCGACCACGTATGAGGAGCCCTGGTGCAGATAGACGGCGCCCGGATGGACCTGCCAGCACGCCGCGCCGGGGTCCACCGTGCCGAGCAGCCGGCCGGTGTCCGCCTCCACCACGCAGACCTGCTCGGCACCGGAGCCGCGGATGCTCACCGAGGCGTGCGGGCGTTCCCGCGCCACCCAGTACCAGCCGGTCGCCCGCTGCCGCACCACGCCGTCGGCGACCAGGTCGTCCAGCACCGCCCGCGCCTCCGCCTCGCCGAACAACGCCAGGCAGCGCGGCGTGAGCGGTAGTTCGGCCGCCGCGCAGGCCAGGTGCGGGCCGAGCACGTACGGGTTGGCGGGGTCCAGCACGGTCGCCTCGACGGGCCGGTTCAGCACCGCGTCCGGGTGGTGCACCAGGTAGGTGTCCAGCGGATCGTCCCTGGCCACGAACACCACCAGGGCGCCGTCGCCGTCCCGCCCGGCGCGCCCGGCCTGCTGCCAGAACGACGCCAGCGTGCCCGGGTATCCGGCCACCACCACGGCGTCCAGCCCGCAGATGTCCACGCCGAGTTCCAGGGCGTTCGTGGTGGCCACGCCCAGCAGCTCACCGCTTGCCAGTGAACGCTCCAGCGCCCGCCGCTCCTCGGGCAGGAAGCCCGCGCGGTACGCGGCGACCCGCCTGGCAAGCCCGCCGTCCACCTCGGCGAGCACCCGCCGGGCGCCGAGCGCGGTCAGCTCCGCACCCCGCCGCGAGCGGACGAACGCCAGCGTGCGGGCACCCTCCACGACCAGGTCGGCGAGGATCCGGGCGGCCTCGGCACCCGCCGACCGCCGCACCGGCGCGCCCTGCTCGCCGGCCAGTTCGTCCAGCAGCGGCGGCTCCCACAACGCCACGGTGCGCGCTCCACGCGGCGAGGCGTCCTCGGTCACCGCCGCACACTCCAGGCCGGTCAGCCGGCCGGCCGACGTCGCCGGGTCGGACACCGTGGCCGATGCGAGCACGAACACCGGAGAGGCGCCGTAGCCTCGGGCCACCCGGCGCAGCCGGCGCAGCAGCAGGGCGACGTGCGAGCCGAACACGCCGCGGTAGGCATGGCACTCGTCGACCACCACGAACGCCAGCCGGCGGAAGAACGTCGCCCAGCGCGAGTGGGCCGGCAGGATGCCGCGGTGCAGCATGTCCGGGTTGGTGAACACCCAGCGTGAGTGCGCCCGCACCCAGTCCCGCTCGGCGCTCGGCGTGTCGCCGTCGAACACCGCCGGCCGCACCCCCTCGACACCGAGCCTGGTGACCGCCGCCAACTGGTCCACGCCAAGCGCCTTGGTGGGCGCGAGATAGAGCGCCGTTGCCCTGCGCTCGCTGGTCAACCGGGACAACACCGGAAGCTGGTAGGCCAGCGACTTACCGGACGCGGTACCCGTGGCGAGAATCACATGCTGCCCCGACCAGGCCCGGGACGCGGCCGCCACCTGGTGCTGCCACGGCCGTGTTACGCCGACCGAGCGAAAGGCGGACACGACCGGGTCCGGCGCCCACTCCGGCCAGTCGGCGGTTCCGGCGTCCCGCTCGGGCAGTTCGGCGACGTGGGTGAGCGGTGACTCTCCCTCGGGGACCCCGGCGAGTACCCGGTCCAGCAGCCGGCTGCCACGGCCCGTTACGCGCTGTTTGCCCACGTCACACAGCTTGGCACAACGCACCCGGACAGCCGAATTCGTTCACTGGATCGATCACGGACCTCGACCTGCGGAGATAACGGACGGTGAACAGACTGGACGGGGCAACTGGCACTGTTTGCCTGACCAATAGACTCCGCCGCTATCACACCGCTGTGGCGGTGGACACGTCGCGTCGGGGCCGACGCAAGGGTCGCCGGCTCCGTCGCCGCAAACCGGTAGATGCACAGGAGGACGGATGTCCCGGCACTTCCTCGCGGCGAGCCTCGAGCTCTCCGGAGGTGACCGCGGCGTGGTCGCCGTGGTCGCTGTGGTCGCCCTCGCTGCCCTCGCCGTCGGGTATGTCCTGCTCCGGGAGGTGCTGGCCGCTGGCCAGGGCACCTCCAAGATGCAGGACATCGCCAGGGCGGTGCAGGAAGGCGCGTCGGCCTACCTCAACCGGCAGTTCCGCACGCTCGGCGCATTCGTCGTGATCGTGTTCGTGCTGCTCTTCGCGCTCCCCGCGGACGACATCGGCGAGCGGATCGGCCGCTCGGTGTTCTTCGTGATCGGCGCGTTGTTCTCGGCCAGCATCGGCTACCTGGGCATGTGGCTGTCCACCCGGGCGAACGTCCGGGTCGCGGCGGCGGCCAGGGAGGCCACCGGCGCCCGGGAGAAGGGTATGCGGATCGCGTTCCGCACCGGTGGCGTGGTCGGCATGACCACCGTCGGCCTCGGCCTCTTCGGCGCCTCGCTGGTGGTGCTGGTCTACGCCGGCCAGGCGCCCAAGGTCCTGGAGGGCTTCGGCTTCGGCGCCGCCCTGCTCGCCATGTTCATGCGTGTCGGCGGCGGCATCTTCACCAAGGCCGCGGATGTGGGCGCGGACCTGGTCGGCAAGGTCGAGCAGCACATCCCCGAGGACGACCCGCGCAACGCGGCGACGATCGCCGACAACGTCGGTGACAACGTCGGCGACTGCGCCGGCATGGCGGCGGACCTGTTCGAGTCCTACGCGGTGACTCTGGTCGCCTCGCTGATCCTGGGCACCACCGCGTTCGGCGCGCAGGGCCTGCTGTTCCCGCTGATCGTGCCGGGCATCGGCGTGCTCACCGCGGTCATCGGCGTGTACGTGACCAGGGCCAGGGCCGGCGAGAACGGCCTGGTCGCGATCAACCGGGCGTTCTACATCGCGGCGCTGATCTCGGCGGTGCTGTGCACCGTGGCGGCGTTCACCTACCTGCCCAGCTCGTTCGCGGGCCTGTCCGGCGTGTCCGACGACGTCAAGGCCACCGCAGGCAGTCCGGCGCTGATCGCCGCGATCGCGGTGCTCATCGGCATCGTGCTCGCCGGCATCATCCTGTGGCTCACCGGCTACTTCACCGGCACCGAGCGCAAGCCGGTCCAGGACGTCGGCCGGACCTCGCTGACCGGTGCCGCCACCGTGATCCTCTCCGGCATCTCGGTCGGCTTCGAGTCGGCGGTCTACACCGCGGTCGTCGTCGGCGCCGCGGTGTACGGCGCGTACCTGCTCTCCGGCTCGGTGATCGTGGCGCTGTTCTCCATCGCGCTGGCCGGCTGCGGCCTGCTCACCACGGTCGGCGTGATCGTCGCGATGGACACCTTCGGCCCGGTCAGCGACAACGCGCAGGGCATCGCGGAGATGTCCGGCGACGTCGAGGGTGAGGGAGCGCAGATCCTCACCGAGCTGGACGCGGTCGGCAACACCACCAAGGCGATCACCAAGGGCATTGCCATCGCCACCGCGGTGCTCGCCGCCACCGCACTGTTCGGTTCCTACAACGACGCCATCAAGCAGGCGCTGGCCAAGGTCGGCGGGGCGTTCCGGGACGCCGACTTCGCGGTGTTCGTGCCGAGCACGCTGGTCGGCGTGGGTGTCGGCGCCGCGGTGGTGTTCCTGTTCTCCGGGTTGGCGATCAACGCGGTGTCCCGGGCCGCCGGCGCGGTGGTGTACGAGGTGCGCCGGCAGTTCAAGGACAACCCGGGAATCATGGACGGCACGGTCCGCCCGCAGTACGGCCGGGTGGTGGACATCTGCACCAAGGACGCACTGCGCGAGCTGGCGACCCCGGGCCTGCTGGCGGTGATGGCGCCGATCGCCGTGGGGTTCGGCCTCGGCGTCGGACCGCTGGCCGGCTACCTGGCTGGCGCGATCGCCACCGGCACCCTGATGGCGATCTTCCTGGCCAACTCCGGTGGTGCCTGGGACAACGCCAAGAAGCTGGTTGAGGACGGCCACCACGGCGGCAAGGGCTCCGACGCGCACGCCGCCACGGTGATCGGTGACACGGTCGGCGACCCGTTCAAGGACACCGCCGGCCCGTCGATCAACCCGCTGATCAAGGTGATGAACCTGGTGTCGGTGCTGATCGCGCCGGCGGTGGTCACCTTCTCGGTGGGTGCGAGCGCCTCGCTGGGCATCCGGCTGGCCATCGCGCTGATCGCCTTCGCTGTGATCATCGCGGCGCTGGTGGTGTCCAAGCGGCGCAGCAGCATGATCGCGGAGACGCCGGCGGAGACGGTGACCACCGGCTGAGTTCCGTCACGTGTTCGCGGCCCCGCCCCGGCCGGCCCGGCGGCGGGGTCGCGGCATGTCCCGGGCGCCGTGGTTCGGGAACAATCATGGCCGCGGAAGCATTGGTCACTTCGAACGTCTGTTCTACGCTGACCGGCGTGGGGCAGCTCTCGTTCTACTCCGCCGAGGCGCGCACGCCCCGCGTGGCCGACCTGGCCGGGTTGCTGTGCGGGCCCGGGCAGGCGGTGAGCTTCGGCCGGGGGACGGCGGCCAGGGTGTCGGTCGTGGTGCCCGAGCGGTGGCGCGCGGCCGCGCTGGCCGGCGCCTTCGCCGAGCGCGGCATCGAGGCCGAGGTGGGCACCTCCGAGGAGGGCCACGTGCTGGTCCGCACCGCCTTCCGGGTGGACCTCACGGTGCTGGCCGCGTCCTGGTTACGGGGTGCGGTCAAGGCGGTGCCGCCGGGGTTCGACCTGGACGGCCCCGCGCTGCGGCTGTGGGCGCTCACCGCGGGGCATCCGGTCGACTCCGGTTACCTGCTCGGCCTGGACCCGCACGCGCCGGACACGCATGAGCCGCTGCGCGCCGCGCTGGCCATGGCCGGGCTGCCGGCCGCGCTGCTCGGCGTACGCGCCGGTGGGCCGGCACTCCGGGTGGCGGGTCGGCGACGGATCGGCAGGCTGGTCGAGTTGATCGGTCCACCGCCACGCGGCGCGGAAGCCTGCTGGCCGGCCGTCGCCGTGTCACAGTGATCTGAAACACACCGCCGAAGCGTCCGATTGGGTGAACTCCGATGGGCAGGTGACCCCGTCGTCGCCACTGTCGGGCGAGCATCTCGTCCGTCCAGCGGGGTACAACCGGGGACGGGCCTGATGTGACTCCGGCCGTTTTCGGCCCCATGGGCGCACCATGTGGCGCACGCTCGACGGAGTTCGGTGCACACTGGCGGGCCGAGGTACCGGGAGAAAGAGAGCAGGACAGCGTGGCAGGGACGACACGGACGAAGAAGAGCGGCGGCGGAACGGGTGGTTCCGGCGGTCGCCGGCTGGTGATCGTCGAGTCCCCGGCGAAGGCTCGAAAGATCGCCACCTACCTGGGTGGGGACTTCGTCGTGCAGTCGTCCCGTGGGCACATCCGCGACCTGCCGCGCAACGCCGCGGACGTCCCGGCCAGGTACAAGGGCGAGTCCTGGGCCCGGCTCGGCGTGGACGTGGACAACAACTTCGAGCCGCTGTACGTCGTCGTCCCCGACAAGAAGGCCACCGTCAGCGAGTTGAAGGAGGCGCTGAAGGGCGCGGACGAGCTCTACCTTGCCACGGACGGTGACCGCGAGGGTGAGGCGATCGCCTGGCACCTGCTGGAGACGCTGAAGCCGAAGGTGCCGGTGCGCCGAATGGTGTTCTACGAGATCACCGAGCCGGCCATCCGGGACGCCGCGGCCAACCCCCGCGACCTGGACCAGCACCTGGTCGACGCGCAGGAAACCCGGCGCATCCTGGACCGGCTGTACGGCTACGAGATCAGCCCGGTGCTGTGGAAGAAGGTCATGCCGAAGCTGTCGGCGGGCCGGGTGCAGTCGGTGGCCACCAGGATCGTGGTGGAGCGCGAGCGCGAGCGGATGCGCTTCGTCTCCGCCTACTACTGGGACATCTCCGCGACAATGGACGCCGGCGAGGGCGCCGAGCCGCGCACCTTCGGCGCCCGGATGGTCGCCCTGGACGGCACCCGGTTGGCCACCGGCCGGGACTTCGGCCCGGACGGCCGGCTCAAGGCCGGCGCCGACGTCCGCCTGCTGGACGAGGCCGAGGCGCAGCGACTGGCCGACGCGCTGGCGAACGCCACGTTCACCGTGTCCAGCGTCGAGGAGAAGCCCTACACCCGGCGGCCGTACGCGCCCTTCATGACCTCGACGCTGCAGCAGGAGGCCGGCCGCAAGCTGCGCTTCTCCGCCGAGCGCACGATGCGCACCGCGCAGCGGCTGTACGAGAACGGCTACATCACCTACATGCGGACCGACTCCACGACGCTGTCCGACACGGCGATCGCGGCGGCCCGCGCCCAGGCCACCGAGCTGTACGGCGCGCAGTACGTGGCGGACAAGCCCCGGCAGTACACCCGCAAGGTGAAGAACGCCCAGGAGGCGCACGAGGCGATCCGCCCGGCCGGCGAGGTGTTCCGCACCCCCGGCGAGGTGGCCCGCGAGCTGGAGTCCGACGAGTTCAAGCTGTACGAGCTGATCTGGCAGCGCACCATCGCCTCGCAGATGGCCGACGCGCGCGGCACCACGATGAGCGTGCGCATCGTCGGCACCGCGGCCAGCGGCGAGGAGTGCACGTTCGCCGCGTCCGGCCGGACCATCACCTTCGCCGGCTTCCTCAAGGCCTACGTCGAGTCGGTGGACTCCGAGGCCGGCGGCGAGGCCGACGACGCCGAGTCCCGGCTGCCTCGGCTGGTCAGGGAGCAGTCGCTGACCGCCGACGACCTGGCCGCCGACGGGCACTCGACCAGCCCGCCGCCCCGGTTCACCGAGGCCAGCCTGGTCAAGACGCTGGAGGACCTGGGCATCGGCCGGCCGTCCACCTACGCGTCGATCATCAGCACCATCCAGGACCGCGGCTACGTGTGGAAGAAGGGTTCCGCGCTGGTACCGTCCTGGGTGGCGTTCGCCGTGGTCGGGCTGATGGAGCAGCACTTCGGCCGGCTGGTCGACTACGACTTCACCGCCGCGCTGGAGGACGAGCTGGATGGCATCGCCGCCGGCCGCCAGGAGCGCACCAACTGGCTCACCGGCTTCTACTTCGGCGGCGACGTCGGGCCGAACGGCTCGATCGGGCGGGCCGGCGGGCTGAAGAAGCTGGTCGGGTCCAGCGTCGAGGAGATCGACGCCCGGGAGGTCAACTCCATCCCGCTGTTCGCGGACGACGCCGGCCGCACGGTGTACGTCCGGGTCGGCCGGTACGGGCCGTACCTGGAGCGGGAGGTGGACGGCTCGTCGCAGCGCGCCAACCTGCCGGAGGACCTGCCGCCGGACGAGCTGACCGTGGAGATCGCGGAGAAGCTGTTCGCCACCCCGCAGGAGGGCCGCTCGCTGGGCGTCGACCCGGTCAGCGGCCACGAGATCGTCGCCAAGGAGGGCCGGTTCGGCCCGTATGTCACCGAGGTGCTGCCCGAGGGCGTCAAGGACAAGCCCCGGACGGCCAGCCTGTTCAAGTCCATGTCGCTGGACACGGTCACCCTGGACGACGCGCTGAAGCTGCTCTCCCTGCCCCGGGTGGTCGGCACCGACCCGAACACCGGCGAGGAGATCACCGCGCAGAACGGCCGGTACGGGCCCTACCTGAAGAGGGGCACCGACTCCCGCTCGCTGGCCAGCGAGGACCAGATCTTCACGATCACCCTGGACGAGGCGCTGAAGATCTACGCCGAGCCTAAGAAGCGGGGGAGGGCCGCGGCCGCCTCCGCCCCGCCGCTGAAGGAACTGGGCAAGGACCCGGTGTCCGGCAAGCCGATGGTGGTCAAGGACGGCCGGTTCGGGCCGTACGTGACGGACGGGGAGACCAACGCCTCGCTGCGCAAGGCGGACAGCGTGGAGTCGCTGACCGACGAGCGCGCCGCTGAACTGCTCGCCGAGAAGCGGGCCAAGGGGCCGGCGTCCAAGCGGTCCCCCCGCCGCAAGTCGCCGGCAAAGTCGAAGTCCTGAGCGCCCCGCCGGCACGTCGCCGGTGAGGCGGAAATCCTGACGGCCGGATCCCGAACCTTCTACGCTGGAGGGGTAGCCCCGCTCGAGCGAAGGGGGTGGCCGACACCGTGGCGGACGATGCCTTGTTCGGCCCGGACGGCACGCAGGACCCGCCGCCTCCGCCGGCCTTCCCCGACCCGCTCGCCGGGCTGGTCACCGGTGCGGCCATGGTCGGCGAGGCCGCCTGGGCGCGGCTACCGGTGGCCGAACCCACGAAGCCGCCCGAGGTCGACTCGTCGATGCGGGAGGCGATCAACGCGGCGCTCGCCGAGCCACGCCGCCGCGGCCGGCAGGTCGGGGGGCAGCCACGCCCCGGAACGCCCCCGGTCCGCCGTCCGTCGGCGCAGCCCGCGCAGGGAACTCCGCAGCGCCGCCCGGCGAACGCGGTGGCGGGCTGGCTCATCGCCGGCCTGATCCTGCTGGCGACCATCCTGGCCACCGCTGGCCGGGCGATCATCGACGCGCTCTCACACGCCTTCCACTGACGGCCCCACCGAACTCCCGATACGTGGAATCCGAGAGATCGCGCCGCGCGGTGGACAACCAACACAGCGCGACCCTGCGGGATCTCCCGATTCGTCGCGGTTACGCTTGGTGCCGGTGCGGGGGTGCCTGGCGGAAGTGGGGTGGACTGCATTCTGGACGGCATCGGGATGACGTCCGAGGCCGGCCACGGGCCGGCCGAGTCGGACGCGTCCAGCGCGCACCGGATTCGCAGCGTCCTGGCGATTCGGCCGTTCCGCCGGCTGTGGGGCGTCACCTACCTCTGCACCATCGGTGACTGGCTGTCGCTGCTCGCCCTCACCGGTCTCGTCGCCAAGCTGACCAGTAGCTACCAGGCACAGAGCTTCGCGTTCAGCGGTGTGGTGCTCACCCAGCTGCTGCCAGGCATGCTGTTCGCCCCGCTCGGCGGGGTGCTCGCGGACCGGTTCGACCGGCGCAAGGTGATGGTCGTCTGCGACCTGTTCCGCTGCGGGCTGTTCCTGTCCATCGCCATCGTCGGTTCGCTGCCGTGGCTGTTCGCGGCCAACTTCCTGGTCGGATGCTGCGCGCTGATGTGGATTCCGGCCAAGGACTCCTCGGTGCCCAACCTGCTGCGCCGCCGGGACCAGGTGGAGACGGCGAACCAGCTCGGCCTGGTGATGACCTACGGCATCGCGGTGGTCAGCGGCGCCGGACTGTTCTCGGTGATCTCCGCGATCGGTCCCACGCTGCACCTGTCGAACAGCGGGCTCGGCATCGCCAACATCATCGTGATCATCAACGGGCTGCTCTACCTGACCTCGGCGATCGTGGTGGCCACCAGGATCCCGGAGATCTCCGGTCGGCCCACCACGCACCGGGCCCGACCGGTCGCCGGGGGGCTGGGGCTGTTCGGCATGTTCCGCGACGGGCTGCGGTACGTCGCCGGCAACACCCTGATGCGCGGCCTGGTCATCGGCATGACCGGTGCGTTCGCCGCGGCCGGTGCGGTGGTGGGTACCGCCCGCCTGTACGCGGCCAGCCTGCTCGGCGGGGACACCGCGTTCGGCATGCTCTTCGTCGCGGTGTTCGTCGGCCTGGGCACCGGTATGGCGTTCGCGCCGAAGGCGGCGGCGCGGCTGACCCACAACCGGCTGTTCGGCGTGGCCATCGTGGCGGCCGGGCTGTCGCTGGTGCTGGTCGCCCTCGCGCCGCACCTGTGGACCGCGCTGGTCACGGTGGCCCTGGTCGGCGCCTCCGCCGGGGTGGCCTTCCTGACCGGCCTGACCATCATCGGCTCGCAGATCGAGGACCGGATCCGCGGCCGGATGGTGTCGCTGGTCCAGGTGCTGATGAAGACCATCGTGTTCGGCTCCACCGCGGCCACCCCGGCTCTGGTCGGTCTGGTCCAGGTGCACACCGTGACGGTGCTCGGTCACCAGATGCGGGTCGACGGCACCCGCCCGGTGCTGCTCGGCGCTGGGGTGGTGGCCGCGCTGGTCGGCGTGATCGCGTACCGGCAGATGGGTGACCGCCGCAAGGAGCCAATCCTGGCCGACCTGTTCCGCGCGCTGCGCCGGCGCCCGCCGCGGCGCGCCGGCCTGCTCGTCGCGGTGGAGGGGGACACCGTCGAGGACACCTCCGCCCAGGCCAGGCGGTTGGCCGAGTGGCTGCGCGGGCACGGCAAGAAGGTGCTGCTGGCCAGCGATCCCGCGTTGGACGAGAGCCGGCTGCACAGTGTGCTCGCTGGGGCCTCGCTGTCTGGGGCGCGGGCGCACGCGCTGGTGGCCGCCGCTGTCCGGGCGGACGTGGTGGAGCGCCGGGTACGGCCCGCACTGGACGCGGGCGAGCTGGTCATCATGGAGCGCTACGTGGACAGCCCGCTGGCTCACCTGGGCGCTCTCGGCGGGCTGGACCAGGCCGAACTGGAGCACCTGGCCGACTGGGCGACCGGCCGGCTGCGGCCTGACCTGACCGTGCTGCTGGACCGCGACCCGGCGACGCTGCCTCGATCCGCGGTCGGCCAGCCGGGCAACCCGACGCCCGTCGAGCCGCCGGACAGTGGCGACGGGCAGGTCGCCGGCGGCATCGGCACCCTGGAACACCACTGGCGGGTGCAGAAGATCCTCACCGAGGTGGCTGCCGCCAATCCGGACCGCTACGTCGTGGTGGACGCCGACGGCGCCGAGGAGGAGGTCGCCGAGCGGGTACGCGCGGCCGTGTACTCCGTCCTGGCCGCCCGCATCGGCTTGTCCGAGTCCCCGGCCGAGCAGCCGGTCGTCACGGTGGATGCTCCCTGATGCGTGTGTCGGGCCGGGAAAGAGGAGGCTCCCTCATGCGGGCGTCAAGCCGCGGCAGCCAACGTGGCCACGGCGCGCCCCATGTTCCTGCCGGCGTTCACGTCGTGCGCCGGTCGAGCCCCGGCTTTCGGGGGGACCACCGGTGACCGGTGGGGTGTGGGCGGACGTGGTCGGCCAGCCGGCCGCGGTGGACGAACTCGCGGCCGCGGCCGACGCGGCGGCCGCGCTGGTCGCCGGCCGGCCAGCGGTGCGCGGCGCGATGACGCACGCCTGGCTGTTCACCGGCCCGCCCGGGTCCGGCCGCTCGGTCGCGGCCCGCGCCTTCGCCGCAGCCCTGCAGTGCACCAGCCGCACCGGGCCGCCCGGCTGCGGCGCGTGTTCCGGCTGCCGGACCACGCTCGCCGGCACCCACGCCGACGTGCGGCTGGTGGTGCCGGAGGGGCTGTCCATCTCGGTGGCCGAGATGCGGTCGCTGGTGCAGGCGGCGGCCCGCCGGCCGACCACCGGGCACTGGCAGGTGGTGCTGATCGAGGACGCCGACCGGTTGACCGAGGGCGCGGCGAACGCGCTGCTGAAGGCCGTGGAGGAACCGCCGGCGCGGACCGTGTTCCTGCTCTGCGCCCCGTCCGACCACCCCGAGGATGTCTCGGTCACCATCCGCTCCCGCTGCCGGGCGGTCTCCCTGCGCACACCGTCCGCCTCGGCCATCGCCGAGGTGCTGCACCGCCGGGACGGCATCGACGAGGACACCGCCCGCTGGGCCGCCTCGGTGTGCGGCGGGCACGTCGGCCGGGCCCGCCGCCTGGCCACCGACCCGGCCGCCCGGGAGCGGCGGGCGGCGGTGCTGCGCGTGCCACTCGCACTGCGCCGGCTCTCCGATGTGTTCGCCCTGTCCGACGAACTCGTCAAGGCGGTGGAGGACGAGGCGAGCACGGTGAACGAGGCGCGCGACGAGGCCGAGCGGCAGGCGCTGGAGACGGCGATGGGCGCCGGTGGCACCGGCAAGGGCACCGCCGCGGCCAGCCGGGGCGCCAAGGGCGCGATCCGCGAGCTGGAGCGCCGGCAGAAGTCGCGCAGCACCCGCACCCAGCGCGACACCCTCGACCTCGCCCTGGTCGACCTGGCCGGCTTCTACCGGGACGTGCTGGTCACCGCGGCCGGGGCGAACGTGCCGCTGAACCACCCGGACCGGGTGGAGGACTCGGCGCGTGCGGCGGCGGCCTGGACCCCGGAGTCCACGCTGCGCCGGCTGGAGGCCGTGCTCGCCTGCCGGGAGGCCATCGAGCTGAACGTCAAGCCCCGGGTGGCCATCGAGGCCATGGTGACCACGCTGCACCACGGCTGAACCCGGTCCCGGATCTACCGGGCCAGCCAGCCGCCGTCCACCACGAGCAGGTGGCCGTTGACGTAGTCCGAGGCGCGGGAGGCGAGGAACACCGCCGCGCCGACCAGGTCCTCCGGGGTGCCCCACCGGCCGGCCGGGATGCGTGCGGAGATGGCCGCGCCGCGCTCCGGGTCGGCGCGCAGCGCGGCGGTGGCGTCGGTGTCGATGTAGCCGGGCGCGATCGCGTTGACCTGGATGCCGTGCGCCGCCCATTCGTTGGCCAGCGCCCTGGTCAGGCCGGCGACCGCGTGCTTGCCCGCCGCGTAGGCGGGCACCAGGATGCCGCCCTGGAAGCTCAGCAGCGAGGCGATGTTCACGATCTTGCCGGAGCGCCTGGCGAGCATCTGCCTGCCGACCACCTGGGACAGCGCGAACACCGAGTCCAGGTCCACGGCCAGCACCCGGCGCCAGTTCGTCAGGTGGACCTCGGCGGCCGGCTCGCGGTGGATGATCCCGGCGTTGTTCACCAGCACGTCGATCCGCCGCTCGTGCAGCAGGCCGGACAGCGCGGGCGCCACCGCCTCCGGATCGCTGAGGTCCACCGCCATCGGCGTCACGCGGGCGCCCAGTTCCCGCGCCGCGCTGGTCACCTCGTCGAGGTTGTCCAACCGGCCTAGCAGTACCAGGTCGGCGCCTGCGAACCCGAGCGCGATCGCCCGACCGATGCCGGTGCGCGCCCCGGTCACCAGCGCGGTCCGGCCGCGCAGCGAGAACAAACCACCGTCCGATGTGGACACTGTGACCCCCAAAATCCGAGTTGCCTCGGGTATACCGGTCGCACGCGGACCAAACCACGCCCGCGCGGGGGATCACCGGTCAGGGGGTTGGGCGGCGGGGGCGCCGGCTGGGCAGCGCGGCGACGATGATGCTCCCGGCGAGCAGCATCGCGGTGCCAGTCAGGAACATCGGCACGGCCTGGTACGCGGCGGTGGTGTAGGCCAGCGGCGGTGCGGCGTACCCGCCGGGACCGCCAGGCGTCACCCCGCCGGCCGCCGCGGCGCAGACCACCCCGCCGGTCGGTGCGTACGCCCTGCTGATCTGCTCGCCCAGCGAGACCTGGGCCAGCGCCGAGGGCAGGTTGGGCAGCCCGAGCGCGTCGGTGGGTAGCAGTTGCAGGTCGAGCAATCGGGCCACCGCGGAGAGCTGGAACCCGGCGAACGGCTGGGTCATCGCCGCCTTCTTGATGTCCAGCTCGGCGTTCTGCAGCCGCAGCACGCCGACGTCGATCTTCGGCAGGTTGCCCGGCGCCGGGCTGCCGTTGGGCAGCAGGCCGCCGACGACCGGCAGCTTCGGTAGCTGCGACGAGTTCGGACCGGGGATCGGGATACCGATCGGCACGTCCAGCTTCTGGTTGGCAGCGTCCAGCGTGCCCAGCACCTTGCCGCCCTGGCTGACCCGCAGCACCGGCGCGGTGTAGTCCACGGTTGAGGTCTTCTCGTCGCCGGTCGAGGTCACCGTGAGGGTCGGCGGGGTGACCACGTCGATCCGGATCTCCATCGGCGTGCCGGCGAGCAGCCGGATGCCGGCCACCTGCAGCGTGGAGGTGGAGCGCACCGCCTTGTTCGCCGAGCCGGGCAGGTCGACCAGCCGGACCGTGGAGTGCGCGAGCATGGTGTCCGGCACGCTCAGCAGCGACCCGGTGGCGTCCGCGGTCGCCTTGCCGGAGAGCAGCCCGCCGAGTTGGCTGAGCGGGCCCGACATCTGGTTTAACCCGTCGACCAGCGGCTTCGGGTCGGGCAGCCGGGGCGTCGGGCCGAGCTGGCCGCTGAGGTTCTGGTTGGACGGCAGTGACGGGATCGCGTTGAGCGCGGACAGGCTGGCCATGGAAATCCGCGCGTCCGCGATCGGGTCGACGCAGGGGCCCGTGCGCTCGTCCCACCGCGCCTGCGCGCTTCCGTTCAGCAGGCCGACCTTGACCAGCGCGTCCAGCGGCGAGGACGGCGGGTTGATCCCACCGGTGGTCGGCGTGGGGTTGTCCGGCAACGCCGTCTGCACCACCGCGCCCGGCGGCGTCGGCGCCCGGCCCTCGACCGCCGCCCCACCGGGTTCCGCCTGTGCCACCGCGCGCTCGTAGCCCAGCGCCGCCTCCGAGTTGGCCTGCGCGCTGGCCAGCCCGAAACCGATCTCGGCCAGCGGCTGCTTGGGCAGTTGCTCCGACTCGCCCGGCATGATCGACTGGGTGGGCACGGCGCCAGGCAGCGCCCGGATCAGCGACAGCCCGGTGCCGGCGTCACCCACCGCGTGGCCGGGCGGCCGCGGCGCCTCGGTCGGCGCCTGGCCGGGGTTGACCGGGGTGGGTGTCGGCGTGGTCGACGGCGTCGCGGCAGCCGGGGCGGCACACAGCGCGAGCAGAACCGCCACGGCCAGCATGGCCATGCTCAACGGCGGCCGTCCGCGCATCGGGTGAACCTCCTCGGCGCGCGACCTGAGATGCATGTCACGCGCCTAACTTCAACGATCGGCCTGCTTATCGGTGACGGCGGGCCAGCAGCTACACTATGCCCCGTCTTGCCGCCTTAGCTCAGTCGGCCAGAGCGACGCACTCGTAATGCGTAGGTCGAGGGTTCGATTCCCTCAGGCGGCTCAGCGCCTACCAGGCACGACGGGGGTCTCCTACCCGGGAAGCCCCCGTCGTGGTCTTGGGGGCCCGCATCACGCAGCCGAGTCAGCGCGTGAGCCACTCCCGATACGCGGTCTTGGCGATAACGGCGCCCTCCTTGGCGATGAGGACGTCGCCCGAGGCGGCGGCGAGCATCCCGGCGCTGTTGTCGGTGACGACGACGCGATGGTCACCACGGGCGGCGAGGGTGATCCTGCCCAGCTCGTCGAGCGCGAAGACCTCTGGTCCGGCGATGTTGCGGGTACCCTGCAGCGGAGCGCCCAGGCCGACGTCGGCCACGGCCTGGGCGACGTCGACCGCGGCGATGGGCTGGACGAGCGTGGCGGGCAGGCGGACAGTGGTCTCGTCGGCGGTCTCGGTCAGTACCGCGTCAATGAACTCGAAGAACTGCGTGGCGCGGACGATCGAGTACGGCACGGGGCCGGCCTTGAGGATGTCCTCCTGCAGCACCTTGGCGCGGTAATAGACCAGGCTCGGCACCTGGTCGGCGCCCACGATCGAGAGGATGACCGCGTGGCCGACGCCGGCAGCCTCGGCGGCCGTCAGCAGGTTGTCCATGGTCTCGTGGAAGAACCCGAGCGAGGCTTCGTCGAAGGTCGGCGAGTTCGTCAGGTTGACCACGACGTCGGCTCCCGCCAGCGCGTCGCGCAGGCCCTGCCCGCTGAGCAGGTCCACACCGGTGGACAGCGAGTGCGGCACCGCCTCCTGCCCGCTCGCGGTCAGAATCTTGACGACCTGCGATCCAATGAGCCCCGTCCCCCCGATGACGGCGATCTTCATTTCTTTGACCTTTCTTGTTCTCGGAGATGAAATGTCCGAGCACGACGGGGTGCGGCTGAGCTCGCCGTCAGTTTTCGCGCGGGCCCGGCGGTTCGGTCGTGGCTTCCACCGGTGGTCGTCGACTCGATGTCCGACATCGAAAGACCTCTCCGAGGATGGGCTGCGGAGAGCCCGCTCACCTGCCAGGACCGGACGGCCGTACGGGTTGTGACACCTCGCTTGGCTTTTTATTCAGCAGCCCCGCCCCTGGCACAACCGGCGGCATGCGAGCACCCCGTCAAGGTCGAGCATGCCGTTGACGGTGGCGCATCAACCTGGGGCTTTGGTCCTCACGACGGAGGGCTGCCGCGCGACCATTGCCGGAGAGCTCCCGGAGTTCTGCCGCACCTCAGCCACCACACCCGAGGAGTTCCGGCGCCGCCGAAGCGCCGGCAGACCTCAAGATCGCCCAGGCAAGAGACGCCCGCAGCCGCTGGGTCGGCCTCCTGCGCCAAGCGCCCCCTGACCGCATACGCGCAGGCCAGGGGGCTTCTGGCGGCGGCTCGTCCGCTGGCCCACCGGCGAATGCCCGTCCGCCGGCCGTCATCCGGGTGCGAGCGTCCGCGAGGGTCCCATGTCACGCCTGGCCGGCGCGCTGATCACGAACATGGGCCCGTCATCGATGCTGCCCGGCTGGCACCGTCAACCTTTTCAGCCGACGAAGTTCCACAGCCTGTCGGTGGAGTACCACGCCTTCTCCAGCCGCAACTCGGTCCAGTCGTCAGTACCGGCCGATGCGAGTGCGACCGCCAGGGTCGGTTCATTCAACGGGCTGATCAGAAAGCTCGTGTCGGCCGCCCGTGTGATGAGCCATCGCTGCGCGCGTGAACCGTTGCAGGTGCGGACCACGACCTGCTGGTGGAGTGTGAAGCTCGCGTTCAGCGGCTCCAGGCACTTACCGCCCTTGGCATTCTGAATAGTCACACCAGCAAGGCCCGTGCCGATGATGTTCCACTGGTCGCTGGTGAAGCTGTCCCAGGCGGGGGCGCGCACGGCGCGGGCGTTGGCGTCCCCCGCGGAATCGAGTGCCGTGACCCAGCGACTGCCGTTGTGCCGGCTCACGATCTGGTACGAGCCCGGCTGCGGGACCACCTGTTTCGGCTGGGGGGCCGCCGTCGCCGCGCACGGGGCGAAGATGATCCCGATGGCCGCCGCCGTTGACGCCACGGCAACTTTCAGACCCTTGCTGATCCGCATTCTATTCTCCTATCCGCATACCCAGAGCTTCGACTGTCATTGAGGAATGCCGGCGAAGCCATGGGTACCTTGCTCGGCAATCCAAGGCGAGAAAACGAAGATCAACAGAAACGGAAGATAGGTAACTCGCCCGCGCTCCGTGCGCAAGCAGAATCGAGCTAGCCTCTCTCCTCTCGGGGTATCGCAGATGCGTCGTCGCACCATGCGAGCGGCTTTCCCGGCAGCCCAATGCTATTCGCAGGCATGTTTGCATCAAGTTGCTGACAGGGTGATTCGCGGGCTCGTCAGAGTGATGTCACCGCATCGAGTTCCGCCCCAACGCAACTACTGATAGCAGAAGGAATCTTGCAGCGACAGCGGTTCTCCGGCTGCTGGTCCCGACTTGGCTCGCGTTGGTGCGCACGCCCGAGGTCGACACCCGCGCGACGGGCACTCATCGCGCGATTCGCTGGGCACGTGCGCGGTGTTCCGCGCCTGCCCGTACGCGCTGGCGTGTGTCGTGGCGGCCAACGGGGACGACGCGGTGGCTGAGCCTCTGATGGTTCCAGAGGCCGCCGCTCAGTTCTGACCGCTTCGTCCCTGCCGGGGACCGTCGAGGCCACGGCGGGGAGCGTTCGCCACGGGTGCGGTCGGGGTGGCTGCCCTGGCCACGGATCCGGTGCCGCGCTGGGTCGCGGCGTCCTGAGACTCCGGGTTCGTGGTCAGGCTGTCGCTGACGGCGCGTTGCAGGTGGCGGTGCGCGCCGGCGAGTTCCTGACCTGTCTGCTGCGCCTGCTTGGCCAGCGGGTCGGTGTCGCTCACGGTGTTGGTTTCGGCGGCGCGGAGCAGCACGCCGATGTGGCCGTGCAAGCGGTGGTGCACGCCGGTAAACGTGATCACCTGGTGTTGGAGCTCGAGAGTGGGCGAGGTACGGGCCAGTGCTTTGATCACGGTTTCCTGCCACCACTGGCAGACCTGCCCGTAGTGCCGTTCAGCGGCCAGCCGGTAGTGCGGGGCCACCTGAGCGTCGAGTGCGACGCGAATCAGTTCCTGGCTGCAGTCGACCAGTTCTCGGGCGGTCGTGGTCATCGCGTAGGCCCATTCCCACTGCTCTCGCTGCGTGCTGGCCCGGCGCTCCTGCCGGGCCTCGGCAAGCTGGTTGGCGGCCAGCTTGACCTGTTCCCACGCCCACCGCGAATGGGAGTGCGCACCCTGAGCGGCCCCGGCCGCCTGCTCGGCATGGCTCTCGGTGGCCCGGGTCAGTTCGCGGACTCGGCTTGCGAGCTGCTCGGCCTGCCGGGCTCGGCGGTGAGCCAGCCACAGCTGCCACGCGGCGACCCCGACGGCGATGATCGCCACGCCCGCGGCGATCCACGTGGCAACCTCCACCGTCTGCATGGGGGCAGACCCTGACACATGGTGGCCCGTTGCGACGACCGGGTGAGCAAGATTTCACCATTCACGACCACCGCGACGGCCACCATCGAGACGCCCGAGCAGCAGTCGTGCGGGAACGAGGCGGGCGGCCGTCGGATCAGTGGGCGGGCCGGGTGAGGTCGACCAGCGCGTCGTGGACCCGGAGCAGGTGATCCCGCTGCCGGCGCAGATCGCGCCGGTAGGCCGGGTTGTCGGTGTGCGAGATCTCGGCGGAGAGGTCACCGAGCCGCGAGGTGAGGAAGTCGCGCAGCGCGACGGCCTCGTCGTCGGACAGTTCGAGCAGCATGTCACGCCAGCGTGCGCAGTGCGCTGACCAGCCGGGGAAACCGCACCGTGCGGTGCGCCCGGAGCCGTTCCGCGAGGGCACCGCACTTGCGGCAGCGCCGGCTGGTCGCGGCCATCCAGGTGTCCTGGCCGCACGGGCCGGAGCAGCGGCGGAACACCATCCGCACGCGTAGCTGCCGGAGTTCGGCGTAGGGATCGGCCTCGGGCCGCCCCGGGCGCCAGCCGAGCAGCCTCATGGTCACCACTTCCCCTCCGGGACGACGGACTCGTGCTGCCGGCCGCCCCTCCGAGAGCCGGCGTTACCGCTGGTCGCATCGCCTGTCAGGAATGTCGGCCATTCGGCGCCAGCCGTGCAGCATCTTCACCACCTTGTGTGAGCCCGACCCGCGTCACGACTCGCCAGCGTGGGTGTCGAAGGCCCGGATGCGGCCGGTTCAGCGATTGGGGCGCAATGTCCAGACCACGGTCAGTTCCGCTGTGGTCACCCCGTCCGCGTTGCCGACGATCACCGGGACCGGAAACTCGGGGCGCTCGCCGGCGTCCAGTTCGGCGACCACCTCCTCCGCCGGCCGGCCCAGCACGGCCTCCGCGCGCAGCGGCCCGAGCGCGAGCTTGCGGTACTCGACCTCGGCCCTGGCCACCAGCGGGGTGGCCCGGTCCAGGCAGTGCCCGAACGCGGCGAGCACCACCGCGCCGGACGCCGTCTCGCCGAGCCCGAAGATCATCGCCGCGTGCGGCCCGCCGACGTGGTTCCGCTGGTCCGGATGGTCCGGCAGGGTCGCCACCACCCGCCCGGCGGCGACCTCGACGAACTCGACGCCGGTCGTGCGCACCCACGGCACGGTTTGCTTCATCAACTCGCCCAGCGACTCGCGCTCGGCATCCGTGGCGCTCATGGCGGGCATGTTACTCGTCAGTAGAGCACTGATACCAGCATCGGTTCCGGATCATCACGGGAACGCGGAAAGACTCGAACCGGGGACCGGAGTGGCCTAGCATCGGGATCAGTCGCGACTGGCGCGTTCGGGTGGAAATGACCACCGGGGAGCGATCGAGCGGAACGGCACCGTGCGCCTGGGTGCGTCCGCCCGGACCACCAGTCCCCAGGAGGAACCGATGCACCAGCCACCCGTCCCGCACCTGGCCCAGGCGGACCCCGAGGTCGCGCGACTCGTCGAAGCGGAGGCGAAGCGCCAGTACGAGAAGATCCGGCTGATCCCCTCGGAGAACTACGTGTCCGCCGCCGTGCTCGAGGCCACCGGCACGGTGCTCACCAACAAGTACTCCGAGGGCTACGCCGGCCGCCGGTACTACGAGGGCCAGCAGCTCATCGATCCGCTCGAGACGCTGGCGGTGGAGCGGGCCAGGGCGGTGTTCGGCGTCGACCACGCCAACGTGCAGCCGTATTCCGGCTCGCCCGCCAACCTGGCCGTGTACCTCGCGTTCTGCCAGCCGGGCGAAACGGTGATGGGTATGGCCCTGCCGATGGGCGGCCACCTGACCCACGGGTGGAACGTCTCCGCCACCGGCCGATGGTTCCGTAGCGTGCAGTACGGCGTGCGCAAGGAAACCGGGCGTATCGACATGGACGAGGTTCGCGAACTGGCCCTGCGCGAGCGCCCGAAGCTGATCTTCTGCGGTGGCACGGCGATCCCGCGCACCATCGACTTCGCCGCATTCGCGGAGGTGGCCCGCGAGGTGGACGCGATCCTGGTCGCCGACATCGCGCACATCGCCGGGTTGATCGCGGGCGGCGCGCATCCCTCGCCGGTCGGCCACGCCCAGGTGATCTCCACGACCACGCACAAGACGCTGCGCGGCCCGCGCGGCGCGATGCTGATGTCCGACGCGGAGCACGCCAAGGCGCTGGACAAGGCGGTGTTCCCGGGACTGCAGGGCGGCCCGCACAACCACACCACCGCGGCCATCGCGGTCGCGCTGGGCGAGGCGGCGCAGCCGGCGTTCCGGGACTACGCGCACGCCGTGGTGGCCAACGCCAGGGCGCTGGCCGAGGCGCTCCTGGAACGCGGCTACGACCTGGTCTCCGGCGGCACCGACAACCACCTGATCCTGGTCGACCTGACCAACCGCGGCATCGGCGGCAAGCCGGCCGCCCAGGCGCTGGACCGGGCCGGCATCGAGCTGAACTACAACACCGTCCCCTACGACCCGCGCAAGCCGTTCGACCCCTCCGGGATCCGGCTCGGCACGCCGGCGATCACCACCCGTGGCCTCGGGGTCGAGCAGATGCCGACCATCGCGGGGTGGATCGACCGGGCGATCCGGGCCACCGCCGAGGAGGACGAGGCGTCGATCGAGCGGATCGCCACCGAGGTGCGCGAGCTGCTCGACGCGTATCCGATGCCCGGCTGGGCCTGAGCGCCGCGGCGCCGGCCTCTGACGTAGCCGGGTGGCTACGGACCGTCCTGCGACCGTTGTCACAGGTATTTCGCTTGGTCAACGACGTCGCCGTGGCCCATGCTTGTAGTCACCAACTACTTGGATGATGCAAGCAACGGGGATCCGTCGATGGCTGATGAACACCGCCTGGCCCTCGCCGGCGCCGAGCCGGACGCGCGGGATCTCGCCCTGGCCGACGGCGTGGCCATGGCGATGGTCCGGCTGTTCCGCATGTCGGCGTGCGTACACGCGCAACTCGCCAAGGCCGGCATCGACCGCGCCGCGTTCGTACTGCTCGCCACCCTCGTCGCCGAGGGGCCACGGCGGTTGAGCGCGCTCGCCGACGCGGTACACGCCGACGCCTCCACGGTGAGCCGGCAGATCACCCAACTCGTCAAGGACGGCCTGGTGGAGCGGCGGGCCGACCCGAGGGACGGGCGGGCGGCCGTGCTGGCCGCCACCGCCGATGGTGTCGCGCTGCTGGAGCGGCAGCGGCACCGGCGCAACGTGGCGATCGCGCAGGTGCTGGCGAACTGGCCGGTCGAGGACCGGAAACGGCTCGCCGAGCTGTTCGAACGCTTCACCGCCGACTACGAGCGGCACCTGCCGGCGCTGCTCGAGGAGTGCGCGCGTATCGCGCGCCCCGACGAGGACTTCCAGTGACCAACTCAACGGGCGGCACGTGGCACCACCACGGCGCGCGCGCCGGGACGGGCCCGCGCGAAGCCGCAAAAGGGGAGATGTGATGTCAACAACGGCCGAAAGAGCCGTGCCGTCGCCGGCGACCGGCGGCGACGGAGCGTTGAGCCACCGTCAGATCCTGACGGTGCTTTCCGGTCTGCTGCTCGGCCTGTTACTGGCCGCGCTGGACCAGACCATCGTGTCCGCGGCGATGCGGACCATCGCCGACCAGCTGCACGGGCAGACCATTCAGGCCTGGGGGACCACGGCTTACCTGATCACCTCGACGATCAGCACACCGCTGTACGGCAAGCTGTCCGACATCTACGGCCGCAAGCGGTTCTTCATCACCGCGATCTCGCTGTTCCTGGTCGGCTCCGCGCTGTGCGGGATGTCCCAGTCGATGTACGAGCTGGCCGCGTTCCGCGCGGTGCAGGGGCTCGGCGCCGGCGGGCTGTTCTCGCTCGCGCTCGCGATCATTGGCGACATGGTGTCGCCGCGGGAGCGGGGCCGGTACCAGGGCTACTTCCTCGCCGTGTTCGGCCTGGCCAGCGTGCTCGGCCCGGTGGTGGGCGGCTTCTTCGCCGGGCTGCCGAGCTTCCTCGGGGTCACCGGCTGGCGCTGGGTTTTCCTGGTAAACCTGCCGATCGGGCTGGTCGCGCTGACCGTGGTCAGCCGGGTGCTGAACCTGCCGCACCGGCGGATCGAGCACCGGGTCGACTACCTGGGCGCGCTCACCCTGGTGACCGGGGTCGTGCCGCTGCTGATCGTGGCCGAGCAGGGCCGGGAGTGGGGATGGGCGTCCGGCCGGTCACTGGCCATGTTCCTGATCGGCGCCATCGGCCTGGCCCTGTTCTCGTTCACCGAGCGCAGGATGGGCGACGAGGCTCTGCTGCCGCTGCGGCTGTTCCGTAGCTCGGTGTTCAGCCTCGCCAACGTGCTCAACTTCATCGTCGGTATGGGCATGTTCGGCGGGATGGCCTCGCTGCCGCTGTACCTGCAGATCGTCAAGGGTTACTCGCCGACCGAGTCCGGTCTGCTGTTGCTTCCGCTGATGATCGGGATCATGGCGGCCAGCACGCTCAGCGGCCAGGTCATCGCCCGGACCGGGCGGTACCGGGTGTTCCCGATCATCGGCACGGCCGCGATGTCCGCGTCACTGTTCCTGTTCAGCCGGATCGGCGCGGACACCCCGCTGTGGCCGACGCTCTCCACCGCGCTGCTGATGGGCTTCGGGCTGGGCCTGTGCATGCAGACCCTGGTGCTGGCGGTGCAGAACGACGTGCCGCCCGGGGACATGGGCGTGGCCACCGCGTCCGCCACGTTCTTCCGTCAGATGGGCGGCACCGCTGGCACGGCCGTGTTCCTGTCCATCCTGTTCGGGGTGGTCGGCGACCGGATCGCCGACGCGTTTCGCGCCGCGGTCCCGACCGCGTCGTTCCAGGCGGCGCTGCACGATCCGGCGCTGCTGGCCAACCCGGACAACCAGGTGGTGCTGACCGCGTTGCGCGGCGGTGGCGGCGGAAACGCCGACCTGAACAACACCTCGTTCATCCAGCACCTGGACCCGCGGCTGGCCCAGCCCTTCCTGGACGGGTTCTCCAGCGCGATGGACACGGTGTTCCTGGTCGGCGGCGTGGTGATGCTCGTCGGTTTCGCGCTGGTGTGGTTCCTGAAGAACCAGGAACTGTCCAGCAAGTCCGGCATCCAGCGGCAGGCGGAGGACGCGGCGGGCGCGACGCCGGAGCCGGCCCTGGCGCTGGACTGATCACGCGGCACCGACGCCGCGAGCGTCGGCGAGGGCCCGCACCATCCGGTGCGGGCCCTCGCCGTCCACGCTCAGTGCTCGCCGCGCTCCTGGGCGTCCTTGAGACGCTGGTAGGACTTGGCGATCTCCGCCTCGGCCTCGGTGCGGCCGACCCAGGTCGCGCCCTCGACGCTCTTTCCCGGCTCCAGGTCCTTGTAGACCTCGAAGAAGTGCTGGATCTCCAGCTTGTGGAACTCGTTCAGGTGGTGGATGTCCCGCAGGTGCTCCAGCCGAGGATCCTCGGTGGGCACGCAGATGACCTTGTCGTCGCCGCCCTTCTCGTCGGTCATCCGGAACATCCCGATGGCCCGGCACAGGATCAGGCAGCCCGGAAAGGTCGGTTCCTGGACGAGCACCATGGCGTCCAGCGGATCGCCGTCCTCGCCGAGCGTGTTGTCGATATACCCGTAGTCGGCCGGGTACTGAGTGGCCGTGAACAGGGTGCGGTCCAGCCGGATGCGCCCCGTCTTGTGGTCCATCTCGTACTTGTTGCGCTCCCCCTTGGGGATCTCGATCGTGACGTCGAACTCCACGGGTCCTCGCTCGTCTGGGGCTTTCTTCGGCAACCGACACTCGTGCACCGGCCGCGCCTACATTGCTGACTCGTCTACCCCACTAGTGTGGACCAGGAGGTCTGTTCTGCCCGCACGCCGCGGTGTGTGACCTTTACCCTTGCAGCCCTTGAGCGCGCTGGAGGAGGACGCGTGCCCGGACCCGGCGAG
Organism: Gandjariella thermophila; assembly: GCF_005405885.1. Taxonomy (GTDB): domain Bacteria; phylum Actinomycetota; class Actinomycetes; order Mycobacteriales; family Pseudonocardiaceae; genus Gandjariella; species Gandjariella thermophila. The sequence continues at coordinate 111,286 of NZ_BJFL01000009.1, forward strand.
GCCCGTGCAGGTGCCGGAGCGGCCCAGCCGAACGAGGCCGACCAAGCGGCAGCCCGTACTTCCGGCCAGAGCCAGGGCTCTGAGCAGCGAGGATTCTCCTGGCCGTCGGTGGACGACGACGAGCTGAGCGGTGCCGCCCCGGCCGCCGACGGCGCCGCCAGCACGCCCGGCGGCGCGGACGGCGAAGCCACCGGCGCGCGGTCGAAGCGTGACGAGGCCGACTCCGCGACCGCCACCGGTTCGGCGACCGCGACCGGCACCGCCGGTGCGGACGACGGCGAGTCCGCGAGTGGACACACAGCGTCCGCAACCACTGGCGATTCCGCCGGCGAGCACGGGGACACCGAAGACGGGCGCGCGGTGACGGCGGATGCGGGTAAGGCCGGTGGTGGTCGGGAATCCACCGAATCCACGCCGGGCGGACCGGAGGGTGCGAACGGCGCCGCCGAGACCGGGGAAGCGCCGGCCGGCAAAGAGAAGTCGGCCGACGAGACGGTTCGTATCCGAACCGACGCTCCGGAGTCCGAGGCCGGAGGGGACCTGGACGCCGAAGCCGCTGGCGATGACGGCGCCGCCGCCGGTGATGCCGACGCTGCCGACCCGGCAACGGACGACGGTCCGAAGCGGATGGACGACGCCGAGGACAGCAAGGATGCCGGTGCCACCAAGGCCAGTGCCACCAAGGAGGCTGGCGACGCCGAGCAGGCGAAGGACGCCGAGCAGGCCGAGCACGAGCAGGACGCAGAGCCGCCGTCGGTCGGCGAGGAGTCCGGTGATGAGCGGCCGACCACCGACGCCACCGCGGGTGTGGCGGCCGAGCAGGGGGAGCACGCCGACGACATCGAGGCGGACGGCGAGAACGCCTCGACGCCGGCGGAGAGCGCCGAGGAATCGAGCGCGGAGCCACAGACCGACGCGTCCGTCAGCCCTGCGGACGGCGACGCCGAGCACGCCAGTGGGCCGGGCTCCGGCGACGGCCGAGCGGAGGCGACGGAACGCCTTCCGGTCCAACCCACGCCCCCGGCGGCCACCCGCCGGGAGTGGCCGACCGAGGATGGTGACGCGCAGGAGGCCGCGCCGTCCGAGACCGCCGGCAAGCCGGAACAGGACCGTTCCAACGCATCCGTGACCGCCTCGGACATCGATGCGGGGGACGCTGGGGTTTCCGCGGCGGGCGACGAGACGCCTTCCGGCCGGGTCGAGCGGAACGAGAGGACGGCGCCCGCGGAACCGGAGACGGTCCGGGCCGACCTGGCTGCCTCGGCCGAGAAGCCGAAGCCCGGTGAGCCGGGCAGCGAGGACGCGGAAAAAGCGGACGGAGAGACCGCCCCGGACCCGGGAACCGGTGCCCCGGCAGGAAGTGCCGAGGAGACTGCGGTAATCCGCCCCGCGCTCGATGCCCCCGAGCCCGCGACCGAGGAAGCTGCGACGACCGGGGAGGCCAGGGGCGAGGAGGAGGTCGCCGACGAGGCGGCAACCGATTCGGTGTCCCGGCCTGACGACGGGGCCACGGGCACGACGACCGGCACGGGCGACGCGACGGCGGAGACCGAACCGGGCGTGGCGACGGCCGCCGAGACCAGTGCGGATGACGAGGCCGACGCCGCCACGGCGGAGACCGGTAGCGAAGCACCCGACGTCGATGCCGCCGGCGCCGAAGCGGCCAGTGCCGAGCCCGCCGATACGGGTGCGGGCGAGGCGGACCCGGCCGTGGATACGGCCGAGCCACCAGCGGCCGAGACGGCAACTGCTGAGCCGCAGGCGGCCGAGACCGAAGAGGCTCGGGCCGAGACGGCTGCGGCGGAGCCGGAGACCGCCGAGACCGAAGACGCCCAGGCGGAGACGCCCAGGGCGGCAGAACCACAGGCGGAGACCGCCGAAGCGACCGAAGCGGTGCCGGCCGAGGCCGAGGCGGCAGCACCGGAGGCAACGCCAGCCGAGGTGGAGGCGGACGAAGACGAGGCGGTCGCAGCAGAGCCAGCCGCGGAAGAGGCGGCCGAGGGGGAGACGGCGCCTGCGGAAGCCACGGAGGCGGCGGAGCAGCCGGGCGAGCAGGCCGCCGCCACGGGTGAGCAGGCCGCGCGTGACGGCACCGCGACGCGTGACGACACGAAGGCTCGGGACGAGACCGAGCGAATCGGGACCGCCGAGCGCGACGACGCCGGCACCGGCGTCGCCGCTGAGGCCCCCGACCAGCCCACCGGGCAACGCGAGGACGCCGAGGGCCGCGAGGACGCCGGCGGGCAAGCCCGCACTGCGACGAAACCGGCCGACAAAGCCGGCCACCGCACCGCCGACAAACCTGACGAGAAGCCGGCCGACAAACCCGACGGCAAGGCCGGCGAGACGCCGGCGGACAGGCCCGACGACGAGTCGGGTGACGGCGGCGGGACCGACCAGGCGACCGTGCGGGTTCGCCGGCCCCACCCGCCGGGACCGCGGCGGCCACAGGGACCCGTACCGCCGCAGGGCCCGCCAGGTGCGCCGCCACGGCGGCCACCCGTACCGCCCGTCGGCCGGCCCGGCCCGCCCCCGCCGAGGCGGCCGGTCGGCTACTCCCAGCCGACCCCGTACCCGCGCCCACCGCAGCCCGGGCCACGGGTGCCGCCCCAGCAGCCGCCGCGGCCGCGCATCCAACCTCCGCCGCAGCGGTCGCCCCAGGGCCCGCCCGGGCCGCAGGCGGGGCCGGATCCGGCCACGGTGACCATGCCGGCCCCGCGGCACCCGGGCACCGGCCTGCTGCCGGGGCGGCCGGCCGCCGAGCCGGCCGCGCTCCCGGGCGGCGTCGCCCCGCACGCGGAACCGGTCGCCGGGCGCCGCCGCATCCCGCGGTTGCTGGTGATCGTCACCGCCGTGGTGCTCGTCGTGGCCGTCGGTGTGGCGGTGGCGCTGACCACGTCCACGGGCCAGCCGGAGATCGCCGCGGCGCCGGCGCCGGTGGAGGTCAACCCGGTACTCAAGGGCGTGGGCACCGGCGCGCCGGCGCCCACCGCGCAGGGCCTGGCGAACGCCCTCGCCGGCGTCATCGGGAACCCGGTACTCGGCACGCTGACCGGCACCGTGGTGGACCCGGCCACCGGCACGACGCTGTGGGAGCGCAACCCGACCGTGCCGCTCGCGCCCGCGTCAACCGGCAAGCTGCTCACCGCGGCCGCGGCGCTGCTCGCCCTGGACCACCAGGCGCGGTTGACCACCCAGGTGGTCGCTGGGCCGGAGCCGGGCTCGGTGGTCCTGGTCGGCGGGGGCGACCCCACGCTCAGCTCGTTGCCGGACGGCCGGGAGTCCGTCTACCCGGGGGCCGCGCACCTCGACGACCTGGTCCGCCAGGTGAAGGCCAACGCCGGGGGCCAGGTGCGCAAGGTGTACGTGGACCTCGGCCGCTACCGGGGCGACACGCTGGCCCCCGGCTGGGACCCGAGCGACGTCACCGGGGGATCGGTGGCGCCGATCGTGCCGGTGGAGCTGGACGGCGGCCGGCTGGACCCGCTCGCCGCGGAGGGCCGGCGCAACGGCAACCCCGCCCAGCAGGTGGCCGGCGAGGTGGCCCGCGGGCTCGGCGCCGACCCGTCGTCGGTGGCCGTCGGCAGCGCGCCGGCCGGCGCCCGGGTGCTCGGCCAGGTGCGGTCCGCGCCCATCCCCGACCTGGTCGACAACTTCCTCACCATCTCCGACAACGTGCTCGCCGAGGCGGTGGCCAGGGAGTTGGCCAGGGCTACCGGCAACGAGCCGTCGTTCGCCGGCGGCTCGAAGGCGGTGCTGGACGTGTTGCGGCGCAACGGTTTCGACCTCACCGGGGTGCGCATGCTGGACGGCAGCGGACTGTCCACGCAGGACCTGGTGCCGGCCAAGCTGCTCGGGTCACTGCTCACCGTGGCGGCCGGTGCCGGTGACGACCCGAGGACGGCGAAGTTGCGGCCGTTGCTGGACGGCCTGCCTATCGCCGGCGGCAGCGGGACCCTGGCCGACCGCTACCAGAACGGGGCTGCCGCGCCCGGGAAGGGCTGGGTACGGGCCAAGACCGGCACGCTGAGCGGCGTCAACACCCTGGCCGGCACGGTGGTGGACGACGACGGCCGGCTGCTGGTGTTCGCGCTGATGTCGAACAACGGCGCGCAGTCCAACGACGAGGTGCGCGCCGCGCTGGACGCGATCGCGGCCACCCTGCGCGGGTGTGGCTGCCGCTGACCGGCACCGCCCCGATCGGTGTGTCCGGGAACACAGCTGGGCCGCCGGGACGCCCCCCGTTTCGGTTGACCGGGCCCGAACCGGGGTCCGCCGCTGACGTGAAGGCGTTCTGGCAGGTAGCGTCGAGGGGGTGAACCTGGGGACGGCAGCCCGTACGGACCGGCCGGCGCACGGGCCGGCGCCGGTGGACTGGGGGCTGGCCGCGGCGGCCGCCGAGCGGCTGGTGCCCGGCGGCCCGATCATTCCCCGGGACGAGGCCGACCACGTGGTGCGGCAGCTGCGCGAGCTGACCGTCATCGCCGAGGAGCACGTCCGCGCGCTCACCGGCCTCGGCGCCGACCTGCCGATGCGCCAGGGCGAGGTGGTGGACCGGCGCGGCTGGGTGCGGGCCGCGTCCGCCGGCCTGGCCGCGCTCACCGAGGACGCGCTGCCGCCCGGATATCCCGGGCCGTTCGGCAGCGTGCTGGCCGGCACGGCCGGGGTGCAGGCGGGCATGGTGCTCGCGTTCCTCAGCTCCCGGGTGCTCGGCCAGTACGACCCGTTCGGCACCAGCGAAGGCCGGCTGCTGCTGGTCGCGCCGAACGTGGTGGCCGCGCAGCGCTCCATGGACGTGCCCGACGAGGACTTCCGGATGTGGGTCTGCCTGCACGAGTGCACCCACCGGCTGCAGTTCACCGCGGTACCCTGGCTGCGCGAGCACTTCGCCACCGAGGTCGCCCGGCTGATGTCCACATTGGATGCTTCGGCGGTGGGTGCGCTGACCCGGCTGCCCGAGGCGGTCCGCGGCATCCGGGAGCGGGTGCGCGGCGCCGAGGGGCTGTCCGCGCTCGGCCCGATCGCGCTCAGCGAGCTGCTGCAGTCCCCGGAGCAGCGGGCCGCGCTGGACCGCATCGTCGCGCTCTCCACCCTGCTGGAGGGCCACGCCGACCACGTGATGGACGCGGTCGGGCCGAGCGTGGTGCCCAGCGTCGCGGTGATCCGTGCCCGGTTCACCGCGCGGCGCAGGGGCGGCGGGATGCTGGACCGGTTGCTGCGCGCGCTGCTCGGCGTGGAGGCCAAGGTGCGCCAGTACGCGGAGGGTTCCGCCTTCACCCGGCAGGTCATCGACGCGGTCGGCATGGCCGGCTTCAACACCGTGTGGACCTCGCCGGACACCCTGCCGACCCGCGCGGAGATCACCGACCCCGGCGCATGGCTGCGCCGGGTGCACGGCTGAGCGGAGCCCCGTGGCGGGACCGGATCCAGCGCTCGCCGCGGTGCGCACGGCGGTGCGCCGGCTGCTGGACGACGCCGAGGCCGCCGGCCATCCGGTCGGCGAGGCGATCGCCGTGGCCTGCTCCGGCGGCGCCGACTCGCTCGCCCTGGCGGCGGCCACCGAGCACGTCGCCCACCGCCGCGGCATGGCGGTGCACGGGTTGGTCGTGGACCACCGCCTGCAACCGGGCTCCGCCGAGGTGGTCGAGTGCGCCGCCGCCCGGCTCCGCGCGTTCAACTTCGACGCGGTGCGGGTGTTGCCGGTCACCGTGGACGGCCCGGGCGGAACGGAGGCGGCGGCCCGCCGGGCTCGGTACGCCGCGCTGCGCGCCGCCCAGCCCGCACCGGACGCGCTGATCCTGCTCGGGCACACCCTGGACGACCAGGCGGAGACGGTGCTGCTGGGGCTGGGCCGCGGCTCCGGACCCCGGTCGATCGCGGGCATGCGCCCCCTCGACCCGCCGTGGGGCCGGCCGCTGCTGGACATCCCGCGCGCGGTCACCGAGGCCGCGTGCCGGGCGCTGGGCGTCGAGCCGTGGTCCGATCCGCACAACGCGGACCCGCGGTTCGTCCGGGTCCGGCTGCGCGCCGAGGTGTTGCCGCTGCTGGAGGAGGTGCTGCAGGGCGGCGTCGCGGAGGCGTTGGCGCGCACCGCCGCGCAGCTCCGGGAGGACTCCGACGCGCTGGACGCCCTGGCCGACGAGCTGTTCGCGCGGGCCGGCGCGGGTGCCGACCTGGCGGTGGCGCCGCTGGAGAGCGCGCCGGCGGCGGTGCGGCGGCGCACCCTGCGCCGCTGGCTGGCCGGCCGCGGTGTGAGGGACCTCACCGACGCGCAACTCCGCGCGGTGGACGCGTTGGTTGGCCGATGGCGAGGTCAGGGCGGGGTCTGGCTGGCCGGCGGCTTGGTCGCCGGGCGGGCACATGGCAGGCTCACGGTTAACCCGATGGAAAGCGCACCAGGCGGGAATCCTGCCTAGCGGTGGAGAGAGGGGAACTCGGCCGGTGTACCAGGACGATGTCGCGTCAGTGCTCGTCACCGAGCAGCAGATCAGCGACAAGATCGCCGAGCTGGCCAAGCAGATCGCCGCGGACCATCCCAGCGACGGCACCAAGGCCGACCTGGTGCTGGTCGGTGTGCTCAAGGGCGCGGTGATGTTCATGACGGACCTGGCCAGGGCGCTGCCCGTGCCGGTCCAACTGGAGTTCATGGCGGTCACCTCGTACGGGTCGGCCACCTCGTCCTCCGGCGTGGTGCGCATCCTCAAGGACCTGGACCGGGACATCGCCGGCCGAGACGTGCTGATCGTCGAGGACATCATCGACTCCGGGCTCACCCTGTCCTGGTTGCTGAAGAACCTCGCCTCACGGCAGCCGGCCTCGCTGGAGGTGTGCACCCTGCTGCGCAAGCCGGACGCGGTGAAGGTGGACGTCCCGGTGCGCTACGTCGGCTTCGACATCCCCAACGAGTTCGTCGTCGGCTACGGCCTGGACTACGCCGAGCGCTACCGCGACCTGCCCTACATCGGCACCCTCGACCCCAGGGTGTACTCCAGCTAGCAGCCACCTCCGAGGTTGCCTGTGCCGGCCAAGGGCGCTCGAGGGCGCGCTCTTCGAACTAGCAGTGCGGCCGGCACTGGCGTTCGACCAGCGCGTTGAACAGCACCTTGCTCATGTCCGACGGGGTGGCCGCCTGGTAGGCCTTGCCGCCGGTCGCCGCGGCGATCTGGTTCAGCGCGTCCATGTCCGCGTCCGGCCCGATGGCCACTGGAACGATCACCACCAGCCGGTTCGGGTCGAACTCCCGGCGCAGCGTCTGCACCAGCGCGTCCAGGTCCATGTCCCCCTGGCCGTCGCCGTCGATGCCGTCGGTGAACAGCACCACCGAGTTCACCTTGGTGGGGTCGTAGTCGGCCAGCGCGGCGCGGTAGGCGGCCAGCGTGGCGGCGCGCAGCCGGGAGTTGCCGCCGACCATGCCGGGTAGCGCGGCCAGCCCCTGCTTCAGCGCGTCCCGCTGCGTGCCGTCGCCGACCGGCCTGGCCAGCGGGTTCACCGGCTGCAATTCGGTCCAGCCGTTCGGCGGGCTCTGCTGGCTGGAGAACGCCCACAGCCCGATGTTCGAGCTGTCCGGTTGCAGGCTGAGCGCGGCGAGCGCGGCGTCCCTGGTCAGCTCGATGAGGCTGGGCCCGCCCGCGATGCGGGCGCGCATCGACGAGGACACGTCGAACACGGTGATCATGCGCGCGTCGACGTTGATCACGCTCCACACCTTGAGCAGTTGCGCGGCGGCCGCCGGGGTGGGAATGGGCAGCAGCCGGGGTGCCTCGCGGCGCACGCCGTTGCTGTCCGTCCAATCGGCCGGTGCGGTCCCGTCCGGGCCGCGGAACCCGGCCTCGGTGAACTGCTGCAGCGCGGCCGGTGTGCGCAGCGCCGCCTCGAACGCGTTCACCGCCTCGTCGGTGCCGGCCGGCTCCCCGGGCCTGGCCAGCCGGACCACCGGGTGGTCCAGGTCGATCGTGCCCTCCTGCGGGTACACCGCGACCACCTCGCGCCGGCCGAGTTGGCGGTCGTGCGCGAAAACCGCCTGCTCTGTCGCGGTGAACAGCGGCGAGCCCGTGCCGTTCGCCTGCACCCGGCCGAACGCGTCCTGCACGCTGAGGACGGAGGGGTGCGCCAGCTTGAGCAGCGCGCCCACCAGGGTGGCGGTGGGGCTGCCGTCCGTGCTTCCGGTCAGCCCGGCCAGCACGGCCAGCGTGGCCAGGCCCTCGGTGCTCGAGTTCGGGTCGCTGATCAGCACCTGGGTGGCCGGGTCGATCAGTCGCCGCCAGCTCACCGGGGAGTTCGGCCAGCCCAGCGGCCGCACGGTGGCCTCCGTGCCCGCCACCACCAGCGGCGTGCTGACCAGCGAGGAACGCACCTCCAGCCGGGGTGCGGCGTTGCCCTGGCCGGACACCGCCTGCTCGGCCTGCTGCGCCCACAGCGACGAGTCCGGAATCCACATCACCGGAGGATTGGGCTCCCCGTTGGGCAGGCTGGCGGCCACCTCGGCTGCGTTACGCGGGGTCACCTGGATCCGCACGCACCGGCCGGCCGCGGTGGGCTGGCCGCGCTCGTAGTCGGCCGCGATCTGCCGCACCACCTGCTCCATGTCCGGAGCCACGGCGACCGGCACGGGCAGGTCTCCGGAGCAGCCGGTGCCGGCGCGCATGCGTAAGCCGACCACCGTCGCCGCCGCGGCGGCCACGGTGAGCAACAGAACTCCCAGGAGGAGGACCGGGCGGCGGAGTACCCTGGGGCGCCTGGTCTCGTGACGACCACTCATCCTGCACCTGACCCGTGCGGCTCTGTGCTTGTTCCGGAACGTGCGCCGCGCTCACGTCGCCGGGGTTGTCACTCGTTTGTCTGAAGACTTTCCGCCGGTTGATTGCCCCGCGTAGCCGCACAGCCTCGCACGCCGCGGCCCTTATCGTGATGGGTCGAATATGGATTCACTCTTTCGGTCCAGTGTTCCATCTGGCTGTTCGGCGTACCGCGATCGTCGGGACGGCGGCTCCGGGAGGTACCGTGGAGGCCGGCTACCGAGGTGCGAGAGGTCATCTCGTCGGCTGGGGTGGGAACACCGCTCGCCGCCCGCCCGTTGGTGCTCTAGGCGGATGTGGTCCCACCAGTTCCGGACTCGGGGCGGTGTGCGTACCGCGCCGGGCGGTAATCTGGTTGGACCGGGGTGCCCCGTCCGCCCGGGCGGTGGGTCGCCACAGCCCGACGTGCAAGTCAGGGAGGGTCGAGGCCGCCCGTCGGCCGTGAGTGAATGGACCGCAAGCGTCTGCTCCGCAACCCGCTGATCTGGATCATCGCGGTGTTGCTGCTCTACTACGCCTTCAGCGTGTTGTTCGACGACACGAGGGACTACGCCCCCAAGCCGACCTCGGTCGCGTTGCAGCAGGTGCAGAACGGCAACGTCGAACAGGCCACGCTCGAGGACAAGGAGCAGCGGCTTCGGCTGACTCTGAAGAGTCCCGTCGACGGCCAGACCAGGATCATCAGCCAGTACCCGGCCGGCGGGACGGCGATCGTCTTCCAGTCTCTGCAGGGGAAGAACGTCAACTTCGACACGAAGGTGACGCAGGACTCCTTCCTTTCCCAGATGCTGGTGTACCTGGTGCCGCTGGGCCTCATCCTGCTGCTGCTCATGTGGATGATGAACAACGTCCAGGGTGGCGGTAACCGGGTGCTCAACTTCGGCAAGTCCAAGGCCAAGCAGTTGTCCAAGGACATGCCGAAAACCACCTTCGCCGACGTCGCGGGTGCGGACGAGGCTGTCGAGGAACTCGAGGAGATCAAGGACTTCCTGCAGAGTCCCGGCCGGTACCAGGCGCTTGGCGCGAAGATCCCCAAGGGCGTGCTGCTGTACGGCCCGCCGGGCACCGGTAAGACGCTGCTGGCCCGCGCGGTCGCCGGCGAGGCGGGCGTACCGTTCTACTCGATCTCCGGCTCCGACTTCGTGGAGATGTTCGTCGGCGTCGGCGCCTCCCGGGTGCGCGACCTCTTCGAGCAGGCCAAGCAGAACGCGCCGTGCATCATCTTCGTCGACGAGATCGACGCGGTCGGCCGGCACCGTGGCGCCGGCCTGGGCGGCGGCCACGACGAGCGCGAGCAGACGCTGAACCAGTTGCTGGTGGAGATGGACGGGTTCGACTCGCGCGGCGGGATCATCCTGATCGCCGCGACGAACCGGCCGGACATCCTCGACCCGGCGCTGCTGCGGCCGGGCCGGTTCGACCGGCAGATCCCGGTCGCCGCGCCGGACCTGAAGGGCCGCCGGGCGATCCTCACCGTGCACGCCAAGGGCAAGCCGTTCGCTCCGGACGTCGACCTCGACGGGCTGGCCAAGCGCACCGTCGGCTTCTCCGGCGCCGACCTGGCCAACGTGATCAACGAGGCGGCGCTGCTCACCGCGCGCCAGCACGGCAGCCTGATCACGGGTGCCGCCTTGGAAGAGTCGGTGGACCGCGTGATCGGCGGTCCCGCACGGAAGAGCCGGGTGATCTCCGAGAAGGAGAAGAAGATCGCCGCCTACCACGAGGCGGGGCACGCACTCGCCGCGTGGGCGATGCCCGACATCGACCCGGTCTACAAGGTCACCATCCTGCCCCGGGGCCGCACCGGCGGGCACACGCTGTCCGTGCCCGAGGACGACAAGGAGCTGATGACCCGCTCCGAGATGATCGCCCGGCTGGTGTTCGCGCTCGGCGGGCGGGCCGCCGAGGAGCTGGTGTTCCACGAGCCGACCACCGGCGCGTCCAACGACATCGAGCAGGCCACGAAGATCGCCCGCGCGATGGTCACCGAGTACGGCATGAGCGCCCGGCTCGGTGCGGTGAAGTACGGCCAGCACGAGGGTGAGCCGTTCCTTGGCCGCCAGATGTCCCACGCGCCGGACTACTCCCTCGAGGTCGCGCACGAGATCGACGAGGAGGTCCGCGCGCTCATCGAGGCCGCGCACGACGAGGCGTGGAACGTGCTCAACGACTACCGGGACGCCCTCGACGCGCTGGTGCTCGAGTTGATCGAGCGGGAGACCCTGCAGCGCAAGGACCTGGAGCGCATCTTCGCCACGGTGGACAAGCGGCCGCGGATCACCAAGTTCAACGACTTCGGTGGCCGCACGCCGTCGGACAAGCCGCCGGTGAAGACCCCGGCCGAACTGGCCAAGGAGCGCGGCGAGCCGTGGCCGCCGCAGCAGGAGCCCGAACCCACTCCAGTGGGCGCGCTGCCCGGCGGGCACGACACCCCGGGCGGGCCACCACGCCCCGCCCCCGAGGCGTCCGGGCCGAACGGGCGGGACCCGCACGCCGGGCACGAGCAGCAGCCCTCCGGGACGCAGCAGGACGGCCAGTCCTACCCGCCCACCGTGCACCTGCCCGGCTCCGGGCAGCGGGGCAGCACGGCGGGGCCGCCGAACTACGACGCGCCTCCGGGCTGGAAGCCGGCCACCGTGCCCGCAGACCAGCAGGGCTGGTCGCCGTCCTGGGACCGCCCGTCCGAGCAGGAGCAGGGCGGCCAGCACGAGAGGGAGTCCAAGAACGAGCAGGAGGCCATGCGGCGGTCGATCGACACCGATCGGGACAGGCGCTGACCCGCTCCGGCCGCAGCCGTTGGAGGTGGTGGCGGTGACCGGCACGGTGAACTCCGCGGACTCCGTTCCGGTAGCCGGTCCTTCGGGCCGCCGACCGGGGTTCGACCAGGCCAGGGCGGAGAACGCGGTGCGGGAACTGCTGCTGGCCTGTGGTGAGAACCCGGACCGGGAGGGCCTTCGGGACACCCCGGCGCGGGTGGCCAGGGCCTACCGCGAGCTGTTTGCCGGGCTGCACACCGACCCGGACACGGTGCTGTCCCGGACCTTCGACGAGAGCCACGAGGAACTCGTCCTGGTCACCGACATCCCGCTGTACTCGACCTGTGAACATCATTTGGTGCCGTTCCACGGGGTGGCGCACGTCGGGTACATCCCGGACGTGCAGGGCCGGGTCACCGGGCTGTCCAAGATCGCGCGGCTGGTCGACCTGTACGCCAGGCGCCCGCAGGTGCAGGAGCGGCTCACCTCGCAGGTGGCCGACGCCCTGGTGCGCAAGCTGGACCCGCGCGGGGTGATCGTGGTGATGGAGGCCGAGCACCTGTGCATGGCCATGCGCGGCATCCGCAAGCCCGGCACCAGGACGATGACCTCCGCGGTGCGCGGCATCTTCAAGACCTCGGCGTCGTCCCGCGCGGAGGCGCTGGAGCTGATCAAGGGGCGGCGGTGACTCACCCGCTGCTGCCGAGCCCGGGCCGGTGCGTGGTGATGGGCGTCCTCAACGTCACGCCCGACTCGTTCTCCGACGGCGGCCGCTACCTCGACCACGACGACGCGGTGGCGCACGGCGTCGCCATGCACGCGCGCGGCGCGGACCTCGTCGACGTCGGCGGCGAGTCCACCCGGCCGGGCGCGGAGCGGGTCGCGCCCGACGTGGAGGCCGGCCGGGTCGCCCCGGTGATCCGCGCGCTGGTCGCCGAGGGCGTGCCGGTCAGCGTGGACACGATGCGCGCCGAGGTCGCGGTGGCCGCGCTGGAGGCGGGGGCCACCGTGGTCAACGACGTCTCCGGCGGGCTGGCCGACCCCAACATGGCCAAGGTGGTGGCGGACGCCGGCGTGCCGTGGATCCTGATGCACTGGCGCGGGCACAGCCGGGAGATGGACCGGCTGGCCGAGTACCGGGACGTGGTCGCCGACGTGCGCGCCGAACTGTCCGGCCGGGCGGACGCGGCCATCGCCGCCGGAGTCGACCCGGGTGCGCTGGTGCTCGACCCGGGGCTGGGCTTCGCCAAGCGCGCCGAGCACAACTGGGCGCTGCTGCACCACCTGCCCGCCCTGCTGGACCTCGGCTTCCCGGTGCTGGTCGGCGCCTCCCGCAAGCGGTTCCTGGGCTCGCTGCTGGCCGGTACGGACGGCACGCCGCGACCGCCGGACGGCCGGGAGGACGCCACCGCGGCGGTGTCCACGCTGGCCGCGTTCGCCGGCGCCTGGGGCGTGCGCGTGCACGACGTGGCACGGTCGCTGGACGCGGTCACCGTGGTGGCCGCGTGGGCCAGGGGAGGACCGCCATGAGCGCGGCACGCCGCGGCGTGCGGCCGGGCGCCGAGAAGGGCCCGCGATGAGGGTCCCGAGCCGCGGCACGGGGAAGGACCACGGCGCGTGGACTCGCGGAAAAGGAGGTGCGCGGTGACCGACCGGATCACGCTCACCGGCCTGCGGGTGCGGGGCTACCACGGCGTGTTCGAGCACGAGCGCCGGGACGGCCAGGACTTCGTGGTGGACGTGGTGGTGTGGCTGGACCTCGCCGGCGCGGCGGCCAGCGACGACCTGGCCGACACGCTGCACTACGGCGAACTTGCCGAGCGGGTCGCGGCGATCGTCGGCGGCGAGCCGTGCGACCTGATCGAGACGGTGGCCGGCCGGATCGCCGACGACGTGCTCGCCGACCAGCGGGTGCAGGCCGCCGAGGTGACCGTGCACAAGCCCGCCGCGCCGATCCCGCTGACCTTCGCCGACGTCGCGGTCACGGTGCGCCGCGCCCGCCGGTCCGACCGCGGTCAGGTGGTGCCGGCATGAGCCGGCGTGCCGGGGAGAACCCGTGACGCGGGCGGTGCTGTCGCTCGGGTCCAACGTCGGCGACCGGCTGGGCTACCTGCAGTTGGCCGTGGACGGGTTGGCGGACGTGCTGGTGGCCGCGTCTCCGGTGTACGAGACGGCGCCGTGGGGCGTGACCGACCAGCCCGACTTCCTCAACGCGGTGGTCGTCGTTTCCTCGCCGGAGGTGGACGAGTGGGGTTGGCTGGCGCGGGCGGAGCGGCTGGAGCGGGCCGCCGGCCGGGTCCGGGAGATCCGGTGGGGACCGCGCACGCTGGATGTCGACGTGGTGACCGTGGACGGGGTGCGTTCCGACCATCCCGACCTGCTGCTGCCGCATCCCGGCACGCCGGAGCGCGCCACCGTGCTGGTGCCGTGGCTGGACGTGGAGCCGGACGCGGTGCTGCCGGGGCACGGTCGCGTCGCGGACCTGCTCCGCGACATGAGTACCGAGGGCGTTCGCCGGCGGGACGACCTCACGCTGCGAGTTCCCGGACCGGCGCGGGAATCATGACCCGACCGGCTGAACTTTCCGGTGGCATCCGCCGTGCGGCTGATTGTCCTGCCCCGACAGCCGACTCGCTCCGCACCCGGCGGATCGCGGCGACCTCGGCGTTTTCCGTGGCCGCTAGGCCGGCGCGCCCCCGTCCGGGGCTCGCTCGTCCGGGTGGGATTTCAGGATGAGATTCACCAGAATCAGGGACCTGGTCACGGTTGCGGTGGTCGCCGCGGTGCTGGTGCACCTGCTCGCGCGGCTCGCCTACGGCTCCCTTCCGCCGCTGCCCACCTTCGCCGGGGTCACCCTGCTGATCCTCGCCGTGATCGAACTCGTGCTCGGCTTCAACCTCCGTGCACGGATTAATCGCAAGCCGGGCGCGGCCCCCGTCCAGCCGCTGACCGCCGCCCGCGCCGTCGCGCTGGCCAAGGCGTCCTCGCTGGTGGGAGCCATCATGGTGGGCGCGTGGGTGGGGATACTCGGCTACGTGGTGCCGCGCCGCAGCGACCTCGCCGCGGCCGCGAGTGACACCCCGAGCGGGATTATTGGCGTGCTCTGCTCGGCCGCCCTGGTCGGTGCCGCGCTGTGGCTGGAGTACTGCTGCAAGACGCCCAAGGGCCCGGAGGACGAGGACGAGTACTCCCGTCGGTGATCCAAAGGTCTCAGGCGGATAACTCCCCGGTACCTTTGTAGCCATGACCGTCCGCAGCGCCTCCTCCGAGCAGGTTGACCGAGGCCGTGGTGCTGGGCGAGCGCTGTTGATTACGGTTCTGGTGCTCTCCCTCGCCGCCACGGCGGTGCTCGTGCTCAGCGACAACGCCCGGTGGCTGCGCCTCGGCGTGGTGAGCGCGCTGTGGTCGGCCCTGGTCGGCGCGTTCCTCGCGGCCAAGTACCGCCGGCAGGCGGTGGCCCGCGAGGAGGAGGCCAGCGAGCTGCAGTCGATCTACGAGCTGGAGCTGGAACGCGAGGTCGCCGCGCGGCGCGAGTACGAGTTGGAGATCGAGGCGGAGACCCGGCGCCGGATCGAGGAGGAGACCAGCGAGCACCTCGAGGCGCTGCGGTCGGAGTTGCACGCGCTGCGGGAGAACCTTGAGGCACTGCTCGGCGGCGAGGTGCTGGTGGAACGGGTCGCGCTGCGCGCCGAGTCCACCAGGATGCGCTCGCTGCCCGACCAGTCCCGGGTGATCTCCGTCGGCGACGACCGGATGGCCGGCACGGCGGACCGGCCTCGGCTGACCGCGGGGGCGGGCGCACCGGGCCAGCGACCGCCGAACGGGGAGCGCCCCACCGAGTTCGCCGACCGCTTTCCCACCGAGCCCAGCCGGCCCAAGGAGCAGCAGCCCCGGGTCGACCCGACCCGCCGCGAACCCGCGCGGCCGGAGCCCGGCCGGCCCGAACCGCCCCGCCGCGAGCCGGCCAGGACGCCACCGCGCCAGCAGCCCGTGGCCGCGGCGCGCCGCCCGCAGGTGGGCGGTGGCCTGCGTGGCGTCCCCTACGACCCGCCGCAGCCGGGGCGCGGCACGCCGGGCTGGCCGACGAGCGAGCCGCGCCAGGAGAGTTTCTCCGGCGGGCTGACCCCGCCACCGAACGGGCGCGAACCGGTGCCGCCGCCGACGCCGAACGAGCAGACCTTCGTCACGAACGAGCCGACCACCTTCGTCGGCCCGGTGCGCGTGGGCAAGTCGATCCCGGCCCGGCCGCTCCGCTCGGACCAGCAGATGCCGCAGGAACTGGTGGAGCCGCGCCCGGCCGCGGCCGCCGCCGACGGGACGGCGCGCCGCGAGGCCCCGCTGCCCCGGCGCGAGCAGGGGGCCTCCGAGTCCCCCGCGGCGCGGCCACCGGCCGCCGCGCCCCGCGGCGCGGAACCGGGCCGGCACGGCGTCGACCGGGAAACCACCGGCCTGCGGGCCACCCCGCCGACCTCGCCGCCCCCCGGTGGCCGCCGACGTCGCGCCGACGACGATGGTTCCGGCTACGGCTCGCCCGGCGGCCGGACCGGCGACGACCCGAGCCCGCGCCCGCCGACCGCACCGGAGCCGGCGGCCGCCTCCGAGCCGAGGCGGGCGCAGCGCAATGGTGGCGGCGGGGCGCACAGCGAGGGCACGTCGGTCACCGAGTTGCTGGCCGCGTACGGCGCGACCACCCCGCGCCGGCACCGCCGCCGCGCGGAGTAGCCCGCGCCCGGGCTACTTGTCGATGTCGCCGACGACCACGGCGAACGAGCCGAGCACCACGGGCAGGTCGGCCACCCGGGTGCCCGGCAGCAGCGCGGACAGCGCCTGCACGTTGTTGAACGACGGGGTGCGCAGCTTCAGCCGCCACGGCGTCTTCTCCGCGCGCGACACCAGGTGCACGCCGGCGATGCCCAGCGGCGCCTCGGTCCACACGTACACCGATCCCTCCGGTGCCTTGACCGCCTTGGGCAGCCGCACGTTCACCGGCCCGGCCGGCAGGCGGTCCAGGCATTCCGCGGCCAGCCGCAGCGACTGCTCGACCTCGTCGACCAGGCAGCGCACCCGGGCGAGCGTGTCGCCCTCGGCCCGCACCACCGGGCTGACCGGCAGGTCGCGGTAGGGCGGCAGCGGGTCGTCGCGCCGCAGGTCGACGTCCACTCCGGAGGCGCGACCGGCCGGCCCGGTCACCCCGAGCGCGAGCGCGGCGGCGCGGTCCAGCACGCCGATGCCCGCGTGCCGCGCGACGAAACCGTCGTCCGCCACGGTGGCCGCGCGGACCGCGCCCATCAGCTTGTCTACAGTGGACAGCGCATCGGCGACCCGGCCGGTCCACCCGGCGGGCACGTCCTCGCGCAGCCCGCCGATGCGGTTGGCCATGAAGTGGATCCGCCCGCCGGACGCCTCCTCCATGACCGCCTGCACCGTCTCCCGGCCGCGCTGCGCGGCCGCGGTGCCCTCGGTGGGCCGCCCGTCCGGGGAGCGGGTGAGCGGGGCGAGGAAGACCAGGTGGGCGAGCACGCGGTTCAACTCGCAGAGCAGCACGCGCAGCCACTGCGCGCGCGGTGGCACCTCCATCCCGTTCATGCGTTCCACGGCGAGCGCGACGGTCATCTCGTTGCCGAACGCGGCCAGCCAGTCGTGCCGGTTGGCCAGGGTGAGCACCTGGCGGTAGTCACGCACCTCGAAGAGCTTCTCCGCGCCCCGGTGCAGGTGGCCGACCAGCGGCTGGGCCGAGACCACCTCCGGGTTCCCGGGATCGCCGCGGACGGTCAGCCGCAACCGGTACGCGCCGTGCGCGGAGGGGTGCAGCGGGCCGAGGTCGACCACCCGGTCCACGCCCAGGTGGGCGGCGCCGGCGCCGACGCCCACGGTGATCTCCTGCGACACACCGTCATGCTCGCACGGCAGGTCAGGGCCGCCACGGCGGGAGCGGCGGGAGCAGGTCGGCCACCGGGACACCGCCGGTGGTCTGCAGCAGCCAGCCGAAGGCGCCGAGGCCACCGGGGGCGCGCAACTCGGCGACGCGGCCGGCCCGCCAGGAGGCGTCCAGCCAGGCCATCGGATCGGCGCCGGCCAGCCCGGCGGCCGGGGTGTCGGCGGTCAGCCCAAGGGCGGCCAGCGCGTCCCGCTGCGCCACCAGGACGGTGCCGGTGACCGTGCCGGTGGCCTCGGCGGCCGCCGCGCAGGCGTCCAGCGCCACGTGCGCGGTGAGGTCGCGGCTCCCGTCCGGCACCGGCGGCAGCTGCCGGCCGTGCCGGTAGCCGGTGAGCGTGCCCGCCGGGTAGCGGCCGGCCGCCCGGTCGGCGAGCAGGTGGCCGTAGTCGACGGCCAGCGCCGCACCGGCCCGCACGGCCGCCACCGCGCCGGCCCAGGCCGCGTCCCTGGTGATGCCCGCCTCGGCCCGCTCCCCCTCGGCGGTCCGCGGCCACCAGCGGCGCAGCCAGGTCGCCGCGCCGGAGTCCACCGGATCACCCACCGCCTCCGCGCCGGACGGGTTGACCAGCACCCGGTGCCACCGCGGCCCGCACCGGGTGACCACCGGGCAGGGCACCGCGTCCAGCCATTCGTGGCCGACCAGCAGCCCGGCCACCCGTTCCGGTGGTTCGGCCAGCCACCGCACGCCGGGCGCCGTGTCCGGCGGCGGGGCCAGGTCGACGGCGGAGACCCGCAGCCGCCGGCCCAGCTCGCCGGTGGCCAGCGCGCGCACCGTGCCGGCCAGCTCACCACCGCCCGCGCCCACGTCCACGAAGTCGAGCGTGGCCGGGTGGCCCAGCGCGGTGTCCACCCGGCGCAGCAGTTCGAGCAGCGCCTCGGCCAGCTCCGGCCCGACCAGCGGTGCGGTGCGGAAGTGCCCGGCGGGGCGCTCGCCGCGGGCGAAGAAGCCGCCCGGCCCGTACAGCGCGTCGAACCAGGCGTCCGTCCACTCCCGACATCGCGGCACGCCCGACACGCTACGCGGCGGTCTCGGCCGCGCCGCCCGCGGCGGCGAACACGGTGTTGCTCAGGAGTTCGCGTTGTTCGGCGACGCCAGTGCCGTGTCACCACATCGGCCGCTCGCACGGGCCTGGCGGCCCGTGGTCGCTGGACCGGTCCTGGGCAACCTCGCTGGCCGCGTCGGCTGGGCCGGCTCCGAACAACCCTCACGCTGCGTCATCACGGTAGTTGGCTTGGGTGGTTCCCTGCCGTGTGACGGGTTGCGACACAGCGCGGCATCTAGGGTTCGTAGCGTGACCGAAGCCGCAACTCCGACGTCTTCGCGCACCGAACGGGGCGATCGTCACCGGGCCGTGTTGCTGCCCGTTCTCGGCCTGTCCGCGCTGGGCCTGTGCGGGCTGGCGCTGGTCGGCGTGGGCACGGCGAAGGTCGGCGCGGTGGCTGTGCTGGTCGGCGCGGCCGCGGCGCTGCTCCCGGTGACCATCGTGGTCGGCGCGTTCCTCTGGGTGGACCGCTGGGAGCCGGAGCCGGCCCGGCTGCTGCTGCTCGCCTTCGCCTGGGGCGCCTGCGGCGCGACGATCTGCGCGCTGGGCATCAACAGCACCGCCGAGGTGCTCGGCGACCTGGTGCTCGGCCGCGGTCACGGGGACACGCTGGCCGCCGTGTACACCGCGCCGCCGGTCGAGGAGGCGGCCAAGGGGCTGTTCCTGATCGGCATGCTGGCCTGGCGGCGGCGGGAGTTCGACGGTTTAGTCGACGGCATCGTCTACGCCGGAGTCACCGCCGCCGGCTTCGCGTTCACCGAGAACATCTACTACTTCGGGCGGGCCTTCGCCGAGGGCGGCTTCGGCGGCGCCAGCCGCGGCGTGGTCGCGGTGTTCATTCTGCGCGCGGTGCTCGCCCCGTTCGCCCACCCGCTGTTCACGACGATGACCGGGATCGGCGTGGGCGTGGCCGCCCGGGCCAGGTCCCGGTCCGGCCGGATCCTCGCCGTGCTCGCCGGCTACCTGGGCGCGGTGCTGCTGCACTCGCTGTGGAACGGCACGGCGACCTTCGGCAACGGGCACACCTTCATCGACGTCTACTTCCTGGTCATGGTGCCGATCTTCGCCGGAGTGGTGACCCTTGTGGTCTGGCAGCGGCGCCGGGAGCAGCGGGTCCTGCTCGCCCAGTTGCCCGGCATGGTGCGCGCCGGCTGGGTCACCGCGGACGAGGTCGCCCGGCTGGGCAGCCTGCCCGCGCGGCGCGGCTGGCGCGGCTCGGTACGCCGGGAGGCCGGGGACACCGCGGCCCGGGCCATCGCCGCCTACCAGGTCGCCGCCACCGAACTCGCCTTCCTCTGCCATGCCGTGCAGCGCGGCACCGCCGGCCCGGAGGCCGACGTGCGGCTCCGCGAACTGGTGCGGGCGCTGCGCGCGGCCCGCGCCGCGGTGCCGGACCCGGCTCCCCCGGCAGGGGAATCGCCGGATGCACACCCGTGAGGCGAGCACCACGCCGGCCACCCAGGTGAAGCTCGTCACCCGCGCGTCACGGCCTCTTTCGCCGCGGGCTACTCTCGCGCCGTCGTCCGGTACCCGCGCCGGTGCGGGACTGGAACGCGAAGGAGCGACACGCATGAACGCCCCGGGAACAACCCCGTGACCAGGCCCGATGGTGCCCCGCGGCCGGCCCGGCTCGCGGTCGGGGTGATCTCGGCCGGCAGGGTGGGAGCGGTGCTCGGCGCGGCGCTGGCCCGCAGCGGACACGTCGTCGTCGCCACCTCCGGCGTGTCCACGGCGTCCGTGCGGCGCGCCGAGGAACTGCTGCCGGACGTCCCCCTGCTCGACCCGCCCGCGGTGGCCACGCGCGCCGATCTGGTGCTGCTCGCCGTTCCCGACGACGCGCTCGCCGGCCTGGTCCGCGGGCTGGTGGCCACCGGCTCGCTGCGCGCCGGCCAGATCGTGGTGCACACCTCCGGCGCACACGGCGTGGACGTCCTCGAACCGGCCGCCTCGCTCGGCGCGCTGCCGCTGGCGCTGCACCCGGTGATGACCTTCACCGGCCGCGGTGAGGACCTGGAGCGGATCGCCGCCTGCTCGGTGGGGATCACCGCGGCCGAGGGCGACGAGGCCGGCTGGCACGTGGGCGAGGCGCTGGTGGTGGAGATGGGCGCCGAGCCGGTGCGGGTGCCGGAGGCGGCGCGGCCGCTCTACCACGCCGCGCTCGCGCACGGCGCCAACCATCTGGTCACCCTGGTCGCCGAGTGCGCCGACCTGCTGCGCGGCGCCGGCATAGAGCCGGCCGAGCGGATGCTCGGCCCGCTGCTGTCCGCGGCGCTGGACAACGCGCTGCGGCACGGGGACCGCGGGCTGACCGGGCCGGTCGCCCGCGGCGACACCGGGACCGTGCGTGCCCACCTGGACGTGCTCCGGCGACGCGCGCCGGATGTCCTGCCCGCCTACGTCGCCATGGCCCGGCGCACCGTCGACCGCGCCAGCCGCGCCGGCCTGCTGCGCGCGGACGCCGCCGCCGACGTCCGCGCCGTCCTCGCCCCGGAGGAGGCTTGATGACCACGCGCGCGAAGCCCGCGTTCCAGCCCGGTGAGCTGCACGTGTACCGGGAGCCGGCGGAGCTTGCCAAGGTGACCAGGGCGCTGCGGGCCACCGGCCGGAAGGTGGCCCTGGTGCCCACCATGGGCGCGCTGCACGACGGGCACCGCGAGCTGATCCGCCGCGCCCGGCGGATTCCCGGCACCACCGTGGTGGTGTCCATCTTCGTGAACCCGTTGCAGTTCGGGCCGAACGAGGACTTCGAGCGCTACCCCAGGCCGTTCGACTCCGATGTGGACGCCTGCCGGGAGGAGCGGGTCGAGCTGGTGTTCGCGCCCGGGGCCGAGGACCTCTACCCGGAGGCCGCGCAGGTCACCGTGCAGCCCGGACCGCTGGGCGAGGAACTGGAGGGCGCCAGCCGGCCCGGTCACTTCGCCGGTGTGCTCACCGTGGTCGCCAAGCTGTTCAACATCGTGCGGCCGGACTACGCCTTCTTCGGGGAGAAGGACTACCAGCAGCTCGTGCTGGTCAAGCGGATGGTGCGGGACCTGAACATGGACGTCTCCGTAGTCGGGGTGCCCACCGTGCGGGAGACCGGCGGGCTGGCGCTGTCCTCCCGCAACGCCTACCTCAGCGAGGCCGACCGGGAGTCGGCGCTCGCGCTGTCCGCCGCGCTCACCGCCGGGGTGCACGCCGGTCCGGGCGGACCGGACGCGGTGCGCGCCGCCGCGGAAGAGGTCCTCGCCACCCGCCCCGAGGTGCGGGTGGACTATCTCGAGCTGCGTGACCCCGCGCTCGGACCGGCACCCGAGCGCGGCCCGGCCCGGCTGCTGGTCGCCGCCAGGGTCGGCGCCACCCGGCTGATCGACAACGCCCCGGTGCTGCTGGGCGCTGCCGACCACACCGCCGACACCGGATCGCTCACGGATCGGTAGAGGGAGATCACCATGCTTCGGACCATGCTCAAGTCCAAGATCCACAGAGCCACGGTGACCCAGGCCAACCTGCACTACGTCGGCTCGGTGACGATCGACGAGGAGCTGATGGCCGCCGCCGACCTGCTGCCCGGCGAGCAGGTGGCGATCGTGGACGTGACCAACGGTGCGCGGCTGGAGACCTACGTCATCACCGGCGAACCCGGCAGCGGGGTGCTCGGCATCAACGGAGCGGCCGCGCACCTGGTCAAGCCGGGTGACCTGGTGATCATCATCTCCTACGGCGTGATGGACGACGCCGAGGCCCGCGACTACCAGCCGAAGATCGTGTTCGTGGACGCGGAGAACCGGGTGGCGCACCAGGGCACCGATCCGGCGCACGCCCCGGAGGGCTCCGGGCTGATGACCGGGGCGGTTGCCGCCGAGCCGCCGGCCTCCGAGACCGAGGACGCCGCCCGGCTGGACGCCCTGCTCCAGGCGGACAGCTAATGCTCCTGGCGATCGACGTCGGCAACACCAACATCGTGCTCGGCATGTACTCGGGCCGGGGCGAGGGCGCGCACCTGCTACGCGACTGGCGCATGCGCACCGATCCCAGGATGACGGCCGACGAGATGGCGCTCACCGTGCGCGGCCTGCTCGGCGAGTACGCGGAGAAGATCACCGGGATCTCCGCGCTGTCCACGGTGCCCGCGGTGCTGCGCGAGATGAAGGTGATGCTCGGCCGGTACTGGGACGCGGTGCCGCGGGTCATCGTGGAACCCGGGGTGCGCACCGGGGTGCCGCTGCTGGTGGACAACCCCAAGGAGGTGGGCGCGGACCGGGTGGTGAACACGCTGGCCGCGCACCACCTGTTCAACACCGCGTGCGTGGTGGTCGACTTCGGCACGTCCACCAACATCGACGTGATGTCGGCGAAGGGCGAGTTCCTCGGCGGCGCGTTCGCCCCGGGCATCGAGATCTCGGTGGACGCGCTGGCCGCCCGCGCCGCCCAACTGGTCAAGGTGCAACTGGTCCGGCCGCGCTCGGTGATCGGCAAGAATACCGTGGAGTGCCTGCAGTCCGGGCTGCTCTACGGGTTCGCCGGCCAGGTGGACGGGCTGGTCCGGCGGATCACCTGCGAGCTGGAGCAGGCCGACGCCGGCCCGGTCACCGTGCTGGCCACCGGCGGCCTGGCGCCGCTGGTGGTGGCGGAGTCCACCACGATCCAGCACCACGTGCCCGACCTCACCCTGCTCGGACTGCGGCTGGTCTTCGAGCGCAACACCACATGACCGGAACTCGGCGGCGGGCGGAAAGCCGCGTCGCCTACCCTTGCAACCCGTGACCGAAGACCCCCAGCGCCAGCCCGCCACCAGCGACGACCTGCCCGAGCAGATGCGGGTGCGCCGGGAGAAGCGGGCCCGGCTGGTGGCGCAGGGCACCGAGCCGTATCCCGTCGAGCTGCCCCGCACCCACTCGCTGGCCGAGATCCGGCTGCGCTTCCCGGACCTGCCGCCGGACACCGCCACCGGCGAGGTGGTCGGGGTGACTGGCCGGGTCATGTTCCTGCGCAACACCGGCAAGCTGTGCTTCGCCACGCTGCGCGAGGGGGACGGCACCGAGCTGCAGGCCATGCTCAGCCTGAACAAGGTCGGCGAGGACGCGCTGGCTGCCTGGAAGGCCGACGTCGACCTGGGCGACCACGTGTTCGTGCACGGCGAGGTGATCACCTCCCGCCGGGGGGAGCTGTCCGTCCTGGCCGACGAGTGGCGGATGGCGGCGAAGGCGGTGCGGCCGCTGCCGGTGGCGCACAAGCAGCTCGCCGAGGAAACCCGGATCCGGCAGCGCTATGTCGACCTCATCCAGCGGCCCCAGGCCAGGGACACCGTGCGGACCCGGGCGGCCGTGGTGCGCTCGCTGCGCGATTCGTTCCACCGTCGCGGATTTCTCGAGGTCGAGACGCCGATGCTGCAGACGCTGCACGGCGGCGCGGCGGCCCGACCGTTCGTCACCCACTCCAACGCCTTCGACATCGACCTGTACCTGCGCATCGCGCCGGAGCTGTATCTCAAGCGATGCGTGGTCGGCGGCATCGAGAAGGTCTTCGAGATCAACCGGAACTTCCGTAACGAGGGCAGCGACTCCTCGCACTCGCCCGAGTTCGGGATGCTTGAGTTCTATCAGGCGTACGGCACATACGACTCGATGGCCGTACTGACCAGGGAGCTGATCCAGGAGGCCGCGATGGCGGCGTGCGGGACACTGCGGGTCACCCTGGCCGACGGCACCGAGTACGACCTCGCCGGCGAATGGACGTCGCTGACCATGTACGGCTCGCTGTCCGAGGCGCTCGGCGAGGAGATCACCCCGCGCACCTCGGTCGACCTGCTGCGCAAGCACGCCGACGCGCGCGGCATGGAGCTGGATCCCAAGCTCGGCCACGGCAAGCTGGTCGAGGAGCTGTGGGAACACCTGGTCGGCGACCACCTGTACGCGCCCACCTTCGTGCGCGACTTTCCCGCCGAGACCGCGCCGCTCACCCGGCCGCACCGGGACGACCCGGGCCTTGCCGAAAAGTGGGACCTCTACGTGCGCGGTTTCGAGCTGGCCACCGGATACTCCGAGCTGGTCGACCCCATCGTGCAGCGGCAGCGGCTGGAGGAGCAGGCCAGGATGGCCGCCGCGGGCGACGAAGAGGCCATGCGGCTCGACGAGGACTTTCTCCGAGCTCTGGAGTACGGAATGCCGCCCACCGGTGGCGTGGGAATGGGCATCGACCGCCTGCTGATGGCACTCACGGGTCTCGGTATCCGGGAGACGATCCTCTTCCCACTCGTTCGTCCGGAATGAACAAACGCTCAGCGGGCGGCGGTTAGGTGCGCTAACCTGAAACGGAGAAGGTATTCGTTTGGGTGCGGACTCGGGATTCCGCGCCGCGCACCGGTGTCCGGGGAGGAATCGCAATGGCGCAGAAGGTCACCGTGACCCTTCTCGACGATCTCGACGGCTCCGAGGCCGAGGAGACCGTCGAGTTCGGTCTGGACGGCGTTTCGTACCAGATTGACCTGTCCTCGTCCAATGCCGCCAAGCTGCGTGACTCGCTCGCCAAATTCGTGGCGAGCGCGCGGCGGGCGGGCGGCCGGAAGCGGGCTCAGGGCGCGCGTCCCAGCGGGGCCAAGCCGGCCCGCACCGCCGCGGCCGACAGGGAACAGAACCAGGCCATCCGGGAGTGGGCCCGCAAGCAGGGCATGCAGGTCTCCGACCGCGGCCGCATCCCGGCGGACGTGCTGCAGGCCTACCACAAGCAGCACTGAGCACCCGACCGGCGGCGGGTGCGCCCCGGGCGCGTCGAGGCGCACCCGCCGGCCATGGTCCGGTACCGCGATCGCGCCCCGGTCAGCCGGTGCGGGCCGGATCCACGCCGAACGCCCTGGCCAGGTCGTCCAGCATCGCGTTGGCGCCCGGCAGGCTCACCGAACTGATCCACGTGGTGTCGTCCACGTCGGTCACCTGGCCCCGAAGCTGTCCCCACAGCGGGTTGACCTGGAACCGCTGCTTCACCGCCGCCGACTCGCCCCTGCCGTCCGCGTAGCTGGCCACGAACACCCGGTCCGCGTCCAGGCTGGTGATCTGCTCCTGGGAGAGGTTCACCGAGATCTGCGGCCCGGTCGGCTGGCCGGTCGGGCGGGCCAGCCCGGTGTCGGCGAGCACGATGCCGGGGAACGAGTTCGGCGTGTACAGCCGCACGGTCTGCTCCCCGCCGACGAACCGCACGATCGACACGGTGGGATTGCGGCCCTCCCTGGCGCGGATCTCGTCACCGATCCGGCGCGCCCGGTCCTGGTACGCGGTGATCTGCTGCTCCGCCAGTCGCTCCTTGCCCAGCGCCCTGGCCAGCAGCCGGATGTTGTCCTTCCAGGTGGCTCCGGTGGTGTCGGTGAACACGGTCGGCGCGATGCCGGAGAGCTTGCCGTAGATCTGCTGGTGCCGGACCTTGGCGGAGACGATCAGGTCCGGGTTCCGCGCGGCGATCTGCTCGATGCTCGGGCTGGCCAGGTCGCCGACCGGCTTCGCGTCCCCGGCGTAGGTCGCCGCGTCCGCGCCGAGGTAGCCGGGCAGCCGGTCGCCCAACCCGGGGTAGCGGGTGTACGCGACGACCGGGGTGTGCAGCGCGATGGCGGCGTCCACGAAGCTGGTGTCCAGCGCGGCCACCCGCTGCGGCGCGCGGTCGATCGTGGTCTGCCCCATCGCGTGCGCCACGGTGCGCGGGAACCCGGACTGCCCGCTCGGGCCGGCCGCCCCCGGCGAGTTGGCGGACGCACCACAGCCGGCGACGCCGAGCGTGGCGGCCACGACGGTGACGGCGACGGCGGCACGGCGCGGGAACCACGTGCGCGGCGACCTTCTCATCAAGGCTCCTACATGTTTGGTTAGGCTTGCCTCACTCTTGCGAGGGGACCCTAACCTGATCGAGCGACCGAACGGCAGGGGGTTTCGATGATCGGCTCGAGCCGCGGCCCATGGCGTGGCCACCGGCACCCGGCCACCGCGGACGGCGAAAGGTGACGCGGAGCGTGGCGCGGCCCGCCGGGCCGGACGCCGCGCCGCCGGTGGGCTCCGGCCCGCTCGCCGCCCGCCGCCGTCGCCGGCTGGTCGGCCTGGCCGCGCTGCTGCTCGTGCTGCTGGCCGCCTGCCTGGCCAGCGTCGCGGTCGGCGCCAGGGCCGTGCCGCCAGCCGCGGTGTGGCACGCGCTGGTGGCGCCCACCGGCACGGTGGACGACCTCACCGTCCGCGCACTGCGGCTGCCGCGCACCGCGCTGGGCCTGGCCGCCGGCGCCGCGCTCGGCGTCGCCGGTGCGCTGATGCAGGGCCACACCCGTAACCCGCTGGCCGACCCCGGGCTGCTCGGGGTCACCGCGGGAGCCGCCTTCGCCGTGGTGCTCGCGGTGTCCGCGCTGGGCGTGACCAACCTCTCCGGCTACGTGTGGTTCGGCTTCGCCGGGGCGCTGCTGGCCAGCGTCGGGGTGTTCCTGCTGGGCAGCGGCGCACGCGGCGGGGCCACCCCGGTGACGCTCGCGCTGGCCGGGGCCGCGGTCACCGCGCTGTTACACGCGCTGACCACCGCGGTGGTGCTGCTCGACGCGCGCAGCCTGGACGCCTACCGGTTCTGGCAGATCGGTTCGCTGATCGGCCGGGATCCGGGCGTGGCCGGCCGGGTGGCGCCGTTCCTCGCGGCCGGCCTGCTGCTCGCCGCGGCCAACGCTCCGGGGCTGAACGCGCTGGCCCTCGGCGAGGACGTGGCCCGCGCGCTGGGCCAGCGGATCGGGCTGGTGCGGCTGCTCGGCGTGCTCGCCGTGACCGTGCTGACCGGGGCGAGCGTCGCCGCGTGCGGGCCGCTGGCCTTCGTCGGCCTGGTCGTGCCGCACGCCGCGCGGGCGATCTGCGGCGCGGACTACCGGTGGGTGCTGCCGTACTCGGCGCTGCTCGGCGCGGTGCTGCTGCTGGTCGCCGACGTGCTGGGCCGGGTGGTGGCCCGGCCCGGCGAGCTGGAGGTCGGGATCATGCTTGCCCTGGTCGGCGCGCCGTTCCTGGTGATGCTGGTGCGGCGAAGGAGGTTGGCCCGACTGTGACGTCCACTGTGGACACTGTGGGCACTCGGGTGCCCGGCCGGCGGGGCGTGCGGCTGGGACCGGCGTCCTGGGTGCTGCGGCCCCGGCTGGTCGTGGTGTGCCTGACCGGACTGGCCGCGCTGGTGCTGCTGGTCGCGGTCAACGTCGGGCTGGGCGACTTCCCGATCGGCGTGCCGGACGTGCTGCGGGTGCTCGCCGGCGGCGGCAGCCACGCGCAGCGCTACATCGTGCTGGAGCTGCGGCTGCCCCGGACGCTGACCGGCGCGCTGGTCGGCGCCGCGCTGGGGGTCTCCGGTGCGATCGTCCAGGCGGTCGCCCGCAACCCGCTGGCCAGCCCGGACATCCTCGGCGTCACCTGGGGTGCCGGGGCGGGCGCGGTTGCCGTGATCGCGGTCGCCGGCAGCTACGGCGGTATCAGCGGGCTGGCGTCCACCGTCGGCCTGCCGGTCGCCGCGCTGGGCGGCGGGACGCTGGCCGGCTTCGCGGTGCACCTGCTTGCCTGGCGGCGCGGCCTGGAGGGCTACCGGCTGGTCCTGGTCGGCGTCGCGGTGTCCACCGCGCTGGCCAACCTGACCTACTGGCTGCTCACCGTCGGCAACGTGACCGAAGCCAGCCGCGCGATGGCGTGGATCACCGGCAGCCTGAACGGCCGGGGCTGGACCGACCTGCTGCCGGTCGCCGCCGCCCTGGGCGTGCTGCTGCCGGCCAGCCTGCTCGGCGTGGCGGTGCTCGGTGCGCTGCAACTGGACGACGACACCGTCGGAGGGCTGGGCGTGCGCGCCGGGCCGGCCAGGGCGGCGCTGGTGCTGGCCGCGGTGCTGCTGGCCAGCGTGGCCACCGCGGCGGCCGGCCCGGTCACCTTCGTCGCGCTGGCCGTGCCGCAGGTCGCGATGCGCCTGGCCGGGCTCGCCCAGCCGCCGCTCCTCGCCTCCGCGGTGTTCGGTGCCGCGCTGACCATCGGCGCGGACGTGCTGGCCCGCACCGCGTTCCCGGTGGAACTGCCGGTCGGCGTGGTGACCGCCGCGC
Organism: Gandjariella thermophila; assembly: GCF_005405885.1. Lineage (GTDB taxonomy): Bacteria > Actinomycetota > Actinomycetes > Mycobacteriales > Pseudonocardiaceae > Gandjariella > Gandjariella thermophila. Next base: position 139,874 of record NZ_BJFL01000009.1, read on the forward strand.
TCGGCGCCCCGTACCTGATGTACCTGCTGGCTCGGAGGGCACGAGCATGATCCCCGTGGAACCCGTCTCCCCACCGGAAGCCGGCACCGTCCGGCTGCGCGCCACCGACCTGCGCCTGGCCTACGGCGACCGGGTCGTGGTCGAGGGGCTGGACCTGGACGTGCTCGATGGCACGGTGACCGCGGTGATCGGCCCGAACGGCTGCGGCAAGTCCACCCTGCTGCGCGCACTGGGCCGGCTGCTCGCCCCGCGCGGCGGCGCCGTCCTGCTGGACGGCAGGCGGATCGACCGGCTGCCCACCCGAGAGGTGGCCCGGGTACTGGGCGTGCTGCCGCAGACGCCGCAGGCGCCGGAGGGGCTGACCGTGGTCGACCTGGTGGCCCGCGGCCGGCACCCGCACCAGCGGTGGTACCGGCAGTGGTCGTCGGACGACGAGGCGGCGGTGGCCGAGGCGCTGCGGCTGACCGGGATGCTGGAACTGGCCGAGCGGGACCTGGACGAGCTTTCCGGCGGCCAGCGGCAGCGGGCATGGATCTCCATGGCGCTGGCCCAGGGCACCGACCTGCTGCTGCTCGACGAGCCCACCACGCACCTGGATCTGGCCCACCAGATCGACGTGCTCGACCTGGTCGCGCGGCTGCACGCGGACGCCGGCCGCACGGTGGTCATGGTGCTGCACGACCTGAACCTGGCCGCCCGCTACGCCGGCCGGCTTGTCGCCATGCGGGACGGCCGGATCGTCGCGCACGGCGCCCCGGCCGACGTGCTCACCGAGGACCTGGTGCGCACCGTGTTCGACCTGGACACCAGGGTGGTGCCTGACCCGGTCACCGGCACCCCGCTGGTCGTCCCGGTCGGCCGCGCCGCCGCGTCCTGAGCCGGCCGCTGCCCGCTGAGCTGCCGCTGCCTCCTGGGCCGGTCGTGCGGGCTAGCGGGAGTTCCGGGGCGTCACCCGGGGGCAGGTGGCGCACGGGGCCGGCGCGCCGGGCAGCGCGAAATGGAAGCAGCAGCTTTCCCTGCGCCGCGTCCACTGCGGCTCCCCGGCCGCGTCGGGCAGCCGGCGCAGGGTGGACCCCGAGGTGAACGGGGCCAGCCGCTCGGGAAGCAGCAGCGCGGCGTCGGCCACGCCGGCGCCCTCGTCGCCGCACACCCGGCCGGCCAGCCAGACGCCGATGTCCAGCGCATCGGTGGCGGCCGCCCACAGGGTGCGCCGGCCGAACCGGGTGGTCGGTGCGAACGCGGCGACGAACCGGGCGGCGTGCCCGGCGAAGCGGGCGCGCAGCAGCGCGGCCAGCGCGTGCTCGTCGGCCACCGTGGTGGCTTCCGCGGTGCCGCTGGCCGGGTCGTCCGGCAGGCAGGCGAACCCGGGCGCGAGCAGCGCGATCCCGTCAGGATGCGGTCGGTCGTCGGTCAGCCGGAACGCGACGTCCTCCGGGCGCAGCGAAGGCACCCGCCGGGCGGCGTGGAACAGCAGGGCGCCGAGGTAGCCGGGGACCAGCAGGTACCAGGACATGAGGTAGCCGGAGACGGTGCGCTCCGGGGCGTCGCCGTAGCTGGCGCGCAGCCACTCGGCGAGCCGGGACCGCCAGTGGCGCAACTCACTCTCGGTGTCGAGCAGAGCCGCGCAGTGCCGCCATCGGGCCGCCTCGGTGATCGGGCTGCCGTAGCTCACCGGCAGGTACGCGTGCCGCCCGCCGATCCTCCGGATGGTCTCCTCGATCCCCGCTGTACCCGCACTGACCTGCGGGGATGCCTCTCCGGTCGCGGTGTGGCTGGCACCGTCGGGGTGCGGGGGTGTCGTGCGCGGCCGCACGGCGCCTCCTCGGATGCTCGGCTGGGCGGCGGGGCTGGACCGGACTGGCCTCGTGAGGTTTGCCTAACCTTACCGCTACCGTTTCGGCGGCGCCCGTGCAAGGATGGCCCGTGCGGCGTGAGCGCACTCACGCCACGTTGCGCCGAACGGGTCGCATGTTCGCGCTGGGCGGACAGCACCCGCCAAATGGAATCTGCCTGGCAGGATCGGGCGTTGTTCCGCTTGTCAGGATGTCCCGCAGGACGACGAGCTGTGATCGGGAACTGGGTAAGACGGTTCCGGCGACTACAGTGGTCGTACGGTGCCGCGCTCGTCACGGAACGTCCGGGCGAGCCGAGGGCCGCCGGCGCAGCTGTCAGGGAGTGCGAATGTTCGAAAGGTTCACCGACCGCGCGAGGCGGGTGGTCGTCCTGGCTCAGGAAGAGGCCAGGATGCTCAACCACAACTACATCGGCACCGAGCACATCCTCCTCGGTCTGATCCACGAGGGTGAGGGTGTCGCCGCCAAGGCGCTCGAGTCGCTGGGAATCGCGCTGGAGGGTGTGCGCCAGCAGGTCGAGGAGATCATCGGCCAGGGTCAACAGGCGCCGAGCGGGCACATCCCCTTCACGCCGCGGGCGAAGAAGGTGCTGGAGCTGTCGCTGCGCGAGGCGCTGCAGCTCGGGCACAACTACATCGGCACCGAGCACATCCTGCTCGGTCTGATCCGCGAGGGTGAGGGCGTCGCCGCCCAGGTCCTCGTCAAGCTGGGTGCCGACCTCAACCGGGTCCGTCAACAGGTGCTCCAGCTCCTGTCCGGCTACCAGGGCAAGGAGCCCGCCGAGACGGGCGGCCGCAGCGAGAGCACGCCGTCCTCCTCGCTGGTGCTGGACCAGTTCGGGCGCAACCTCACCGCCAGCGCGCGGGAGGGCAAGCTCGACCCGGTCATCGGGCGGGAGAAGGAAATCGAGCGGGTCATGCAGGTGCTGTCCCGCCGTACCAAGAACAACCCGGTGCTGATCGGCGAGCCCGGCGTCGGGAAGACCGCCGTCGTCGAGGGGCTGGCCCAGCGCATCGTCAAGGGCGAGGTCCCGGAGACGCTGAAGGACAAGCAGCTCTACACCCTGGACCTCGGCTCGCTGGTGGCCGGTTCCCGCTACCGCGGTGACTTCGAAGAGCGGCTGAAGAAGGTGCTCAAGGAGATCCGCACCCGCGGCGACATCATCCTGTTCATCGACGAGATCCACACGCTGGTCGGTGCGGGTGCCGCGGAGGGCGCGATCGACGCGGCGAGCATCCTCAAGCCGATGCTGGCCCGTGGTGAGCTGCAGACCATCGGCGCCACCACGCTCGAGGAGTACCGCAAGTACGTCGAGAAGGACCCGGCCCTGGAGCGCCGGTTCCAGCCCATCCAGGTCGGCGAGCCGTCCCTGGAGCACACCATCGAGATCCTCAAGGGGCTGCGCGACCGCTACGAGGCGCACCACCGGGTCTCCATCACCGACTCCGCACTGGTGGCGGCCGCCACGCTGGCCGACCGCTACATCAACGACCGGTACCTGCCGGACAAGGCGATCGACCTGATCGACGAGGCCGGCGCCCGGATGCGGATCCGCCGGATGACCGCGCCGCCGGACCTGCGCGAGTTCGACGAGAAGATCGCCGACGTGCGCAGGGAGAAGGAGTCCGCGATCGACGCGCAGGACTTCGAGCGCGCGGCCAAGCTGCGCGACCAGGAGAAGCAACTCCTGGCGCAGAAGGCGGAGCGGGAGAAGCAGTGGAAGGACGGCGACCTCGACGTGGTCGCCGAGGTCGACGACGAGCAGATCGCCGAGGTGCTGGCGCACTGGACCGGCATTCCGGTGTTCAAGCTCACCGAGGAGGAGACCACCCGGCTGCTCCGCATGGAGCAGGAGCTGCACAAGCGGATCATCGGCCAGGAGGAGGCCGTCAAGGCCGTCTCCCAGGCGATCCGCCGCACCCGGGCCGGTCTGAAGGACCCGAAGCGCCCGTCCGGCTCGTTCATCTTCGCCGGCCCGTCCGGTGTGGGGAAGACCGAGCTGTCCAAGGCGCTCGCGGAGTTCCTCTTCGGCGACGACGACGCGCTCATCCAGATCGACATGGGTGAGTTCCACGATCGCTACACCGCCTCGCGGCTGTTCGGTGCCCCCCCGGGCTACGTCGGCTACGAGGAGGGTGGTCAGCTCACCGAGAAGGTGCGCCGCAAGCCGTTCTCCGTCGTGCTGTTCGACGAGATCGAGAAGGCGCACCAGGAGGTGTACAACACGCTGCTCCAGGTGCTGGAGGACGGCCGCCTCACCGACGGCCAGGGCCGCACGGTGGACTTCAAGAACACCGTGGTGATCTTCACCTCCAACCTGGGCACCGCGGACATCTCCAAGGCGGTTGGCCTCGGCTTCTCCACCGGCAAGGACGCCTCGTCCGACTACGAGCGGATGAAGCAGAAGGTCAACGACGAGCTGAAGAAGCACTTCCGGCCGGAGTTCCTCAACCGTATCGACGACATCATCGTGTTCCACCAGCTCACCGAGGACGAGATCGTCCGCATGGTGGACCTGATGATCTCGCGGGTGGAGACCCAGCTCCGCAACAAGGACATGTCCATCGAGCTGACCCCGCTGGCCAAGAAGCTGCTCGCCAAGCGCGGCTTCGACCCGGTGCTGGGCGCCCGGCCGCTGCGCCGGACGATCCAGCGGGAGATCGAGGACCAGCTGTCCGAGAAGATCCTCTTCGGCGAGCTGCAGCCTGGCCAGATCGTCATCACCGATGTCGAGGGCTGGGACGGCGATGGCAGCGACGACCGGGCCCGCTTCGTGTTCCGGGGCGAGCCGAAGCCGCTGCACGTGCCGGACTCGCCGCCGGTCGGCCTGACCGCCTCCACGGGCGGCGAGGGCACGACCAACGAGGGCGACCAGGAGTAGGCCGAAGGTAGCGACCGCGAGGGGCGGGCCCCGGGTAAACCGGGGCCCGCCCTTGCGCGTCCGTGGGGAGGAAGGGGGAGGGGGCAGGGATGACGCAGACCTCGGTGGCGCCGCATCGGGAGCGCCACGCCGGCCGCCCCCGGCCTCCCGGCGGCTACGGTGCGTCCGTGCTGGTCACGCTGCTCGCCATGGCTTTCCTCGGGGCGGCGCTGCTGCGGCTCGCCGGGATCGACGGCAACCGGTACACCGTGGCCGCGCTCGCGCTCACCCCGTATGTGGTCGCGGGCGGCACGGTGCTCGGCTTGGTCGCGTTGTCGCTGCGCCGGTGGGCGACGGGCGGCCTGGTGTTGCTGGTCGCCGTGCTGCTGGCCGCCGCGGTGGCGCCCAGGGCGTTCGGCAGGTCCCGGCCGTACGGCACCGGCACCGAACTGCGGGTGCTCACCGCGAACCTCTATGTCGGCCGTGGTGACGCCGCCACCGTGGTCAACCTGGTCCGCGAGCACCGGGTCGACGTACTCAGCCTGCAGGAGCTGACGCCGGAGGCGGTGGCCGCGCTGGACCGCGCCGGGCTCGGCGCGGAGCTCCCGTACCGCGAGTTCCGCCCGGGGCCCACGTCCACCGGCTCCGGGCTGGCGGCGCGCTACCCGTTACAGCCACGCTCGCTGGCCGGTCCGTCCGGGGCGCAGCAGCCGGGCGCGCTGCTCATCCTGCCCACGGGGGAACGGGTCGAGCTGCTCGCCGCCCACCCGACCTGGCCGTTCGGCCCGGGCGGCGCGGACGCCTGGCGGCGAGAGCTGGCCGGGCTGCCCGAGCCGAACCCGGAGGGCACGGTGCGAGTGCTCGCCGGCGACTTCAACGCCACGGTGGACCACGCCGCGTTCCGCCGGCTGCTCGGCCTCGGCTACGCGGACGCCGCGGACCAGGCGGGCGCCGGTCTGCTGCCCACCTGGCCGGCCAACGGCCGCCGCTGGCCGCCGGTGACCATCGACCACGTGCTGGTTGACCGGCGCTGCCCGGTGGACGAGGTCCAGGTGTTCGACGTCCCGGGCAGCGATCACCGCGCCCTCCTCGCCCGGTTCTCCCTACCCAAGCCGTGAGTTCGCCTGACGTGCGGCTCGAGAATCCTGTGAATCCGATGAAGGCGCGGCTCGGGTAGGCGGCGAGCCTTGCGGCAGCGCGGGTGCGGTATCTAGTTTGGGACCAAACGACACTCTCTGTCGTTCGTCCGCGTGGCCGAGACGAGTCCGCGCGGACGCGGCGAACACGCAGAAGGTCCCCATTTCTGAAGGAGTTCGCATGCCGCACACCACACGCGGACCGCGCCGCCGCACAGGCCTCGCTCGCGGCGCGGCAGCCAGCGCCGTCATCCTGACCGTCATCTCCGTCGCCGGTGCGATCCACGCGTCGGCGACCCCCACGGCGACCACCTCGGCCGCTCGGTCCAAACCGACCACGTCGAGCCCGCCGTCGAGCACGCCGACCGCGCCACCGTCGACCGTGTTCGACCATCCGCTGACGACAAGCCAGTGCTTACAGCGGTACCACATTTCGTGCTACTCGCCGACCCAGTTGCAGCGCGCCTACAACGTCACGCCGTTGTACGACCGGGGCATCACCGGAACCGGCAAGACGATCGTGGTGGTCATCTCGCACGGGTCGCCGACGATCCAGCACGACCTCGACATGTTCGACAAGCAGTTCGGTCTGCCGGATACCAGGATTCGGGAAATCAAGTTCGGCAACATTCCACCGTTCGACCCGAACGACCAGAACATGCTCGGCGCCGCGCATGAGGTCACCATCGACGTCGAGTACGCCCACGCCATGGCGCCCGGGGCGAACATCGTCATCGCGGAGACCCCGGACGGCCCGATGACCACGACCATGGACGCCGAGAAGTCCCTGATCGACCAGGGCATCGGCGACGTGATCACGCAGAGCTTCGGCCAGGCGGAGCAGCAGTTACCGAACATCAACGACCTGCGGTACGCCTTCACCGACGCCGCCAGGCACAACGTGTCCGTGCTCGCCGCCAGCGACGACACCGGGCCGACCAACCACGGCCCGGGCGGCACGCTCTACTCGTCGGCGACGTCGTGGCCGGCCTCGGACCCGCTGGTCACCGCCGTCGGCGGCACCCACCTCAGCCTCGACGACGCCGGCCGCCGCACCGGCCCGGACACCGTGTGGAACGACGGGCGGGGCGCCGGCGGCGGCGCGCGGTCCCAGTCCTTCGCACGGCCGGCCTACCAGGACGGGGTCAGCTCGGTGGTGGGCAGCCAGCGCGGCGTCCCGGACATCAGCCTCGACGCGGCCGAGGTGGACGGCACCTGGCTCTACACCAGCTACGACCCGAAGAACGTCGGGTGGCGGGTGTTCTCCGGCGGCACCAGCCAGGCCAGCCCGCTGCTCGCCGGCATCGCGGCCCTGGCCGACCAGTACGCCGGCCATGACCTCGGCCAGCTCAACCCGCGGCTGTACCAGCTCGCGCGGGACGGCGCACGCGCCGGCATCCGGGACGTCACGATCGGCGACAACACCTTCGGCGGCGTGACCGGCTTCCCGGCGACACCGGGATACGACCTGGCCAGTGGCCTGGGAACGATCGACGCCAGCCGGTTCGTCCCCGCGCTCGCCGGTACCGCCCGCGCGAACCGCTGACCGCGGTGCGGCCGGACGCGGCGGCTTCCCGCGGGACGCCCGCGGGAAGCCGCCGTCGCGCCGCGTGGGATCAGGTGAGCCGGGCGTCGAGGCGGGTGAGGCCGTCGAGGGCGCCGAGCGGGACGGAGACGCCGTGGCCGTGCCGGACCTCCGGTTCGCGCGGGTTGATCCGGATCAGCGTGCCACCGGCGACGCTGGCCAGCTCGGCCTGGCGGCGCACGGTCGGGACCGCGGTGCCGGCGCCCAGTTCGACCACCACCAGCCGGGCGTCGCGCAGCCCCCGCCGCCACCGCGCCAGCCCGTCCAGCCGCTCCTGGCTGCGCCAGCCCAGCCAGCCGTCGTCACCGAACATCAGGATGTTCGGCCGGGCCAGGCCGCCGCAGTGCGGGCAGCGCGGCAGGTCCCCGGCCGCGCGCATGGTGTCCGGGTCGACCGCCACCTCGGTGCCGTCCGCCGGCCAGACGGCGTCCTGGCAGGGCTCGACGCACTGCAGGTGGTGGATGGAGCCGTGCACCTCGGCGACATGTTCAGCGGCGAATCCGGCCCGCTGGAACTGGCCGTCCACATTGGACGTGAAGACGCGGATGCCGCCGGGTAGCCGGTCGCCCCAGCGGCGTAGCACCGCGAACCCGGCGTGCGGCTCGGTGCGCCGGTACAGGTGCAGCCGGTGGCCGTAGAAGCCCCAGGCCAGCTCCGGGTCGGCGACGAAGTGCTCGGGGTTGGCCAACTCGACGAACCGCAGGCCGAGCCGGGCGTAGGGCGGGTAGGCGCGCCAGAACCCGTGGTCGCCGCGGAAGTCCGGCAGCCCGGAGTCCACGCCGATCCCGGCGCCGGCGCAGACCAGCAGCGCGTCGGCGCCGGCGAGCAGGTCGGCGGCACGGTCCAGCGCCGCGTCGATCTCCGCCACGGGCGGGTCAGCCCGACCGGGGCTCGCTGCGCTGCACCACCTCGAACTCGAGCAGACTGGCGCCGGTGGAGACCGGCTTCTGCCGCTCGCCGGCGTGCGCCTCCTTGGCCGGACCGCTCGCCCACGCCTGGAACGCCTCCTCGGACTCCCAGCGCGTGTACACGAAGTAGCGGTTCTCGCCCTTGACCGGCCGGAGCAGCTCGAAGCCCAGGAAGCCGGGGGCGCTGTCCACCGCGCCGTGCCGCTCGGCGAACCGCCGCTCCAGTTCCTCGCCCGCGCCCTCGGGAACCTCGATCGCGTTGATCTTCACAACCGCCATGACTCCAGCCTACGAGCCGGTGGCGCGGAAGCACTCACTGGCGCAGCGTGCCCGGGTAGAGGTACTGCTCCGGCGGCAGCATGCCGTCGTGGAACCAGGCCTGCAGGAAGCCGCGCAGGTCCTGGCCCGACACCTGCTGCAGGAACGCCTCGAACTCCGGCCAGGACGCGTTGCCGCCCCGGTGCAGCGTCGGCCAGCCGCGCAGCACGGCGTCGAAGGCGCTCTCCCCGATCTGCCGGCGCAGCGCGTGCATGGCCAGGATGCCCTTGCTGTAGACCGAGGTGAACTCCCGACCCGGGCCCATGTCGTACAGCCGGCCGGACCAGAACGACGGGTTGTTCCGGGTCCGGGCGATGTACTGGCGGTACGCGGTGTCCAGGTCCCAGTGGTCCTTGACCTCCGCCCACAGCCACTGCGCGTAGCTGGCGAAGCACTCGTTGAGGCAGGTGTCCCGCCAACCGTCCACGGACACCGAGTCGCCGAACCACTGGTGGGTGTTCTCGTGCACGATCGTGGCCAGGTTCGCCCAGTGCGCGTAGGTGGGGCGGGTCTGCGTCTCCAGGGAGAAGCCGATCTGGTCGGCCAGGAAGATCCCGCCGGCGGCGTCCTGCGGATACGGGCCGAACTTGCTGGACAGGAAGTCCAGGATCTCCGGCAGCCTGGTCTCCAGCTCGCGCTTGTCCTCCGCGCCCGGCGCGTAGGCGTCGACCACCGGGGTGCCGTCGGCCAGCCGCGACCGTTCCAGCGTCCAGTGGTCGATCGCCACGGTGGTCAGGTAGGTGGCGATCGGGGTGTCCTCGGCCCACCGGAAGGTGGTCCACCCGCCCGACGAGGTGGTGCCCTGCTCGCGGCCGTTGGACACCACCGACCAGCCGTCCGGCACCGTGGCGGAGAGGTGGAACGTGGCCTTGTTCCTCGGCGTGTCGTTGGCCGGATACCAGGAGGTGGCCGAGTGCGGCTCGCCGGCGGCGAACGCGCCACCGCCGGCGGAGATCTGCCAGCCGCCGACGCCGAGCAGCGCGGGGATCTGTTTCGGGATGCCGGCGTAGCGCACCTCCACCCGCACCGGCGTGCCGGATTCCAGCGGGCGCGGCGGCGTGACCACCAGTTCGTGGTCGCCGCTGCGGGCGAACGCCGCCGGCCGGCCGTCCACCGTCACCGCGTGCACGTCCAACCCGGTCAGGTCGAGGTTGAACCGGTTGAGCCGCTGGGTGGTGCGCCCGCTGACCACGGTGTCGCCGGCCAGGTGGTGGCTGACCGGGTCGTAGGTGATCGCCACCTGGTAGTCGGCCACCAGGTAGCCGCCGTTGCCGTCGGTGGGGTAGTAGTCGTCGCCGGCGCCGTCCCGACCGGCGACCGGTGACCCGGCCCGCGCGGTCATCGGGATCACCGCTGAGGACGTCACGAGCGCTGCGCAGGCCAGCGTCACGACGGCGAGCGGCACGGAACGCCAGGCGCTGGTGGGGTTCATCGGGCTCCCTGGGCAGGCGCCGCTCATCCGGCGTCGACGGGTGTGATCTGCTTTGTTACCGGGTGCGCGGCCGGTGTGACAAGCCGCGCACGCCCGGACGGGTGGCCCGTCAGGGGAGCAGCACGTCGATCTCGCCGGTGCGGGTGTCGGTGATGCCGACCTGCCGGATGGCCGCGCGGATCGGCTGGACCGGGTGCAGCGTGGCGAACCCGGTGGCCAGCTCGGCCGGCGTGACGCCCTGGGTAAGCAGGCAGTGCGGCACCCACGCCCCCGGCAGGTGGTACGCCGATGGCTGGCGGACCCGGCCGGCGAGCACGTCGTGCACCGCGGAGTGCACGGCCAGCAGCTCGGTGTCCACCACCGCGCCGAGCCAGAGGGCGTTGTCGGTGGTGGGGAAGGTGGCCAGGGTGGAGAGCCAGAGGTTGGGCAGGGCGAGCAGGGACAGGTCGCGGCGCAGCGCCTCCCTGGCCGGGCGGGGAATCGAGCCGGCCCGGGCGAAGGTCACGTGCGGCCGGTGGGTGCGGCCGGCCATGCTGGGCACGCCGCCGCGCTCCAGCCGCCGCCACAGCGCGCGCACGGCCACGTCCGCCTCGTCGTCGAAGAAGAGGTCCAGTGCGTGCGCCACGCGGTCATCCTGCCAGCCGGGTCAGTGCTCGCCGGGAAGGGCGAACCGGCCGTCGGCCGTCTGCTCCACCAGCCCGTCGACCAGCAGCGAGTCCAGGCAGCGGTCCCGCTGGCCGCCGTCCGACCACACCGCGTCCAGCCGGGTCTTGGGCACCGGCTCGGTGGTGCCGCGCAGCACCTCCAGCAGCAGGCCGCGCACGTACCGGTCGGTGCCGGCGTAGCGCTGCACCGGCTTGGCCGGCCCGTCGTAGGCCGGGCGGCCGGCGTGTTGCCAGGCGCAGGCGCCGATCACCGGGCAGGCGGCGCAGCGCGGCGAGCGGGCGGTGCAGACCAGCTGGCCGAGTTCCATCAGCGCGGCGGAGAACCGGGCCGCGGTGGCCTCGTCCTCCGGCAGCAGCGCCTCGACGTCGGCCAGGTCCCGCCCGCCGCCGGCGGGGCCCGCGTCGCCCGCGCCGTGCACGGCACGGGCCACCACCCGGCGCACGTTGGTGTCCACCACCGGGCAGCGCCGGCCGTAGGCGAACGCGGCGACCGCCCTCGCGGTGTACGCGCCGATGCCGGGCAGCGCCAGCAGAGTGTCCACATCGGACGGGACGACGTCGCCGTGCTCGGTGGCGATCGCGGTGGCCGCCTCGTGCAGCCGCAGCGCGCGGCGCGGGTAGCCCAGCCGGCCCCAGGCGCGCAGCACCTCGCCCTGGGTCGCCGCGGCCAGGTCGGACGGCCGGGGCCAGCTCGCCATCCAGGCCAGCCACACCGGCTCCACCCGGCTCACCGGCGTCTGCTGCAGCATGATCTCGCTGACCAGCACGCCCCACGCGGTGGTCTCCGGCCGCCGCCAGGGCAGGTCACGGCCGTTGCGCGCGAACCAGTCGACGAGAACGTGGGGATCCAGGCGGGCGCTCATGATGCGCCCATTCTGGCAAGCCCGCGCCTACCGGACCTCGTCCAGGGCGCCGGTGTGCACGTCGTAGACGAAGCCGCGCACCGCGTCGGTGTGCGGCAGGAACGGGCTGCGCCGCACCCGCTCCACGGACTGCCGCACGCTGTCCTTGACGTCCCGGAACGCCTCCACCGCCCAGGTCGGCCGCAGCCCGGTGTCGCGCTCCAGTTCGTCCTTGAACTCGTCCTCGGTGACCATGGACAGCCCGCACGAGGTGTGCTGGATGACCACCACCTCGCGGGTGCCGAGCTTGCGCTGGCTGAGCGCGAGGGAGCGGATCATGTCGTCGGTGACCACGCCGCCGGCGTTGCGCAGCACGTGCGCCTCGCCCTGCCGCAGGCCGAACAGCTCGAACACCCGGATCCGGGCGTCCATGCAGGTCAGGATGGCGATCTGGAGCGAGGGGCTGGCCGAGCTGCGGTCCCCGGCGACGGGGTCGGCCAGGTCGCGGTTGCGTCGCAGGAGTTCGTCGGTCGCGGCCATGTACACCTCCGGGTGAGGGGACTTGGTCGGCGGCCGCGGTCCCGCGGCACTGCCTCGTCCTCGCCGAACACGTGCCTTTCCCTGCATGAAAGCCGCCCGCGTGAAGGCGTCACAAGGCCCTTTAGACGCAAGTCACGGTGCCCTTCGGCGAGCTGGTGCGAGCCGACACGCACCGTCACCGCGGCAGCCGCTCGCACGGGTCGCTGGACCGGTTCCGGGCAACGCTCACGGCGGCCGGCTCGGCGGTGTTCGGGTGGTCGAAACGACCGGAACGCGCGACGGGCGGTTGCCGCACGCGGCGCGGTCGCCCGGCTTACCGTCCGGCCATGACCGATCCCGAGGGTCCGCTGCCGCGCTGGGTGTACTGGCGGCGGCGTGCGGTGGCCGCGGCCGGGTCCGTCGGCCTGCTGGTGGTCCTGGTCTGGCTGCTGGCCATGCTGCACGAGCACGACCAGCCGGATGCCCGCGGCGCCGCGGCGTACTCGTCCACCACGCCGGCATCGACCACCGAGTCGTCGACGCCGTCCTCGACGTCCACCGCCCCGCCGTCGTCCTCCGCCTCCGGTTCGGCGGTGCCCTCGGTGAGCGGGACACCGGCCGGGGCGCCCGTCGCACCCGCCGCTGCCCCCGCGATACCCCCTCCGCCACCGCCACCGCCACCGCCTCCGCCGCCCGGACCGTGCCCGGACGCGGTGATCCGGGTGGTCGCCGAGGTCGACCGGCCCGGCTACGGCCCCGGTGATCATCCGGAGTTCCGGCTGGTGGTGCTGAACGCCGGCCCGGTGGCGTGCGTGCGGGACATCAGCCGGCACCTCCGCGAGCTGATGGTCACCCCGATCGGTCCCGGCAACCGGCTCTGGTCCAGTAACGACTGCTACTCCGGCGATGTTGACGGGCCGCGGCTGCTGCGGCCGGGCGAACGCGCGGAGTTCGGCGTCACCTGGGCACGGCGCACCTCCGCGCCCGGCTGCCCAGGCGGCCGCAACGCCGTGCCACCCGGCGACTACTTCCTGGTGGGCCGGCTGGGCAAGCTGGTCAGCGCGCCCACCCGGTTCCACCTCGGCTGAACCCGTGCCACCCGGTCACGGGCCGAACCAGCGTTCCTCCGCGGTGCGCGGCGCCGCCGAGGTGGTGCCCGGCACCAACTCGGTGCCCAGGGTGACCGAGCGTGGCCGGTTGTGCTCGGCGATGTCCAGCAGCAGCTTGCCGGCGGCCCGTCCCTTTTCCAGTACCGGCTGGCGGACCGTGGTCAGCCCGGCCCGCTCGGCCTCCGGGATGCCGTCGAAACCGGTGACCGTGAGGTCCTGCGGCACCCGCAGCCCGCGCCGCGCGGCCTCCTGGAGCGCGCCCAGCGCGAGGATGTCCGAGGTGCAGATCAGCGCGGTGATCTCCGGGTCGCGGTCCAGCACCTGACCGGCGGCGGAGGCGCCGCAGGCGATGTTGTGGTCGAACCGCTCGACCACGGGAACCCGCGCCCAGTCCACGCCGACCGCGCCGAAGGACTCGGCGAGCGCGGCGAGCCGCGCGCGCTGCACGTGGAAGTGCGCCTTGCGCTGCCGGTCCGGCGTGACGAATCCGTCGTTGCGGTCCCGGGCCAGCCGCATGCAGACCACGCCGATGCGCCGGTGGCCCAGCCGGATCAGATGATCGGCGAGTTCGGCGACGGCAGCGCGGTCGTCGATCCCGACCAGGTCCACGTTCTCGATCTTCGGCTGGTCGCACACGACGGTGGGTACCGGTCGTTCCAGTACCGCGGCCAGGTGCGGGTCGTCGTCCGGCACGGAGTAGACGACGAAGCCGTCCACGCCGGCGCGGTGCACCGCGGCGACGTCCTCCCGCTCCGGGTTGGCCGGCACCAGCAGCAGCCCCTGGCCGGCATCCTCGCAGGCCAGCGCCAGCCCCTCGAGGAACCCGATGGCAGCCGGGTCACGGAAGGCGTAGGAGAGGTTCTCGGTGAGCAGCAGGCCAACCGCGCCGGCCTTCCTGGTGCGCAGGGAGCGGGCGACCGGGTCCGGCCCGGGGTACCCCAGCCGCCGCGCCGTCTCCAGCACCCGCCGCCGCAGCTCCGGGGAGAGCTGGTCGGGGCGGTTGTACGCGTTGGACACCGTCGTCCGCGACACCCCCAGCTCGGCGGCGAGAGAGGCCAGCGTCGCCGGGCGTCGCACATGCATAGACCGCGCCATGTAGTGACCGTAACGGTTCAGAACCAATTGGAGAAGTCCGCGTGATATGCGTCCCTCGCCATCATTATCTGCCCTGTTCAGTCGGGCGGCGCGCGGAGCACTATGGTCTAGACCTCTTGGTCCTGCCGGGTTGGTGGTTGACGGGCCCGGTGACCAACGGATCGTCGACTTTGCGTGACCATGCGGTCGCCAGTGGTCCCCGGTTGGTACAGACCATGACATCCGGAGGGCTGACGAAAGCGCTTGCGGCGGTTACCGTGACGAGACACGCAACACAGTGAAAGGGACGTCACATGGCCGAGGTCGCCTACGTCAACGCATCCCGGGTCTTCCCGGGCAGTCCTCCGGTGCGGGCCGTGGACCAGCTCGGGTTGGACGTGTCCGACGGGGAGTTTCTGGTCCTGGTAGGCCCTTCGGGGTCGGGCAAGTCGACGGCGCTGCGCATGCTCGCGGGGCTGGAGGACGTCGACGAGGGTTCGGTGACCATCGGCGGCAAGGACGTCACGAACGTCCCCCCGAAGGGGCGGGACATCGCCATGGTGTTCCAGTCCTATGCGCTGTACCCGCACATGACCGTGGCGGAGAACATGGGGTTCGCGCTCAAGCTGCGCGGCGTGCCGAAGGCGACGATCAAGGAGAAGGTCGCCGAGGCGGCCACGATGCTCGATCTGACCAAGTATCTCGACCGCAAGCCCAAGGCGCTCTCCGGCGGCCAGCGCCAGCGCGTCGCGATGGGCCGGGCGATCGTCCGCGAGCCGTCGGTGTTTCTGATGGACGAGCCGCTGTCCAACCTGGACGCCAAGCTGCGGGTGGAGACGCGGGCCAACATCGCCGCGCTGCAGCAGCGGCTGGGCACCACGACCATCTACGTCACCCACGACCAGGTCGAGGCGATGACCATGGGGCACCGGGTAGCGGTGCTCAAGGACGGCGTGCTGCAGCAGTGCGACACCCCGCGCAACCTGTACGAGCGGCCGGCGAACGCGTTCGTGGCCGGGTTCATGGGCTCGCCGGCGATGAACCTCAAGACCGTGCCGTTGGCCGCCGACGGCGCCCAGCTCGACGGGCTGAGCGTGCCGCTGCCCCGCCAGATGCTGGACGCGGCGGCCAGGGCGGGGCTCTCCGAGGTGACCTTCGGCGTCCGGCCGGAGTCGCTGCACCTGACCGGCGCGGACGAGTCGGGCATGGAACTGGTCGTCGAGCTGGTCGAGGAGCTGGGCGCGGACGCCTACATCTACGGCACCGCCCGGATCGGCGACCGGCCCGAGCGGTTCATCGTCCGGGTTGACAGCCGCACCCCGCCCGCGCTCGGGCAGACCGTCCGGGTCACCGTGCGCGACCCCAACGAGGTGCACCTGTTCCACCCGGAAACCGGCGACCGCCTGCAGGCCGCCTGACACGGCGCGGCCGAGCCGCCGAGCTGGCCCCCGCCTGCCGTGGCGCGTGCGGGGGCGGCCGGGTATGCCGTGGACCGCCCGTTCGTGGTGAGCCGTCACGGAGCCCCCTAAGCTGGAATCGACAACGGTTTCCATTGCATGATCGGGAGCGCTCAATGACCGCCACCGATCGGGTCGCCGCTCCGGCGCCGCGGCGATCCGCCGCCGGCCGGCCCGCGGTGTCGCTGCGCTCCGCCCGGCTCGCCTACGGGCTGCGGGAGTTGTGGTACGACCTCGACCTGGACGTGCGGCCCGGCGAGTTCCTGGCCGTGCTCGGCCCGAACGGCTCCGGTAAGACCAGCCTGCTGCGGGTACTGCTCGGCCTGCAGCCGCTCACCGCCGGCACGGCCATGATCGCCGGAGCGTCACCCGGCCGGGCAAGCCGGCGGATCGGCTACATCCCGCAGCAGCGGGTCGCCGACCCGACGATCCGCCTGCGCGGCCGTGACCTGGTCGGCCTCGGCCTGGACGGGCACCGCTGGGGGCTGGGCCTGTGCGGCCGGCGCGAGCGGCGGCGCCGGGTGACCGAGGCGCTCGAGGCGGTCGGCGCCACCGGGTACGCGAACCAGCCGGTCGGCCGGCTCTCCGGCGGCGAGCAGCAGCGGCTGCGGGTGGCCCAGGCGCTGGTCGGCGACCCCGAGGTGCTGCTGTGCGACGAGCCGTTGCTTTCCCTGGACCTCGCCCACCAGCGCACGGTCAGCGACCTGATCGACACCAGGCGGCGGGAAGCGGGTACCGCCGTGCTGTTCGTCACGCACGAGATCAACCCAGTGCTGCCGCTGGTCGACCGGGTGCTGTACCTGGTGGACGGGCGGTTCCGGATCGGGCCGCCGGAGGAGGTGATGACCTCGGAGACGCTGTCCGCGCTGTACCGCACCCAGGTCGACGTGGTGCGGGTCCGTGACCAGATCGTCGTGGTCGGCGCGCCCGGCGCCGGCCCGGAGGACCAGCCGCATCACCCGGAGGGCATCTCCTGACCGGGATCAGCGCATCGGGTGCTGGGCCAGCACCTGCGCGATCTGGGTGACCACACCGGGATCGAGGAGCGCGGCGTCCCCGCCGGCCACGTTCCGCTCCACCACCTCGACCGCGATCACCTGCTTGTCGATCAGCGAGTTGACCACCTCGGCCTGGTACTTCCCCAGCGAGCCGTAGGTGACCATGGTGACGTCGGCGAATCCCGCGGCCAGGTAGCGCGCGGCAGGGTAGGTGAAGGAGTCGTGCAGCAGTTCGACCTTGCCGCCCACCACGCCGGTGCCGGGTGCCGTGGTCGTCTCGGTGGGGTGGTCGAACGGGAAGGTGAGCTGCTGGGTGCGGTCCTGCTGGCCGTCCGGGGCGAGCGCGTAGACGTGCGCGTGATTGGTCCCGGACCGGCCGATCAGCTTGGGCAGGTCGGACGGGGCGGCGTACTCCTGGGGCTGCTGGTGCGTGGCCCAGGTCCGTGTCACCCCGGGCTGCAGGTGCTCGGCGAGGTCGGCGGCGAGCATCATCGCGCCCTCGTCGGTCCAGTGGGTGTCCTGCGGGTAGTAGACCGGGCGGCCCACCCTGGCGGCGGCCTCCTGCAACATCGGCCGCAGGTCGACCGCGCCGGCCTCGGTGGTGATCCGCCGCCAGAACTCCGCGCTCGCCCGCTGCGCGCACTCCTTGCCGGCGTAGCTGTCCGGCAGGTACTGCGGCACCATCGTGGTCTTGTCCGGCGGCACCAGCAGGACGAACTTCCGGCCCGAGTCCTCCACCGCCCTGCGCAGCCGCTGCAGCGTCTGGATGGTCGCGTCGAGCGGGCGCGCCGGCTGGCACTTGGACGCGACGTCCTGGCCGAAGTACAGCCAGCCGTCCTTGCCCTGGATCACGGTGGGGAAGCCGGCGTGGTCACCGCCGGTGGCGTCCGAGGGGCTCGGCCCGTTCTCCCCGGGGGTACCGGCCAGCGGGCCGCCCTGCTGGTTGCCGCCCCGGTCGAACGGCGCCGGCTCGCCGAAAACGGATCGGCTCAGCCCGTCCTCGGCCTGTACCGCCGCGCCGCGGAACACCAGATGGTCGGTGGCCCACTGGGCGAGCCCGGTGAAGAAACCCCAGCCGGCCGACGGGCTGGGGAACGCGGCGATCGGCCGGTTCTCGATCTCGGTGGGGCGCGCGCCCAGCGCCCAGCACAAGCCCGGCGTGACGAAGAAGATCAGCGCGCAGACCAGTGCGACGAGTTGGCGCCCCCCGTGCCGGGGCCGGTGCAGCGCGTGCTCCCTGGGTAACCACGCCTCGTGCACCGCGGGCAACGTGGGATGCCGCCGCGGCCGATCGTCCACCGACACGGCATCACGTTATCCCGGCGGCCCCTGCCGGGGTGACCCGTTCGGCGTATCCGCACGTATCGTCGTTACCGATGCGACTCGACGCGGACGAGGCCAGGCGGAGGTTCGCCGCCAGCCCGGTGGCCCGGCTCGCCACCGCCGACGAGCACGGCCGGCCGCATCTGGTGCCGGTGACCTTCGCCGTGCGGGGAGACGTGCTGGTCACCGCCGTGGACCACAAACCGAAGTCCGGTCGGCCGCTGCGCCGGGTGCGCAACGCCGAGGTCAACCCGGCGGTGTCCCTGCTGGTCGACGCGTATGGCGAGGAGTGGGACGCGCTGTGGTGGGTCCGGCTGGACGGGCGCGCGGAGGTGCTGTACGACCCGGCGGACATGCGGGAACCGGTCGCCTGGCTGGTGGCGAAGTACGCCCAGTACCGGGACCGCCCGCCGCACGGTCCGGTGTTGCGGATCAATGCGGAGTGCTGGACCGGTTGGGCGGCCACCTGATCGGCGGGTCGGCCACCTGAGTGGGTTCGGTCGCCGACCGGCGACGACGCCGCTCGCGCGCAGTACCCTCACAATCGGGTGTTGCCGAGGAGGCTGGGTGTTCTACCGACTGATCAAGTGGCTGATCGCATCCTTCGTTCGGGTGGTATACCGCCCGGACGTGCGAGGCCTGGAGCACGTTCCGTCGCGGGGAGCCGTGATCCTCGCCGCCAACCATCTGTCGTTCATCGACAGCGTGCTGATCCCGCTCGTCGTGCCGCGTCGGGTGGTGTTCCTGGCCAAGGCGGAGTACTTCACCGGCCGCGGCCCGAAGGGCTGGCTGATGCGCCGGTTCTTCACCGCGATCGGCGCGGTGCCGGTGGAGCGGGGCAACGGCCGGGCGGCCAGGCAGTCGCTCGACACCGCGCTGCGGGTGCTGGCCAGTGGGGGTGCGTTCGGCATCTATCCGGAGGGCACCCGGTCCCGGGACGGCTTGCTGCACCGTGGGCACGTCGGCGTGGCACGGCTGGCGTTGACCTCCCGCGCGCCGGTGGTCCCGGTCGGCATCGTCGGCACGGACAAGCTGCAGCCGGTGGGCACCCACATTCCGCGGATCCGGCCGGTGAGCATCCGGTTCGGCCGGCCGCTGGAGTTCTCCCGCTACGAGGGCATCGGGGAGAACCTGCCCATGCTGCGCGCGGTCACCGACGAGATCATGTACGCCATCCTGGAACTGTCCGGCCAGGACTACGTCGACCTCTACGCGAAGCCGCCGGCCGCCGCCTGAGCGCGCCAACCGGGTTTACCCGCCGTGGGCCCGGTCGACCCGATGCGTGACGCCCCCGAACGCGTCGAGCAGCGGTCGATGTGAGGTGACGAGATGGCGGAGCTGAACATCCGGATCGTCGGGACCAACCTGCCCGGCGCGCGGTTCGCCGGGCACCACCGGGTCCATCTCGGCATCCAGCGGGAGAACGAGGTGGTCGCCGCCATCCCCGGCGACGCCCAGTCCGCCGTCTTCGAGTTGTCCATCGACGCGGCGCCCGACGACGGCGGCGTCGACTTCAGCGGCCCCTACGTGCACGGCGAGCCCGGCGGGCGGTTCCTCCGGCTGTGCTGGGGCGACCTGGACGAGGCGGGCGCGTTCCACTCCTTCGACCAGGTCGACCTGGACCTGACCTCACTGGGCCCGGACCTCGTCGACCAGGCCGCGGTCGGCGGCGTGGGGCTGGAGGCGACGCTGCGGCTCAGCGATGACCGGGGCGGCCCCCGTTCCACGCCGGCGCGGGAACCGGAACTGGACTGGCGGCTCGCCTCGGCCGGCCGGCCCGGCATGGAACCGGGTGACAGCGGCTGGTCTGTCAACCGTTGACATCGCCGATCCGCCGGCCGCGGGCAACACCGGTCGGCGCCGGTACGTCTACCGGGAGAGGGCGCGGACGGGCACCGGCGGACGGTGCCCGTGAGGTGACTACCGCTGGGGAGTGGTGACCGGATGAGGACGCGCCGCGCCGTTGACCCCTACGCCGAGCTTCGCAAGCACCGCGTGCGGCTGGTGTTCCGCCGCTGCGCCGGCCCGTGCGGGCAGGACTGCTGGCTGCCGGCCGGCCACCGGCAGTGCGCCAAGTGCCAGGCCCGCACCGACCGGATCCGCCGGAAGAGCCGGCTCCGCGCGCTCACCGCTTGCCTTCGCCTCGCCTGGTGACCGGCGGCGACAAACCAGCTGACCGGCCGGGCCCCTTACCGCTACCTTCGCGCGAGTGGTCGACGTTCGCCGCTGTGGCCCGCAGGACGCCTCGGAACTGATCAGGCTGCGGGAGATCATGCTCGCCTCGATCCACGGTGCCGGGTCGCCGTCAGGCGGCTGGCAACCGGGCGCGGAGGCCACGCTGCGGCACCGGCTGGCGGCCACGGACGGCTCCTGGGCCGCGTTCGCCGTGGACCAGCCGGCCGGCACGGGTCTCGCCGCGTGCGCGCTCGGCGTGATCGAGCAGCGGCTCGGCTCGCCCGCCAATCCCAGCGGCCGGCTCGGTTACGTGTTCAACGTGGTCACCGACCCGGCCCACCGCGGGCGCGGCTACGCCCGCGCGTGCATGCGGGCGCTGCTGGACTGGTACCGGGAGCGCGACGTGCGGTGCGTCGACCTGCGCGCCACCAAGCAGGCGGAGGCCATCTACGAGGAGTTCGGGTTCCTGCGCACCGCCGACCCGGCCATGCGGCTGCTGCTGCCGTCGCCATGAGCCCGCGCTCCGCGGTCCCGCGCCGGCGTGGTGGAGTAGACGCCTCGACACGGTGCTGGGAGGTGTCCGGATGGGTGCGCGGGTGCTCGGCGTGGTGGGCTGCGGGGCGGCCGGTGTCCAGGAACTGCTGCCCCGCCTGGTCCATCCGGCTCGGCGGGCGGGCTGGACTGTCGCGGTGACGCTCACCCCCACCGCCGGCCGGTGGCTGCGCGAACTCGGGTTGCTCGCGGAGATCGAGCGGGTGACCGGCTTCGTGGCCCGGGTGGAGCCCCGGCGGTCGCCGCTCGAGTTGAGCCCGCATCCGCCGGCCGACTGCTACGTCGTCGCACCCGCGTCCGCGAACACCGTCGCCAAGCTGGCCCTCGGCATCGCGGACAACCAGGCGCTGACCCAGGTCAACGAGGCGATCGGGACGGCGGACGTTGCCGTGGTCGTCGCTCCCCGGGTGAACGAGGCGCACGCCCGGCATCCGGCGTGGCAAGGCCACCTGGCCACGCTGCGCGACGCCGGCGTGCACCTCGTGTCCGGCGACGGCGTGTGGTCGCCGCCCGAGCCGAGCGACGGGCAGGCGGCCGGCGAGCCGCCATGGACGGCGATCCTCGACGCGATCGACGCGGCCGTGCCGGCACGCTGAACCCCGGCAAGAACTGTCCGAAAAGGATAATGGTCCGAAAAGGACATTAGTGTCTATATTGGACAGTCTGCCCCTGGTCGGCCGACCGGCGGTGCTACGGACCGGACTCCGAAGGGTGGGAACGCAACAGCGCGCCGTTGAGCGAGGGTTGCGAGGACCGGCCGGTCACCTCGTCGCCGTGCCCGGTGTCGACCCGGCCGCGGACGTACGACGAGATGAACACCTTGCGCACGTGCGCCGCCCACTGCTCGCTTACCACGAACTCCGTTGCGCTGCCGACGCGCTCGCGGTCGGTGGGTGTGTCCGAGAGCACCAACACCGTGGCACCCGGCCGTTCGCTCTTCTTCCGGACCGCCATGGCGTTGAACACCTGCCGGGCGCGGCGCCGCGAGCAGTGACGCTGGCCGGCCTCCTCCATCAGCCGCCGCGCCTCGACACCGCGCCTGGCCACGGTCTCGATGTGCGCGACCTTGTCCTCATATGTGGCGATCAATGCTGCTCCAGCCGCAGAACGGTGGGGGACCGTGACCGAGCGTGCTCAGCCGTGCTGCACATGTTCGCAGGAGACGGGTCCTTCTTCTGGCCGGCACGCCCGTCCACGGGACCGACTCGATCGGGTGATGGTGCCGCGCCGTCGCGCTCCTACCGCCGCTGTCGACACCGGCGACCTGCGGAAACCGCCCTCCCTGTCGACGCGTCGCTTCGGATACGGGCGGAACGGATCACGCGGCAGGGCAGCCCGCGCCGACTCTGAGTGCGGTGTCGGCGTCTCCCCGGGGAGGCTCGGGGTTGGTGGCATCTGGGTCCACCTCCACCCCGGGGCGGGCCGACACCGCCGCCGAGGCGCGGGCTGCCCGTGTCTGTGGCGCATCGACGCCCTTTGGCGTGTCGTCGTTCGCCCGGCTGGCGTTATCACCCGGAGCGGAGTCGATCAGGGCGAATGGACGTTGGCGGTGGCGTGGCGGGTGGGGCAGGGTCAGACTGGGGTATTCCGCACCATGCGTGGTGCGCGGCGGCTGCCCGGGGAGGTCGTGTGCGCGAGACCGAGGTGACCTGGTTGACGCAGGAGGCCCACGACCGGCTGCGCCGTGAGCTGGACGAGTTGATCGCGAATCGTTCTGCCGTGGCGGCCGAGATCAATGCCCGCCGCGAGGAGGGCGATCTGGCGGAGAACAGCGGATATCACGCGGCCCGCGAGGAACAGGGCCGGCAGGAAGCCCGGATCCGCCAACTGCAGGGCCTGTTGCGCCACGCGCGGATCGTCGAGGCGCCCCAGGCCGAGGGGGTCGCCGAACCGGGCATGGTGCTGACCGTGCGTTACGCCGACGAGGAGGAGCCGGAGACCTTCCTGCTGGCCACCCGGGAGCAGGGGGCGCTGGAGGGGATGGAGGTGTACTCGCCTCGCTCGCCGTTGGGTCATGCCCTACTCGGAGCCACCGAAGGCGAGACCCGGGAGTACGAGTTGCCCAGCGGGGGTCGAATGGCGGTCACCCTGCTCAAGGTCGAGCCCTACACCGGCTGACGGGAAGCGGCTCCGGTGGCGCGCCCTGACGCGGTGCCGCCGGCCGGCGAAGTCCGGTGGTCGGAGGTGGCGGGCGGCGACCGTGGGACTTAGGTCCCTTTCTTCCATGCCGATGGGTGCATTGCCGCTGGTCAGGCCCGGGTGTTGCGTTCCAGGTAGGCGCTTGACGCGTCAAGGAGTCATGGAAGGTCTGTGAGGAGCCATGATCGAGATGTTCACCGGCTTCCTCCCACTGCTGGATGAGCCGGAAGCCCGGCGCCGGTGTCGCCGTTTCCACCACCGCGTGTGGAGCCGGCGGGGTCACCGCTGGGTGTCGTGGGACACCTACCGCTGCCGCTGATGCGTGTCCGCTCGGGTGGCGGTAGTCCGGCGTCGGGGCGGCCACGCCATCCGGAGAACACGGGCGCCCGTCAGTCGATCGCACCGTAGGCGATCAGATGCCGGAGGGGCGTGACTTATGCCCCTCCGGCTTGTGCGGACAGCCTCGGGTTGACCGCCGAGACATGGCTCGAGAACTCGCCCCCGGACGCCGCGCGATGTACATTATGTACATGTCTGTGGAGATGCCGGTGAGTCAGGCACGGGCCGAGTTGGGCCCGGTGACGTCGCGCGCCGAGTTCAACGGCGAGACGACGTACCTGCTCAAGCACGGTCACCGCGCCGCGGCTGTGGTGCCGGCCGCGGTTGCCGAACTGGTGGAGCAGATCGAAGACCTGCTGGACCGCGATGCGGTGGCAGAGGTGCTCGCCAAGCTGGCGGCCGGCACCGAGGAGAGCGTGCCCTTCGTGCGCCGGACGCGTCGACAGACTTCCTGAGTGTCGTACGCGATCGAGATCACTCGGCCAGCCGAGAAGTTCCTCGACAGGCTGAGCAAGCAGCAACCCAGTGACGCCGAGGCGATCGAGGACACGATCGAGGCGCTGGCCAGCGAGCCTCGCCCGTCCGGCTGCACCGCCCTGAAGGGCTACAGCGGAGTCTGGCGGGTCTGGGTGCGCGGCTACCGCATCTCTTACCAGGTCAAGGATGACAAACTGATCGTCCTGGTCCTCACGATCAGCACCCGCGACGACGTGTACGAGGTACTACGCCGCTACCTCGGCCGGCGCTGACCCATGATCGACCGGAGGCTGGCCCGGTCGAACGCGGCGCCGGCCCCGGACGGCCCAGACCGCCGAAACGCGGAAGGTGCCAGGTCAGAGAGAGTGCGGCTTAGAACTGGTAGTACAGGAACGGGCTGAAGGTGCCGGTGGCGACCAGGATGGTGGCGTAGGCCAGGCCGAGGGTCATGACGGCGACCCGCAGCGCGGCAGCCGGGCGGCTGCGGGTGGACTCCAGGTAGGGGCCGGTCACCGGGGTCGCCGGGACCAGCACGATCACCAGGGCGAGCAGCAGGATGACGGTGCGCTGGTTGGTCAGCGCGGCAGCGACCACGTCGGTGAGGCCGTGCGGGTCGGGCACCAGCATGTGGCCGAGCATGGTGAGCGCCTTGCCCAGGTCGGGGGCGCGGAAGAACACCCAGCCGAAGATCACCAGCAGCATGGTCGCCGCCCGGCGGCCGATCCGGGCCGGCAGCGAGGCAGGGGCCGACTCCCAGCGGAAGCCGCGCTCCACGATCAGCAGGGAGCCGTGGTAGAGCCCCCAGACCAGGAAGGTCCAGTTCGCGCCGTGCCAGAAGCCGGTGAGCGCGAACACGATGCACAGGTTGCGGTACGTCTTCGCAACCCCGTGCCGGTTGCCGCCGAGCGGGATGTAGACGTAGTCGCGGAACCACCGGGACAGCGACATGTGCCAGCGCCGCCAGAACTCGGTGATGGTCACCGACGAGTACGGCCGGGCGAAATTCTCCGGCAGCCGGAAGCCGAGCATCCGGCCCAGGCCGATGGCCATGTCGGAGTAACCGGAGAAATCGAAGTAGAGCTGCAGCGTGTAGCCGATGGCGCCGAGCCAGGCCACCGAGAACGTCATATCGTGGGCCGGGGTGGCGAAGCAGGCGTCCACCATCGGGCCGAGCGAGTCGGCGATGATGACCTTCTTGGAGAGCCCCAGGGCGAACCGGGGAAAGCCGGAGGCTAGGTCGTCCAGCCGGTGCCGGCGCTGCTGGGGAAGCTGGTCGGCGATCTCCCGGTACCGCACGATCGGCCCGGCCACGAGCTGCGGGAACATCGCGATGTAGGTGACGAACGAGACCGGGTTGCGCAGCGCCGGCCGCTCACCGCGGTAGATGTCCACCACGTAGGAGATGTGGTGGAACGTGTAGAACGAGATGCCGATCGGCAGCGCCAGATGCACCACGGGTAAGTCGGCGCCGAACAGCTTCGCCAGGCTGGCGAACTGCTGGGTGGCGAAGCCGGCGTACTTCCACACCACCAGGGCCGCGATGTCGAAGCCGATCACGCAGCCGAGCAGCGTCCTGCGCCGGGTCCGGGACAGTTCCCACTCGTCCGGTTCCAGCATCGGCCCGGCCAGGTAGTTGACCACCATGCAGGACAGCAGCAGCAACGTGGTCGCCCCGGCGCCGCAGGTGTAGAACACCAGGCTGCCCACGGCGATCACGCCGTTGCGCCAGCCGCGCGGAGCCGCCAGCACGGCCAGCAGCACGGCCGGCATGAAGTACCACAGGAACAGCGGGCTGGCGAACGACATCCTCGGGCCTCGGGTCGGTTTGATCGAACAGAGACCCTAGCCGAGCCCCGCCAGGGGCGGGGCCGATCCGGCAATGCCGGCGCAGGTCACACGCGGCCGGCGACGCGGCGGCGCCGGGCCACCTCGGCCAGGACCACGCCGCCGGCCACCGACGCGTTCAGCGACTCCACCCACGGCGCCATCGGGATGGACACCGTGGCGTCGCAGGTCTCCCGCACCAGCCGGGACAGTCCCCGGCCCTCCGAGCCGATGACCACCACCAGCGGCCCGGTGGCCAGGTTCAGCTCGTCCAGGCTCATCGAAGCGTCCGCGTCCAGGCCGACGATCATCAGGCCGTGCCCGGCCCAGTCGCGCAGCGTGCGGGTGAGGTTGGTGGCCATGGCGACCGGCAGCTTGGCCGCGGTGCCGGCGCTGGTCCGCCAGGCCACCGCGGTGATGCCGGCGCTGCGCCGCTGCGGCACGACGACGCCGTGTGCGCCGAACGCGGCCGCGGAACGCACCACGGCACCCAGGTTGCGCGGGTCGGTCACCCCGTCCAGGGCGACCAGCAGCGGCGGCTCACCGGACTCCTCGGCCTCGCGCAGCAGGTCGTCCGGGTGCGCGTAGGAGTACGGCGGCACCTGCAGCGCGAGGCCCTGGTGCACCGCGCCGCCGGTGATCCGGTCCAGCTCGCCACGCTGCACCTCGAGCACGGACACGCCCCGGTCGCCGGCCCGGCGCACCGACTCCTCCACCCGGTCGTCGATGTCGATTCCGAGCGCGACGTACAGCGCGGTCGCCGGCACCCCGGCGCGGAGGCACTCGACCACCGGATTGCGGCCGGCCACCAACTCGGGCGTCTCGCCGGCGGGCCTGCGCCGCTCGGCGCGGGCCGCCGCGGCCGCCGCCCGGCGCTGCGCCGGGTGGCCCGGCCGGTTCTCCGCCTTCGGCGTCGGCCCCTTGCCCTTCAGCCCCTTCGGCTTCTGGCCTCCGGAGCCGACGACGGCACCCTTCTTCGTGCCGGGCTTGCGCGTCGCGCCCCGGCGCTTGGAGTTCCCTGGCACGGTTTACGCCCTCACGCGTCCTTCAGTGTCCACAACGGACCATCGGGGGTGTCCTCGACGGCGATGCCGGCGGCCAGCAGCCGGGCGCGCAGTGCGTCCGCGGTGGCGAAGTCCTTCTCGGCGCGAGCCCGCTGCCGCTCCTCGAGGATGTGCTCGACCAGCGCGGTCAGCGCGGCCCGCGGTCCCTCATCCACAGTGGACGAATCGGCCCACTGCTCGGACAGCGGGTCCAGGCCCAGCACGCCGGTCATCGCGCGAACCGCGGCCGCCGCGGACCGCGCCGTGCCGTCGTCCCCGCCGTCCAGCGCGGCGTTGCCGTCCCGGACCACGGTGTGCACCGCGGCCAGCGCGGCGGGCACCGCCAGGTCGTCGTCCATGGCGCTGGTGAAGTCCGCGCACAGCGTTCCCGGCTCGACGTGCCCGGTGCGCTGCGTCACGCGGCGCAGGAACGACTCGATCCGCCGGTACGCGGCCACCGCCTCCTGCAGCGCCGGCTCGGAGTACTCGATGGTCGACCGGTAGTGCGGGGAGACCAGGTAGTAGCGCAGTTCCGCCGCGCGCACCCGCTCCACCATCTGCGGGATGGACACCACGTTGCCCAGCGACTTGGACATCTTCTCGCCGCTCATGGTGACCCAGGCGTTGTGCATCCAGTAGCGGGCGAAGCCGTCCCCGGCCGCGGCCGACTGGGCCAACTCGTTCTCGTGGTGCGGAAAGATCAGATCGATCCCGCCGCCGTGGATGTCGAACTCCGAGCCCAGGTAGTAGGTCGCCATCGCCGAGCACTCCAGGTGCCAGCCGGGCCGACCCGGGCCCCATGGTGTGGGCCAGGACGGCTCGCCGGGCTTGGCGCCCTTCCATAGGGTGAAGTCGTGCGGGTCCCGCTTGCCCGCCGCGGCCGACTCGCCCTGCTGCACGTCCTCGATCCGCTGCCCGGACAGCCGGCCGTACGCCGGGAACGAGCGCACCGAGAAGTACACGTCGCCGGCCGCGGCATAGGCATGGCCGCGGTCGATCAGCCGCTGGATCAGGTCGATCATCTGGGTGACGTGGCCGGTGGCCCGCGGCGTGACCGACGGCGGCAGGCAGCCCAGCGCCTCGTAGGCGCTCTCGAACGCCCGCTCGTGCGTGGCGGCCCACTCCCACCACGGCCGGCCGGCAGCCTCGGCCTTGGCGAGGATCTTGTCGTCGATGTCGGTGACGTTGCGGATCAGGGTGACGTCGTGGCCGGTGTACGCGAGCCAGCGGCGCAGCACGTCGAAGTTCAGCCCGCTGCGCACGTGGCCGATGTGCGGCACACCCTGGACGGTGGCCCCACACACGTAGATGGACGCCGTTCCGTTCCGCAGCGGGTGGAACTCCCGCATGCTCCGGGTCGCGGTGTCATACAGGTGGAGGCTCACGACGCGATGGTACGGGGAAACACTTGACGCCGTGACGTGGACCGGCTAAGCGAGCGCCAGGTGCGGGCGGAGCGCGGTCAGCAGCGCGTCCGGGCGCTCCGCCGTGGGCAGCGGCTCGACGATGGCCACCCGGCTGCCCAGCGCGCCGGCTCCGCCGTCCGCCTCCTCGCTGTCCCCGATCATCAGCACGTCCTCCGGTGGCACGCCGATCCGCCGGCAGGCGATCCGGAACAGCTCCGGATCGGGCTTGATCCGGCCCTCCTCGTAGGACAGCACCCAGCCGGTGACCAGGTCGTGCAGGCCGTGCCGGCGAAACACCTCGCGGATGTCCCAGGCGATGTTGCTGACCACGCCGACCGGGATGCCGGCGTCGGCGAGGTCCCGCAGCGCGGCCTTCGTGTCCGGATACGGCGTCCAGTAGCTGGGATCGATCAGCCGCTCGTAGAACCGCTCGGCCACGCCGGGGCCACGCAGTCCGGTGCCTTCCAGCAGTTCGATGTGGATCGCCCGGTGCAGGGCCGGGTCGAGGTCGCGGCGGGCCCAGTCCGCCTGCCGCTCGGGCGGCAGGTACGCCGACGGTCCGACCGGGGCGGTCAGCCGGCGCAGCAACGCCACGCGTTCCTCGGTGCGCAGGTCGGCCAGATCGTCCAGGGCCGCGGAGAAGTTCTCGAGTCGGAACAGCGTGCCGGAATAGTCGAAGAGCACCCCGCGAACGGCCACGGCCGCACGCTAGCGTGGTCTGGACCGGGCCGGCCAGCCGACTGTGACCCGGCTCCTCAGCCCAGGTTCATGCCGGTGACCCGCTCCGGGGTGAGCCGGAGCACCACCCGCACGTCGTCCGGTGCGTCGGCGCCGTAGTCCTGGCCGGTGTACTTGTGTGAGAGCCGGTGGATCAGGTCCTTCCCGCCCTCCTCGGAGATGGCCACCCGGCCGCGCACCTCGACGTACCGGTAGGGGTTCTCCCGGTCGAAGACGCTCACGCTGGCCCGGGGGTCGCGGCGCAGGTTGCGCTCCTTGCGCCGGCCCACCGTGGTGGAGAACAGCAGGTCGTCCCCATCCCGGGTGACCCACACCACGACGGTGTGCGGGCTGCCGTCGGCGTTCAGCGTGGCGAGGGTGGCGAAGTTCGTGCCGTCGATCAGGTCACGGGCGGACTGCGGAAGCGCGGCCATGTGATCGAGGGTAGGGGCGGTGGATCGGACTCGCCAGATCACTCGGCCGGCAGCAGGAGCGCGGTGGCCAGCGCGGCGACACCCTCGCCCCGACCGGTCAGCCCGAGCCCGTCCGTGGTGGTGCCGGACACCGCGACCGGGCCGCCCGCGGCGTCGGAGAGCACCCGCTGCGCCTCGTCCCGCCGCCTGCCGATGCGCGGGGCGTTGCCGATCACCTGAACCGCCGCGTTGCCCAGCCGGTAGCCGGCCCCGGATACCCTGCGCCGCACCTCGGCGAGCAGGTCCACGCCGTGCGCCCCGGACCAGCGGGGATCCCCGGTGCCGAACACCGCGCCGAGGTCGCCGAGGCCGGCGGCGGACAGCATCGCGTCACACAGCGCGTGCGCGGCCACGTCACCGTCGGAGTGCCCGGCGCAGCCGTCCACGCCATCCCAGCGCAGCCCGGCGATCCAGCACTCCCGGCCCGGCTCGATCGGGTGCACGTCGGTGCCGACGCCGACCCTCATCCGGACGTGCTCCGGTCCGGGCCGGACAGCAGCGCCTCGGCCACGGCCAGGTCGAACGGGGTGGCGATGCGCATCGCGTAGGGGTGGCCGGGCACGGTCACGATCTTCTCATCGAGCCGGTCGGCCAGCGCCGCGCCCCCGGCGGCGCCGACCAGGTCGGCCAGGTCGGGGGCGGCGCGCAGCACGTCCACGGCGAACCCCTGCGGGGTCTGCACGGTGCGCAGGCCCGCCCGGTCGGGGGTGGCCAGCACCCGGCCGTCCGGGTCGACCCGCTTGACAGTGTCGGTGACCGGCAGGACAGGGATCACCACCCGTCCGCCGGCCAGCACCGCGTCCACCACGGTGCCGACCAGTTCGGGTGGGGTGAACGCGCGGGTGGCGTCGTGCACCAGGGCGACACCCGCCTCGGGCGCCGAGGCGAGTGCGGCCCGCAGCGACTCGCCGGGTCCCCCGGTCACGACGCGAACCGCCGCGCCGGCCGAAGCCAGCGCGGCGGTCACGGTATCCACATCGGACGGTGCGGCGGCCGCCACCACCTGGTGCACCCGGCCGGACTCCAGCAGCCCGTTCACCGCGTGAACCAGCAGCGGCGCTCCACCCACCGAAACCAGTGCCCCGGGAACATCGGTGCCCGGCCGGTCTCCGCGGCCCGCGACAGGTACGAGCGCGACGACCTGCACGCTCATCTGGGCGCCAGTACTCCCGGTGGGGCCGGTCAGGAGGCGGTCGCCAGGACCTCGTCCAGGAGGACCTCGGCCTTGTCCTCGTCTGTTCCCTCGGCCAGTGCCAGCTCGCTGACCAGGATCTGCCTGGCCTTCGCCAGCATCCGCTTCTCACCGGCCGACAGGCCGCGATCCTTCTCGCGCCGCCAAAGGTCCCGAACCACCTCGGCCACCTTGTTCACGTCGCCCGAGGCGAGCTTCTCGAGGTTCGCCTTGTACCGCCGAGACCAGTTGGTCGGCTCCTCCGTGTGCGGAGCGCGCAAAACCTCGAAGACCCGGTTGAGCCCCTCCTGGCCGACCACGTCCCGCACGCCGACGATCTCGGCGTTGTCTGCGGGAACGCGAACGGTGAGGTCGCCCTGCGCAACTTTCAGGACGAGGTACTGCTTCTCCTCGCCCTTGATCACGCGGGTCTCGATAGCTTCGATGAGAGCGGCACCGTGGTGCGGGTAGACGACGGTCTCTCCGACCTTAAAAACCATGTGTCCTCTGCCCCTTTCGCTGCTCCCATCCTAGCACGCCCGGCAACGTCTCTTCGGCAAGCTAACGATCTGTCCTCGCAGGTCAGCCCGTGCGTGAGGGGTTGACAAACCGCTGCCTGGCGTGCAAGAGGCCACCTCCACGTGCGCCAAGTGGATCATGGGAACCGGTGTCGCCGGTGCCGGGTGATCCACTCTGGACCTCCATTGTCCCGCGTGGCCCGTACCGGGTCGCAAGTGGCCCAGGTCACCCGGTTAGGCTTCGGGATCGATGGGCTTCGACCCGACACGTCGGGTCGCTGGTACTCCAGGAAGGACCCCGCACGCGTGAGCAGCCCTGTGGCAAGCCGCGGCAGCCAAGGCGACCCCCCGGCGCGCCTGGACCGGCAGGCCCCGCGATCGGGGCGGCGGGGCGGAGCCCCCGGCGACGCGATCGCGGCGGCGCGCAAACTCGCGAAGGAGCAGCCGTGAGCCGCGCACAGCAGAACACGACCGCGCGACGGCGTCTGGTCCCGGCGGCGCTGGGATTCGGCCTCGTTCTCGCCCTCGCCGGTTGCGGTGCTGGCCAGATCACCCAGACCGACACGCAGGTGGCGGCGGTCAACGGGGTGAGCGGGCAGGCCGGCCGGATCGGGGTGCGCGACGCCCAACTGGTCTTCCCGCCGAGCGCCGCCCGGTACTACCCGAAGGGGTCGGACGCCGCGCTGGTCACCACCATCGTCAACGACGGCTCGTCGGGGGACCGGCTGGTCTCGGTGAGCAGCCCGGCGGCGTCCTCGGTCAACCTGCAGGGTTCGACGGTGCTGCCGGCGGCGTTCGCGCTCACCGCGGTGGGCCCGAGCGCGGAGGGCGGCACGTCCGCCTCGGCCCCGGCGACGCCCACCTCGGCCGCCACCGCCACGTCGACCAGCGCCCCCGCTTCGTCGTCGGCTGGCGCCCCGAGCAGCACGAGCGCGCCGGGCGGCGCCGGGTCGGCCGCGGCCCTGCCGGTGGGTCGGATCACCATCACGCTGGTCAACCTGACCAGGGACGTGCGCCCGGGGGAGACCATCCCGGTCACCTTCGTGTTCGCCAACTCCGGCCAGGTGACCCTGGACGTGCCGATCGGAGCGCCGCAGACGCCGCGCTCGTGAGTTCCGCCGCTCCTGTCGGTGGTGGGGCCTAACGTGGCGCGCGTGGGGAAGAACGCACGCACCAGCCGCCCGGCCCATCGCTGCACGGAGTGCGGCTTCGAGGTGGCCAAGTGGGTCGGCCGCTGCCCGGAGTGCCAGTCCTGGGGCACGGTCGTCGAGGCCGCCGCGGCGTCCCGGCCGGCGCTGGCCAGGACGACGGTCGGCGTGCCCAGGTCGCCGGCCCGGCCGATCGACCAGGTCGACATCGAGGCCGCGCGGGCCCGGCCGACCGGGGTCGGCGAGCTGGACCGGGTGCTCGGCGGCGGCCTGGTGCCCGGCGCGGTGGTGTTACTGGCCGGCGAGCCGGGGGTGGGCAAGTCCACCCTGCTGCTGGAGGTCGCCTACCGCTGGGCCGCGGGTGGCGGGCCGACGCTGTACGTCACGGGTGAGGAGTCCGCCGGCCAGGTCCGGCTGCGCGCCGAGCGCACCGGCAACGTGCACGAGCAGATGTACCTCGCCGCCGACGGCGACCTGGCCTCGGTGCTCGGTCACGTGGACGCGGTCAAGCCGGACCTGCTGATCGTGGACTCGGTGCAGACCGTGCAGTCCGCGGACGCCGAAGGCACACCCGGTGGAGTCACCCAGGTGCGCGCGGTGACCACCGCCCTGGTCGCGCTGGCCAAGGAGCGTGGCCTGCCGGTGGTCCTCGTCGGTCACGTGACCAAGGACGGCGCGGTGGCCGGGCCGCGGCTGCTGGAGCACCTGGTAGACGTGGTGCTCAACTTCGAGGGCGACCGGCACTCCACGCTGCGCCTGGTGCGCGGGGTGAAGAACCGGTTCGGCCCGGCCGACGAGGTCGGCTGCTTCGAACTCCGCGATGACGGCATCGCCGGCGTGCCGGACCCGTCCGGGTTGTTCCTCAACCGGCGCGAGGCGGCGGTCCCGGGCACCGCGGTGACCGTGGTCGTGGAGGGCAAGCGGCCGCTGCTGGGCGAGGTGCAGGCGCTGGTGGCCCGGTCCGCGCTGGCCGTGCCGCGCCGGGCGGTGAGTGGGCTGGACGCCGCCCGGGTGGCCATGGTGCTCGCGGTGCTGGAGCGGCGCGCCCGGGTGAGCCTGGCGGAGAAGGACGTGTTCACCGCGACGGTGGGCGGTATGCGCGTGATGGAGCCCGCCGCGGACCTGGCGCTGGCGCTCGCGGTCGCCTCGGCCGCGCGGGACATGCCGGTGCCGTCCGACATCGTCGCGGTGGGCGAGGTCGGCCTGGCCGGCGAGGTCCGCCGGGTCACCGGCATCGAGCGGCGGTTGGCCGAGGCGGCCCGGCTGGGATTCACCCGCGCCCTGGTCCCGCCGGACGCGGGCGTGCTGCCGCCCGAGGTGCGCGGGATCGTGGTGCCGGACGTCCGGTCCGCGCTGGACGTGCTCACGGGGCAGCGGGACGCGCCCTGGCCGCCACGATCATCGCGCAGGGGGGCGTCCGGGCCGCGCCGGCTCAGGCTGGCCGGGGGTGCTTCCGCGCGTCCGCGTCCAGGAGTTGGGCGCAGCGGATGAGGCCGAGGTGGGAGTAGGCCTGGGGGTGGTTGCCCAGGGAGCGTTCGGCCAGGGGGTCGTATTCCTCGGGCAGCAGGCCGGTGGGGCCGGCGGTGTT
>NZ_BJFL01000010.1:0-46996 GCF_005405885.1 Gandjariella thermophila
TGGACGCCGTCGCCGACGAACTCAACGACCGGCCCCGGCAGACTCTCGGCTGGCTCAAACCCACCGAAGTCCTCAACAAACTGCTGCTAGAAGCTGGTGGTGCACCCACTACTTGACACCGCCCATCCACCACGGCTGCCACCGACGCCCCACCTGCAAGTTCCCCTGCGCCGCTCAAGCCCCACTCCAACCGCACGCAATAGCCGTCCTGCGCATATGGACTCGCGATCATCCAGCGATCCTGTCCTACCCCCGGCAGCAACCAACTCGCGGCTCCCTTCGCCGACGGACACGCCGCCCCGGGCGGTTTCCTTGTACTTGTCCTTCACGACGGTTCTGTAGGCCGCCGCAGCTCACATAACAGGAACGGCGCCGTGCACAAGACCAACAGACCGAACGCGATCAGCCGCTGAACCCCAGCGGCATCCGCCAGCCTGACGCCGCCAACGGTGGCCCGCATGCCACTGGTGAAGCTCGTATGCGCGGAACGTCGTCCGGCGATGCCGTGACGCCGCTTCGAGGCATCGCGCAGGATCGTAGCCGTGGACACCGCGTGACTCACTTGATTAATTGGCCCGCGGGGGCGGCCCATCGTCGGGATCGTTGCCGTCGCCCTGGTCCTCGCGCTTGGCGCGCTTTCTGGTGCTTGTCGGCCAGTGCGCTCAGCCGGTCTGCGATGCGTTGATCCGCCGCGCAGGTGCTCATTCAAGTCGCGCGGCGCAATCGGCCCGACTTGACCGGGAACCGCGAGTGGAGATCAGCGGCGGTGGACGGCGAAGAAGAAGCAGCCGAACTCGACGGCCCGGACGTGCACCATGGCGACCTCCGGGTCGGCGAACAGGTCGGCGAGCACCGATTCGACGGCGTCGTCATCCGGCACCAGCCGGCCACCGAGAATCCGCCCGTCTCGGCTGTACGCCCGGAACACCCGGTGCGAGCTGCGCAGCTCGTACGGGTAGCCGCTGCCCCGCGGTCCGTCGCACGGCTGCGGGTGGATGAACACCGGCCCCACCTCGTTATACGGTCCCGGGTCCGCACCGGTCCGCTCGGCCCAGCGGCGCAGCGGCGCGTAGGACACCAGCGCCACCCGCTCGCCCGGACGGACCGGGCGCAGGCAGCACCGGAGCGGGCTGCCGCCGTCCTCGTGGACCAGTAGCCGCGGCGGGTTGCCGGCGTCATCACGCTCCCAAAGCTGGCGGAGCGCCTCCGGCTCGATGGCCCTGACCTCGTATGCCACGTCAACGGTTGTCATGGTGCCCATCCTGGGCGGCGGGTCGCCGACCCTCCGGCGGGAAACCGACGCCTACGTCACCGCCCGGGCGTATTCCGCGGTGAGCCAGGTGCCGAGGCCGTCGATGAGGTCCAGGACCACAGCGGGGTCGTCGCTGGGTGCCCGCGCGAGCTGGGTTGCCCGCTCCATGTCCGCCGCGCGGTCGGGGTAGTAGTGGGCGAACGCCTCGACCATCGCTGCCAGGTCGCTGGTCCAGCCCCGCCAGCGCGGCATGACCAGGGTGAACCCGGTGCGGACCAGCTTGCGCGCGACGCGGCGGCAGAGCGCGGCGGTGTCATCCGCGCCGACCCGTGCGCGGCACCGGGCGAGGACGGCACCGATGTCGCCGTTGGCGCCCCGGGCCAGTTCGACGGTCGGGCGGTACCGAGGCAGCCGGCGCGAGATGTCCTCGCCGAGCAGCAGCGTGCACAGGCACGCCAGCATGAAGCCGAGGTTGTACCGCTCGGCTGGGTCCAGCACCGTGGCCACCGACCACAGCAGCAGTCCGGCGCCGTCCACGACGTCGTGCCGCGCGTCGAGATCGCGGTTCAGCCGTCGGACCGTCGCCTGGTCGGCGTCGCCGGGCGTGTCGCGCAGCAGGATCACCGCGTCCAGGTCGGATCGGCCGGGCACGGCGGTGCCGCGCGGGATGCTGCCGTACAGGTAGACGCTGTGCAGGCGAGGCCCGAAGGCGGCGCTGACGGATTCCCGCAGGTCGGCGACGACCGGCGCGAACGGCGCGGGCACGCGGT
The DNA here is from genome assembly GCF_005405885.1 of Gandjariella thermophila. Taxonomy (GTDB): domain Bacteria; phylum Actinomycetota; class Actinomycetes; order Mycobacteriales; family Pseudonocardiaceae; genus Gandjariella; species Gandjariella thermophila. Next base: position 2,023 of record NZ_BJFL01000010.1, read on the forward strand.
CCAGCGAGCCCTCGCGACGCAGGTAGCCGTCGGCGTCGAGACCGTGGTCGGTCATGGCGCCCAGTCTGGCCGGTCGGTCACGGTGTGCCGTCCGGGATGACGTCGAGGGCGCGGCGATCAAGGTGCCGGGTCGAGGTACCGGTCACCGGGCCAGCACGGTACGCAGGGCTTTCTCCACCGCGGCCGGGTCGCCGGGGCCGCGGGACCGCCATGCGACGAAGCCGTCCGGCCGGACCAGGCTGGCGCCGCCAGGGCCGACGCCGTACGCGGCGCACCAGCCGGCGGCGTCGGCGGCGGCGATCCGGTGCGTGGCCACGTCGATGCCGAGCCGCCGCCCCGCCTCGGCGGCCGCGTCCGCCCACGCGGCGCCGGACGGGCCGGCGAGCAGCACGAAACCGCGCCCGAAGAGGTCGATCGTGGAGCCGGTGGCGAGCCCGACGTGCGGGGCGCGGGAGCCGGGCCGGCCGGTCGGGGCGGCCGGGTCCTCGAACGGCGCGCCGTCGTCGTCCGGTTCGCGGACCACCGCGCCGTGCGGGTAGCGGTAGCCGAACAGCGCGAACTCCGGGGGCAGTTCCTCGGCCACGTCGCCGTCCCGCGGGTGCGGCGCCACCCGCTCCACCATGCGCGCGTACTGCTGCTCGACCACCCAGTCCGCGTAGGGCCGGCGCTCCGCGTCGTGGCTGTCCAGCAGCGCGGGCCCGGCCTGGCCGCGCACCACCATGGCCAGCTTCCAGCCGAGCTGGTAGCCGTCCAGCACGGCGAGGTTGCCGCCGGCTCCGCCGGTGGGCGGCATGACGTGGGCGGCGTCGCCGGCCAGCAGCACCCGGCCGGCGCGGAACTGGTCGGCCACCAGCGCGGCGGTCTGCGTGGTACCCACGTCCAGCACCCGCACCGCCAGCCCCGGCATGCCGGCGGCGACGCGGACGAGGTCGACGATGTGCCGCTCCGAGAAGGCGGTTTCGGCGTCGCCGGGGCGGTAGCCGACGGCGAACGCGTACCGGCCGGGATGGTCGGTGCTGACCAGGGTGGCGGAGCCGGTGGGCAGTTCGGGGTTGTGAACGTGGATCAGGGCCAGCTCGGCGGGCAGCGCCGCGGCCAGGTCGGCCTCGACGAGTGCGCTCACCGCGTCGCCGAGGACTCCCCGGCCGTGCCGGCCGATGCCCAGCGCCGCACGAACCGGGCTGCGGTGGCCGTCCGCGGCGACCAGGTAGCCGGCCCGCACGGTTCGTTCCGTGCCGCCGGCGAGATCGCGGAGCACGGCGGTGACCCCGCCGGCGTCCTGGGTGAACGACACCAGCTCGGTACGGAAGGCGATCTCCGCGCCCAGCTCCACGGCCCGCTCGGCGAGCACTGTCTCGGCGCGTTCCTGGCTGGTGTTGCCCCAGCCGGCCGGGGTGAACGCGCTGAGGTCCGGCCCCTTCTCCGCCATGATCGTCTTGATGACCGGTCCGGTCAGGCTGCGCACGATGGAGATGGCGAAGTCCGCGTCGGGCGCGGGGCCGGCCTTGCGGACCCGCTCGGCCACGCCGGCCACGCGCAGTGCCTCCATGGTGTTCGGGAACTGGCCACGCGCCTTGGGCTGGGTGGATGTGCCGGGATGCCGCTCCACGACCAGGGACGGCACCCCGTGCAGACCGAGGAACATCGCGGTGGACAGGCCGGCGAGGCCGGCTCCCACGACGACAACGGGCGGACTGGACTCGGACATGGCTCACTCCCCCAGGTGGCGACTAGCCTCATACCAAGAACCGGAAGTTTCGACGCATCGAATCTCTCGACGTATCGAATTATTTGCCCGGCGGGAAGGCGATGTCAAGGACGAGCAAGCGGCGCGGCGAGTTGGTGGACGTTCTGGAGGGCCTGCTGCGGGACATGGCCGCCCGCGGCGTACTGGTGCACCAGGCGATCGCCGACCGGTTCGGGCTGAACTCCACCGACCTCAAGGCGCTGGACCTGGCCCGTGGCGAGCCGAACCTCACCGCCGGACGGCTGGCCGAGATCACCGGGCTGAGCACGTCCGCGGTCACCGCCCTGCTGGACCGGCTGGAGCGGGCCGGATTCGTGGAGCGGCGCCGTGATCCGGCCGATCGCCGCCGGGTGTTCGTCGTCTCCACCGGCCGGCACGAGGAGGAACTGACCCGGATCTTCGGCCTGATGTCGGAGCGGATGCGGGACGTGCTGCGCCGCTACGACGACGAACGGCTGGCGGTGGCGGTGGACTTCCTGGGCGCGGTGAACGACGCGGCCCGCGACGTGATGCCCGAGATCACCGGCCGCGAGCCGGCGGAGTGACCACGGCACCGACTACGCCACAAACCCGTCGCGGCGCGACGCGCGGCGGGTAAGACTGCCCGTGTGGACGTGGTTTCGCCGGCCTTCGTGGCCACCTGCGTGCTCGTGGTGATGAGCCCGGGGCCGTCGCTGGCGGTAATCATCGACCAGACCCTGCGCGCCGGACGGCCGGCCGGGCTGGTCGCGGTGACCGGGAACACGTCCGGCCTGGTGTTCTGGGCGTTCGCCTCGGTGCTCGGGCTGACCGCGCTGGTACGCACGTCCGAGTTGGCGTTCCTGGCGCTCAAGATCGCCGGCGCCGGCTACCTGTGCTGGCTGGGCGTGCAGTCGCTGCGGCGCTCCCGGCGGCACGGCACCGAGCGGGCCCGGCCGCACGCCGCGGACCAGACCCGGCGGCACGGCACCGCGCAGGTGTGGGCGCGGGAACGGGAACCGGAGCGCGGCCCGCGCCGAATTCTCGGTGCCTACCGCGCCGGGCTGCTGACCAACCTGTCCAACCCCAAGGCCGCGGTGCTCTACCTCGCGCTGTTCCCGCAGTTCCTGCCGGCGCACGGCGGCACGGTCGGTCAGACCGCGGCGCTGGCCGTGGTGCAGATGGCGATCAGCGCGACCTGGTACACGCTGGTGGTGCTCGCTGTTGGCGTGGTGCGCCGACTGCTGGCCCGGCCGGCGGTGCGGGCCCGGCTGGACCAGGTCACCGGCCTGGTGCTGGTCGGCCTCGGCATCCGGCTGGCCACGCTCACCCGCGCGGCCGTCTGATCGTTGCCCCGGCGGAAGGTCGCTGCACCGCGGCGGCCGTGGAACACGCTGCACGGCGTCACGTCGGACACACCGCCCGGCTTCTCCTTGCCCGAGGTTACTGGCAGGTAATACGCTGCATGTTACCGGCCAGTAGGGGGACGCATGCCCCGCCGGGTACCCGCGCACACACGGGAGCTAACGAGATGGGCCACTACAAGAGCAACGTCCGGGATCTGGAGTTCAACCTCTTCGAGGTCTTCAAGATCCAGGAACACCTCGGCAAGGGGCCGTTCGAGCAGGCCGACGAGGAAACCGCGCGCGGCGTGCTGAGCGAGCTGAACAGCCTCGCGGTGGGGCCGCTGGCGGAGTCCTTCGCTGACGCCGACCGCAACCCGCCGGTGTTCGACCCGAAGACACACTCGGCGACCCTGCCCGAGTCGATCAAGAAGTCCTACCAGGCGGTGTGGGACGGCGAGTGGTGGCGGCTCGGGCTGCCCAACGAGCTGGGCGGCTTCGGCATCCCGCCGACCGTGCAGTGGGCCGCCGCGGAGCTGATCCTCGGCGCCAACCCCGCGATCTTCATGTACATGGCCGGCCCCAGCTTCGCCTCGGTGGTGCACGCGAACGGCACCGAGGAGCAGCGGAAGTGGGCCCAGTTCATGATCGACCGCGGCTGGGGCGCCACCATGGTGCTCACCGAGCCGGACGCCGGCTCCGACGTGGGCGCCGGCCGCACCAAGGCGGTGCTGCAGGAGGACGGATCCTGGCACCTGGACGGCGTGAAGCGGTTCATCACATCCGGTGACCAGGACATCACCGAGAACATCATGCACCTGGTGCTGGCCCGGCCGGAGGGTCCGGGCATCGAGGCCAAGCCGGGCACCAAGGGCCTGAGCCTGTTCCTGGTGCCGAAGTTCCTGTTCGACCCGGAGACCGGCGAGCCGCGCGAGCGCAACGGCGCGTTCGTCACCAACGTCGAGCACAAGATGGGCCTGAAGGTCTCCACCACCTGCGAGCTGACCTTCGGCCAGCACGGCGTTCCGGCCAAGGGTTGGCTGCTCGGCGAGGTGCACGACGGCATCGCGCAGATGTTCCAGGTCATCGAGTACGCCCGGATGATGGTCGGCACCAAGGCCATCGCCACGCTCTCCACCGGCTACCTCAACGCGCTGGAGTACGCCAAGGAGCGCGTGCAGAGCGCCGACCTGACCCAGATGACCGACAAGACGGCGCCGCGGGTGACCATCACCCACCACCCGGATGTCCGCCGGCTGCTGATGACGCAGAAGGCGTACGCCGAGGGTCTGCGCGCGGTGTACCTGTACACGGCGACGTTCCAGGACCAGATCCGCAGCGGCGAGGGCGACGTCGACCTGGCCGAGCGGGTCAACGACCTGCTGCTGCCGATCGTCAAGGGTGTCGGCTCGGAGCGGGCGTACGAGCAGTTGGCCCAGGCGCTTCAGGTGCTCGGCGGCTCCGGCTTCCTGCAGGACTACCCGATCGAGCAGTACATCCGCGACTCGAAGATCGACTCGCTGTACGAGGGCACCACGGCCATCCAGTCGCTGGACTTCTTCTTCCGGAAGATCATCCGGGACAAGGGCAAGGCCGTCGGCTACCTCGCCGGAGAGATCGGCAAGTTCATCGAGGCGGAGAGCGGCAACGGCCGGCTCAAGGAGGAGCGCGCGCTGCTCAAGCAGGCCTCGGACGACGTGCAGGGCATGCTCGGCACGATGATCGAGTTCCTGACCTCGGCGCAGGAGGACGTGCACAACCTCTACAAGGTCGGCCAGAACACCGTGCGGCTGCTGATGAGCACCGGTGACCTGCTGATCGGCTGGCTGCTGCTGCGCCAGGCGGAGGTCGCGCTGGCCGCGCTGGACGGCGAGCCGTCCGAGCGGGACAAGGCCTTCTACACCGGCAAGGTGGCGGTGGCCTCGTACTTCGCCAAGACCGTGCTGCCGGAGCTGTCCGCCCGCCGCAAGGTCGTCGAGACCACCGACAACGCGCTGATGGAGGTGGACGAGGCGGCGTTCTGACGCCCACCGCACGAAAACGGCGGCGACCCCTGGCTCCGGGGTCGCCGCCGTTTTCGTGCCGGGCCGGGTCAGGGCCGGCCGCGCGGCGGTGGCGGCGCGCAGACGATCTTCGGCTGCGGGTCGTACTTCACCGTGTGCGTCTGCCGGCGCACCTCGCGGCCGCTGAGGTCGCGGATCACGCGGGTGTCGTCCGTGGTGAATCCTGGCGCCCCGTTGCCCTCGTGGCAGTTCGGGCCGGCCGGCTGGGTCACCGTGTTCGGCGGGGTGAAGTCCCGCCGCTGTCCCGGGATGGATTCGACGCTGTACCGCTTGGTGCCCCACAGCCGCACAGTGATCGACTGCGGCGTCCAGATGGTCTGGATGGCCACCCCGGTCGGGTCGTCGTTGCGGAACTTCAGGTCGATCACGCTGCTGCCGTCCGGGTTCTGGAACACGGTCGCCTCCCGGGCCGGCGGGTAGCGGCTGATGTAGTAGCTGTGTTCCTTGTGCCCGGCGTCGGTCATCGCGGCGAAGTAGGCGGCGTTGTACAGCGTGGTGGCGAACTGCGAGATGCCGCCGCCGATTTCCCGGGCGGGTGCGCCGTGCTCGATCACGCCGGCCTCGACGTAGCCCTGCGCGGCGGTGCGTGGGCCGGTGTAGCCGTTCAGGCTGAACGTCTCGCCCGGCTTGACGATCGCGCCATTGACCTGGTCGGCGACCCGGTGGATGTTCATGCCCGAGTCCTGGGCGAAACCACCGGTGGTGAACTCTCCGATCACGTCGGTGATGCCGAGCTTGTTCGCCGCGTCGGTGGTGAGCTTGGCCGGCTGGTCGACGTACTGCGCCGTGATGGCCCGGTTGTCGGTGCGCTTGACCACGTCGAGCAGCCCGGCGAGGCTCTTGCCCCAGTCCACGCCGTGCCCGTCCACCGAGGGCAGCACGGTCGGCCGGCCGGTGTCGAAGACGATCCTGGCGTCTTGGCCCGGCCGCTCGGTGGGCGCGAGCTGCGGTTTCAACGCGGCGATCAGCTTCTGCTGGTCGAGCTTGGCGGTGAGCCAACCACCGCTGGCCGCCGGCTCGAAGCTGAGCGCGCCGGCGATGGCGGTCGGGTCGATCACCGCGTCCCGGCCCTCGCCGTGCACCACCACCGGGCCGGACACCGCGGGGCGGGCCACCGAGTCCAGCGCCTGCCGCACGGCCTCCGGGCTGGTGCGGACCGGGGTGGTGCCGACCGGCACCTGCACCGGTTCGCCGTCGGCCCAGTGCGAGCGCAACGCGCTGGTGGCGCCGTCCACGTCGAGTTGCTGGCCGGCCTTCGGCTCCACCGGCACCGGCTCGGTGCCCTCGAAGCGGACCGTGCCCTCCACCGGGGCGCGGTCCACCTTGCCGCGCAGGCCCTGCACCGCGGCGGCCAGCTTGGCGCCGTCCACCCGGGGCACCACGTCCACCCGGCGTGCGGTGAACAGCGAGGTCAGCCGGGTCCACGGGTTGAGCGGCTGCTCGCCCGCGGCGGCCAGGGTGGCCGGCCAGTCCACGCCGAGCCCGGCGGCCACCGGGTCCACCGTGGTGTTCACGTCTCCGGCGCGCACCGGCACCGGCCTGGCCAGCCGGGGGTCGACGCGCTCGTGCAGCCGCTGCTCGGCGGTGGTGCGGTCCATGCCGCCCACGTCCACGCCGGCGACCACCACGCCGCGCGGCACGTCTCCCTGCGAGGTGACCAGGTCGAGCCCGTAGAGCAGCGCGAACGCCCCGACCACGCAGGCGGCCACCAGGCCGGGGCGCCGCCAGCGTCTCCAGCGCGTCGCGGGCGCGCCGACCGGGGCCGCCGGCATGGTCGGTGCGGTCGGCGCCCCGGGATTCGGTGCGCCAGCCGTCAGCCACCCGGCCCATGGCCAGGGTCCGCCGCCCCAGCCGGTGCCGACGACGGTGGGTGCCTCGGTGGTCAGCGGCCGGTCGCTGATCCGGTCGGTGCGCTCGCTGTCACCCTCCGGCGGCACCGGCGGGAGCACATCGGTCCGCTCCGCCTCGTTGTCCGAACGCTCGTGGTCGGCGGCCACGCTCTCTCCTCCTGGTCGTCGCGGAGCCTGGGTCGTCGAGCAACGGAGTCATCGCAGTGTGGACAAGCGCCGGGTCGGGGACAAGCGGCAGGTGCTCGGCCCGTGGCGGGTACCTCGCCCGGAGGCCCGCCGCGGGCTCGTCGTGTCGGGTCCGTCCGGTTCGGGGCGAACCGCACGGGCGGCGCTCACAGGTACAGGCCGGTACCGTGCTCGGTCCGCTCGGTGGCCACCGCGTGCAGGTCCCGCTCCCGCATCACCAGGTACGCCTGACCCTGCACCTCGACTTCGAGCGGGTCCTCGGGGTTGAACAGCACTCGGTCGCCGACCTTGACGTGCCGCACGCTGGTGCCGGCGCCGACCACGTCTCCCCATGCCAGCCGCCGGGCCACCTGGGCCGTGGCCGGAATGACGATCCCGCCGCTGCTGCGCCGCTCCCCCTCCTCGGGCGAGACCCTGAGCATGACGCGGTCATGCAGCATCTGGATCTCTAGCTTGACATCGGGCACTGGCCGAGTCTACGGCCCCGGTCACCGGGTTCAGTGACACGGGTGGGACAAACCGGACGTCACTCCGGCACGCCGTCGATACCGCCCATGACCAGCGGCAACCGTCGTACCCCTCGCTCGGTGACGCGCACCGGGACACCCCAGTCCTTGCGGACCACCCGGCACACCGGGTGCGCCACCGAGGGGTCGTCGTCGCAGCTCACGGCCTGGGCGACGACATGAAGCACGCCGCCCAGCACGGCGCCGGCGAGCACCCGGCCACGTCGCAGGGGCTGGTCAGGTCCACCTCCAGCGCCGTCCCGCCACTGCCGGTACCGGTCACGGTCCGCACCCGACCGTCCGCCAGCCGCACCCCGCGTAGCAGGTGGTTCGCCGTGTCCGCGACCACCGCGTCGTAGCCGACCGCGGCGGCCACCTCGGGCGGCAGCAGGGCCAGCCCACCGGGTTCGGCGAAGCTGGCCGACGCCGGCCCGCCGTCGGAGCGGCCGCGCTCACCGCTGACGATCCGGCGCAGCACGGTCTCCGCGTCGGCGGCCCGCTCGACCAGCGAGTGGTGCGCCGAGTCGGCGACCGGCCCGCGCACCCGGACGCGCCGCGTCGACATGGTCATACGCGGAAGCCAACACCATTCCACCCGCACGTGTTCCACATCCCCGCGTCACCGGGGGCGAACGGCCCGGAGTACCGCCGGACGGACCTCAGGACTACGCCGCGTGCAGGTCATTTGTGTCACGTGTGGCGGGGCTCACGGAAGCGCCGGGATCCATGCCAGGATGGCTTTGAGTGACTCGATGAACCGTCAGCGCCGACGGTCGACCGTCCGTCCCCAACCGGGGCGGCGGGGGACTGGCGGTGCTGCCGTGCTCGGCCGTCACAAGCGGCCGACCGGCGTTGACACAAGGAGAAGGCCCATGTCGTCCCCGGAGCAATGGACGCCTGAAAGGCCGGCCGGCACCCCAGCCGCGACCGCCGCCTCACCTACCGCGGAGCAGGTGATCGCTGGATTGCGCGCCACGAGCGAAGGCGGTGCCGACCTGGTACAGCTACTGACCCCCGAAGGCGAGCGGGTATCCCACCCCGACTTCGACATCGAGATCACCGCGGAGGAGCTGCGCGGGCTGTACCGGGACATGGTCCTGGTGCGCCGGGCGGACCGCGAGGGAAACGCGTTGCAGCGGCAGGGGCAGCTCGGCATCTGGGTGCCGCTGCTCGGCCAGGAGGCCGCGCAGATCGGCGCCGGACGGGCGATGCGGCCGCAGGACATGGCGTTCCCCAGCTACCGCGAGCACGGTGTGGCGTGGTGCAAGGGTGTGCAGCCAACCGAACTGCTCGGCATCTTCCGCGGCACCGACCACGGCAGCTGGGACCCACTGGAGAAACGGTTCCACCTCTACACCATCGTCATCGGCAACCAGTGCCTGAACGCGGCCGGCTACGCGATGGGGCAGAAGTTCGACGGCAAGGTCGGTGACGACGACGGCGAGGCCACCATCGTCTTCTTCGGCGACGGCGCGACCAGCCAGGGCGACGTGCACGAGTCGATGGTGTGGTCCGCGGTGTACGACGCGCCGCTGGTGCTGTTCTGCCAGAACAACCAGTGGGCCATCTCCGAGCCGACCGAGCGGCAGAGCCGGCTTCCGCTGTACCACCGGGCCCGCGGCTACGGCTTCCCCGGCATCCGGGTGGACGGCAACGACGTGCTGGCCTGCCTGGCGGTCACCCGCTGGGCGCTGGACGAGTGCCGGCACGGCAACGGTCCGGTGCTGATCGAGGCGTTCACGTACCGGATGGACGCGCACACCACCTCCGACGACCCGACCCGGTACCGGCTCTCCGACGAGCTGGAGGCGTGGAAGCTCAAGGACCCGATCGAGCGGGTGCGGGTGCACCTGGTCCGGCAGCAGTGGGCGGATACCGCCTTCTTCGACGAGGTGCAGGCCGAGGCCGACCAGCTTGCCGCCGAGCTGCGGGACTTCTGCCTGAACATGCCGGATCCACCGGCGAAGCGGATCTTCTCCGAGGTGTACGCGGAACCCAGCCCGGTGCTGGACGCCCAGCGGGACGAGTTCCTCGAGTACCTCAGCGGGTTCGAGACCACGGTGGGGGGTGGGCACTGATGGCCGCCCCGACCATGCACCGGCCGACCACGGCGACGTCGTCCACCCAGACGATCACGCTGGCCAAGGGCCTGAACATGGGCCTGCGCGCGGCGATGGAACGCGACCCGCGGGTCATCGTGATGGGGGAGGACGTCGGCCGGCTCGGCGGCGTCTTCCGGATCACCGACGGGCTGCAGAAGGACTTCGGCGAGCAGCGGGTGCTGGACACCCCGCTGGCCGAGTCCGGGATCATCGGCACCGCGATCGGCCTGGCCATCCGCGGGTACCGCCCGGTGTGCGAGATCCAGTTCGACGGGTTCGTCTTCCCCGGCTTCGACCAGCTGGTCAGCCAGCTCGCCAAGCTGCACTACCGCAGCCAGGGCAAGGTGAAGGTGCCGGTGGTGGTGCGCATCCCGTTCGGAGGCGGGATCGGCGCGGTGGAGCACCACTCGGAGTCGCCCGAGTCCTACTTCGCGCACACCGCCGGGTTGAAGGTGGTGGCCTGCTCGAACCCGGTGGACGCGTACTGGATGATCCAGCAGGCCATCGCCACCGACGACCCGGTGATCTTCTTCGAGCCCAAGCGGCGGTACTGGGAGAAGGCGGAGCTGGACCCGACCGCCAGGCCGGAACCCCTGCACACCTCCCGGGTACTGCGGCGGGGCAGCGCGGCGACGGTGGCCTGCTACGGGCCGATGGTGCGGACCTGCCTGGACGCGGCGGCGGCGGGCGCCGAGGATGGGATCGACCTGGAGGTCATCGACCTGCGCACGCTGTCCCCGCTGGACCTGGGGCCGGTGTTCGAGTCGGTGCGGCACACCGGCCGGCTGGTCATGGTGAGTGAGGCGCCGAGCGAGTCCTCGATCGCCGCCGAGGTGGCCGCCCGGGTGCAGCAGGAGTGCTTCTACTCGCTAGAGGCCCCGGTGCTCCGGGTCACCGGCTTCGACACCCCCTACCCGCCGTCGAAGCTGGAGGAGGAGTTCCTCCCCGACCTCGACCGGGTGCTGCACGCCGTCGACCGCGCGCTGGCCTGGTGAGGGGGAGGTCCGAGGATGCCGCAGTTCAAGCACTTCCCCCTGCCCGACGTCGGTGAGGGGCTGACCGAGGCCGAGGTGCTGGCCTGGCACGTCAAGCCGGGCGACACGGTCAGCGTGAACCAGGTGATCATCGAGATCGAGACCGCCAAGGCCGCGGTGGAGCTGCCCTGCCCGTACGCGGGTGTGGTCAGCGAACTGCTGGTCGAGCCGGGGCAGACGGTGGAGGTCGGTACGCCGATCATCAGCATCGACGTCGACCCCGGCGGTGCCGCACCGGCCACACCGGACACGTCGGGCGCGGCGGCGGAACCGGCGCGGAACAACGGCACGGCCGGCAAGATCGGCGAGGAGACCGAGGGCGGCCGGATCGCCACCCTGGTCGGCTACGGGCCGCGCTCCGGCGCGGCGAAGCGTCGCCCGCGCAAGCCGGCCGCGGTGGCGACCGCCCCGGCCGGGCAGGCACCCGCCGAGCCGCCGCAACCCAGGCAGCCCGCGGCTGCCGAGCCGAGGGCGCTGGTGCCGCTGGCCAAGCCCCCGGTGCGCAAGCTGGCCCGGGATCTCGGCGTGGACCTGCGCGCGCTGCACGGGTCCGGGCCGCACGGCGTGATCACCCGCGAGGACGTCAGCCAGGCGGCCAGCCAACCCGCGGTCGCCGAGCCGGCCGGCGACGACACGGCCAGCCGGGAGCGGCGGGTGCCGATCCGCGGGGTGCGCCGGGCCACCGCGCAGGCCATGGTGGACAGCGCCTTCACCGCGCCGCACGTCACCGAGTTCCTCACCGTGGACGTGACCCCGATGATGGAGCTGCGGGAGCGGCTGAAGGTCAGGTCCGAGTTCGCCGGCGTCAAGCTGACCCCGCTGGCGTTCGCGGCCAAGGCGGTGTGCCTGGCCGTCCGGCGCACCCCGGACGTCAACGCCACCTGGGACGAGGACGCGGGCGAGATCGTCTACAAGGATTACGTGCACCTGGGCATCGCGGCCGCCACGCCACGCGGGTTGGTGGTACCCAAGGTCCGGGACGCCGACCGCATGTCGCTGCGGGAGCTGGCCGTGGCGCTGGACGAGCTGACCACGACGGCCCGGGACGGCAAGACGCCGCCCGCGGACATGGTCGGCGGCACGTTCACCATCACCAACGTCGGGGTGTTCGGCGTGGACACCGGCACGCCGATCATCAATCCCGGCGAGTCGGCGATCCTGGCGCTCGGCGCGATCCGGGACATGCCGTGGGTGGTGGACGGCCAGATCGTGCCGCGCAAGGTCTGCCAGCTCGCGCTGAGCTTCGACCACCGGGTGGTGGACGGGCAGCAGGGCTCGCAGTTCCTCGCCGACGTCGGTGCGCTGCTCGCCGACCCGGCGGTGGCGCTGACCTACTGAGTCGGACGGCCGCCCGGGGCCTCGGCGCCCCGGGCGGCCGAATCCACCAGCAGCCCGGAGACCAGGGTCTGCACCGACCGCTCGGCCGCGGCCCTGGCCGCCTGCCGGTCCTCCGCCGCGGCGATCAGCAGGGCGGCCTCGATCAGCGCGCCGAGCACGATCTGCGCGAGCACCGGGACCGGCTGCGGCGCGATCACCCCCTCGTTGATCGCGCGCTCCAGCAGCGCGATGATCAGCCCGAGGCCGTGCTCCGCCTCGATCTCCCGCCAGGTCTGCCAGCCGAGCACGGCCGGCGCGTCGGTGAGCCCTATGCGCACCACCTCGGGGCGCTCGCAGGCGTCCAGGAACGCGGCCAGCCCGCGCAGCATGACCTGCCAGAGGTCGTCCTCGCCGACGATCGCCTCGGCGACCTGCTCGGTGACCTCCCGCTCGATCTCCTCGAAGACCGCGCGGAACAGCCCCTGCTTGTCCCCGTAGTGGTGGTACAGCGCGCCCCGGGTGACGCCGGCGGCGGCGACCACCTCATCCGCGGGGACGGCCGCGTAGCCGCGCTCGGCGAACAGCCGGCGGGCGTGGCCGACCAGCGCGGCCCGGGTGGCCTGGGAGCGTTCTTCCTGTCGACGTCGCATCGCGGGATCAGTGTCCCGCGCGCGTTCCCTCCCGGGCGAAGTCCACCACCAATTCGGCCAGCCGCTCGGGCTGGTCCTCGGGGACGAAGGTGCGAGAGCCCGGCACCAGCGCGGTGCGCGCGGCGGGCAGCCGCTCGGCCAGCCGGTGCGCCAGCGACACCGGGAACAGCCGGTCCTCGGTGGCCCAGGCGAGCAGCACCGGCCGGCGGAAGGCCGGCAGCGCCTCCGCGGCGGCCAGCGTGTACCTCCGGTGCACCGCGCGCACGAAGCGGCGCAGGTCGTCCCGCACGGCGGCGGAACGGCGGCTCGGCAGGACGAACGAGTCCAGGATCTCCGGCGGGAGGGGCCGCATGGTCAGCCAGCCGTAGGCGATCGGCAGGCGCTGGACCCACCGGCTGCGCAGCGCCTGGACCAGCAGCCACGCCGAGCCGGGTAGCGCGGCCAGCGGCGGCAGGTAGCGCAGCACCGGCGGCGGGAAGAAGTACTCGAAGCTGTCGCAGGACGTGAGCACCACCCGGGCCAGCCGCTCCGGCCGCCGGGCCAGCACGATCTGGGTGAGCGCGCCGCCGGTGTCGTTGGCCACCAGGGTGACCCCGCGCAGGTCCAGCGCGTTGAGCAGGTCGGCGATCAGGTCGGCCACGCCGGGCGGGGACAGGTCCGCGCCCGGCACCGGCAGCTCGTGCGCGCCGAGCGGCCAGTCCGGGGCGATGCACCGGTACCCGGCCTCGGCGACCCGGGGGACGACGTTGCGCCACAGGTCGGCGTTGGCCATCAGGCCGTGCACGAACACCACCGGGGGACCCTCGCCCCGGTCCCGGTACCGCAGCCGACCCCGCGGGAGGTCGATCTCCTGCTGGGCACCCAACGATTCGCTGATGGCCATGGCGACCTCCTCGGTCGGAGACCACCTCACAGAAACATACATGCGGTACGTATGTCAATGCCGAAGTCCTTACCGGGGAGTAGGTTGGGGAAGCCGGGCACGGACCGCCCGGGCTCTCCTTCTCGCCAGGGGGTGACATGCACGCTGAGGAGCCGCCGAGAGCGGCACGGGCCAAGCGGCTGCCGCGCGCGGTGCGCGAGCGGCAGATCCTGGACGCGGCGGTCGCGGTGTTCGCTCGGCACGGCTTCCACACCGCCTCGATGGACGAGATCTCCGAGGTGGCCGGCATCTCCAAGCCGATGCTCTACGCGTACCTGGGGTCCAAGGAGGACCTGTACGTGGCGTGCCTGCGGCGCGAGGGCGAGCGGCTGATGGCCGCGATCGAGGCCGGGGCCGATCCGGCGGCCCCGCCGGACGTTCAGCTCTGGCGCGGCCTGCGGGCGTTCTTCGGCTTCGTCGCCGAGCACGCGGACGGCTGGCGGGTGCTGCACCAGCCGGCCAGCGCGGCGGGTGGCCAGTTCGCCGGCGAGTTGGCCGCGCTGCGTGGCCGGATGATCGGCCTGGTCGGTAGGTTGCTGGTGCGCGCGGTGAGCAACGGGAACGTGGCGGCGGGCATCGGCGCGGCGACCCGCCGCGACACGGACGGCTTGGCCGCGGCACTGGTGGGCGCCGGGGAGTCGATGGCCGACTGGTGGCTGGCGCACCCCGACGAGCCGGTGGGCGTGGTGGCCAGCCGGCTGATGAACCTGGCCTGGATGGGCTTCGGCGACCTGGTGGAGGGCCGCATGTGGGTGCCGCCGCACAAGCGCTGAGCCGCACGCCTCGTCGAGGTTTTCTCGCGCCGTCTAGCCGATGATCTAGACCGGCGAATAAACCCGCATCCGTGGTCCGCACCAGCCGGTGCCCCGTCCGGAGTAGTGATCCGCGACACGCCATCGCGCCTTCTCGCTCAATATCGGGTTCACGCTAGAGAGCCGGATACGGTGCGATCGTGGACCCGGTGCGCAACCCGTTCGCCCCCGGTGCCGGCCAGCGACCACCCGAGCTGGCCGGTCGGGACCGCGAGGTGGCCGCCTTCGAGGTGGTGCTGGAGCGGGTCGCGCGCGGGCGCCCGGAACGCAGCCTGGTGCTCACCGGACTGCGCGGGGTCGGCAAGACGGTGCTGCTCGGCGAGCTACGGGCGATGGCGGTGCGCCGGGGCTGGGGCGCGGGCAAGGTGGAGGCGCGTCCGGACGCCGGGCTGCGCCGGCCGCTGGCCGCGGCACTGCACCGGGCCATCCGCGACCTCGCGGTGCGGCACCGCGCCCCGGACCGGGTCGAGTCGGTGCTCGGTGTGCTCAAGGCGTTCGCACTGCGGGCCAACCCGGCGGGCGCCAAGCTGCGCGACCGGTGGCAGCCCGGCATCGACGTGCCCGCCGCGACCGGAAGGGCCGACTCGGGCGACATCGAGATCGACCTGGTGGAGCTGTTCACCGACGTCGCCGAACTGGCGCAGGACGTGGGCACCGGCGTGGCGCTGCTCATCGACGAGATGCAGGACGTGCAGCCGGACGACGTGTCGGCGCTGTGCGCGGCCTGCCACGAGCTGTCCCAGTCCGGCGCCCCGCTGGTGGTGGTCGGTGCCGGGCTGCCGCACGTCCCGACCGTGCTGTCGGCCAGCAAGTCCTACTCCGAGCGGCTGTTCCGGTACGTCCGGATCGACCGGCTGGAACGGGCGGACGCCGAGCGGGCGATGCTCGCGCCGATCAAGCGGGAGGACGCCAGCATCACGGAGGACGCGCTGGAGGCGCTGTACGAGACCTCCGGCGGCTACCCGTACTTCGTGCAGGCGTACGGCAAGGCGGCCTGGGACGCGGCGCCCGGCGATCCGATCACGGTGGAGGACGTCCGGGTCGCCGCGCCCGAGGCGGAGGCGGAACTCGCCGTCGGCTTCTTCGGCTCCCGTTACGAGCGCGCCACCCCGGCCGAACGCGAGTACCTGCGCGCCATGGCGGACCTGAGCGAAGGGCGGGACGAGGCGGTGCCGACCGCCGCGGTCGCCGACCGGCTGGGGCGCAAGCCGTCCTCGCTCTCCCCGGCCAGGGACAGCCTGATCAAGAAGGGCCTGGTCTACTCCGCGGAACGCGGTCGGATCGCGTTCACCGTGCCGCACTTCGGCCGCTTCCTGCTTGGCCGCGACGACTGACCTCTCGGGTTTTCTATCCGTCTCTAGGCCTGGCCGTAGACGTCGGCAGACAGTCCGATGGTGCCCCGCCGGACCGAACAATGACTCCTTAAACGGCTGATTCGCCGATGATTCATCGACATATGGCGCTTATCACCGGAACATCGGGTGCGATCGCGCTGTCAGGCGGCGCATAATGGAGTCACCGACCAAGGGCAGCAACGAGGGGAAGCGACAGCGATGAACATCGCCGCGAAGATCCGTGCTCGCCGTGACCAGGCCCGCACCCGCAGGGCCGTGATGCGCGCGATCGACGCCGCGGCCACGCCCGCGCTGCGGCACGAACTGATCGTGATCGCCCAGGCCCGGTCCAACGGCCTCCGCTGACCGCGGAGGTCCGTTCTGGACCACACCGCGCCCCGGCACCCCTCCCGCGTGCCGGGGCGCGCTTCTTTGGGCACGGCCGCCGACCGCCTCGTCCCAGTGAAGCCCCCGCCTACTAGGTCGGACGGGTGACCGTTCCACCGATCGAGGAGCCCGCCAATCACCCTCGGCCACGCCTTAAACGTGACACACGTCACACTGATGGGGGTGTTGTAACGCAGTGGTCCTGACGAGCGATGTCCCGGGTGACCCCGCGGTGCTGGCGGACCCCCGACCTGGCAGCACCGCGGGGTTTCCCAATGCCGCCCGTTCCCCACTGCGTGGGTCGCCCGGCTGAGGTAGACCGGAAGCGTGACGACCAACGCGCGACAGGACGCAGGCAAGGCAACCGTAGCGGTGCTCGGCACCGGGATCATGGGCTTTCCCATGGCGCGGAACATCGCCCGCGGCGGCTTCCCGGTCCGGGCGTGGAACCGCACGCGCAGCAAGGCGGAGCCGCTCGCCGAGGACGGCGCCACGGTGGTGAACACTCCGGCCGAGGCGGTGGACGGCGCCGACGTGCTGGTCACCATGCTCAGTGACGGTGCCGCGGTGGCCGACGCGATCACCGCCGCCGCGCCCGGCCTGGGCGAGACCACGCTGTGGCTGCAGACCAGCACCGTCGGCCTCGCGGGGCTCGGGTCCCTGGTGAAGGTGGCCGGGCAGCACAACCTGAACATGGTGGACGCTCCCGTGCTGGGCACCAGGGCGCCGGCCGAGCAGGGCAAGCTCGTGGTGCTCGCGGCCGGGCCGGAGGACGCCAGGGACCGCGCCCAGCCGGTGTTCGACGCGATCGCCCAGCGCACCATGTGGGTCGGCGACTCGGCGGAGGCCGGCGCCGCCAGCCGGCTGAAGCTGGCGCTGAACAGTTGGGTGCTGGCGATCACGAACGCGGTCGGCGAGGCGGTCGGCCTCGCCGAGGCCCTCGGCGTCGACCCCGGCCTGATCACCGAGGCGCTCGGTGGCGGCACCCTCGACACCCCGTACCTGCACATGAAGGCCGGCGCGATCATCAAGGGCGACTACACGCCGAGCTTCACCGTGCGCAACGCGGAGAAGGACGCCCGGCTGATCGAGGAGGCCGCGCGGCATGCCGGGGTGCGGCTGGACGTGTCCGAGGCTGCGGCGGCCCGGTTGCGCAGGGCCATCGACCTCGGGCACGGGGACGATGACATGGCCGCCGCCTACTTCGCCAACTGGGAGGGCGGCAGGCGCTGACAGCCTCTTCCGCCTCGCGCCCCGGCGAGGCGATCGCTGCGCGCGTTCGGCAGAACGGGCGCTGAGGGGACTGGCACCGGGAGATCGGTGTGACGTACGTCCGGTAGCCCGGACGGGTGATCATGCGCTGTTATGATCTTGTCAAACCAGCGCGCCGATCCTCTTGCCGGGCGCGCGCATCGACCAGGCGGGCAGCCGGCTCGACCGTCCCCCGCCTCCCCGGATGTGCCCTGGAGGGTCCCGATGCCCGTGGCTATTCCCTTCGTTCGACCGCTCCTCCGGCGTGACTACCCCTTCCTGCGGCGTGACTTCCCCACCACGACAATCAGCAAAGTGACCGACTGCGCCTGCGAGAGCGGTGAGCACACGTTCACCACGGTGTCGGTGGACGACGAGAAACAGATGACCCTGGAACGCCGCAAGTGCGTGTGCACCGGATGCTTCGACTGCGAGGCACGCGAGGTGCGGATCATTCCGCACGAGGCCACCGAGGGGCACCACCACGCCGACCCGCTGGCCACCGGCTGACCGCCACACGCCGGCGACCTGCCCCGCCGCCGCACCCGTGCGGCATTTCCCGCGGTGGCCCGCGGCCGTGACAGGATCGGCGCCGTGGACCGAGCAACGCTGACCCGTACCGTCCGCGAGCGCTGGGACGACTCCGTGCTGCCGAGCCTGTCCGAACTCGTCGCCATCCCCGCCGTCTCCTCCGGGTTCGACCCGGACTGGCAGGCGGCGGGCCACCTGACCGCCGCCGTGGAGCACGTGCAGAAGTGGCTGGGCGGCCGCGCGATCCCCGGGGCGAAGACCGAGGTGGTGCAGCTACCCGGCCGGACCCCGGTGCTGCTGGTCGACGTGCCGGCCACCGAGGGCGCCGAGCGGGCCGGCACCGTGCTGCTCTACGGCCACCTGGACAAGCAGCCGCCGGTGGGCGGCTGGTCCGAGGGGCTGGGACCGTGGACGCCGGTGATCCGGGGCGGCCGGCTGTACGGCCGGGGTTCGGCCGACGACGGCTACGCCGGCTACGCGGCCACCACGGCGATCGAGGCGGTGCGCGCCGCCGGCGGCCGGCACGCCCGGTGCGTGATCCTGCTGGAGACCGGCGAGGAGTCCGGCAGCCCCGACCTGCCCGCCTACCTGGACCACCTGCGCGACCGGCTGGGCGAGGTGTCCCTGGTGGTCTGCCTGGACTCCGGCGGCAACGACTACCGCAGCCTGTGGCTGACCACCTCGCTGCGCGGCCTGGTCCAGGTGGACGTGACCGTCCGGGTGCTCGAATCCGGGTACCACTCCGGCCTGGCCAGCGGCATCGTGCCCAGCTCGTTCCGGGTGCTGCGGCGGTTGCTGGACCGGCTGGAGGACTCGGCCACCGGGGAGATCCGGCTGCCCGAGTTGACCGTGGACATCCCCGAGGACCGGCTCGCCGAGGTGCGCGACGCGGTCGCCGCCGCGCCCGGCGCGCTGGACGGCACCTTCCCGACCCTGCCCGGAACCCGGCTGGTCACCGACGACGAGGTGGAACTCACGCTGAACGCCACCTGGCGGCCGACGCTGTCGGTGACCGGCGCGGACGGCCTGCCCGCGCCGTCCGAGGCGGGCAACGTGCTGCGCCCGTTCACCACGCTGTGCCTGAGCTTCCGGCTGCCGCCCACCGTGGACTCCGCCCGCGCGCTGCACGCGGTGCGGGCGGCGCTGACCACCGACGTGCCGTACGGGGCCCACGTCGAACTGGGCCGCATCGAGGCGGCGGACGGGTGGAACGCGCCCGCGCTGGCGCCGTGGCTGCGCGGCGCGCTGGACGAGGCCAGCGAGCGGGTCTTCGGCGCGCCGTGGCGGGCGCTGGGCCTGGGCGGCTCGATCCCGTTCATGGGGCTGCTGCAGCGGGCCTACCCGGCGGCGCAGTTCCTGGTCACCGGCGCGCTCGGGCCCGGAAGCAACGCCCACGTTCCGGACGAGTCGCTGGACCTCGGCTACGCCACCAAGGTCACCGAGGCGGTGGCCGTGGTACTCGACGCGCACGCGCGAGCCTGAAAAAGCCTCCGCGATACTCATCACACCGCCGATGACCTGCGTGGACATCGGCGCCGCCCAGCGTTCGCGCGGACCGGCAACGGAGATGCCGCAGACTGGTCGGCTGTGAGCGGAGCGGAGCACGCCAGGCTGGCCGCGTCGGAGGACCCCGGCGCGGCATGGCGGCTGTGGGGCCCGTACCTGTCGGCCCGGCAGTGGGGCACGGTGCGCGAGGACTACTCGGCCGGTGGCGACGCGTGGACCTCGTTCCCGTTCGACCACGCCCGCGCCCGCGCCTACCGGTGGGGCGAGGACGGCATCGCCGGGGTGTGCGACCGGTTCGGCTTCCTCAACCTCGCGCTGGCGCTGTGGAACGGCCGCGACCCGATCCTCAAGGAGCGCTACTTCGGCCTGGCCAACCACGAGGGCAACCACGGCGAGGACGTCAAGGAGCACTGGTGGGTGCTCGACGGCACGCCCACCCACTCCTGGATGCGGGTGCTCTACCGCTACCCGCAGGCCGAGTTCCCGTACGCCCGGCTGCGCGAGTTGGCCGCCGCGGCCGGCCGGGACGGCCGGGAGCCGAAGCTGGCCGACACCGGTGTGCTCGACGGCGACCGGTTCTTCGACGTGGTGGTGAGTTACGCCAAGGCGGCCCCGGACGACCTGTGCGTGGAGATCACCGCGACCAACCACGGGTCGGAGCCGGCGCCGCTGCACCTGCTGCCCCAGTTGTGGTTCCGCAACACCTGGTCCTGGGGCCGGGACCCGCGCAGGCCGTCGCTGGTGGCGTCCACCGTGGACGGTCGCAGCCGGGTGGTGACCGAGCACGCCGCGCTGGGCCGGTACGTGCTACACGCGGACGGCGAGCCAACGCTGCTGGTCACCGACAACGAGACCAACGAGGTCGAACTGTTCGGCGCCGCGGCCAACCCGAGCCGCTACACCAAGGACGGCATCGACGCGCATGTGGTGCGCGGCCGGGCGCACGCCTGCCAGGTGGTCGCGCCGGGAGCGGCGTCGCTGCCGGGCAGCAAGGCCGCCGCCTGGTACCGCTTCGACACGGTACCGCCCGGCGAGTCGGTCACCGTGCGGCTGCGACTGTCCGCGAGCGACGGTCACGGCGACCCGTTCGGCCCGACCTTCGAATCCACAATGGACGATCGCCGGCGGGAGGCGGACGAGTTCCACGCCGGCATCGCCCCGCATGCCAGCCCCGCCGAACGGCACGTGCTGCGTCGCGCGCTGGCCGGTCTGCTGTGGACGAAGCAGCACTACCGGCTCCGGGTGCGGGACTGGCTGGACGGCGACCCGGCACAGCCACCCGCCCCGCACACCCGCCGGGCGCCGGGCGCGCGCAACGCGCACTGGCAGCACCTCGACGTGGCCGACGTGATCTCCATGCCGGACGAGTGGGAGTACCCCTGGTTCGCCGCGTGGGACCTGGCCTTCCACACCGTGCCACTGGCCCTGGTCGACCCGGCGTTCGCCAAGGAGCAACTGCTGCTGCTCTGCCGCGAGTGGCTGATGCACCCCAACGGCCAGCTGCCGGCGTACGAGTGGGAGTTCGGCGACGCCAACCCGCCGGTGCACGCCTGGGCGGCGCTGCAGGTGTACCGGACGGAGATCGCGAACGGCGGCAAGGGTGACCGGAAGTTCCTCGCCCGGATCTTCCACAAGTTGCTGCTCAACTTCTCGTGGTGGGTCAACCGCAAGGACGCCGACGGCAACTACCTGTTCGAGGGCGGCTTCCTCGGTATGGACAACATCGGCCCGGTGAACCGGTCCGAACCGCTGGCCGGCGAGTGGCGGCTGGAGCAGTCCGACGCCACGTCCTGGATGGCCACCTACTCGCTGCACCTGCTGCGGATCGCGTTGGAACTGGCCCGGCACGACGACGCCTACGAGGACGTGGCCACCAAGTTCGTCGAGCACTTCCTCGGCATCGCGCAGACGTCGACCACGTTCGGCTCGGCCCGTCGCGGCATCTGGGACGACGAGGACGGCTTCTGCTACGACTTGGTGTCCCGCACGCTGCCGGACGGCACCGTGGAGTCGCATCCGGTGCGGGTGCGTTCCATGGTCGGGTTGATCCCGCTGCTGGCCGCCGCCGTGCTGCCGCCGTGGGTGTTCACCGAGTTGCCGCACTTCACCGCCCGGCTGCAGTACCTGCTGGACCGGCGGCCCGAGCTGCGCAGGTTCGTCACCTGGCGGAGCACCGGGGACGGTGAGCGGCGGGCCCTGCTGTGCCTGCTGGACGAACCCAAGCTGCGCCGGGTGCTGGACCGGATGCTCGACGAGCGCGAGTTCCTTTCCGGCCACGGTGTCCGCTCGCTGTCCGCGGCGCACCGGGACGGGTTGGCCGTGGAGATCGCCGGGCAGCGGCACCGGATCGGCTACGAGCCCGGCGCGTCGCGCACGCCGATGTTCGGCGGCAACTCGAACTGGCGTGGCCCGGTGTGGTTCCCGACCAACGCGCTGCTGGTCGAGGCGCTGCGCACGATCGGAACCTTCCACGGCGAGGACTTCACCGTCGCGTTGCCCAGCGGCTCCGGGCGGGCGGTGGACGCGACCGAGGCCGCCGACGAGTTGGCCCGCCGCCTGGTCCGGCTGTTCCTGCCCGGCGAGGGCGGGCGGCGACCCGCGGACGGCCGACGGATCGAGGCGACCGGCTCACCGCTGTGGCGGGAGCAGGTGACCTTCCACGAGTACTTCGACGGGGACACCGGGGAGGGGCTGGGCGCGGCGCACCAGACCGGCTGGACCGCGCTGGTCGCCTGCCTCATCGCCCGCTGAGCCGGCCGCCGCCGGGCGTCGCGGGGGACCGGCGAGCCGCTGGGCGCGGCGCACCGTCGCCCGGGAAAACTGGCAAACACCACGTTTCGAATCGGAAACTCCGACGGCATGGCACGGAGCTTTCGGTATCGATTCGTGCAGGTGGGTTAACATTCTGAGGCTCAAGGACTCGTCTGGCGCATGGTTCCTGCTTTTGCTGCCGGTCGTGACGGCGCTGTGCTGTGCACCCAGCGGAGTGAATGGCAGGATGCGCGCACCAGCTAACCCCATAGGAGGCTCCCTCATGCGCCGGTCCAGCCGAGACACCCAGCGCGGGCACAGCGCGCGTCCGGGCTGTCGGGCCCCGCGATCGGGGCGGCAGGGCACCGCGCTGGGGAATGCGACCCGAGTGTCCCAGGAGCGCCCTGGCGGCACGATCGCGGTCGCGCGCACACTTGCGGAAAGGAAGGCCGCCGTGACCCGGTTTCGCGTCAGGACGCTCGTTCTTCTCCCCGCGCTCGCCGCGACCTCGCTGCTCGCGGTCGGCTGCGGCGCGACAACGGAGAAGCCCAACGCCGGTGGGCAGCCCTGTACCCCCGGTACGGCCACCGAACTGCCCGACCCCAAGCCGTTGACCGTCAACGAGCCCGTCGCCCAGGCGGCCGCGGCCAAGCTGCCGGACGCCGTCAAAGCCAAGGGCAAGCTGACCATCGCGGCCGACGCCTCGTACGCGCCGAACGAGTTCACCACCGAGGGCTCGAACCAGATCATCGGCATGGACGTCGACCTGGGCAACGCGATCGGCAAGGCGCTCGGCATCCAGGTCGAGTTCGTCAACGCCAGCTTCGACGGCATCCTGGCCGGCATCCAGGCCGGTCGCTACGACGCCGGCATGTCCTCGTTCACCGACACCAAGGAGCGGGAGCAGAGCGTCGACTTCGTCACCTACTTCAAGGCCGGCACGTCCACCATGGTCCGCAAGTGCAACCCCAAGGGCATCAAGACCGACCTGGACCTGTGCGGCAAGAACGTCGGTGCGGAGAACGGCACCATCCAGCTCGACCAGATCACCAAGGAGGACGCGGACGGTTCGCTGATCAAGAAGTGCAAGGACGCCGGGAAGAACCCGCCGAACGGGCAGGGCTTCCCCAAGCAGACCGACGTGAACGCGGCGCTGCAGGCCGACCGGATCGACGCCTACCTGGCGGACAGCCCGGTGGTGGACTACGCACTGAAGAAGACCGGTGACGCGTTCGAGAAGGTGGGCGAGGCGCAGGGCGTCGCGCCGTACGGCATCGCCGTCGGCAAGAACAGCGGCACCCTCAAGGACGCCCTGCAGGCGGCGGTGCAGCAGCTGATGGCCGACGGGACCTACCAGAAGGTGCTGGACAACTGGGGCGTCAAGGACGGCGCGATCAACCAGTCCACCATCAACGGCGCCCAGTGAATGAGCACACGGCTGAATCGAGTATGACGAACCAAGCTGACACGTCCACCGTGGACGATCGGGGCGGCGCGCCCGCCCCACCGGAGAAGATCTCCGCTGTTCCGGTGCGCCACCCGGGGCGCTGGGTGGCCGCCGCGGTGCTGCTGGTGCTGGCGGCCATGCTGGTGCACAGCCTGCTCACCAACCCGAACTGGAAGTGGGCGGTGGTCGGGCAGTACCTGTTCGCGCCCCGGGTGCTGCACGGCATGCTGCTCACCATCGAGTTGACCGCGCTGGCCATGGCCATCGGCATCGTGGGCGGCGTGATCGTCGCGGTGATGCGGCTGTCGCCGAACCCCATCGTGTCCGGCATAGCCTGGCTGTACGCCTGGTTCTTCCGCGGCACCCCGGTGCTGGTCCAGGTGATCTTCTGGTCGTTCATCGCGGCGCTGTACCCGTACCTGTCCCTGGGCATCCCGTTCGGGACGGAGTTCGTCTACTTCGACTCGAACAAGCTGGTGCCGATCTTCGTCGGGGTGGTGCTCGGCTTCGGGCTGAACGAGGTCGCCTACATGTCGGAGATCGTCCGGGCCGGCATCCTGTCCGTGGACCGGGGGCAGACCGAGGCGGCCGAGGCGCTGGGCATGACCCGCACCAAGATCATGCGACGGATCATCCTGCCGCAGGCCATGCGGGTGATCATCCCACCGACCGGCAACGAGACCATCTCGATGCTGAAGACCACCTCGCTGGCCGCGGTGGTCGCGGTCGGCGAGCTGTTCACCACGGTGCAGCTCATCTACGGCAGCAACTACCAGCAGATCCCGCTGCTGGTGGTGGCCAGCCTGTGGTACCTGGTGCTGACCTCGGTGCTCTCGGTGTTCCAGTACTACATCGAGCGGCACTACGCCCGCGGCACGGTGCCGCTGCGCGCCCGCGGGTTCCGGTTCGGCCGCGCCCAGGGAGGTCTGTCGTGAACCCCATGGTCAAGGCCGAGGGTGTGCACAAGAACTTCGGCCGGTTGGAGGTGCTCAAGGGCATCGACCTGGAGGTGCAGCCCGGCGAGGTGATGTGCGTGATCGGGCCGTCCGGTTCGGGCAAGTCCACCTTCCTGCGCTGCATCAACCACCTGGAGAAGATCGACGCCGGCCGGTTGTGGGTGGACGGTGAGCTGGTCGGCTACCGGCAGAAGGGCGACAAGCTCTACGAGCTGCGCGACCACGAGGTGGCCCGCAAGCGCCGGGAGATCGGCATGGTCTTCCAGCGGTTCAACCTGTTCCCGCACATGACCGCGGTGGAGAACGTCATGGAGGCGCCGGTGCAGGTCAAGCGGGAGTCCAGGGCCGAGGTGCGGGAACGCGCGCTGGCGCTGCTGGACCAGGTGGGGCTGGCGGACAAGGCGAACGCCTACCCCAACCAGCTCTCCGGCGGGCAACAGCAGCGGGTGGCCATCGCCAGGGCGCTGGCCATGCGGCCCAAGCTGATGCTCTTCGACGAGCCGACCTCGGCGCTGGACCCGGAACTGGTCGGGGACGTGCTCGCGGTGATGCGCAAGCTCGCCGAGGACGGGATGACCATGGTCGTGGTGACCCACGAGATGGGCTTCGCCCGCGAGGTCGGCGACTCGCTGGTGTTCATGGACGGCGGGGTGGTCGTGGAGAAGGGCCACCCGCGGGACGTGATCACCAGCCCGCGGCACGAGCGCACCCAGTCCTTCCTGGCGAAGGTGCTCTGACCCGCTGGGCGGGGCGCACCGGGGGTCACCCGGTGCGCCCCGCATCTCGGGGTTACCAGCGGCCGGGGTTCCCGGCGTCACCCTGCGGCCGGCAGCTTCGCCGGCTTCGGGACCTTGACCAGGCACACCACGCAGGGCATGCCCGAGCTGCGTGGCTCGATCACCTCGAGCGTGGCCACGTGCCCGCACAGCGCGGTGAACGACTCCGGCACCCGGCTCGGGTCCACCGCGGACACGTCGAAGCCGTGCACCTGCCGATCCAGCCGGCTACGCCACCAGACCGTCAGCGGCACCTCCTCGGCGACCTCCTTGGCCGGGCTTTCCTCATGCGACACGGGGACCACCTCCCCGGCGCCGGCGCCGCCGGGTGGGACGGAACCGTCCCGGCTCGCCGCCCGAGCCGCCGTTCGCGCCGGTCGACGCATCGACCGGGGCGGATCGGGCGGCCGTGATCGCGGTGCACCGGGCGCACCGGCGGCCGGGCGGCGCCCACAGCGGCGCCGGCCAGACGACGTGGCCGCACAGCCCCGCGTAGTCGATGCCACGCGCCCTGGCCTCGGCGAACGCCACGTCCAGCACCGCGTGGTCCTGCCCGTCGGTCTGACTGCTGAACCAGGTGAAGTCGTTCACGTGTGCCCCATCTCCGCACCCTGCCGTGCCTCGACATGTTGTTTGCCGCAAGTAGTCGATTCGTTCCGCTGTGTGTTGGCACGTGAGACGATCGGGCCTGCCGCGCTGACGTCGGAAGGTCGTCGGGACTGACTTCTGCTGACCTCTTGCGACTTCTGCCGCCAGGCACGCCGCGCCATTCGTACGGTTGGCGCCGGGTCAGGTGGCCCGAGGGGAGCCGAGACATGGTCCAACCGGAGTTACCCCGCACGCGGCTGGAGCAGGTGCTGCGGGAACGGCATCTCTCCGTGGAGCGCTTCGTCGCCCGGTTCAACGAGTTGTCCGAGGTTCCGCTCAGTGATCGCCAGGCGTACCGGTGGGTCGCCGGGCGGCTCAAGGGGCTGCCCTACCCGGGGGCCCAGCAGACGCTGGAGCGGATGTTCGGGGAGTCCGCCGCACGCCTGTTCGGCCCGCCGTACCGGCTTCCGGGCGTGGTCCCGCACGGTCCGGTGGACCACCCGACCCCCCTCCGGGACCGGCACAACTGGGAAGGCCAGGTGATCACGATGTCCGCCCAGCGGGCACGCGACTTTCTCTCCCGCGCCGAGGCGTCCAACGTCGGCCCGGAGACGCTGGAGCAGCTCGCGGACGACGTGCGCCGGGTGGCCACCACCTACCCGCGACTGCCGCTGCCCGAACTGCTCGGCGACCTGGTCGACGTGCAGGAACGCACCTTCACCCTGCTGGAGGGCCGGCAGAAGCCGAAGCACACCCGCGAGCTGTACCTGCTCGCCGGGATCAGCTGCGGCCTGCTGGCCAAGGCCAGCCACGACGTCGGCGCATCCACCGACGCCATGACCCAGGCCAGGACGGCGTACGCGTGCGCGGAGAACGCCGGGCACAACGGGCTGCGGGCCTGGGTGCGCGGGCTGCAGTCCGGCGTCGCCTACTGGACCGGCCGGCCCCGGGACGCGGTGCGCTACGCCCAACTCGGCCACGACGCGGTGCGGGCCGGGGCGGGTACCGCGGCGCTGTACCTGCTCGCCGCTGAGGCCCGCGCCTGGGGCCTGCTCGGCAACCCGGAGCGGGCGCGGGACGCGATCCGGCGGGCCGCCGACGTTCGCGACCGGGTCGCCCCGGACGAGCTGGACGAGTTCGGCGGGCTGTGCACGTTCCCGCACCGCAGGCAGCTCTACTTCGCCGCGGACGCGCTGTCCTGGGTGGCCGAGGAGGACGCCGAGCACGCCGAGGCGGCGGCGCTCGAAGCGGTGTCCGCGTACGAGGCCACCGACCGCACGGAACGCGGCTGGGGCGAGGAGGCCGGAGCGCGGGCCGGGCTGGCGGTGGCCAGGATCGTCCAGGGGGACGTGGAGGGCGCGGCCAGCGCGCTGCGACCGGTGCTCGCGCTGCCCCCGACACAGCGCATCCACGGCGTGGTGCTCTCCGTGCAGCGCGCCTACACCGCGCTGCGGCAGGCGCGGCTGGACGGTCCGGTCGCGCAGGAGGTGCAGGACGCCATCGAGCACTTCGCCCGCCGACCGCTGGCCAGCCTGCCCCGGTGAGGGTCACGATGGCGGCGCCGCACCATCCCGTCGAGCTGACCGGCGAGCACGTCTTCCTGCGCGAGTTCCGGCACGACGACGTCGCCGACTGCATGCCCGTGTTCGGCGACGAGCGGGTGACCCGCTGGCTGTCCTTCGACAGCAAGACCCGCGCAGAGCAGGAGGAACTGGTCGCCGGCATCATCCGGCGAGCCCAGACCGATCCGCGCGACGAGTACTACCTCACCGTCTGCCGACGGGACGACAAGCAGCTCATCGGCGTGGTCCGGCTCGCCCTGACCGGGGTGTGCGCCGGCCGGCTCGGCGGGGCCATCCGGGCCGACCACTGGGGCCGCGGGCTGGCCATGGACGCCGCCGCGACGATCGTCCACTTCGGCTTCGGAGAGCTGGGGCTGCACCGGATCAGCGCCGCCGTCGGCCCGGACAACCTGGCCTCCCGCCGCCTGGTGTGCCGGCTCGGCATGAGCTACGAGGGCCGCATCCGGCACCACGTGTTCACCGGCGGCGCCTGGCGGGACAGCCTGCTCTACGCGCTGCTCGCCGACGAGTGGCCGGCTCGGCGCCTGCCGTGACGGCCGGCGCGGGGTGACGGCGAGGGTCAGGAGGCCCGCCCCGGCCAGCGGTCGCCGTCGGGCACGCTGGAAAGGTCGCCGTCCTCCACCAGCCCGGGAAGCTCGCTTCCGTGCACGGCTTCCTCCAGCTCGTACACCCGGCGCTGGAGACCCTGGTTCTGCTGGCCCAGCCACAGCAGCTCGCGGTAGATGGAGGCGTTCTCGTGCCACAGGTCGTCCAGGTTCTCCCGCATCGACCGGTCCGTGCGCAACCAGCCCCACTGCACCAGCACCAACACCGCGGCGACGGCCAACAGCGCCAGCATGGCGACGATGATCAGCACAACGTTCAACTCATGCACCTGATTCGCCAGATTCGGAGCGTCACGCAGACCAGGGGCCGGGGCCTGCCACGTTGCCGCGAGTCAACCGTGGCGGGCCCGCCGGGTACACGGCTCGTTGGCCCGTGCCGGGCGGGGCGAAAGTCCTGCGAACGGCCCACACCGGCTCCCGCCGAGGTCGCCGGACGTGATGGTGCGACCGACCGGGGGATACCCGTAACGCCCGAGTGCGGCAAAGATCCAGCGGAACTGTTCACCCAGGGTGCCTATCGGGCTACCGTTGCGGTGAAAAGGCGTGCGCGGTCGGCCGCATGATCCGTGTGGATCTTGCCGGCGCCGGTGGCGTCGTCCCGAGGGCACGCCGCCGTGCGGCTGCGGCGCGGAGAGCCGGCACGCGAGGGGGTGGTGGCGGTGGCGAACATGCCGTGGGAGGGCCGGACCACGACGGAATCGATGTCGGCCGAGGCACGCCTGGAGGCGTTCCTCTCTGGTGCCGCGACGTCCGGGGACGGACCGCGGCTGGACGTGACGGACCGCTCGCCGGGCCGGTCGTTCGAGCTTCCCGCCGAGCAGTTGACCCGGCGGTTGATGGCCTGGACCGACCCCGGCCTCGGCCGGCTGACGTTCTGGCGGCGGACCAGCCGCCCGCCGGTGATCCGGATCCGGGACACCTTCGTCACCGGCACGTTCGCGCTGCGCGCCGTGGAGTTCGGCTACCTGCTGGAGTTCCTCCGCTGCCGCTTCGAGGACGCCCCCGACCTGCGGCAGACACGGGTGGCCGGGCTGGAGTTCAAGGAGTGCTGGCTCCCCGGACTGCACGCCCGCAACCTGCGCAGCGACAGCGACGTGCTGCTGATGAGCAGCACGGTGGAGGGCCGGTCGGCGGACCTCACCGACGCGGACATCCGCGGATCGCTGCTGTTACGCAACAGCACGCTGATCAACCCGAACCACTGGGCGCTGCACGCGGACCGCCTGGTGCTGGCCGGCGCCCTGATGGCGACCAACCTGCACACCCACGGCGAGGTTCGGATGATCGACCTGCGGGCGCACGGCGACGTCGACTTCCGCGGCGCCCGGTTGATCAACCCGAACGGGTTCGCCATCCACGCCAACGGCATGCAGGTGGGCGGCAACCTGCTGTGCACCGACCAGCTCGCACCGGGCCAGGCCACCTCGACCGGGCCGGCGGCGCGCGCGGCGACCGCGGGTGGCTCGGGCGAACGACGGCCCTTCCTGGCCAGGGGCACGATCTCGCTGGCCAACGCGCGGATCAGCTCCGGGGTGACGATGCGAGGCGCCTCGCTGACCCCGACCCGGCCCGGTGCGCTGCCGCTGCGCGGGAGCGACGCGGCCGACCCGCACGTGGACCGGCGTACCGCGTTGAACATGGACCGGATCGAGGTGGACGGCAGCGTCCGGCTGGACGACGGCTTCCGCAGCACCGGCACGCTGCGCATGGTCAACGGCCGGATCGGCGGCTCGCTGTGGCTGGCCCGCGCGGACGTGGACGCCTCGGGCGGGGCGCCCACCCCGTCCGAACACCGCTCGCTGCACGTCGACGGCACCACGATCGACGGCGACATCTACGGCCAGGGTGTCCGGCTGACCGGCGAGGCCCGGCTGGTCAACACGCGGGTCAAGGGGAACGTGGTGCTGGACGAGTCGGTGCTGCGCAACGGCGGCGGGAACGCGTTGCTGGCGAACTGGTGCCACATCGGCAGCAACCTGAGCTGCCGGCAACTGGACGCCGAGGGCACCGTGGAGCTGCGCACCTCCGACATCGGGGCGAACCTCAACCTGCGCGCCGCCCGGCTGGCCCGGCCCGGCAGCTACCGCTACACCACCGGAGTCAAGCCGGTGCTGGACGTGGGCGGCGCGCGGATCGGCCGGGACCTGATCTGCGCGGCCGGCGAGGTGGTCGATGCGGCCACCGGGCGCGCCGAGACCAGGGACTTCCACGCGCACGGCGGGGTGCGGGTGCGGCACGCCACGGTGGGCCGCGAGGTGAACCTCCGGGGCGCCCGGCTCGGCGACGACAGCCCGAACTACGCGCTCAACGCGCTCGGCCTGGCCACGCAGGAGCTGCGGCTGAACCTCCGTGCCGCGCCGCGCGGTCCGGTCACGCTACGCCAGGCGCGGTGCACCGTGCTGGACGACAACGCGGCGTTCTGGGACGTGCGCTCCGGGCTGGAGCTGGACGACTTCCGGTACGAGGCGCTCGCCGAACCGGTCGGGCTGGACGACGACGACCGGATCAGGCAGCGGCTGGACTGGTTGCGCTCGGCCATGCGGAAGAGCTACCGGCCGGGGCCGTACGACCAGTTCGCCGTGGTGCTGCGGGCCACGGGTAACGACGAGCACGCGTCCACGGTGCTGATCGAGAAGCAGCGGCTGCGGCACGCCGCGCTGGCCGACGGCTCGCACGGCCTGGTCAAGCCGCTGGTGCTGCTGTGGAGCTGGCTGCAGCGCTGGATGGTCGGCTACGGCTACCGCCCGGCCCGCGCGCTGGCCTGGCTGGTGGTGCTGCTCCTGCTCGGCGGGCTGTGGTTCACCTTCCACCCGCTGCAGGTGATCAACGAGCAGGACCACCTGGAGTGGAATCCCTGGCTCTACACCATCGACCTGCTGGTTCCCATCATCGACCTGGGCAACAAGAACCGCTGGCACGTCACGGACGCCTCGCAGTGGATCTCCTCCGGCCTGATCGCGATGGGTTGGGTGCTGGCCACCACGGTGGCCGCCGGCGTCACCCGCACGCTCAAGCGCACCTGACGGGCCGGCCACGGACCAGAAGCGGCACGGGGGAGGGCGGCCGGAACCGCCCTCCCCACGCGGTCCGGGTCACGGCACCGCGGCCACCGGCCGGAGGTTCGGCGTGCTCTCGTCCACGTGGTAGTCGCCGGGGTCGGTGTCGTCGGTGCCGTTGAACACCTTCGAGCGGCGCGCGAGCGCGCTCACCACCACGGTCACCACGAGGTTCGCCACCAGCGCGAGGATGCCCACGTAGACCTGCATCTGCGAGGAACCGAACGGGTGCCAGCCGAAGAGGGACAGCTTGCCCAAGGCCAGCGCCGACCCACCGAAGTGCGCGTGGTTCGTCGCCGGGTTGGGGATCAGGTAGAGCAGGTAGATGCCCCACGCCATGCCGACCACCCAGCCGGCGATCAGCCCCCAGCGGTGCAGCCACCGGGTATAGAGCGGGATCACCACCGCGGGCAGCGTCTGCAGGATGACCACACCACCGATGAGCTGCAGGTCGATGGAGTACTGCGGGTCGATGGCCACGATGAACAGCACCGCGCCGAACTTGACCACCAGTGAGGCCAGCTTGGCCTGCCTGGCCTCCTGCGCCGGTGTCGCCGCCCGGCGCAGGTACTCCTTGTAGATGTTGCGGGTCCACAGGTTCGCCGCGGCGATCGACATGATCGCGGCCGGCACCAGGGCACCGATGCCGATCGCGGCGAACGCGATCCCGGCGAACCACGCGGGGAACTGGGTGCCGAACAGCGCCGGGATGATCGTGTTCGAGTCGCCCCGCCCGGTCGCCTGGTTGACGATCGGCTTGGTGCCCGCGGCCAGCGCCACGTAGCCCAGCAGTGCGAGCAGGCCGAGCAGCAGCGAGTACGCCGGTAGCGCGACCATGTTCTTCTTGATCACGTTACGGCCCCGGGAGGCCAGGATGCCGGTGACCGAGTGCGGGTAGAGGAACAGCGCGAGCGCCGAGCCCAGCGCCAGGGTGGCGTACTGAAGCTGGTTGTTCTGGGTGAGCAGGATCGAGCCCTTCGCCGAACCGGTCGGTCCCGGCTTGGCCAGTGCGGCGGCCGACGTATCGAAGATGTGGCCCCAGCCACCGAACCTGACCGGCAGGTAGATCACCGCGACCAGGATCACCAGGTAGATCAGCGAGTCCTTGACGAACGCGATGAGCGCGGGCGCGCGCAACCCGGACTGGTAGGTGTAGACGGCGAGGATCAGGAACGCTACGAACAGCGGCAGGTGCCCGAGCAGCCCGGTGCCGTTCAGCCCGATCGTGCGCAGCACCGCCTCCAGGCCGGCGAGTTGCAGCGCGATGTACGGCATGGTGGCGACGATGCCGGTGATCGCGATCAGCAGCGCCAGGGTGGGCGAGCCGTACCGGCCGCGGACGAAGTCCGCCGGGGTCACGTAGCCGCGCATCCGGGACACCGACCACAGCCGCAGCAGCGGCAGGAAGGCCAGCGGATACAGGATCACCGTGTACGGCAGCGCGAAGAACCCGGTGGCGCCGGCGCCGAAGATCAGCGCGGGCACCGCGACGAAGGTGTACGCGGTGTAGAGGTCGCCGCCGACCAGGAACCAGGTGACCCAGGAGCCGAACTTGCGGCCGCCGAGGCCCCACTCGTCGAGGTGGTCGAGGGTGGTGCCGGCAAGCCACCGCGACGCGATGAACCCGAGCACGGTGACCGCCAGGAAGAGCACCACGAAGACGCCAAGCTCAGTCCACTGCCCGGTGTTCATGGCTGGCTCCCCTCGTCGCGGTCCTCACCCTCGGTGGCCACGTCCAGGTCGGACACGGGCAACCGGTCCGGCTCGCCCGTGCGCGCCGGCTCGGTCCTGGTCTTCAGGTAGACGATGGCGACGCAGATGACCCCGATCGGTACGTACAGGAACTGGTACCAGTAGAAGAACGGCAACCCGGCCAGCCGTGGCTGGTCATGGTTGAACCACGGCGTGACCAGCATCAGCAGTGGAACGAGCAGCAGCAGGTTCCACCAGTTCCAGCGCAGCCGAGGCGCCCGGTCGGAGCGCCGCGCCACGCGCGGTGGAGCGGACGGCATTGTTCCCTCCTCTTGTGCGCGACTGTGCGCGCCCCGCGATCTCCGTCGGCAGGGCTGCACCCCACCACCGGAGCGGGCTTGGCGGCCCGGCGCGCCGTGGTCCCTCCCGGTGCCACGGCTTGCTCCGCACGGCCCTGGCCGTCCCGGTGACCCGAGACGTGAGCGGATGTTAAGCCGGACGACCGACGCAGTCACCCGCTCGACCAGAGTCGATCCGTCCGTGGTGGCTGAATTGTGACCCTCCGGAGGCGGACGGAATCCGAGGGCGGTATGTGTACTCACACCTTCGGCCGGAAGGTCGGAGATCAGATCGGGCAGGCGGTACCGTGCCGGCGGGGAGCGGGGTTGGAGGTTCCGATGACGGTGCCAGGTCGCGGCGCCCCCGGTGACCCCGGCACGCGTCCGGGCCGGCCGCGGGCTCGCAGCGGGGGCCGAGCGATGCGGGTTCCGCGCCGGCATCGGTTGACCCCGCTGGCCCGGTTGGTGGTGGCGGCGCTCGCCAGCGTCGCCACGCTGGCCGCGTGCGGGCAGCGGGTGCCCGGTACCCCGATCGCCGCGGAGCCGCCGGCCGGGGATGAGGCCGGCCCGCCGCCCGAGCGGGCCACCGCCCCGCCCGGCCCGCTGGGTGGCACGGCCGCCCCTGGCCCCGGCAGTTGCCTGGACTCCCAGCGGTCCACGTTCGCGCCGTGCGAGGCACCGCACGACATCGAGATCACCCGGGCCGGCCAGTTGCCGCCCGGCCTGCCCACCGACTACCCCGACGAGCAGACCATGCTCCGTGCCGCGCTGCCGCCCTGCCGGGCCGCTCTGGCGGGTTACCTGGACAGCCCGGACGGCGACGCCACCCGGCTGCAGGCCTGGGCGTTCTGGCCGAACCGGGATCGCTGGGCGCGGGGCGACCGCTGGCTGCTCTGCGCGGCCACCGAACTCGGGCCGGACGGCCGGCCGGTGTCCCGGACCGGCAGCGTGCGCGGCGCACTGGCCGGCGACGGGTTCGACGCCTTTCAACTCTGCACCGCCGGGTCGCCGTCCCGGGAGCAGCAGCTCCGCACGGTGAGCTGCGACCAGCCGCATCTCGGCGAGGCGCTGCCCGGCGTGCTCAACCTCGGCGCGGCCACCGACCCGATGCCTGACCAGCGGGCGATGAACACCGCCGCGCGGGAGCACTGCACCCGCGCGCTGGCCGACTACCTCGGCACGGCGTCCCGCGGCGATGTCTTCCCGGCCTGGCGCATGCCTGGCGTCCAGGACTGGGCACAGGGCTACACGGATGTGACCTGCTACGCGGAGATCGCCCGGCCGGTCACCGCGCGCCTGCGCGGCATCGGCTCTGCTCCGCTGCCGGGTTGACCCGACGGGCCGGAGCCCGCCGGAGGTTCGTCGTCGTGCGAGTGCGTTCCACCATCCCGCTGGACAGTCACGAGAACCATCACGATGGCGGCGAGGGCAAGCCCGAGCATCGCCAACCCCGCGTACACCATGGCCCACCTCCCTCGGGCCAATGACCGGCCAATCGGGTGATGGGCCGGTACATGTTTGGAACTGTACGCGCACAGTCCCCGAATCGCCCGGTCGGTGCAACCGATTTGCCTCTGGCCGCTCTCCGGTTGCCAACAGCCTGTGCACAGTTGGATCCACAGGCTGTGGACAACCGCACCGCCACCGCTCCGAACAGCGCATGCGTGGTTGACCTTCGTCCACACCGGGTGCGGACGGCGGCCAGGCCGGGGTGCGCCGAGCCGACGAAAAGAGGGCCCGGCGGTCGTCGTTGACCGCCGGGCCCCGTCCGGGTGCCGGTCTCGCCGCGGCACGCGGCCTTCGGTGCCTGTTCCGGAACAGGCTGTCAGCCGAGACGCTGCTTGAGCGCCTCCAACTCGTCACGCAGCGAGGTCGGCAGCTTGTCGCCGATCTTCTCGAACCACTCCTCGATCAGCGGAATCTCGGCGCGCCACTCGTCCAGGTTGACCTCCAGCGCCGCCCGGATGTCCGCCATCGACCCGTCCACGCCGTCCAGGTCCAGCTCCTCGGCGGTGGGCACGTGGCCGATCGGCGTCTCGGTGGCCGCCGCCTTGCCCTCGATCCGCTCGATGGCCCACTTCAGCACCCGGGAGTTCTCCCCGAAGCCGGGCCACAGGAACCGGCCGTCTTCGCCGCGCCGGAACCAGTTGACGTAGAAGATCTTGGGCAGCTTCGTCGCGTCGGCACTCTTGCCCACGTCGATCCAGTGCTGGAAGTAGTCACCGGCGTGGTAGCCGATGAACGGCAGCATCGCCATCGGGTCGCGCCGGACCACGCCGACCTTGCCGGCGGCCGCGGCGGTCTTCTCGCTGGACAGCGTGGCACCCATGAAGACGCCGTGCTGCCAGTCACGGGACTCGGTCACCAGCGGAATCGTGGTGGCCCGGCGGCCACCGAAGAAGATGGCCGAGATGGGCACGCCCTTCGGGTCGTCCCATTCCGGGGCGAGCACCGGGCACTGCGCCATCGGCGTGCAGTACCGGGAGTTCGGGTGGGAACTGGGCTCGCCGGCCTCGCCGTCCTCGGGCGTCCAGTCCCGCTTCTTCCAGGACGTCAGGTGCTCCGGCCGGCCCTCCATGCCTTCCCACCAGATGTCGCCGTCGTCGGTGAGGGCGACGTTGGTGAAGACGGAGTTGCCCCGCTCGATGGTGCGCATCGCGTTCGGGTTGGTCTTCCAGTTGGTGCCAGGCGCCACGCCGAAAAAGCCGTTCTCCGGGTTCACCGCGTACAGCCGACCGTCCTCGCCGAAGCGCAGCCAGGCGATGTCGTCGCCGAGCGTCTCCACCTTCCAGCCCGGAATGGTCGGCTCCAGCATCGCCAGGTTGGTCTTGCCGCAGGCAGAGGGGAACGCGGCGGCGATGTAGTAGACCTTGTTCTCCGGGGAGATGAGCTTGAGGATCAGCATGTGCTCGGCGAGCCAGCCCTCGTCACGGGCCATCACCGAGGCGATGCGCAGCGAGTAGCACTTCTTCCCGAGCAGCGCGTTACCGCCGTATCCGGAACCGAAGGACCAGATCAACCTCTCCTCGGGGAAATGGGTGATGTACTTCGTCTCGTTGCACGGCCAGGGAACGTCCTGCTGGCCAGGCTCGAGCGGCATTCCCACCGAGTGGAGGCAGGGCACGAAATCGGCGTCCTCACCGAGTTTATCCAGCACCGGTGTGCCCATCCGGGTCATCACCTTCATGGAGACGACCACATACTCGGAATCCGTGATTTCCACACCGAGCTTCGGATTCGGATCGTCCAGCGGCCCCATGCAGAACGGAATCACATACATGGTCCGACCACGCATGCAGCCCCGGTAGAGCTCGGTCATGATCGCCTTCATCTCGTCCGGGTGCATCCAGTTGTTCGTCGGACCGGCGTCATCCGGCTTCTGCGAGCAGATGAACGTCCGCTCCTCGACGCGCGCCACGTCGCTGGGGTCGGAGGCGCACCAGAACGAGTTGGGCTTCTGCTTGAGCGGGACGAAGGTGCCCGCCTCGACGAGTTTCGCCGTCAGCCGGGCCCACTCCTCCTCCGAGCCGTCCGCCCAGACCACCTGGTCCGGCGTGGTCAGTTCGGCCACCTCCCGCACCCAGGACAGGAGGCGCTGGTGGGTGGTGGGTGCCTGGTCGAGACCGGGAATGGTCACTGCCGTCATCTCGTCTCGTCTCCTGACTGGGCGCCGATGGCTCCGCACCGGACGCCGTTGTCCGGAGTGGAACCAAACGTCCTCGAGAAAAGGCTCCGCCCCGCCCGCCGTTGGACGGGCGTTGCCATTGGGTGCTGAAAGGGATGCACCAAGGCTAGCTGCGTTAACCCCTGGTAGCCGAGCCCTGTCCTGTCGCTTGCCTCACAGGAACGATCAGGGAATCGATTCAGCACACTTTCTTCGGAACGCCGGGAGAAGACGCAAACGTTCGCGCCGGGCCGCCATCGTTACCGAAAAGAATCCGGAGCAACCGCTCCCCGAGACCCACCACCGCGAGCGGGTC
This sequence comes from Gandjariella thermophila, assembly GCF_005405885.1. GTDB lineage: Bacteria > Actinomycetota > Actinomycetes > Mycobacteriales > Pseudonocardiaceae > Gandjariella > Gandjariella thermophila. The sequence goes on from NZ_BJFL01000010.1 coordinate 39,294, forward strand.
GATCTGCTTACCCAGAGCGACAACCAGGCGGCGTTTTGACGACCCGTGGTGACCGGCGTCACGGCGGGAAACGCGATGGGGTGAGTTGCCGCTCCGGCGGACTCTAACCCGGCACGCGGGAGGAAATAACCGGCCGAATCGGACTCTTCGGTCAGCCATGAGGCTATGTACCTGTCCCGGACGCGCACGCTCGCGGGGGCGGGACCGGTTGCCGACCAGGCGGTCAGTTCAGGCTGATCCACTGGCCGGTGCTGGAGTCGATCCGCACCACGCCCTCGATGTACCGGCCGGTCTCACCGGACGCCGCGCCCTCGTCCCAGATGCTGTCGTCGGCCGGGTCGGCGGGGGCGGCACCGCCGCCGACGCCGTCCTGGTTGTAGTGCCCGTCGGCGTCCAGGTGCCCGTGCTCGGACTCCATCCACTGGTGGTCGCCGGAGTGCTGGAACACGGTGACCTCGCCGGTACCGGTGATCTCCACCGCCACCTCGGCGTGGCCGTCGCCGTTGGTGTCGGTGTAGAGCCAGGTGTCGCCCTTGTCGTCCTGGCCGACCGCGGTGTCCGGCCGGCCGTCCCCGTCGGTGTCCTCGGTGGCCGGGCCGGCGCTCTTCCCGCCCTCCGGGGTGTCCACCACGATGTCCCCGGCGTGGCGGGCGGAGTCGCCGGGCGCGTCGGTGCCGTGCGGGCCGGCCGCCTCCACCCACTGGCCGGTGTGCGGGTCGAACCGGGCCTGCTCGACGACGTGCCCGTCGTCGGCGATCCTGGTGAGCAGGTCGGCTTGGCCGTCGTGGTCGGTGTCGGTGTAGACGATGTGCTCGCCGGCGCCGGCGTCCGCGACCGCGCTGTCCAGTTGGCCGTCGTGGTCGTAGTCGTAGTCCTCGCCGGCGGTGTACTCCTGGCCGTCCATCTCGACCCGGATCTCGTGGTCGCCGCCGCTCTCGTCGATGTACACCGGTCCCCCTCGGGTCCGCCAACCAAGCTCCTGCTCGCTTGTTCGACTAACCGTATGCCCGCGCGGTTCCCTGGCCAAGCCGCTGCCTTGCGCACCCCCTGCCCCGGCGAGGCCCGCGACCTGCGATCATGCCCGCGGGAACGGTCGGCGCGGGCCGTCACGGCGGGGCGGTGCCGTCCCGCAGCGCGCGGATCGCGTCGAGCAGCCGCGCCACCCGGTCCCGGCCCGCGGTGACCCGTGCCAGCCGCTCGCTCACCTCGCGGAGTTCCCGGCCGCGCTCCGCCGCGCCCATCCGCAGCGCCCGTTCCACCTCGCGCAGCTCCGCGTCGATCGCCTCGATCCGCCGGGCCAGCGCGTCGTCCAGGGCTAGCGACAGCTGCTGCTCGGCGTCGATCAACTGCTCGGCGACCAGCGCCTCCAGCGTGGACCTCGCGTCCGCGAGCGCCTCGGACAGCCACTGCCGCACGTGCTGCTTGTCCGCGGCGTGCCGGCGGGTGCGGGCCATCCACGCGCCGGCGGCCAGTCCGACCACGATGCTGGCCGGCAGCACGAACGGGTTGACCGCGGCGAGGCCCAGCCCGGCCAGCGGCATGGCGATCCGGCCGAGGCCGAGACCGCCGGAGAAACCCATCAGCACCAGCAGCCTGTCCTCCGCGGTCGGTGGCCGGCGCTCCGGCGCGCGGAGCACCACCGGCGGCCGCGGCTGCCGGGCGAGTTGCGCCCGGATCACCGCCAGCTCGGCCGGGGAGAACAGCTCGGCGAGCACGCTCTGCGCGACCCGGTCCAGCCGCTCCGCCAGCGCGGCGCCGACCCGGCCGGAGACCGCCCGCAACGCGGCGTCCACCTGCTGCGGGAGCCCGGCCAGCGTCTCCCGGTCGGCCCCGTCGATCGCCTGCCGGAACCACGCCTGCAGCTCCCGCACCTGCCGGCCGACCTCGTGGGTGGTCTCCACCCGGGCGCGCTGGGTCTCGCCGCGCAGCCGGACCTGCCAGCCGCGGCCGGAGGCGCGGCGCTGGGCGGTCAGCTCGTCGCGCCGTTCCCGCAGCGCGTCCACCTCGCGCTCGCCGGTGGTCAATGCCCTGCCCCGCGCGTCCAGCGTGGCTGACAGGCCGTCCAGCGCGGTGGCCAGCGCGCGCAGTGTGTTGGCCTCGCCCAGCATGGCCGCGCGGTTGGCCACCGTCCGCTGCACCGCCGCCTGCAACTCGCCGATGCCGGAGTTCTCCCGCAACACCTCGGCGGCCCGCTGGTTCGGCGCGGTCGTGGCCAGCTCGAACATCCGCGCGGACACCGGGTGGAACACCGCCTCGGCGAACCGGGGCGCGTGCTCGGCGAGCAGCGCGCGGTCGGCCTCGGCGATCTGCCGCCAGCCGCGGAACTGGTCGGTCTTGGTCAGCGCGAACAGCACGGTCTCCACCCGCTCCCCGGCGCGGTGCAGGAACGCCAGCTCGCCGCGGGTCAGCGGGGCGGAGGCGTCGGCGACGAAGAGCAGCGCGGTGGCGCCGGCGGCGGCCTCGAGGGCCAGCTCGCCGTGCATCGAGTCCAGCCCACCGACGCCCGGAGTGTCCACAAGGGACAGCCTTTCGAGGAGCGGGACGGGCGCCGCCACCTCGACGTGGTGCGGCGGCGGCCCGTCGGCCGTCCCGGACACCACCGCGGCCAACTCGGCGGGCTCCACCGGCACCGGGTCGCGGCCGGGGTACCACGCGCGGGCCGACCACTGCGCGCCGTGCCGGATCACTAGGTAGCAGGCGGTGGCCACGTCGGCGTCCACAGGGGACAGTCCCGCCGTCGCCAGCAGGGCGTTGACCAGCGAACTCTTGCCCCGCTTGGTCTCGCCGACCAGGACGACGGTGGGCGTGCCTTCCCGCCGCTCGCGCACCTCGGCCACCCACCGGGCGGCCGCCGGATCGGCGTCGGCGAGCAGCGCGGACAGCTGCGTCCTGGTCTCCCGGACCACCCGGGGCAGGTCGTGCGCGGCGGAGGTCATGCGCTTGTGTAGACGGTGACCACCGGGGCGCGCAGCAGGCGACCCCGGTCGGTGAACCCGACCACCTCGGTCTCCGCCACCACGCCGTCCAGCGCGGGATCATCCACCGGCACGGTGCCCCCGGCCTCGTGCCGGCTCGGGTCGAAGGCCTCCCCGTCCGGGCGAAGAGCGGTCACGCCGACCTGGGCGAGGCCCCGCTCGATGCGTTCCGCCACTCCGGCGCTGCGGGCCCGGTCCAGCGCGTAGAGGCAGAGCCGGATCAGCATGTCCCGGTCGGCCAGGGCGGCCTCCAGGTTTCCCTGCTCGGGCACGGTGGGCCGGGCGGGGCCCTGCGCGGACACCGGCCGGCTCGGAGGAATCACGGCCACGTCCGGAAACGACGCTGGGCGGCCGCACCCGGTTCCCGTCACAAGGGCCTCCCTCTTCGCGGCTCCGCACGCCGCCGCGGTAAGCCGCGCGCCGTGGTCATCGCGCGCATCATGGCGACTGCTCGTTCAACCGTTGCCAGATCAGGAAGTAGGCCCGGTGCACCACGTGCGCCACCCGGCTCTGCGCCGGGGTGGCGCCGAAGGACGCGAACGAGCGCCACCACCCGGCCCGTTCCAGCGCGTACCCGGCGAGGTCGTGGACCGGGCGGCCGGGCAGGCCGAGTTGCTCGGCCACGTCCGCCGCGGTGCCCACCCGCAGCACCTCCTCGGCCAGGTCGTCCGGCATGGTCACGGCGCCGGAGGACACCAGGGTCAGCGCCTCCAGCAGCCGCAACTGGTGCGCCTCCGGTTTGGCCAGCAGGGCTTCGATCGCGTCGTGCACCCGGCCGCGCTCGCCGGGGTCCCCCGAGTCCTGCGCGAGCGCGGTGATCGACGCGAGCGCGGCGGCCGCCTTGATCCCGTCCGCCCGCGCCCGGAACACCCGCTCCAGCAGGGCCCGCAACTCGGCCAGCCCGGACGCGGCCAGCAGCCGCCGGTGCAGCGCTCCCGCGGTGAGATCGGGTTCGCCGTCCAGCGCCGCCAGCGCGCAGCGGATGCCGTGCAGGTCCAACCGTTCCAGCAGCCGGTTCCGGGTGGCCGGCGGCACCGGCGCGTCCCAGGCGGTGAACAGGTCGGCGGAGACCAGCATGGTGTCCCGCACGGTGGGTTCCAGCGCGGCAAGTTCGCGCAGCGCCTCGGCGTCGGCCGCGGTGAACGTGCCGGTCTCGGTGGTCTCCGCGAGCAGGCCGACCACCGGCAGCACCGCGGCCACCCTCGGCTTCAGCACCCGGAACTGTTTCTCCGCGAGCAGCTCGGCGGCCCGCCACACGTCGCCGCCCGCGCCCTCCACCGACTCCGGCGCGACGGTGTCGGCCTTGTTCAGCACCGCGATGGCGTTGACCGGCCCGGCCTCACGGCCCGCGGTGGCGGCGCTGAACGCGGCCAGCACCTGCCGGTCGTCGGCGCGGACCGCCTGGGTGACCACGTACAGCACGGCCTCGGCACCGGCCACCGCGCTGGCCGACACCGCGTCCAGTTCCTCTGCGGCGCCGCCGGCGTCCGGTTTGCGGTGCCTTCCGGCGCCGAGCACCGACTCGGCCCTGGCCACCGAGGCGTCGTCCAGCGAGCCCAGGCCCGGGGTGTCGATCACGGTGAGGTCCCGCAGCACCGCGTTGGTCAGGTAGGCCTCCAGGTGGGACACCTCGGCGGGGTCCACGCCCAGCGAGGCGGGGATCATGCCGTCCGCATCGAACGGCAGCGCCTGCCGGCGGCCGTCGCGGCAGACCACCTCGACGCGGTCCACGGTGCCGTACTGGAACCGGGTCACCAGCCGGGTGCACTCGCCGACGCCGGTGGGCGCCACCCGCCGTCCGATCAGCGCGTTGACCAGCGTCGACTTGCCGGAGGACAGCCGCCCGGCGACCACGACCTGGAGCGGCGCGGACAGCCGCCGCAACACCTCGCGCAGCCCGGCCGCGGTCGCCTCGCCGACCTGGGGCCGCAGCGTGGCACAGAGGTCGGCCACCGCCGCGGACAGCGGGCCGGCCAGCTGTTGTTCGGTCGCCGACGTCACGCTCACCCCTCGCTTGCGCCCGGCTGCCCGCCCCTGCCTCGCGGGCAGGGGAATCGTGCCACGCCAGCCGGCCGTCGGATGCCGCCGCCGCGACCAACCCGGCGGTTCGGCCGTGCCGGGCCGCAGGTTCGGCGCAGCGAGTAGCCGGGTAACCACCTGACGAGATTCGGACGGCGACGCTCGTGGAAGGATGAGGACCCTGCTGCTCGTGGTGGCCGCCGCGCACGGGGCGACCATGCTGATCCTGTTCCGGATCAAGCACCAGCAGCGCGAGGAGGACCTGGCCGAGGAGATCACCGAGCAGGTCGAGGAGCGCATGCACGGCGAGCCGTCGGTGCGCCGGGCCCGGGAGCACACCGGCCACCGGCCGGAGCCGGCCAACACCACGGTGGAGGTGCGCACTCCGAACGACCCCGGGGTACTGACAGTCCTGTTCCGGAACGGGACTGGCCCACGATGACGAGGACGGGAACGCGCCAGGCGAAGCCCCGCGATCGTGCGCCCGTCGGGCACGACCGGAGTGCCATGTCCCGCCTCGCGCCCCGGCGACACGATCAACGAACCGGCAGGGACCTGCGCCGGCGAGCCGTCGTTCCGCGGTCGCATGATCCGGTGCGACCGCAGGCTGACGTGGTCCGGGCGATCCGCTGCCTACGCTGGCTCCGTGCGGCGGCTCAGCCTGTGGATGCGCGCGCACCCGGTGTTCGGGGACTCCCTGATCGCCGGGTGTGTCGGGCTGCCCGACCTGGTGTTGGTCGCCGGCAAGACGGGCGCCGGTTACCTGCTGGCCTGGCTGCTACTGGCCGGGCCGCTGGTCTTCCGCAGGAAGCGGCCGACCCTGGCGGCGTACCTGGTGCTGGCCGGCGGGCTGGTGCAGTTGGTCGCGGACCGCGTGCCGGTGCGTCCCGCCGACCTCGCGCTGGGTGTGATGCTCTACACGCTGGTGGCGGACGTCGGCCGGCGGCAGGCCATGCTGTACGCGGCCAGCCTGGCCGGTGGCGCGGTGCTGTGGTCGCTGTCGATGATCCGGGCCGACGCCGAGAACGCCGTCGTGCTCTTCGCCGGCATCGTCACCCTGGCGCTGTGCTGGGCGCTCGGCGAGTTCGTCGGTGCCAGGCGGGCGTACCACGTCGAGGTGGAGCGCCGGCTGCGGCTGCTCGAGCTGGAGCGGGACAACCAGGCCCGGATCGCGGTGGCCGAGGAGCGCGCGCGGATCGCCCGGGAGCTGCACGACGTGGTGGCGCACGCGGTGAGCGTCATCGTGGTGCAGGCGGACGGCGCCGGCTACGCCCTGCGCAGCAGCCCGGACATGGCCGCCCGCGCCCTGCAGACGATCTCCGAGACGGGCCGGCAGGCGCTGGTCGAGCTGCGCCGGCTGCTCGGCGTGCTGCGCAGCTCGGGCGACCCCGACGGCGCGGACCGCGCACCACAGCCGGACGTGGGCGGGCTCTCCGAACTCGCGGGCACGGTCCGGGCGATCGGCCTGCCGGTGCGGCTGTCCACCAGCGGTGATCTCGACGGCCTTCCCACCGGGATCAGCCTCGGCGTCTACCGGATCGTGCAGGAGTCGCTGACCAACACGCTCAAGCACGCCGGGCCCGGCGCGGCCGCGGAGGTCCGGGTGACCAGGCTTGACGATCGGGTCGAGGTGGAGGTGGAGGACAACGGTTCCGGGTCACTGGCCGGCCTGCAGCACCGCTCCGAGCTGGCCACGCTGTCCAGCGGCAACGGGTTGATCGGCATGCGGGAACGGGCCAGTGTCCTCGGCGGCACCCTGGAGGCCGGCCCCAAGATCGGCGGCGGCTGGCGGGTACGGGCGGTGCTGCCGCTGGGTGCGTCCGGAGAGGTCGCCTGACCAGCCCTGCGGGCTGTGGTCCGCAAGTACGGCGAGCCACACCGGCGGTGGTCTTGCGGAGCGACGTACGCCGCGGCGGCGCCGGTCGGCGGGAAGCCTCTACGCTCAGCGCCGTGATCCGGGTGCTGCTGGTGGATGACCAGGAACTCATGCGGATGGGATTCCGCATGGTGCTCGACGCGCAGGAGGACGTGGAGGTCGTCGGGGAGGCGGGCGACGGCCAGGCCGCGGTCGAACTCGCCGACCGGCTGCGGCCGGACATCGTGCTGATGGACGTGCGGATGCCGGTGCTGGACGGGGTGGCCGCGACCCAGCGGATCACCGAGGCCGGCACCGCCAAGGTGCTCGTGATGACCACCTTCGACCTCGACGAGTACGCGCTGGCCGCGCTGCGCAACGGGGCCAGCGGGTTCCTGCTCAAGGACACCCCGCCGGCCGACCTGGTCTCCGCGATCCGGGCGGTGGCCAGCGGCGACGCGGTGGTGTCGCCGAGCGTCACCCGCCGGCTGCTGGACCGGTTCCTCGGCGCGGGCGGCGGCGAGCTGCGCGACGCCGCGGTACTGGACGTGCTCACCGACCGGGAGCGAGAGGTGCTCACGCTGGTCGCCAAGGGCCTGTCCAACACCGAGATCGCGGAGAAGCTGTTCCTGTCCGAGGCGACGGTGAAGACGCACGTCGGCCGGATTCTGTCCAAGTTGGACTTACGGGACCGGGTGCAGGCGGTGGTGCTGGCCTACGAGACCGGGCTGGTGCGGCCGGGCGACGGCGGCTGACCGGTCGAGGCTTCCGGTGGGGTGGCGTGCCGGCGATGACGCCGTACCCCTGCCCGGCGCCGCGGTCGCGGGCGCCGTCCGCGCTCTCCACGATCAGCA
>NZ_BJFL01000010.1:47006-159614 GCF_005405885.1 Gandjariella thermophila
CACGCGGTGCGACCGGCACGCCACCCCACTTCGGCGTCAGCCCCAGCAGCCCGGTCGCACCGCGTGCGCCGGGTCGAGCGCGTTGCGCACCAACCGGATGGCCACCGGGTCGTAGGTGATGTTGATGTGCTCGGTGAGGTCGGGCCAGCAGTACGCCTGCACCGTGGTGTTCACGACGTTCGGCGCGTCGGCCAGGAACGCCGAGGTGTACGGCGTGACGATCTCGTCGCGCTTGGTAGCGATGGTGACGTAGTTGATCCCGCTACGCGTTTCGCCACCGGAGTTGAGCTGGGTGAGGAACGGCGATCCGGCCTGCTGCTCGAGGCACGCCTCGCAGGCCATGCCGAGGATCGCCGATCCGCCCGGCAGTGAGGTGATCACGTTGAGCAGGCCGTTCAGCGTGGTGCCGTGGTTGGACGGGGCCAGCGCGATGAGCGAGTGGACCTTGCTGGCGCCACCGAGGTTCTTGATGTAGTAGCGCGGCATCATGCCGCCCTGTGAGTGCCCCACGATGTCCACTGTGGACGCCCCGGTGGCGGCGAGCACCCGGTCGACGAACTGGGCGAACCCCGCCGCGGTGTCCTCGATCCTGCCGATCGTCTGCAGCATGAATCCGGGCGGGCCGCCGAGGTTCGGCACGAACACGCAGTAGCCGTCCTGGGCCAGCACGCCGGACAGGCCGGCCCAGTCGTCATAGGCGTTGGCCCCCGTGCCGTTGGAGAGGACCACCGGCCGCGGGTGTGCGGCGCTCGGCCGGCAGGACCAGTCGTTCGCCCCCGGGGGCGAGATGGTGGGGTCAGCCAGTGCGTACAGCGCCGCCGCGACGATGTTCGGCTGCGGCGGGCCGGACTTGGTGGACGCCTCGTCGGCCGAGGCCATGCCCTCGGTCGCGCCGGCCAGCCCGATCGCGGCGACCAGTGCCACGATCATCCGGGCGAGCCGGTGCCATCCCGGGCCACATAACGATCGCGGCGTCCGCCGTAACGTTCGCACGTCCATGGGTGAACCTCCCGGTCCGGCGCGGGCTACGCTGCCCGCACTTGTTCCGGAAACGAAGCGTTCACCTATGGGTGACGCGATACACACGAAATGCGGGATCCGGACGCGCCGGCTACGCCGAACGAAGTAGCTGATCGGTAGTCCAGTTTGCCCTGGGTGGCCTTGTTGTGATCTTTGTGGAACAGTCACCGTGAGTCCGCACGCCGTGACCGCGCGCCGTAAGCCGTCCGGACCGGCGCCGGCACCCCGGATCCGGCCGGCCGCGCAGGGCCCCCCGCTGCGCAGGCCGGCCCCTCGCGGGCGGTGACACGCTCCGTCGCCCCCCAACGGCCGTGTCACCGCCCGCCCTCATCCACCGCGACCCGGACGGGGTACACCACACCGAAGTGGGTGATCTCCCGGATGTGCTCCACCCCGAGGATGAGGCACGGTACGACTGGAGTCGCTGCCACGGAGCCGACCGGGGGCGGATGTGTCCGGCCGGGACGCTCTGGCAGGGTGCCCATGTCGGGCGGGCCGCCGGGCAGCGTCAACCAGCGAGCAACCTGCCGACGAGGAGCTTTGCCATGACCATGTCACGCCGCGGCGCCGCCGGAGCGCCGGAAGCCGGGTACCGGACCGCCGTGGCGCTGCCGCGGCCGCGCAGCCGCACGCTGGCCGGGGAGTCGTCGTGATCGAGGCGTCGGGGCTGACCAAGCGCTACGGCCGCACCCTGGCCGTGGACGACCTCTCCTTCACGGTCCGGCCCGGGCGCGTCACCGGCTTCCTCGGCCCCAACGGCGCCGGCAAGTCCACCACCATGCGGCTGGCCCTGGGCCTGGACCACCCCACTTCCGGCGCGATCCACATCAACGGCCGCCCCTACCGCCAACTCAGCCACCCGCTGCGCGCGGTGGGCGCCCTGCTCGACCCTCGCTGGGTCCATCCCAACCGCAGCGCCCGCGCCCACCTGCACTGGCTGGCCGTCGCCGGCGGCATCCCCACCAGCCGCATCGACGAGGTCCTCGACCTCGTCGGGCTCAGCGCCGTGGCCGGCAAGCGCGCCGGCGGCTACTCCCTGGGCATGTCCCAGCGCCTTGGCATCGCCGCCGCGCTGCTCGGCGACCCGGAGGTCCTGCTCTTCGACGAACCCGCCAACGGCCTGGACCCGGAAGGCATCCACTGGATCCGCACGCTGCTGAAGAACCTCGCCGCCGATGGCCGCACCGTGTTCGTCTCCAGCCACCTGCTTTCCGAGATGGCCAACACCGCGGACGACCTCATCGTCATCGGCAGGGGCAGGCTGATCAGCCAGACCACCACCGCCGAGTTCATCGAACGCGCCACCAAGGCCACGGTGCTGGTGCGGACGCCGCAGGCCGAGCGGCTGCGTGCGGTACTGACCCAGCAGGGCTGCGGCGTGGCGGACCAGCCGGACGGGGCGCTCCTGGTGACCGGCGCGACCGGCGAGCAGATCGGTGAGGCGGCCGCCGCGCACCAGGTGGTGCTGCACGAGCTCAGCCCCCAGCGCGGTTCGCTGGAGGAGGCGTTCATGCAACTGACCGGCGACGCCGTGGAGTACGCCGCGCAGCCCGCCGGCGCCGAGGACAGCGATCTGCTGGCGGCGGGGCGGTGACTCCCATGACGCTGCTCGCCGTCGAACGCATCAAGCTGTTCTCCACCCGGTCGCCGTGGTGGTGCATGCTGCTTGCCCTCGGGCTCACCGTCGGGCTGTCCGGGCTGATCGCCGGGGAGTCCTCGGACCAGTTCCCACTCACCATCGGCGGCACTCAGGCCGGCTACCAGTTCGGCCTGATGGTGATCATGGTGATGGCCGCGCTGGCGATCACCACCGAGTACCGGTTCGGCACCATCCGCACCACGTTCCAGGCCCTGCCGCCCCGGTGGGCGGTGCTGGCCGCCAAGACCGCCGTGGTGGCCGTGGTCTCCGGACTGGTCGGCGAGGCCACCGCGTTCGCCTCCTGGGGCATGGCCAAGGCGGTCAGGCCATCCGCCGACCTGGCGCTGCGCCACGCGAACGACTGGCGGACGGTGGCCGGCGTCGGGCTGGTCTACGCGACCGGCGCGGTGCTCGCCGTGGGCGTCGGCACGCTGGTCCGGCAGACCGCGGGCGCGGTGAGCATCCTGCTGGTGTGGGCGCTGCTGGTGGAGAACCTGGTCGGGCTGATTCCCAAGATCGGCACCGACGTGCGCAAGTGGATGCCGTTCAACGCGGCCAACCACTTCCTCACCTCCGGCCAGGCTTCGCTCGGCACCGGCGGGGCGCAGCAGACGCCGATGCCCTACGGGCCGTGGGGCGGGCTCGGTTACTTCGCGGGCGTGGCGGTGGCGGTGCTGATCGTCGCCGTGGTCACGGCGGAGCGGCGGGACGCCTGACCAGCCGCGGGCGGCCGGACCGGTGGCGGTCGGCAGGCCCGGACCGGGGAAGCGGGCCCGGGCCGTGACGGGGGCGGCCCGGGCCCGCACTGGCACCGAGGCCCGTTGCCGACCGGGCCCGCGCCGGGGGAGTCCGCCGTTCTCAACTTCGGCCCGGGCCGCCGGCGGGTCACCGGCCGCGGCAGGCAGGATGACCTGGTGACTCGTGGACGCACGAACGCGACGGAGGGGCCGTGGTGTCGGGTACGGCGATGACCGGAGTGGTTTTTCGATGCTGATGCCGGTCACGCTGCTGAACACCGAGCGGATCAAGCTGTTCTCCACCCGGTCGCCGTGGTGGTGCGCGCTGCTCGGGTTCGCGCTGCCGGTGTGCTTCGCGGCGATGTACGCGACGGAGTCCGGCGACTTCCTCTCCCTCACCGTGCCGGCCACCCAGGATGGCTACCGGTTCGGCATGGCCGTGCTGATGGTGCTCGGCGTGGTCGCGGTGACCGGCGAGTACCGGTTCGGCACGATGCGCACCGCGTTCCAGGCCGTGCCGCGCCGGTGGGCGGTGCTGGTCGCCAAGACCGCGGTGGTCGCCGCGGTGTCCGGCGCGGTCGGCGAGGCCACCGCGTTCGCCTCGTGGGGCGTCGCGTGCCTGATCAGGCCGGACGTGGACCTGACGCTGAACACGCCGGCCGAGTGGCGATCCGTCGCCGGGGTCGGCCTGGTGTACCTGTTCGCCTCGGTGATCGCGGTCGCGGTCGGTGTGCTGGTCCGGCAGACGGCGGGAGCGATCACCATCCTGTTCATCTACACGCTGCTCGCCGAGAGCCTGATCGCGGCCGTCCCCGGCGCCGGGCCGGCGATCGTGCACTGGATGCCGTTCTACGCCTCGCGGGTGTTCCTGGAGGCCGGGCTGGGCTTCGACGCGGCCGGATCGGCACCGTACGGGCCGTGGGGTGGCCTGCTCTACTTCGGCGGGGTGGCACTGGCGCTGCTCGGCGTGGCCCTCGTGGTGGTGGAACGGCGCGACGCCTGAGCCCCTGTAGCGCACGTCACAGGCGGTCACGCCGGAACGTAATAACCTTGTGAAAACATCGTGAACAAGGCCCTGTTCGGGCATCGCACGACGGTAAAAAGGAACCAAACCAACCGTGGGGCGCCGCCGCGGTCACATGCGGTGTTGTTCCGGCGTTCCCCGCGTTCCTACCGAGTACCGGTTCACCGACCGGTCCCCCGGGGCGTCCGGACGTGTTTCGCCACCGCCGTGGCGTCGGCCGCCGGGGTCGACGAGGAGGTGGTGCGGCAATGACCGGGCCCACACTTGGTCTGCCGAACATCCCGACATCCGATCCGTCCCGTGCCCTGGCCACGGCGTTCTCCTGGCCCACGTGGTCCACCGATGACGACACGCTGCGCGTCGAGCCGCTGGCCGGGCTGGAATGGTCGCACGCCGTGGAACTGCCCCACGTGGACGCCGCCACCACCCCGGCAGGCATCCGGCAGGCGTGGATCCACCGTGCCCCGGAAGCCAGAGTGCTCGCGCTGTACCGAGCCGTGCTGGCCACCGAGCCGGACGCGCCGGCACCGTGGTGGCTGCGCGCGCTGCACGACGGTCTGCTGGCCTCCCGGGAGGCCGGCTTCGAGGTCGAGGACGACGTGGCCACGCTGCTGGCCAACCGGCCGGGGTGGGTGTACGTGCCGTGGACCGGCGCCGGCGAGGACGGCTACTGGGAGTTCGTGCCCTCGGAGACGACCGCACACGGCGTCGGCGTGCCCACCACCGTGGTACTGACCCACCGCCACCCCGGCTGGATCGACGTGTTGCCGGCGCACCGGGAAGGTGCGGTGCAGGCCGTGGTGCCCATGGATGGCGTACCCGACCTGGCCGCCCAACTCGACGAGTTGGAGGCCATCGCGCTGCCCTGACCCGTGCCTCGGTATCCCTCGCGTAGCAGGCACACCCGCCAACCCAGCAGGACCCACCGAACAGCCCCGACATCGGAGTGAGGCACAGTCATCGGGAGTGGGAGGAGCAGCACACCCGATGACACCGACCGAGCACCGTCCACGGCACCACCGCACCGTCGTCAGCTACGTCCGGCGTGGCGAGCGGATGACCACCGGCCAGCAGCGCGCCTGGGACACGCACTGGCCGAGGCTGGGGCGGGAGGTGTACGATCTTCCGCCCGGTCCGCTGGACCTGCCCGCGTGGTTCGGCCGCGAGGCGCCGGTGGTGCTGGAGATCGGCTCGGGCATGGGCGAGACCACGGCCCAGCTCGCCGCGGCGGAGCCGGAGGTCAACTACCTCGCCGTCGAGGTCTACACCCCCGGGCTGGCCCAGTTGCTGCTGCGCGCGGAGAAGCTCGGCGTGCACAACCTGCGGTGCCTGCGCGGCGACGCGGTGGATCTGCTGCGCGACCATCTCCCGCCGGACTCCCTGGCCACGGTGCGGATCTTCTTCCCGGACCCGTGGCCGAAGAAGCGGCACCACAAGCGCCGGCTGGTGCAGCCGCCGCTGGTGTCGCTGATCGCCTCCCGGCTCGCCCCCGGCGGCCTGCTGCACCTGGCCACCGACTGGGCCGACTACGCGGAGCAGATGATGGCCGTGTGCTCGGCGGAACCGGCGCTGCACAACGTCTTCGGCGACGAGCCCGGGGGCTGGGCGCCGCGGCCGGAATGGCGTCCGGTGACGAAGTTCGAGGGCCGGGCGCACGAGGAGGGCCGGGCGGTGCGGGATCTGCTGTTCCGCCGCGCGGCCTGAGCGGCCCGGATCCCGCTCGCCAACAGCACCCGACCAGGTAATCAAGCCGTCCAGGCACCCGGTCGAGGCCAACGAGGTGTTGACACCGGCAGTAGGTCCCCAACGCGTTTCCGTTCCGCCCGTTGACCTCGCGGCGGCCGAAGAGTTCGTCCGCATGTTCCACGAGGCGCACCCGGATGCGGGGCCGGTCGAGGCCCGGCTCGCCCAGGTCCGCGCCGAGATCGCCGGCACCGGTACGTACTGGCATACCCGGGAGGAGCTGGCCTACGGCGCCCGGGTGGCGCTCCGCGACAGTGGTTGGTGTACCAACGTGCTGCCCTGGCGCAGGCTGACCATCCGTGACCTGCGCGGGGTACGGGACGCGCGGGCGGTGGCCAGCGAGTGCGTGGAACACCTGCGCATCGCCGGCGGGGGCGGCCAGATCCGCCCGCTGGTCACCGTGTTCGCCCCGGACGTGCCCGGCGCGCCGGGGCCGTGCGTGTGGAACGAGCAGCTGATCTGCTACGCCGGCTACCGGGACGGGTCCGGGCGGGTGCTGGGGGACGGGCGGTACGTCGCGCTCACCGAGACGGTCCGCAGGCTTGGCTGGCAGCCGCTGGCGCAGCCCACCGCCTTCGACGTGTTGCCGCTGGTCGTGGAGACCGCGCACGAGGGTCCCCGGCTGTTCCGCGTCCCCGGTGACGTGGTGCGGCAGGTGCCGCTGACGCATCCCGAGCTGCCCTGGTTCGCACGGCTCGGCCTGCGCTGGCACACGGTTCCGGTGGTCAGTCACATGAAGCTGGTGATCGGCGGGGTGACCTACCCGGCGGCGCCGTTCAACCGGTGGTTCGTCGGCTCCGAGATCGGTTCCCGCAGCCTGGCCGACGAGGCGGCGTACGGGCTGGCCAGGGAGGTGGCCGAGCGGCTCGGCCTGGACACCTCCACCGAGCGGACCCTGTGGCGGGACCGGGCGACGGTGGAGATCAACCGCGCGGTGCTGCACTCCTTCGACGCCGCCCAGGTGACCATCACCGACCACTACGCCGAGGCCATGCACCGGCTGGCCTGGCTGCGCTCCCGCCGCCCGGGGTTGCGGCGCCCGGCGTTCCGGCTCGATCCGCAGAGCGCGCAGCGGTCCCGGTTCGGTGGCCCGCCGCGGTTCGGCGTGCCACCGCAGCGGCCGGAGGAGCTGACCGAGCCGTCCGGCCGGCTGGTGCTGCTCACCAGCCGCCGCGCCGGAGCTGGCCGGGCGTCCTGACCCCGATCCGGGGCGCACCTGGCGGGCCGCGGACCGCTCACGCGGCCGGCGAAAGCCGCTCGCCGACCGTGGCTGGCGCGTCCGACCGGTCCCGGTGGGTCGGCGGCGCATCGACCAGAGCGTCGGAGGCGGCCATCAGCACCAGCATCAGCAGTCCCAGGGACACGCCGGACCAGCCCAGCACCGTGGCGACCATCGTCATCCCCTCCCGTTTCCGCTCCGCGAGCCGGCACGCGACCGCGGTGCTACCGCCGGGGCGCGGCCATCGCGGCGCGCCCGGTTGGCTCCAGACTCGCCCCGCACCGGGTCATCCGGCATCGGCCTGCGGGGGCGTTTCGCCGACCTGGGCATCACCCTCCCGGATGACGCGTCGCCAGCCCGGCGAACGATCCGCGTCGTACCACCTGACCAGGTCTTTCCCACCCGCGATGACGACCGGGACGGGCTTTTCCGGCCAATCGGTTGATGACCACATATACCGCACGAGGCGCATAGTGGCATTTGTTCGCAAACCACCCATGTGTGGGCGGCCGGTCGGCCCGAGCGGCGGAAGGGTGCGGTGAACGGGGTGACCTCGGCAGTACGTAACGCGTTGACGCTTGCCGGCTGCCTGGCGCTGCTCGGTGTCGGGTGCGCGGTGGCGCTGTCCGCGCTGGAGTCCTACAGCGCACCGCCCACCCGGACCGCGCGGGTCGCCGTGCGGGTGGAGGCCTGGACGTCGAGTGCGGTCATGCGGGTCCGCACGCTGTCCACCGTGCGGGTCGGCGGGCTGTCCGGCACGGACGTGCCTTCCGGGACGCCGCTGGACGTGGTGTCAGCCACGCTGGCCGGGGCGGACGCCGTGCCGCCGCACCCCCAGGTCGGCAGCGTCCTGGGCTGCGACGTGCGGATCCGCCGCAACCCGCAGGGGGAGACCGTGGTGGATCTGGCGAACTGCGTGCCGAGTACGACCACCAACCCGCGGTCCTGACCGCGACGCCCGCGCCGCCACGTGTGGCGACCATCGCCATCCGCCCGGCGCCTCGATGCGGGCCGGGGTGGCCTGGCAGGATCGCGGCCATGAGCCCGGCCGCGCCTCACCTCCGCCTGCATGCTCCGATCGTGCTGCCCTGCGACCCGGATTGCTCGGTGCTGCGGGACGCGGTGGTGGACGTGGTCGCCGACGGTCGGATCGCGTACTGCGGCCCGGCTACGGAGGCACCGGAAGCGCCGGAGGGCACCCCGGTGCGGCGCTGCTCCGGGATACTGCTGCCCGGCCTGGTGAACGCGCACGCGCATACCCCGATGACGCCGCTGCGCGGCATCGGCAGCGACCTGCCGCTGCCGCGCTGGCTGCGGGAGGCGATCTGGCCGGCGGAGGCGAAGCTGCGGCCCGAGGACATCGGCGCGGGCATGTTGCTGGGCAGCGTGGAGATGCTCCGCCACGGGGTGACCACCAGCACCGAGATGTACTTCCACGGCGAGCACATGGCGGAGGCCGTGCTGGCCGCCGGCTCCCGGATGCTGTTCGCCGCCGGCATCCTGGACGTGCCCGGCTGGGACTGGCGGAAGCTGGTGGACGAGCAGTCCGCGTGGATCGACGCGGACGGCCGGTTCCTCGGCCCGGCCCACCGGATCGAACTCTGCTACGGCCCGCACTCCGCGTACGCGCTGCCGCCCGAGGCGCTCGCCCTGGTCGGCGAGGAGGCGCAGCGGCGCGACGCGCTCGTGCACATCCACGTCGCCGAGCACGCCGAGGAGGACGCCGAGCAGCGCGCCGCGCACGGCTCGGTGCCGCGCATGCTGGACCACCTCGGCGTGCTGGACGGCCGGGTGGCCATGGCGCACGCCGTGCACCTCGACGACGAGGACATCGCGCTGCTCGCCGCCAAGGGGGTGGGCGTGGCGCACTGCCCAGGGTCGAACGCCAAGCTGGCGTCCGGCACCGCCCGGCTGGTCGACCTGCTGCGCGCCGGCATCCCGGTCGGGCTGGGCACCGACGGCCCGGCCAGCAACGACGACCTGGACGTGCTGGAGGAGGCCAGGCTCGCCGCGCTGCTCGCCCGGCTGTCCACTGCGGACTCCTCCGCGCTGACCGCGGCGCAGGCGCTGCTGCTGGCCACCCGGGGCAGCGCGGACGCCCTGGGCCGTGACGACATCGGTGCGCTGGAACCGGGCCGGTGGGCGGACATCGTGCACGTGGCCGTGGACGATCCGGCGTTCGCCACCGGCCTGGCGGTGCCGGACGACCAGGTGCTGGCCAACCTGATCTGGGCGGCCGGGTCCCGGCTGGTGCGTGACGTGTGGGTGGCCGGCGAGCAGGTGGTGGCCGACGGCGAGTCGACCCGGGTGGACCGGGCCGGGGCCCAGGCCGCGGTTCGCGCGGTCTCCGCCCGCCTGCACGGCTGACGCCGGCGGCCGGCCCGCAGCGCCGGTTCCGGAACGCGCACCGTGATCGCGTCGGCGGGACGCGGCACCGCGCGGAGCCGACCCTCCGCGCGCGGTCGTCCCGCCTCCGCGCTCGTGGGGGCTTCGCCCTGGCGCGTTCCTGTCCTCGACAGCGCGGGTCCCGCCGGCTTCCGAACAGGCTGTCAGTGGTCAGCCGCCGAGGGGCCGGACCATGATCTCGGTGAGGTGGGCGTCCGGCGTGACGGTCACCGCGGAGAGCACGGCGGCGGCCACCGACTCCGGCCGCAGGTACTTCTGCGGTTCGAACTCGCCGCCCTCGCGGGCCCGCACCGCCCGCTGCATGTCGGTGGCCACCCGTCCCGGATGCACCGAGGTCACCCGCACCCCGTGCGCGGCCTCCTCGGCGCGCAGCACGTCGGCGTAGGCACGCAGGGCGAACTTGCTCGCCGCGTACACCCCCCAGCCCGGGTTGGCGCGCAGCCCCGCACCGGAGTTGACCAGCACCACGTGCCCCCGGGCGGCGCGCAGCGCGGGCAGCAGCAGCCGGGTCAGTTCGGCCACCGCAACGACGTTGACCTCCAGCGTGCGGCGCCAGACCTCGACGGAGGTGTCCGCCAGCGGGCCGATGTCGGCCACCCCGGCGCTGTGCACCAGGACGTCCAGCCGGTCGATCCCGGCCGTGGCCGCGCGAAGCGCCTCCGGATCGGTGAGTTCGGCCACCCACGGCCGGGCGGCGGGCAGCGGCTCGGCGACCCGAGCGAGCGCCGCCTCGTCCCGGCCGCCGAGAAGCAGGTCGTGGGTTGGCGCCAGGGCGTGGGCGACGGCGGCGCCGATGCCGCGGGAGGCGCCGGTGACGAGTGCCAGGGGCCGGTTGCTCATGGGGTGACGGTAAACCGGCCGGGCGGAGCGCTCGCCGGTCGGCACCCCGGTCCGCCGCGATAGCTCGCCGGTGCCCGTTCCGGAACGTGATCGTGGCTCGCACAGGAACGGGATCAGAGTTCCTCGCCGACCAGCACGGCCTCGACCGGCACCCGGCGCCGCTGGCCGGCGGCGGCCGCTGGCCAGCGGCGCCGGGGCGACCAGGCACAGCAGGGCCGCCACCACGAACGGCGAGTGCACCCAGCCGAGCCAGCCGGCGACGTGGCCGACCAGGGTCGCGGCCAGGGCGCCGCCCAGCCAGCGGCAGAAGCCGTTGGTTTCACGTGGATCAGCGCGGCTTTTTATTAGCTATGCTAACAGTTTAGTTGGCTACTGCTAATTCGGTTCGCTCACACCGGTACCGTGCCGGTATGGCGGACCTCGCGGCGGTGGTGTTCGACCTGGACGGCGTGCTGGTCGACTCGGAGCAGGTGTGGGACGCCGTGCGGCGCCAGGTGGTCGCCGAGCACGGCGGCGCCTGGACCGAGGAGGCCACCGCCGCGATGCTCGGCATGAGCACCCCGGAGTGGGCGCGCTACCTGGTCGACGTGCTCGGCGCCCGGCTCGACCCGGGCGCGGCGGCGAAGCTGGTCATCGGCCGGATGGCGGACCGCTACGCCGAGGGCCCGCCGCTGCTGCCGGACGCCGTCGACGCGGTGCGTGCCGTGGCCGAGGACTATCCGGTGGCCATCGCCACGTCCTCGCCGCCGGTGCTGATCCGCTCCTTCCTGGACGGCACCGGGCTGGCCGGCGTGGTGCGCGCCGCGGTGTCCAGCGAGGAGGTCGGCGCCGGCAAGCCCGCACCGGACGTGTACCTGGAGGCGACCGGCCGCCTCGGCGTGCCGGCCGCGGACTGCGCCGCCGTCGAGGACTCCACCAACGGGCTGCGCGCCGCGCTCGCCGCCGGTATGACCGTGTTGGCCGTGCCGAACCCGCACTTCCCGCCGGATGAGGACGTGCTGGCGCGGGCCGCGGCCGTGCTGGGCGGGGTGGGTGAGGTGCCCGCGGCGCTGCGCTCGCTTCCCGGTTAGCGTCCGGCGAGCATGGCCTCGAACCGGCGGGCGAACAGGTAGGCGTCGCCGGGCCAGCGGGCGGACAGGTAGTTGCCGTCCCGCACCACGAAGGCCGGCCCGTCGTCCGTGGCGGTGCCCCTGGCCAGACCGATCGGGCCGCGCTCGAACCGCGCCGGGTCGTCCAGCGCCGCCTTGACCTCGTCCTCCACGTAGGCGGGGTAGGTGCGGTAGTACCGGCCGAGCCGCCATGCGGTGAGGTAGTAGGCGGCACGCTCCAGGTACTTGGGCAGGCAGGTGGTGCGCCGCTCGGCGATCACGCTCCGCCCGGTCGCCGGGTCCATCGTGCGGGCGAGCACGATCACGCCGTGGCAGATGGCGCCGACCGGGCGGCCCAGCGGCCAGTAGGCGGCCACCTTCTCCCGCAGTACGGCGCCGTCCAGGTACTGCCGCATGCCGGGGGCGTGCCCGCCGGGCAGCAGCAGCCCGTCGAAGTCGGTGGGCGTGATCTCCTGCCAGGGAATCGGCGAGCGGTACTCGGGCGCGCCGGTGAGCTGCCGGTAGAACTCCTTGGGTTCGGGGTCCGCGCCGAGTTGACCGAAGATCACCCCGGTGAGCAGGCGGGGGTCCGCCTCGGGCGCCCGGCCGCCGCGCTCGGTGGCGAACACCACCTCATGGCCGGCGTCCCGCAGCAGCCGCCAGGGCACCGAGACCTCGGTGACGTCGAAGTCCCGGTCCGGTAACGGGATCAGGATTCGCATGGGGCCCACTCTCCCAGCGCGGGGACGGGCGCGTCATGGTGATCTCCGGCGCGCCGTTGCGCCGGAGACACCGCGACGGCTACCGGTCCAGCTCGCCCCGGATGAACGCCTCGACCCGGTCCCTGGCCACGGAGTCGTGGTACTGCTCGGGTGGGGACTTCATGAAGTACGAGGACGCGGAGAGGATCGGGCCGCCGATGCCGCGATCCTTGGCGATCTTCGCCGCCCGGATCGCGTCGATGATGATGCCCGCCGAGTTGGGCGAGTCCCACACCTCGAGCTTGTACTCCAGGTTCAGCGGCACGTCACCGAAGGCCCTGCCCTCCAGGCGCACGTAGGCCCACTTCCGGTCGTCCAGCCACTCCACGTAGTCCGACGGTCCGATGTGGACATTACGGGCGCCGAGGTCGTGGTCCACCTGCGAGGTCACCGACTGGGTCTTGGAGACCTTCTTGGACTCCAGGCGCTCGCGTTCGAGCATGTTCTTGAAGTCCATGTTGCCGCCGACGTTGAGCTGCATGGTGCGGTCCAACACCACGCCGCGGTCCTCGAACAGCCGGGCCAGCACCCGGTGCGTGATGGTCGCGCCGACCTGCGACTTGATGTCGTCGCCCACGATCGGCACGCCGGCCGCGCGGAACTTCTCCGCCCACACCGGATCGGAGGCGATGAACACCGGCAGCGCGTTCACGAACGCCACGCCGGCGTCGACGGCGCACTGCGCGTAGAACCGGTCGGCCTCCTCGGAGCCCACCGGCAGGTAGGAGACGAGCACGTCGGCCCGGGCCTCACGCAGCGCCCGGACCACGTCCACCGGTTCCTCGTCGGACTCCTCGATCGTCTCCCGGTAGTACCGGCCCAGGCCGTCGAGGGTGTGCCCGCGCTGCACGGTGACCCCGAGCGGCGGCACGTCACTGATCTTGATCGTGTTGTTCTCGCTG
Source organism: Gandjariella thermophila (assembly GCF_005405885.1). Classification (GTDB taxonomy): domain Bacteria; phylum Actinomycetota; class Actinomycetes; order Mycobacteriales; family Pseudonocardiaceae; genus Gandjariella; species Gandjariella thermophila. The sequence goes on from NZ_BJFL01000010.1 coordinate 60,386, forward strand.
GCCACGATCGCCTCGGACAGGTCGCGGCCGATCTTCTTCGCGTCCACGTCGAACGCGGCGACGAACTCGATGTCCCCCACGTGGTAGTCGCCGAACCGCACGTGCATCAGACCGGGCACGCGCGAGTTGGGGTCGGCGGCGCGGTAGTAGTGGACGCCCTGCACCAACGATGCCGCGCAGTTGCCGACGCCCACGATCGCTACCCGAACGCTCCGGCGGTTTCCGCCCATGCCGGGTCCTCCTTCTCGTTCTGCCGTGACGTTGCTCCCCCCGCAATCCCCCCGCCCGCGGCACCCCGCCGTGACCGGCGGCCGCCTAGGTCTCCCGCTGGCGTTGCTCGGCCTGCTCGTGGGCGATCAGCTCGTTCAGCCAGCGCACCTCGCGGTCGGTGCTCTCCAAGCCCATCCGGTGCAGCTCCCTGGTGTACCGGTCGATCTGCTCGCCGGCCCTGGCCAGCGCGGCGCGCAGCCCCTCCCGGCGCTCCTCCACCCGCCGCCGGCGGCCCTCCAGGATGCGCATCCTGACCTCGGCCGGGGTGCGGGAGAAGAACGCCATGTGGACGCCGAACGCGTCGTCATCCCACGTCTGCGGGCCCACGTCGGCGACCAGGGCGGCGAACCGCTCCTTGCCCTCGGCGGTCAGCTTGTAGACCCGCCTCGCCCTGCGCCCCCACGCCCGCGCGGGGCGCACGTCCACCTCCTCCTCGTCCGGCACGTCCTCCATGATCCAACCGGCCCGTTGCAACCGGCGGAGCGTCGGGTACAGCGAGCCGTAGGAGAACGCGCGGAACGCGCCGAGCAGGTCGTGCAGCCGCTTCCGCAGCTCGTAGCCGTGCATGGGCGCCTCGTGCAATAGGCCGAGAACGGCGAGCTCCAGCACGGGTCACCTCCCGCCGTTCCAGCGCCGATGCCTCGACTCACTATATCGCTCCGATACATCCGCAGCCACCGGTCACACGGCGTTCCACCGGCTGTTGCCCCGTCCGAGACCACCCTGCCCTGAACGGCCCATGGTGCCGCCTGGGCCGCCACGTACCCTGGTGGCGTGCGGACCCAACGGCAGGTGGTGGACTACGCGTTGCGGCGCAGGGCGCTGCTCGCGGAGGTCTACTCGGGCCGGGTCGGGACGATGGAGGTCTGCGACGCCAGCCCGTACCTCCTGCGAGCCGCGAAGTTCCATGGCGAGCCGAGCGAGGTGACCTGCCCGGTATGCCGTAAGGAACAGCTCACCCTCGTGTCGTGGGTCTATGGCGACGAGCTGAAACACGCGTCCGGGTCGGCCCGCAACCCCGAGGAACTCGCCCGCATGGCCGGTCTCTTCGAGGAGTTCACGGTGTACGTCGTCGAGGTGTGCCGCACGTGCAGCTGGAACCACCTGGTGCGGTCCTACGTCCTCGGCACGCGTGGCCTGCGTGCGCGCCGGAGAACCGCGGCGGAGTGAGCGGGCTGTAGACCACGAGCGCCGCGCACCCGTCATCATGCGGCGTACGACCACCGAACCGCGACCTCGTATGGTGCCGGTCTGGGAGGCCAACTCGTGAACGATCAGCATGACGACCGACACCGTGGCGGCGAGCCGCAGTGGCCGACGGGAGACGACCCCGACCTCGCCGAGGGAGCCGGACCGAGACGCCGGCCGGGACCACCGCATGCCGACGAGCGCACCAGCCTCTGGCCGACCACGGACGACGACGAAGCAGCAACCGGTGACGTCGGCGGGCGGCTGCGCGGCGGTGCTGGGCCACCACCGGCCGGTCCGCCACCACGCCCGCACACCCCGCCCGGCGGGTTCCCGGGCCAGGGTGGACCGCCGCGCCGCCCCGGACCGCCACCGCCCGGCGCGGGGGGCCGACCGCCAGCCGGCGGGCAGCGGCCCGGCCCGGGCACCCCGCCCGGCGGGTTCCCCGGCCAGGGCGGGCCACCCCGCGGTCCCGTCGCACCGCCACCCGGCGGCCCCGCGGGCAGGAACCCGCACGGTGGCCCGGGCACGCCCGGCGGTATGCCGCGCGGCGGCCGACCACCCGCGGGCAGCGGCCCACCCGGAAGCGGCCGCCCGCCCGGGCCCGGTGGACCGCCGCCCGGGTACCACCCCGACGACGCGCCCACCGAACTGGTGGAGCCGGCGACCGAGACGATCGACCCGAGGCACCAGCCCGAACCGGCGCTGCTCACCCACGCTGACGCCTTCGGCCCCGAGCACGACGCCGGGTTAGCGGCCGGCCTCGACGACGGCGATCTCGACCCGGACGAGGAACAGCGGTTGCGGCGCAAGAAGATCTGGCGGCGGGTACGCCGCACCTGCTACGTCCTTGCCGCCGCGGGCATCCTCGGCCCGATCATCGGCTTCGTCGTGGCGTACCAGTTCGTCTCCGTGCCCGACCCGCAGGAGGTCGCGGCGAAGCAGCAGCAGGTCGTCACGCTGTACTACGCCAACGGCCAGGAGATGGGGAAGATCAACCCCGAGGGCGGCGCCCGCGTCCTGGTCAAGTACGAGCAGATCCCGGACCAGGTGCGGCACGCCGTCGAGGCCGCGGAGGACGCCAGCTTCGAGGACCCCTCCAACCACGGCTTCGACATGAAGTCGATCGTGCGGGCGGTGTGGATCCAGGCCACCGGCGGCGCCAGCGGTGGTTCCGGGATCACCCAGCAGTACATCAAGCAGGCCACCGGCAACGACCAGCACACGATCACGCGAAAGTTCTTCGAGGTCGTCAAGGCCTACAAGATGAGCCAGCAACAGTCCAAAGAGGACATCATCACGGCTTATCTGAACACGATCTACCTCGGCCGGGGCGCGTACGGCATCCAGGCGGCCGCCCAGACGTACTTCAAGAAGGACGTCGGCCAGCTCAGCCCGGAGGAGGCTGCCTACCTCGCCGGGCTCATCCAGGCACCGGGTCGTTCCGAGAACCGCGACTACGTGCAGACGCGGTGGAACTACGTGATGGACCAGATGGCCAAGAACCGCTGGGTCGACCCGGCCGAGCGGCAGTCGGCGACGCTGCCCACCCCGATCCCGCAGTCCCAGTCCCGGGCCAGCCAGCTTTCCGGACCGGCACGGTTGATCAAGAACCAGATCGAGGCCGAGCTGGACAGCAGGCACCTCACCTGGGACCAGGTACAACTCAACGGCGCGAAGGTCTACACCACGATCGACCCGAAGGCGCAGAAGGCGGCGGAAGACGCCGCACGCCAGGTGATGGCCGCGGACGCCAAGACGCCGAGCCTGGCCACCGCGCTGACCGCGGTGAACCCGAGGACCGGCGGGATCATCGCCTGGTACGGCGGGGACGACCCGGGCTACTACGACCTGGCCACGCTGCCGCAGCCGCCGGGTTCGTCGTTCAAGCCGTTCGTGTTCCTCGCGGCGATGGAGAACAACCCGCAGGTCGGGATCAACTCGCTGTACGACGGCAGCGACAACCAGCAGATCCTTGGCCAGACCGTGCACAACTCCGACGGCGAGACCTGCGGTCCACTATGCACGGTGAAGACCGCGATGACCGAGTCGGTGAACACCGTGTTCTACAAGATGGGCGCGGACACCGGAACCGCCAAGGTGCGTGATGCCGCGCTACAGGCGGGCATTCCGGAGAAGATCCGCGACCCCGCGCGGAACACGTCGTTCCCGAGCCTGCTCACGGTGGACGACGCGGGTAGGCCCGCCGGGGTCGAGGCCGGCATCTCGATCGGCCAGTACCCGGTGCGCCCGATGGACATGGCGGCGGCCTACGCCACCCTCGCCAACAACGGGATGAAGACCACCGAGCACTTCGTGAACAAGGTGGAGGACAGCACCGGCAACGTCATGTACCAGGCGCCGGCCCCGGCGCCGCAGCCGGCGTTCGACCCGAGCGATCCCGACCACAACGCCAAGCTGGCCCGCAACGTCACCGAGGCGATGCTCGACGTGGCCCAGCACAGCGGCGTCCCGCTGGACAACGGTCGGCCGGTGGCCGCCAAGACCGGCACCGTCCAGTTCAAGCTGGACAACAAGGACACCGGGCACAACATGGCGGCGTGGATGGCCGGCTACACCCCCTCGGTGGCCGCGGCGGTCTGGGTCGGCAACAAGGACAAGCCGGGGCCCATCTTCGGCAACTACCGCAACACCATCGGGCCCAGCCACAACTACGACATCTACGGCCGCGAGGAGCCCAGCTACATCTGGCAGTTGTTCATGAACAACTACCTGAAGGGCACCAAGATCGAGCAGTTCCCGCCGTTCGTGCCGCTGGGCACGAACAGCAACTTCAGCGGCCACCCGACGGAGGCGCCTCCGCCGCCGTCGTCGACGCCCGAGTCGACGCCGCCGACCACCAGTTCGGAGACGTCGTCGCAGACCGAGACCAGCAGGCCCACGAAGTCCAGGCCACCGCACTGCGGCCTGTTCGGCTGCCCGACGACGGAGCCGCCGACCACCACGTCGACCAATCCCTTCGGCGCCCAACCACAGCCGGGAGCAACCAGCGATCCACCCAGTGGCTAGCCTGACCCGGCTCGAGCGGCCCGGCACACCCTGTGCGTGCCGGGCCCTCTCTTTGTCGAGCCACAGCGCTCGCAATGCGGAGAGCAGCGCCGCACGAGCCGGCATCGAGGGCCAGCGACCTGCGGAAACAACACCTGCGCCGATGATCGCGGTAACGTGGCATGGCGGCCTCTGCGGGGCCAACCGTCGGGGGGCGGGACACGACCGGGCGGAGCGGTCCGTCCGGTGCCTGGCGTGTCCCGGCCAACACGCTCCGACCACCGAACGGTGGCCCGCAGCGGGTCGCCGGTCTGGGAGGCCCACACAGATGCGCATGGGACAGAACAGACCACGGGGGAGACAGCCGTACTGGCGGGACGCCGTCGAGCCGCCGTACGGGGGTCCGGCGCCATGGGTGCTCCAGCAGCGGGAGGCCCACCGCCGGCGGTTATGGCGGCGGATTCGCCGCGCCAGCTACGTGCTCGCGGCGGCGGGCATCCTCGGCCCGATCGCCGCCTTCGTCATCGCCTACCAGTTCGTCGACGTGCCGTCGCCGGCGGAGGTCGCTGCCTCCCAGAACCAGGTCGTCACGCTGTACTACGCGGACGGCACCGAGATGACGAAGATCATCCCGGACGGTGGCGACCGGACCCTCGTGCGGTACCAGGACGTCCCGGAGCAGGTGCGGCACGCCGTGCTGGCCGCGGAGGACGCCACCTTCGAGACCAACCCCGGATTCGACATCGCCGGCATCGCGCGCGCCGCGTTCAACAACCTCAGCGGCGGCACCGGCGGCGGGTCCACGATCACCCAGCAGTACATCAAGAACGCCACCTCGAACGACCAGCACACGCTGACCCGCAAGTTCTTCGAGGTCGTCAAGGCGTACAAGATGAACAACCAGCAGTCCAAGCAGGACATCCTGACCGCCTACCTGAACACCATCTACTTCGGTCGGGGCGCCAACGGCATCCAGGCGGCGGCGCACGCCTACTACGGCACCGACGTCCAGCACCTCACCGCGGAGCAGGCCGCGATGATCGCCGGCATGATCCAGCGGCCGTCCGACACCGACCAGGCGTTCGCCGAGCGGCGGTGGAACTTCGTGATGGACCAGATGGTGAAGAACGGCTGGCTGAGCCCGACCGAGCGGCAGTCCGCCAGCTTCCCCCAACCGCTACCGCGCGAGCTGACCAAGCCGAAGACGCTGCAGGGCCCGGATCGGCTGATCCAGGACCGGGTGATGGCCGAACTCGACCAGCGCGGCATCCCCGAAGACCAGGTGCAGCATCAGGGCATGAAGATCTTCACCACGATCGACCGCAAGGCGCAGCAGTCGGCCAAGAAGGCCGTGACCGACGTGATGAACGGGCAGCCGGACAACCTCCGGCAGGCGCTGGTGGCCGTGGACCCGCGCACCGGCGGGGTGAGGGCCTACGTCGGCAGCATGACCGGCACCGGCATCGACTACGCGATGCAGCCGCAGGAACCCGGCTCGTCGTTCAAGCCGTTCGACCTGGTCGCCGCGCTGGAGAAGGGCCACGGCATCGGCGAGGCGTACGACGGCAGCTCACCGCGCACCTTCGCCGGGCTGGCCAAGCCGATCCGCAACTCGGAGAACGTGCAGTGCCCGTTCCCGTGCGGGGTGCGGGAGGCGATGCGCCGCTCGATCAACACCGTGTTCATGGACATGGTGATGAACGTGACCGGCACCCAGGCGGTGGCCAACGCGGCGCACCAGGCCGGCATCCCGGAGACCATCGGGGACGCCAGGACGCTGGTCGGTGAGAACGGCGGCGCCCCGGACGCGAACATCGCCATCGGCGGCGGCCGGACCCAGGTGCGGCCGTTCGACATGGCGTCCGCCTACGCCACGTTCGCCGCCGACGGTGTGCGGCGCGCCCCGCACTTCGTCGCCAAGGCCGAGGACTCCCGCGGCAACGTCGTCTACCAGACGGCCATCCAGGCGGTGTCCGCCTTCGACCAGAACGACCAGGCGCACAGCGCGAACATCGCCCGCAACGTCACCGAGACGCTGCTGCCGATCCCGGGCGCGTCGAACATCGGCTGCACCAACAGCCGGCCGTGCGCGGGCAAGACCGGCACGCAGCAGTTCAACGACACCGATCTGAACGCCAAGGCGTGGATGGTGGGCTACACACCGTCGATCTCCGCGGCGGCCTGGGTCGGCACGGACCGGGCCGAACCGATCATGGACTCCAGCGGAAAGACCATTTTCGGCAGCGGGCTGCCCGGCCATATCTGGCAGGCGTTCATGAACACCTACCTGGCCGGGACAAAGGTCGAGCGCTTCCCGAAGGCCAGCCCGATCGGCCAGTACCAGGACGTCGCCACCGCCATCAAGCAGGGCAGGTCGACGAACGAGCAGGACAAGCAGAACCAGGGGGACCGTAACCAGCAGGCCGAGTGCGACAACCCGTTCAACCTGTTCTGCCTGTTCGAGCCGGACCGGAAGCACCGGCGCAAGGACACCGACAACGGCGGGTAGGAAACCGACGAGATGACGCTCGCCGGCGGCCAGCCGACGCTCCGGCTGGCCGCCGAGCGGGAGCGCGCCGGGCCGCCGGCATGGCACCCGTCCGGGGCAGCGCACGCCGGCGCGGAGGATGCCTGACCTCGGGTTGACCCGGATACCCGTAGCATCCGCCGCGTGTCCAGCACCGCGCAGACCAAAGCGACCAGCCCGGCCCCGCCCGGTCCCGGCGACACCGACTCGCTCGGACCGTCCGACCGGGTTGTCCCGACCTGGACCGAGCCGCTGGCCAGGCAGGCCAGCCGGCTCGTCGGCGGACCGCTGGGCCGGCACGCCGCCGTGGGCCGGCAGTGGTTCTGGACGCCGCTGCGCGTGGTGCTGCTGCTCGCCCTGATCACACTCGCGCTGGGCTGGTTCCAGAAGGCGCCGTGCGTCCAGACCTACACCGACGACAACGGCGTGCAGCAGTTGGACTGGCGGGGCAGCAAGCAGTACGTGGCCATGTGCTACTCGGACACGGTGCCGCTCTACACCGCGGAGCGGCTGGACCGGCCGAGCACCTTCCCGTACCGCACCTCGTGGGTGGACAACCCGGGCACGCCGCAGGCGCAGGTGCGCTACATGGAGTACCCGGTGATCACCGGGCTGTTCCAGTGGTTCAACGCCAAGCTGGCGCAGGGCTGGCAGACCATCGCCTCGTACGGCTGGCTGCCCGGCAGCATGACCGTGGTCGCCTACTTCGACATCACCGCGTTCTGGCTGGCGCTGGCCTGGCTGGTGACCACCTGGGCGGTGGCCAGGATCGCCAGGCGCCGGATCTGGGACGCGGCGATCGTGGCGGTCTCCCCGCTGGTCATCGACCAGGCTTTCACCAACTTCGACACACTGGCCACCGCGCTGGCCACCGCCGGGATGCTGGCCTGGGCCAGGAAGAAACCCGTGCTGGCCGGCGTGCTGATCGGGCTGGGCGGGGCGACCAAGCTGTACCCGCTGTTCCTGCTCGGCCCGCTGCTGCTGCTCGCGTTGCGCGCCGGGCGGTTGCCCGCCGCGCTGCGTGCCACGCTGACCGCGGCGATCGCCTGGGCCGCAGTGAACCTGCCGATCGCGCTGCTCTACCCGGCCGGCTGGCGGGAGTTCTTCCGGTTGAACACGGTGCGCGGCGCCGACCCGGACTCGCTGTACAACGCGCTGTCCTACTTCACCGGCTGGCGCGGTTTCGACGGCACGCTCGGACCGGGTCAGGCGCCCACCATGCTCAACACGGTGAGCGCCGCGCTGTTCCTGGCCTGCTGCGCCGGCATCGCCTGGGTCGCCCTCTCCGCGCCGAGCCGACCCCGGTTCGCCCAGCTCGGCTTCCTGTTGGTCGCCGCGTTCCTGCTGACCAACAAGGTGTGGAGCCCGCAGTACTCGCTGTGGCTGGTGCCGCTTGCGGTACTGGCCGTGCCGCGGTGGAAGGTGCTGCTCGCCTGGATGACCGTGGACGCGCTGGTCTGGGTGCCGCGGATGTTCTACTACCTCGGCGTCAACAACAAGGGTCTGCCGGAGGACTACTTCCTCGGCACGGTGCTGGTGCGGGACGCGTTCGTGGTGCTGCTGGCCGTGCTGGTGCTGCGGGACATCTACCGCCCGGAGGGGGACCCGGTGCGCCGGGCCGGTGACGACGACCCGGCCGGCGGTGTGCTGGACGGCGCGCCGGACCGCGTGGTCCTCGGTCGCGCCCGCCGGCCCGCCGCCGTTCCGGCCTGACCCCGGTGGCGGCTACGCGTTGACCACGCCCGGCGGGACCGGCCGGTCCCGCTCGACCGTGCTCCGAGCGGCCAGGAAGGCGAAGAACAACCCGGCGAGCAGCGCGGCCCTGCCCCATACGCCGATCACCACGGCCTGCGCGGCGAAACTGTCGTAGATCCCGGACGGCCGGCCGAACTCGATCTCCCAGTACCAGCGGAAGATGCCGATGCCCATCGCCGCGTCGGCGAGGAGGTAGCCGATCACCCAGCCGAGCCGGATGCGGAGCAGCACGAACATCGGCACCAGCCACAGCGTGTACTGCGGCGAGTGGACCTTGTACAGCAGCAGGAAGCCGCACAGCATCGCGGCGGACACCTGGATCCACGGGTAGCTGCCCTCCCGCCGGTACCGCCGCCAGCCCAGCGCGCACGCCAGCAGGAACGACCCGGCGACGGCGACCGCCGATACCACGCCGATGGCCTGCTGGAACGGCAGGTTGCTCGGGTCCGAGTAAGGCCGGAGACCCCAGAACCAGATCGAGTTCGTGGTGATGTCCACCCGGCGGGTCCGCTGGAAGTCGAACGACGCCAGCCACCCCTGCCCGCCGAGCAGTGCGAACGGCAGATTGATCAGCACGGCGGTGACCACCGCGGCCGCCGCCACCCGCACCGCGCCCACGAGGTCGTAGCGGCGACCGGCCGGCAACTCCCGGCCCCCGGCACCGCCGGTGGCCACGTACAGCACCAGCGGCGGCACGAAGATCGCCGGGTACAGCTTCAGGCAGAACCCGACGGCCAGCAGCACCGAGGCCGCCGTCGCGCGCTGGACCAGCGGCCGGTCCGCGCCCCGCCGGCCCCAGCCGCGGTGCACCACGTAGCCGGCGGCCACCGCGCAGGCCACCACCGGCAGATCCCAGTTGTGGAACGCGTACAGCACCAGCGGCGGCCCGACCGCCCACAGCAACGCCCGCCAACCCGACATCCGGCCCAGCAGCCACGCGGTGAGCAGGCCGAACGGCGCCAGCAGCAGCGCCGAGACGAGCAGGAACCCGGCGTCGGTGTGCACCCGGTTCGCGCCCACCCAGATCAGCAGGCCGGTGAGCACCGGGTACTCGATCGCGCCGCCGGACAGCTCGCCGTCCGGGCTGATCCGCCCACCGATGTAGGGAAAGACGTGCCGGTCGATGTCCCGGCCGATCCACAGGTGCTGGATGTCCGAGTAGCAGGCGTCCCGCTCGGTGCGCTCCTTGTAGTCGGGCTGGCTGCGGCCCCACTGGTCGAACTGCGGCCCGGCGCACCGCGCCTTGTTCAGATAGCCGCCGAGCAGCGTCAGCCCGCACAGCAGCACCAACAGCACGAGCGCGACCCGGCCCAGCGCGCGCCGGGTGGGGGACGGTTCGGAGGCCACCCGCCGGCGACCGACTTCGCCCTGGGTCACCGGCGCCGCCTCCGATGCCGGCTGCCGGGTGGAGCGCACCCGGTCACCGACCGAGCTTGTCGCGCAGGAAGGCGATGTCGTCGGCCTGACCCTCGGCGGGTGTCTCCACCACGATCGGCGCGTCCGCGGCGGCACACACCGCGACCAGCAGTTCCGGGTCGATCGTGCCGCTGGGGATGTTCGCGTGCCGGTCCCGGGACGACCCGAACGGGTCACGCGAGTTGTTCAGGTGCACCAGGTCGATCCGGCCGGTGATTGCCTTCACCCGGTCGACGATGCCGAGCAGTTCCTCGCCCGCGGCGAACGCGTGGCAGGTGTCCAGCACGAACCCCGGCTCGAACTCGCCGATCTGCTCCCACAACCTGGCCACCATGTCCAGCCGTCGGGCCATGGCGTTGTCCCCGCCCGCGGTGTTCTCCACCAGGACAGGTACCGCGAACCCGCCCTCGGCGGCCTGCCGCTCGAACAGCTTGCGCCAGTTGGCCAGCCCCTCGGCCGGGTCGTCGGTCCTGGTCACGTGGCCGCCGTGCACCACGAGCCCCCTGGCGCCCACCGCGGCGGCCGCCTTCGCGTGCTGCACCACCAGCTTGCGGGACGGGATGCGGATGCGGTTGTTCAGCGACGCGACGTTGATGACGTACGGCGAGTGGATGTAGACGTCGATGTCGCTGGCTCGCAGTTCCTCGGCCTGCGGATGCGGCTGCGGAGACTTCCAGCCCTGCGGGTCCGCCAGGAAGAACTGGATGATCTCGGCACCGCGCTCGCGCGCCGCGCCCAGTGGATCACCATCGCGGACGTGAGCTCCGATGCGCATATCCGGCAAGCCTAGTCGGGTGCGCCGTGTCGACCTAGCTGTCACACCATGCGGTCAACCGGCGTTTCGGCCCGTGCGCGTTGTCCGCGACCGGGCCAGCGCGGTTCACCAGCGCGCGCCTCCAGACGGCGCGGTGCCACCCGGAGTACCGCTGCTACTGGACCGAATTGGTTCGGTCCGGGTATGGCGGGCGTCACCGTCGAGGCGTAGCGTGACCCGTTAGGTTACTCACCGGTAGATCCGGAGGGATCAGCATGCGAGCGCGGCTCGGGCGGTTAGTGGCGACCGCCGCGGTGGTCATTGCCGCGAGCTCTGTGGGTGCCGCGGTCGGCACCGAGCCGGCCGCCGCCGCTGCCCCGATCGTGGTCGGCAGCTGCTCGACCTCGGCACAGGGAGCCCCGGGGCAGCCCGTGTCGCTGAGCCCGGCCGCCGTGGTCGAGCCGATCGTGACCGTGATCGACGCGCTGCCCGGCGGCTCACTGGTGGCAGGCTCATTCCGGCAGGCGTTCCTCGCGCTGCCGCCGATCCCGATCGGCGCCATCCCGTCCGGCCAGGGCTACATCTCGGGCGCCACCATCGCCAACCAGGTGGTCGCCCAGCTCGGCAAGACGCCGCTCGGCGCGCTGCTCACACCCGTGAGCAACGGCGTGCGGCAGGTCCTCACCTCGGCGTGCGGGATCGCCGTGACCGGCGTCAACGCCGCCGCCGGGCAGGTGCAGGCCGGCGCGTCCGCCGCGGCGAGCGCGGTCCAGCAGGGCACGGCGGCGCTGTCCCCGCCGAGCCAGTCCTCCGGCGGCCCGGGCAGTGGCCAGCAGAGCCCGCCGGCGAGCCCCGGCGCGGCGCAGCCGGGCGGTTCCGGCTTCGCCGCGGTGGGCGGCTACTCGCCCGGCGGCGCGCCGCTGTACGACTTCGGCGGCGGCTTGGTGGGCACCGGCCGGGCGTCCCCCTTCAACTACGGCGACCTGCCGTTCGCCATCCCCGGGGACTGGGCGCCCTCGCCCGGCCTGCTCTACGGCAACGAGGTACCCGGCTACGCCCCGCAACTCGGCACGCTCGGCGCGGCCCAGGACGACGTGCGCACGGCGGCCGGCGGAGCGCAGGCACTCAACCCGGTCCGGGACGACAACCGGGTCGGCGCCCCGGTGCTGCTGGCCGTGGTCATGCTGTCCTGCGTCACGGCCGCGCTGGTACGCCGCTGGGTGCTCACCCGGGCTGCCGCGGCGACCGGCTGAGAAGGCCTCCGGTACCGGTTGCTATCCTTCCCGGGTTGCTGACGCGACGACCCTCCTGCCACGGAGAGCCCGTGGCCGCCAGTCCACAGGAGGTGACAGGTCTTCATGCGTCATTACGAGGTCATGGTCATCCTCGACCCCAGTCTCGACGAGCGCACGGTCGCGCCGTCGCTGGACACCTTCCTCAACGTCATCCGGACCTCCGGGGGCAACGTGGAGAAGGTCGACGTCTGGGGTCGCCGGCGGCTGAGCTACGAGATCAAGAAGCACGGCGAGGGTATCTACGCGGTGCTGGACGTGGTCTCCGAGCCGGACGCGGTCAAGGAGCTGGACCGTCAGCTGTCCCTGAACGAGTCGGTGCTGCGCACTAAGGTCCTGCGGCGAGAGGACGCCCGGGCCTGACCAGCGAGGAGTTCACTGATGGCTGGCGAGACGACGATCACGGTGGTCGGCAACCTGACCGCCGATCCGGAGCTGCGCTTCACCCCTTCCGGGGCCGCGGTGGCGAACTTCACCGTCGCCTCCACGCCCCGCACCTTCGATCGCCAGACCGGTGAGTGGAAGGACGGCGAGGCGCTGTTCCTGCGATGCAACATCTGGCGTCAGGCCGCTGAGAACGTGGCCGAGTCGCTGACCAGGGGGATGCGAGTGATCGTGTCCGGCCGGTTGCGGCAGCGCTCCTTCGAGACGAAGGAGGGCGAGAAGCGGACCGTGATCGAGCTGGAGGTCGACGAGGTCGGCCCCTCCCTGCGTTACGCGACCGCCAAGGTCAACAAGGTGAGCCGCGCGGGTGCTGGCGGCGGTGGCGGTGGTTTCGGGGGCTCCGGTTCCTCCGCCGCGCCGGCCGACGACCCGTGGGGTTCCGCGCCGCCCGCCGGTTCCGGCGGGTTCAGCGACGAGCCGCCGTTCTGACGCCGAACCCTCGGCGGCACGAAGCCGCACCCGAAAGCATCGCGTACCTGTGCCTGATCCAGGCGATCCAGGCACCGTCATCCAGAGCAACCGAACCGCGTTCGATCCAGGAGTTCAATGGTGGCCAAGGCACCAGTCCGCAAGCCCAAGAAGAAGGTTTGCGTCTTCTGCACGGACAAGTCCGCGCCGTCGATCGACTACAAGGACACCACGATGCTGCGGAAGTTCATCTCCGACCGCGGCAAGATCCGTGCCCGCCGGGTGACCGGCAACTGCAGCAAGCACCAGCGTGACGTCGCCACCGCGGTGAAGAACGCCCGCGAGATGGCGCTGCTGCCGTACACGTCGACCGCCCGCTGACCACGCCTGTCTCCGCTGGGACGGCGGTGCCGCGCGGGATTCCGCGCGCCCGTCTCCGGCGGGACACGCTCGCCAGACCCAAGGAACGAAAGAGGAGTGCGTCGTGAAGCTCATCCTCACCGCTGACGTGAGCGGCCTCGGCGGTCCGGGCGACCTCGTCGAGGTCAAGGACGGCTACGGCCGCAACTACTTGCTGCCCTGGGGGCTGGCCATCGCGGCCACCAAGGGCGCCGAGAAGCAGGTGCGCACCATCCGCCGGGCGCAGGAGGCCCGCCGCATCCGCGACCTCGACCACGCCAAGGAGGTCAAGGGCACGCTGGAGGGCATCAGCCCCGTCGCCCTGTCCGCCAAGGCGGCCGGCGCCAGCGGCAAGCTGTTCGGCTCGGTCACCCAGGCCGACATCGTCTCCGCGGTCAAGGCGGCCGGCGGCCCGACGCTGGACAAGCGGGCCATCGAGTTGCCAGGGCACATCAAGACCGTGGGCACGTACTCCGTGAAGGTGCGCCTGCACCCGGAGGTCGTCGCCGCGCTCGACGTGAACGTCAGCGCCCAGGGCTGAACCGGGCCGGACCACCCGGCGCGATCGCCCGCGCACGGGGGATCGCTCACGCAGCGTTACTGCGGCACGGCCATTATCATCCGGAAGCGCCGTTCGACCTGAATCAATCCAGGGAACGGCGCTTCCGTCTGTTCCGGCGGTCGCACGCATCCACAACGCCTGTGGATAGCTGGCTGTGACGGCTCGATCGCGACACGCCGAAGGGTCGGTCAGGCGCGACACGCCGATCACTTTCGAGCAACGTTTTCCACACCTTACCCACATGGTCTGACCTGGGCTTTTACATCACCCCTGGTCAGGGCTCCACAGGTTTTCCACAGCGAAGGGTGCGCCTGTGGTCACCTGCCCCCGATCATCCCCAGGTTGTCCACAGATCCGTCCCCAGGGCCATTTGCCCGGCGCGGTGAGCCCGATCTAGCGTCCGCCATCACCGGCGCGTGCCATGCCCCAGAACTGTCGGCGCGACGGGGTAGAAAACGGAGGTCGTCGCAACGCTGTGTTGCGACGCGGGAGACGGGGAGGTGCGAGCAAGGTGGCGCTCGCGGACGACCGGGGAGTGGCCGAAGCGTTCGAGAAGCAGCCGCCCCAGGAGATCGCCGCGGAGCAGTCGGTGCTAGGCGGGATGCTGCTGAGCAAGGACGCCATCGCCGACGTGGTGGACGTGCTCCGGCCGGAGGATTTCTACCGCCCCGCCCACCAGGCCATCTACGACTGCATCCTGGACCTGTACGGCAGGGGCGAGCCGGCCGACCCGATCACGGTGTCCGCCGAGTTGGACCGGCGCGGCGAGTTACTGCGCGTCGGCGGGGCACCCTACCTGCACACCCTGATCGCCACCGTGCCCACCGCGGCGAACGCCGGGTACTACGCGGAGATCGTCGCCGAGAAGGCGGTGCTGCGCCGGCTGGTCGAGGCCGGCACCCGGATCGTGCAACTCGGCTACCACGGGGCCGAGGGCGCCGAGATCGACGAGATCGTGGACCGGGCCCAGGCCTCCATCTACGACGTCACGGCGCGGCGGACCAGCGAGGACTTCGTCTCTCTCGAGGACCTGCTGCAGCCGACCATGGACGAGATCGACGCGATCGCGTCCCGCGGCGGCGCGGCGCTCGGGGTGCCCACCGGCTTCGCCGACCTCGACGCGGTATCCAACGGCCTGCACGCCGGTCAAATGGTCATCATCGCCGCCCGTCCCGGTGTGGGCAAATCCACCCTCGGGCTGGACTTCGCGAGGTCGTGCTCGGTGAAGCACGGGCTGACCAGCGTGATCTTCTCGCTGGAGATGAGCCGCACGGAGATCGTCATGCGGTTGCTCTCCGCCGAGGCGAAGATCCGGTTGCAGGACATGCGCGGCGGCCGGATGACCGACGACGACTGGACCAGGCTGGCCAGGCGGATGAGCGAGATCAGCGAGGCCCCGCTGTTCATCGACGACTCGCCGAACATGACCATGATGGAGATCCGGGCCAAGGCCAGGCGGCTGAAGCAACGCAACGACCTGGCGCTGATCGTGGTCGACTACCTCCAGCTGATGACCTCGGGCAAGCGGGTCGAGTCCCGCCAGCAGGAGGTGTCCGAGTTCTCCCGGAACCTCAAGCTGCTGGCCAAGGAGCTGGAGGTCCCGGTGGTTGCCATCAGCCAGCTCAACCGCGGCCCGGAACAGCGCACCGACAAGCGCCCAATGCTCGCCGACCTGCGCGAATCCGGTTCGCTGGAGCAGGACGCCGACATGGTGATCCTGGTGCACCGGCCGGATGCGTGGGAGCGGGACGATCCGCGCGCTGGCGAGGCCGACCTGATCCTGGCCAAGCACCGTGCCGGCCCGACCACCACCATCACCGTGGCCCACCAGCTGCACTACAGCCGGTTCGTCGACCTCGCCCAGGGCTGACGGCGCCTCGAACCGCCGACCGACACGAAGGTTGACGGCGCCTGCACGG
This sequence comes from Gandjariella thermophila, assembly GCF_005405885.1. Taxonomy (GTDB): domain Bacteria; phylum Actinomycetota; class Actinomycetes; order Mycobacteriales; family Pseudonocardiaceae; genus Gandjariella; species Gandjariella thermophila. Next base: position 76,329 of record NZ_BJFL01000010.1, read on the forward strand.
CCAGCCGGCACCAGAGCAAAACGCCGTTATGTTCCTCGTGACGGGGATGCGACGAGTGGGGTGTTTGCCTTTGTTGTTGGACGGAAATGAGCGGGTGTGGGAGGTGAAGCGAGATGTCGACACGCCCCGCGCAGACGCCGATCGAGGCACACCCGGACCTGATGGCCCTGCGTGCCCACTATGAGGAGGCCTCCGAGACGCCGCTCGCGAGGACGCTCTACGGACTCACCTGCCTGGCCGGCCTGTACGCCGCGATCTCGCCCTGGGTGGTCAAGTTCAGCGTTATCCCCTACATCACGGTGAACAACCTGATCGTCGGGCTCGCCGTGGCCGTGATGGCGCTGGGGTTCGCGTCGGCGTACGGCCGGACGCACAACCTGGCGTGGACCACACCGGTCCTCGGGGTATGGCTGATCATCAGTCCGTGGGTGATCCTGCAGAAGGCGGCGACTACCGGCCTGATCGCGAGCAACGTCATCGTCGGCGCGATCATTCTCCTGCTGGGCGCGGGAGTGGCCTCGCTCGGGATGACCCGCCAGTTCGGCTGACCGTCCCGATCCGGCTGCCGGTCGCCACGGCCGGCAGCAGGGCTTTGCCTGCATCGATTACACAGAGAATTTACTACTGACTGTGCGTAGTCGACGCGCCGGCGGCACAGGAAGATCACCTTTACGGGTCCGGCCGACCTCTTGAAGTTTGTCCGGCCGGCAGAGCAGGCTCAACGCAGAGGCCGAGGCCAGCGGGGGGTGTGAGCCGATGAGTGCCGTGAACGTGGCGGCACCGAACACCGTCGGGGCGATCTGGGACGACCTGGTCGCCGAGCTGCCGGTGGGCGTGATGCTGCGGGATCAGCACGGTGACGTGCTGGCCGCGAACAAGCGCGCAGCCAGCCTGCTCGGGCTGAGCCAGGCGGACCTGCTGTGCGGCCGCCGGCCCGCGCGGTGGCGGCTGTGCGACGAGTCCGGCGCGCCGCTACCCAGCGACGCCGACCTGGCCGACCAGGTGTTCCGCATGGGTACCCCGCTGGCCGTGCCGATGGTGGTGACCAGGGACGGCACGCCCAGCGCACGGATCTGGGCGGACCATTACCCGCTGAACGTGCACGGTCGCCCCCGGCTGCTGGTGCTGCTGCAGCCGGTGGACGACGACGTGGCCCGCAGCCGAGGGCTGCTGGACCCGGTCACCGGGCTGCCCGGCCGGTTGCTGCTGCTGGACCGCCTGCAGCAGGCGCTGGTCCGGGCGCGTACCCGCGGCACGCTGGCCACCCTGGTGCTGCTGGACGTCCGACAACTGGCCGAGGTGAACGCGCGGTACGGCTTCGCCCGAGGTGACGAGGTGCTCTCCGTGCTGGGTGCGCGGCTGCGCAGCGGGCTGCGTGCCGACCACACCGTGGCCCGTTACGGCGGGGACGAGCTCGCGGTGGTCGCCGAGCATCCCAACGGCACCGGGGAGCCGATCGCGGAACGCGTTCGCGAACTGGCTGAGCGGCCAATCCGGGTGGGCGGGGAGCACCTGCGGCCCGGAGTCCGGGTCTGCTGGGTGACCAGCGACGGCAGTGCTCCGGTGCACTCGGTTCTCGCCTACGCGGAGAGCCGGCTGCATCCCTAGCGTCGTGCGAGGGGCCCCGCCGCGATGACGTGGAATCCCGGCAAGGCCCCTCGGCCACACACCCCCGTCTCCCGGCCCGCCGGCACCAGCGGGCCGGAGGTCAGGCCCTGGGCAGCTGGATCCCTCGGATCCGGTCGCGCAGGCTGCCCAGCAGGGTCCCCGGGTCCACCGGTGGCGCGGCCGGCGACGGCGCGAGCCCGCTGTACCGGTCGAGCCCGGCGCCGGACGGGTCAACGTGCATGCCGGACAGCTGCGCACCCTGCCCGCCGATCACCGGCAGTTCCTGGGTGGGCTCGTCGTCCAGCGCGTGCGCGCCGGAGCGCTCGCTGAACGGCGTGGCCGTGGGCGCGGGCAGCGGCGGCAGGTCCGGAGCCGGCAGCGTGATGCCGATGGGCCGCGCGGCCCTGGCGTGCCGGCCCTGCTGGAGCGCGGCGAAGGTGGGCAGGTCGGCCGGGCCGAGCCCGTCGCCGGTCGGCGGCAGGTCGAGGTGCGGAGTCTCGTCGCCGATCCCGATGTGGTCCCGGTCCTCCCCGTGGGTCAACGCCCGGCCGAGCACCTGGATCGGCACGTCGAAGATCTCCACGGCGGGGTTCGCCGGGGCGTAGCCGATCAGCCCGGACAGGCTGCGGTACGGGCCCTCGGTGGTGTTGCGGCCACCCACCTGGCCGAGGTTGTCGTCGTAGCCGGTCGCCTGGCCGATGCCGCCCACGGCGAGGGCGTCGCCGTACGCCTGCGGCACCTCGCTGGCCACCGGGGCGTTGAGGATGTTGCCGGAGAGCGCCCCGCCGCGGCCCGACGTGTCGTTGTTCCCGCCCGCGGCCGCGTGGGTCCCGTCCTCGCCGAACGCGCCGCCCACCCCGAGCGCGCTCACCGTGTCGCCGAACACCTGGCCGAAGGACAGCACGGCAGGGCTGGCCAGGTTGCCGGACAGCGCGCCGTGGTCGCCCGAGGTGCTGGCGTTGCCGCCGGCGTAGGAGTCGGTGGCGTTCCCCGCGACGCCGCGGGCCAGGCCGAACCAGGCGAGCGCGTCGCCGAACGCCTGGGTGGCGCCGGCCACCGCGGGGTTGGCGACGTTGCCGGAGCCGGCACCGCCGAAGCCGTCCGTGGTGCTGTTGCCACCCGCCTCGGCGGCGGTGTTGTTCAGCGCGGCCGCGTCCGCGGTGCCCACCGTCGAGCTGGCCACGCCGAACAGCTGCGCTGGCTGCGCGAGGGAGCCGTAGAGGATGTTGCCCGAGCCGCTGCCCCTGGTGCCCTTGGCCTCGGTGTCGCCACCGGCCGTAGTGGTGGTGTTGTTGGTGCCGCGGCCGCGCACGTTGGCGATCCACCCGGCGGCGTCGCCGAATGCCTGCACCGGCATCGCCACCGCGCCACCGACGATGTTGCTGCTCAGCGTGCCTCCGTCGTCGTTGGTGTTGACCTTGCCGTTGCCGGAGTGGATGTCCTTGTCGGTTTCCACGCCCTGCGCGTCGGCCGTGCCGGCCACCGCACCGGCGAGGCCGTAGCCCTCCACCGGAGGGGCCAGCGGGGTGCTGATCACGTTGCCGGAGCCGGTGGCGTCGTTGCCGGTGGTCCCGGTGTACCCGCCGGTGGTGGCGCTGGTGGTGTTGCTGCCCCGGCCGCCGGCGTTGCCGAGCACCGAGCCGGCGTTGCCGAACACGTCCACCGCACCGGCGGGCGGCACGTTCACGCCCTCGGCGGACAGCACGGAGTGGTCGCCGTTGGTGAAGGTGTTGCCCCCAGCGCTGGAGTGGGTGACGTTGTCGAAGCCGCTGTCGGCGTTGCCGATCACAGAACCACCATTACCGAACGCCTGCACCGGCACCGCCACCGGCCCCTCGATGGTCGACCCGGATCCGGTGGAGCCGACGCCGCTGGTGTCCACGCCGCCACCGGCATCGGTGTGCTTCTCGGCGCTGCCCCTGGCCAGCGCGTTGCCCACGGCGGAGAGCGCGTTGCCGTCCAACTCCGCCGGGCCGGACAGCGGCAGTTCGCCGCCGTTGCCGGAAAGCGTGCTGTGGTCGCCGCTGGTCCGGACGTAGCTGGGCAGCCCGAACTTGTTGGGCACGGTGCTGCCGGCGATCGCCTCGGCCTCGGTGTCCGAATGCGACTTGGCGTTGCCGCCCGCGCCGATGGCGTTGCCGTTCACGCCGAGCGGCGTGCCGACCGGCAGGCCGAGCGCGTTGCCGGAAAGGGTGGCCTGGTCGCCGCTGGTGGACAGCGCGCCGGGGGCGTGCGCGCTGGACTCCGACGTGGAGTCCGAGTGGGCGTTGCCGAGCACGCCGGCCGCGTTGCCGTCGGCCTGCACCGGCAGGGCAGCCTGGCCAGCCAGGACGTTGCCCGCGAGCACGCCCCGGTCGCCGCCGGTGGTCACGCCGCCGCCGGAGGTGGTGTCCTGCGAGGAGTGGCTGTGCGTGCCGGCGTTGCCGCCCACCGCCAGCGCGTTTCCGGTGACCTGCAGCGGGACCGCCCCGACGAACTGCAACACGTTGCCGGTGAGCACGCCGTGGCCGCCGTCGGTGTCGACGGGGTGGTACGCGGCGGCGGACTGCTGGGAGTCGCCGTTCGCCTCGGCGTTGCCGAGCAGGCCGATCGCGTTGTTCTCCACCTGCACCGGGATCACCAGGTCGGCGCTGGCCCGGTTGCCGCGGAAGGTGTCCCCACCGTCCTGCTGGTGCATCGGTCGGAGGGCGTGCCTGCCGGTCGGCTCCGCGGCACCGGCCAGCGGCGCGGTGAGCCGGCCGGCCGGCGCCTGGAGGGCACTGGGCAGCGCGTGGGCGACCTGGTCGGTGTTGATGTCGCGGTGGATCTCGGGTGCCGCCTTGCTGCCCTGCGGCGTGCCCACCACGTTGTTGCCGATGTCGATCGGCACGTCGACCCCGCCGCCCAGCGGCGTGCAGGGACGGTCCGCGCACTGCTCGGCGGAGGCGATGCCCGCGCCGACGGCCAGCATTCCCCCGGTCATCAGCGCGGTCTGGATGCCGCGCTTCGCCCAGGTCTGCATGGGTTCTCCTTCCATTGGGGTGACGCGAGTGGCCGGTCTCGGGGTACGTCGGGGTTTGGTCCGGCCACCCGGATGGGGATGCGGGTCGGTTTGCCCGCGTGGTCGAGTGCGCCGCGGTCGCGGCAGCGGAGGCGCGCCGGTTCTCCGGCGATCGCGCCTGCCGCAGGCGGCGGGTCAGTCGGGGGTGACGCCGGGCTGCGCGCCGCTGGCGGCCGGCTCGGACTGCGCACCCGGGCGGAGGGCGCGGGCCAGCGCGGTCCCGGGCAGGTGCGCCGGCGAGGCGGTGGCGCCGGCCGGGTGGCCACCGGAGGACGCGGAACCCTGCGATCCGCAGGCGCAGGAGCTGACCGGCACGATCACCGGCGGACCGCCGGGGGCAAGCGGAGCGGGCGGGGGTGCCGGCACGGTGGACCGGTGCGCCGGGATGCCGCGGGGTGCGGGCACCGTGGTCGCGGTGCCGGTCCAGCCGTCGGGCGACACGGCGGTCGCCGGCTCGGCGCTCGGGGCGGTGGGCACAGCCGGCACGGGTGGCGCGGCCATCGACTCGCCGGCCGCCGCGGCTCCGGGCACGCTCTGCGCCAGCCCGCCGGCCGTCTCGACCGGGTTCGGCACGAGTCCGCCGGCGGCGAGCTGGCCGCCGCCGAAGGCGTCGCGTAGCGCGCCGGCGACCTGGTCGATGCCCGGCCGCGGGTTGGGCGCGCCCGGTGCCGGCGCGAGCCAGCCGCCCAGTGCCGGAACGGCCGGGCGGGTCAGTTCGTCGAGGGCGCCGGCGACCGGACCGGTCACGGCGTCGGCCAGCAACGGGGGTGCCAGTCGCGGTGCCGGCACCGGGCGCGCGTCGGAGCTGGCGACCGGCTCGCCCGGGCAGTCCCCGTAGCCGGCCGCCGGGTCGCCCGGGCCCGCGCCGGAGCCGGTGACCGGGACGGTGGGGCGCGCGCCGGGTTCGCTGGTCCACGGCCCGGGCAGCCGGTCGGCCAACCGCCACTCCGCCACCTGCGGCCCGTGCGGGGTGAGGCGGTGGGCCGGGTGGTGCGGGGCGAGGCGCGGCGCATCCGGAAGGTCGATGCCGTGCGAGTGGGTGGGTGGCCGCTCGGCCGAAGTTCTCGCGACGGGGTGCGCTTCGCCATCGGCGCTCGGGGCCGCGGCGGCGCAGGCGGTGGAGAGCAGCCAGGCCGCCGCGGTGCCAGCGACGGTGCCGCCCAGCACGAGCAGGGTGCGGGACAGCAGCCGGCGCACGCGGGTCGCCCCCGCCGTCGCTCGCTGCTCGGCCGCCATCGCTTCCTCTCGTACTTCGTGGCGACGACCCGACCCGGTCCGCGGGCGGCGGAGCCCAGCTCCGATCAAGGACCCACCGGTTACGCGTGGGCGGCACTGCGGTAGCTCGCCGTGCTCGATCCGCCACGCGTCGTCGCAGCAGGCACTCTGCCAACATCGGCCGGCCGGCGCATCCGTTGAGCGAGAAGATCGCTACATCGGGTGACGCACACTGCGTGTATCCGGATGTGAGCGTCCGTATCAGGCCGCGCGGTCCCGGGAGCGGAACGGCGCCACCGCCACAGCCGATCCGGCAAACCGTCTAGAGCGGTGGGCGCCACGGGTTAACGTGCACTGGTGAGCACCCCTGAGCCGGGACGCGGCACCGACAACGGGATTCAGCCACGCGGGAACCAACCGGCGGACGTGACCACGGCGGTCCCCAAGGTGATCCGGGTGGCGGCCGCGCTGAGCTGGCGTTTCCTCGTCGTGGTGGGCGCGCTCTATGTGATCGGGATCGTGGTCGGCCGGCTGGCGGCGGTGGTCATTCCGGTGGCGATCGCGCTGCTCATGTCCGCGCTGCTGGCGCCGGCGGTCAGGCACCTGGTCGCCTGGCGGGTACCGCGCGCGCTGGCCACCGTGGTGGTGCTGGTCGGCGGGCTCGCGGTGGTCGGCGGCGTGCTGACCTTCGTGGTCACCGAGTTCGTCAACGGGCTGCCCGCGCTGCAGGCCCAGGTGGGGCGCAGCCTGGACACGATCAGCCAGTGGCTGCAGAAGGGTCCGCTGCACGTCAGCCCGCAGCAGGTGCACGAGTACCTCAACCGGATCGTCGCGACGATCAAGGAGAACCAGGCGTCGATCACCACGGGCGCGCTGAGCACCGCGGCCACCGTCGGCGAGGCGCTGACCTCGATGCTGCTCGCGCTGTTCACCCTGATCTTCTTCCTCTACGACGGCGACGGGATCTGGCGGTTCGTGCTGCGCGGGCTGCCCGCGAACGTCCGGGGCCGGATGGACGTGGCCGGCCGGCGCGGGTTCGCCTCGCTGGTCAACTACGTGCGGGCCACGGCGGTGGTCGCGGTGGTCGATGCGGTGGGCATCGGCATCGGGCTGTGGGGGGTCGGCGTCCCGCTCGCCGTGCCGCTGTCCGCGCTGGTGTTCCTCGGCGCGTTCGTGCCGATCGTCGGGTCGGTGGTGGCCGGGACGGTCGCGGTGCTGGTCGCCCTGGTGGCCAACGGCCTGATCCCGGCGCTGATCGTGCTCGGCGTGGTGATCGCGGTGATGCAGCTGGAGGGCCACGTGATGCAACCGCTGCTGATGGGCCGGGCGGTGAAGCTGCACCCGCTGGCCGTGGTGCTGGCGATCGCCGCGGGCACGGTGGTCGGCGGTATCGCCGGTGCGCTGCTCGCCGTGCCGCTGCTCGCCGTGGTGAACTCGGGTATCCGCTCGCTGCTGGCGCAGCACGAGGAGCCCTCGGCGGAACCGGCCACGGCGCAGCCGCCCGAACCGGAGCAGTCCCGCGCGGCCGGTACTGAGCGGGAGACCGGGACCGACGTGGAGTCCTCCGGGTAGCGGTGCCCCGCCCGGTTACGCCATGGCGACCAGGTTGCGGCCGAACCCCTTGGCGGACAGCAGCGCGGCGTCCGCGGCGATCAGCAGGTCCGGCAGCTCGTAGCCGTAGCGCACCGAGGTGGCCACGCCGATGCTCACGGTCAACCCGTCCAGCACGTACGGGTCGCCGTTCGCGGTGGTGGTCGGCACGTGCATGGCGGCGACGGCCAGCCGCACCCGCTGCGCCACCGCCTCGGCCTCGGGCGGCTCGGTGTCCGGCAGCAGCACGACGAACTCCTCGCCGCCGAACCGGCCGACCACGTCGCCGCGCCGGACGCTGGCACGCAGCCGCAGCGCCACCGCGGCCAGGGCGGCGTCCCCGGCCAGGTGGCCGACCCGGTCGTTGACCCGCTTGAAGTGGTCGAGGTCCAGCAGCATCACGGCGACCGGCTGGCTGCGCGCCCGGGCCCGGCTCAGCTCGTACCGGGCCAGCCGGTCCCAGTGCACCGCATTGGCCAGCCCGGTCTTCGCGTCCCGCTGCGCCGAACGCCGCCAGTGCGGCAGCTGGGCGGCCCGTTCCAGCAGGGCCATCGGCGGGCCGGCGAGCACGCCGAGCGACGGCTGGAACAGCAGCGCGGTCCCCATCAGCGCGCCGATACTCACCGCGACGATGCCCAGGGTGACATCGATGGAGTCGCCGATGATCTCGTCCATCCCGGCGCCCGGGTTGCGCAGTCGCAGGCCAACCGCGACCAGCACGGTCCTGGTGAGCAGCAGCGCCGCCCCGGCGAGCAGCAGGTGCGCCACGTCCCACCGGGTTTCGTGCCAGCCGATCACGAACCGGCCGGCGAAGGTGCCCAGCGCGCTCGCGGAGAGGGTGAACAGCCAGCGGTGCGGCTCCGGCCGCACCACCATCACGCCGTGCAGCGCGGGGCCGAGGAACAGCAGCGCGAGCAGGTTCAGCGGCAGCACGCACACCCCGGCGGCGAGGTAGCAGACGTGCACCGCCCACGGGTTGCGTTGCGGTTCCCGGCGCATCTGGCTGGCCAGCGTGGTGCCGATGACCACCGCACCGGCGGTCGCCGCGATCATCGTGAACCGGCCCAGATCCGCCGCGTCCGGCGGCGGTGTGTGTGTCACCACAAGTGCTGTGCAGGCGATCGCGGCGAGATCCACCAGCAACCAGTAGGCCAGTGCGGGTCGCCGTAACGACCACAGCGTCCACGTGCGCAAGGAACGGCCCTCCCCCCGACGGGAGCGACACGGAACTCCGAGAAGCCAACGGATTTCGCCGGACATCGGCGGCGTGCTGAGCCTTGCACATGGTGCGCTCCGGCCCCAAGACACCGGCTGCGAGTTCATCCGACTACCCGACACGGCAGGATTAGGTGGGGAAGGGAGCGCACCGTGGGAGAACGCCTATCCGGTTCGGGCCACCCGACCGACGACGACCCGGCCACGCCGTTGTGGCGCGGCACGATCGTACTGCGCATTCTGACGTTCCTTTTCGCCATCGGCGTTTTCGCCGTGCATGACGCGGACTACGCGCGGCCGTGGCTGGGCTGGCCGGTGATCGGGGTGATGGCCGCGTGGACCGCGTTCACCGCCTTCTGCTACGGCCGGCAGGCGGGCCGGCGTGCCTGGGTCGTGGTCGCCGACCTGGTGTTGACCTGCGGGCTGATGACCACGTCGCTGGTGATCCTGACGCCGGAGCAACTGATCCGGCCGGCCCCGCTGATCACCACGGTGTGGGCGTGCGGGCCGGTGGTGTCCGCGGCGGTGTACGGCGGGCGCACCTTCGGGATGGTCGCCGGTGTGATCGTCGCGGTGTTCAACGTCGGCGTGCGCGGCTACTTCAACACCGACATGGCCAGGGACACCGTGCTGCTGGTCGGCGTCGGCGTGGTGATCGGGATGGCGTCGCAGACCGCTCGCCGGTCCGCCGAGCAGCTGCGCCAGGCGTTGCGCACCGAGGCGGCCACGGCCGAGCGGGAGCGGCTGGCCCGGTCCATCCACGACGGCGTGCTGCAGGTGCTCGCCCGGGTCCGCCGCCGCGGCGCCGAGCTGGGGGGTGAGGCGGCCGAGTTGGCGAACCTCGCCGGAGCGCAGGAGATCGCGTTACGCGCCCTGGTCTCCGCCGCCGCACCGGAGTCCACCATGGACGGTGAGGTGGACGTTCGCGGGCAGCTCCAACTGCTGGTGACCCCCAGGGTCCAGGTGTCCGTGCCGGCCACCCAGGTGATGCTGCCCGCGGCCGCCGTGGCGGAGCTGGCCGCGGTCGTTACCGAGGCGCTGTCCAACGTGGACAAGCATGCCGGCGAGGCGGCGCGGGCCTGGGTACTGCTGGAGGACCTCGGCGACGAGGTGGTCATCAGCATCCGGGACGACGGTCCGGGTATCCCCGAAGGGCGGCTGGCCGCCGCCGCGGCGGAGGGCAGGATGGGCGTGGCGAAGTCGATGCGGGGCCGGGTGGCCGGGCTGGGTGGCACGCTGGTGCTCTCGACCGGTCCCGGCGAGGGCACCGAGTGGGAGGTGCGCCTGCCCCGGCAGGAGTCACCGAAGCGTCGCGGGAAGGGAACCTGAATGACCGGGTCGAGCAGCGGCACAGCAGGCGACCACGGCGCGCGCAGCGGTCGCCAGGCCGCACGGGTGTCCGTGATGGTCGTCGACGATCACCCGATCTGGCGGGACGGGGTGGCCCGCGACCTGACCGAGCGCGGGTTCGACGTGCCGGCCACCGCCGGCGACGCGGAGGCGGCGATGCGGATCGCCCGGACCGTGCGGCCCGACGTGGTGCTGATGGACCTCAACCTCGGCCAGCCGTCCGGAGTGGACGCCACACGGTGGATCGCCACCGAGTTACCGGACACCCGGGTGCTGGTGCTCTCCGCGAGCGGCGAGCACTCCGACGTGCTGGAGGCGGTGAAGGCGGGCGCCTCCGGCTACCTGGTCAAGTCGGCGTCGGTGGAGGAACTGGTCGACGCGGTGCGCCGGACGGCCGCCGGGGACGCGGTGTTCACCGCCGGGCTGGCCGGGCTGGTGCTCGGCGAGTACCGGCGGATGGCGGTCAGCCCGAACGACGGCAAGCAGGCGCCGCAGCTCACCGAGCGGGAGACCGAGGTGCTGCGCCTGGTGGCCAAGGGGTTGACCGCCCGGCAGATCGCCAACCGGCTGGTCATCTCGCACCGGACGGTGGAGAACCACGTGCAGTCCACGCTACGCAAGCTGCAACTGCACAACCGGGTCGAGCTGGCCCGGTACGCCATCGAGCACGGGTTGGACGGCGAGCCGGAGGAGTGACCCGCGCCACCGGCGGCGCGGTCGCGGCCCGGCCGGCGGCGCCGGAGTCAGGTCGCCGGCCACCGGGTCGGGCGTGGTCGGGCTCGATTCAGGCGTGGTCGACCAGGCTCATCGCGCCCTCCGACTGGGCGCAGTGCGCGCAGCAGAAGAACCGGCCGTCGGCCTCCATGCCGTGCCCGATGATCCGGCAGCGGCAGTGCTCGCACACCGGCGCCATGGCCTGGATGGCGCACTCGAAGCAGTCGAAGATGTGCACCGCGCCATGCGCGTGCACCTCGAAGGACATGTAGTAGTCGTTGCCGCAGGTCTCACACGTGGCCATGGCCGAGAATCCCTCCGCTCACCGGTGCCTTGTTGGCAGCGTGCGACGGCGCGGGGCGCTCGGCAACCGCAGCCCCGACCCACCCACCCGGACCAGCGAAGCCGGCGGCGGTCACCCGAGGGCGGCGTGCACCGCCTGGCGGGCCGCGGTCGGGTCGGCCGCGGCGGCCGCGGCGCGCGCCGCGCTCTGGCACTGGTCGTGGTTCACCCTCGCCAGCGTCGCGCCGACCATCGTCAGCGCGGCCGCGTTCATGGAGAGGCTGGACACGCCGAGGCCGACCAGCACGCAGGCCAGCCGCGGGTCCGCGGCGGCCTCGCCGCACACTCCCGCCGGCTTGCCGACCTCGCCGGCGGCCTCGCCGACCCGGGCGATCAGCCGGAGCAGCGCCGGCTGCCACGGATCGTTCAGCGCGGCCACCGCGCCGGCCTGGCGGTCGGCCGCGAACAGGTACTGCGCCAGGTCGTTGGTGCCCAGGCTGACGAAGTCGACGGCGTCGAAGATCTCCCGCGCGGTGAGTGCCGCGGCCGGAACCTCGATCATCACGCCGGCCCTGGCGATGCCCGCGGCCCGCACCCGCTCGGCGAACCAGCCCGCCTCCTCGGCGGTGGCCACCATCGGCGCCATCACGGACACCTCGGCGCCGGAGTCCTCGGCGGCGCCGGCGATCGCCTCGAGCTGGCGGTCCAGCACGCCGGCGCGTTCCCGGGCCACCCGCAGGCCGCGGACGCCGAGCGCGGGGTTGGGCTCGGCCGCCAGGCCGAGGAACCCCAGCGGCTTGTCCGCTCCCGCGTCCAGGGTGCGCACCACCACGGGCTTCCCGGCGAACGGGGCGAGCACGGCGCGGTACGCCGTGCGCTGGTCGGCCACGGAGGGCTCGTCGGTGGCGGCGAGGAAGCAGAACTCGGTGCGGAACAGGCCGACCCCCTCCGCGCCGGCATCGGCGGCAGCGCGGGCGTCCTCGGGTTTGCCGACGTTGGCGAGGACCTTGACGCGAAAGCCGTCCTGGGTGGCGCCCACACCGTTCCACCCGGATGCCGCGGTGGTCTCGGCGGCGTGTACCTCGACCGGGCCCTCGGGCACCTCGACCCGGCCGGTGTCGCCGTCCACCGCGAGCCCGGGCACCTCGCCGAGGTCCAGGACGCCGCGGCAGGCGACCACCGCGGGAATGCCGAGCGAGCGGGCCAGGATGGCGGTGTGGCTGGTGGGACCGCCGTCCGCGGTGACGAGGGCGAGCACCTTGGCCGGGTCCAGACCGGCGGTGTCCACCGGGGCCAGGTCCCTGGCTACCAGGATGCTCGGCCCGGGCAGCTCGGGCACGCCGGGCGGCTCGACCCCGAGCAGTTCGGCGACCAGCCGGTCGCGCACGTCGTGGATGTCCCGTACCCGCTCGGCCAGGTAGCCGCCGGCGGCCTGCAACGCGTCGGCGAACCCGGAGGCCGCCTCGTACACGGCGCGCGGCGCGGGGACACCGCGCGTGGTCACGAGTTGCTCGGCCTGGGACAGCAGGGCGGGATCGGCTGCCATGGTGGCGGTCGTCTCCAGGACCGCCCGCATGTCGCCGCCGACGGCGGCGGCGCGGCGGCGCAACTGCTCGGCGACCGCCTCGGCGGCCGGCCGGATGCGCGCGGCCTCGGCCAGCGGGTCCTCCGGGGACGGCGTCTCCGGGGGTTCGGGCAGCGGATCGGCCACCCGCACCACCGGGCCCGAGGCCCGGCCCGGACTGACCCCGACGCCGCTGAGTCGTACGCCCAACATGGTCTAGACCATACCTCTCACCGCCTGCCCCGTGTCGATGATAGGTGTGCGTGACGCACGCCACCGCACGAGCGATCCGGGCTGCTCCGGCCGCTGGCGCGCCGGTCACGGGCCCGCCGGCGGCCGGAAATGTCCATGGTGGACGCGCGCTCTGCCCCGGCACCCGCCCGCACCGGAGCGCCCGCGCAGGGCCGGGAGCCGGGGTCAGGCCAGCAGCACGTCCTCGGCGGCCGGGTAGGACGGCTGGGCGCCGGCCCGGGTCACCGAGAGCGACGCGACCCGCACGGCGAAGTGCACCGCGGCGGCCAGCTTCTCGCCCCCGGCCAGCCGAGCCGCCAGCGCCCCGGTGAACGCGTCGCCCGCTCCGGTGGTGTCCACCGCGCGCACCTCGGGCGCCGGCACCTCGACCACGTCGCCCCGCTCGGCGAGTGCCGCCCCGGCTGCGCCCAGCGTGACCACGACCGAGCGCGGCCCCAGCCCGAGCAGCGCGCTGGCCAACTCGACGCCCGGCACGGCGTCCTCGGCGGTACCCAGCAGCCATGCCGCCTCGTGCTGGTTGACCACCAGCGGATCCAGCGAGGCCAGCGTCTCCTGGCGCAGCCGGGCCACCGGGGAAAGGTTGAGCACCGGGCGGACGCCGGCCGAGACCGCGACGGCCACCGCCTGCTCCACCGCCGGGACCGGCACCTCAAGCGAGCACGCCAGCACCCGCGCCGCACGGAGCGTGCCGGCCGCCGCGACCACGTCGTCCGCGGACACCTCGGCGTTCGCTCCCGGCGACACGACGATCGAGTTCTCCCCGTCCGGGGTGACCGTGATGTAGGCGATCCCGGTCGGCCGCGCCGAGGTGCGCACCAGCTCGGTGGCGACACCGGCGGCGGCCAGCGAGTCGCGCAGCAGGGTGCCGTACTGGTCGTCGCCGAGCGCGCCGAGCAGCGCGACCGGGGCGCCCAACCGGGCGGCCGCGACCGCGGTGTTCGCGCCCTTGCCCCCGGGCACCACCACGGTGTCCGCGCCGAGCACGGTCTCCCCGGCGCCCGGCCGGCGCTGCACGGCGACCACCAGGTCCGCGTTGGCGGAGCCCACCACGACGATCTTCGGCGCCACGGCTGGCCGTCACTCCCTCCCGGTACTCAGGGCGTTCTGGTCCGGCTGACCACCCGGCCCTCGCCGCAGGACCGGCGAGTGACCAGCCGGGCGGGCAGCAGCACGTCGTCCACCCGCTCGCCGGCCACCAGGGCGAGCAGGCTGCGCGCCGCGGCGCGCCCGATCTCCACGGTGGGCTGGGCGATGACCGTGATCGGCGGGTCGAGCAGCGGGAACCACGGCTGGTCGTCGTAGATGGCGAGGCCGACGCCGTCCGGCACCACCCAGCCGCCACCGCGCAGCTCCGCCAGGGCACCCAGGCCCATCAGGTTGTCCATCGCGACCAGGACGGACGGCCGCTCGTCCAGCGCCATCAGCCGCCGGGCCGCCGCGGCGCCGCTCTCCCTGCGGAAGTCGCCGTGCACCACGTGCGCGGGCCGGGGCGAGATGCCCAGCTCGGTCAGGGCGGCGAGGAAGGTCTCCAGCCGCTCCCGGCCGGTACTGGTCCGTTCCGGCCCGGCGATCACGCCGATCCGCCGGTGCCCCAGCCGGACCAGGTGCGCGGCCAGCTCGCGCAGCGCTGCCCGGCCGTCAGCGCGCACCACCGGCACCCTCGGCTCGCGCACTGTGCGGTCGATCAGCACCAGCGGGACCCCGCTGGCCACCGCCTCGGCCACCCAGCCACCATCGTCGGTGGCCGGGCAGACCAGCAGCCCGTCCACCCGGCGGTCCAGCAGTGCCCGGACGTAGGTGAGCTGCTGGTCGTCCCGCTCGTCGGCGTTGCCGAACACCACGCAGTAGCCGTGCTCGCGGGCCTCCTCCTCGACCGCCTGGGCGATCTCCGCGAAGAACGGGTTGAGCAGGTCGCTGATCACCAGCCCGAGCGTCCTCGTGGTGTGCATGCGCAGCGACCGGGCCAGCACGTTCGGCCGGTAACCCAGCTCGTCCACGGCGGCGAACACCCGCGCCCTGGTCTCCTTGGTGGGTGCCGGATGCTCGTTGAGCACCCGGGAGACGGTGGCGACGGAGACACCTGCCCGGGTTGCCACATCACGCATGGTCGCCACGCTGAGCCCCTCACCACTCACCCGACAGCGGGAGATCCGCACCGCTCACCGGTCAGCCCGGCCGCTGAGGTCAAAGGAAGACTAGTGCGACGTCGGTCAACTCGGCGACGTGGCCACGATCGGGTGGCTCCGGTTTTCCCCCGTTCCGCCCCTTGCTCCCGGCCGTCCACGGCGCGGTTTCGCCGAAGATGAGTAATCGTGCGGATCCAATCGGGGGTCTCGTGCGTCAACGTAGGTAGGGCTTCCGCACGGAAGGCCGTCACCCGGGCCCTCCGCCCGTCGACGAGGGGGCGACGGGCGGAGGGAGGGGGCCCGGACGTCCAGCCGGGTTCGCCGGGGGCCGTCGCGCACGGCCCGTTCGCGGCGGGTCCGGACCCCGGCGCCGGTCGCCATGCCCCCCGAGCGGCCGGTGCCGGGGCCCGCCGTCCCGCGGGCTCGGCGCTCCGCCCGCCCGGGCCGGGGCACCCGCTCAGCGGCGCCCGGACAGTTCCGGCGCCCGCTCCTCGATGACCGGCTCGGGTTCCGGCTCGCCGTGGTGCGCGCCGATGCGCCGTCGCAGCCGGCGCAGCCGCCCCGGCGCCCACCATGCCGCGTCGCCGAGCAGCCGGAGCACGGCCGGTACCAGCATCATCCGCACCACGGTGGCGTCCAGCGCCAGCGCGACGATCATGCCCAGCCCGATGAACCGCATGGTGGCGAGCTGGGACAGGCCGAAAGCGCCGACCACCACGATCAGCAGCAGGGCGGCGGCGCTGATGGTGCGCCCGGTGCGCAGCAGCCCGTGGCGCACCGCCTCCGGGCTGGACATGCCCGCGTTGCGGGCCTCGATCATGCGGGACAGCAGGAACGTCTCGTAGTCCGTGGACAGGCCGAACACGATCGCGCCGATCAGCACGATCATGCCCGGCTCCAGCGGCTCCGGGGTCACCCCGAGCAGACCGGCGCCGTGGCCCTGCTGGAACACCCAGACCAGCACGCCGAAGGTGGCGCACAGGCTCAGCGTGCTCATCAGCACCGCCTTGACCGGCAGCAACACCGAGCCGAACGCCAGGAACATCATCACCAGGGTGGCGCCGGCGAGCACCGCGACCATCCACGGCAGCCGCTCCATGATCGCCTGGACGCTGTCCACCACCCGCGCGGAGAACCCGCCGACCAGGGCCTGCTCGCCGGGCGGCACGGGGATGGCGCGCAACCCGCGGACGGCGTCCTTGGCGTCCTCGCCCAGCGGGTCGCCGGCCAGCGTGGCGCGCAGCAGCACCACGTCGCCGGACGCTCCGGCGGGCGCGACGCCGCGCACGCCGGGCACCCGCCGGGCGTCCTCGGCGAACCGCCGCACCTCGGCGGGGCCGGCACCGCGCAGCACGATCTCGGCGGAGCCGTTGCCGCTGGCCGGAAAGGAACGGTCGACCGCGGCCACGGCCTGCCGCGTCGGGTTGCCCTCGGGAAGCTGCTTCTCGTCCACCGCGCCGAACTTCACGCCGAGAAAGGGGGCGCCGAGCACCAGCAGGCCGGCCACCAGGGGCACGGCGAACAGCGCGGGACGGCGCAGCACCACCCCGGCGAGCCGGGCCAGGCCGCGCGGCTCGCCCACCGAGCCGGAGGCCCGGCGCCGCCACGGCACGGCCAGCATGTCCACCCGCCGGCCGAGCAGTCCGAGCAGCGCGGGCAGCAACGTCAGCGACACCACGGCGGCGACGGCCACCGCGGACATCCCGCCGTAGCCGACCGACCGCAGGAAGCCCAGCGGGAAGACCACCAGCCCGGCCAGCGCGACCACCAGCAGCGTCGCGGAGAAGGCCACCGTGCGGCTGGCCGTGGCCACCGTCCGGCGGACCGCCTCCGCCGGGCTCCGGCCGGCGGCCAGTTCCTCGCGGAACCGCCCGACGCTGAACAGCCCGTAGTCGATGGCCAGGCCCAGCCCGAGCAGCGAGGCGACGTTCACCGCGAACGGGTTGACCTCGACCAGGTCGGCGAGCAGGTGTAGCACACCGAGTGAGCCGAGGATGGCCAGCCCGCCGACGGCCACCGGCAGCAGCGCGGCGACCAGGCTGCCGAAGATCACCACGAGCAGTGCGAGGGTGATCGGCAACGAGACCAGTTCGGCGGTCCGCAGGTCGGCGTTGGACCGCTCGGTGATCGCCTGCTGCACCGGTACCGCGCCGGCGATGTCGGCACGCACGCCGGGTACCGCGAGCCGGTCGCGGATCCGGGTGAACTGGGTCTGCTGCGCACCCGGCTGGTCGGCGGCGAGCGTGAGCACCGCCAGCGCATGGGTGTGGTCGGCGTCCACCAGTTGCGCTGCGTGGCCGTCCCAGTAGTCGAGCACGCCGGCCACCGCGTCCCGGGGCAGCGCGCGCAGCGCGGCGGTGACCCCGCCGGCGACGGCGGGGTCGTCCACGGTGCCGCCCGGTGGGGCGCTGTAGAGCACCATCACGTCGCCCTGCTGCCGGCCGAAGTGTTGCTCGACCATCCGGTCCGCCTGCGCCGACTGGCTGGCCGGATCCTCGTATCCGCCCTGGGTCAGCTTGCCGAAAACCCCGGAGCCCCAGGCGCCGGCGCCCAGGGATGCCAGCAGGACCACCACGGTCACCAGCCACCGCCGCCGGTACACCATCGAGCCCCACGTGCCGAACAAGGCCAACGCTCCCCCTCTTACTGGTCACCGGACGTGTACGCGGGTAACGTCCGGACGAACGACGATCGACGTGAACGCCGTTAACTCCGCGCCAGGCTAGCCATGGTGAACGGTGTTCACAACTTTCGAGGATGGGTGCATGGCGCAGGCCACACGTCGCGAGCGACCCCGTTCCGACACCGAGCGGGAGATCCGGGAGACCGCCAGGAACCTGCTGGTCCGGCACGGCAGGGAGGCCGTCACCCTGCGCGCCATCGCCCGCGAACTGGGCATCACCGCACCGGCGCTGTACCGCTACTACAACTCCCGCGAGGACCTGCTCCGGCAACTCTGCGACGACATCTGCCTGGACGTCTCCGGGCACCTCTCCGCCGACCTGGCCGGCATCCCCGAGGGTGACACCACCGCCCAGGTCTTCGCGGTGTGCCGGGGTTTCCGCCGCTGGGCGCTCGCCCACCCGCACGAGTTCGCCCTGGTCTTCGCCTCGCCGGAGGGATCGAAGGCGCCGCCGGCCGGCGAAGCGGGCGAGTGCGGCCCGGGTCCGGCCCACGACCAGTTCGGCCGGGTGTTCCTCATGGTGGCCGGGCGGGTGCTGATCACCCACGAGGTCCGCCCGCCGCGCCCGGTCGCCATCCCCCGTGCGCTGGTCGCCGACCTGGAGGCGTTCCGCGACGCGCTGCTGGCCAGCCTGGCGGAGCACGGCATCGAGGTGCCGCCGGAACGGCTGGGCCTGGACACCGTCTACTTCATGCTGCAGTTCTGGGTGCGGCTGTACGGGCACGTGGCGCTGGAGGTGTTCGGCCGCTTCCCGATCGCGGTGTCCGACCCCGAGCCGATGTTCGAGTCCATGCTCACCGACCTCGCCACACAGGTCGGCCTGCAGGTGCCCTGATCCCGCCGCGGTCGTGCCCCGGCGGGATCAGGGCCAGAGTTCACACCACCACGTTGACCAGCCGACCGGGCACCACGATCACCTTGCGCGGCTGCCGGCCCTCCAGCAGCGCCACGATCTTCTCCTCGGCCAGCGCCGCGGCGCGCACCTCGTCCTGCCCGGCCGAGGCCGGAACCACCACCCGCGAGCGCACCTTGCCGTTGACCTGGATCGGGTACTCGGCGGTGTCCTCGACCAGGTACCGCTCGTCCGCCTCGGGGAACGGCCCGTGCGCCAGGGAGTGCTCGTGGCCCAGCAGCGACCACAGCTCCTCGGCCAGGTGCGGGCTCAGCGGCGCCAGCATCAGCACCATCGGCTCGGCCACCGCGCGCGGCGTGCCGTCCCCGTTGCCCGGACCGAACGTCTTGGTGACGTGGTTGTTCAGCTCGATCAGCCGGGCGATGCCGGTGTTGTAGCGCAGGTTCGCGAAGTTCTCCCGGACCTCGGCGATCGTGCGGTGCAGCACCCGCAGCGTCTCGGCGTCCGGCTGCTCCTCGGACACCCGCGGCGCACCGGTGTGCTCGTCCACCAGGTTGCGCCACAGCCGCTGCAGGAAGCGGTGCGCGCCCACGACATCCTTGGTGGCCCACGGCCGGGAGACATCCAGCGGCCCCATGGCCATCTCGTACAGCCGGAACGTGTCGGCCCCGTAGCCGTCGCACATCTCGTCCGGGGTGACCACGTTCTTCAGGCTCTTGCCCATCTTGCCGTACTCCTGGTTGACCTCCTGGCCGTTCCAGAAGAACCGCCCGTCGCGCTCCTCGACCTCCTCAGCCGGCACGTACGTGCCGCGCGCGTCGGTGTAGGCGTAGGCCTGGATGTAGCCCTGGTTGTACAGCCGGCGGTACGGCTCCTCGCTGGACACGTAGCCCAGGTCGTACAGCACCTTGTGCCAGAACCGGGAGTACAGCAGGTGCAGCACGGCGTGCTCGACGCCGCCGACGTACAGGTCGACACCGCCCGGATCGTCCTGGCCGTGCTCCGCCGGCCGCGGCCCCATCCAGTACCGCTCGTTCTCCGGCGCGCAGAACTGCTCGTCGTTGTACGGATCCAGGTAGCGCAGCTGGTACCAGCAGGACCCGGCCCACTGCGGCATCACGTTCGTGTCCCTGCGGTAGCGCTTCGGCCCGTCCCCCAGGTCCAGTTCCACCTCGACCCAGTCGGTGGCCTTGGCCAGCGGCGGCGCCGGCTCAGAGTCCCGGTCGTCCGGGTCGTAGGTGCCCGGCGAGAAGTCCGGCACGTCGGGCAGTTCCACCGGCAGCATGTGCTCCGGCAGCGCCACCGGCAGGCCGTCCTCGTCGTACACGACCGGGAACGGCTCGCCCCAGTACCGCTGCCGGGAGAACAGCCAGTCGCGCAGCTTGTACTGCACCGAGCCCTCGCCGTGGCCGTGCTCCTCCAGCCACTGAATGATCGTCTTCTTGGCCTCGTCGATGCCCAGGCCGTCCAGGAAGCCGCTGTTGATCGCCGGGCCCTCGCCGATGTACGCCTCGCCGTCGAAACCCTCCGGCGGCCGGACGGTACGGATGATCGGCAGCCCGAACTCCCGGGCGAAGTCCCAGTCACGCTGGTCCTGGCCGGGCACCGCCATGATCGCCCCGGTGCCGTAGCCCATCAGCACGTAGTCGGCGACGAACACCGGGATCGCCGCGCCGTTCACCGGGTTGGTCGCGAAGGCACCGGTGAAAACCCCGGTCTTGTCCCGGCTCTCCTGGCGGTCCAGCTCCGACTTCTGCGAAGCGGCCAGCCGGTACGCCGCCACCGCCTCGGGCGGGGTGGCCGCGCCGCCCGTCCACCGAGAGTCCACATCGGACGGCCAGGTGGTCGCGGTGATCTCGTCGACCAGCGGGTGCTCGGGCGCCAGCACCAGGTAGGTGGCGCCGAAGACGGTGTCCGGTCGAGTGGTGAACACGTCCACGCCGTGCTCGCCCACCGGGAAGCGGATCCGCGCGCCGTACGAGCGGCCGATCCAGTTCCGCTGCATGGTCTTGACCTTCTCCGGCCAGTCCAGGCGGTCCAGGTCATCGGCCAGGCGGTCGGCGTACGCGGTGATCCGCATCATCCACTGCCGCAGGTTGCGGCGGAACACCGGGAAGTTGCCGCGCTCGCTGCGGCCGTCCGCGGTGACCTCCTCGTTGGCCAGGACCGTGCCCAGCCCGGGGCACCAGTTCACCGGCGCCTCGTCGAGGTACACCAGGCGGTACGAGTCGATGATCTTCCGTTGCTCCACCCGGCTCAGCTCGCCCCAGGGCCGGCCGTCCGGTGTGGCCCGCCTGCCCTCGGCGAACTCCGCCTCCAGCTCGGGGATCGGGCGGGCCTTTCGCGCGTTCGTGTCGTACCAGGAGCCGAAGATCTTCAGGAAGATCCACTGCGTCCAGCGGTAGTACGGGATGTCCGTGGTGGCGATCCGGCGGCGCTCGTCGTGCCCCAGGCCCAGCCGGCGGATCTGCGCCAGGTACCGCTCGATGTTCGCCTCGGTGGTGGTCCTCGGATGCGTCCCGGTCTGCACCGCGTACTGCTCGGCGGGCAGGCCGAACGCGTCGAAGCCCATGGTGTGCAGCACGTTGCGGCCCAGCATCCGGTTGAACCGGGCGAAGACGTCGGTGCCGATGAAGCCCAGCGGATGGCCCACGTGCAGCCCGGCGCCGGACGGGTACGGGAACATGTCCTGCACGAACAGCTTGTCCTCGGGCACCGGTCCGGCCAGCGAACCGACTGGGTTCGGCGCGTGGAACGTGCCGTGCCGCTCCCAGTACGCCTGCCAGCGACGCTCGATCTCCGCGGCCAGCTCGGCGGTGTAGCGGTGCGCCGGCACCGCCTCGGCGGCCGCGGTGGATGTCCCGGGGTTGCCGGTCCCGCCGTCACTCATCGCAAACGTTCCTCTCTCCGCGGGTCTGCGCGCCCACGATCCCGTCGGCAGGGCACGTCTCGCCGGTGGCGTCGCGTCCCGTGGAAGGGTGCCCCGCCTCGTCCACGCCCCTGACAACACAAAACCCCTCAGCCCGACCAGGGGCATGAGGGGTCGCCGCGCTGACCTCTGAACCGGATCAGCGCGGCCAGCGAAGAAGCAGGCGGGCCATGGGACGAGGATAGCGCACGGGTCCGAGTCGATTCCGCAGGTCCGTACCGGACGACGGGTGGCGATACCACATGCGTAGACCGCTTCTTGCGACGATCGTCGTGCCGCTGCTGCTGGCCGCGGCATGCGGCACCGGCGGGTCGGCCGGGGACCCGGCCGGCATCCCGCCCACCACCAACGCGGACCGGCACGCGTCCGCGCCGCTCGGCCCGGACGACTGGCCCACCTACCACCGGGACAACGCGCGCACCGGGTTCGTGCCGGCCTTCCCCGCGCCGGCCAACCCGGCCGTGGCGTGGCGGGCCGGCCTGGACGGCGCGGTGTACGGGCAGCCGCTGGTGGTCGGCGGCCGGGTGCTGGTGGCCACCGAGAACGACACGCTGTACGCCCTGGACCCGGCCACCGGCGCGGTGCGCTGGTCCACCCACGTGGGCACGCCGGTGGCGAAGTCGACGCTGCCCTGCGGCAACATCGATCCGCTCGGCGTCACCGGCACGCCGGTCTACGACCCGGCCACCTCCCGGGTGTTCGCCGTGGCGGAGACCACCGGCGGCCGGCACGAGCTGGTCGGGGCGAACGTGGACACCGGCCGGATCGAGGTGCGGGTGGAGGTCGAACCGCCCAGGGGCGACCGCACGGTGCACCAGCAGCGCGCCGCGCTGACCGTGCTGAACGACCGGGTGCACATCGCCTACGGCGGGCTTTACGGGGACTGCGGCGACTACTTCGGCACGGTGGTGTCGGTGTCCACCGCGGGCACCGACCCGCGCTCCTACACCGTGCCGACCAGCCGGGAGGCGGGCATCTGGGCTCCGGGCGGCGCGGTGGTGGACGGCGAGCGGCTGCTCTACTCGATCGGCAACGGCGAGGCCACCTCCAGTTTCGACGACAGCGACTCGGTCACCGCCCTGGACGCGAACCTGCGCCGGGTGGACCTGTTCGCGCCGGCCACCTGGGCGGAGGACAACCGGAAGGACCTCGACCTCGGCTCTGGCGGCCCGACACTGCTCGGCCCGTGGGTGCTCATGGCGGGCAAGTCCGGCACCGGGTACGTGCTGGACCGCAACCGGCTCGGCGGCATCGGCGGGCAGCGCGGCCAGGGCTCGGTGTGCAAGTCCTACGGCGGCAGTGCGGTCGCCGGCGACACCGCCTATCTGCCGTGCCTGGACGGTCCGAGGGCGGTCACCGTCGGTGCCGACGGCACGCCGAGCGTGCGCTGGAAGGCCGCGGTCCCGGCGAACGGCTCCCCGGTCGTGGGCGGGGACGCGGTGTGGGTACCGGACTGGCGCGCCGGCGTGCTGTACGCGCTGGACCGGGCGACCGGCGCGGTCCGGGCGCAGGTCGCGGTCGGCCAACTGCCGCACTTCGCCTCGCCGACGCTGTCCGGCCGCCGTGTCTACCTGGGCACGATGAGCGGCGTGGTAGCCGTGGACGCGGCCAGGTAGCCCGCCGTTTACCCTCGTCCCGTGAACCTTGCCGCCGCCGAGTCCGCGCCCGCCGCCCTGCGGGCCACCGCCCTGGTCGTGCTGGCCGTCGCCGGGCTGGGATTGGCCGTGATCGGTTACCTGGGTTGGCGCGCCCGGTTGCCGCGCAACCGCTTCGCCGGGGTGCGCACCCCCGCCGCGATGCGCTCCGACGACGCGTTCCGCGTCGCCAACCAGGTGGCCGGCATCCCGGTGATGGTGGCCGGGCTGGTCGGCGTGTTCGGCGGGGTGGCCGCGTTCTTCCTGCCCTCGGCCCCGGCCACGGTCACCGCCCTGGTCATTGTGGTGCTGGGCATGGGTGGCCTGGCGGTGGCCGGCGGCGTGCTCGGCAGCCGGGCGGCCGGAGCGGTACCCGAGCCCCGGGCCGGCGGCTGCGCCGGGTGCTGCTGCGGCGGCTGCGGCTGAGCCTGTTTCACGTGAATCCGGGTGTTCGTGCACCCGGCGCGCCGGATCAGTTGCGCTGCAGGTCAATCGGGTGCGTGGCGAGCAGCGCCAGCGGCATGCCCTGGCGGCGGAGCACCCGGCCCCACAGGTCGGCGCCCATCGGGGCGAGCACGTCGTCCGGCAGCCCGGGCACGACCACCCAGTCACCCCGCTCGATCTCGCCGGCCAACTGATCGGCACCCCAGCCGGCGTAGCCCGCGAACACCCGCATCCCGCGCACCCGAGGGACCAGCACGTCCGGGTCGGAGTCGAGGTCGACCAGGGCGACCGGGCCGTGCACGGCGATCACCCCGTCCAACTCGCCGACCACCTGCCCGGTGCGCAGCGCAGCCAGGCACAGCGCCGTCTTCTGCTCCACCGGCCCGCCCACGTACACCGCCTGCGGGCGGCTCACGTGCGGCCCCCATGCGGGCAGCACGTCGTGCACGGCGATCTCGCTCGGCCGGTTGAGCACCACGCCGAGCGTGCCCTCCGCACGGTGGTCGATCACGTAGACCACGGTGCGCCGAAAGTTCGGGTCGAGCAGACTCGGCGCGGCCACGAGCAGCGTTCCGGGCTCGACGTCTGCGTCTGGTCGCACGGACACATGATCCCACCCGGCGCCGACGGTTCGGGCACCAAGCATGGGGCCGGCGGGAACAACGCGGCCCGGCCTCGCGTTGGGTGAGATGTCGGGCGTCATCGAGTCCCCCGGGCCCACCAGACAAGAGCCTTCGCGGAATACCGTTCGGCTGGAGCCGCGTCGCGCCATTCGCCGAGAGGCGACCGGGGCGCCCGACCCCGTACTGGCCGAGTCCCACCGGATTCGGCCAGTACGGTTTCCGGGCCAGGTCCCCGCCGCATCCCCGGGGCCACCGACCGCACCGGCGGTGGAGTGTTCGCCCGCGCGAACCGTCCCACGACCATGCCGCCGCCCCTAGGCTCGGAAGCGTGAGACCCGCAGCCGGTGCCGCGGCCGGCACGCCCAGCAGCGCCGCCATCCCGGATCCGGCAGGCCAGCGACGTCGGCTCGGACCGAGGCGGCTGCTCGCGCAGCGCGGCTACCGCCGGCTGCTGGCCAGCCGGTTGGCGGCGCAGTGGGGGGACGGCGTGTTCCAGGCCGGGCTGGCCGGTGCGGTGCTGTTCAACCCGGAGCGGCAGACCGACCCGCTCGCCATCGCCGGCGGATTCGCCGTGCTGCTGCTGCCGTACTCGGGGATCGGCCCGTTCGCCGGCGCGCTGCTGGACCGCTGGGACCGGCGCCGGGTGCTGGTGGTGGCAAACCTGCTGCGGGGAGTGTTGGTCCTACTCACCGCGCTGCTGGTAGGTGCCGGGGTGGGCGGCGCCGGCCTGTACGCGGCGGCGCTGCTGGTTACCGGCGTGAGCCGGTTCGTCAACTCGGGGCTTTCCGCGTCGCTGCCGCACCTGGTCCGGGATCGCTACCTGGTGGAGGGGAACGCGTTCGCGGTCACCTCCGGCGCGGTGATCTCGGTGGTCGGCGCGGCCTGCGCGGTCGGGCTGCGCGGGCTGTTCGGCGCCGGCAACCACGGCTCGGCGCTGACCACCGCGGTGGCCGTGCTCGGCTCGCTGACGGCCGCTTCCCTCGCCGGCCGGTTCGCCCGCGGCTCGCTGGGGCCGGACGCGGTCGACGAGCCGGCCGCCACGATGGTGGCCGTGGCGCACGGCCTGCTGGACGGCGGCCGCGCCGCGCTGCGTGCCACCGGGGTGGCCGCCGGGTTCGCCGCGTTGCTGGCGCACCGGGCGGCGTTCGGCGCCTCGCTGCTGATGACCGTGCTGCTGCTGCGCTACTCCTTCCACGACATCGGTCCGCTGCGGGCCGGGCTGCCCGGCCTGGGCGAGGCGGCCACAGCGGGCGGCGCGGGGCTGCTGGCCGCCGGGCTGGTCACCGCGCGCATCGTCGCCCGGTTCGGCCGGCCGGTCGCGGTCTGCGGCGCGCTGCTGCTGGCCGCGGTCGCCCAGCTCGGGCTGGGCCTGCCGATGACGCTGCCCGCCGTGCTGCTGGCCGCGTTCCTGGTCACCGGCACCGGTCAGGTGGTGAAGCTGTGCGTGGACGCGGCCGTCCAGCAGGAGGTGGGCGACGAGACCCGGGGCCGCGTGTTCTCCGTGTACGACATGCTGTTCAACGTCACGCAGGTGGTCGCGATCACGGTGACCGCGATGCTGGTGCCGACCGACGGCCGCTCGCCCGGGCTGGTGGTCGCCGCCACCCTGGTCTACCTGGTCGGGCTGGTGGGGTACCTGCTCGTGCGGCGCGCCCGGCGCGGCACCACGGCGGCGCACCGCCAACCGGCTGGCACGGCCTGCGCGCCGGCGCCGAGGGGTGCCTCCGAGTAGCTACTCGGCCGGCGGCTCGACGCCGTTCTCCCTGGCCCAGCGCAGCAACTCGGCCTCGGCCTCCTCGCGGGTCAGCGGGCCGCGGTCCAGCCGCAACTCCTTGAGGTGCCGCCACGCCCTGCCGACCAGCGGGCCGGGCGGGATGCCGAGCAGCCGCATGATCTCGTTGCCGTCCAGGTCGGGGCGGACCCTGGCCAGGTCCTCCTCCTCGGCGATCCGCGCGATCCGCGCCTCGAGGTCGTCGTAGGAGCGCTGCAGCGCCTGCGCCTTGCGCCGGTTACGGGTGGTGCAGTCGGCCCGCACCAGCTTGTGCAGCCGGGGCAGCAGGTCCCCGGCGTCGGTGACGTAGCGGCGCACCGCCGAGTCGGTCCACTCGCCGCGGCCGTAGCCGTGGAAGCGCAGGTGCAGGTAGACCAGTTTGGCCACGTCCTCGACCACGTCCTTGGGGAAGCGCAGCGCGCGCAGCCGCTTGCGGGCCAGCTTCGCGCCGACCACCTCGTGGTGGTGGAAGCTCACCCCGCCGCCCGGCTCGAACCGGCGGGTGGCCGGCTTGCCGATGTCGTGCAGCAGCGCGGCCAGCCGCAGCACCAGGTCGGGGGAGGAGTCCCGGTCCTCCAGGTCGATCGCCTGGTCCAGCACGACCAGCGAGTGGTGGTAGACGTCCTTGTGCTGGTGGTGCTCGTCGATCTCCAGCCGCATCGCCGGCACCTCGGGCAGCACGTACTCGGCCAGCCCGGTGTCCACCAGCAGTTCGACGCCCTTGCGCGGGTGCGCGCCGCAGATCAGCTTGGTCAGCTCCACCTGGACCCGCTCGGCGGTGATCCGCTCGATCTGCTCGGCCATCGCCCGCATCGCGTCGACCACCCTGGGCGCCGCGGTGAACCCGAGCTGACTTTCGAACCGGGCGGCGCGGAGCATGCGCAGCGGATCGTCGGCGAAGGAATCCTCCGGAGCGGCCGGCGTGTCCAGCCGCCCGGCGAGCAGCGCGTCCATCCCGCCGTACGGGTCGATGAACCGCTGCTCGGTGAGGTCGACCGCCATCGCGTTGACGGTGAAGTCCCTGCGCAGCAGGTCACCCTCGATGGTGTCACCGAAGGTCACCTCGGGATTGCGGGACACCCGGTCGTAGGTCTCGGAGCGGAACGTGGTGATCTCCACCGTGGTGCCGCCCCGGGACGCGCCGACGGTGCCGAACGCGATCCCGGTGTCCCACACCGCGTCGGCCCAGCCGGAGACGATCTTCAGAACCTTGCCCGGGCGGGCGTCGGTGGTGAAGTCCAGGTCGCCGGCCAGCCTCCCGAGCAGGGCGTCCCGCACGCTGCCGCCGACCAGGTACAGGCGGTGACCCGCGGCGGTGAACCGCTTGGCCAGCTCGCCGACGACCGGGGACACCCGCAGCAGCTCCACCACTGCATTCTGCTGCGCCTGCGCCCGGCTACGGGCAGGCGCACGCGAAGTGCCCGGCCGAGGGTGCTCGGTGTGACTGAGGGTGCGCGAGGTGGCTGCTGCGGAGCGGGACACGGGATATCAGGGTAACGGTCCGCTACCGTCACCTCGCGCACACGACGTACCACGGGCGGGGGTCCCGGCCGCCATTACCATCGGCTCCATGCCCCCGTCGCCCGGACGTTCCGGCGGTACCAAGCCGGGGCGCCGGACCCGGCGCCGGGGCCGTCGGCTGCGTACCGTTGACGAGACCTCGGCCGGTGGTCTGGTGCTGGATCCACGTCGCACGCGGGCCGCCGTCATCGGCCGGTTGGACCGCGGGGGCAGGCTGCTGTGGTCGCTACCGAAGGGCCACATCGAGCCGGGAGAGACGGCGGAGCAGACCGCGGTGCGCGAGGTGGCCGAGGAGACCGGGATCGAGAGCAGGGTGCTGCACCCGCTTGGCACCATCGACTACTGGTTCGTCGCGGAGGACCGCAGGGTGCACAAGACCGTCCACCACTTCCTGCTGGAAGCGATGGGCGGTGAGCTTTCCGACGAGGACGTGGAGGTCACCGAGGTGGCGTGGGTGCCGCTGGGTGAACTGGAGGAGCTGCTCGCCTACGCGGACGAGCGCCGCCTGGTGCGCCGGGCGACCGAACTGCTCACCGAACCGGCCGGCGAGTTCGGCGGCACCGAGGCGGCTGCCCGGCGCGCCAGCGGAGCGGAGATCCAATGACCCCGCCGCGGCACGCCGGCCTACTACAGCGCACGCCGTGGCCGACCGAGGCGCGAGAGAGGGAGCGCGCGTGAGTCGGCTGCTGGCGGCCATCGTGGCGGCCGGCTTCGCGCTGGTCAGCTCTCCGGTCACGGCACAGGCCGGCACGGATCGTCCGGTGCGCGCGCCGTCAGCCGCCCCGGCCGCCGCCCGGGTGGACCAGCGACCGCCGGCCGACGCACTCCTCCCCGGCCGGGCGGCGGGCCGACCCGCCGAGATGCCCGTCGCGGCCGCGAACCAGTCCGGCGCCGCCAGCCGGATCCACCTCGAGGTCACCGGGCTGACTCCGCGCACGGTCACCGCGGACGGCCCGCCGACCGTCGTGGTCACCGGGAAGGTGACCAACACCGGCGACCGCCGGATCGACGACGTGGCCGTCCGGCTGCAGCGCGGCGACGCGGTGACCACCGAGGATCGGCTACGTGCCGTGTTGCGCGACCCTCCGCCGGCCGAGCGCGCCTCCTCACGCTGGGTGCCGGTGGCCGCGTTGCTGGAGCCGGGGCAGAGCCAGCCGTTCCGGGTGGAGGCGCCGCTGCAGGGCGCGCAGAGCGGATCGCTGCAGATCGGCGAGCGGGGCGTCTACCCGCTGATGGTGAACGTCAACGGCCAGCCGGACCACGGCGGCCAGGCGCGGCTGGCCGTGCTGAGCACCCTGCTGCCGGTGCTGTCCCTGCCCGGCGGCCCGCCCGCCGGGAAGCCGCCGAACCCGGCGGCGATCACCATGCTGTGGCCGCTGGCCGACCGGCCGCGCCTGGTGGAGACGCTGCCCGGCCAACCCGCGCTGCTCACCGACGACGACCTGACCGAGTCGTTCGGCGCCGGCGGCCGGCTGGCCAACCTGCTGCAGGCCGCCGAGCAGGCCGCAGCGAACCCCGCGGTCGGCGCGTCGCTGTGCCTCGCGGTGGACCCCGACCTGCTGGTCACCGCCCAGGCGATGAGCGGCGGGTACCGGGTCCGCGCCGGTGCGACGACAGTGCCCGGCCGGGGCGTGGACGCGGCCAGGGAGTGGCTGGCCCGGCTGCGCGCGTTCGCCCCGGGGCACTGCCTGATCGCGCTGCCCGCCGCCGACGCCGACCTGGTCACGCTGTCCCGCGCCGACCAGAGCGGGCTGACCAAGCTGGCCCTCTCCGGCACCGACACCCTGCAGGAGATGCTGCGGCCGGCGCAGCCGCTGACCGGAGTGGTGTGGCCGAGCGAGGGGGCGCTGGACGACAGGACGCTGGGCAACCTGGCCGCCGACGGGGTGACCAGCGTGCTGGTCTCCCCGGACAGCATGCGCCCGAACGCCGGCAGCCAGCCGGTCGCGCTCACCGCGGCCCGGGCGCGCGTGCGCGGCGTCCGGCTGGATCCGCTGCTGGCCGCCGCGCTCGGCGGGGCTGCCGGTCAGCCGCGCGCCGCCGGGGTGACCACCGCGGCCGACGAACCCTCGCTGGCGGTGCAGAACGGGCTGGCCGCGCTGGCGTTCCGCACCGAGTTCACCGGCGACCCCGGCCGTACCGTGGTGATCGCCCCGCCGCACGTCTGGAACGCGTCCCCGGGTGAGCTCGGCGCCCTGGTGGACGCGCTGCAGAACCTCTTCGCCGGCCGGATCGCCGTGCCCGTGGGCCTCGCCCAACTGGTCGGCGGTCCGATGCCGGCGCAGCCGGCGGCGCTCGCGTACCCGCCCCAGGACGCGCCGGCCACGTTGCCCGCGGCGGTGACCGACGACGTGACCGCCGCGGAGAACACGCTGACCGACCTGACCAGCGCGATGCAGAAGGACGTCAGCGGCAACATCGGCCCGGCCGAGTTCGCCGTGCCGTTCGCCAGGAACGTGCTGCGCAGCGAGTCCAGCGGGTGGCGGGGTGACGAGGCCGCGGCCCGTGGCGCGCTGCGGGACGCCACCGAGCAGACGGCGGCGCTGCAGGGCAGGGTCACCGTGGTGCCACCGACCAACCCGCTGTCCTGGGCCTCCGGCGACAGCCTGCTGCCCGCGCTGGTGACCAACGAGCTGCCGGTGCAGGTGGTCGTCCGGGTGGTGCTCGGCGACACCCAGGGCGTGCGGCCGCAGGCCTACGATTCCCAGCTCATTCCTGCGATGCAGCGCCGTACCCTGTACATCCCGGTGCAGGTGCTCCGGTCCGGGCGACTGTCGGTCGACGTGCGGCTCACCACGCCTTCGGGCACGCCGCTGGGCACAGCCGCCCGGTTCGAGGCCACCTCCACCGCGTACAGCACGGTCACGATCGTCATCACGGCGACCGCCGCGGCGGCACTGGTGCTGCTCGTCGCCCGGCGGATCTACCGGCGGGTGCGGTCGAGCCGGCGCGGGGCCGGGGCGCACGACACCGCGCGTGGCGTGCGGCTGCCGGTGAACGGATCGGTGGCGGTCGACGATGTCCAGACGGGCGGCCGGACGAGCGAGCGGGGGCGAGCGGACCGGCCGGAGCCAGCACCCCGGCCGCCGGCCGGGGTGCCCGGTGAAGAGGGGTCGAGCGGGAGTTGAGCGACGACACGACGGCCACCATCGTGATCGAACAGGTCATCCCCTCGGACGGTCACGGGGACGAGACCCCCTCGCTGGCCAGAGCCAGCGGGTCGATGGCGATCGCCACCCTGTTCAGCCGGATCACCGGGTTCGTGTCCAAGCTGGTGATCGCCTGGCTGATCGGCTTCAGCGTGATCAACGACTCCTACACGATCGCCAACACGCTGCCGAACCAGGTGTTCGAACTGCTCATCGGCGGGGTGCTGACCAGCGTGGTGATCCCGCTGCTGGTGCGCGCGCAGGATGACCCGGACGGCGGAGTGCTCTACACCCAGAAGCTGCTCACGGTGGGGTTGGTCGTGCTGGCCGCCGGCACCGTCGTGTCGATCGCGGCCGCTCCGCTGATCGTGCGGATGTTCATCGACTCCTCGGCCGGGCAGTCCAACCCGGAACTGGCCACCGCGTTCGCCTACCTGCTGCTTCCGGAGATCTTCTTCTACGGCCTGGGCGCGCTGCTGGGCGCGATTCTCAACGCCAAGAACGTGTTCGGCCCGCCCGCGTGGGCCCCGGTGCTGAATAACCTGGTGGTGATCGTCACCGCGGCCGTCTACTACGTGGCGCCCGGCACGATCTCGCTGAACCCGGTCCGGATGGGCGACGCCAAGCTGCTCATCCTGGGGCTCGGCACCACGCTCGGCATCGTGGTGCAGGCGCTGGTGCTGGTCCCGCCGCTGCTGCGGCTGGGCTTCCCGCTGCGCTGGCGGTGGGGATGGGACTCGCGGCTCTCCGAGTTCGGCGGGCTCGCGCTGTGGGTGCTCGGCTACGTGGCGGTCAGCCAGGTCGGCTACGTGGTGGTCAACCGGGTGGCCACCGCCGGCGAGCCGGGCGGGGTGACCATCTACAGCTACTCCTGGCTGCTGCTACAGGTGCCGTACGGGGTGCTCGGCGTCTCGCTGCTCACCGCGATCATGCCGAGGATGAGCCGGGCCGCCGCCGACGGGGACACCCAGGGCGTGATCGACCACCTGGCGCACGGCAGCCGGCTCACCGCGGTGATGCTGGTACCGATCAGCGCGCTGATGACGGTGCTCGGTCCCTCGCTCAGCGACGCGCTGTTCTCGCTGGGCAAGGGTGGCGCGGACGCCGGCCGGCTCGGTCTGGCGCTGACCGCCTCGGCGTTCGGCTTGCTGCCGTTCTCGGTCACGCTGCTGCAACTGCGGGTGTTCTACGCGCTGAAGGACGCGCGCACCCCCACCCTCATCATGATCATCATGATCGCGGTGAAGGTGCCGCTGTCCTACCTGTGCCCGGTGCTGCTGTCCCCGGACGCGATCGTGTTCGGCCTGGTCTTCGTCAACTCGCTGAGCTTCGTGGTGGGCGTGGTGGTCGGTGAGGTCTGGCTGCGCGCCCGGTTGGGCCGCACCGGCACCCGCGGCGTGCTGGTGTGCACCGGGAAGACGCTGATCGCATCGGTGTGGGGCTCGGCTGCGGCGCTGCTGGTCAGCCAACTCGCCGACCGGGTGCTGCCGAACTGGCCTGCGGCCAACGCGTGGCTGTCCCTGCTGGTGGGCGGCACGCTCGGCATGGTGTGCGCGTTCGGGATGATGGCCGTGCTCGGGGTGGACGAGCTGCGCCCGGTGATGAACCGGATCACCCGGCTGGCCGCACGTCGCTGACCTGCGTCGTCGATCCTCAGCCGGCGCCATCACGTAGGCTCGGGCACGGTATGTGACGGCACGGGCGCGGATGCCGATGGCCGCGGCGGCGGCCCGGAGTCGTCGAACACGTGGGAGGGCCGGGCGAAGACGGGAGACCTTCGGTGCGGAGAGTGCTCCCCTGATGCGCGTGTCGAGCCATGATGCCCGAGGTGCCCACGGTGCGCGCGCCGCCGTCCGCTCCGCCGACAGGGTCGCGGGGGCGCGCGAGGCCGCGAGAGGGAGGCAGCGTGAGCGGTAGTCCGACCGAGCACACGGCACGCCACCAGGACGGCGCCGGTGGCGGCGGATCGGGCACGCTGCTTCCCGGTGCGGTACTCGGCGCGGGCCGGTACCGCCTGCTCGCCCAGGCCGGGTCCGACGCCCGCGCCGGTGCCGGGTTGTGGCGGGCCAGGGACGGTCAGCTCAAGCGGGACGTGGCGCTCACGGTGCTGCTCGGCGATCCGGCCGACCCGGCGGCGGCCGGCCGGGCCAGGCGCACGCTGGAGCGCGCCATGCACGCGGCCAGCTTCGTCCACCCCGGCGTGGCCCGCGTGCTGGACGTGCTCAGCCCGGGCAACGGGGTCAAGCCGACCGAGGGCATCCTCGGCATGGTCGTCGCCGAGTGGACGCAGGGCACCGACCTGGTGGACCTGGTCGCCGACGGCCCGCTGCCGCACGCCACCACCTGCCGGCTGCTGGAGCCGCTGGCCGCGGCGGTGGAGGGCGCGCATCACGCCGGCCTGGTACTGGGCACCGATCATCCGCAGCGCATCCGGGTGACCGCGGACGGCCGGTTGCGGCTGGCGTTTCCCGGGCCGCTGCCCGACGCGGTGGCGCAGGATGACGTCCGTGGCCTGGGTGCCGTGCTCTACCTGCTGCTGACCGGCCGCTGGGCGCTTCCGGGCGGGCCGGAGGGCCTGCCCGCCGCACCGCAGGGGCCGGGCGGCTCGGTCGTCGCGCCGCGCAGCCTGCAACCGGCGGTCCCGCATGCGCTGTCCAGCGTCGCGGTGCGCAGCCTCGAGAACACCAGCGTCGGCGGCATCCGCACCAGCGCGGCCATCCTCCAGGTGCTCGCCGAGGTGGCCGAGGCCGAGTTGCAGGCCACCCAGCCGCACCAGATCAGCGACGACCCCGAGGACGAGGTGGTTTGGACCACCCGCAAGCCGGTGCGGGACCCGGAGCAGCAGCGCAAGCTCATGATCGGCGTGGTGGCACTGGTGGTGGCCACCCTCGTGGTGATCGCCTGGCTGGGCATCAGCGTGATCAACTTCTTCAGCGACTCTCCGGCCCAGGGCGGTCCGCCACTGGTGGTGAGCCCGACCACACCGCCGCCGAGCCCGCCGCCCACCTCGGCGCCGCCGCCGACCACCAGCCCCTCGGCGGCCGCCGGGCCGGTGCGACCCTCCGGCATCGTGGTGTACAGCCCGGACGGCGACCCGGACAGCCCGAACCGGGCCAGGCTGGCCATCGACGGCAACCCGGGCACGGTGTGGAAGACCGACAACTACTTCCAGAACTTCCCGGCGCTCAAGTCGGGGATCGGGCTGATGGTCAGCTTCCCGACGGCCGTCCGGCTGGCCGCGGTCACGGTCACCTCGCCCAGCCAGGGCGCGACGGTGGAGATCCGCACCGCACCGTCGGACAACGCCGACCTGGACCAAACCCAGGTGATCGGCTCGGCACCGCTGGGCGCCGGGGACACCCGGATCCCGGTGAACATGCCCGCTCCCGGCCAGCGGGTGCTGATCTGGATCACCTCGCTGGGCGGAGGCGGCCGATCCTTCCAGGCCGCGATCGCGGAACTGGTGTTCCAGCCGGCCTGACCGGTCGGCGTACGGCGGTGAGATCGGCTTGGGGCGACGCTGCGTCGCCCCAAGCACACCTCTGGGTGATCGAGATCACCTCGATATCCTCTTTCCGTGACCGCCGCCGCCAGTTCGGATGCCGACCTGATCGCGGCCCACGCTGCGGGTGACCCGAACGCGTTCACCGAACTGGTGAGGCGGCACCGGGACCGCATGTGGGCGGTGGCCATGCGCACCCTGCGCGATCCCGAGGAAGCTGCGGACGCTCTGCAGGAGGCGTTCATCTCCGCCTACCGGGCGGCGGCCTCGTTCCGCGCCGAGTCGCAGGTGACCACGTGGCTGCACCGCATCGTGGTGAACGCCTGCCTGGACCGCATGCGGCGCAGGCAGGCCCGACCGACGGTGCCGTTACCGGAGGAGGGTCCCGGTGAGCCGGCGGCGCCCAGGGACGTGATGGCCGAGCGGGAGACCCACCTCGTCGTCCAGCAGGCTCTGGACACGCTGCCGGCCGAGCAGCGGCTGCCGATCGTCCTGGTGGACGTGGAGGGATACTCGGTCGCGGAGGCCGCGGAGATCCTCGGCATCGCGCAGGGCACGGTGAAAAGCCGGTGCGCGCGGGGACGGACCCGGCTGGCCAAAGTTCTGGGCCACCTGCGGAACCCCGATGCAGTTGCGAACGTCCCAGATGGCGCGGTGGATGTGCGTCAGCAACGGGAGGGTCGATGACCGGCGACGAGCGCCGTTCCGGGGCGCCGATGGGGCCGCCGTGGTCCGTCGACCTCCTCGCCGACCTGCATGCCGGCGCGCTGGACGAGGCCACCGAGGCGAACCTGCGGCCCAGGGTGGCGGCCGACCCGGAGGCCACGGCCGTGCTGGACGCGCTGGAGCGCACCCGCACGCAACTCGCCTCGCTGCCGCGGCTGACCATGCCGGATGACGTGGCCGCCCGGATCGAGTCCGCGCTGGCCGCCGAGGCACGGCAGGCGGCGATCAGCGCCCCGCCGCGTGGCGCAGCGGCGTCCGAGTCGGCCGCTCCGGTCACCGACCTCGGCGCGGCCCGCCGCCGCCGGAACCGTCGGATGGGCTGGGCCACCGGGTTGCTGGCGACCGCGGCGGCCGCCGGGGTCGTCCTGCTGACCATCCCGCGCGGTCCCGCCCCGTCCACCGCGCCACCTCCCCAGGCCGGCGGCGCGCCCACCGGCGGAGCGTCGACCTCCGGCCCGCTCGCGCTGCGCAGCGGCGACCTCGGTGCCTCGGTGTCGCAGGTGATCGGCGTCACCGACTACGGTCCGCTGCGCGACCAGCAGCGGCTGGCCGGCTGCCTGACCGCCAGCAACGTGGCCGCCGCGGGCCGGCCGCTCGGCGTCCGCCCGGTGGTGCTGGACGGCCAGCCCCGGGTGCTGGCGATCCTGCCCGCCGGCAGGCTCGGCGCGTACCGGCTGCTGGTGATCGACCCGAGCTGTGGCCCTGGTCACCCCGGTGTGCTCTCCGACACCACCATCGGCGCCCGCTGAAGCGTCCTGACCAGCGTTGATACCGCCGGCCCCGGAGCGTCGCCCGGCCGCTGCCACGGTCCAGGGAACACCGGAACCTAGGATCGTGTTGACATCGATGCGCCCGGCCGCAGCAGTCGGAAGGGCGGCCGAAGCCGGTGAAGACGGAGGTCCAGGGTGACGGCGCAGAGTGGGGACGTTCGCAACGTGATCATCGTGGGGTCAGGGCCGGCTGGCTAC
Source organism: Gandjariella thermophila (assembly GCF_005405885.1). GTDB lineage: Bacteria > Actinomycetota > Actinomycetes > Mycobacteriales > Pseudonocardiaceae > Gandjariella > Gandjariella thermophila. Next base: position 112,088 of record NZ_BJFL01000010.1, read on the forward strand.
ACGGCCGCGCTCTACGCGGCCCGTGCGGAACTGGCCCCACTGGTGTTCGAGGGAACGCAGTACGGCGGCGCGCTGATGACCACCACAGACGTGGAGAACTACCCGGGCTTCCGCGACGCGATCATGGGCCCGGAGCTGATGGAGCAGATGCGGGCCCAGGCCGAGCGGTTCGGCGCTGAACTGCGCACCGAGGACGTCGAGTCGCTGGAGCTGACCGGCGAGGTCAAGTACGCGACCGCGAACGGGGTCCGCTACGCGGCCAGCGCGGTGGTGCTCGCGATGGGCGCCGCGCCCCGCTACCTCGGCGTGCCGGGCGAGCAGCGGTTGCTCGGCCGCGGGGTGTCCTCCTGCGCCACCTGCGACGGGTTCTTCTTCCGGGATCAGGACATCGCCGTGGTCGGCGGTGGCGACTCGGCGATGGAGGAGGCCACCTTCCTCACCCGGTTCGCCCGCTCGGTCACGATCATCCACCGGCGCAACGAGTTCCGCGCCTCCAAGATCATGCTCGAGCGTGCGCAGGCGAACGAGAAGATCAAGTGGCGGACCAACGCCGTGGTCACCGAGGTGCTGGGCGAGAACAGCGTCGCCGGGGTCACGCTGCGGGACACGGTGACCGGCGAGACCTCCGAACTCGACGTCACCGGCCTGTTCGTGGCCATCGGCCACGATCCGCGCAGTGAGCTGGTGCGCGGCCAGATCGACCTGGACGAGGACGGCTACGCGCTGGTCCGGGGCAAGACCACCCACACCAACCTGGACGGCGTCTTCGCCGCCGGTGACCTGGTCGACCGCAGCTACCGGCAGGCCGTCACCGCCGCGGGGTCCGGCTGCTCCGCGGCGATCGACGCGGAGCGGTGGCTGGCGGAGCGGACCCACGTGACGGCCGAGGCGCTCGACACCGCGCCCGCCGTTCCGGCAACCACCAACTAGGCAGTCGTCAGCAGCTTCCACACCCGACAGCAAGGAGACAACATGGCCGGCAGCACCGTGCAGGTGACCGACGCGTCGTTCAACACCGACGTGCTGGGCAGCGACAAGCCCGTCCTGGTCGACTTCTGGGCCACCTGGTGCGGCCCCTGCAAGATGGTCGCCCCGGTCCTCGAGGAGATCGCCGCGGAGCACGCCGACCAGATCACCGTCGCCAAGCTGGACATCGACGCCAACCCGTCGACGGCGCGCGACTACCAGATCATGTCCGTGCCCACCATGATCCTCTTCAAGGACGGGCAGCCGGTCAAGCAGATCGTCGGCGCCAAGCCCAAGGCCGCGCTGCTCAACGACCTCGCCGACTACCTGAGCTGAACCCTGTCCCGCCCGCGCTCGAGGCGGCAGGATGTCGGCGTGAACGTACGTGAACGGCCGGCGTGCTCCCCCGGCGGCGCGACGGCCGCGCACGCGGGAAAATTCAAGACATGCAACCTACGGCCGTGACCGGTCCGTCCCTCAACAGGGCGGACGGGTCACGGCCGTTGCATCCGTTCGGGCTAGCTACGTACGCGTGTGACAGCACCGCGTAGCCTTGCCATCGGCCACTTCGGGGGCAAGGCACAATGAACCGTCACCAGTCGCGCCGGCCGGGTCCGGCGCCCTAGTCGAGCGAGGGGTGCATGCAGCTGCTCCGCCGCGGTGATGCCGGACCGGCCGTTGCCGAGATCAGGGCGACACTCGCTGGGCTGGGCCTGCTGCCGCCAGCCGATCCGCAGGGGCCGCCGGTATTCGATCTCGCGGTCGAGCACGCAGTACGTGCCTTCCAGCAGCAACGCGGCCTCATCACGGACGGCGTGGTGGGGCCGGCGACCTATCGGGCCCTCCGCGACGCCACCTACCGGTTGGGTGACCGGCCGCTGGCCTACCTGGTGTCCCAACCGGTGAGCGGGGACGACGTGTCGGCTCTGCAGGAGCGGCTGCTGGAGCTGGGCTACGACGCTGGCCGGCCGGACGGCGTGTTCGGCCAGCAGACCGAGCAGGCGCTGCGCAGCTTCCAGCGCGACTACGGCCTCACCCCGGACGGCATCTGCGGGCCGGGCACCGTGCGTGCGCTGCGCCAGCTCCAGCCGAAGGTGCGCGGCGGGCGCCCGCTGTTCCTCCGGGAGCAGGAACGGGTGCGCATGGCCGGCCCCCGGCTGCGCGGCAAACGGATCGTCATCGACCCCGGCCACGGGGGCGGCGACCGGGGTGCCCAGGCCGGCGGGCTGTGCGAGGCCGACCTGGTCTGGGACCTGGCCCGGCGGCTGGAGGGTCGCATGGTGGCCACCGGCATGGAGGCCCTGCTCACCCGCGGGCCGGACAACTGCCCCGCCGAGGGGGACCGGGCCAAGTTCGCCAACGACGCCGGCGCCGACCTGTTCCTGTCACTGCACGTGGACGCGAACCGCTCGCCGCTGGCCCAGGGGCTGGCCTGCTTCCACTTCGGCACCGGAAACGGCACCACGTCCACCGTCGGCGGCGTGCTGGCCGGGTTCATCCAGCGTGAGCTGGTGGCCCGCACCGGCATGCTGGACTGCCACACCCATCCCAAGACCTGGGAAACGCTGCGGATGACCCGATGCACCGCGGTGCGGGTCGAGGTGGGCTACCTGACCAACCCGCAGGACCGCGCCCGGCTGGCCGATCCGGCGTTCCGGGACGTGGTGGCCGAGGGCGTTCTGGTCGCGGTGAAGCGGCTCTACCTGCTCGGCGAGAACGACCAGCCGACCGGCACGTTCACCTTCGACGACCTGCTCCGCCACGAACTGGCCAAGGCCGAGTAAGAGGATCAGGCGGGCCGGAAGCTCGGCTCCACCGCGCCGACGCTCACCGAGCCCAGCAGGCGTTCCAGCGCGGCCTCGACGTCCTCCTTCCAGGACAGCGCGGTGCGCAGTTCCAACCGCAGCCGCGGCCACTTCGGGTGCGGCCGGACCGTCTTGAAACCGACCTGCAGCAGGAACTCGGCGGGGATGACGCAGGTGGCGTCCGGGGTGGCGATGGCGTTGCCGAACACTTCGATCGCCTTCACCCCGCGCCGGGTGAGGTCCTTGGCCACTGACTGCACCAACATCCGGCCGAGCCCGCCGCCGACGAACTCCGGCATCACCCGCAGCGCGGTGAGCAACACCGCGTCCGGGCTGACCGGGGCGGTGGGGAAGGCCGCGACCCGGGGCACCGCGGCGGGCGGGGCGTACAGGGCGTAGCCGGCCGGGATGCCGTCGGCGTAGACGATACGGCCGCAGGACCCCCATTCCAGCAGCACACTGGACACCCAGGCTTCCTTCTCCAGTTCGGTCTGCCCGAACGCCTCGGCCTGGTCCTTGATGTGCGGCGCGAGCTCCCAGAACACGCAACCCCGGCACCGCCTGGGAAGGTGATCCAGGTTGTCCAGCGTGACGCCCACCACGCGTCGCGACACCCCTGACCTCCCGCAGCCTGCATTGCCCGCGTCCCCGCAGGCCACCGTGAGTCTAGGCACGCCGACCGGGGCCGGGAAGCGGCCGCGCCCGATCGGGACGCGCGTTACACTCCACCGATCTACCAGCACTTACCAGCCGGAGCCGAGCAGACCCCCGAGACACTCACTACCGTGGAGGCGTCGCCCAGCCCGCCGACCTCCTTTGTACCGTGACGGCGGCGATGGCGTCTCTCGTCAGCACCGCGACCACGGCTAGCTGCCGTGGGCGGCAACGAAGTCGGAGCAGCGCATGACCGCACCCGGATCGCAACCAGCCCGTCAGGGCGCCCGCAGCCTCGACCCGCACCTGCGCCGCTACGCGCGGCGGACCGCGGGCATGACGGCATCGGAGATCCGCGCGCTCTTCGCGGTCGCCAGCCGGCCGGAGGTCGTCTCGCTGGCGGGCGGCATGCCGCACCTGGCCGCACTGCCGCTGGAGTCGCTGTCCGCTGAGGTGGGCCAGTTGATCGCCAGCGACGGCCTGGTCGCCCTGCAGTACGGGTCCGCGCAGGGCGTCCCCGAGTTGCGCGAGCAGATCTGCGAGATCATGGCCCTGGAAGGGATCTCCGCCCACCCCGACGACGTGGTCGTCACGGTGGGCTCACAGATGGCCCTGGACATGGTCACCCGGATCTTCTGCGATCCGGGTGACGTCGTTCTCGCCGAGGGGCCGTCCTACGTCGGCGCGCTCGGCTCGTTCGCCGCCTACCAGGCCAACGTGGTGCACGTGACCATGGACGACGCCGGGCTGGTGCCGGAGGCGTTGCGGGAGGCCATCGTCACGGCCGTCGAGCGTGGGCAGCGGCCGAAGTTCCTGTACACGATCCCGAACTTCCACAACCCGGCCGGCGTCACCCTGGCCGCCGAGCGACGCGCCGAGATCCTCGACATCTGCGCCGAGCACGAGGTACTGGTGATCGAGGACAACCCGTACGGGCTGCTCGGTTTCGACGGGCAGACCTACCCCGCGCTGCGGTCGATGGACGCGGACAACGTCGTCTACCTGGGCTCCTTCTCCAAGACCTTCGCGTCCGGGCTTCGGGTGGGCTGGGCGCTGGCCCCGCACGCGGTGCGGGAGAAGCTGGTGCTGGCCGCGGAGTCCGCGACCCTGTGCCCGCCGACGTTCAACCAGCTCGTGGTGTCCCGTTACCTGTCGACGCACGACTGGAAGGGCCAGATCAAGACCTACCGCGAGGCGTACCGTGAGCGGCGGGACGCCATGCTCGGCGCGCTGGAACAGCACATGCCGCCGGGTTGTACCTGGACCAGACCGACCGGCGGCTTCTACGTCTGGCTCACCGCCCCGGAGGGGGTAGACACCAAGGCCATGTTGCCCAGGGCGATCACCCAGCGGGTCGCGTACGCCTCCGGGACTGGCTTCTACGCCGACCGGCTGGGGAGCAGGCAGATGCGGCTGTCGTACTGCTACCCGACGCCGGAGCGGATCCGCGAGGGTGTGCGGCGGCTGGCGAACGTGCTGGAGGACGAACTCGAGCTGTACCGTACGTTCGGCAGCGTGCCCGGCCGGGAGGTGTCGGGGCCGCAGGCGCCGTCCCCGGACACGGCATGATCGTCCGCTGGTAGGAGTTCTTCGGTCTCGCCGCGCGGTCCTGGCGGGTCGCGCGCGGGCCGCATGATGCGGATCGCGAGGAGTCGACGCGTGTCGGATCGTTGGGTGGCGGTGCTCGCAGGCGGGCTGTCGCACGAGCGGGAGGTGTCCCTCCGGTCGGGCCGCCGGCTGTCCGCGGCCCTGCGGGCGACCGGGCTCATGGTGGAGGAGTGGGACGCCGACGCGAGCCTGCTGGCCAGGCTGCGGGAGCAGCGTCCGGACGCCGTGGTGGTCGCCCTGCACGGCGGCGAGGGGGAGAACGGCTCGATCCAGGCGGTCCTGGAGATGCTCGGTGTGCCGTTCGTGGGCAGCGACTCCCGGGCGTGCCGGCGCGCCTGGGACAAGCCCAGCGCCAAGGCCGAGTTGGCCCGCGCCGGCCTGAGCACCCCCGACTGGGTGGTATTGCCGCACAGCACCTTCCGCGAGTTGGGCGCGCAGGCCGTGCTGGACGCGATGGTGGACCGGCTCGGGCTGCCCATGGTGCTCAAGCCGGACCAGGGTGGGTCCGCGCTCGGTGCCCGGGTGGTCCGGGAGGCGAGCGAGTTGCCCGCGGCGATGGTCGGCTGCCTCGCCTACGGCGAGACCGTGCTCGCCGAGCGGTTCGTCGACGGCGTCGAGGTGGCGGTCACCGTGCTGGAGGGGTCAGAAGGCCCCGAGCCGCTGCCGGCGGTGGAGATCGTGCCGGACAGCGGCATCTACGACTACACCGCCCGATACACCGCCGGACTCACCGAGTTCCACGCGCCCGCCCGGCTAGACCCCACCACCGCCGCGGCCGTCGGCGAACTCGCCGTGGCCGCGCACCGGCTACTTGGACTGCGCGATATCTCCCGAACCGACGCGGTGGTGGCGCCGGACGGCACGGTGCAGTTTTTGGAGGTCAACGTCTCGCCAGGGTTGACCGAGACCTCGCTGCTACCGATGGCGGTGGAGGCGTCCGGCCGCTCGCTGGGCGACGTGTTCGCGGCGCTGGTCGAGCGGGCCGTGGCCCACGACACACGCTGACGGTCACCCGGCCTCGGTGGCGCCCGCCGGCATGCCGGAAGGACGCCACCGAGGCGGTCGACCGGGGTTGTCACCGTGACGAAAAGACCCCGGTATGATCATTCCGGGCTGGTACGTATCCGTTTTGCCGTATTTGGCGCCATCAGCGCGACGATCCGCTCCAGGTCGTCGACGGACCCGAACTCGACCACGATGCGCCCCTTGCGCTGGCCGAGTTCGACCTTGACCCGGGTGTCGAAGGTGTCCGAGAGTCGCTCGGCGAGATCCTGCAACCCAGGGGCCTGCATGGGCTTGCGCGCCGGCGCCTTGCGCTTGGCCGGCTCCTCCCGCTTCGCGAGCGTCACCGCCTCCTCGGTCGCCCGCACCGACAGGCCCTCGGAGACGATCCGCGCTGCCAGCTCCTCCTGCGCCCCGGGATCCTCGACACCGAGCAGCGCGCGGGCGTGGCCCGCGGACAGCACGCCAGCAGCCACCCGCCGCTGCACCGGAAGGGGCAGCCGGAGCAGCCGGATCGTGTTGGTGATCACCGGTCGGCTCCGACCGAGCCGGCTGGCCAGCTCCTCGTGCGTCACGTCGAACTCGTCCAGCAACTGCTGGTACGCCGCCGCCTCCTCGAGCGGGTTGAGCTGGACCCGGTGGATGTTCTCCAGCAGGGCGTCGCGAAGCATGGCGTCGTCGGGAGTCTGCCGGACGATCGCCGGGATGCGATCCATCCCGGCGCGCTCGGCGGCCCGCCAGCGCCGCTCGCCCATGATCAGCTGGTACTGACCGGCATCCAGCTCGCGCACCACGATCGGCTGCATCAGGCCGAACTCGCGGATCGAGTGTTCGAGCTCGGCAAGCGCCTCCTCGTCGAAGACCTGCCTCGGCTGCTTCGGGTTGGTCTTGATCGCGTTGACCGGAACCTCGCGGTACACCGCGCCGGCAACCGTGCCGCCGTCCTCGCTCGCCCGGCCGTCGCCCTGGCCGCGCGACGGCACCCTGATCGCGGCCACCGCCCCACCAGCCGGCTCCGCCGGACCGCTCGGAATCAGCGCCGCCAGGCCGCGCCCGAGTCCCCCCTTCCGCTCGCTCACGCCGTCTCCTTTTCCGCCGATTCGAGGCCCCTGCGCGCGCCGCGGTCAACGTAGATCCCGCGGTTCGACCAAAGCATCAGGAAGTCTCCCTTCTGGCGCCCCGCTCGGCGATCTCCTTGGCGGCGTCGAGGTAACTCATCGCGCCCCGCGAGCCGGGGTCGTAGGTGAGTACCGTCTGCCCGAAGCCGGGCGCCTCGGACACCTTCACGCTGCGCGGAATGACGGTCCGGAGGGCCGTGTCGCCGAAGTGCCCGCGCACCTCGGCGGTCACCTGGTCGGCCAACTTGGTGCGGCCGTCGTACATCGTGAGCAGGATCGTGGTGATCTCCAGCGACGGATTGAGGTGCGACTGGACCAGCTCGATGTTGCGGAGGAGCTGGCTCAACCCCTCCAGGGCGTAGTACTCGCACTGGATGGGGATCAGCACCTCCTGGGCAGCCACCATCGCGTTGACGGTGAGCAGCCCCAGTGACGGCGGGCAGTCGATGAACACGTAGTCGGGGCTCAGCTCGTCCAGCGCCTCGGAAGTCAACGCCTCCTTGAGGCGGGACTCCCTGGCCACCATGGAGACCAACTCGATCTCGGCACCAGCCAGGTCGATGGTGGCCGGCACGCAGAGCAGGTTGTCCGACTGGTTGCTGACCGCGGCGGCGTCCGCGAGCGAGATCTCGCCCAGCAACACCTCATAGACCGACGGCGTACCCGAACGGTGCTCGACGCCGAGCGCGGTGCTCGCGTTCCCCTGCGGGTCGAGATCGATGACGACCACCTTGAGCCCGTGTAGCGCGAGCGCGGCGGCCAGGTTCACCGCGCTGGTCGTCTTGCCCACGCCGCCCTTCTGGTTCGCCACCGTCAGCACGCGGCGACGCCTCGGACGGGGCAGCCGCAGATCCTCGGGATGGAGAACCTTGGTGGCTCGTTCGGCCTCCTCAGCGATCGGCGTCCAGGGCAGCTCGCTCGCCACGCCGGTGTCGGTGGTGCCCGCGTTCACGTGGTCCTCCAGATCCTCGGTCGGGACGGCGCCGGCCCCAGCGCCATGATCTGCGTCGGAGAGTGTGGTTTCACGTGGAACATGGGCCGCTCCGTTCTGCGCCTCGGGGTGCACGCTCACCGATCCTTCCTTCTGGGGCGCATGCCGTCATGATGTCTTGGCGAGTTCTCCCGCTCGATGAGCACCACAGTGGTCGGCACGTCCATCACGTCAACTCCACAGGTCACGATCCGCCCTCGACACCCTCCGGCACGAAGCACGGAGTCCGCGTCCCGCGCGAGCTCCTCCTCGGCGCTCGCTCCCTTCAGCGCCAGCAGCGTGCCGCCGGGACGAAGCAGGGGAAGGCACCAGGTGGCCAGCCGACTGAGCGGCGCGACGGCGCGCGCGGTGACCGCATCGCAACCGCGCAGCCGCTGCCGCACGTCGACCTCCTCAGCCCGGCCGCGGATCACCGATGCGCGCAGCCCCAACCGATCGACCACCTCGTTGAGCCACGCCACCCGCCGCGCCATCGGCTCCAGCAGGGTGACGCCGAGATCCGGCCGCGCGATCAGCAGCGGGATACCCGGGAGGCCCGCACCAGAGCCTACGTCGACGACCCGGCTGTGCTCCGGTAGCAACTCCGCGATCACCGCGGAGTTCAGCAGGTGCCGGTCCCACAGCCGGTCCACCTCGCGCGGACCGATCAGGCCGCGGTCCACCCCGTGCTCGGCGAGCATCTCGGCGAATCGGACCGCCGTGGGTAGGTTCGCGCCGAACACCCGGTCGGCCCCCTCCGGTGGCGCGGGCACGGCCCGGGCGCCGCCGTGCGCTCCCGACTGCGTCATGCTTCCCGTCCGTCTTCGCCGTTCCACGTGAAACCATGCCGATCCGGTCGGCGCATGTGGTTCCTGCGAGCAATCGCCGCGAACCCGGGCACCGCGATTCCTTCGGCACGGGCGGTTCGATGTCCCCGACGACAAGCGTGCCGCATGACCCTCGGGTCGCGACTTTCGGGTCGGGCAAACGTTGCTCAGCCGTCACACGGCGACCGGACAGAACGCCACCGCCGGCACACCACCAGGTGCGGGCCGCCGCGCCGGGCTGTGACGCCGCGCCGTCTACCGGGCGCGCGGTAGCCGGGACGCCCGTGTTCCACGTGAAACCGGCGCCGTCGCGTTGCGCGCCTCAGCGCGGATCGAACTAACCGGCAGCTCTCTCACGATGGGTCGCCTCGAGACCAAGCCGCCGACTCGGAATGTCATCGCCGCCGGCGCCGACAACCGGAACCACGCCGTGCGCACCCGACCACACCGCCGTCGACCCGGAGGAACCGCTCGTGTCCATCGTCAGGTCCGGCGCCACGGGCCGTGACGCGAAGGGGCCGCCCTGCCGCCTCGGCGGCGCCTCCGGTGGGATCAGTTCGTCTCACCTCGCCGGGGACACGAGGGCCACCTCGCCATCGCGCGGTCACCGTCCTCGCCGCGACCCACGGCTTCGCGCCGCGTGGCCCGAGCACGGATCGGCGCCACGCCGCAGGCATGGGTTGCCTCACCACCGCGCGGTCACCACCCACCGGAGACGTTCCACGTGAAACGGAGCGCGTACGCGACAACACCTGTCCCGTCGCCGCCAAGGCCGGCGGCCGCCACCCGCTCACAGCGCCGGCCGCGCCTGACCCCACGGATATCCAACCCCGTCGGCCGTGCACCACGACGGCCATCGCGAACCCAAGACGCCAGCCCAGGGACCGGCTCCCCGGCGCGGGCAACGGGAGTGGCGGCACAGAGGCGGTGCCGGTAGCGGCGGAGCATCCGCCTTCCCCGTGGCGCGTCGAATGGAAGCACCTCCCGGTGCCGTGCGCGATGACCTCCCGGACAACTCTGGTCGTCGTGTCGCAGACGTCAACAGTGATCGCGAGCGCGGGATCGCGGAGCACTCGGCGGAGGAGTCCGGACCAGGGCCGGTAAAGATCCAGAAGCCACGTCCTCCCAGAGGTACCACACGGGCCGCACGGTCGGACCGTTCGTCACGACGGGAGCGACGACCGGCCGCGCCAGAAACGCGTCGAAGTCGGAAACGACGGCGCGGCGCGCTCCGGGGAGCGCGCCGCGCCGTGGGGCTTCGGTTCGGGCCGGTACCGGTCAGTCGGCCGGGAAGACCACCACCCGACGATGGGGCTCCTCGCCCTCGCTCTCACTGTGCACACCCTCGATCGCCGCGATCGAGTCGTGCACCACTTTGCGCTCGAACGGCGTCATCGGCTGGAGCTTCACCGGCTGCCCCGAGGCGAGAACCTTGTCCGCGTTGGCTCGCCCGATCTCGGCCAACTCGGCCCGTCGGCTCTCCCGCCAGCGGGCGATGTCCAGCATCAGCCGACTCCGCACGCCGGTCTCCTGCTGCACCGCGAGCCTGGTCAACTCCTGCAACGCCTCGAGCACCGAGCCACGCGGGCCGACCAGCTTCTCCAGATCGTCACCGCCGTCGATGCTCACCACGGCGCGGCCGGCCTCGACATCGAGATCGATGTCCCCGTCGTAGTCCAGCAGGTCGAGCAGCCGCTCCAGGTAGTCACCCGCGATGTCGCCCTCCCGGACCAGAAGGTCCTCACTGTCCGAGGACCGCTCGCCACCGCGGTCGACGTCCTGGTCGGGCGCCTCCCGTTCCGCCTGCTCGGCTTCCTGCTCAGCGCCGGTCGCCTGCAACGTCTCCGACACCATGTCTCCTCTCCAGGACCGCGGCCCTCAGCGACGCTTGCGGCCCTGCTTCTTGCTTCGGGCACGGCCTGAGGTCAGGCCGGGGACCTCACCGGACTCGGCGCGCGCTCGTCCGTTGCTCGACGTAGCCGACGTGCTCGACGTGCTGGCCGTCGTGCCGGAGTCGGAGGCGGCGGTCTCGGTGGTTGTCTTGGGGTTCGCCTTGCCGGATTCCGGGCGCTTGCCGCCCTTGGGCGCCGTCGGCTTCTGGCCGGGCTTCGGTGCGAGCGCCTGCCGCTTCTCGCTGGCGACCGCCTTCTTCTCCTGCTCCTCGCGGTCGATCGTGCGGTACACGACGTACTGCTGGCCCAGCGTCCAGCCGTTGTTGCTCAGCCAGTAGAGCAGGATCGCGATCGGCAGGAACGCGCCACCGACCAGAACACCGAGCGGGAAGACCCATACGGTCAGCTTGTTCATGATCGCGGTCTGCGGATTGGCCATCGCCGCCTCGGTCTGCCTGGCCACCGAGTGCCGCGCGGTGAAGTGGGTGGCGATGCTCGCCACGATCATCAGCGGAATGGCCACCAGGATGACGTTGAACCGGTCGATGTGGCCGCCGAAGGCGTCGAGTTGCTGCTGCGGCTCGATGATGTAGGAGGACAGCGGCACGCCGAAGAGCCGCGCGTCCAGGAAGGTCTTCACCTCGTCGGCGCTGAAGAAGTAGTTCGCCGTGTGCGCGTTCGCCTCGTAGCTCCACCCGGGGCGGTTGAACGAGCGCAGCACGTGGTACAGGCCGATGAACACCGGCACCTGCACGAGGACCGGTAGGCAGCCGCCCAGCGGGTTGACGCCGTGCTCGGACTGCAGCTTCTGCATCTCCTGGGCGAGCTTCTGCTTGTCGTTCGCGTACTTCTTCTGCAGCCGCTTGATCTCCGGAGCGAACTCCTGCATCTTCCGCATCGAGCGGACCTGCCCCACGAACGGCTTGAACAGCAGCGCCCGCAGGGTGAAGACCAGGAAGACCACCGAGAGCGCCCATGCGATGCCGCTGGTGGCACCGAGGTGCAGCCAGACGCCGAACACCTTGTGCCAGAACCAGAGGATGGCCGACACGGGGTAGTAGATGAAGTTGAGCACGGAGCTACTCCTCAGCCGGGGTGTGGTGAGCCTGGTCCGAACCCGCACCCGATTGCCCGGCCACTCGGGTGCGCGCTGGCGGAACTGGGTCCAGACCTCCAGGGTGCCAGGGTCCACAGCGCAACAGGCGGCGCACGGTCAGCCACGAGCCGCGCAGCGCGCCGTGGGTGGTCAACGCCTCCACCGCGTAGGTGCTGCAGCTTGGATAGAACCGGCAGCTTGGCGGCAGCAGGGGGGAGATCCACCGCCGGTAGAACCGGACCGGCTGCACCAGGAGCCACGCCGCGGGGCTGGACCGCGCGGCGCCCGACCGAGCCGAGGCCGTCACCGCGCATCGCCGCCGTTCTCGGCGGGGGAGAGCAGCCGGAGCCGGCGCAGCGTGGCGTCCAGGTCCGCACCGAGGTCCCGGCTGGTCGCGTCAGCCGACGGGGGCAGAGCGCGAACCACCAGGTCGGTGCCCTCCGGCAGGGCGGCGAGCCGATCGCGCATCAGGTGCCGCAGCCGCCGGGCCACCCGGTGCCGGACCACCGCGTTGCCGACGGCCTTGCTCACGACGAAGCCCACCCGCGGCGGGCTACCCCGACCGCGGGTGGGCGACGACGAGCGGATCCCAGCCCGCTGACCACCATCCATCAGCGCGTGCACCACCAGCCGGGGTCGCCCGGCTCGGCGACCTCGGCGGATCACCAGACCGAAGTCCTGGCTGCGGGTGAGCCGGGCGGCCGCGGGGAGCACGGCACGACAGGGGTCAGGCGGACAGCCGAGCGCGACCCTTGCGGCGCCGAGCAGCCAGGATGGCGCGGCCCGCACGGGTCCGCATGCGCAGCCGGAACCCGTGGGTCCTGGCGCGACGACGGTTGTTGGGCTGGAAGGTGCGCTTGCCCTTGCTCACGGCGGAACTCCCGGTGCTGACTACCAAGCAGGTCTGTAAGGCGTGTCCCCTGCCAGCGTCCGGCAGTGCGGGCTGGATCGGCTTGGTGCGGGCACACCAAACAAGCCCGGCACCAGCGGGAGACCATACGAGAGTACGCAGCGTGCATCCCGTTCTCAAACTCGGGGCATGCCTCGCCCCCGTTTCGGGAGGTCAACCCCCTTCGGTGTAGTCGTGACCTTCGGCGTCTTGTGACAAGCCACGCCCCTTGTTAGCGTGCCCCTCCACGGTTCCGGGCCGAGGAGCCTGGGGCAGCGGGAGCCGGTTCCCGGTCGCTCGGTACGTTGCATCTACGGGGGTTCTGCTGCGTCGCGGCGCGCCTTCGTGCACAGTTGTGGACAACCCTGTGGATGCCTGCCGTCGGTGTCCACGTGGTGAGGCGCCGCATGCCACCGGAGGCCCCGGCACGGTGTCCACCGCGGCGGTGAGCCATGGGCCAACGGAGGGGAGGGGAGCGCCGAGGTGTCCGACCACCAGGCCGAGCTTGGCTTTGTGTGGGAGCAGGTCGTCGAGGAGTTGTCCGCCGGCACCCTCTCCCCGCTGCAGCGCGCCTGGATGCGGGTCACCCGCCCGATCGGGTTACTCGACGGCACCGCGCTGCTCGCCGCGCCGAGCGAGTTCGCCAAGGACGCCATCGAGCGCGTACTCCGGGAACCGATCACCGCGGCGCTGTCCCGGCGACTGGACCGCCCCGTGTCGCTCGCCGTCAAGGTCGACTCCATCGAGTCGCTGCCGCCGCCGACCCCCAGCCCGGCGGCCACCGGGACCGGGATGAGCGGGCTACCCAACTTCGCCCCCGGCGTCGGTCCCGGCGCGGCGGCCCCCGGCCACGACGGCTCGAGCCAGCCGACCCGCGCCACCGGCACCGGCGAGACCGCCGGCACCGCGCCTACCACCTCCGCGCCCGCCGAGGAAAACGCCGGCAGCGGCGAGACCGAGGACGAGGTGGACGAGGAGCGTGAGGCGCTGGCCACCGTCCACGAGATCTGGCCCACCTTCGGCGGCCAGCGGCCACCCAGCGGCCAACCGTTCACCGCGCCGGCGCGGCCACCGAGTGCGCAGAGCCGGCTGAACGAGAAGTACACCTTCGACACGTTCGTGATCGGCGCCTCGAACAGGTTCGCCCACGCGGCGGCGGTCGCAGTGGCCGAGGCGCCCGCCCGCGCGTACAACCCGCTGTTCATCTGGGGCGAGTCCGGGCTGGGCAAGACGCACCTGCTGCACGCGGTCGGCCACTACGCCCAGCGCCTCTTCCCCGGCATGCGGGTGCGCTACGTCTCCACCGAGGAGTTCACCAACGACTTCATCAACTCCCTGCGGGACGACCGCAAGGTCGCCTTCCAGCGCCGCTACCGGGACATCGACGTGCTGCTCGTCGACGACATCCAGTTCCTGGAGGGCAAGGAGGGAACCCAGGAGGAGTTCTTCCACACCTTCAACACGCTGCACAACGCCAACAAGCAGATCGTGGTCTCCTCGGATCGGCCGCCCAAGCGCCTGGAGACCCTGGAGGACCGGCTGCGCACCCGGTTCGAGTGGGGATTGATCACCGACATCCAGCCGCCCGAGCTGGAGACCCGGATCGCGATCCTGCGCAAGAAGGCGGCGCAGGACAAGCTCAACGCCCCGGCCGAGGTGCTGGAGTTCATCGCGGCCCGGATCGAACGCAACATCCGGGAGCTCGAGGGCGCGTTAATCCGGGTCACCGCGTTCGCCTCGCTCAACAGGCAGCCGGTGGACGTGCAGCTCGCCGAGATCGTGCTGCGCGACCTCATCCCCGACTCGCAGGCGCCGGAGATCACCGCCTCCACCATCATGGCGATCACCGCCGAGTACTTCGGGGTGACCATCGAGGACCTCTGCGGTCCCGGCCGGTCCAAGGGCATGGCCCAGGCCCGGCAGATCTCCATGTACCTCTGCCGCGAGCTCACCGACCTCTCCCTGCCCAAGATCGGGCAGACCTTCGGCGGCCGCGACCACACCACGGTTATGCACGCGGACAAGAAGATCCGCAAGGAGATGGCTGAGCGGCGCCGCATCTACGACCAGGTGCAGGAGCTGACCGCGCGGATCAAGCAGCGCGCCCGCGGGGGCGTCTGAGCGCCGCTCGGTTCGCCATCCGAGGCCCCGCGACCGCCTTCCGGTTCGCGGGGTTTTCTGTTGCGCTCACCTGTCCCCCCGGTGTGGTGACCCTCGCCGCGCGCGCCCACCCTTTCTGTTCCGCCCGCTCCGCCCGACCGACCCCGTCACACAGAAACCCGGCGCGGCGCCGGCGAACTTTCTGGGCACCCCCACGGGCGGGACCGAGCCTCCCCAGAGAAACCGCCCGGCCCGGCGGCCGGGGGTCGGCACACCGCCACCCAGCCGCCGCCGCGAACACCGACACCCTTTCTGTTGACCCCGAGCGGTCCGACCCGCACGTCCCAGCAGAAAGCAAAAGCAGCGGAAAACCCGCCGTCCACACATCACTGATCAGGGGGCTTCCGCGAAGATCCACACCGCACTCACCCTGTGCAGGACCTGGGTACGAACGGCCGCGCATCTGGGGATGGAACTGTGGACAGCTGGGGAACACTGTGGATGGAGCCGGGACGCCGCCGAGTTCTCCACCGCCGGCCCGAGCTGTCCACCGCTCGTCCCCCGGGTATGTCCACACCGGGCAGCCTCACCCGACCAGCCCAAACAGCCGCTGTCCACACCGCCCACAGCCCCTACTACTGGCACTGGTTTTCTCCTTCGAGGAGATGAACAAACCAAGAACAGGCGATAGCCGAAGCTGGGGATGGCGGGCGCCGCGACGCGCCACGCGGTTGCCGCCCCGAGATGACGCCGGGGCGGCGCACGCTCTACGGTGGAGCAGCCGCGCCGGGACAGCCGACCGCCGCAGGACCCATCCGGGCCCTCCCGCTGCTGCCACCTCCGCCGCGCGGAACCATCCGCCCCGCCTGTTGGGTCGTGCCGAACACGAAAGGACGCCCCATGAAGATCCGCGTCGAGCGTGACGGCCTTGCCGACGCCGTCGCCTGGGTCGCGCGCAGCCTGCCGTCCCGACCGCCCGTGCCGGTGCTCGGCGGGGTGCTGCTCGATGCCGGCTCCGGGGCCGGAGACACCGACGAGCCGCTGACCATCTCCGCGTTCGACTACGAGGTGTCGGCCACCGTTGGCGTTCCTGCCACGGTCGCCGACGGCGGCCGGGCGCTGGTCTCCGGCCGGCTGCTGGCGGACATCACCAAGTCGTTGCCCAACCATCCGGTGGAGATCTCGGTCGACGGCGCCCGCATGTCGATCACCTGTGGCAACGCCCGGTTCAGCCTGCCCACCATGCCGGTGGAGGACTACCCGCAGCTGCCGGCCATGCCGCAGGTCGTCGGCGAACTCGCCGGCGAGGTGTTCAGCGAGGCGGTCGGCCAGGTGGCGGTCGCCGCGGGCAAGGACGACACGCTGCCCATGCTCACGGGCGTCCGGCTGGAACTCGCCGCGGACAAGCTCACCCTGGTGGCCACCGACCGGTTCCGGCTGGCCATGCGCGAGTTCGCCTGGCAGCCCTCGGCCGAGGTGAGCGAGACCGCCGTGCTGGTACCGGCGCGCACGCTGGCCGACGCGGCGAGGACGCTGGGCGCCTCGGGCACCAAGGTCGAGCTGTCGCTGGCCTCCGGCGACGGCCTGCTCGGCCTGTCCGGCGCCGGCCGCCGCACCACCAGCCGGCTGCTGGACGCCGAGTTCCCGAAGTACCGCCAGCTGCTGCCCAGCGAGCACAGCGCCACCGCGGTGGTCGAGGTGGCCCCGCTGGTCGAGGCGATCAAGCGGGTTTCCCTGGTCGCCGAGCGTGGAACGCAGGTGAGGCTGGAGTTCAACGAGAGCACCCTGCGACTGTCCGCCGGCGGCGACGACGAGGGCAGCGCCGAGGAGGAGCTGCCGGTCGAGTTCACCGGCGAACCGGTGGTGATCGCGTTCAACCCCGGCTACCTGCTCGACGGGCTGGGCGCCGTGCGCGCCAACCGCGCCCACGTGTCGTTCACCACGCCGAGCCGGCCGGCGCTGATCAAGCCGGCGGACGAGGAAGGCAACGTCGTCGAGGGCTACCTCTACCTGCTGATGCCGGTGCGGCTGCCCGGCTGACCAGCGGCAACACCGGCGCCCCGCTGCGGCCGCTCCCGCGGCGGTGGGCTCGCTCGAACGGGAGGACAGCGATCGTGCAGCTCGGACTCGTCGGCCTGGGCAAGATGGGCTTCAACATGCGGGAGCGGTTGCGCCGAGCCGGCCACGAGGTGGTCGGCTACGACCGCAACCCGGACGTGAGCGACTCCTCGTCGCTGGCCGACATGGTCGGCAAGCTGGGCGCTCCGCGCATCGTCTGGGTGATGGTGCCGGCCGGCGGTCCCACCCGGCAGACCATCGCCGAGCTCTGCGAGCTGCTGGAGGCCGGCGACCTGGTGATCGACGGCGGCAACTCCCGGTTCACCGACGACCGTGCCAACGCCGCGGAGCTCGGCAAGAAGGGCATCGGCTACCTGGACTGCGGCGTCTCCGGCGGGGTGTGGGGCCTGCAGAATGGCTACGGGCTGATGGTCGGCGGTGACGCGGCGCTGGTGCACCGGGCGATGCCGATCTTCGACGCGCTCCGCCCCGAGGGGCCGCGCGAGGAGGGCTTCGCGCACGCCGGGGACATCGGTGCCGGCCACTTCGCCAAGATGGTGCACAACGGCATCGAGTACGGCCTGATGCAGGCCTACGCGGAGGGCTTCGAGCTGCTGTCCGCCGCGGACTTCGTGCGGGACGTGCCGGGTGTGCTCAAGGCGTGGACCCGCGGCACCGTGGTCCGGTCCTGGCTGCTCGACCTGCTGGTCAAGGCGCTGGAGGACGACCCGGAGCTGGAGCGGCTGACCGGCTGGGTGGAGGATTCCGGCGAGGGCCGCTGGACCGTCGAGGAGGCCATCAACCACGCCGTGCCGGTGCCGGTGATCTCGGCGGCGCTGTTCGCCCGGTTCGCCTCCCGCCAGGAGGACTCGCCGGCGATGAAGGCCGTGGCCGCGCTGCGGAACCAGTTCGGCGGGCACGCCGTGCACCGCGCCGGCCCCAGCTCCGGCACCGGCAGCACACACCACTGACCACTCCGCCGTGTACGTTCGGCAACTCCAGGTGACCGACTTCCGCTCGTGGGCGCACGCCGACCTCACCTTCGAGCCGGGAGTCAGCGTGCTGGTCGGGGCCAACGGTCAGGGGAAGACGAACCTCATCGAGGCGATCGGGTACGTGGCCACCCTCGGCTCGCACCGGGCGCCCACCGACGCCCCGCTGGTCCGGCACGGCAGCACCCGGGCCATCGTGCGCACCGCGGTGGTCAACGCGGGCCGTGAACTCCTGGTCGAGCTGGAGATCACCCCGGGGAAGTCGAACCGGGCGCGGATCAACCGCGCCCCGGTCGGCCGGCCCCGTGACGTGCTCGGGGTGTTGCGCACCGTGCTGTTCGCGCCCGAGGACATCGCCCTGGTCCGCGGCGACCCCGCGGAGCGCCGGCGGTTCCTGGACGAGCTGCTGGTCGCTCGTTCCCCGCGGTACGCCGGGATCCGCGGCGACTACGACCGGGTGCTGAAGCAGCGCAGCGCGCTGCTGAAGACGGCGGGCGCCGCCCGCCGGGCCGGGGCCCGGGGCGAGGAACTGGCCACCCTGGACGTCTGGGACGGCCACCTGGCCAGGCACGGGGCCGAACTGCTCGCCGCCCGGCTGGACCTGGTCGCCGACCTCGGCCCGCACGTGGCCGCGGCCCACGCGGGGGTGGCGCCCGAGTCCCGGCCGGTGGAGGTGCGCTACCGGTCCACCCTGGGTGCCGCGCTGCCCGACGGCTACGGCGTCCCCGGCGGCGGGCGGGCCGACCCGGAGGCGCTGGCCGACGCGCTGCTCGCCGAGTTGGGCCGGATCCGCGCCCAGGAGGTGGAGCGCGGGGTGTGCCTGGTCGGACCGCACCGCGACGAGCTGGAACTGGTGCTGGGCGAGGCACCGGCCCGCGGGTACGCCAGCCACGGCGAGTCGTGGTCGTTCGCGCTGGCCCTGCGCCTCGGCGCGTTCCACCTGCTGCGCGGCGAGGGCACCGAGCCGGTGCTGCTGCTCGACGACGTGTTCGCCGAACTGGACCGCCGCCGCCGGGAACGGTTGGCGGAGGTCGCCGCCGAGGCCGAGCAGGTGCTGGTAACGGCCGCGGTGGAGGAGGATCTCCCGGAGAAGTTGGCCGGTGCCCGGTACGAGGTGCGCGACGGCGAGGTGAGCCGTGCCGGGTGACGGCCGCGGAAGGGCGGGACCGCCGGGCGGGTCCGCGACGACGAGTGAGCGGATCGGCTATGACGAGTAACACATCTGGGGACAACCCTGTGGATGGTGTGGATAACTCGGCCGCTCAGCGGGAGCAACGTCCCGCCGAGTCCGACATTTCAGACACCTCGACGCCTGCTGCGCTCACCGGAGCGGGCGAACAGGAGCTCCGCGGCGCCGACCTCGCCAGGGCGGCCCTGGAGTCGGCGCGGGCCTCCGCCCGGGCACGCGGCCGGCGCCCCTCGGCGGCCAGGGGCACGCCGCGGGGGGCGCGGCGCCGCCGCGGCTGGTCCGGCGCCCGGCCGGACGACAGGGACCCGCAGCCGCTCGGCCGCATCGCCTCCCGGATCGCGGCGGACCGCGGGTGGACCGACCGGCTGGCCGGTGGTCAGGTATTCGGCCACTGGTCCCGGCTGGTCGGCGCCGAGGTGGCCGAGCATGCTCGCCCGGTGTCCCTGCAGGACGGGGTGCTGACCGTGCAGGCGGCGTCGACGGCGTGGGCCACCCAGCTCCGGCTGCTACAGCGGCAACTGCTGGCCCGCATCGCCGCCGGGGTCGGCAGGGACGTGGTGAGGCGACTGAAGATCCAGGGGCCGACCGGGCCGAGTTGGCGGTTCGGCCCGAAGCACGTGCCCGGCCGGGGTCCCCGCGACACCTACGGCTGACCGCGATGACCTCGGCGAACGTCGCCCGACCGCCCGCCGTCCGCGCAGCCGGCGCGGACCCCGCTCGCCAGCGTCCGCACTCGTCCAGGTCCGTTTACGTCCGTCTGTGAGCTTTCTAGGGGTGTCCTTGGGCCACTTCCGCAGCCATGGCCAAGTAGAATCGAGGCCGACACCCGCGTGACCGTCCGCGACCCCGCGCGGCGCGTCCGCGGTCCCCGTCGGCTTGAGGAGAGACCGAGGCCCGTGGCAGCCAAGAAGAACGAGTACACCGCGTCGTCCATCACCGTCCTCGAGGGTCTCGAAGCCGTCCGCAAGCGGCCTGGCATGTACATCGGCTCCACTGGTGAGCGTGGCCTGCACCACCTCGTCTGGGAGGTGGTGGACAACGCCGTCGACGAGGCGATGGCCGGCTACGCGACCAAGGTCGAGGTGGTGCTGCGCGCGGACGGCGGCGTGCAGGTGATCGACGACGGCCGTGGCATCCCGGTGGACACCCACCCGGTGGAGAACCGACCGGCCGTGGAGGTCGTGCTCACCACGCTGCATGCCGGCGGCAAGTTCGGCGGCGACTCGTACGCGGTCTCCGGCGGCCTGCACGGTGTCGGCGTGTCCGTGGTGAACGCGCTGTCCAGCGCGCTGGAGGTGGAGATCCACCTGCGCGGGCACGTGTGGCGGCAGCGCTACGAGGACTCCAAGCCGGTGCACCCGCTGCGCAAGGGCGAGACCACCAGGCGCACCGGTACCACGGTGACCTTCTGGCCCGACCCGAACATCTTCGAGACCACCACCTTCAACGCCGAGACCGTGGCCCGCCGGCTGCAGGAGATGGCCTTCCTCAACAAGGGGCTGACCATCGTGCTGCGCGACGAGCGGCCGGGGGAGGTCGAGGAGGACGCCGAGACCGGCCCGGTCCGCGAGCGCGTCTTCCACTACCCGGGCGGCCTGGAGGACTTCGTCAGGCACATCAACGCCACCCGCGAGGCGGTGCACCGCAAGGTCATCTCGTTCGCCGCCAAGGAGGACAACATCGAGGTCGAGGTGGCGATGCAGTGGAACACCGGCTACAGCGAGTCGGTGTTCACCTTCGCCAACACGATCAACACGCACGAGGGCGGCACCCACGAGGAGGGCTTTCGCGCCGCGCTCACCCGGGTGATCAACGCCTACGCGCGGGACAAGCGGCTGCTCAAGGAGAAGGACACCAACCTCACCGGAGACGACGTCCGCGAGGGCCTGGCCGCGATCATCTCGGTGAAGCTCAAGGAGCCGCAGTTCGAGGGCCAGACCAAGACCAAGCTGGGCAACACCGAGGCCAAGTCGTTCGTGCAGACCACCTGCAACGAGTGGCTGGCCGACTGGTTCGACCGGAACCCGAGCGAGGCCAAGGCGATCATCAGCAAGGCGGTGTCCTCCGCGCAGGCCCGGATCGCCGCGCGCAAGGCCAAGGAGCTGGTGCGCCGCAAGGGCGCGCTGGACATCGGCGGGCTGCCCGGCAAGCTCAAGGACTGCCGGTCCACCAACCCGGAGGAGTGCGAGCTCTACGTCGTGGAGGGTGACTCCGCGGGCGGCTCGGCCAAGGACGGCCGGGACTCGCGTTTCCAGGCGATCCTGCCGATCCGCGGCAAGATCATCAACGTGGAGAAGGCTCGGCTGGACCGGGTGCTGAAGAACACCGAGGTGCAGAGCCTGATCACCGCGCTGGGCACCGGGATCCATGACGAGTTCGACCTCAGCAAGCTGCGCTACCACAAGATCGTGCTGATGGCCGACGCCGACGTGGACGGCCAGCACATCCGTACCCTGCTGCTCACCCTGCTGTTCCGGTTCATGCGCCCGCTGGTCGAGCAGGGGCACGTCTACCTGGCCCAGCCGCCGCTGTACAAGATCAAGTGGCAGCGCAGCGACCCCGAGTACGCCTACTCCGACCGGGAGCGGGACGGGCTGCTCGAGCAGGGCCAGGCCGCTGGCAAGAAGCTGCCCAAGGAA
The DNA here is from genome assembly GCF_005405885.1 of Gandjariella thermophila. Lineage (GTDB taxonomy): Bacteria > Actinomycetota > Actinomycetes > Mycobacteriales > Pseudonocardiaceae > Gandjariella > Gandjariella thermophila. The sequence goes on from NZ_BJFL01000010.1 coordinate 133,893, forward strand.
GAAGGCATCCAGCGGTACAAGGGCCTCGGCGAGATGAACCCCGAGGAGCTGTGGGAGACCACGATGGACCCGGCCAACCGGATCCTGCTCCAGGTCACGCTGGACGACGCGGCCACCGCCGACGAGCTGTTCAGCGTCCTGATGGGCGAGGACGTGGAGGCCCGCCGGTCCTTCATCACCCGCAACGCCAAGGACGTCCGCTTTCTCGACGTGTGAACCCCTTGTCCGTATTGGACTGGTGGGTGCCGACGGATGAAGGGAACGACGCCGTGAGCCCCTTGGAGCAGTGTCCGGTCTGTAACGGCACCGGAAGGAACCCAGCCGACAAACGACATATCTGCCCGAGTTGCGGTGGCTCAGAACAAGGGCGCTGACGCTCGTATCCCCGGCGGGCGCTTGAAAGGAAAACTCGGTCGTGACTGAAACCATCCCCCCCGAGGGCGACCGCATCGAACCGGTCGACATCCAGCAGGAGATGCAGCGCTCCTACATCGACTACGCGATGAGCGTCATCGTGAGTCGCGCGCTGCCGGACGTCCGCGACGGGCTGAAGCCGGTCCACCGCCGCGTCCTCTACTCGATGTTCGACTCCGGGCTGCGCCCGGACCGCAACTACTCCAAGTGCGCCCGGGTCGTCGGCGACGTGATGGGTAACTACCACCCGCACGGCGACTCGGCGATCTACGACGCGCTGGTCCGTCTGGCCCAGCCGTGGTCGATGCGCTATCCGCTCGTCGACGGCCAGGGCAACTTCGGCTCCCCGGGCAACGACCCGGCCGCCGCGATGCGGTACACGGAGTGCCGGCTCACCCAGTTGGCCATGCACATGCTGGCCGACATCGAGGAAGAGACCGTCGACTTCTCGCCGAACTACGACGGGCGCACCCTCGAGCCGGACGTGCTGCCGGCGCGTATCCCCAACCTGCTGGTCAACGGCGGTAACGGGATCGCGGTCGGGATGGCGACCAACATCCCGCCGCACAACCTGCGCGAGGTCGCCGACGGCGTGGTGTGGGCGCTGGAGAACTGGGAGGCCTCCGAGGACGAGACCCTCGCCGCGCTCATGCAGCGGATCAAGGGTCCGGACTTCCCGACCTCCGGGCTGATCCTCGGCACCTCGGGCATCGAGGACGCCTACCGCACCGGCCGCGGCTCGATCCGCATGCGTGCGGTGGTCGACGTGGAGGAGGACGCCAAGGGGCGGACCATCCTGGTCGTCACCGAGCTGCCCTACCAGGTCAACCCGGACAACCTGGTGGAGAACATCGCCGCGCTGGTGCGGGACGGGAAGCTCACCGGGATCTCGGACATCGCCGACGAGTCCAACCGGCGGCGCGGCATGCGGATCGTGGTCACGCTCAAGCGGGACGCGGTCGCCAAGGTGGTGCTGAACAACCTCTACAAGCACACCCAGCTCCAGACCACCTTCGGGGTCAACATGCTGGCCCTGGTCGACCAGGTGCCCCGCACGCTGCGGCTGGACCAGATCATCCGGCACTACGTCCGCCACCAGGTCGAGGTCATCGTCCGGCGTACCCGCTACCGCCTGCGCAAGAAGGAGGAGCGGGCGCACATCCTGCGCGGCCTGGTCAAGGCGCTGGACATGCTCGACGAGACCATCGCGCTGATCCGCCGCTCGCCCACGGTTGACGAGGCGCGCACCGGCCTGATCGAACTGCTCGACGTGGACGAGATCCAGGCGAACGCGATCCTGGAGATGCAGCTCCGCCGGCTGGCCGCCCTGGAGCGTCAGAAGATCATCGATGAGCTGGCCGAGATCGAGCGGGAGATCGCCGACCTGCAGGACATCCTGGCCAGGCCGGAACGGCAGCGTTCCATCGTCCGCGACGAGCTGATGGAGATCGTCGAGAAGCACGGCGACGACCGGCGGACCCGGATCGTGCCGTTCGACGGCGAGGTGTCGATCGAGGACCTGATCGCGGTCGAGGACGTGGTCGTCACCATCACCCGCACCGGCTACGCGAAGCGCACCCGGACCGACCTCTACCGCGCGCAGAAGCGCGGCGGCAAGGGCGTGCAGGGCGCGGTGCTCAAGCAGGACGACATCGTCGCGCACTTCTTTGTCTGCTCGACACACGACTGGATTCTTTTCTTCACCAACAAGGGTCGGGTCTACCGGGCGAAGGCGTTCGAGCTGCCCGAGGCCAACCGCAGCGCCCGCGGCCAGCACGTGGCCAACCTGCTGGCGTTCCAGCCGGACGAGCACATCGCCCAGGTCATCCACATCAAGGACTACGACGCGGCGCCGTACCTCGTGCTGGCCACCAAGAGGGGCCTGGTGAAGAAGAGCCGGCTGGCCGACTTCGACTCCAGCCGCTCCGGCGGGCTGATCGGCATCAACCTCCGGGAGGACGACGAGCTGGTCGGGGCGGCGCTGTGCCACGCCGACGACGACCTGCTGCTGGTGTCTGCCGGCGGCCAGTCGATCAGGTTCCACGCCGACGACGAGACGCTGCGGCCGATGGGCCGGGCCACCTCGGGCGTGCTGGGCATGCGGTTCAACGGCGGCGACGAGCTGCTCGCCATGGGGGTTGTCCAGCGGGACACGTTCGTGCTGGTCGCCACGGACGGCGGGTACGCCAAGCGCACCCCGATCGAGGACTACCCGGTGCAGGGCCGCGGCGGCAAGGGTGTGCTGACCATTCAGCACGACCGCCGGCGTGGCACGCTGGTGGGGGCTCTCATCGTGCATGCGGATGATGAGCTGTACGCGATCACCTCGTCCGGCGGGGTCATCCGGACCCAGGCCAGCGAGGTGCGGAAGGCCGGCCGGCAGACCAAGGGGGTGCGCCTGATGAACCTCGGTGAGGGCACCACGCTCGTCGCGGTGGCGCGCAACGCCGATGAGCCTTCGGACGTCCCCGTGACGGGGGCGCCGACCGACACCGCCAAGTAAGCCTGGACGTTTCGACCCAATAAGGAAGCGCTCGTGACTCCACCGGAGAAGCCGGAACACCAGCAGCGCAGCGCCGGCAGCGACGCGGAGCGAACCTCGGTGATGACCGAACCGGCGGCTGCCCGGCAGGAGTCCGGGCAGCACCCGGAGGGTTCCGACGGTCAGGAGCAGCCGGCCCAGGCCAGCCAGCAGCAGTCGCAGGCGGATCCGCCTACCGAGCGGGAGACGCCGGTCCCGCCGGCCGCGGCGGAGCCGGCCGCCGGGACCGGGCAGCAGCAGGACGAGCAGCAGGAGGAGTACCCCGACCCGGCCGCATCGGTGCCGCCGCCGTGGCAGCGGGTGACCAGCGACGCGCAGTACGTGGCCGAGAACGCAAGCCAGCAGCAGGCTCCCGCGGGCGACCAGTCCGCGGTGGGCCAGCCGGTCGGGCAGCCCGGTGCGCGGCCTGCCGGCCAGGCCGGTGGGCAGCCGAGCGCTGGGCAGGGCGACTTCGATCCGGAGGCCACCGTGGTGAACCAGCCGGCGCTGAACCAGCCCGGTGTGGTCGGCGCCGCCGCCGGCAACCTGTTCGGCGGCCCGCAGACCAGCTACGGGGCCGGTGGCGCGGGACGGACCGCGGTGAACCTGGGCCCGCCCGCCGGCCGGTCCGGTACCGCAGCGCCGAGCGCCCGGCGCCCCGGGCGCGGACCGCGGCGGGCGAGCCTGCAGGTGAAACGGGTGGACCCGTGGTCGGTGCTCAAGCTCGCCGGCGTGCTGTCGGTGGCCATGTTCTTCATCTGGATGGTGGCCGTCGGCGTGCTCTACGGCGTGCTGGACGGCATGGGCGTCTGGGACAAGCTCAACGGCACCTACAACGACCTGGTGCAGGGCGGCTCCGAGGGGTCATCGGGGAACCTGATCAGTGTCGGCAGGGTGTTCGGGGTGGCCGCGGTCGTCGGCGTGATCAACATCATCCTGTTCACCGCGCTGGCCACCGTGAGCGCCTTCATCTACAACGTTTCCGCTGACCTGGCCGGTGGCCTCGAGGTGACGCTGTCCGAACGGGAGTAGCGCCGGCTCGACCCGAGTTTGGGGTGCGCCGGGCGGTGGGGTAATCTTGCGGGCGCACCCCGGGGGCCTATAGCTCAGACGGTTAGAGCGCTTCGCTGATAACGAAGAGGTCGCTGGTTCGAGTCCAGCTAGGCCCACGAGCGAGCGATCCAGGTTTGCGTCATCCGCGGAACAGGTTCGCTCGCCCTGCTTTGTGGGGGTACCGCCTCCACACCCCGCCCGGGGCAAGCCCCGGCTCGCTGACGTGTTGGGCCCGCCGCTTTAGGAGGCGAACGGACGTGAAGAAGCTTCTCGTGCTCGCGGCTGTGGCTGGGGCTGTGCTCTTGTTCGTGCGCCGGAGCCGCTCGGCCAAGGCCGAGGCGGACCTGTGGCGCGAGGCCACCGCTCCGACCGAGAGCTGAGCGAGACGGGACGAGCTTCTCCCGCTCGCCGGGGGACGTAGCTCAATTGGCAGAGCACCGCCTTTGCAAGGCGGGGGTTAGGGGTTCGATTCCCCTCGTCTCCACTCGCGAGTGGGTGGGTCCGTTCGCGCAACATGCGGGCCGGGCTCGCTCACCGCTGCTGTGGGGGCGTGCCCCTCACACCGCCGCCCGGACACCGGGAGTGGTCGTCCGGGCCGGCCGAATTCCCGGGCCATCGTGGGGCCTGGTCGCATAACCTGCTGCCTCCCTGGCCCGCTGACCGGCCGTGGGCACACGGTGACGTGGCGAGATTCGGTAACGGGAGCATGTGTTGATCAGCCGGGTCACCAGGCGAGTCGTTCCGGTCGCCGGATCGCTGCTGGCGCTGCTCGCCACGGCGGCGTGCAACCTCACCGGGTCGCATCCGGCCGGCGAGTCGTCCGCCCAGCCGGCACCCGCCGCCGCGCCGGTCGCGTTGCCGCCGCAGCCGCAGCCCACCGCGAACGGACCGTGCCCCTACCTGCAGACCGAGTTCGTCGCGGAAGCGAACGGTCAGCATGTCGGCAAGGTACGGGTCTCCGCCGACCAGCCGCACCCCGCCTGCTTCTTCTACCGTCCGGACGGCGGCCTGCAGCTGACTGCCCGGGTCTACGTGGGTGACCCCAAGGTGGCGAAGGGGTTGGTCGACCAGGCCGCGCCGGTCGGCACGTCAAACCCGGCCAGCCTGGACGGCGGCTGGCAGGGCGGCTCGCAGCCGACCGACTCCGGCGCGGTGTACGCGGTCGCCAAGGGCGGCGAGGCGATCGTGGTGACCACCAACCAGAAGCAGACCATCAAGGCACGGCGGGTCACCGAGCAGGTGATCAGCGCACTGGCCCTCTAGGCCGCCGGGCAGCAAGGCGGATGCGGTGCACGCGGCCCCGATCGCGTGCACCGGCCTCGGGCCGTGCTTACTCCCCGCCGCGTGGGCGGCGGCGGGTGCCCCGGGGCGCCGTGGTCAGGGCCGCCGCTGGTGCCGTGGCCTGCCGGTGGTCTCACCGGCGGCGGGGCCGCGCTGCTCCGGCGCCAGCTGCTCGGTTTCCGCACCCTCGACCGTCTGCGGCTCCTCGCTCACGTCAGCCAGCCGCACTTCCTGCGGTCGGCGGGACAGCGCGACCAGCACCGCGCCTATGCCGGCGGCAAGCACGCCGAGCACCCACGGCCACCGGCGCCGCCGCGACCGGCCGATCTGGAGTGCGTAGTCCCGCTTGGCCCGCTTCGCCCGCCGACGCGCCTCGGCCGCCTGCTTGGCGGCCTCCTTCCGCATCGCCTTGGCGCTGCGCAGAAGCTCGGCCCGCCGCTTCGCGGCGTCGGCGCGAACACCCGCGGTCCGCTTGGCGAGTTTCCGGCGGGCCCGGCGACCAGTGGCCGCCGCCTGCTCGGTGGCCCGGGTCGCACTCTCGCTCAGCACGTCCGGCAACTGGCTTGGCGCGATGCCGCGCGCGGCGAGCCGCCGCTCGGCGCGCCGCGCGGCCCGCACCGCGGCCGCGCCCCCGGTCCGGCTGGCCCGGGCGGCCTGCACGCGGACGGCATGCAAACCAGTCCCCATGGCCCTACCGACCATCTCTCCGGCCCTGGTCATGGCTTCGACCTCGTCCATCGTCAGCTCCAGAAGCTCTCGACGGGTGACCCTCTGGCCATTCCCATCCTGCCCCCTGGACGGGGTTTCCGCTGATGGCGCGCTGCCGATCGTGGTGCGCGTTCGGGAACCGAGACGGGCGGTGGCACGATGGGCGGTGTGACAGACAGCAACGGATCGCTTGTCGGAACGAAGGTCACCGCGACCCTGCACACGTCGCAGGGGGATATTCGGCTGAACCTGTTCCCGGACCACGCGCCCAAGACGGTGGGTAACTTCGTCGGCCTCGCCGAGGGCACCAGGCAGTACACCCAGCCGAACGCGAAGGGCGAGAGCACGGGACCGTTCTACGACGGTGCGGTGTTCCATCGCGTGATCAAGGACTTCATGATCCAGGGTGGCGACCCGACCGGCACCGGGCGCGGCGGACCGGGCTACTCCTTCGCCGACGAGTTCCACCCCGAACTGCAGTTCAACCGGCCGTACCTGCTGGCGATGGCGAACGCGGGGCCGAACACCAACGGCTCGCAGTTCTTCATCACGCTGGTGCCCACCGGCTGGCTGAACTACAAGCACACCATCTTCGGGGAGGTCGCCGACCAGCGATCGCGCGGCGTGGTGGACGCCATCGGGCAGACCGCGACCGATCCCGGTGACCGCCCGCTGCAGGACGTCGTCATCGAGCGCGTCAGCATCGAGCGCGGCTGACCCGGCGTGTCCACCGAAAACCCTCCCGGGCCGCCCGGCGGCCAGGGGAACCACGTGCAGGCGCACCCACCCCTATCCACCTGTGTGCGCCACCCCGAGCGTCCCACCGGCCTGCGCTGCACCCGTTGCGGCCGGCCGGCGTGCCCGGAGTGCCTGCGTGAGGCGTCGGTGGGCTACCAGTGCGTCGACTGCGTGCACGAGGGACGGCGCAGCACCCGGCGCCCGGTCACCGTGGCCGGCGCCACGCTCGGCAGGCGGCTGCTCGTGGTGCCCACGCTGATCGGGCTGAACCTGCTGGTCTACGTGCTGACCGTGGTGCAGTCCGGCAGCGTGGTGTCGAACTCGGGTGCCCGGCTGTTCACCGAGTGGGCGCTGTGGCCGCCCGCGGTCGCCTCTGGCGAGCTGTGGCGGCTGGCCACCTCCGGATTCCTGCACTACGGCCCGCTGCACCTGGCGTTCAACATGTATGCGCTGTGGGTGATCGGTCGGGATCTGGAACTGGTGCTCGGCCGGCTCCGCTTCATCGCGGTGTACCTGGTCTCGCTGTTCGGCGGCGGGGTCTCGGTGTTCCTGTTCGGCGCGCCGCAGGAGCAGGTGGCCGGCGCGTCCGGTGCGGTGTTCGGGCTGATGGGCGGGATCGCGGTGGCCGCGGTGCGGCTGCGGCTGAACCCCGGGCCGGCGCTCGGCGTGATCGCGCTGAACGTGGTGATCAGCGTCACCCTCCCCGGTATCTCGCTGCTCGGGCACCTGGGCGGTCTGGTGGTCGGCGCGCTGGCCACCGCGGGGATGGTGTACGCCCCGGCGCGGCACCGCGCGGTGTGGCAGGCCGGCACGGTGGCCGCGCTGGCCGTGCTGCTGGTCGCCCTGACCGTGCTGCGCTACCAGCAGTTCGCCGGCGCGGTGTAGCTGCCCGGGTCAGCGGCGCAGCGCGGACAACTCGTCGGCCACCTCCTCCGGGTGGGCGCCGAGTTCGAGCCGGCCGAGCACGGCCAGCCGCTCCACCCCGTCCCGGTCGTAGCCGTCGAGTTCCAGCAGCGCCACCTCCCGGCCGAGCCGGCGGACGCGCACCACCCGCACGTCCAGTTGGGGCCACGCCCAGCGCCGGCCGCCATGCAGCCCGCGCACCTCGACCCCGTCAGCGTCGGCGACCAGGCAGGGGCGGGCCACCGTGCCGTACAGCGCCGCCAGGCCGAGGGCCGCGGCGGCCACCCCGGCCATCAGCCGGCCGGCCGGGTCCGGGGTGGCCACCAGCCAGCCCAGCGCGGCGGCCGCCAGCACCCAGCCCAGCGCAACCAGCGGCGGCTGGGGGGACCATGTTCGCTGCTGCACCGGCCGAGTGTCCCGCATGCGTCGCCGGCGGTCGGGCCCGGATCGCCGCGCGCCAGCTCAGGTCCCCGCTGATTCGTTGCTGAGCGTGGCGGGTTGGCGTGGTCGATCGGTCGCGAAGAGTGGTGACACTCGGCCGTTTGAGTGTGCCTGTGGACAGTCGGGCCGCTCTACCGGCCCTTGTGCAAGATCGCGCAAAGTTGTCCACAGAAGTTGTCCCCACTGGGGATGAGTTACAGCCGTGTGCTTCCGTGACGCTCCGGTGAACCCCGGACCAACGGGCGCGAAACGAGTGACGGCCCGGACGGGTGAACCGTCCGGGCCGTCGTCGCGGCGTGTGAAGGCTGCCCGGCGCCGGCCCGGCGACAGCGGGTCACCGGTCACGGCTGGGTCGTGGCTGGTCAGCGCCAGCGCATGGTCATCAGCAGACCGATGATCATGAACGCGAAGCCGATGGCGAAGTTCCACGGGCCGAGCGTGCTCATGAAGCTGATCTTGTCCCCGGCGATGTAGTTCACCACCAGCCAGATCAACCCGATCAGCATCATTCCGAGCATCACGGCGATGTACACCGGATGCGAGGGCCCGGCGGCCTTGGCCTTGACCGGGGTGCGCCGGTCCGGCGGTGGCGTGTATACCGTTTTCTTACGGACCTTCGACTTCGGCATTGCTGTCCTCGCGTGAATCGGTCGGTGGCGGGGAACTCGCAACCACCGCTCTCGCCAACACGTTAACGTAACCGGGCGGCTCCGCGAACCACCAGTAGATCCCCGGCACGGTGAGGTCGGGGGCTACACCCCAGCACTACACGGCCCCGTCTAGGCTGCGCGAGACGTCGGCGCGTCCGGCGGCCTTCGGACGAGGGCTGGAGGAGGTCCCCGGTGAGCAACGAACCGCCGGTCCCGAACCAGGGAAGACCGTCGGGCGGCCCGCCAGGATCGCGGTACGGGATGGGTTCGCAGCCCCCGCCATGCGGGCGGAACGGTGGTCCCGCGCCGCGCCCCGACGCGCCCACCCGGCCGGCCGTTCGGGCGGTCCCCGGCGGGCCGACCGGGCCGGACCGCGGGAGGATGAGCGGCGCCGGGCCAGACGCCGGCGGCTACCGGCCCCGCCCCTCGCCCCGCCCACACGACGCACCGACCGAGGTGATCGCCCGCCGGTCGGGCACGGTGGTGGCCGATCCGCCCACCGAGGTCATCCCGAGCTACACCGACCCGCCGCTGGACCCGCCGCCGCCCGAGGACGACCGCCTCGACGAGCTACCGCCGGAGGGGCCGGGGCGCAAGGCCGTCCGTACCTTCGGTGAGCTACTCATCACCGCGGGCATGGTGGTGCTGCTGTTCGTCTTCTACGAGATCTACGTGACCGACTGGCTGTCCGCGGGCAAGCAGCACGCGGCCACCAGTGAGTTGGACGACGAGTGGCGCAAGGACCACTTCAGCCTGATCGACGGCCGGGCCTTCGCCAAGCTGCACATTCCGGCGTTCGGCCCGGACTACGTGTTCAGCCTGGTGGAGGGCACCACGGACCAGGATCTGGACATCGGCCCGGGCCACTACAAGGGCACCGCGTTGCCCGGCCAGCCCGGCAACTTCGCGGTCGCCGGCCACCGGGTCGGCAAGGGTGCCCCGTTCAACGACCTCGACCTGCTGCAGTCCTGTGACGCCGTGGTGGTGGAGACCCAGACCGACTGGTTCGTCTACCGGGTGCTGCCGATGAAGAAGGAGGTGCAGTCCTGGCAGCAGGGCAGGGCGAGCCAGCCGCAGTGCAAGGGCGTCTCCCCGCTGGGCGGGCTGTACGGCGACACGGTGGGCCAGGAGATCGTGCTGCCCAGCGAGAGTGACGTGATCGCCCCGGTGCCGCACCACCCCGGGATCATCCCGAGCAGGGGGCAGGAGGCCGCGCTGCTCACCCTCACCACCTGCCACCCGAAGTTCTCCGCCGCGCAGCGGCTGGTGGTGCACGCGGTGCTGGTCAAGCAGTACCCGAAGGACCCGAAGAACCCCGGCCAGGTGCCGCCGGAGCTGAAGGAGTCCCAATGACCAGGCGCGGGGCCGTGGAAGGGAGGGAGCCCAGCTGATGTACGGGTGGATCTGGCGGCACCTGCCCGGCCCGCTGGCCGTGCGGGTGGCCGAGGCGGTACTGCTGGCCGCGGCGGTGATCGCGCTGCTGCTGTTCGTGGTGTTCCCCTGGGTCGAGCCCCGGCTGCCGTTCAACCAGGTGACCACCGGGTAAACCCGAGCCGTACCGGCTCGTGGACAACGCGGAGGTCTCGGATCGGCGCCGCAGGCTACGCTGGGCCAATGCGCGTGCTCGTCGTCGACAACTACGACAGCTTCGTCTACAACCTCGTGCAGTACCTCGCCCAGCTCGGCGTCGAACCGGTGGTTCGGCGCAACGACGTGGTGGAGCTCGCCGAGGTGGGCGAGGCGGACGGGGTGCTGGTCAGCCCCGGTCCCGGCACACCGGAACGCGCGGGCCGCAGCATTGCGGTCATCCGGCACTGCGCCGAGATCGGCACCCCGGTGTTCGGGGTGTGCCTCGGCCTGCAGGCGATGGGCGTCGCCTGGGGCGCCGTGGTGGACCGTGCGCCTGAGCTACTGCACGGCAAGACCAGCCAGGTGCACCACGAGGGGCGCGGTGTGCTGGCCGGGCTGCCCAGCCCGTTCACCGCCACCCGGTACCACTCGCTGGCCGTCCGGGCGGACACCGTGCCGGCGGAGTTCGAGGTCACCGGGCGCACCGAGGGTGGCGTGGTGATGGCCATGCGGCACCGGGAGCTGGCCGTCGAGGGCGTGCAGTTCCACCCCGAATCCGTGCTCACCGAGGGCGGGCACCGGATGCTGGCCAACTGGTTGGCGGCCTGCGGGTACCGGGTACCCGAGGCGCTGGTGGACGAGCTGACACACGGCATGCGCCAGCTCGCCGCAGCGGCACGTACCTGAGCAGAGGACTCTGTGACCAACGAGGGCTGTCCGGGCGAGTTCCCCCGCGACGACCGGCCCGACGAAGCGGCCGACACATTCGACGAGGCATTCGGTGGCCGGGGGCGCGGCGGTGCGGAACGCCCCGGTGACCACTTCCCCGGCGGCGAGTTCGCCGACGACGACGGAGGCGGCGACGTGGACGAGGGATTCGCGCCCGGGGTGGTGCGTGGCACGGTGCACACCGTCTGCCACCTCTGCGGCGGCATGGGAGAGATCGCCGATCCGGTGCTGGCCGTGCGCGGAGGTGCGCCGTTCACGGTGAACCCGGGCCGCCCCTGCCCCGCCTGCGCGGGCGAGGGTCACCTGCCGGGCCTGCAGCCGCCGGTCTGACCTGCGGTTCCGGCACTGACGGCGGGAAGCTCATCGACGCCCGGTCGGGCGGGGCCCGACCGGCGGACCGAGATGGTGGGGGGCGCTTCCCGGCCCGCCGGCGGGTCTGCCGGGGAGCCACGCGGAGCACGGGGAGAGTCGGTGCTCTACGCGATCACTCTCCGGCGTCGGCCACGGCTGGCGGGAGGGGGAACCACACGAGCCGGGCCGCGTTTCGGGGCGTGTTGTCCGTACGGCCGCGCGGATGGTGGAGAGCGCCCACCGGCGCGGGTACCGACGGGTGATCCCTCGGGCGGCCGCCCGGCTCTGGCGCGGCCGAGCTGCGGAGGCTCCACGCAGCCGGATCTCCCGTCGCTCGGTTCAACGAACGATATGCGTGGCTAGTTCCCGATGCCCGTTTCCATCGGTGCGGGCGGGCTCCGGGCGCGTGGTCCTCGCCCCGATCAGCCGCCGGACGAGGTACTCGAGGTGGCCGCGCCGAAGCGGCCGACCGTCACGTTGACCGTGGAGTCCTTGCCGACCTGCGTACCCGGGGCCTGCTGCTGGCTCACGATCCGGTTGTTCTGGGTGAGGTCGGTGATCGGGATGAAGGTGATCTGCAGCGTGCCGTCCCAACCCAGCGACTGCAGCTTCGCCTTCGCCTGCTCCACCGTCATCTGGGTGAGGTCGGGCATGACGATCAGCTGGTCGCCGTTTGACACCAGGAGCTGGACGGTGCTGCCCTTCTGCGCCTTGGTGTTCTTCGGGTTCTGGTCGACGACGACGCCCTTGGGCTGGTTCGACGACACCGTCTTGATGGCCACCTTGAGCCCGAGGCCCTGCAGGTTCGCGGTGGCCACGTCCTGCGTCTGGCCGGTGTAGTCGGTGACGAAGACCAGGTCCGGGGCCTTGCCGATGGTGATACTGACCGTCCCGCCGGCGGCGATCTGCTGCCCGGGGGACGGGGTCTGGTCGATCACCTTGCCGATCTTCGTGGCGTCGTCGGTGACTTGCTGCTGGACGTTCTGCCCGAGCTGGAGGTGCTTGTCGGCCAGGGCGGCCTGCGCCTCGGGGACCGTCATGCCGGTCAGGTCGGGCACGGCGACCGGCTGTGGACTGACCCCGACGCGGACGTTGACCGTGCTGCCCTTGTCCACCTGGGTGCCCGGTGGCGGATCGATCCCGTCGGCCAGCACGCGGTCGACCTGGTCCTGGCCGCACGGCGCCCTGCCGCTGGCGTCCGGCTGGCAGGGCACGCTCACCTGGTTCATCTTCAGGCCGGCCGCGGTCAGCGTGGACCGGGCCTGTGAGCTGGTCATGCCGACCAGGTTGACCGGTACGGAGGTCTTGTTTCCCTGCGACGAGCCGCCGCCGGACAGCAGGTTGGTGGTCAGCCAGGCGGCCAGCGCGAGCACCGCGAGGCACAGCACGACGACGCCCGCGATCATCCAGCCGCGGCGTCTGCCCCCTCGCCCGTCGCCGCCGTCGCCGTACCCGCCGTCGGCCACGCTCTCCTGGCGGTGCCGACCGCCACCGGAGGGCATCACCTCGGTCGGGCCGGGGCCGCCGCCGAGGATCGAGGTGCGGTCCGCCTCGGTCATCACCATCGGCGCGGCCGGTCGCTGCCCGGACAGCACGCGCACCAGGTCGGCCCGCATCTCCGCGGCCGACTGGTAGCGGTTCGCCGGGTTCTTCGACAGCGCCTTCAGCGCTATCGCGTCCAGCGCCGGGGTGACCTGCGGGTTCAGCGAGGACGGCGGCTTGGGTTCCTCCCGGACGTGCTGGTAGGCCACCGCCACGGGGGAGTCCCCCGTGAACGGGGGCTCCCCGGTGAGCAGCTCGAAGAGCACGCAACCGGCGGCGTAGACGTCGCTGCGCGCGTCCACCGCCTCGCCACGGGCCTGCTCCGGCGAGAGGTACTGCGCGGTACCGATGACCGCCGCGGTCTGGGTCACGGACGCCTGACCGTCGGCCACCGCCCGGGCGATGCCGAAGTCCATCACCTTGACCGCGCCGGTCCGGGTGATCATCACATTGGCCGGTTTGACGTCCCGGTGCACGATGCCGTGCCGGTGGCTGAAGTCCAGCGCGGCGCACACGTCGGCCATGATCTCCATGGCTCGCTTGCCGGAGAGCGGTCCCTGCGTCTTGACGATGTCCCGCAGCGTCCGCCCGTCCACGTACTCCATGACGATGTAGGGCAGCGGGCCGTACTCGGTCTTCGTCTCACCGGTGTCGTAGACGGCGACGATGGCCGGGTGGTTCAGCGCGGCGGCGTTCTGCGCCTCGCGGCGAAACCGCTCCTGGAACTGGGGGTCCCTGGCGAGATCGGCGCGCAGCACCTTGACCGCGACCTCCCGGCCGAGGCGAACGTCCCTGCCCCGGTGGACCTCGGACATGCCGCCATAGCCGAGTGTCTCGCCCAGCTCGTAGCGGTTGGAGAGCAGTCGCGGAGTGCTCATCGGTGCGTCGTCCCGCTCCTCGTCAACGTCATCTCATCATGCCTGCTGCTCGCCGTCAGGCCGGACAGGCTCAGCCGGTCGATTCGCCTGTTCCGCACCCGACCGCCGCCCCGGAAGCGATCGGCGCGCCGCGGGCCGTCGTTACCCCCCTGGTCACCCGGTCCCGTGGACCACCCGGCACCGCGTCGGTGCCGCCGCAGGAGTTCATGGCGAGCGTGAGGCTCCCGGCCCGCACCGAGCGGTCCAGGTACTCGTTGGCTTCCACCTCCACCGTCGGGTGCTCGGCGGTCGATGCTGGCGAGTCGGCGGGCCGCGCGGCAAGCCGGTAGCCGGCGCCCGGCCGGGTGGTCCACGCCTGGTGCGCCGGCGCCGCGCCCGACCCGCGCGGCGCGGACGGCGGCGGCTTGGCACTCCCGGACTGCATCGCGGCACGTACTCCCCACACGCCGATCGCGAGCAGCGCGACGGCCAGCACGGCCAGTAGCACCCACAGCGGCGCGCGGCTGCGCCTGGGCGGTGCCGGCGGCCAGGCGGCGAAGCCGCCGCCCGGCGGCATGCCGGCCGGGCCGGCCGCACGCAGGTTGCCCGGCATGCTCATCGGCCCGGGAGCGCGGGGCCCCGGCACCAGGGCCGGTGGTGGTCCGGCGGCGGGCGCGATCGGCGGCGCCGGCGGTCCCATCGGCACCAGCCCGGACGGGGCCGGCAGCGGCCGGCCGGCGCGGACGGCGGCCACCGCGGCGGCGAACTCGCCACCGGTGCGGTAGCGCTGCCGGGGGTCCTTCACAAGGGTTGCCTCGAGGAGGGCGCGCACCCCCGGCGGCACGTCCGGCGGCAGCGGTGGCGGGGCATCCCGGATGTGCATCATGGCCACGGTGACCGCGTTCTCGGACAGGAACGGTCGGTGCCCGACGAGGCACTCGTAGCCCACCACGGCCAGCGAGTACACGTCGCTGGCCGGCTCCGCCTCGCCGCCCAGCGCCTGCTCCGGCGCGACGTAGTGGGCGGTGCCCATGACCAGGCCGGACCGGGTGACCGGGGCGGCGTCGGCGGCCTTGGCGATGCCGAAGTCGGTGACCTTCACCTTCCCGGCCGGGGTGACCAGGATGTTGCCCGGCTTGACGTCCCGGTGCACCAGACCACGCTCGTGCGCCGCCTGCAGCGCGCCAGCGGCCTGCTCCAGCACGTCCAGCGTGCGCTCGACGCCGATCCGGCCCTCCCTGGCCAGGATCGCGGCCAGCGGCTCGCCCTCGACCAGTTCCATCACCAGGTAGGCGGTCTCCTCCGGGCCGTCCGGCACGGCCGCCGTCTCCCCGTAGTCGTGAACCGCGGCGATCCCGGGATGGTTCAGCGACGCGGTGGTGCGCGCCTCGGTGCGGAACCGGTGCAGGAACTCGGCGTCCCCGCACAGCTCCGGCTTGAGGATCTTGATGGCGACCGGGCGGTCCAGCCGGGTGTCGGCGGCCTCCCACACCTCGCCCATCCCACCGACGGCGATGCGCCGGGCCAGGCGGTAGCGGTCGACGAGCAACTGGCCGGAGGACAGCATCAGCCACCCCCCAGCGCGGCACCGATGACCGCCCGCCCGATCGGGCCGGCCACCTTGGCGCCGGTGGCGTCCAGGCCGCGGTCACCGCCGTTCTCCACCACCACCGCGACCGCGATCTGCGGGTTGTTCGCCGGCGCGAACGCCACGTACCAGGCGTGCGGGTTGGTGTGCTTCGGGTCGTTGCCGTGCTCGGCGGTACCGGTCTTGGAGGCGATGGTGACACCGGCGATCTTGCCCTCGCCGCCGGCGTGACCCTCGGCGTCGACCATCATGTCGCGCAGGGTGGCGGCGTTCTGCTCGCTCATCACGCGCTCGGCCTCCTCCGGCCTCATCTCGTCGAGGACGGAGAGATCCGGCGCGAGGATGGCCTTGACCATGTTGGGCACCATGCGCCGGCCGCCGTTGGCGATGGTCGCGGCGATCACCGCGTCCTGCAGCGGGGTGAGCTTGACGTCCCGCTGGCCGATGCCGCTCTGGAACAGCGCGGCCTTGTCCGGCAGCGGCCCGATGGTGGACGGCGCCACCGCCAGCGGGATGGAGATGTTGTCCCCGATGCCGAACTTCTTCGCGATGTCCCGCAGCCGGTCCGGGCCGAGTTGCCCGGCGAGGTCGGCGAACGCGGTGTTGCACGACAGGGTCAGCGCCAGGTCGAACGACGCGGTCGCGCCGCCGCCGCACGGCGTGCCGTTGAAGTTCTCCAGCGTGGTGTTGGTGCCCGGCAGGGTGATCCGTGGCGCCGCGACGAGTTGGCTGTCCTTGTTGTACTGGCCGCTTTCCAGCGCGGCCGCGGACACCACGAGCTTGAACGTCGACCCGGGCGGGTAGATCTCGGAGATCGCCCGGTTCGCCATCGGCTGCGCGTCCGAGCCGGAGAGCTGCGCGAAGGCCTTCTTCGCCACGTCGGTGTCGTGGCTGGCCAGCGGGTTCGGATCGTAGGAGGGGGTGCTCGCCATGGCCAGGATCTCGCCGGTTTTCGGGCGGATCGCGACCACCGCGCCGGTGAACCCGCGCCGGGTGAGGGCGTCGTAGGCGGCCTGCTGCACCCGCGGCTCGATGGTCAGTTGGACGTTGCCGCCCCGCGGGTCGCGGCCGGTGATCAGGTCGGACAGCCGGGGCACGAACAGCCGGTCGTCGGAGCCGTTGAGCACGTCGTCCTGGGCGCGCTCCATCCCCACCGGGGCGCCGATCAGCGTGTAGTAGCCGGTCACCGGCGCGTACACCGGCCCGTTGGGATACACCCGGAGGAAGCGCAGCCGGTCGTTGGTCTCCTGGACCCTGGCCAGCTGGGTGCCGTCGGCGGCGACGATCTGGCCGCGTTGCCGCGCGTACTCCTGCAGCACCACCCGCTGGTTGCGCGGGTCCTTGCGGTAGTCGTCGGCCTTGACCACCTGGATGTACGTCATGTTGGCCAGCAGCAGCACGATCAGCGCCATCAGCGTGACGCCGACTCGGCGCAGCGGGGTGTTCATGCCGGCCGCTCCACCATCACCGTGCTCGCCTCGGCGAGCGGCGCCTGCTGCACCTTGGGCTTCGGCGGGGACTGCGGCCGGCGAGCTGCGTCGGAGATCCGCAGCAGCAGGGCCACCAGGATGTAGTTGGCCAGCAACGACGAACCGCCGTAGGACATGAACGGCGCGGTGAGACCGGTCTGCGGGATCAGCTTGCTGATGCCCCCGACCACGATGAACACCTGCAGCCCGATCAGGAACGACAGCCCGCCGCCGAGCAGCTTCCCGAAGGTGTCCCGCACGGCCAGCGAGCTGCGCAGCCCGCGCAGGGAGAGCAGGGTGTAGACGAGCACCAGTACGGCCATGCCGATGAAGCCGAGTTCCTCGCCGATCGCGGATACGATGAAGTCGGTGTCCACCGCGGGGATCAGGTCCGGCCGGCCGGCGCCCAGACCGGTCCCGGCCACGCCCCCGGTGCCCAGGCTGAACAGCGACTGGGCGATCTGGTAGCCGCGGGTGTCGTAGTTGGCGAACGGGTCGATCCAGTTCCCCACCCGGACCTGGACGTGGCTGAAGAGGTGGTAGGCGACGAACGCCCCGACGAGGAACAGCGCCAGCCCGAGGATCACCCACGCGGACCGCTCGGTGGCCACGTAGACCATCACCAGCAGGGTGCCGAAGAACAGCAGCGAGGTGCCCAGGTCCTTCTCCAGCGCCAGCACGCCCAGCGCGATGATCCACGCGGCGAGCAGCGGCCCGAGGTCCCGGGCTCTGGGCAGCTCCAGGCCGAACAGGTTCCGGCCCGCGGTGGTGAACAGGTCGCGTTTGGACACCAGGAAGGCGGCCACGAAGACGATCAGCAGAATCTTGGCGAACTCACCCGGCTGGATGGTGCCCAGCGGGCCGAGCCTGATCCACAGCTTGGCGCCGCCGACCTCGGAGATGCTCGACGGCAGCACGCCGGGCAGCACCAGCAGGCCCAGCCCGACCAGGCCGCACGTGTAGCCGTAGCGGGCCATCGTCCGGTGGTCGCGGACCAGGGCCAGCACCGCGATGAAGAGGATCAGCCCGATCGTGGTGTACATCAGCTGCTTGGGCGCCTCGTCCGCGTACGTCTTCGCGGCCCGTGCCGCACGTTCCGCGAACGCCAGGTCGAGCCGGTGAATCATCACCAGGCCGAGCCCATTGAGCAGCGCCACGCAGGGCAGGATCAGCGGATCGGCGAACGGCGCCCAGCGGCGCACCGCGAAGTGCGCCGCGCCGAACAGCGCCAGGTAGGCCAGCCCGTAGTAGACGACCTGCATGGTCAGCGACTGCTGCTGGTCGCTCTCCACCAGGACGAGGGCGAGGGTGACCAGACCGGCGGCGAAGGCGAGCATGCTGAGCTCGGTGCCCCGCCGGGTGGGCGGCCGCACCGTCGGGCCGGAGCTGCTCGCCTGCCCGGTCGTCAAGCCCGCCCCGTCGGGGACCGGTGCACTCATTAGCCACCGACCTTCCGGCAGTCCACGCCGGGCCGCGGCGTGGGCGTCGAGAGCGGGGTGACACCGGGCTGTCCGCTCTCCGCAGGCGGCGGCGTGCTGCTCGTCGTGGGCACGGGAGGCGGCCCCCCGGCCAGGGTTGTCGATGCCGGCGGCGGCGCCCCGTTGGGCGGCGCCGGCTGGGTGGACGCGCTGGTCGACGGCGGTGTCGAGGTCCCGGGACCGCTGCTCGGGCACGGCGGCAGAAGCTGCTCGGTGCGCAGCCGCCGGATGGTGGACCTGGCGCCCTCCAGGCCGTCCACGTCGGTGATCCCGCGGCGCACCGTGTCCCGGGCCGCCTCCTGCAGGTCCTCCACGGTGATCGCCTCGCAGGACTGCGCACCCGGCGGGCAGGACCCCTCGTAGAAATGGTGCAACTGGACACCGAGCACGCTGCCCCGAACCCCCTGGAACACCGCCACCTCACCGTTGTCGGCCACGCCGACGTAGTACTGGCGGAGCACCCAGTACCGGGTGCCGACCACCCCGGCGGCCAGCAGCACCAGGATCAGCGCTCCGGTGAGGACCGCGCGCACCCGCCTGCGGCGCTTGGCCGACGGGTCCGGCGGTTCCTCCGCCGGCTCGATCCGCCGCGGCTGCGGCGGGGGCGGGCTGAGCGCGCCGGCCCGGGACGCCGAGGAGTCCGGCGGCGCCTGCTCGTCCTCGCCGTTGCCGGCCGCGCCGCCGACGATCGGGGCGTCCTCGCCGAAGTCCACGTCAACCACGTCGGCGACGATGCAGGTCACGTTGTCCGGGCCGCCGCCCTTGAGGGCCAGCTCGATCATCCGGTCCGCGCACTCCTGCGGGTCCGGGATGCGGATCGCCTCGCTGAGCGTCTCCATACTGATCACGCTGGACAGACCGTCCGAGCAGATCAGGTAGCGGTCACCGGCCCTGGCCTCGCGGACGGTCAGGCTCGGCTCCACCTCCTGACCGGTCAGCGCGCGTAGCAGCAGGGACCGCTGGGGGTGGTTGGCGGCCTCGTCCGGGGTGATCCGGCCCTCGTCGATCAGCGACTGGACGAACGAGTCATCGTGCGTGATCTGGGTCACGCTCCCGTTGCGGCACAGGTAGGCCCGCGAGTCGCCGACGTGCACCAGGCCGATCTTGTTCCCGCCGAAGAGGATGGCGGTCAGTGTGGTGCCCATGCCCTCGAGGTCGGGGTCGTTGGCCACCAGTTCGGAGATGGCGCTGTTGCCGGCCACCACCGCGTCGCGCAACTGGCCGAGCAGGTCGTCACCGGGGGCGTCGTCGTCCAGTGGGGCGAGCGCGGCGATGACGACCTTGCTGGCCACCTCGCCGGCGGCGTGGCCGCCCATGCCGTCGGCGACTGCGAGCAGGCGTGGGCCCGCGTACACGGAATCCTGGTTGTTGGAGCGGACCAGGCCCCGGTCGCTGCGGGCTGCGTAGCGGAGGACGAGGGTCATGAGCGCAGCTCGATCACCGTCTTGCCGATGCGGATCGGGACCCCGAGCGGGACACGGGTTGGCGCGGTGACCTTAGCCCGGTCGAGGTAGGTGCCGTTGGTGGAGCCTAGATCC
This sequence comes from Gandjariella thermophila, assembly GCF_005405885.1. Taxonomy (GTDB): domain Bacteria; phylum Actinomycetota; class Actinomycetes; order Mycobacteriales; family Pseudonocardiaceae; genus Gandjariella; species Gandjariella thermophila. The sequence goes on from NZ_BJFL01000010.1 coordinate 153,723, forward strand.
TCCAAGTACCAGTCCGTTCCGCGAAGTGACAGGCGCGCGTGCCGGGTGGACGCGTAGTCGTCGTCCAGCACAAGCGTGGAGTCGTCGGCGCGACCGAGCAGGATCGGACGGCCGTCCAGGGAGATTCGGGTGCCGGCCAGCGCCCCGTGGGTGACCACGAGTTGCTTGGCGGTCTTGCCCCGCGATCCCTTCAGCGACCCGCGGCGAAAGCCCGGGACCGCCACCCGCACGCCGGAGGCGGCGTAGAGATCGGAGCGGACCACGCGAAGCGCGGCCAGCACGAACAACCAGAGCAGGGCGAGAAACCCTGCTCTGGTTAGCTGCATCACCAGCTCTGGCACCTGTTGTGACCGCTCCTACCTCGGAGGACTTTCGCCGTGGGTGGTGGTTGTCATCCCTGTGCGCGGAACACTAGCGAGGAGTGCCCGATCCGGACGACATCGCCATCCGCGAGCTGCCAGGTCTGCACGGGCTGACCGTTGACGGTGGTGCCGTTGGTCGAGCCGAGATCGGCGAGCATGGCCGTCTGACCATCCCAGTTGATCTCCAGGTGTCTGCGCGACACGCCCGTGTCCGGCAGCCGGAAGTCGGCGTCCTGACCCCGGCCGACGATGTTGCCGCCCTGCTTGAGCGAGTAGCTGCGGTTGGAGCCGTCGTCCAGGTGAAGCGTAGCGGTGAGCTGGCGGGGACCGGTCTGCACGGCGGGCGGCGCGTAGCCGGCGGCCGCGGCCGGGTCCTGCGGGTACCCGCCCTGGCCGTAGCCCTGGTCGTAACCGGGCGCGGGCGGCTGGCCGTAGCCCGGGGGCTGGCCGTAGCCCTGGTCGTAACCGGGCGCGGGCGGCTGGCCGTAACCCGGCTGCGGAGGCGCGTAGCCCTGGTCGTAGCCGGGCTGCGGCTGGCCGTAGCCCTGGTCGTAGCCCGGCTGCGGAGGCGCGTAGCCCTGGCCGTATCCCTGGTCGTAGCCGGGCGGGGGCGGCTGGCCCTGCTGCGGGTACCCGCCCTGGCCGTAGCCCTGGTCGTAACCGCCGTACTGACCCTGCTGCCCGTAGTTCGGGTCGTTGCCGTATTGGCCCTGTCCGTACCCGTAGTGCCCCTGGGCGTACGGGTCGCCCTCAGGGGGGTACTGGCCGTGGCCGGGAGGCTGGCTCATGGATCGGTCTCCTGCGGTGCGAGGTGGTGCTGACCGTCGGCGTACGTCGGGGTCGACGGACGAGCTGGTTCGGAACTGTCCGGTGTGCAGCGCTTCGGAGCGCTCCACGGAGACTACGACGTCACCATAGGTGTCCCACCCATGCTCGGCGAGGTGCTCCTCGACGCAGTCCGCGAGCAACTGAGTTATGCGCTGTTCGTCCTGCTCGTCCCCAGCCAGCTTGTCGTGATCGGCCGGTCCGAGCAGCACCTTGTAGTGGTTCGGGGCGAGGAGGCGTCCGCCGGCGAGCTCCCGGACGTTCACCTCGCTCTCCCGCTGCAGTGCCTGCGCCACCTCCTGTGGGACGACGTTGCCCCCGAATACGCGCGCGAAAGTATTGCCCACGATGCCTTCGAGCCGGCGCTCGAAGCGCTGCACGAGGCCCACTGTCAATACCCTCCACGTGTTCGGCTGCTCCAACCGATCGTATCGAGGCTGACGTGGTGTGACACGGGCCTGTTCGGGGACCCTTCGGAGACCCCTGTGAGCACATGCTAGGCTTCCGAGCGTCACTTCCAAGGGCGAGTGGCGGAATGGCAGACGCGCACGGTTCAGGTCCGTGTGTCCGTAAGGACGTGAGGGTTCAACTCCCTCCTCGCCCACCACCGAGTCACCGGCGTTGGGTCGGCCTGCGGCCGGGGGGTATTCGGTGGGCACCAGGTCTGACATGATCGTTTGTGCGGAGTGTCACGCAACAGTGTGGCACTCCGCACGTGTCTGTGGTACGGGTGCCCCCAGGTTGATGGCTTGATCGGCTGGTCAGCCAGCCGGGCGTCCAGGTCGGTGAGTGAGCGGGCCTGCCTTGGGCGGCGAGTGTGCGCGACGCCACTGGTCGGAGTTCGCGCAGGTTGGACGCGGCGATCTGGAACCGAGCAGGACGTGGTCCGCGGCGATGCCGCGGACGCTGCGGCCACCGAGAACTCCAGGTTGGCGTTGGTGGGGTCCTTGAGATAGCTGGTCGTGCCCCCACCCCGTTACGGAGCGTGTGATATCCATCACTCCATTCCGGCGTGCCGTCCGCCATCGCTCGGGCGTGCTCGGCGCCGGCTTCCGGAGGCATGGTGATCGACTGCCGGGGTGCGGACCGCTGGCGGTCCGGCCGGGCTCGGTGGCGGGTCGACGGTCGGCTTGGCCGAGTAGCGCCTCGGAATTTTTCAGCGGACAGCGAACAGTGGGCAGCCGCACGGCGTCATCCAGCTCGGCGTGGCCGGCAGCTGCCCGCGGCTCCCGTCTCCGGCGCCGTGTCGGTCCGGAGCGTTGTCCCGGCGGTCGGCGGTCGACGGGCACCGCTCAGGTGTCCAGTGAGGCGCGTGGTCAGGGACGCCGTCGGTGGTGCCCGGTCGTTTTCCGCTCCAGCGGTCCGTCTCGTACCAGATGTCGAGGTTCTGCTCCTGCAGCAGTTCCGCGCGGGCGATGACGCGGGCCAGCTCAGCCCGGTCGGCCGGATCGGTGACGGTGACCAGCCGCGCCTGCTCGGCGGCGGCCGCCTCACCCAACCGGTTCAGCAGCCTGGCCGGCCGTGGCGGCGTCAGCGCAGCCAGGTGCGGTAGCGGAGGGTTATCCGGTCGGTCCACCGGCCGAGCCCCCAGGTGTCGCCGGCGCCGGTGGCGGCGAGGACGATCAGCACCAGGGCGTAGATGATGTGGTAGTCGAGGAGCAGGTTGGTGGAGCCGCTGGGTTGCCCGGTGGTGGTGTTGGGCCAGCGGCCATTCGGCGGCCCACATCAGCAGCAGCATGACGGTCCCGCTGAGCGCCGCGATCCGCAGGGCGACGCCGGTGAGCACCGCGATACCGATGCCGGCGAGCCCGAGCACGAACAGCCAGTCCGCCCACTCCGCGCCGGCCCAGCCGTGGAACATCGCGGCGAACGGCCCGACGTTGACGTGGCCGAGGAAGCCCTTGGTCGGCGAGCCGCCGTTGATCCACGCGGCTGCGGACGGGGTCGAGTAGCCGAGACCGAGCAGCTTGTCGAGGAATGCCCACAGGGACACGAAACCGGTGGCGATCCGCAGCAGCGCCAGGGTGCGTGTGGCCGCTATGCCGCCGGTGGTGCGGGGTGCGGTGGCTGTCGCCCGTTGCGCCGGGATTTCCGTCGGAGCAGTGGTATTCGATTTCTGGTGAGTCAACATGATGGCTCCCTGGTCGGGTGATCGGGAGCAGTGTCGGGTGCGGGACGTGCGCCGAACCGTGGTCGAAGGTCACCGAACGGGAGGGGAAGGGGTAGGCGGCGGGAGTCTTCCGCTGGGGACCTCCGCCGCACCAGGAAGTGCCTTTTGGATGGCAGGGGGAAGACCTTGACCACTGTTGCTGGCCCGGCAGGTCGCGCACGGTTGGTGTTGCCGGATTGTGGGTCGGGAAGCCGCGTTCACTGAAGCCTCATGAGCGCTGTTCCCGCGTTATGAAGGTGGTCACGATGATGTTCTGGTACGGCAGCGGCATGGGGATGTGGGGCGGCCTGTTGATGACGCTGGGTTCGGTCCTCGTTCTGGCGTTGCTCGTCGTCGGTGTGCTTGCCGCGCTGCGCTACCTGGGCCGTGTCGCGCCCCAGGCCGGCGGCGCGTCCCGCCCGGCGGAAGACATTCTGGCCGAGCGGTTCGCTCGTGGGGAGATCGACGAGGACGAGTACCGGCGCCGGCTGGACGCGCTCCGCGGGACGATGTCCGCGGCGCGCTGAGGCCGCCCCGAGGCCAGCGGGCGGTGGGGACGCTGCTGCTGCGACGGACAACGGCTACCGCGCCGGCGGTGCTGGTTGTCAGGGCAACGGAGCGGACCACAGCAGCCGGGTGCCGCCCTGTTCACCGCGGCGGACGGTGCAAGATCCGCCGGCGTCGCTGGCGCGGCGGCTGAGGTTGTGCAGGCCGCTGCGGGCGACGGTGTCGGGGATGCCGATGCCGTCGTCGACGACCTCGACGACGAGGTCGTCGGCCACCGACACGGTGACCGCCAGCTCGGCGGCGTGGGCGTGTCGCACGGCGTTGCTGACCGCTTCGCGCACCACCGCCTCGGCGTGCTCGGCGAGCGCGTCGGGTACCACGTCCAACGGGCCGGACATGCGCACGGTGGTCCGGATGGGAGTGTCGGCGCTGAGTTCGTTGATGACGGCCTGCAGCCGGCCGCGCAGCCCGGCCGATCCCTGGGCGGTCTGCAGGTCGAAGATCGCGGTGCGGATTTCCTGGATGACCTCGTGCAGTTGGTCGATGTGGTCGGTCAACCGCTGCGAGACGGCCGGGGACTTGGCCCTGCGGTGGGTGCCCTGCATGGCCAGCCCGATGGCGAACAGTCGCTGGATGACGTGGTCGTGCAGGTCGCGGGCGATGCGGTCGCGGTCGGCGAGGACGTCCAGTTCGCGGCGGGCGGCCTGGTTTTCGGCGTCGCGCAGCGCGAGCGCGGCCTGGTCGGCGAAGGAGGAGACCACCTGCAGTTCGTGCTCGTCGAAGCCGGGTGCCCCGGGTTTGCGTAGGGTCAGCAGCACCCCGGAGATCGCCTCGCCGGCGCGCATGGGCACCGCCAGCGCCGGCCCAGACTCCCCGCCCAGCCCGACGGACAGGTCGTCGGCCAGGGCGGGAACGTTGCGCGGCACCCGTTCCCGGAACACCTGGCCCGAGGTGGACTCGGCGATTGGGATCTTCTGCCCGGTCAGGGCGTCGGCGTCCGGGCCGGCCCCGACGCTGATCCGAAGTTCGGCGATCTGCTCTGGTTCGGCCTCGGCATCGGCGGGTACCGCGATCAGGGCGTAGTCGGCGCCGGTCAGCTCCATGGCGCGCGCGGCGATCAGCCGCAGGGCGTCCACCGGGTCGGTGCCGCCGAGCAGCTCCCCGGTGATCTCGGCGCTGGCCTCCAGCCACCGCTCCCGGCGGCTGACCGCCTCGAACAGCCGGGCGTTGTCGACGGCGATGCCCGCGGCCCCGGCCAGCGCCTGGACGACGACCTCGTCGTCCTCGGTGAATCTCCCGCTGCCACGTTTCTCGGTCAGGTACAACCGGCCGAACACCTCGCCGCGGGCTCGGATCGGGACCCCGAGGAAGCCGCGCATCGGCGGATGGTGCTCCGGGAAACCCACCGAGGCCGGGTGGTCGGCGATGTTGTCCAGCCGCAGCGGCTTGCCCTCCTCGATGACGACCCCGAGCACGCCGTGCCCGGTGGGTAGCTGCCCGATCAGCTCCCGGGTGGGCTCGTCGATGCCCTCGTAGACGAACCGGGTCAGGCGGCCGTCCTCGCCGAGTACCCCCAGCGCGCCGTAGCGGGCGTCGACCAGCTCCATCGCTGCACGCACGACCTGCCGCAGCGTCGTGTCCAGTTCCAAGCCCGACGACACCGCCAGCACCGCGTCCAGCAGGCCGTCCATGCGGTCCCGGATACCGGCGATCTCCTGCAGGCGTTCCTGAACCTCGTCCAGCAGCTCACCCAGCCGCAGCTGGGACAGTGTTCCCGCGCTGCCCGGCGTCCGCCGCTGGTCGTGACGCGTCCCGTCCTGCGGTCCGTCATGCTTGCTCACCGGCTCACTGTGGCACGCGCGTTCCGCGCCGCCCATGGGTCGAATGACCTTGTCACCGCGCCGGCCGACGTGGGGTCCACGGATTTGACCGCGGACGACGTTGGACCCTCGGCCGAGGACGCACGGCTCTATGTGCGGCCGTCTCCCTCGGCGGACGCTGAGGTGGCAAACGGCCGGACGACGACGGGGAGGGCAGGCGCCATGGACG
>NZ_BJFL01000011.1 GCF_005405885.1 Gandjariella thermophila
GCATATCAAGCTACTGGCATTACGACACGCTGTTGAGTTCTCAAAGAACACACGCACACCACCACGAAACCCACAACCGCAGGCCCGATCCGGGGCGCACAGACCCTCAGGTCCAATTCACTTTGTCGAGCTTACCCGGTACGGTACACCCGGTCCAAATCGACCCCCACGGGTCGAGGTCCCGAGTTCGTCCCGGAAGACTTTTCTAGGCTACCCGGTCCGGATCTTCCCGGTCAAATCGGCTCCATCGGTGCCGTTCGCCCCGGTTTCCGTCCCGGTGGTCACCACTCTACACCACACTTTGTGGAGCTTCGCGGGGACCCCCTGTCGCGCCCGACCCGCCCGGCCTTTCGGCTCGGCGGTCCGTTCCGCGCTGACGAAGAAAAAGTTACGCGTCCGGATCACCGAAGTCAAATCCGCTGGTCAACACGCCAGGCATGGCCGGACCGTTACGCGAATCCGCAGGTCAAGCGGCGTTCGCGTCGCGCAGTGCCCACGCTAGCTCACCACCGCCCGGACCGCAGTGTGACGCGCGCCACGTCTAAATGGCGGTGACAATGCGTTTTCCCTGGTCATTGGGCGTTGTTCCGGTGGGCTCACCGGCGGCCGCATGGCCTCCGCGACCTGTCCGTACAACACCGGCGGCCGGCCGCGCATCCCCGCGCGACCGGCCGCCGGTGGGTGGAACCCGGGGTCACACCTGGACGCGGACCCCGGCGGTGTTGCGCTTGCCACGGCGGAGCACCAGCCACCGGCCGTGCAGCAGGTCCTCCCGGCGGGGCTGCCACGACTCGTCCGCGACCTTCTCGTTGTTCACGTACGCGCCACCCTCGTTGACAGTGCGGCGCGCCGCACCCCTGCTGGGTGCGAGGCCAGTGGACACCAGCAGGTCGACGATGGTCGGCTGGTCGGCCATCCGCACCGACGCGGTGGGCGCCTCCGCCATGGCGGCGTCCAGTGTGCCGGGGTCGAGGTCTCGGAGCTCACCACGGCCGAACAGGGCCTGGCTGGCGGCGATCACCCGCCGGGTCTCCTGCTCGCCGTGCACCATCGTGGTCAGCTCCTCGGCCAGCCGGCGCTGCCCGGCGCGCAGCTGCGGCTTCTCCGCCGTGGTGCGTTCCAGTTCCTCGATCTCCTCGCGGGGCAGGAAGGTGAACAGCCGCAGGAACCGGCCGATGTCCGCGTCCGCGACGTTGATGAAGTACTGGAACCAGGCGTACGGCGAGGTCATCGCCGCGTCCAGCCACATGTTGCCGCCGCCGGTGGACTTGCCGAACTTGCGGCCCTCCGCGTCGGTGACCAGCGGCGCGGTCAGCGCGTGCACGGTGGCGCCGTCCATCCGGCGGATGAGGTCCACCCCACCGACGATGTTGCCCCACTGGTCGGACCCGCCGATCTGCAGCTTGCACCCGTACTTGCGGTACAGGTGCAGGTAGTCCTGGGACTGCAGGAGCAGGTAGCTGAACTCGGTGTAGGACATGCCCTCGCCGTCCAGCCGCCGTTTGACGGTCTCCCGGGCGAGCATGACGTTCACCGAGAAGTGCTTGCCGATGTCCCGGAGGAAGTCGAGCACCCGCTGCTCGCCGGTCCACTCCAGGTTGTTCACCGCGAGCGCGCCGGTCGGCGAGTCGTCGAAGTCGACGAACCGGGCGAGCTGGCCGCCGACCCGCTCGGCCCACTCGGCGACCACATCGGCGGCGTTCAGTGTGCGCTCCCCGGTCTCCCTCGGGTCGCCGATCAGCCCGGTGGCGCCGCCGGCCAGCACGATCGGCCGGTGCCCGGCCTCCTGGAACCGGCGCAGCATGAGCAGCGGCACGAGGTTCCCGGCGTGCAGGCTGGCCGCGGTGGGGTCGAAGCCGGAATACAGCGTGAGTGGCCCGCCGGCGTCGAGGTCGCGGCGCAGCGCGTCCAGGTCGGTGGACTGGGCGATCAGTCCACGCCAGCTCAGCTCGTCGAGAATGTGCTCACTCACGCCTGAAATCTTCTCCTACCAGGTCAACGCGTTTGCGGGCGGGCCGGCGGGGTCCGCCCACGCCGCTTCGTGCCCCGGCGGTAGGTCGTCACGGCCGGCGAGCCGGCCACCCAGTACCGCCACGGCACCTCGATGGCGGTGGCCACACCGACCCGGGGGCCGGTGCGGATCGACCCCGCGGGCACCGGGTCGCCGGCGAGCAGCCGCACCGGCGAGGCCGGGTCGGTCAGGTCCACGCCGTTGTGCCCGCGCTCCAGGCCGAGCACGCCGGTGAGCCGGGCCGGCCCCTTGGCCAGCTCGTTGTCGCTGCGGGAGGACGGCCGTCGGGCGCGGGCCAGTTCCAGCCCCTCCACCACCTCGCCGGCGCGCAGCAGCACGGCGCCGGGCACCCCGTCGGTGAGGCACACCACATTGGCGCAGAAGTGCATGCCGTAGATGAAGTACACGTACAGCCGCCCGGCGGGCCCCCACATCACCTCGTTGCGCGGGGTGCGGCCGCGGTAGGAGTGCGACGCCGGGTCGTCCAGCCCCCGGTACGCCTCCACCTCGACCAGCCGGACCCCGACCACGCCGTCCGGGGTCTCGCTCTCCAGCACCGTGCCGAGCAGTGCGGGCGCCACCACCAGCGGGTCGGGCGACAGGTCGGACTCGGTGAGCAACCGCCGCGCGGTCGTCATGCGCACACCCCCGCCTCTCCCCGGCCTGGTCATCGGCTCACGCGTTAGGCCGCACGGTGGTCTCCGCCCAGGCGCGGTGGTCGCGGACCCGGGCGGTCAACCGGTCGAGCTGCTCGGCGACCCGGCGCGGCGCCGTCCCACCGTACGCGTTGCGGGAGGAGATCGAACCGGGGACGGTCAGCACGGTACGCACCTCGGGGCGCAGGTGCGGCGAGCACCGGGTCAGGTCCTCGTCGGTCAGCTCGTCCAGCCCGACGCCGCGCTCCTCGGCCAGTCGCACGCACGCGCCGGCTGCCTCGTGCGCCACCCGGAACGGCACGCCCTGGCGGACCAGCCACTCGGCCACGTCGGTGGCCAGGGTGTACCCCTCGGGCGCCCAGGCGGCCATCCGCTCGGTGTCGAACCGCAGCGTGCCGAGCATCCCGGCCATCGCGGGCAGCAGCAGTTCGAGTTGCTCGACGGAGTCGAACAGCGGCTCCTTGTCCTCCTGCAGGTCCCGGTTGTACGCCAGCGGCTGGGCCTTCAGCGTGGCCAGCAGGCCGGTGAGGTTGCCGATGAGCCGGCCGGACTTGCCCCGGGCCAGCTCGGCGACGTCCGGGTTCTTCTTCTGCGGCATGATCGAGCTGCCGGTGGCCCAGGCGTCGTCCAGCACCGCGTAGCGGAACTCGGCGGTGGTCCAGACGATCACCTCCTCGGCGATCCGCGACAGGTCCACGCCAAGCATGGCCAGGCAGAACGCCGCCTCGGCGGCGAAGTCCCGGGACGCGGTGCCGTCGATGGAGTTCTCCACCGGCGCGTCGAAGCCGAGTTCCTCGGCCACTGCGGCCGGGTCCAGGCCGAGCGAGGACCCGGCGAGCGCGCCGGAGCCGTACGGGGAGACCGCGGCCCTCGTGTCCCAGTCGCGCAGCCGGGCCACGTCCCGCAGCAGCGCCTGGCCGTGCGCGAGCAGGTGGTGGGCCAGCAGCACCGGCTGGGCGTGCTGCAGGTGGGTGCGGCCGGGCAGCACCGCGTCCGGGTGAGCCTTCGCCTGCGCGACGAGCGCGTCCACCACGTCCAGTGTCCCGGCGACGACCCGGCGGGCGGCGTCCCGCAGCCACATCCGGAACTGGGTGGCCACCTGGTCGTTGCGGGACCGGCCGGCGCGCAGCTTGCCGCCCAGCGACGGGCCGGCCCGCTCGATCAGGCCGCGTTCCAGCGCGGTGTGCACGTCCTCGTCGGCGACGGTCGGGGTGAACGCCCCGGACACCACGTCGGCCTCCAGGGCGTCCAGCGCCTTGAGCATGCCGTCGAGTTCGTCGGCGGTGAGCAGGCCGGCGCGGTGCAGCACCCGGGCGTGCGCCCGGGAGCCGGCGATGTCGTAGCGCGCCAGCCGCCAGTCGAAGTGGGTGGATGCGGAGAGCGCGGCCATCGCCTCGGCCGGCCCGGAGGCGAACCGGCCGCCCCACAGCGACACCCCGCCGCCGTTGTTGTCTGCCACAGGAGGTCCTCCGTGGTTCAGGCGCCGTGCTGCTGGTCCCGCTTGGCGGCGATCTTGCTGGGCAGGCCCCAGAGCTGCACGAAGCCCTTGGCCAGCGACTGGTCGAAGGTGTCGCCCTCGTCGTAGGTGGCCAGGTTGAAGTCGTACAGGGACCGCTCGCTGCGCCGGCCGGTGACCACCGCGCGCCCGCCGTGCAGCACCATGCGGATCTCGCCGGAGACGTGCTCCTGGGTGCGGTCGACGAAGGCGTCGAGGGCGTCCTTGAGCGGGGAGAACCACAGGCCGTCGTAGACGAGTTCGGACCAGCGCTGCTCCACCTGCCGCTTGAACCGGGCCAGGTCGCGCTCGACGGTGACGCTCTCCAGTTCCTGGTGGGCGGTGATCAGTGCGATGGCGCCGGGCGCCTCGTAGATCTCCCGGCTCTTGATGCCGACCAGCCGGTCCTCGACCATGTCCAGCCGGCCGACGCCCTGCGCCCCGGCCCGCCGGTTGAGTTCCTGGATGGCCTGCAGCGGGGTGACGGTCTCGCCGTCGATGGCCACCGGCACGCCCTTGTCGAAGGTGACGACCACCTCGTCCCGGTCGCGCGGGACAGCGGGATCGGCGGTGTAGGAGTAGACGTCCTCGATCGGCGCGTTCCAAATGTCCTCCAGGAAGCCGGTCTCCACGGCCCGGCCCCAGACGTTCTGGTCGATCGAGTACGGCGACTTCTTGTTCACGTCGATGGGCAGGTCGCGCCGCTCGGCCCAGGCGATGGCCTTCTCCCGGGTCCACGCGTAGTCGCGGACCGGGGCGATCACCTTCAGGTCGGGGGCGAGCGCGCCGATGCCGACCTCGAAGCGGACCTGGTCGTTGCCCTTGCCGGTGCAGCCGTGCGCCACCGCTGTGGCGTTGTGGTACTTGGCGGCCTTCACCAGGTGCTTGACGATCAGCGGCCGGGACAGCGCGGAGACCAGCGGGTAGCGGTCCATGTAGAGCGCGTTGGCCCGCATCGCCGGCAGGCAGTACTGCTCGGCGAACTCGTCGCGGGCGTCGGCGACGACGGCGTCCACCGCGCCGCAGGCCAGCGCCCGCTTGCGGATGGTCTCCAGGTCCTCGCCGCCCTGGCCGACATCCACGGCCACGGCGACCACCTCGGCGCCGGTTTCCTCGGCGATCCAGCCGATCGCCACCGACGTGTCCAGCCCACCGGAGTAGGCGAGCACGACCCGGTCACTCATGACTTTCTCCCTTGATGCTGTGGTTGCCGGAGGCCAGCGCGGTCAGCCGCTCGGCGAGGTCCGCGCCGGTGAGGGGTTCCCTGGCCACGACCAGGATCGTGTCGTCGCCGGCGATGGTGCCGACGATGTCGTGCAGCGCCGCCCGGTCCAGGGCGCTGGCCAGGAAGTGCGCCGCGCCGGGCGGGGTGCGCAGCACGGCGAGGTTGCCGGAGAAGTCGGCGGACACCAGCAGCTCGCCGAGCAGCCGGGCCAGCCGGGTGGTGCCGCCCTCCACCCCGCGGACCGGGCTGCCGTCCTCGGGGATCACGTACACCGGGGTGCCGCCGTCCGCGCCGCGCAGCTTGACCGCGCCCAGCTCGTCCAGGTCCCGGGACAGGGTGGCCTGGGTGACCTCGATGCCCTCGGCGGCCAGCAGCTTGGCCAGCTCGGCCTGGCTGTGCACCGCCCGCTGGGAGAGGAGCTGGACGATCCGGGCCTGCCGCGCGGCCCGGGTGGCGGCGCCGTTGGCCCCGCCGCGTGGTGGCGAGATCGTCATCGTGGTCACCCCCGTTCCAGTAGCCAGGTGAGCAGCGCCTTCTGCGCGTGCAGCCGGTTCTCCGCCTCGTCCCAGACGGCGCTGGCCGGACCGTCGATCACCTCGTCGGTGATCTCCATGCCGCGGTGCGCGGGCAGGCAGTGCAGCACCGTGGTGCTGGTGCCGGTCTTCGCCAGCAGCTCCGCGTTGAGCTGGAACGGGCGGAACGGGTTGACCCGGTCCCGGCCGTCGTTCTCCTGGCCCATCGACGTCCAGGTGTCGGTGACCAGCACGTCGGCGCCGGCCACACTGGCCACCGGGTCGGTGAGCACGTCCACCGACCCGCCGGTCTCGGCGGCCCGCTTCCGCGCCGCGTCCAGCACCCAGGGCAGCGGGCTGAACCCGGCCGGGGCGGCGATCCGCACGTGGAGGCCGGCGGTGGTGCCGCCGAGCAGCAGCGAGTGCGCCATGTTGTTGCCGCCGTCGCCGAGGTAGGTGAGCGTCAGCCCGGCCAGCCGGCCGTGCCGCTCCCGAATGGTCTGCAGCTCGGCGAGCACCTGGCAGGGGTGGAACTCGTCGGTCAACGCGTTGATTACCGGCACCCGGGACACCGAGGCCATCGCGTCCATCCGGGCCTGTGCGAACGTCCGCCACACCACCGCCTGCACGTAGCGGCTGAGCACCCGGGAGGTGTCCTCGATGGTCTCCTCCCGGCCGAGCTGCATCATCCGCCCGTCCACCACCACCGGGTGGCCGCCGAGCTGGGCGATGCCGACCTCGAAGGACACCCGGGTGCGGGTGGAGTTCTTCTCGAAGATCACCGCGACGCCCTGGGGGCCGGCCAGCGGCCGGTGGCTGTACGGGTCCTTCTTCATGGCGTCGGCCAGGTCGAGCACGGCAAGCTGCTCGCCCGGGGTGAGGTCGTCGTCGCGCAGGAAGTGGCGTGGCATGTCAGCCCTCCGGGTCTCCGCCGGCGTCCAGCACGGCGGGCAGGTCGGTGAGGAAGGCCCGCACCTGCTCGCGGTCGACGACCAGCGGCGGGGCGAGCCGGATGGCGTCCGGCTGGACCGGGTTGACCAGGTAGCCGGCCCTGGTGGCGGCGGCGGCCACCGCGGCGGAGACCGGTTTGCGCAGCGCGATGCCGAGCAGCAGGCCGGCGCCGCGCACCCCGGCGACCAGCGGGTGCCGCAGTTCCGCCACGCCGGAGGCGATCTCCTTGCCCAGCGCCGCGGCGTGGTCGGCGAGGCCGTCGGCGGCGATGGTGCGCAGCACGGCGAGTCCGGCGGCGCAGCACACCGGGTTGCCGCCGAAGGTGGTGCCGTGCTGGCCGGGCTGCAGCAGCTCGCCGGCGCGGCCGAGGCCGATGCACGCGCCCAGCGGCAGCCCGGCCCCCATCCCCTTGGCCAGGGTGACCACGTCCGGGGTGATGCCGGCCTGCTGGAAGGCGAACCACGTGCCGGTGCGCCCGAGCCCGGTCTGCACCTCGTCCACCGCTAGCAGCGCCCCGGCCCGGGCGGTGATCTCGCGGGCGGCGTGCAGGTAGCCGTCCGGGGCGGGGATCACGCCGCCCTCGCCGAGGATCGGCTCGAGGAACACCGCGGCGGTGTCGGCGTCCACCGCGGCCTCGAGTGCGGCGACGTCGCCGAACGGCACGTGGTGCACGCCGGGGACCAGCGGCTCGAACGGGGTGCGCTTGCCGGGCTGGCCGGTGAGCGCGAGCGCGCCCATGGTGCGGCCGTGGAAGGCGTTCTCGCAGGCGACGACCTTGGACCTGCCGGTGAGCCGGGCGATCTTGAACGCGGCCTCGTTGGCCTCGGCGCCGGAGTTGACGAACAGCACCCTGCCGTTGCCGGTGGCGCCGAGCAGGTCGAGCAGTGCCTCGGCGAGTTCCAGCGCGGGGGAGTTGATGTACAGGTTCGAGGTGTGCGTGATGGTGCCGATCTGCTCGGTGACCGCCCGGACCACCGCGGGGTGGGCGTGGCCGAGGATGTTCACCGCGATGCCGGCGAGCAGGTCGAGGTAGCGGTTGCCCTCGGCGTCCCACACCTCGGCACCCTCGCCGCGCACCAGGGTGAGCCGCGGGGTGCCGTAGTTGTTCATCAGCGCGCCCTGCCAGCGCCGCTGACCGTCCATGTTGGACGCCACCGCGTGTGCCAGGTCGGTCATTCGCCCGCCTCCCCTGTGGTTGCCTCGTCCGGCAGCACCATGGTGCCGACGCCGCGGGTGGTGAAGACCTCCAGCAGCACCGAGTGCGCCAGCCGACCGTCGATCACGTGCGCGCCGGGCACCCCGCCGCGGACCGCGCGCAGGCAGGCCTCCATCTTCGGCACCATGCCGCTGGCCAGGCCGGGCAGCATGCGCTCGAGCTCGGCCACCCGGATCTTGTGCAGCAGCGACGCCGGGTCGGGCCAGTTGGCGTACAAACCTTCCACGTCGGTGAGCACGACCAGTTTCTCCGCGCGCAGTGCGACGGCCAGCGCGCCGGCCGCGGTGTCCGCGTTGACGTTGTGCACCACGCCGTCGGCGTCCGGGGCCACGGTGGACACCACCGGGATGCGGCCGGCGTCCACGATGTCCAGCACCGCGTCCGGGTTGACCGCGACCACGTCGCCGACCAGGCCGACGTCCACCGGCTCGCCGTTGACCACGGCGGAGCGGCGGGCCGCGGTGAACAGGTGCGCGTCCTCGCCGGAGATGCCGACCGCGTACGGGCCGTGCGCGTTGATCAGCCCGACCAGCTCCCGGCCGACCTGGCCGACCAGCACCATGCGGACCACGTCCATGGTCTCCGGGGTGGTGACCCGCAGGCCGCCGCGGAACTCACCGGTGATGCCCAGCCGGTCCAGCATGGCGCTGATCTGCGGTCCTCCGCCGTGCACCACCACCGGGCGCAGGCCGACGAGCCGGAGGAACACCATGTCCTGGGCGAAGGCCCGCTTGAGCGTGTCGTCCACCATGGCGTTGCCGCCGTACTTGACGACCACCGTGGCCCCGTGGAACCGCTGCAACCAGGGCAGCGCCTCGATGAGCACCTCCGCCTTCGCCGCCGCCTCCGCGCGGCTGGCCGCCAGATCCTCGGTCATGGTCATGACGAGTACGCGCTGTTCTCTTCGACGTAGCCGTGGGACAGGTCGGTGGTCAGGATGGTGGCGGTGCCGCTGCCGAGGCCGAGGTCGACGACCACCTCGATGGTCCGGCCGGAGAGGTCCACGGTGGACCGATCGGTGGCGAACGTCCCGCCCCGGCACAGAGTGACGCCGTTGATCGCGATGTCCAGCCGGTCCGGGTCGACGCGGGCCGGCGAGTAGCCGACCGCGGCGGCGATCCGGCCCCAGTTCGGGTCGGAGCCGAACAGCGCGGTTTTCACCAGGCTGTCGCGGGCCACCGTGCGGGCGGCGTGCACGGCGTCGTCCTCGCTGGCCGCGCCGCGCACCGTGACGTTGATCTCCTTGGTGACGCCCTCGGCGTCGGCCTGCAACTGGGCGGCGAGGTCGGCACAGACGGCGGTGAGCGCGCCGGTCAGCTCGGCCGGTTCGGGCTGCGCCCCGGAGGCGCCGGAGGCGAGTAGCAGCACGGTGTCGTTGGTGGACATGGATCCGTCGATGTCCAGCCGGTCGAAGGTGGTGCGCACCGCCTCGCGCAGCGCGGCGTCCGCGGTGGCGCCGTCCACCAGGGCGTCGGTGGTGAGCACCGCGAGCATGGTGGCCATGCTCGGCGCGATCATCCCGGCGCCCTTGGCGAACCCGCCGACCGTCCAGCCGTCCGGGTGACGCAGGGTGGCCTGCTTGGGCACCGTGTCGGTGGTCATCACCGCGGTGGCGGCGGCGAGCCCGGCCTCCCGGCCGGCGTCCAGCGCGGACGCGGCGGCGTCCACTCCGCACAGAACCGCGTCCATCGGCAGCAGCTCGCCGATCAGGCCGGTGGAGCACACCGCGACGTCGATCGCGCCGATACCCAGCGCGGCCGCGACCTTCTCCGCGGTGGCGTGGGTGTCCTGGAAGCCCTTCGGCCCGGTGCACGCGTTGGCGCCACCGGAGTTGAGCACCACGGCCCGCAGTCGCCGCCCGGCCAGCACCTGCTGCGACCACAGCACCGGGGCGGCCTTGACCTGGTTGCGGGTGAACACCGCGGCGGCCGTGTCCGAGGGCCCGTCGTTGACCACGAGCGCGAGATCGAGGGCGCGGGACGCCTTGATCCCGGCGGCCACCCCGGCGGCGCGGAACCCGGCCGGCGCGGTCACGCCGAACTCGCGGTCTACTGTGGACTCGGCAACCATGGTCACGGGGCCTTCCTTTCCGCGAGTTCGCGCGACCGTTTCGCGGCTTGGCGCGGGCATCAGGGCGCCACTCCCAGGGTGGACAGGCCGGTGGTCTCCGGCAGGCCGAGAGCGAGGTTCATGCACTGGACGGCACCACCGGCGGTGCCCTTGGTCAGGTTGTCCACGGCGGCGACGGCGACCAGCCGGCCCGCGTCGGGGTCGACGGTGACCTGCAGGTGCACCGCGTTGCCGCCGAGGGTGGCTCCGGTGGTGGGCCAGCGTCCCTCCGGCAGCAGGTGCACGAACGGCTCGCCGTCGTAGCACGTGGCGTATGCGGCGCGCACGTCACCCGGGTCCGCCGCGAGGGGCGCGGTGCAGGTGGCCAGGATGCCGCGCGGCATCGGCGCGAGCACCGGGGTGAACGACACCGACACCGGCCGGCCGGCCACCACGCTGAGGTTCTGCACGATCTCCGGGGTGTGCCGGTGGGTGCCGCCGACGCCGTAGGCGCTGGCCGAGCCCATCACCTCGGAGCCGAGCAGGTGCGGCTTGAGGTTGCGGCCGGCACCCGAGGTGCCGGACACCGCGACAACCACGGCGTTCGGCTCCACCAGGCCGTGCGCCAGCGCCGGGGCCAGCGCCAGGCTGACCACGGTCGGGTAGCAGCCGGGTACCGCGATCCGCCGGGCGCCGCGTAGCTTCTCCCGGGCGCCGGGCAGTTCGGGCAGCCCGTACGGCCACGACCCGGCGTGCTCACCGCCGTACCAGCGCCGCCAGGCCGCCGGGTCGGTGAGCCGGTGGTCGGCGCCGCAGTCGACGACCAGCACGTCGTCGCCGAGCGCCGCGGCGATCTCCGCGGAATGGCCGTGCGGCAGCGCGAGGAACACCACCTCGTGCCCGGCCAGCGCGTCCACCGTGGTGTCCGCGAGCACCCGGT
The DNA here is from genome assembly GCF_005405885.1 of Gandjariella thermophila. Lineage (GTDB taxonomy): Bacteria > Actinomycetota > Actinomycetes > Mycobacteriales > Pseudonocardiaceae > Gandjariella > Gandjariella thermophila. The sequence continues at coordinate 11,056 of NZ_BJFL01000011.1, forward strand.
CGGCCAGCGGCACCAGGTGGGGCTGGTGCTGGCCCAGCGTGGTGCCCGCGTTCCCGCCCGCGGTGAGCGCGCCGACCTCCACCTCGGGATGCCCCAGCAACAGCCGGAGCAGCTCACCCCCGGCGTAGCCACTCGCTCCGGCGACCGCGACCCGAACCGTCATACGAATGATTATGCACGACTATGCAAGTTCAATCAACGTGATCGTGCCCGACTCACGTCTGCCCACGGACGCGGACCTCGCCGGGGCAGGCGCGCAACGGCCGGCTATCTTCCGTAGCCGCGCCCGCATGGTCCCCGCCACCCGGACGGCTCGCCCCATCATCGCGTGGGAGGTCTGACCATGACCAAGCATCCCGATGAGATGACAGATGCCGAGGCCGCCGACTTCTACTACCAGCATCGCAACGATCCCGACCTGGTTGGCGAGGAAGTCGAGGTCGTCGCGCCGGCACGGCTGAGCCGGGTGGTTTCCGTACGGTTCAGTCCCGAGGAGGCGGAGAAGGTGCAGCAGCGCGCGGAGGCTGCCGGGCTCACCCTGTCCGCGTACGTGCGGCAGGCCGCTCTGGACGCTCCCGCAGCCCCGAGACCGCCAGTAAGGATGTCGTGCGCGAACTGGCCTCGCTCCGCAAGGCCGTGCAGCGCATCGAAGACAAGCTGGGTGCATGAACGGCGGTGCGGCCCCGGCGCCGAACGGTTGTAGAGCACATCCTTGAAACAATCGAACCGATTGAGCGGCCTCAGGAATCCGCCACCGGTCAAAAGCGGTCACGCCACGGGTCGGAATCCGCGCCAGCCGACACGGCCTCGCGCACCTCGGCAATCTGCCTGGCGAACGATCTCATCAGATCCGGCGATGCCTTGCCAGCGACGGAACACCCTCCGGAGTGCCCGCCCGTTGGCGCGTGGTTCCGGTCCAGGCCAACGCCGTGGCTCAGCCACGGAGGGTGGCGCCGCAGCGTTCGGTGGCGGCGGCGACGGCGGCGTCCCGGGCAGCGGTGGCCTCCGCCACGGTGAGCGTGCGGTCCGGGGCACGCATGCGCAGCGAGTAGGCCAGCGACCGCTTGCCCTCGCCGATCTGTTCGCCGGTGTAGACGTCGAAGAGCTGCACGTCCTCCAGCAGGTCGCCGGCTCCGGCGCGGAGCGCGGCGGCCACCTCGGCGGCCGGCACCTCCCGGTCCACCACCAGGGCCACGTCCAGCAGCACCGGTGGGTAGGGCGAGATCGCCGGGGCGGGCCGCCGCTCCCGCAGCGGCAGCGCGTCCAGGTCCAGTTCCATGGCGCAGGTGCGCTTGGGCAGGCCGAGCGCCTCCACCACCTTGGGGTGCAGCTCGCCGGCGTGCCCCACCGGCCAGTCGCCGACCCGCAGCTCGGCGCACCGGCCCGGGTGCCACGGCGGCAGGTCGCCGGTCACCACGTTCAGCTCGACGCCGTACGCGTCCGCGGCCAGGCGGGCGGCCTGCACGGCGTCCGCCCAGTTCGCCTCGCGGCCGGGTCCCCACCAGCCGGGACGCTCGCGGTGCCCGGCCAGCACCACGGCGACGTGCAGCGGCTGCTGCGGCAGCGCGGCGAGCAGGGTGGCCACCTCGGCGTCCGAGGGCCGCCGGCTGACCCCGAGTTCGGGCACCGGGACCTGCTCGCTGCGCGGCAGCACCACCTGGCCGATGTGGTACAGCGCCAAGTCGCGCTGCCCGCGGGAGACGTTGCGCGCCAGGGCGTCCAGCAGGCCGGGCAGCAGCGTGGTGGTCAGCCGGTCGCGCTCGGCGTCCAGCGGGTTGAGCAGCCCGACGGTGTCCCGCCGGACGTCCTCGCCGTCCAGCCCGAAGGCGTCCCAGGTGGCCGGCGAGACGAACGGGAAGGGCAGCACCTCGACGTAGCCGGCCTCGGCCAGCGCGCGGGACACCGTGCGGCGGCGCCGCTGCACCTCGGTGAGCCCCCGGCCGGGCGGGGCCGGCGGCAGCTCCGACGGGATGGTGTCGTAGCCCTCCAGCCGCAGCACCTCCTCCACCAGGTCGGCGGGCTGGTGGAGGTCGGAGCGCCAGGTGGGCGGGACCACGGTGACGATCGTGGTGCCGTCGTCGGTGGTGCCGACCTCGACCCGGCAGCCGATCTGGCCGAGCCGGCGCGCGGTGACCCCGCGCTGGTAGCGCACCCCGGCGACCCGGTCCGGCAGGTCGATCGGCATGGTCACCGGCTCGGGCAGTTCGGGCACGCCGACGTCGGTGCGGCCGGGGTGGATGCTGCCCTCGCCGTACTGGCGCAGCAGCCGCGCGGCTCGCTCCAGCGCGGCCGGCGGCAGCGCCGGGTCGACGCCCCGCTCGAACCGCCTGGACGCCTCGCTGGGCAGCTTGTGCCGGCGCACCATCCTGGCGATCGACGGCGGGTGCCAGTTCGCCGCCTCGAGCAGCACGTCGGTGGTCTTCTCGCCGATCTCGGTGGTGGCCCCGCCCATCACCCCGGCGAGCGAGATCGGGCCGGTCTCGTCGCAGATGACGATGTCGTCCGGGTCCAGCTCGCGCTGCACGTCGTCCAGGGTGGTCAGCTTCTCGCCGGCCTTGGCGCGGCGAACGGTGAGGTCGCCGGTGAGCTTCTCCGCGTCGAAGGCGTGCAGCGGCTGGCCCATCTCCAGCATCACGTAGTTGGTGACGTCCACGGCCAGCGAGATGGAGCGGATGCCGGCGAGCATCAGTCGGCGCCGGATGAACCACGGGGTGGGCGCGGTCGGGTCCACCCCGGTGACCCTGCGGAACACGAACCGGCGGCAGCCCTCCGGGTCCTCGATGGTCAGCGGCCACGCATCGCCCTCGGCGGCGGGCACGTCCAGCACGGCCGGGTCGCCGTAGGGCACCTCCAGCGCACAGGCCAGCTCGCGGGCCAGACCGCGCACGGAGAAGCAGTAGCCGCGGTCCGCGGTGGGCGCCAGCTCGATCACCGTGTCGTCCAGGCCGAGGAACTCCCTGGCGTCGTCACCGGGGTCGGCCACCCCGCTCTCCAGCACCAGGATGCCGCTGTGGTCCTCGCCGAGGCCCAGCTCGCGCGCGGAGCAGATCATCCCCTCGCTGACCCGGCCGTAGGTCTTGCGGGCGGAGATGGCGAACCCGCCGGGCAGCACCGCGCCGGGCAGCGCGACCGGGACCAGGTCGCCCTCGACGAAGTTGGTCGCGCCGCAGACGATGCCGCGCACCTCGTCACCGGTCTCCACCTGGCAGTACCGGATCGGCTTCTTGAATCCGGTCAGCTCCTCGATCTCGGCGACCCGGCCGACCACGAGCGGTCCGGTGATGTCGCCGAGCGGCTGGACCTCCTCCACCTCCAGCCCGATCCGCACGAACGCGTCGGCCAGTTGCTCGGCGGTGATCTCCTCGTCGAGGTCGCTGACGTCGACGTGCTCGAGCAGCCAGGAAACGGGAACGCGCACGGTTCAGGCCTCCGTTCCGAAGGGCAGGGTGAAGCGGACGTCGCCCTCGACCATGTCCCGCATGTCGGCAAGACCGGAGCGGAACTGCAGGGTGCGCTCCAGGCCCATGCCGAAGGCGAAGCCGGAGTACACCTCGGGGTCGACGCCGCAGGCGCGCAGCACGTTCGGGTTGACCATGCCGCAGCCGCCCCACTCGACCCAGCCGGCGCCGCCCTTGCGGTTCTCGAACCACACGTCCACCTCGGCGGAGGGCTCGGTGAACGGGAAGAACGACGGGCGCAGCCGGGTGCGGGTCCGCTCGCCGAACATCGCGCGGGCGAACAGGTCCAGGGTGCCCTTGAGGTGGGCCATGGTGATCCCCCGGTCCACCGCCAGGCCCTCGACCTGGTGGAACACCGGAGTATGCGTGGCGTCCAGCTCGTCGGTGCGGAAGGTGCGGCCCGGGCAGACCACGTAGACCGGCAGCTCACGCTCCAGCAGCGCCCGGATCTGCACCGGGGAGGTGTGCGTGCGCAGCACCAGGCCCGAGTTCTCCGGGGCGACGTAGAAGCTGTCCTGCATGGTGCGGGCCGGGTGGTCCTTGCCGAAGTTCAGCGCGTCGAAGTTGAACCACTCGGTCTCCACCTCGGGTCCCTCGGCGACCTCGTACCCCATCCCGACGAACACGTCGGCGACCCGCTCGGAGAGCGCGGTGATCGGGTGCCGGGCGCCGCGCGGCACGCGGTCCCAGGGCAGGCTGACGTCCACCGCCTCGTCCCGCAGCACCCTGGTGTCCCGCTCGGCCTGCAACTCGGCGCGGCGCTCGTCGAAGGCGGTCTGGATCTCCGCGCGTGCCTCGTTGACCCGCTTGCCCGCCTCGGACCGCGCGGCCGGCGGCAACGCGCCGATCTCGCGGCGCGCGGTCAGCAGCGGGGAGCGCTCGCCGAGGTGGGCCGGCTTGGCAGCGACGAGCGCGTCCAGGTCGGCCGCGGCGGCGAACGCCTTCCGGGCCTCCCCGACCGCGTTCTGCAGGGTCTCCGGCGCGAGCGCCGCGACCTCCTTGGGGTCGTATTCGTCGTTGGCTGCGGACATGACTTGAGACGACTCCTGTGTGCGGACGGCCGCTGCGGCGACCCGCGACCGGGGGCTTGTCGAGCAGCCACGGCGCACGGGCAACACGCCGATCCTAGGTGATCAGCGGGGCCGCCGTTCCGCCAGCCCTGTTGTTGTCGGTGCTGGTCGGTGCTGGTCAGGATGCTCGTGATCGGTTGTCGGCGCCGGCCCGGCCGGTGCCACGGCGCTGCGCCCGCGCGCTGGCGTAGAGGCACACGGCCGCCGCGGTCGCCAGGTTCAGGCTCTCCGCCGCACCGTAGATGGGCACCCGCAGGGCGCCGTCCACGGCGGCGAGCACGTCGCCGGGCAGCCCGTGCGCCTCGCTGCCGAACACCCACGCCGTGGGCCGGGCCAGGTCACCGGCGTCCTCGGCGGCGTCCAGGTGACGCTCGGCATGCCCGTCCGCGGCGAGCCGCCGCAGCCCGGCGGCCTGGGCGGCGGCCAGCACCGTCCCGACGTCGCGGCAGCGGGCCACCGACGGGTGGAACAGGCTGCCGGTGGAGGCCCGGACGCACTTGCCGTTGTGCGGGTCGACGCTGTCCCCGGCGAAGACCACCGCGTCCGCGCCGGCGGCGTCGGCCACCCGCAGCACGGTGCCGGCGTTGCCCGGGTCGGCCACTCCGACCAGCACGGCGACCAGCCGGGGGTGGCCCCGCAGCGCCTCGGCCAGCGGCACGTCCACCGGGTCGCACACCGCGACGATCCCCTGCGGGGTGACCGTCTCGGACAGCCCGGCGGCGGCCCGCTCGGTGACCGTGCTCACCAGCACCCCGGCCGCCTCGGCGGCGGCCAGCAGGTCGCGGTGCCGGGCGGCGGCCGGCTCGGTGACGAACATCTCGTGCACCCGGCCCCGGCCCGCCGCGGCCCACGCCAGGGCCTCCCGGACGGCCTGGACGCCCTCGGCGAGGAACCGGCCGGCCTTGTCCCGGCCGGTCCGCCTGGTCAGGCCGCGCGCGGCGGCGACCCGGGGAGTCCGCTCCGTGTACGGCGCGGCCCCGGGTCGCGATGCGCGTGCGGTGCTCAGCCCTGTGCCCCCGCCGGGACGTTGGTCCGGGCCAGCTCGACCAGCGCGGTGAACGCGCTCGGGTCGGTGACGGCGAGGTCGGCGAGGATCTTCCGGTCGACCTCCACCCCGGCGGCCTTCAGGCCCTGGATGAACCGGTTGTAGGTGAGGCCGTTCTGCCGTGCCGCGGCGTTGATCCGGGTGATCCACAGCTGCCGGAAGTCACCTTTACGGGCGCGGCGGTCCCGGTAGGCGTAGTTGAGCGAGTGGAGCATCTGCTCCTTGGCCTTGCGGTACAGCCGCGAGCGCTGCCCGCGGTAGCCGCTGGCCAGCTCGAGGGTCGTGCGGCGCTTCTTCTGGGCGTTGACCGCCCGCTTGACGCGTGCCACGGGTCCGTCCTGTCGATCTCAAGGGGGCTTCGGGTGGTGCCCCGGTGGGCATGGGTCCTGGGATCCGATGGGCGGGCCGCCGGTCGGCGGGCGCCTCGGGGTGGGCCGTCAGCGGCCGAGCAGCTTCCTCGCCTGCCGCACGTCGCTCCGGGCGACGTCGTCGGTGCCGGCGAGGCGGCGGGTCTTCTTGCTGGGCTTCTTCTCCAGCAGGTGCCGGCGCCCGGCGCGCTCGTGCAGCAACCGGCCCCTGCCGGTGATCTTGATGCGCTTCGACATCCCGCTGTGCGTCTTGTTCTTGGGCATGGTTGTCCCTCGTCTCGGGCTGCCGCCGCCCGCGCGGCGGCAGCCGGGCGTCCATCTCGATCTCACCCGGTGGTCACACCGGGCGGTCTCACCGGGCGCGCTCGCCGGCCGTCGGTGCCGGCAGGGCCCGGCGGGTCACTCGCTCTCGGCCTTGGCGGCCGACTTCGGCCGGGCCTTCTTGTGCGGCGCCAGCACCATGACCATGTTGCGACCGTCCTGCTTGGGCGCGGTCTCGACGAAGCCGAGTTCGGCGACGTCGTCCGCGAGCCGCTGGAGCAGCCGGTAGCCGAGCTCCGGCCGAGACTGCTCACGACCACGGAACATGATCGTGACCTTGACCTTGTTACCGTGCGAGAGGAAGCGGGAGACGTGGCCCTTCTTCGTCTCGTAGTCGTGTGGGTCGATCTTGGGGCGGAGCTTCTGCTCCTTGATGACCGTGAGCTGCTGGTTGCGGCGTGCCTCGCGGGCCTTCTGCGCGCTCTCGTACTTGAACTTGCCGTAGTCCATGAGCTTGCAGACGGGCGGGCGCGCCTGCGGGGCGACCTCGACGAGGTCGAGATCCGCCTCCTGGGCGAGTCGGAGCGCGTCATCGATGCGGACGATGCCGACCTGCTCGCCGTTTGGCCCCACCAAACGGACCTCCGACACCCGGATGCGGTCGTTGATGCGCGGCTCGGGGCTGATAGCGCCTCCTCCAGTTCCGGAAACGGTTGTGCGCGGCCACGCGGCTCGTGTGCCCCGGCAAGGAAAAAGGCCCCGGTACCGTGGTGGCACGCGGGACCCGCACTTCCTACCGATCAGCCGGCGCCAGCGCGCCGGACCGCCGCCGGAAGGCGTGAACGCCACCGGCGGGACCGGACCCGGCCGCCTAGGCGGCGACTCGGGTGGGAGCGGGGCTCCTCTTGCCGCCCCCGCACGCGCGGGGACTGGTCGCACATGACATGGTAGCAGGCCGTGAACTCCTCCAGCGACGCAGCGGCACGGCGCGCCGAGCCCGACGACCCCGGCCGCGGCCGCCCCGACGTCCGGGAGCTGGCCGACGTCCCGAGCGTGGAAGTCATCAGCAGGGCCGCGGTCATGCTCATGTCGGCCGCCGCCGAGCGGCTGGGGCTGGCCGAGGAGGACCCCGGCTCGGCCGCCGGCCGCGACCTGGACGAGGCCCGGCGGCTGATCACCGCGCTGGCCGGCCTGGTCACCGCGTCGGCCGAATACCTGGGGCCGCACGCCGGCCCGCTGCGGGACGGCCTGCAGGCGCTGCAGCGGGCGTTCCGGGAGGGCTCCACCTACCCGGACCCGCCAGGCCAGGGCCCCGGCGAGAAGTTCACCGGTCCGGTGTACTGACAGCCTGTTCCGGAACCGGACCGACCCGCGATGGCGAGCACGGGAACGCGCCAGGGCGTAGCCTCGCGATCGCGGGGGCGGGGCACCTCGTCGGGCACAACCGGAGCGCCATGTCCGTCTCGCGCCCGGGGGGACGCGATCGCGGCGCGCGTTCGCGGAGCAGGCACCGAGCCGTCAGCCGTCCAGGACGGCCATGGCGTCGATCTCGACCAGCTTCCCGGGCGGCAGGCCGACGTAGACGGTGGTGCGGGCGGGCATCGGCTCGGTGAGGAACTCCGCGTAGGCGGCGTTCATCTCGGCGAAGTGCGCGGTGTCGGTGAGGTACACCCGCAGCATCACCACGTCGTCCATGGTGGCCCCGCCCGCCTCGAGCACGGCGACGACGTTGCGCATCGCCTGCCTGGTCTGCTCGGCGACGGTGCCGCCGACCGTCTCGCCGGTGGCCGGGTCGATCGCGATCTGCCCGGAGACTTGGAGGATGTTGCCCTTGCGCACGCCTGGCGACAGCGGCACACCGGCGACGACGGCGGAGGCCTGGGGAACGACGGCGGTCTTCGGCATGAACGCTCCGTTCATCCTTCGGGGGTGTCGGTTGTCGGGTAGCCGCACTCGGCGGACGCCATGGCGGCGGCCCGCAGCAGCTCCGGCACGAGGCCGAGCAGACCGTCGAGGTCGAGCAGCACGCGGGGCACGGAGAGGGACACGGCGGCGAGCACCCGGCCGCCGGCGCCCCGCACCGGTGCGGCGATGCAGTGCACGAAGTCCTCGTGCTCGGCGTCGTCCACCGCGTAGCCCCGCTCCCGAACGCGGCTCAGCTCGGCACGGTACCGCCGCGGGTCGGTGATGGTGTGCTCGGTGAGCCGGGGGAACTCCATCGTGGCCAGCACGGCGTCGAGTTCGCCGGCGGGCAGCGCGGCGAGCAGCACCTTCCCCACGGCGGTGCAGTGCAGCGGGGCGCGCCGGCCGACCCGGGAGTACATCCGCACCGGGTGCCGGCCGTCGAACTTGTCGATGTAGATCGCCTCGCCGCCCTCGTAGCTGGCCAGGTGCACGGTATGGCCGGTGGCGGCGTTCAGCTCGCGCAGCGCCGGTTCCGCCGCCCGCCGCACGTCGCGCTCCTCCAGCGCCTGGTTGGCCAGGTCGAACAGGGCGCTGCCGAGCCGGTAGTGCCTCGGTTCCTCGCGGCGGACGAACCGGTGCGCCTCCAGCGTGCGCAGCAGCCGCAGCGCCGTGGTCTTGTGCACCCCGAGCGCCCGGGCCAGCTCGTCCAGCGTGCGCGGCCCCCGCCGGGACAGCTCACCGAGCAGGATCAGCCCGCGGTCCAGGCTCTGGCTCACCGGAGCGCTCCGTCCAGGGTGATCCGGGCCGCGGCCCAGGTGCGCTCGTCGCAGCTGAGCAGCCGGGTCACCGTCGCCTCGGGCAGCGGCTCGCCGACGTCGTGCCGGGTGAGCAGGGTGGCGGCCGCCCGTAGGTGCCCCGCGCGCAGCCGCCGCCGCGCGTCGTGGCCGGCGAGCGTGGCGGCGAGGAACCCGGCGGCGAAGGCGTCGCCCGCGCCGATCGGCTCCACCACGTCCACCCGCAGCGACGGTTCGAACACCGTGGCGCCGCCCTCGATCAGGGTGGCGCCCTCGGCGTCCCGCTTGACCACCACGGTGCGCGGGTGCGGCAGCAGCGCGCGCAGCGCGTCCGGGTCGGCGGTGCCCCACACCCGCTCCGCCTCGTCCGCGCCGACCAGCACGACGTCCGCGGCGTCGGCCAGGTCGCGGAGCACCTCGGCCGGGTCGAGGCCGCGGTCCGCGGCGTGCTCGTCGGCCCACAGCGCCGGCCGCCAGTTGACGTCGAAGGACACCAGGTGCCGGCGCGGGCCGAGCAGGGCGCGCAGCAGCCGCAGGCAACTGTCGGACAGTGCCGCGGTGATCCCGGTGACGTGGACCAGCCGCACGCCAGCCAGGTCGACGCCGTCCAGCACCTCGGGGCCGAGCGCGGCCGCGGCCGAACCGCGGCGGTAGTAGCGCACCCGGCTGCCGGACACCGCGCTCTCCTTGACGTACAGCCCGGTGGGCCGCAGCGGATCGACCCGAACGCCACGGACGTCCACGCCGGCCGCGCGCACCGCGTCCACCACGGCACGGCCGAACGCGTCGTCGCCGACCGCGGACAGCCAGGCGCTGCGCACCCCCAGCCCGGCGAGATGGCAGGCCACGTTGGACTCCGCGCCGCCGACCGTCCTAGTCCAGGCGCGTACCCGGTGTGCCGGCCCGGGCTCGCCCGGCATCAGCACCGCCATGGTCTCCCCCACGCACAGCACCTCCGGAGCGCCCGGCTCCTCGATCCCCATGCACCCCTCCGAACGTGGCCGCCGGCAGCCGTGGTGCGCGGCGTTGACGGCGGAGCGCGGCCATGCTACACAGCCCCTCATCACATCACGCAACGGTCATTGCGTAATATGCAACGGAGGGTGGTGCGGTGCGGCCGGCGACCATCAACCGGGACGCACTCGCCGCGATCCGCGTGGAGCGGGTCGACTGGCGGTTCAAGGGCATGCCCGCGGCCACCTTCGGCGCCACGATCGGCGAGGTGGCGGACCGGGCGCTGGACGTCTTCGCCGACGGCTTCGTCGGCCCGCTGCTCGTGCTGGACGCCGACGCGGTCGAGCACAACCTGCGCACGATGGCCGGCTGGTGCGCCGGGCGGGGGCTGGCCCTGGCACCGCACGGCAAGACCACCATGGCGCCGCAACTGTTCGCCGCCCAGCTCGACCACGGCGCCTGGGCGATCACCGCGGCGAACGCCAGCCAGCTCCGGGTGTACCGGGCGTTCGGGGTGAGCCGGGTGCTGCTGGCGAACCAGCTCGTCGACCCGGCCGCGCTGCGCTGGCTGGCCGCCGAGCTGGACCGCGACCCGGACTTCGAGTTCGCCTGCTGGGTGGACACCGTGGCCGGCGTCCGGCTGATGACCGACGCGCTCACCGCGGCCGGCGCCGCCCGCCCGGTGGACGTGCTGGTGGAACTGGGTGCGCCGGGCGGCCGAACCGGCGCCCGCGACCAGGACGAGGCGCTGGCGGTGGCCAGGACCGTGCGGGACAGCCCGGCGCTGCGGCTGGTTGGGGTGGCCGGCTACGAGGGCGCGCTCGCCCACGACGCCGGCCCCGCCGCACTGTCCACGGTGGACGATTTCCTCGCCGGCATGCGGTCGCTGACCGTGCGGCTGGCCGGCGCCGGCCTGTTCGACGTCGACCGGGTGATCGTGACCGCGGGCGGCAGCGCGTTCTTCGACCGGGTCGCCGACGCGCTGACCGGACCGTGGCCGGACGGGCTGCCCGTGCTCGGCGTGCTGCGCGGCGGCGCCTACCTCACCCATGACGACGGCTTCTACCGCGGCATCTCCCCGCTCGCCCGGTCCACCACGGACACCCCGTTCCGGCCGGCGCTGCGGGCCTGGGCGCAGGTCACCTCGCGGCCCGAGCCGGGACTGGCGCTGCTCACCGCGGGCAAGCGGGACGTCTCCTTCGACGAGGGACTGCCCGAGCCGCAACTCGTCCGCGACGCCGAGGGGACGGTGCGGCCGATCACCGGCTGCCGGGTGACCGCGCTGAACGACCAGCACGCCTTCCTCGACCTGGCCGGGGGGACGGCGGTCGAGGTCGGCGACTGGGTGGGCCTGGGGCTGTCGCACCCGTGCACGGTGTTCGACAAGTGGCAGCTCGTCCCCATGGTGCGCGGCAGCACCGTGGTGGATCTGATCCGCACGTTCTTCTAGGCACCGCGGGAGGTGGCCGTGGACGTCGTCTTCCGCGGTGCCCGGGTGATCGACGGCACCGGCGCGCCCGCGTTCCTCGCGGACGTGGGAGTCGCCGAGGGCCGCATCGCCGAGGTGGACCGGCGCCGCCGGCTGGGTGGCCGCCGGGTAGTGGACGCCGACGGGCTGGTGCTCGCGCCCGGGTTCATCGACATGCATGCCCATTCTGACCTGCAACTGCTGGCCAACCCGGGGCACGAGGCCAAGGTGTGCCAGGGCGTGACCCTGGAGGTGCTCGGCCAGGACGGCCTGTCCTACGCCCCGGTGGACGGCGCCGTGCTCGCCGCGCTGCGCGAGCAGTTGGTCGGCTGGAACGGCGACCCGCCGGGCTTCGCCTGGGACTGGCGCACGGTCGGCGAGTACCTGGACCGACTGGACGCCGGCATCGCGGTGAACGCGGCCTACCTGGTGCCGCAGGGCACGCTGCGCGCGGTGTGCGTCGGCTGGGACGACCGGCCCGCCACACCGTCCGAAGTGGACGCCATGCGCGGCCTCCTGGACCAGGGTCTGGCCGAGGGCGCGGTCGGCATGTCCTCCGGGCTGACCTACACCCCCGGCATGTACGCCGACACCGGCGAGCTGGTCGCCCTGTGCGAGGTGGTCGCCGCCCGGCACGGCTACTACTGCCCGCACCACCGCAGCTACGGCGCGGGCGCACTGGACGCGTACGCGGAAATGATCGAGGTGTCCCGGCGGTCCGGCTGCCCGCTGCACCTCGCGCACGCCACGATGAACTTCCCGGTGAACGCCGGCCGCGCCGGTGACCTGCTCGCCCTGCTGGACGGCGCGATCGCCGGCGGCTGCGACGTCAGCCTGGACAGCTATCCCTACCTGCCCGGCGCCACCTACCTGTCCGCGTTGCTGCCGAGCTGGGCCGCGGCCGGTGGGGTCGACGCCACGGTGGCGCGGCTGGCGGACCCGGCCACCCGGCAGCGGCTGCGCGTGGAACTGGAGGAGACGGGGTCCGACGGCTGCCACGGTGTGCCGGTGGACTGGGCGACGATCCAGATCAGCGGTGTCCGCCGAGCGGAACAGGCGCACCTGGTCGGACTTACCGTCGCCGAGGCCGCGCGCCGGGCCGGGCGGGCGCCCGCGGAGCTGTACTTCGACGTGCTCGTCGCGGAGCGGTTGGGCACCTCCTGCCTGATGCACGTCGGTCACGAGGACAACGTGCGCACCATCATGCGGCACCCGGCGCACACCGCCGGCAGCGACGGCCTGCTCGTCGGGGAACGGCCACACCCCCGGGCGTGGGGCACGTTTCCCCGGTACCTCGCCCGGTACGTGCGCGAGCTGGGCGTGCTCGGCCTGGAGGAGTGCGTCGCGCACCTCACCGGCCGGGCGGCCCGCCGGCTGCGGCTGGCCGACCGCGGCCTGATCCGCGAGGGGTACGCCGCCGACCTCGTGCTGTTCGACCCGGAGACGGTCGCCGACACCGCCACGTTCGACCAGCCGGGCAGGCTGCCGGCGGGCATCCCGCACGTGCTGGTCAACGGCGTGCCGGTGGTGCGGGACGGGGTGCGCACCGGCGCCCTTCCCGGCCGCTCGCTGCGCAACCACGGCGCCGGCGGCGTCCACTGATCATGCGCCGGGCACGCCGGGCGTATGGGCCCGGCGCGCCCGGGTAACCCTCCGGGGACGAAGGTCGCCGGCTCCCGCCCGGGAGGAACCATGACGAAGCTGCTCTACAAGCCGTTCGGGATGCTGTTCAGCGTGCTCGGCGGGCTCACCGCGGGCGCGCTGTTCAAGCGGCTGTGGCGGCTGGTCACCGGCGAGGAGGAGACGCCGACGGCCACCCGGCAGGAGTACGGCTGGCGCGAGGTGCTGCTCGCCGCGATGCTCGAGGGCGCGGTCTTCGGCCTGGTGAAAGCCGCCGTCGACCGGGCCGGCGCGGTGGCGTTCAGCAAGGTCGCCGGCAGGTGGCCCACCGACAGGTGACGGTCAGGGGTATGCCGTGAGCCCACGACACTCGACGCGCCGGGCCCGCCGGGCATCCGCCCGCCGCGAGGCGGGTGCGGCGACCGTGCCCGGCCAGCGCCGGCCGCCGGAGACACCGAGGAAGCTGCCCGGCAGCCAGTGGTGGGGTGCGTTGAAACGCACCCGGCGCGAGTTCCAGCGGGACAACATGATCGACTGGGCGGCGGCACTGACCTATTACGGCGTGCTGTCCCTGTTTCCCGCGATCATCGTGCTCACCGCGGTGCTCGGTCTCCTCGGCCCGGGCACGACCCAGGGCCTGCTGGGCTACGTCCGGCAGATCGCGCCCGGCCCGGCCGGTGACGTCGCCGGCACCATCGTGCGGCAGGTCCAGGGCAGCCAGAGCCTGGCCGGCGTGGCCGGCATCGTCGGCGTCGTGGTCGCGCTGTGGAGCGCATCCGGTTACCTCGGCGCGTTCACCCGCGCCTGCAACGTCATCTACGACGTCGAGGAGGGCCGGCCGCTGTGGAAGGTCACCGTGCTGCGCGTGGTGCTGACCCTGTCGATGATCGTGCTGCTGGGGCTGTGCGCGACCGGCGTGGTGTTCACCGGCGGCCTCGCCGACGCCGCGGGGCGGGCGCTCGGGCTGGGCACGACCGTGGTCGCGGTGTGGAACGTCGCCAAGTGGCCGGTGATCGTGCTGCTGGTCAGCCTGGCCATCGCGGTGCTGTACTGGGCCGCGCCCAACGTGCGGCAGCCACGCTTCCGCTGGCTGACCCCGGGCAGCCTGCTCGCCATCCTGGTCTGGCTGGTCGCCTCCGGGGGGTTCGGCGCGTACGTGGCGAACTTCGGCTCCTACAACAAGACCTACGGTTCGCTGGCAGCCGTCGTGGTGTTCCTCATCTGGCTGTGGCTGTCCAACATCGCGATCCTGCTCGGCGCCGAGTTCGACGCCGAGCTTGCCCGCGGCCGCAGCGTCGCGGCCGGCGAACCAGCCGACCGGGAACCCTTCCTGCCGCCCCGCGACACCAGAGCCATGGAGGAGACTCCGCCGCACACCGAGTGAGGCCGTGCGCCCAGCTACGCGCCAGCATCGACACCGGCCAGAAAAGCGCGCCGCGCCGCCGATGTCGGCGTCAAGATCGGGGTGTGACCTTTCCGCGCGTGCTCATGCCTTTCCTGAGGTGACCGGTCAGCGGCCGTCGTCCGGGCGGAAGCGGATGCGCTGGCCGGGACGGGTCTGGGCGGCGAGGTGCAGGTCGTCTTCGACGACGACGGCGACGACCGGGTAGCCGCCGGTGACCGGGTGGTCGGCGAGGAACAGGATGGGCTGGCCGGACGGCGGCACCTGGAGCGCACCGTCGACCATCGGCTCGGGCGGCAGTTCCCGGGCATCCCGGCGGCGGAGAGCGGGCCCGGCGAGCCGCAGGCCCACCCGGTTGCTGTCGCTGGTCACCTCGTACGGCACCGAGCACAGCGTGGCCAGGGCATCGCCGGTGAACCAGTCGTCGCGCGGGCCGGGGACCACCCGCAGCACCGGCTGGTCCGGATATCCGGGCTGCGGTGCGAGGTCCACGGTGGGATAGGCCAGGGCGTCGGAGCCGATCGGCAGCACGGTGCCCGGAGCGAGCGGGGACGGGCCGAGGCCGGCGAGGGTGTCCGTGGCCCGCGCGTGCAGGACCGGTGGCACGTCGATCCCGCCGCGCACCGCGAGGTAGCTGCGCATGCCGCTGGTGGGCGTTCCGACGCGCAGTTCCGCGCCGGGCGGCACCCGGACGGGTCCGTTCATGCCGGCGGCCCGGTCGCCGACCCGCACCGGGCAGGGTGCGCCGGTGACGGCGACCAGCGCGGGCCGGTCGAAGCGGGCGGCCAGGCCGCCGAAGGTGATCTCCACCGCGGCCGCGCCCTCCGGGTTGCCGACCAGCCGGTTGGCCAGCCGGAGGCTTCGCCGGTCGGCGGCACCGGACCGGCCGACGCCGAGCGCTGCCAGGCCCGGCCGGCCGAGGTCCTGGACGGTGGCCGAGGGTCCGGGGTGGACGATCTGGAGACTGCCGCGAAGCGGTTGCCCACCGGTGGCCGCCGGGGTGGCGGCCGCGGGTGTCAGGGTCACGGCGTCTCCTCCACGTGTTCGCACCGGTTCCGGCGACCCCGTGGGGCGACGCGGGTCAGCACGCGCATCACGTGACCTTCCCGTCCGTGAGTCCGCACGCGACCGCGATGGCGTCGCCGCGGCGCATCAGGGAGCCACCTCGGCAAAGCGGACGCGGGTGCCCGGCAGGAGCAGCGCGGGCGGGTCGCGGTCCGGCTGCCACACGGCGAGTTCGGTGTGCCCGATGATCCGCCACCCGCCGGGTGACGGCCGCGGATAGACGCCGGTGTACCGGTCGGCGACGGCGACGGCACCGGCCGGCACGCGGGTGCGGGGCTCGGCGCGGCGCGGCACGTGCAGGGCCGGGTCGAGGCCGGCCAGGTAGCCGAACCCGGGGGCGAACCCGCAGAAGGCGACCACGTACTCGCCGGCGGTGTGCCGCCGCACCACCTCGCCGGGGGGCATCCCGACCTCGCGGGCGAGTTCGGCGAGGTCCTCGCCGTCATACCGGACCGGCACGGTGACCGGGGCGCGGGTGTCGCCCGCCGCGCGTGCGGTGCCGGGGTCGGCGCCGCCGGCCAGGGCGGCGACATCGGTGGCGAGCCGGTCGAACGTGGTCCGTGCCGGGTCGAAACGCAGCAGCAGGGTGCGGGCGGCGGGCACCATCTCCACCACCCCGGCCGGGGTGTGCCGCCGCAACTCGGCGTGCAGGTCGAGGACCTGCTCCAGGTCGTTCACGTCGACCAGGGCGGCGTGCCGGCCGCACCGGCGTAACCGCGGCATCACGCACCTCCGGCCCGGAACCGTCGCGCCCACGGCGCCATCATCCGACGACCCGGTACTCGGCGTCGCTGGAGTCGGTGACGAGCATGTGGCCGGGCGCGTGGCTGATCGCGAACGGCGGCCGGGAGGCCATCAGCACCGCCTGCGGCGTCACCCCGCAGGCCCAGAACACCGGCACGTCGCCGGGCACGGCCGTCACCGGGTCGCCGAAGTCCGGCCGGTCCAGGTCGGCGATGCCCAGCCCGGCCGGGTCCCCGACGTGCACGGGTGCGCCGTGCACCGCCGGCATGCGAGCGGTCACCCGCACCGCCGTGTCCACCTGGTCGGCGGGAATCGGGCGCATGGACACCACCATCGGCCCGGACAGCCGCCCCGCCGGCCGGCACTGCCGGTCGGTCCGGTACATGGCGACGTTGCGGCCCTGTTGCCGGTGCCGCAGCGGGATGCCCGCCTCGACCAGCGCGGTCTCGAAGGTGAAGCTGCATCCGATGAGGAAGGCGACCAGGTCGTCCCGCCACCGCGCGGCCACCTCGGTGGGCTCGTCGACCAGTTCGCCGTGCTCCCAGACCCGGTAGCGGGGCAGGTCGGTGCGCAGGTCCGCGCCGGGTGCCAGCACGGTGTGCGCCGCGCCCGGGTCGGTGACGTCGAGTACCGGGCACGGCCCGGGGTTGCGCTGGGTGAACAGCAGCACGTCGTACGCCCAGTCCTCGGGCACGGCGATGAGGTTGGCCTGGGTGTATCCGGTGCACCACCCGGTGGTGGGTGCGGCGATGCCGTCCCGGAACAGGCCGCGGGCCTCCCGCGGGGTCAGCTTCGCCGGATTCTGGATCGTCGTCATGGTCGGACCTCCAGCGGCTCACAGAAGCTCGCGGCCGCGGGTCTCGGGCAGGCCGAGCAGGGCCAGCGCGGCGATCACGTAGGCGAACGCACCGAACACCATCGCGCCGCCCACTCCCCAGCTGCTGGCCAGGAAGCCGACGAGGGTGGGGAACGCCGCGCCGACGGCTCGACCGAAGTTGTAGGTGAACCCCTGGCCGGTGCCGCGCTGCGCCGTCGGGTACAGCTCGGCCAGGAAGGAGCCGAACCCGCTGAAGATCGCCGAGATGAAGAACCCGAGCGGGAAGCCGAGCAACAGCACCAGGGTGTTCGCCCCGGTCGGCAGGTGCGTGTAGGCGAAGATGAGCCCCGCCGACAGCACGGAGAACAGCGCGAAGGTGCGCTTGCGGCCGAGCAGGTCGGTGAGGTAGCCGCCGCAGACGTAACCGACGAACGCGCCGGTGATGAGGAACGCCAGGTACCCGCCGGTGTTGACGACGGTGAGATGCCGCTCCGTCTTCAGGTAGGAGGGCACCCAGGTGGCCAGCGTGTAGTAGCCGCCCTGCACGCCGGTGGCGAGCAGCGCGGCGAACAGCGTGGTGCGGCCCAGGTCCCGGCCGAAGATCGCGCCGAAGGAGCCGCGCCGCTCGACGCTTCGGGTCTGCTCGGCCACGTGCGGCGCGTCGCTGACCCGGCGGCGCAGGTAGAACACCAGCAGCGCGGGCAGCGCGCCGGTCCAGAACAGCACGCGCCATCCGATGTCCGGCGTGGTCACGCTGAACACGATGGTGTAGACGACCACGGCGAGACCCCAGCCGACCGCCCAGGAACTCTGGATGAAGCCGACCGTCCTGCCCCGGAAGCGCGGCAGGCAGTACTCGGCGACCAGGACCGCGCCGGCCGCCCATTCACCGCCGAAGCCGATGCCCTGCAACGCGCGGAACACCAGCAGGGTTCCGAAGTTGGGCGCGAACCCGCACAGCACGGTGAACACCGCGTAGGTGAGCACCGTGATCTGCAGGGTGCGGACGCGCCCGATCCGGTCCACCAGGAGCCCGGACAGCGCGCCGCCCACCGCGGAGAGCACCAGGGTGACCGTGGTGAGCAGGCCGGCCTCGCCCTTGGAGATGCCGAGCCCCGCGGAGATCGCGACCAGGCCCAGGGGCAGGACCTGAAAGTCGTAGGAGTCCAGGCCGTAGCCGCCGAACGCGCCGGCGAAGGCGCGGCGGCCTCCGGGGCCGAGGGAACGGAGCCAGGCGAACGGTCGCGTGTCCTCGGACACGCGCGTCGTGTCGGATGCCGTGCCGGATGGGGAGGAAGTGCTCATCTCTCACCTCGCAGGTGGGGGCAGGTGGTGGGCGAGCGATCGGGACGGGCGGGTCGCCGTCCTGGTTCCCGGACCCGCGTCGCGGGTTCGGGCCGGCCGGGTGGACGGCGGACGGCCGGGTGGTGGACGGTGCGGCGCGGTGGGACAGCACACTAGAGGATCGTTGAACAATCCCACAAGAGGGATGTTGCTTCGTTCCGCGACGCACCGGCTACATTCGGAACCTGACCGGCATGCGTGGCGACCGTGCGTGTCGCGCCGTGTGCCGCGTGCCGGCCGGACGCTGGAGGGTGCCGTGACCGAAACCGCTTCCGGGTACCTCGCCTCGGGGCGCGCCGCGCCGCCGTCGCCGGAGGGCGGTCGCGCGCTGGAGGCGGACCGGGCGCTGCTCGGCCGCACCAGCACCGCGGAGCGTGTCGCGGACATCCTCCGGACCCGCATCACCGAGGGCTTTTTCCCTCCGGGTACCCGGCTGGCCGAGGATGCGATCGGCGCCGGCCTGGGGGTTTCCCGGAACACCCTGCGGGAGGCGTTCCGGCTGCTCACCCACGAACGCCTGCTGGTCCACGAGTTGAACCGGGGCGTGTTCGTCCGGTTGCTCACCGTCGCCGACGTGGTGGACCTCTACCGGGTGCGCAAGCTGGTCGAGTGCGCGGCGATCCGCGGGGTCGACCGCCGGCCGGACGGCCTGGACCGGCTCGCCGCGGCGGTGGCCGATGGCGAGGAGGCCAAGGCGCGGGACGACTGGCGGGCCCTCGGCACCGCCAACATGCACTTCCACCAGGCGCTCACCGCGCTGGCCGGCAGCCGGCGGGTGGACGAGCTGATGGCCGGCGTGCTCGCCGAGCTGCGACTGGTGTTCCACGTCATGGCGGACCCGCGCCGGTTCCACGAGCCGTACCTGGCCCGCCACCACGCGATCATCGCCCGGCTCGCCGACGGCGACGGTCCGGGCGCGGAACGCCTGCTCGCCGAGTACCTGGACACCGCGGAGGCCCAACTCGTGGACGCCTACGCGCGGAAGACCGCCACCCCCCGACCCACCGGCTGAGGCGGTGTCCGGCGAGACCTGTTCCGCCCGGCGAACGGCAACGTCCAGCGGCTACCGGTAACGCGGTGGGCGGCGGTGTCCCGGAACGGCCACCGCCGCCCACCGTTCAGTTCTGGCCCTCGGACTCCTTCAGCCGGAGCCGGCCGGTGCTGTAGTCGTTGTCGATCTGGTGGACGACCGGGCCGATATAGCGCGCGTATCCGGCGCCGCTGGTCCAGCTCTGCAACTCGTTCCACTGCTGCTCGCTGAGGTGGGACAGGTCCGCGGAGCGCAGGTCGGGCGGCGGCGCGTCGTTCGGCGACCACATCTGGTGCTGCCACATCGCCTGGAACGCCAGATCCGCGGCCTGCGAGCGACCGTGGCCGTACTGGCTGGCGATCTCCTGCTGGGCGATCGCGCTGCTGTCGTGCTTGGAGCCCTCGACCAGGGCGTTGATGTAGCCCTCCGCGCCCTGCCCGATGTAGCTGGCGCCGGGCACGGGGAGCTTGTCGATGACCTTGCCGAGCACCAGGTTCGCGATCTTCCCGCGCTGCTCGATCGCGTGGTTGTAGGCGTCGTCGGCCGCCTTGTGGCCCTGGCTGATGGCGTCGGCCTTGGCGTCGTCGAGCGCGCCGAAGACCTTCGCCGAGTTCCCGGCCTGCACCTCGATCTGGTGGCTGCGGTCGTCCATGCTGTGCTGGGTGTCCCCGGCGATGTGGTCCATCGCGACGGCGCTGTAGGCGCGTTCGGCGTTGTACATGGTGACGTAGGCGTTCGGGTCGTGCGCCGTGCTGCCCATCACGCGGAGCACCTCGTTCTCGTCGAACAGCGCGTGCGCGTCCCTGGTCCCGGGCAGCACCGGGTCGGTCCAGGTGCCGTAGCCCAGGTGGGCGGGATCGTTCAGGTCGCCGTGCTGCTGGATCGCGTGGTTCACGTCGCCGATGTAGGCGGCCACCATGCTGCCCACGCTGTCCCGGATGACCGGCGGCACGTCGCCGTTGCGGAACTGCGACGAGCCCAGCACGTGCACCGTCTCGGTCATGATGTGCGCGGAGACCTGGTCGTGCGTCCCGCCGGTGGTCGCGCCCTGCAACGCGTTGCCCAACTCGTCCATGCCCGGCGACTGGTAGTTGGCCGGGATCGGCGTGCCGGACGGCAGGTCGGGCACCCAGTGGCGCTTGCCGAGCAGGTAGTCGATCTTGTCGCCGTGCGCCGGGTCGAAGAACGCCTTGGCCGCGTCCGAGTTCTGGTGCATGGCCGACATCAGGCCGTTCATCGGGTCGAACCCGCCGGTCTTCGGATTCGCGATGTTGAGGTCGAAGCCGTTGTACATCGCGCCGTTCGGCCGGTTCTCCGCCCACACCAGCGGGTTGTGGTTCTCGAAGTCGTACATGTCGCCGCCCACCTGGAGCAGGAAGTCCTTCGAGTACCAGTGGTTGTCCAGCAGCGTGCCGAGCATCTGGTAGCCGTACGGCTGGTACGAGTACGAACCGATGTCGATCTTCTCGCGGCCGGCGGCCTTCAACTGGTCGATCCAGTTCTGGTCCAGGTGCGGCTGCTGGCTGCCGTCGGTGGCGGTGGCCAGCGCGGCACCCATCTGCTGCTGGATGTCGGTGAGCGCGGACAGCCGGAACCCGTTGTGCTGCTGGTCGAGGCCGCTGGCCATCTGCGCCAGCACGCCGGTGAACCGCAGCGCGCCCTCGGCGCCGAGCTGGTTGTAGAACGTCGTGGTGAACTCGTGGTCGTAGGCGTAGGAGTCGAGCAGTGTCTGCAGCTCCTCCAGTTCCTCGTCGCTGAGCAGGGGCGCCTTCCGCGCCAGCGCGGCCGCCTTCTTCGCGTCGCCGACCGGGTCGCGGGTCTCGCCACCGCCGTCCCCGGGGTAGGACATCGTCGTCACGGCGCCCGGGTCCGCCTCGTCCGCCCCGTGCTGCCGCAGCGCCGCCGCGACCTCCTCGTCGACCTTGGTGGCGCTGTCGAGCGCGTTGCCGATCAGGCCGCCGACCTCCTTGGCGAGCCGTTCCACGGTGGCGAGCTTCGCCGGATCGGTGAGCATCTCGACGGTGCGGGCGGCGTTCCACGACACCGAACCGTCCTTGCCGATCTCCAGCCCGAATTCCTCGGCGATCCGCAGTGCCCGGTTCAGCACCGACTGGGCGTGGCCGAGACCGTCGGCTCCCGCGCGCAACGTCTTGGCGACCGCGCGCAGCCGCTGGTGGTGGTCGGTGAACCGGGCACCGAGCTGGTCGAGGTGGCCGCGCGCGGCCTCACCCGCCTGCCCCTGCCAGGCCGCCAGCCGGCCTCCGACCTCGCGGTGCAGCCGGTCGCCGTGCTCGGAAACCGCGTCGGCGAGCCGCTGCCAGGCGTCGGCCGCGGATTCCAGCGTGTCGGGGCGGAAATTCCGGAGCTGTTCGATGGAGACCACGAATCCGATCCTCTCAACGCCCGCCGATGGCCCGGAACCGTGTCGCGTTCTCCTCGTCCGCCCGCTGGTAGCCGGCGACGGTCTCGGAGAGGCGGTCGGCGACCCCCTGCACGGCCTCGGAGAGGCCGCCCAGCCTGGTGATCCAGGTCTGCGCGCAACCGTCCAGCGCGGCGTCCATCAGCAGGCCGGGCCCGCCGTGGCGCAGCATGCCGGCGCCGGCCCGCACGGTGTGCCCGAGGTCCTCGGCGGCCCGTCCGGCATGCGCGGCCGCCTCGGTCAGCTCGGCGGGCAGCACGGAGAAGGATTCCGCGGCGGCCGCACCGGCACCCGCGGCAGGGGAAGATGGTCTCGGCAGGTTCATAGCTGATAAGAATGGCGCACTCCGCGTCCGGTTCCCGCCGATCCGTGTAATGTGCGGTGGCAAATCGCCGGGTTCCGCCGCGACTGGTGCCCGCGCCCGGCGGGCGGGCCGCGCGGGCGACCGCCGGCAGCCACTAGCCGGCGGAGGCGACCGCGCGGACGACCGGCGTCACGCCCGCGGCGAGGTGCCCGTCGAGGACGTGCCGCAGGAACTGGCCGGTGTAGCTGTGCTCCATCTCGGCCACCTGCTCCGGGGTGCCCTCGGCGATGACCGTGCCACCGGCCGCGCCGCCCTCCGGGCCCATGTCCACGATCCAGTCCGCCGTCTTGATGACATCCAGGTTGTGCTCGATGACGATCACCGTGTTGCCCTTGTCCACCAGGCCGTCGATCACCCCGAGCAGCTTGCGGATGTCGTCGAAGTGCAGCCCGGTGGTCGGCTCGTCCAGGATGTAGACCGTCTTGCCGGTGGACCGCTTCTGCAGCTCGCTGGAGAGCTTCACCCGCTGCGCCTCACCACCGGACAGGGTCGGTGCCGGCTGGCCGAGCCGGACGTAGCCCAGGCCGACGTCGACCAGGGTGCGCAGGTGCCGGTGGATCGCGTTGATCGGCTCGAAGAACGCCGCCGCCTCCTCGATCGGCATGTCCAGCACCTCGGCGATGGTCTTGCCCTTGTAGTGCACCTCCAGGGTCTCCCGGTTGTACCGGGCGCCCTTGCAGACCTCGCACGGCACGTAGACGTCCGGCAGAAAGTTCATCTCGATCTTGATGGTGCCGTCGCCGGCGCACGCCTCGCAGCGGCCGCCCTTGACGTTGAAGGAGAACCGGCCGGGCTGGTAGCCGCGGATCTTCGCCTCGGTGGTGGCCGCGAACAGCTTGCGGATGTGGTCGAACACGCCGGTGTAGGTGGCCGGGTTGGACCGCGGGGTGCGGCCGATCGGCGACTGGTCCACCTTGACCAGCTTGTCCACCAGGTTGAGCCCGCGCACCCGGGTGTGCCGGCCGGGCACCTGCCTGGCGCCGTTCAGCTTGTTCGCCAGCACGGTGGCCAGGATGTCGTTGACCAGGGTGGACTTGCCGGACCCGGACACCCCGGTGACCGCGACCAAGCAGCCCAGCGGGAACGACACGTCGATGTTGCGCAGGTTGTGCTGGCGCGCGCCGACCACGGTGAGCTGCCGCCTGCGGTCCACCGGCCGACGCATGCCCGGCACCGGGATCTGCTTGCGGCCGGCCAGGTAGGCGCCGGTGATCGAGCGCTTCTCGGCGAGCAGCCCCTCGACCGGCCCGCTGTGCACGATGTGCCCGCCGCGCTCCCCGGCGCCCGGGCCGATGTCCACCACCCAGTCCGCGGTGCGGATGGTGTCCTCGTCGTGCTCCACCACGATCAGCGTGTTGCCCAGGTCGCGCAGCCGGGTGAGCGTCTCGATCAGCCGGTGGTTGTCCCGCTGATGCAGCCCGATGGACGGCTCGTCCAGCACGTACAGCACCCCGACCAGGCCGGAGCCGATCTGGGTGGCCAGCCGGATGCGCTGCGCCTCGCCGCCGGAGAGCGTGCCCGCGGCCCGGTCCAGGGAGAGGTAGTCCAGGCCGACGTCGAGCAGGAAGCCCAGCCGGGCCTGGATCTCCTTGAGCACCCGGCCGGCGATCATCTGCTCGCGCGGGCCGAGCACCAGGCCGTTGAGGAACTCGGCGCAGCCCTGCACGGACAGCGCGCACACGTCGGCGATGGACTTCTCCCCCAGGTCGCTGTGCTCCAGGGTGACCGCGAGGATCTCCGGCTTGAGCCGGGTGCCCCGGCAGGCCGGGCAGGGCACCTCCCGCATGTAGCCCTCGTACTTCTCCCGCATGTACTCGGACTCGGTCTGGTCGAGCCGGCGCTCCAGGAACGGGATGACGCCCTCGAAGTTGGCGTAGTACGACCGCTCCCGGCCGTACCGATTGCGGTAACGGACGTGCACCTGCTCGTTGACGCCGTGCAGCACGGCCTTCTGCACCCGGGCCGGCAACCGCCGCCACGGGGTGTCCATCCGGAAGCCGACCGCCTCGGCCAGCGACTCCAGCAGCCGGGTGAAGTAGTCGGCGGTCTGCCCGCCGGCCCACGGCGCGATCGCCCCCTCGGCGAGGGACAGCTCGTCGTCCGGCACCACCAGCTCCGGGTCGACCTCCTTGCGTGTCCCGAGGCCGGTGCACTCCGGGCAGGCCCCGTACGGCGAGTTGAACGAGAACGACCGCGGCTCCAGGGCCTCGAAGCTCAGCCCGCACTCGGCGCAGGCCAGGTGCTCGGAGAAGATCCGCTCGCGGTGCTCGGCGTCCGCCGGGAGGTCGACGAACTCCAGGATGACCAGGCCGTCGCCCAGCCGCAGCGAGGTCTCCACCGAGTCGGTGAGCCGCTGCTTGGCGCTCGGCTTGACGGTCAGCCGGTCGACCACCACCGCGATGTCGTGCTTCTCCTGCTTCTTCAGCTTGGGGGGCTCGGTGAGTGGGTAGACCGTGCCGTCCACCCGGACGCGGGCGTAGCCCTGGCCCTGCAGGGTGCGGAACAGGTCGACGTACTCGCCCTTGCGGCCGCGCACCACCGGGGCGAGCACCTGGAACCGGGTGCCCGGCTCCATCTCCAGCACCTGGTCGACGATCTGCTGCGGGGTCTGCTTGGTGATCGGCCGGCCGCAGTTCGGGCAGTGCGGCTTGCCGGCCCGCGCGTACATCAGCCGCAGGTAGTCGTAGATCTCGGTGATGGTGCCTACGGTGGACCGCGGGTTGTGGCTGGTGGACTTCTGGTCGATGGACACCGCCGGGGACAGGCCCTCGATGAAGTCCACGTCCGGCTTGTCCATCTGGCCGAGGAACTGCCTCGCGTACGCGGACAGCGACTCGACGTAGCGCCGCTGCCCCTCGGCGAAGATCGTGTCGAACGCCAGGCTCGACTTGCCCGATCCGGACAGACCGGTGAACACGATCAGGCTGTCCCGGGGCAGGTCCAGGTCGACGCTACGAAGGTTGTGCTCGCGGGCACCGCGAACGACGAGGCGGTCGGCCACTGAAGTCCCCTCGGAAATGATCTTGCGACGGTTGGGTGGTGCGGAGGCCGCTCATGCTAGGCACCACCACCGACAAAACATGCTATGCGCGGCCACCGACGGAAACGGGGCGGCGGGGCCGGCGCATTCCCCTGTCAAGGTCAGTGTGCCTCGACCAACCCGACCTGCCGAGTCCCGCGTTCGCACCAACACCACCAGGCTCACCAGGCACAGCAGCCGCCGGCGGGCGAGGCGTCTCCGCCTCCCGCCCGGGAGTGGACCAAAGGAGAAGCCGACTGACAAACCGGCTGGCAAACGCCGCCCGTCAGGCCCTACCGGTTGGTACCCCGCACCCCTACGCTGGAGCGAACCCACCAATGATCGCCGTAGATCACGCCTCGAGGTCGGGGAGGGGCGAAATGATCGGAACCAACGCCGGATCCGTCGCACCGTCCGCAACTTCCTCCGGAGCCGACATGCCCCGTGGCAAGGCCGCCGTCGAGCGAGCGATGGCCGGGTTGCGCGCGGTGGTGGACGCCACCGAACGGTTGGACCGGGTGGTCGAGCGGATGACGGACGCGGCCGCCCGCGGCCCGAGCCGGCTGCCCGGCTGGACCAGGGGCCACGTCGTCAGCCACCTGGCCCGCAACGCCGACGCCCTGGTCAACCTGCTCACCTGGGCCCGCACCGGGGTGGAGCATCCGGCGTACACGAGCAGGGCGGACCGGGACGAGGCCATCGAGGAGGGCTCGGCCCGGCCGGCGCGGCTGCTGCACGAGGACCTCGCGGCGGCGAGCGCCCGGTTCGCGGTGGCGGTCCGGGAACTGCCGGAGAGCGCCTGGCGCGCCGAGGTGGCGATCTGGGACTCCGCCCTCGCCGCGCACGAGGTGCCCTGGCTGCGCTGGCGCGAGGTGCTGGTGCACCTGGTCGACCTGGACCTCGGCGTCGACTTCGGCGACCTGCCCGGTGACGAGTTGGAGGCACTGATCGACGACGCCGTGACCGGGTTCCACGGCCGGCCGGAGGTGCCGTCGCTGTGGTTGGAGGCCGAGTTCGACGACCGCAGCCGCAGCTGGGAGCTGAACGCCCGGTCCGGCGCGGTCTCCGCCACCGTTCGCGGCCCGGCCGGTGACCTGCTCGCCTGGCTGACCGGGCGGGCCGACGGCGTCGCGCTGGACGCCCCGGAACTGCCGGCCTGGGCCTGACCGGCCGGCCCGCGCGCTCGGGTACGGCCGGGGACCGCCGGGCAACACGCGGAACCGCGGGGGCGTGGAGCGGTCCGGCCACACCGGCTACCGTCAGCCGTTGTGGAGGTTCTGGACGAGTACACCGGGCACGTCGACCCGCAGGGCGCGGCCGCACGCCGCACGCTGGACGCGTTGACCATCACCAAGGTCTCGGTCGGGCCGATGGACAACAACGCCTACCTGCTGGTGTGCCGGAGCACCGGGGAGGCGCTGCTGGTCGACGCGGCCAACGACCCGGAGCGGCTGTCCGACCTGCTCGGCCACGGCACCGATCGGCCGACGTTGCGCACCATCGTGACCACCCACCAGCACGCGGACCACTGGCAGGCGCTCGGTGCGGTGGCCGGCGCGACCGGCTCGAACACCGTGGCCCACCCCGCCGACGCCGGCCCGCTCCCGGTGCCCCCGGACATCCTCGTCGAGCAGGGCGACACGCTCCGGGTCGGGGAATGCGAGCTGGAGGTGATCCACCTGCGTGGCCACACGCCCGGCTCGATCGCGCTGCTCTACCGCGACCCGGCCGGCCATCCGCATCTGTTCACCGGCGACTCGCTGTTTCCCGGCGGCGTCGGCAAGACCACGTCTCCGGAGAACTTCGAGTCCCTGATCAACGACGTCGAGTCCCGCGTCTTCGACTACCTGCCGGATGACACCTGGTTCTACCCCGGCCACGGCGACGACTCCACCCTCGGTGCCGAGCGCCCCAAACTCCCCGAATGGCGCACCCGCGGCTGGTGAGCCAACCCGCCGACTCCGACGCGACAACATCGACGATGTCGTCCACACCGTGTTGCGGGCCATGACCTTGTTGACGCCGGGGTGGTCGTGAGGGGTTGAAGGGGACGGGTCTTCCGGCGGCAGGATGACAACCGCGAAGTACCTCGTCCGCCGACCAGAAAGACCCGTCCGTGCCTCACCGTAACGCCCCGCTGTCCCTGGAAGGCCGCCGCAGGCTCGTCGAACGCTGCCGGACCCGACCGATCGCGCACGTCGCCGCGGAGATGGGGATCTCCCGCCAGTGCGCGTCGAAGTGGATCAACCGCTACCGGAAGTTCGGCGAACTCGGGTTAGCGGACCACAGCTACACCCCGCGTCGGCAGCCCACCGCCACCGACGCCGAGACGCTAGCCCGTATCGAGCGGTGGCGCCGCGAGCGCAAGTGGTCCGCGGCCTGGATCAGCTGCGAACTGGCCGCCGAGGGCGTGCAGATCAACCGCCGGACCGTCACCCGCCACCTCGCCCGCCTGGGCCTGAACCGACGCCGCTTCCTCGACCCCACCGGCGCGTCCAACCGCGTCCCCCCAGCGCTCGGTGCGAAACCTGCGGTACAGGCTACGCCGACGTGTGATCGAGATTCGAGACGGCTGGCGCTCCGTGCGGCCGTATCTAACCGAGGACGTGGCCGAGCGCGCGCGGGCCGACGGCGCCCGGACGAACCTGACCGGCCTGGCATTGGAGGCGTTCGTGCAGGCGCGGCAACTGGATTCCGCACTGCGCATGTACCAGCGCGTGCCGCGGCCACCGGCCCCGCCCCGTCGGCGACGACGACCGTACACTACGGCGACGACTTCGACGACGAGATCAGATGGCTGGCGTTGGTGGCGGACACTTTCAGCGCCAAGCCGGCCCGCGACACCGCGTGAGTGTGGCCCCGGATCGGCGGAGCTACACGTCGCTCCTACCGGTCGAAATCCCAGTCCGCCTGCTCGAACAGCGCGCGGACCCTGGCCAGCCGCTCGGTCCACCAAGTGATCCGCGCCGGATCGGTCATCGCGTAGGTTTCCAGGAGTTCCGGGTCCGGAGTGGGTGCCGCAGTGGGCACCGGCAGGTAACCGTCGACCGTGCGCAGCGACTGGTCCTCCGGCACCAGGTCGCCGGTGAGCAGGGAGAGCGTGCCCAGGCCGCAGGCAAATTCCAGTTCGGGCAGCGCGCCGGCGAGAGCCAGCTGGCTGGCCAGCCCGATACTGGTCTCCAACGCCGAGGAAACCACGCACGGCAGCCCGGCCGCCTCGGCCACACGCAGCGCCCGCCGCACTCCGCCCAGCGGCGTGCACTTGATCACGGCGACGTCCGCGGCCCCCGCCACGGCGACCCGCAACGGGTCCTCGGCCCGCCGGATCGACTCGTCGGCAGCAATCGGCACGTCGACCTTGGCCCGTACCGCGGCGAGATCCTCGATCGTAGGGCACGGCTGCTCCACGTATTCCAGTCCGCCGGCCGCCCTGTCGAGTTGGGTAATCGCGTTCACCGCGGTGTCCACGTCCCATACCCCGTTTGCGTCCACCCGGACTCGTCCGTCCGCGCCAATGGCGTCTCTGACCGATTCCAGGCGGGCCAAATCCTCGGGCAACGAATCCGAATGGTCGGCGACCTTCACCTTGGCGGTGCGGCAGCCGGACTTGGCAACAATTTCGTATGCCCGTTCCGGATCGACCGCTGGCACGGTGCAATTGATGGGGATTCGGTCCCGGGCCGGCGCCGGCCAGCCTCGAGTGCACTGCTCAACGGCGGTGGCCAGCCAAGAGACCGCTACCGTGTCGTCGTAGTCCGCGAATGGGCAGAACTCCCCCCAACCGAGCGGTCCCTCCAGCAGGACTCCCTCTCGCACGGTAATGCCACGGAACCGGCTCCGCATCGGGATCGCGTACAGGCGAGCACCTTCAAAGTTAACCTCGGTCACCGAATTCATCGCCACAAGAGCGAGTGTACACAGTACCGTATTGTTAGCGCCACGAGACAACATCCATATTGGCCGGCGGCGATGCCGCATCACCCGTCCGTACCAGGGTCTGCCCAACCGGGGCGTCCAGCGCCGCGGCGCCTTTCATGACCACGTTCCGCGCGGAACGTTGGTGGCTGAGCATGCTCCTGCCGTACGCGGCACTGCGGCACATGGTGGCCACCTTCCGCGACGCCTACGGCCGCCGCCTCGGCGACCCCGACTGGGAGTGCCTGATCAGCCGGCTGTCCGCGGCGAGCGCCGAGTTCGCCGCCATGTGGGCCGACCACGACGTGCAGGCGCCGTCGACCCGGCAGAAGGTCTACCGGCATGCGAGCGCCGGCGACTTCGCCCTGTCGGTCACCGGCTTCGCTCTCGCCGCCGATCCCGACCTGCGGATGATGGTCTACAACCCGGTTGACGACGACAGCCGTCGCCGGGTCGACTGGCTGACCACGCACCCGGATGCCCCGGTCAGCGACCACACGCACTCCACCCGCGACCCCGTGCGCCGGCTGCCCGGCCGCCCGG
The DNA here is from genome assembly GCF_005405885.1 of Gandjariella thermophila. Classification (GTDB taxonomy): domain Bacteria; phylum Actinomycetota; class Actinomycetes; order Mycobacteriales; family Pseudonocardiaceae; genus Gandjariella; species Gandjariella thermophila. The sequence continues at coordinate 40,661 of NZ_BJFL01000011.1, forward strand.
CCGCCCGGACGCGCGAAATTCGGTCGAGTGATCGGCGAACGGATCGTGAACTCGCGGTGACGAATCCTTCGCTCGCGGGGTGGCGAGAATCGGTGCCGCGAGCGATGTCGAGGTATCTTTCGGGTGATATAAAGTCACGCCTCAGTAGGGGCAGGAATCCCGGCGGAGTACCGCATTCCCGGCTTCGCCGCCGTCGACGCGCCGAGCCGGGCGCGGAGGCTTCCGGCGACCACTGAAGCGCCCGCCCGGCGGTACTGATTGCTCCGAACGGCCGATCAAGTTGTGCGGCGGACGGAGTCTGCGGACGAATTTCCGGGACGTCGTTGACTGCCACAAATCACGCACTTACGGTCTGCTTGCGCGCGGCGGTGCCACGACGACACGGCCGGAGGCAGACAGCTCTCCACCCGATTCGCCGTCCTTCGCCGCGCGCAGGGGGAATCCGCCGGTGAACCGCATACCCGGCGGCGCGTCGTCTCTCGACTTCCCGAAGTGGTGCGGCCGGAAAGTGGAAGGTGTCGTGCGGCGGTGATGCGCTCATCCAGGCGGTTCCGGTGGCCGGCGACCATCAGGGCTCGCGTGCTGGCCATCGTGTCGGTGCCGAGCGTGGCGATGCTCGTCGCCGGCGCCTGCCTCTTCGGCTACCTGATCAGCGATGGCCTGCACGTCCGCGGCTTCGCCGAGGACGTGCGTAGGGCGCTCGGCCCGACCACGGCGTTCATCGCGAGCGCCGAGGAGGAGCGCCGGCTCACCCTGCAGAGCCTCAGCCAGCCCGCGCAGACCCGCGCCGATCTCGAGGAGCAGCGCCGGCGGGTGGACGCGGCCCTCACCGACCTCTCCGCGGCGAACGCGCGCCTGGCCAGGGACGCGTCCGCCGACATGCGCGCCTCGCTGCGCGCGTTCAACCGGGCCAGCCACCGGCTGAACGACGTGCGGCACCGGGTCGACAACGGCCAGATCGACGTGCCGGAGGCCTACGCGTTCTACAACGACCTGCTCGCCCGGTGCGGCGCCACCATCCAGGACATCGCGCGGTCGGCGGCCAGCGCCCAAGTCGGCTTCGAGCAGTTGATCGCCTACAACCTGTTCACGGCCGCCGAGGCGATGTCGCGGGCGCACGCGATCGCCGTGCGCGCGGTGTCCAGCGGCCTGGACCCTGACCAGATGCACGAACTCGCCCACGAGCTGGGCGCCTACCACGGTCAGCTCGAGGCGTTGGTGCCCGAGATGACGCAGCAGGAGCAGGGCACCTACGCCGCGCTGAAGACCACCCCGGCGTGGCAGCAGCTCGCCGTGGACGACGAGTTCGTGATGAACCACGACGACGACTTCCAGGCGGACCACGGTCGGACGCGCGGCATGGCGGTGCCGTTCAACACCACCGACTGGGAGAACGCCGCGCACCAGCTCTCGCAGGGGCTGATGGGCCTCTACGTCAGCCATTCCACCTATGCGGCGGATCTGGGCACGGCCAGCGGTCGCCGGGCGCTGGTCACCTCGGTGCTGCTCGGCGCGGGCATCGTCCTGCTGGTGGCCGGTGTGCTGGTGGTCGCCGTGCGGCTGTCCCGCCGGCTCATCCACCGGTTGACCCGGCTGCGCGAGGAGACCCTCGACATGGCCGACCGCCGGCTTCCGGACCTGGTTCGGCGGCTGGGTGAGGGCGAGTCCGTCGACCTGGAAACCGAGGTGCCGTGGCTGGACCACGGCGAGGACGAGATCGGCCAGGTGGCGAAGGCGTTCAACGCCGCGCAGCGCAGCGCGATCGCCGCGACGGCGCGGGAGGCCGAGACCCGCGAGGGGGTGCGGGCGGTGTTCCTCAACATCGCGCACCGCACCCAGGTGATCGTGCACCGGCAGCTCAAGGTGCTCGACCAGGCCCAGCGCTCCCTGGAGGACCCGGACCAGCTGCAACTGCTGTTCCAGTTGGACCACCTCGCCACGCGCGGCCGGCGCAACGCGGAGAACCTGATCATTCTCGGCGGTGGGCAGGCTGGCCGCCAGTGGCGCAACCCGGTGTCCGTGCGCGAGGTGGTGCGCGGCGCGATCGCCGAGACCGAGCACTACATGCGGATCAACACGGTCCGCCTGCCGGACGTGGCGGTCAGCGGCGTGGCGGTGGCCGACCTGGTGCACCTGCTCGCCGAACTGCTGGACAACGCCACCTCGTTCTCACCGCCGCATTCGCTGATCGAGGTGCGGGGCAACGCGGTGGGCCGCGGCGTGGTGATCGAGATCGAGGACCAGGGCCTGGGCATCGACCCGGACCACCTCGAGCGGTTCAACGCGATGTTGCAGGACCCGCCCGACTTCAGCGTGATGGCCCTGTCCGAGGAGCCCCGCATCGGTCTGTTCGTGGTGGCCAGGCTGGCGTCCCGGCACGGCATCAAGGTCACCCTGCGCGAGTCCGCCTCCGACGGGATCCGGGCCACGGTGCTCCTTCCCACGGGCATCCTGGCGGGCGCGGCCACTCCGGCGATTCCGCCGGCGGCGAGACCGGACGCCCGCGCCGCCGTCGCGATCTCGCCGGCGCCCGCGGACGAGCGCCCGGCCGTCCGGCGGCGGGTTCCGCCGCCCGCCCTGGAGCCGGCGCTGCTGCCCACGCTGGTGCGGGAGGCGCCGCTCGGCGCGGGCGAGTACCCGGTCGACGGTTACTCGCCCGCCGCGGTGGGCGCGATACCCGCGAGCAGGCCGGCCGGCGCGTCCGAGAGCGGGACGGCCAGCGGATCCGCGGGCGAATCCGCCGACGTGTCCGCCGCCGACGCGTCGCGGGAGCGCCCGGCCGAGTCCCCGGACCGGGCGGCCGAACCGGACGGGGCCGAGGTGGCCGGCACACCGGACGAGGTGGGCGGCGCGACCGGGGTGCGGGGCCGGGTTCTGGACCATCTCGCGCCGCTACCCCGGCGGGTGCGGCAGCGGAACCTCGCGCCGCAGTTACTGGCGAACGGCTCCGCCGCCGGCGGCGCGCAGACCGGCGAGAGCAGCGGCCGCACCGCCGAGCATTCGCGCAGCAGGATGGCGGCCTTTCAACAGGGCACCCGGCGGGCCCGGGCTGGTGAGCCGGAGCCCACCCCCGCTCGGGCCGAGGCGAGAGTAGATGAGGGCGATGACGGTGAAAGCCAACGTCGGTGAACTGGACTGGTTGCTCGACGACCTGGTCGGGCGAGTGCTGGGGGCGGAGCACGCGGTACTGCTCTCCGCCGACGGCCTGCTCATGGGACGCTCCGCCGATCTGTCCACAGGGGACGCCGAGCACCTCGCGGCGGTCGCGGCGTCGTTCCAGAGCCTGGCCAGGGGAACCGGGCGCCAGTTCGGCGGCGGTGACGTGCATCAGACGGTGGTGGAGATGGAACGCGCCTTCCTGGTGGTGACGGCCGCCGGGATGGGGGCGTGCCTGGCCCTGCTGGCCAGCGCCGATGCGGATCTCGGCGTGATCGCGTACCAGATGAACCTGATGGTGACCCAGGTGGGCAGGTACCTCGCCTCGTCGCCGCGGAACGACCTCGCGGAGCGGGCCGCGCAGGCGCCGACCTCATGAGAACGACGATGTCCGTTCCGGGAGAAACCTGGTTCGACGAGGCGGCCGGGCCGCTGGTGCGGCCGTACGCCGTCACCCGTGGCCGCACCCGGGCGGCCGTACCGCACCTGGAGCTGATCACCCTCGTGGTGGCGGTCCAGCCCGAGGTGCACGGTGCCGCCGTGGAGCCCGAGTGCGCGCACATCCTGCGGGTGTGTGCGCTGCCCCGATCGGTCGCCGAGGTCGCCGCCCGGGTGGATCTGCCGCTGTGCGTGGTGAAGGTGCTGATCAGTGACCTGATCGAGCGCAAGTACATGATCTTCCGTGCCGGTCCGCCGCCGGCCACTCCGCCCGACCTGACCATGCTGCAGAAGGTGCTCGATGGCATCCGGAAACTCTGACGGCCAGTTCCCGAACCGGACCGGCGACGCCGAGTATGGGAACGCGCCGGGGCGTTCGGGAACGGGCGCGGCGGTCCGCGCGCGGCCCGTGCTCGAGGCCCTCCCGGTGAAGGTGCTGATCGCCGGCGGTTTCGGCGCCGGCAAGACCACCCTGGTCGGCTCGGTGAGCGAGATCGTGCCGCTGCGCACCGAGGAGCTGCTCACCGAGGTGGGCGCGGCGGTGGACGACGTGACCGGAGTCGAGCGCAAGACCACCACGACGGTGGCGCTGGACTTCGGGCGGATCACCATCGCCGCGGATCTCATCCTGTACCTGTTCGGCACGCCCGGGCAGGAGCGCTTCTGGTTCATGTGGGACGAGTTGGCCCAGGGTGCGCTCGGCGCGCTCGTGCTCGCGGACACGCGGCGGTTGGGCAGTTGTTTCCCCTCGGTGGACTTCTTCGAGCGGCGGCGCATCCCCTTCGTGATCGGGGTGAACTGCTTCGACGGGGTGCAGCCCTACCCGGTGGAGGCGGTGCGGCAGGCGCTGGACGTGGACGGCGAGGTCCCGGTGCTGCTGTGCGACGCGCGGGACCGCGAGTCCGTCAAGTTCCTGCTGATCGCCCTCGTCGAGCACATCATGGCCACCCTCCGGGTGGCCGACACCGCGCCGACCGGCTGACGGCGTCAGGGCGCTCCGAACGCGACGGGCAGCCGCGCCATGCCACGCAGCACGATGTTGTCCTTCCAACTCGGCTCGCCGGCAAGGCGCAGGGCGGGCGCGCGCCGGGCCAGGGCACGCAGTGCGATCTGTCCCTCCAGCCGGGCCAGCGGCGCGCCGAGGCAGAAGTGGATGCCCTGGCCGAAGGCGAGGTGCCGGGACGGCTCGCGGCCGATGTCCAGCCGGTCCGGGTCGGGGTGCGCGTCCGGGTCGCGGTTGGCCGAGCCGATCAGCGCGAGGACGAACGAACCCCGCGGCACCGGCGTTCCGTTGATGTCCGCGTCCTGCAGCGCGACCCGCGCGGTGAGCTGCACCGGCGAGTCGAAGCGCAGCAGTTCCTCCACCGCGCGGCCGGCCAGCTCGGGTTCGGCTCGCAACCGGGTGAACTGCTCGGGATGGCGGAGCAGCGCCAGCACGCCGTTGCCGATCAGGTTGACCGTCGTCTCGTGCCCGGCGATCAGCAGCAGCACGCAGGTGGCCAGCAGCTCGCTCTCGGTCAGCACGTCGCCCTGCTCGCAGACGCCAACCAGCGCGCTCAGCAGGTCGTCACCGGGGTCCCGGCGGCGCTCGGCGATCAGCGCGCGGAAGTAGCCGACGAACTCGGCACGGGCCTCCACCTGCCGCGCGCGGACCTGCGGCGGGATCAGGAAGTCCGGGTCGAGTCCCCGGGCCATGGCATGCGACCAGGCGGTGAACCGCTCCCGGTCACGCAGCGGGACGCCGAGCAGCTCGCTGATCACGATGACGGGCAGCGGGGCGGCCAGCGCGGAGATCAGGTCCCCGGTTCCGGCGGCGAGTGCGGCGTCCAGCAGTTCGCCGGTGATCCGCTCGATGCGCGGGGCGAGCCGCGCCACCATCCGCGGGGTGAACGCCTTCGCCACCAGCCTGCGCAGCCGGGTGTGGTCGGGCGGGTCCAGGCGCAGGAAGGACCGCACCGGCACACCGTTCTCGTCCACCAGGGCGTCGTCCCGGACCTGGTACTCCGGGGACGGCACCGGCAGCTGCTCGGGTCCGCCGTGCCCGAACCGGTTGTCGCGCAGCATGGCCGCGCAGTCCGCGTGCCGGGTCAGCACGAGCAGTCCCTCGGCCGGGCGGAGGATCGGCACGGTCTCCCGCCAGCGCCGGTATCCCGGGTACGGGTCGGCCCGCAGCTCCGGCGCGAACAGGTCGGTGAGGGTGGGCTGCTGGACGTCGGTCATCGCGACTCCTCCCCGTCCGGTTCCGGCGAGCCGGCCTCGGCGGCCAGGCCGGCGAACAGCCACCGCAGGGCCTGGCCGTAGAGGCCGTCCGGCACGCTGCCCGGGTCGACGCGCCGCTGCCGCACCAGGCCCTGGAACAGCGCCAGGGCCACCACGGCGACGTGCTCGCCGGGCACGCCGATGCGGTGGCCCCGGCGCCGCATCTCCCGGTCCACCAGGTCCTTGAGCGCGCCCTGCACGTCGTGCTGCTGCTCGGCCAGGGTGTCCATCAGCCGCGGGTTGCGCACCGCGTAGAGCCAGAACTCGGCCTGCAGCAGCGCGAAGTCCACGTCCTTGTCGGCGACCTCGACCAGCTGGGCGCTGAGCGCGCCGAGCGGATCCGCCACGGCCGGGTCCTCGAGGATCTGGGCGGCCTCCCGCAGCCGCCCGCTGGCCCGCGCCGACAGCAGCTCCAGGAACAGCTGTTCCTTGCCGCCGAAGTTGGAGTACAGCGCGCCGATGGAGAACCCGGCGGCCTCGGCGATCTCCTCCACCGAGGCGCCGGCGAACCCCTTCCGGGCGAACGTGCGGGCGGCGGCGTCCAGCAGCAGCTCCCGGGTCCGCGCCTTGGACTCCGCCCGGCTGAGCCGCCGCCTCGCGGGTTCGTCGCGCGCCATGAGTCCACGCTACTCGGATAGGATTTGCTATCTCAATAGCGAGTCCTTCACCGTTGACGTGCGGCGCGGCGACCTAGGCGGGCAGCGTCTCGCCCGTCTCCAGCAGGGTCTTGAGCCCGGACAGCACCTGCGGCCAGCCCTCGCTGACCATCTCCAGCGCGGTGCTGCCCGGCTCGAACCCGTCGTGGATGACGGTCAGCTTGACCTGCTGCCCGAGGTCCTCGATCTCGAAGGTGACCTTCGACCGCGGTTCCGCCGCCAGCGTCTCCCGCCGTTCCTCGCTCCACCCGAACTTCTCGCCGAGTTCGGGAACGAACGTGTGCCAGGTGTAGGACAGCCGGCGGTAGGGCTCGGACTCGAGCACCACCTGCTCCGGGTCGGCGATCCGGATGCCGTGGTTGTCCCAGGTCATCGTCGAGCCGGCGGTCCAGTCCGTGTGGAACTCCGTGTTCCAGTAGCGCCGGGTGAAGGCCGGGTCGGTGAGCGCCTGCCAGAGCCGTTCGTGGTGTTGATGTAGGTCGTGTAGACGAACGAGGGCTTGCGGCCAGGGCCAGCAGGAGCAGCACGACGCACCCGATGACCCACCCCCCGGGCACACGCTCTCCCGCGCGCGCGGCGAGAAACCGTCCATGGTGGACACCGAAGTGTCCACCATGGACGGTGGAGGTGGTGGTCACCACCGGCTCACCGTGCCGGCCATGCCGCCGTCACCGGTCTCCGGCGCGCCCTTGGGCTTCACCGGCACCTGCGGCTGGCATGTCTCCCTGGTGTCCGGTTCTGCCGTGCACCAGGGAGACGCCGTGCCGCCGGCGCGGTTGTTCGTCAGCGAATCACGAAACGGCCACGTTCCTCGACATCATCCAACCGGAGCGGCGGCTAGGCGAGGCTCACCTCCGCGACCTCGCCGGCGGCCAGCCGGGCGGCGTTGGCCTCCACGTCGGTGGCGGCCTCCTGGGCGGCCCGCTCGGCGCGCACGCGGTCGGCGTACAGCCGCACCTCGCGCTGGGTGGTGGCGTCGTCCCAGCCGAGCAGCGGCGCGATCAGCGACGCCACCTCGGCGGCGGCGAACAGTCCGCGGTCCGACTCCTCGATGGAGACGCGCAGCCGCCGGGTGAGCACGTCCTCCAGGTGCAGCGCGCCCTCGTGGGACACCGCGTAGTAGGCCTCGGCCCGGAGGTACTCCTCGGCGCCCGGGATCGGCGTGCCCAGCTCCGGCCGCTCGGCGATCAGTTCGAGCAGGTCGCGGACGCCGGAGCCGTACCGGCGCAGCAGGTGCTCCACGGTGGCGACGGGCAGCCCGGCGCGCTCGGCCACGACATGCCGGTCGATCCACAGCTCGTGGTAGCCGACCGCGCCGAGGATGGGCAGGTGTTCGGTGCGGGACGGCGGCACCGCGCGGCCCAGCCCGCGCGCCGCGGCGTCCACCGCGTCCCTGGCCATCACCCGGTACGTCGTGTACTTGCCACCGGCCACGGTGACCAGGCCGGGCGCGGGCGTGGCCACCGCGTGCTCCCGGGACAGCTGGGCGGTGTCCGCGGACTGCCCGGCCAGCAGCGGGCGCAGCCCGGCGTACACGCCCTCGATGTCGTCGCGGGTGATCGGGGTGCGCAGCACGGCGTTGACGTGGTCGAGGATGTAGTCGACGTCCGCGCGGCTGGCGGCCGGGTGCGCCTTGTCCAGGTCCCAGTCGGTGTCGGTGGTGCCGATGATCCAGTGCTTGCCCCACGGGATGACGAACAGCACACTCTTCTCGGTGCGCAGGATCAGCCCGGTGTCGAGGCGGACGCGGTCCCGGGGCACCACGATGTGCACGCCCTTGGAGGCACGCACGGAGAACGGCTTGGCCGCCGCCGCGGCCTGGTGCAGCTCGTCGGTCCACACCCCGGTCGCGCTGATCACCCGGCGGGCGCGGACCACGACCTCCCCGCCGGTCTCCACGTCCAGCACGTGCGCGCCGGTGACCCGGTCGCCGTCCCGGACCAGTCCGGTGACCCGGGCCCGGGTCAGCACGGTGGCACCGAGTTGCGCGGCGGTGCGGGCGATCATCATGGTGTGCCGGGCGTCGTCCACCTGCGCGTCGTAGTACTGGATGGCGCCGACCAGCGCGTCCTCCCGCAGCGACGGGGCGACCTGCAGTGCCCTGCGGCGGGACAGGTGCCGGTGCCGGGGCAGCGCGCGGGCCCCGCCCATGGTGTCGTAGAGCAGCACGCCGGCGCCGATGTAGCCGCGCTCCCACACCCGGTGCCGCAATGGCAGCAGGAACGGCACCGGCCGGACCAGGTGCGGCGCGAGGCGGTGCAGCAGCAGCGCGCGCTCCTTGAGCGCCTCGCGCACCAGTGCGAAGTCACGCTGCTCCAGGTAGCGCAGCCCGCCGTGGATGAGCTTGCTGGACCGGCTGGACGTGCCGGCCGCCCAGTCCCGCGCCTCCACCAGGGCGACGGACAGGCCGCGGGAGGCGGCGTCCAGCGCGGCGCCCGCTCCAACCACACCGCCGCCGATGACCAGCACGTCGAGTTCGCTCTCGCCGATCGCCTGCCACGCGGCGGCGCGGTAGTCCGGGCCCAGTCGTGCGGTTGTCACGTGTGCTCCTTCTTGTCCACGAGTCCGCGCCCCCACGACCGGCCCGGCAGGGCACGGCTCTCGGACGACGGGGTTTTCAGGCGCGCGGAAGTGGCTGCGGGTGGGCCCAGGTCGGGGTACGACCCACCCGCAGCCGGGTTTACGGGAAACGGATCAGGATTCGACGTCGACCCAGTCGAGGGTGCGGGAGACCGCCTTCTTCCAGCCGGCGTAACCCTTCTCCCGCTGCTCCTCGGTCCAGCTCGGCTGCCAGCGCTGGTCCTCGTTCCAGTTCTGCACCAGTTCGTCGGTGGACTCCCAGAATCCGACGGCGAGCCCGGCGGCGTAGGCGGCGCCGAGCGCCGTGGTCTCCGCGACCACCGGCTTGGACACCGGCACACCGAGGATGTCCGCCTGGAGCTGCATGCAGAGCTGGTTGGCGGTGACGCCGCCGTCCACCCGGAGCACGTCCAGGGTGACGCCGGAGTCGGCCTGCATGGCCTCCACCACGTCCCTGGTCTGGTAGCAGATCGACTCCAGGGTGGCCCTGGCCAGGTGGGCGTTGGTGTTGTAGCGGGACAGGCCGACGATGGCGCCGCGCGCGTCGGACCGCCAGTACGGCGCGAACAGGCCGGAGAACGCCGGAACGAAGTAGACCCCGCCGTTGTCCTCCACCTGCCGGGCCAGCGCCTCGCTCTGCGCCGCGCCGGAGATGATGCCGAGCTGGTCGCGCAGCCACTGCACGGCCGACCCGGTCACCGCGATGGAACCCTCCAGCGCGTACACCGGCTTGTCCGCACCGAGCTGGTAGCAGACGGTGGTGAGCAGGCCGTGCTGCGAGCGGACCGGTTCGTGGCCGGTGTTGAGCAGCAGGAAGTTACCGGTGCCGTAGGTGTTCTTGGCCTGGCCGACCTCGAAGCACACCTGGCCGACGGTGGCCGCCTGCTGGTCGCCGAGCGCACCGGAGAGCGGCACCTCGCCGCCCAGCGGCCCCTCCGCCCGGGTCACGCCGTAGAAGTCCGGAGTGGACGATGGCCGGATGGCGGGCAGCATGGCGCGCGGCACACCGAAGAACGACAGCAGCTCGTCGTCCCAGTCCAGCGTCTCCAGGTTCATCAGCATGGTGCGGCTGGCGTTGGTGACGTCGGTGACGTGCACCCCGCCGTCCGGGCCGCCGGTGAGGTTCCACAGCAACCAGCTGTCGGTGGTGCCGAACAGCGCGTCGCCGGCCTCGGCGGCCTCCCGCACGCCGTCCACGTTCTCCAGGATCCACTGCAGCTTGCCGCCGGAGAAGTAGGTGGCCGGCGGCAGCCCGGCCTTGCGCCGGATGACGTCCCCCCGGCCGTCCTTGTCCAGCGCCGCGGCGATCCGGTCGGTTCGGGTGTCCTGCCAGACGATGGCGTTGCCGTACGGCCGGCCGGTCCTGCGGTTCCACACCACGGTGGTCTCGCGCTGGTTGGTGATGCCCACCGCGGCCAGGTCGGACGCCTGCAGGTTGGCCGTGGTGAGCGCGGTCTGGATGACCGCACGGGTGCGCTCCCAGATCTCGGTCGGGTTGTGCTCGACCCATCCGGCGCGCGGCAGGATCTGCTCGTGCTCCAACTGGTGCCGGGCGACCTCGTTGCCCCCGTGATCGAAGATCATGAATCGGGTGCTCGTCGTGCCCTGATCGACTGCTCCGACGAAGTCAGCCATCTTGACGTGGTCTCCTTTGCTCGGGCCGGGCTGGTGCTCGGCCGCGGAATCGGGCGCGGAATCAGGCCGGCACGGACTCGGTCGCGGCGGACACGGTCTTGCCCGGCTCCGCCGTGGGCGGCTCGATGCCCGCCAGCTCCTCCGGCGGCAGGAAGCGGCCAATGAGCAGCTGGTACAGGCCGGCGCCGAGCAGGCCGCCGATCAGCGGTCCGACGATGGGCACCCAGAAGTAGAGATTTCCGTACTGGTCGTGGAACGCCGTGTGATACCCGGTGACGAACGAGGCCAGCCGCGGGCCGAAGTCGCGGGCCGGGTTGATCGCGTAGCCGGCGTCGGTGCCCCACGCCATGCCGATCGCCACCACCAGCAGGCCGATCACCACCGGCGCCAGGTTGGCCGCCGGTGAGGTGTTGCGCAGGTCGGTGATGGCCAGGATGAGGAACAGCAGGATCGCGGTGCCGATGACCTGGTCGCGCAGCGCGCCCAGGTCCGTGATGGGCAGTTCACCGTTGCCCGGCAGGGTGGAGAACACGCCCTGCGTCTTGATGGTGTGTCCCGGGTCGGCCTTGGCGAGCACCTCGCTGTAGTTCCACCGGACGATCAGCGCGGCCAGGAACGCGCCCGCGGTCTGCGCCAGCGAGTACGGCAGCACCTTGCGCCAGGAGAACCCCTTGAACGCCGCCAGTGCGACGGTGACGGCCGGGTTGAGGTGTGCCCCGCTCACCCGGGCGGCCACGTACACGCCGAGCGTGACGCCCAGGCCCCAGGCCCACGCGATGCTGTCGTGGGTGCCGATGCCGGCGGCGGCGACCTGCGCCACCACACCGACACCGAAAAGAATCAAGATCATGGTGCCCGCGAACTCGGCGGCCAACTCGCCGACCAGTCCGCGGGCCCTCAGGCGCTCCACCATGGTTTCTCCTCGGCTTGCAGCGTCGTCGCCGGACCGTGGGCCCCGTTGCCCACGCCCAACGCCTCGGAAAGGGACTCGATCAGTGACCCCCCTCACGGATGGCAGAGACCGTAAAGCGGGCGAAACAACGGGTCAACGAACGTGGGTCGACAATGTCGAACACCGACCATGCATGTAGGACGGCGATAGGCGAGGAAGATCACATATCACCGTTCCGAGACCGCCCGGTCGCGGCCCGTGGCCAGCCATTGTTCGGCATTGTCGAATAGCGGTTGGCCGGCTACGGTTCCCTCTCGTGCCAGGACCGGTCCAGTCAATCGAACGTGCGGCGGCGATACTTCGCTTACTCGCCCGGGGTTCCGGGCGGCTCGGCGTCGGCGAGATCGCCAGTGCGCTGGATCTGGCCAAGGGCACCGCGCACGGCATCCTGCGGACGTTGCAACGTGTCGGCTTCGTCGAGCAGGATCGGGCCACCGGCAAGTACCAGCTCGGCGCCGCCCTGCTGCACCTCGGCACCAGCTACCTGGACGTCAACGAGCTTCGCTCGCGTGCCATCAACTGGGCCGACGCGCTGGCCGCGCGCAGCGGGGAGGCGGTGCACATCGGCACCCCGCTGGAGGGCAAGGTGCTCGTGGTGCACCACGTCTTCCGCCCGGACGACACGCTGCAGACCCTGGACGTGGGCGCGCTGCTCCCGCCGCACGCCAGCGCGCTGGGCAAGGTGCTGCTCGCGTTCGACAACGGGCTGGCCCTGACCGTACAACGCGCCGAGCTACCCGCGTTCACGCATCGCACCATCACGGACCCGAAGGTGCTCGCCCGCACGCTGGCCGGGGTGCGGGAGGCCGGCTGGGCGCACGAGACCGAGGAGGCCGTGCCCGGGGACGCGAGCATCGCGGCGCCGATCCGCGGGTTCGGCGGCTTGGTCGTCGGCGCGATCGGGATTTCCGGTGCGATGGAACGGATCTGTGACGGCAGGGGGCAACCCGATCCGACCCTGGTGACCTATGTCCGGGACGCCGCCCGCGCGGTCTCCCGCGACCTCGGAGCGGCCCGATGGTAAACGGCAGCCACCCCGACGTAGAGGCAGGAATGCGATGGCGCAACGGTATGTGATGGCGGTCGACCAGGGCACCACCTCGACCCGCTGCATCCTGTTCGACCAGCGCGGTCGCCTGGTGTCCGTGGCGCAGCGCGAGCACCAGCAGTTCTTCCCCAAACCGGGCTGGGTCGAGCACGACGCCATGGAGATCTGGCGGAACCTGGAACGCATCGTGCCGCAGGCGTTGCGCCAGGCCGGCATCGACGTCGGCCAGGTCGTCGCGCTCGGCATCGCCAACCAGCGGGAGACCAGCGTGCTGTGGGACCGGCACACCGGCATCCCGATCGGGCGTGCGGTGGTGTGGCAGGACACCCGCACCGACACGCTGGTCGACGCGCTCGCCGGGGCGGTGGGCGCCGATCAGGTCCGCGAGCGCAGCGGGCTGCCGCTGGCCACGTACTTCTCCGCGCCCAGGATCCGCTGGCTGCTGGACAGCCTGCCGGGCACGCGGGACCGCGCCGAGCGCGGCGACATCCTGTTCGGCACCATGGAGAGCTGGCTGATCTGGAACCTCACCGGCGGCACGGACGGCGGGGTGCACGTCACCGATGTCACCAACGCCAGCCGCACGCTGCTGATGAACCTCGGCTCGCTGGGCTGGGACGACGAGCTGCTGTCCTTCTTCGGCATCCCGCGCCGGATGCTGCCGGAGATCCGGTCCTCCACGGAGATCTACGGCACCGCGCGGCGGATCGTGCCGAATGTGCCGATCGCGGCCGCGCTCGGCGACCAGCACGCCGCGCTGTTCGGGCAGACCTGCTTCGCGCCGGGCGAGGCCAAGTGCACCTACGGCACCGGCAGCTTCCTGCTGATGAACACCGGCACCACCCCGGCCCGGTCCACCCACGGCCTGCTCACCACGGTCGGCTTCCAGATCGGCGACGCGCCGGCGGTGTACGCGCTGGAGGGCTCGATCGCGATCACCGGTGCGCTGGTGCAGTGGTTGCGGGACGGGCTGGAGATGATCGCCACCGCGCCGGAGATCGAGACGCTGGCCCGCAGCGTGGAGGACAACGGCGGCTGCTACATCGTGCCCGCGTTCTCCGGGCTGTTCGCCCCGCACTGGCACAGCGACGCGCGCGGCATCATCGCCGGCCTCACCTCCTACATCACCAAGGGTCACCTCGCGCGCGCGGTGCTGGAGGCGACCGCGTGGCAGACCCGCGAGGTGGTGGACGCGATGAACGCCGACTCCGGGCTGGAGCTGCGCACGCTGAAGGTGGACGGCGGGATGACCGCGAACAACCTGCTCATGCAGTTCATCGCGGACGTGCTCAACGTGCCGGTGGTGCGGCCGATGTTCGCCGAGACGGTGTCGCTGGGCGCCGCCTACGCCGCCGGGCTGGCCGTGGGCTACTGGCCGGACATGGAACGGCTGCGCCGCAACTGGCACCGCGCGGCGCAGTGGCTGCCGGACATGGACCCGGCCAAGCGGGCCAGGGAGTACGCGCACTGGCGGCGCGCCGTGGAACTCACCTTCGGTTGGACCCGCCCGTTCGACGACGATCCCGAGGACGCCCTGTCCCGGTGAAGCATCTCGCGGCCGAAAACTGTCGGGCCGGGGTCGTAGCGTGCCGGTCGGCACACAAGGAGAGGGGAACACCATGACCGGCACCGAGAACACCGGCCCGGGCCTGGACGTCAGCGGCTACCGGCAGGCGGCGAGCGGCGCCGGCGCGGAGGTCCAGGGCGAGCGGGCCGACCTGCTGGACACCCTGGCCAAACACCGGTTCTTCCTGCGCCACACGGTCCGCGATCTCACCGACGAGCAGGCCAGACGGCGCACCACGGTGAGCGCGCTGTGCCTCGGTGGGCTGATCAAGCACGTCGCCGCCGTGGAGCGCGGCTGGGTGGACTTCATCCTGGACGGCCCGTCGGCGATGGGCCCGTGGGACGAGGAGAGCATGGCGAAGATGGCGGCCGAGCGAGCCGCCGAGTTCGACCTGCTCGACGGCGAAACACTGGCCGGGGTGCTGGCCGAGTACGAGCGGGCGGCGCGGCGCACCGACGAACTCGTCGCGACGCTGCCCGACCTGGACATGTCCCACCCGTTGCCGGAGGCGCCCTGGTTCGAGCCGGGTGCGCGGTGGTCGGCGCGGCGGGTGCTGTTGCACATCGTGGCGGAGACAGCGCAGCACGCCGGCCACGCCGACATCATCCGCGAGTCGTTGGACGGCGCGAAGACCATGGGATGACCCCACCGTGGGCGCCCCGCGGGGAGCCACGCGGCGGCGGCTCCCCGCGGGGGCGGTCAGCAGCCCACGTGGTCGATGTCGCAGATCAGTCCGGTGACCCTCGGGGCTCCCCAGCCGGTGACGTAGTCCCAGCCGGGGAGGGTCGGGTAGAGGCCGTTGCCGGCGGGCAGTCCGGTCGCGGTGTCGGTGGACGACACGTCGAAGAAGTCCCTCGGGTAGGACACCGCGTCCTTGCCGACCCGGTAGAGGGCGTAGTTGGCGAAGCCGTTGCCGCCGGCGTTGCGCGACGCGCCCTGCACCCGGGCCCACATGCCCGCCCACAGCGGCGAGGACAGCGACGTGCCGCCGCCGACGCTGGCCGCGCCGTTGGAGACGATCGCGTACCCGTTGGACACGACGTCGCCGGACTGCGCGGACACGTCGGCGATGCCGCGGCAGACGGTGAGCGGATCGGTCACGCAGTCGACGCTGAGACCCGGAGTGCCCCGCTGGTAGGACGGCGCGGGGTGGAACAACGTCGACCCGCCGCCGGAGTAGGCCCAGCCGTACTCCCGGGAGCGGTGTCCCTTGCCGTCGGTATAGAGCACGGTGCCGCCGACGCCGACGACGTACGGCAGCGACGCGGGCGAGTTGGTCACCGGCACGCCCTGGTTGAGCACACCGTTACCGGCGCCGATGAGCTGCGCGTAGGCGATCGGGCAGGACGAGCCGGTGTCCCCGGTCGACGAGAATAGCGTCTTGCCCTCGATCGCCGCCTGCCGCAGGATCTGCGTCCAGGTGTAGTCGGAGTTGTTGCCCAGCCCCTGGCCGGCCGGCAGGCTCGGGTTGTTCAGCAGCGGCTGGCCGGCGATCGGGCTGACCACCGGGACGGTCTCGCACTCGCCGTAGCTGGCCGACGCCTGCTTCGGACCGGTCCGGTCGTCGGTCCACTGGCTGAACACCTTGGTGACATCCGAGTCGGACAGGTCTTGTCCGAAGTAGAGGGTGAGGTTGTCGGCGCGGGGCGCCATGCCGGTGGACGCCTGGGTGTCGATGTTCCACTCGACGTGGCCGGAGTCGTCGGTGAAGTTCGTGTCGTTCGCCGGATGCTTCACCGTGACCGGGACCTGCGGCAGGCCGAACTTCTTCTCGAACGCGCGCAGGTCGGTGATGACGCCGTCGCTGCGCCCCGCACCGAAGATGGCGATGCTCTGGCCCTTCCCCTGGTACGCCGCCGGCTGCTGGTAGACGCCCCACAGGTCGGCCGGCGTGGTCACGCCGACGCACGTGCCACCCGCGCAACCGTCCTGGTGGGTGCGCGCGGGCGGGGAGAGGTGTTGCACCGTGTTCAACCCGATGACGTTGCTGATGCCCAGGCCGTAGGGCAGCACCGGGGCCGAGGTGTTGGCCAGGAACTCCCCGCCGGAGTAGGAGAAGCGGTGGATCGCCGTGCCGAACAGCGCGGACACCTGCCCCGCCGTGCCGTGCAGCGCGATCTGGTCCCGCGCGGCGGACACCGAGTCCACCCGCAGCCCGGTACCGGTCAGCCACGCGGCCACCGCGTCCGCCCGGGACTGAGGCACGCCGAACCGCGCGACGAAGTCGTCCACGGACAGGAACCGGCCGAACTGCGGGCTGGCCGGGTCGTGCTCGGCGTCCAGCAGCGCCTGCTCCCCGGCGGGGTTCGGCCGGGCCACGCTGACCAGCAGCGTCATCGGCGTGCCGGCGGCGGCCGCACCCAGGTCGGTGGCATTCGCCAGGCCGGGCAACAGGTTCTGGGTGACCGTTAACCGCGCCGGTGCCGCGTGTGCGGCCGGCAGGGTCAGTCCGGCCACCAGGACGGCCGCGGCCATCGCCGCCGTCCGCCCGGTCCGCCGCCACCACTGCATCGGTTACCTCCCGCGTGACCATGTTCGTCGGCACGGGGACTAACGACCGACACCGCGCCCCGGTGCGCCCACCGTGGGTCGGCGCGCGCACCGGACGGCCGCGGCGGTCAGTTGCCGCGGATGCCTGCGGGACTGCTCGCGGCGCCGCTAGGGTGGCGACGTGGTGCGCCTGAGCCTGCCGAGCCGGGCCTGGTGGGACGGTTCGGTGCGCGACTTACGCGCCGCCCAGGCTGTCGCCGAGGAGCGCACCCGGATCGCCCGCGAGTTGCACGACGTCGTCGCGCACCGGGTCAGCCAGATCACCCTGCTGGCCGGCGGGCTGGCGGTGTCACCGAACAGCACGGCGGGCGAGGTCGGCGAGACCATCCGGCAAAGCGGTCGGACCGCGCTGGAGGAGATGCGGGAGTTACTCGGCGTGCTGCGCCGCGGCACCGACGCCGCGCCACCGCATCCGCCGCCGGCACCGGGCGAGTTGCGGACGCTCGTCGAGGGCGCCGCGGCCACCGGCCAGCGGGTGCGCGCCGACCACGCCGGACCGGCGCGTCGCCGATCGTGAAACGCTCGCCCGCCGATGGTCGATACACCAACTAATTGGCTCCGGCCGCCATGGACAACTGTCAAACTTCCGTGGTATTAGGCGCACTTTCGGCATCCTCGACAGCCCTCCATCGCCTGTAGACACTCCACAATGCTGTGACGCAGGCGACAAGAAGGGTGGACTCATTCGTCGGCATCCGGAGACGTCCGGCAATGCCTGTCCCAGCACGTTGCCCGAGTGCGCGGTTGGTCACGCGCACCGGTCACACCACGTCTTTCGACAAGGAGCCTACAGGTGCGACGGTCGACCGTCGCGATCTGCGCCCTGGCCGCGGGCGCGCTGATCGCCACAGCCACGGCCATCATCTCGAACACGGACGACGCTCCGCAGACGTACCACCCCAGCGCCGAGTTAGGCAGGACGCCCTACACCGGCGCCCGGCTGACCGACAACTGGTACGGGGCGGCTCCCTACGTCATGCCGCTGGACCAGAACCCGCCCGATCTGCCCCAGGTCATGGCGGCCACCGGCCAGCGATCCTTCACCCTGGGCTCGGTGCGGGCGCCCACCGGAGGCGGCTGCCGCGCGACCTGGGGCGGGGACAAACCAGTCGCCACCGACACCGTGGTCCGCGACATGGTCAATGCCGTGCGGAACGCCGGGGGTGACGTCGTGCTCTCCTTCGGCGGCTACGGCGGCACCAAGCTGGGCCAGGTCTGCGGCAGCGCCGAGGCCACCGCCGACGCCTACCAGGAGGCGATCAACAGGTACGCGGTGAAGGCGGTCGACTTCGACATCGAGGCGCCCGGACTGGACGGCCCGACCGCGATCGCCAACGAGGTGGGCGCCGCGCAGATCCTGCAGCAACGCAACTCCGGCCTGTATGTCTCGATCACCACCCCGGGCAGCCCGTCCGGCACGGGGTGGTTCGGCCAGCGGGTGCTGAACCAGGCGAAGAGCATCGGGTTCGCGCCGGACAACTACTCGATCACCACGATGAACGGGGGGTTCGCCGGCTCGTCCGGCCTGGTCGGTGCGCTGGACGCGTTCCACGGCATGCTGATGAACACCTTCGGCTGGGACGCCGCCACCGCCTACGCCCGGGAGGGCTTCGCCGGCGTCAACGGCGAGTCCCAGGCCTCGGAGTTCTTCGACCAGGCCGCCTTCCGCACGGTGCTGGACTACGCGATCGGCCACAAGCTCAGCCGCTACACGTTCATGTCGGTCAACCGGGACCGCCCGTGCGACGGGCCGGACGGCGGCGTAGACGGCGGGGCGGCGTGCAGCAACGTGCCGCAGACCGCTTGGGAGTTCACCCAGTTCACCGCGCGGTTCGGCACCGCGACGGAACCGGGGGCGCCCCCGTCCCCGCCCGCCACGCCGAGCGTCGCGCCGACCACCACCACGGTGCCTCCCCCGCCGCCACCACCGCCCGCTCCGGCACCCCCACCACCACCCCCGCCGACCACCACGACCCGGCCGGGCACGCCGAGCCCGGACCCGCAGTCGATCCACCGCGCCGGGCGCGGCTACGAGGCTGAGTCGTCGGGAAACACCCTGGTGGGCAGGGCCGTGGTGGACAGCTGCGGGTACTGCTCGGGCCGCGGGAAGGTCGGCCAGATCGGCAACGGCGACGGCGCCCTGGTGTTCAACGACGTCACCGTGGACCAGGCCGGCACCTACGCGTTGACCATCAGCTACGTCGACGGGGACAGCGGCCGCTCCGCCATGATCAGCATCAACGGCCGGTCCGCGTGGCTGTACTTCCGCGGCAGCGGCGACAACGACTGGAGCACACCGCAGACGCTGACCATCGCGGTCCCGCTCAACGCCGGCCAGAACACCATCGCGTTCGGTAATCCGAGCAGCATGGCGCCCGACATCGACCGGATCGACTACTGACGCCGTTCCGGAACCCGACGGGTCCGGCAACGGGCAGCGGGGCGACATGGACGGCGCCGTCGCCGGCCTGCATCCCGAGGTGGAATGGGTGGAGCGCGACGGCCGGGTGGTCCGCATGCGCGCCTACGCCGACCCGGCCGAACCGTTGGCCGGACCCGCGAACCCGGAGCGGTACCCGCCGCCCCGCGTTCGCCGCGCGCTACCGGACGGCCCGCAGGGTGAGCGGCGGGGAGGGGTGGACGCGGTCCCGGCCGCCACCGCCCGCCTGCGGCGGCACGCCCACCTCGGGCGGAAGGTACCGCCGGCGCGCGGTCTCCCGCAGGGTGGGCAGGCAGCGGTAGGTGAACCCGCCGGCGTCCTCCTCACCGCACGGCACGATGAGGTGCACCTCGGTCAGGTCTTCCAGCAGGGACTCCGCGTCCCGCTCGCCGATTCCGAGGATGGTCGACGCCGTGCGCACCGACACGGTGTCCATGTCCACCGACGCGAACACCCGGAACGCCGCCCGCGCCCGCGGCGGCATCGACCGGTACGTGGCGTCCACCGCCGCGCCCAGGCTCAGCGGGTCCGCCCACCGGCCGCCGTCCCCATGCAGCTCGTCGGCGATCCACCGCAACGCCCGGCGGACCGTCCAGTGTGGCCGCGCCCGCAGCCTGCCGGCCACGGCCTGCAGCGCGGCCGGCAGGCCGTCGCAGGTGCGCACCAGTTCGGCCGCGGCGTCCCGGTCGGCGAGCACCCGCTGCTCGCCGACCGCGCCGACCAGCAGCCGCAGTCCTTCCCCCTCGCTGAGCGCGCCCAGCTCCACCACGGTGCCGATGGCGGCGTCGCACAGCCGGCGCCGGCTGCTGGCCAGCACGCCGCTGCCCTCGCCACCGGGCAGCACCATGGCTAGCTGGTCCGGCGTGGACACGTCGTCGACCACCACGAGCACCCGCAGGTCGGCCGTCCGGGTGCGGAACATCAGGCGCCGCTCGTCCACCGAGGCCGGGATCCGTGCCTCCGGGACGCCGAGCGCCCGCAGGAACCCGCCCAGCACGGTGCCGCAGTCCACCGGCTCGCCCTCGGCCAGCAGCCGCGCGTAGAGCTGGCCGTCCGGGTACCCGGCCCGCGAGCGATATCCGGCGTGCGTGCACAGCGCCGACTTCCCCGAGCCGGGCGGCCCGGTCACCACGACCACCGCGGGACTGGCGCGGTCCACCGAGGACAGCCCGGCGAGCACCTGCCGCAGCGCCGTGTCCCGTCCAATGAGCTCGCCCCCCTTCGGCGGCAGGTGGCACGGCGGCTCGGGCCGCGCGCCGCCCGCCACGGTCACCTCACCCGGCGGCAGGTCGAGGCACCGGTCGGCGGTCAGCACCGCCCGGTGCAGGCGTTGCAGCTCGCCGGAGGGGTCCAGCCCCAGCTCGTGCGCGAGCGCGCGGCGCAGCCGCTGGTAGGCGTGCAGCGCCTCGGAGCGGCGGCCGGAGCGGTGCAGCGCCAGCATGAGCTTGCCCTGGAAACCCTCGTGAGTGGGCTGCTCGGCGACCAGCCCGGTCAGCTCGCCCAGCAGCTCCTGGTGCCGGCCCAGCCGGAGGTCCGCGTCGATCCGCCGCTCCAGGGTGCTCTTGCGGAGTTCCTCCAGGCGCAGCGTCTCCGCGCTCAGGATGGGGCCGCAGGAGACGTCGACCAGCGCCTGCCCGCGCCACAGGCCGACGGCCCTGGCCAGCGTCCTGGCCGCGTCGGCGACCCGGCCGGCCTCCAGGTCCCGGCGTCCCCGCTCGGCCAGATCCTGGAAGCAGTGCACGTCCAGCGCGGTGGGGTCGATGGACAGCAGGTAGCCGCCGAGGGAGGTGCGCAGTGCGGGCCGCACGCCCCATTCGTCGCCACCGGGACCGGAACCGGACTTGTCCAGCTTGAGCAACTTGCGGAGCTGGTAGACGTAGGTCTGCAGGGTCGTGGTCACACTGGCCGGAGGATTGTCCTCCCAGAGTTCCTCGATGAGCTTCTCGTTGCGCACGATTTTGTTGGCGTGCAGCGCGAGCAAGGCGAAAACCTGGCGAAGTTTGGGCGCCGAGGGAGTTACCGGGATGCCCTGGCGGGAAACGTCCAGGGGACCAAGCAACCTTACCTGCATAACGTAAGCCCCCATTTCGGCGGATCACCGCAGTCGAGTCGGGGGTGGCCGAGCCTGCCGTCGACCACCTGCTGTCCCCCGGTACCGGCGACGCTAACGGCGCTGCCTCGACGCTCGCTAGACCGACCGTTGACCGCGGATGGAGCAGCCGCATCGCGTTTTCGCGGTCGCCGGCCGAACGTCGCGCGCCATGACGTGACCGGACGGAACAATCCGCGATTGGTCGGCTACCGGAATCGGCGAACCCGGCCGTCCACCGGGATCAGGCCGGCGCGGCGGGCGGCGCCTACCGGGACAATTATTCCTAGTATGATTATCGGACGACCACTCGTGAACGTGGACCGGAGGCGGAGGGCGATGCCGGACACCACAGCGCGGCCTCCCCGGCGCTCGTCCCTGGCCATGGCCGTGCTCCTGCTGCTCAGCGACGAACCGATGCACCCCTACGGTCTGCGGCAGCGGATCCAGGAGTGGGACAAGGACCGGGTGGTCAACGTCAGCCAGCGCAACGCCATCTACCAGACCATCGAGCGGCTGGAGCGCAGCGGCCTGATCACCGTGCTGCGGACCACCCGGCAGGAGCGGCGTCCGGAGCGGACGGTGTACCAGGCCACCGAGGAGGGGGTGGCGACCGCCGGGCGGTGGCTGCGGGAGATGCTGTCCACCCCCGCCCCGGAGTTCCCGGAGTTCCCCGCGGCCCTGGCGTTCCTGCCGTCGCTGCCGGGCCCGACCGTGCTGGATGCGCTGCGGGCGCGCGTCGCGGCGCTGGAGACGAACATCGCCCGGCTCGACAAGGAGGTCGCCGACCGGGTCGCCGAGTTTCCCGGCGGGGTGGACCGGATCCACCTGGTGGAGATCGACTACCTGCGGGCGATGTGGCAGGCCGAACTGAACTGGGTGCGGGACCTCGTCGACGACCTGGGCCCCCGGCTCGCCCCGGGGCAGGACGGCTGACCCGGGGCGCGCGGCCGCGCGGCGCCCGCGGGTCCCGCCCGGTCAGCCGGCCGCCCGGTGATCCGTCGCGTCGCCCGCCATCTGCCGCAACAGGGACGTGCTGTGCTCACCGGCCCGGAACACCGGGTCGGCCAGGACGTCCATCAGCAGTTCGGTGGTTGTGCGGACGCCGGGCCCGGAGATCCGGAACTCGCCAAGCGCGCGCCGCATCCGGTCGATCGCCGCCTCCCGGTCCGGAGCCCAGACGATCACCTTCGCCAGCAGCGAGTCGTAGTAGGGCGGGATGCGCCACCCCGGATAGGCGTGCGTGTCCACCCGCACGAACGGGCCGCCCGGCGGCACGAACTCGACCAGCTCGCCGGGACACGGCGCGAAGTCGCGGCTCGGGTCCTCGGCGTTGACCCGGCACTCGATCGCCACGCCCCTCGGCCGCGCGTCCTCCTCGGTAACCGACAGCGGCAGCCCCGCGGCCACCCGGATCTGCTCCCGCACCAGGTCGATGCCGGTCACCGCCTCGGTCACCGGATGCTCGACCTGGATGCGGCAGTTCACCTCGATGAACGCCGCGTCGTGCCCGCTGACCAGGAACTCGAACGTGCCGGCGCCGGTGTAGCCGGCGGCCAGCGCACCGCGCACCGCCGCCTCGGTCAACCGCGCGCGCATCCCGGGCGGCAGCCCGGGAGCCGGGCTCTCCTCCACCAGCTTCTGGTGGCGGCGCTGCACGGAGCAGTCCCGCTCGCCGAGGTGCACGACGTTGCCGTGGCCGTCGGCGAGCACCTGCACCTCGACGTGCCGCGCATGTTCCCAGAACCGCTCCAGGTAGACGCGGTCGTCGTTGAAGACGGCGCGCGCGGTGGCGCGCGTGGCGCGGAACGTGGGCAGCAGTTCGTCCCACTGCCGCACCACGGACATGCCCCGGCCGCCGCCCCCGGCGGACGCCTTGATGATCACCGGGAGGCCGATGCGTTTCGCGGTCGCGTACAGGTCGGTCGGGTTGCTCACCGTCCGCGCCGACCCGGGGACGACCGGCAGGCCGGCGCCGGCCATCAGGTCGCGGGCCAGCGCCTTGTCCCCCAACCGCGCCATCACCTCGGGGCGGGGACCGATGAACACGATGCCGTTCTCCGCGCAGATCTGGGCGAAGTCGGGATCCTCGGAGAGGAAGCCGTACCCGGGGTGGATCGCCTGCGCGCCGGTGCGCAGCGCGGCCTCGACGATCATCGGCGGGTACAGGTAGCTCTTCCTCGGCACCCCCGGTCCGATCTGGACCGACTCGTCGGCCGCGCGCACCGCGGCCGAGTCACGGTCGGCGGTCGAGTGCACCACGACCGTGCGGATGCCCATCTCCCGGCAGGTGCGCACCACCCGCAGCGCGATCTCGCCCCGGTTGGCGACCAGCACCGTGTCGAACAGTGGCCCGCCCGCGCCGGCGGGCCGCGCCGCCGAAGACACCGCGCTCACCCTTCGGAGCGCGGCCGGAGCAGCAGCAGCGGCTGGCCGTACTCGACCGGTTCGGCGTCGTCCACGACCACCTTGGCGACCGTGCCCGCCGCCTCCGCCAGGATCGGGTTCATCAGCTTCATCGCCTCCACGATCCCGACCTGCTGACCGGCCGCCACCTCGTCGCCGACCTCGACGAACGGCCGCGCGCCCGGTTCCGGCGCGCGGTAGAAGGTGCCGACCACCGGGGCGGTCACGGCCAGCAGCCCGTCGGCCGCGTCCTCGGCCGGCTCGGCCTGGTCCCGCGGAAGCCCGGGGGCCGCCGGGGTTCCCGGGGCCGCCGGCCACTCGACCTCGATGCTCGCGCAGCCGAACCGCACCAGCGCCCTGCTCGGCACGCACGGCGCGGCGCGGACGGCGTGTGCGAGGCTGCGGCTGAGAATGTCCATCGCGGCCTCGGCACCCAACCCGGCCATCTCCTGCTCGAGCGAGTCCACGTAATCGCCGTCCCCGGTCGCCGGGGCCTGCGCGCGCGACCTGGTCATCTCGCCGTCACCTCGATCCCCGTCGACGCCTCGACCGTCCCGAACCGGCGGAACCTCGCCCGCCGGGTCGCCACCAACGCGGCACCGTCCCGGCCGCGCAGGTCACGCAGCGCGCACACCACCGCGTCCCGCACCCGGATGGTGGCCTGTGCCGGGTTGCGGTGCGCGCCGCCGGGCGGCTCCGGTATCACCCCGTCGACCAGGCCGAGTTCCAGCAGCGACCGGGCGTCCAGGCGGAGCGCCCGCGCGGCCGCCGCGGCGGCGTCCGGGGTGCGCCACAGGATCGCCGCGCAGCCCTCCGGGCTGATCACCGAGTAGGTCGCGTTCTCGCACAGCAGCACGCGGTCGGCGACGGCCAGCGCGAGCGCGCCGCCGCTGCCGCCCTCACCGGTGACCACGCTGACCACCGGGACGGACAGCCCACCCATGATCCGCAGGCAGTCCGCGATCGCGTTGGCCTGGCCGTGGCGCTCGGCGTCCAGGCCGGGATGCGCGCCCGGCGTGTCCACCAGGGTCACCAGCGGGATGCGCAGCTTCTCGGCCAGCCGCATCAGCCGTGCCGCCTTCCGGTAGCCGGCCGGGGACGGCATCCCGAAGTTGCGCCGCACCAACTCGTCGGTGGTGTGGCCCTTCTGGTGGCCGATCACCATCACCGGCAGCCCGTCCAGGTCGGCCAGCCCGCCGACGATCGCGGGGCAGTCGGCGCCGGCGCGGTCGCCGTGCAGTTCCAGGAAGCCGTCGAACCCGTTCGCGGCATGGTCGAGGGTAGTGGGCCGGTCGGCGTGGCGGGCGCGCTCGATCACCCGCTCGACGTCGCGCGCCTCGAGCCGGGCCGGGTCGCGGACCACCGGGTCGGTCTCGCCGCACCCCCAGTCCGCCGGCCGGTTGCCCGGTGCCCAGCAGCGTGGCCAGCACGTGCGGCAGTTCGGCGCGGCCGCGGACGTCGTCGACGAGGCCGTGCTCGAGCAGGAACTCGGCGGACTGGAAGCCGTCGGGAAGCCGCTGCCGGATGGTCTGCTCGATGACCCGGGGGCCGGCGAAACCCATCCTCGCTCCCGGTTCGGCGACGATCACGTCCGACAGCGTGGCGAACGACGCCGCGACCCCGCCGAAGGTCGGGTCGGTGACCAGGGTGACGGTGAGCAGCCCGGCCTCGTCCAGCGCGGCCATGGCATTGCTCGTCTTGGCCATCTGCATCAGTGACAGCGCGCCCTCCTGCATCCGGGCCCCGCCGGACGCGGTGACCAGCAGCAGCGGCAGCCGGTGCGCGAGCGCCGTCTCCGCTGCGGTCGCGACCGCCTCGCCGGCGGCGCAGCCGAGGCTGCCGCCGAGGAACCGGAAGTCCATGGCCGCCACCACGACCGGGTGGCCGCGCACGCTGCCGCGCACCACCCGCACGGCGTCGTCCAGGCCGGTGGCCCGCCGCGCCTGCGCCAGCCGGTGCCGGTACGGCACCAGGTCGGTGAACAGCAGCGGGTCGTGCACGGCCGGCGCCGGCTCGACGCGTTCGGCCGAGCCGGGGTCGAGCAGCCGGTCGAGCCGCTCCGCCGCGGTGAGCCTGGTGTGCCGCCCGCACTCGTAGCACACCTTGGCGAGGCGTTCGAACCGCCTGCGGTACAGCAGGGCGTGGCAGTCCGGGCAGCGCAGCCACTCATTCGCCGTCGGCGCCTGCCGCGTCGCGGCGGGCGGGCGGTGCATCGTGGTCGTCATGTCGCGCCGTCTCCCCTGTTCTTCCTCGGTGGTACGGGTCCGCGCCGCCCGCCGGCTCCGCTGGGATCGGCAGGTAGCCGGACATGATCGCGGCGCCGGCCAACGCGTCCAGCAACAGCCGGCCGACCGCCCGCCAGCGGGCGCGGAGCCGCTCGTCGTGGTCGTTTCCGGTCGGTTGCCGCATCGCCGCCGCCCACCTCACGGCGCCCGGTAGGACGCGGTGACCTGGTAGACACCGAACGGCCGGCGCATCGACATGTCGCGGTAGGGCCGCAGCGGCGCCGTCTGGTCCCGGTGCTCGGCGCCTCGTTCCCACTGCTGGAACGCGGCGAGGTCACGCCACGAACTGACCACCACGAAACCGCCGGGGTCGTGCACCGAGCGCAGCAGTTCGTTGCCGAGCAGGCCGGGCACCCCGGCCAGCCGCGTGCTCGCCTCGTGGTACGCCGACTCGATGCCGGGCACGTCGTCGGTCACGTGGTACAGCAACACGCGCAGCCCGCCACTCCACCCGGCTCGCCTTTCCCCGAGTTCGCGGCGACCGTGGTCGAGTTGGCTCGCGCGGCCTGACGCGCGCATCAGCGAGCCGCCTCCCACTCCTGGTGGGTGTGGCCGGGCTCGGCACTGCCCGGCAGGTGCGCGACGACCCGCATGGTCGTCATCGACCCGCCGGAGCGGTACGGGTGCAGCTTCTGCCGGTGGTTCAGGTGCCGCTCGCTGGTCTCGAACTCGCGAAACCGCGGCTCGTCCACCCAGTCGCTGACGATGTAGTAGACGCCGTCCTCGCCGCGCGCCAACCACTGGCCGAGGTTCGCCGGGTGCGAGGTGACCGCGTCGCCGATCTCCCGCCACACCCGCTCGAACTCCTGCTCCATGCCGGGCCTGATGCGCATCTGGAGCATCACCCGGAACGGTCCCTCGGACACCATCATGCGATCCCTCCGTCGACCGGGATGACCGCGCCGGTCACGTACCGGGACAGGTCGCTGGCCAGCCACAGCACGGCGTCGGCGACCTCGTCCGGCGTGCCGAGCCGGCCGAGCGACGTTTTCTCCGAGTAGCGCCTGATCATCGCGTCACGCTGGTCGTAGGGCAGCGCGTCGACCGCCTCGGTGTGGATCATCCCGAGGGACAGCACGTTGAACCGGATTCCCCTGCCGCCGAACTCCCGCGCCAGCGTGCGGTTCAGCCCGTGCAGGGCCGCCTTGGTCGCCGTGTAGTGCGCGCGGAGCGGGATGCCAACCTCGATGGATTTCGAGCTGATGCTCACCACCGAGCTACCGTCGCGCAGCAGCGTAAGCGCGTTCTGGATCACCAGGTGCACGGCGGTGAGGTTGGTGCCGACCGTGCGCTGCCAGTCCTCGAGGGACAGTTCGCCGTACGGCACGTGGTTGATCACGGCGGCGTTGTTGACGATCAGGTCGAGCCGGCCGAACCGCGACCCGCACTCGCCGACCAGGTCGGCGATCTGGCCGGGTTCGGTCAGGTCGGCGCGCACCGCGTGATGCCGCCCACCGATCTCCTTGAGTTCCCGCTCCAGCGAGGCCGCCGCCTCGCCCTCCCGGCGGTAGCAGGTGATCACGTCCACGCCGTGGCGGGCGAGCGTGCGCACCACGCCTCTGCCCACACCGCGGGTGCCGCCGGTCACCAGCGCCTTCTTGCCTGCCAAGCCCAGATCCATCTGACGGTCCTCCACGTCTGGCGGTGACTGGTCCACTCGTTGCCGCCCCTTTCCGGGGCTAGACCCGGATCCCGCTTCGGGCCGCCGCCTCCACCTTCTCCTTGATCAGGCGCATCTGGATCCCGGTGTTGCGGTTGAGCCGCTGCTGCATCGTCGCGTCGTCGACCGGCGCGTCGGGCTTCATCTCGAAGTCCTGCACCCACCGCATCCGGACGCCGTGGCCGGTTTCGACGTACTCCCAGAAGATCCACATGTACTTGAACGGGCCGGTCTGGACGCGCTGCGACCGCACCGTTCCGGTGGCCTCGTCCGGGGTCCGCGCGGAGACCCAGCTCCACACCGTGCCGTTCTCGTCCGGGTGCAGGGAGAGCCGGAAGACGACGGTGCCGTCCTGCTCGGACAGGATGGTCGCCTCGGAGTACTCGCTGAACAGTCGCGGCCACGACGGGATGTCGTTGGTCATCCGCCACACCAGGTCGCGGGGCGCCTCGATGACGATCTCGTTGTCGGTGTGCCCGGCCATCTCACACCCCCGCCTTCGCCAGCAGCGCGTTGACGTACTCGACCGCCTTCGCCGGTGTCGGCATCTCCGCCACCGCGTCGTCCGAAATGGACACCCCGTACCGGCGTTCCACCTGGCCGCACAGCTCCAGCACGGCCAGCGAGTCGTAGCCGAGGTCGGCGAACGCCACGTCGGCGATGTCGCCGTCCAGCTCGACGCCCTCGTCGACCCCGGCGCTGGCCGACATGATCTCCTTCAGTTCCGACAGGGTGAACTCGCTCATCCAGCCTCTCCTCACCTCGTCCGGTGGTCTCCGGCGGTGGTCAGTCCGAACCGGATCGCCGCAGCACCAGGGCGGCGTTGAACCCGCCGTGGCCCCGGGCGACGACGAGCGCGGTCCGCGGCCCGGTGTTCCGGGGCTCACCGCTCACCAGGTCGATGTCGCAGCCCGGTGCCAGCCGGGTCGGGCCGACCGTGTGCGGGATGACCCCGTGCCGCAGGGCCAGCAGCGCGGTAGCGACGTCCAGCGCCGCCCCACCGCCGTACAGCCGGCCGGTCAACGTCTTCGGCGCGGTGACCGGTACCGACCCTGGCCCGAAGGTCTCGACGAGCGCTCGAGCCTCGATCACGTCGTCCTCCGGCACTCCGGAGGCGTCCGCGAACACGACGTCCACATCGGACGGTGTGACACCTGCGTCGGCGAGCGCGCGCTCGATGGTGCGGCGCAGCGCCGGCGGCCGGGACGAGCCGGGCGGCGGGTCGAAGCCGGCGGCGTAGCCGGCGATGACGCCGTACCCCTGCCCGGCGCCGCGGTCGCGGGCGCCGTCCGCGCTCTCCACGATCAGCATGGCGCCGCCCTCGCCGGGCAGGTAGCCGGACGCCTCCACGTCGAACGGCAGGTATGCCCGCGCCGGGTCGTCCACCGTGGACAGGCGCCGGTTGGAGAGCTGGGCGACCAGGCCGTACGGGCACAGCGACGCGTCCGTGCCGCCGCTGACCACCAGGCGCGCCCCGAGCCGGACCAGCCGGCGCGCCTGGCCGAGCACATCCAGCCCGCCGGCCTGCTCGCAACACATCACCCCGCACGGTCCGCGCATGCCGTGCCGGATGGAGATCTGGCCCGTGGTCGCCGCGTAGAACCACGCGATCGACTGGTAGGCGCCCACCCAGGACGGGCCGTGCCGGTACAGCCGCTCCATCTCGTGCTGCCCGAACTCGGTGCCGCCCGACGAGCTGGACGTGACGACCGCCATCTCGTACTCGGGCAGGTCGGCCGGGTCGACTCCGGCGTCGGCGAGCGCCGACGCGGCGGCGGCGAGACCGAGGTGCGTCCCGTGGTCGGTCTGCGGAATGAGCCGGCCGGGTATCCGGTCCTGCGCCGAGAAACCCGGCACCTGCCCGGCGTACCGCACCGGGTACCGGGCCGGGTCGAAGCGCTCGATCCTGCCGATGCCCGACTTTCCGGCCAGCACCGCCTGCCAGTGCGTTTCGACGCCGATTCCGGTCGGCGCGCATACCCCGATGCCGGTGACCACGGGGCCGGTGACCACATCGGACGTGCTCATCGGCGACCTCCCGGGTATTCGCTGACCACGTTTCCAGGCTGGCGATCCGGGCTGGAAACCAACTCGAACGGCGCTCGACGGTGCCGGGCGAACCGCGCGCCGACCCGGCGGAAGAAACATGACGGTGTGCCTGGCCACGGAATAACCGCATTGGCGACATCACGCCAGGACGACGCCGACCGCGTTGGCGACGACCGCGAGCAGCGCGAGCGTGGTGCGCAGTAGGTGCCACCGCCGCCACAGCGGCCGGGGGTCGCGCCACCCGGCCGGGATGTCGGCCGGGTCCAGCGACTTGACGACCCGGTTGATGGGCACGTTGCAGAAGTGCGAGACCACGGACACCGCGAGCAGCAGCGCGGCGGCCACCGCGAACAGCGCGGTCCCCTTCCTGGCCAGCACGGCGAGCGCGACGTCGGCGGCCGTCGAGGTCAGCACGATGATCGGCATGGTGGGATCCCACCGCCGGCCGATCAACTGGTGCGCGTAGACGTACCGGTCCGCCGGCATGGCGAGCAGTGCGGGGAGCACGCTCAGCGCCACCGCGAACAGCACCCCGGCCACCACCCCGCTGCCGACCAGCACCGCGACCGAGAGCAGACCACTGATCACGGCGGCGACTCACCCGGCTCGGGTGCCGACCGCAGTTCGACCACCGCCGCCGCGTCGTCGTCGCCGCGCCCGCCGCCGAGCAGCGCACCGAACCGGTCCGACGCGCGTTCGGTCACCGGCAGGCCGACGCCGTGGTCCGCGGCCTCCCGGGCGGCGAGCCGGAGGTCCTTGTGCATCAGCGCGGCGCGGAACGCGGCCGGCCGGTAGGCGCGCTTCCGCATGAAGTCCGCGCGGAACGCGAGCACCGGCGACCGCCAGCCGCTGCCCGCGAACGCGTCCAGCAGCAGTTCCCGGTCCATGCCCATGGCCTCCACGAACGCGACCGCCTCGGCCAGTCCCGCGGTCTGCACGCCGAGTAGCAGGTTGAGGGCGAGTTTGAGCACGCTGGCGTTGCCGGGCCCGCCGAGGTACCGCACGTCCGGTCCGAGCGCGTCCAGCACGTCGGACACCGCGTCCGCGTCGGCCCGGTCGCCGGCGACGAACACGCGCAGCCCACCGGACGCCGCCATCCGCGGGTTGCCGATCACGCACGCCTCCACCCGGCGCACCCCGGCGCCGGCGAGCCGCTTCGCGGTGTCCCGCGCGAACGCCGGCGACACCGTCGAGGTGTCCACCACGGTCAGCCCGGGGCGCAGCGTGCCGCCCAGCGCACCGAACAGCACTTGCTCGACGGCGTCCTCGCCGGCGAGGCTGAGCAGCAGCACGTCCGCCGCGGCCACGGCGTCCGCCGGGGTGGCCGCGAGGGTGGCGCCCGCGCGCACCACCGGCTCGGCCTTCGCGGCGGTCCGGTTGAACGCGGTGACCCGGAATCCCCTGGCGAGCAGGGCGCGTGCCATGCCGGCGCCCATCGCGCCGAGCCCGACCACCCCGATCGGTGCCGTCCGCATGGCTCACCCCCGCGCCGGATGGGTGTCCACGGACAGCTGGGAGACGCAGCGCATGGTGGCGTCCCGGAAGTAGCTGGCGAAGCCCTCGGCGCTGCTGGTGTCGCGGGGCTCGGCCAGGTAGGGCGAAAGCCGGTCCTCGATGAGGTGCACCCCGCGCTGCGCGGCCATGTGCCGCCCGATGGCGGCGAAGTCGCCCTCGTAGTGGATGACCCGCACGACGATGTCGTCCTTGACGAACACCGCGGTGCCGAGCAACCGCCCGGCCGGGGTGCCGTCCTCGCCGAGGAACGTCGGCGTGTCCACCCGCTGGAAGTCGGCGAAGATGTCGGCGATCTCGTCGTCGTGCCCTGGTTTGACGCGATAGCTGATCGCTGCGTACGGCATGGCGTTCGTCCTTTCTGGAATCCTGAGAACCGCGGGTCACCCGCTCATCCCGTTACCGCGCTCTGGTCGCGGTGCGCGCCACCGTGCCCGCCGGGCGCCACCTCGCCGGGCGCCAACCCGCACGCGCGGGCCAGCGCGCCGGCGAGCACCCCGTCCTGGTCGGCCACCCGGCCGGCCGAGCGCGCCGCCACGAACGCGTCCGGGCGCACCAGCACCGCGCCGTCCTCGGACACGCCGTACGCCGCCGCCCAGTCCCGGTCCACCGGGGTGAGCCCACCGGCGCCGATCACGTGGCTGCGCAGCGGCAGCGACAACTGCTTGGCGACCCGCTCGGCCGCGTCCACCCACCCGTTCGCGCGGGAGGCGGTCAGCAGCACGAACTCGTCCCAGAACAGGTCTATTGTGGACAGCCGCTCGCCGTCCCGGTCGAGCCACACGTGCGGGGCGCGGGTGCCCGGCTCGCCGGTCAGTTCCAGCCGGGGGCTGAGCACCGGCGCGTCCGGCCGGCCGCCGGTGATCGCGCCGGACCGGTACCGGTACCCGAGCGTGATGATGATGTCGTCGACGAGCGAGGCGTGGGTGTCCTCGTCGGCGTAGCCGTGCCGGATCCGGTTGCGCACCATCGCCTGCCGCGCCATGGCGGCGCCGACCCCCCGCCGTTCCGCGTCGTAGCTGTCCAGCAGCGCGTCCCCGGCCGTGCCATGCAGCACGGCCGCGAGCTTCCAGGCGAGGTTGTGCGCGTCGTGGATGCCCGTGTTGGCGCCGAACCCGCCGGCCGGCGGGTGTACGTGCGCGGCGTCGCCGGCGAGGAACACCCGGCCCCGGCGGAAGGTTTCGGCCACCAGTTGCGCGCCCTGCCACGGCACCCTGGCGACGATCTCGACCCGCATGTCCGGCTTGCCGGCCGCGGTGCGCAGGATCTCGACGCACCGCTCGTCCGGGTAGTCGTCCGGGGTCTCCCCCCGGTCCGGGTAGTACAGCGGGGCGGCCAGCCACGGGTCGCAGCCGTGCAGCCGGGACAGTCCCATCAGCGTGCCGGGTGCCGCGGTCGCGTAGCAGAGGATGAACTTGCGGTCCTTGAGCAGGGTGGTCAGTTCCGGCGCGCGGAAGTAGATGCTCAGCGCGTTGAAGACGGTGCCGATGCCGGTGCGCCGCACGCCGAGCGCCTGCCGGGTGCGGCTGTTCGCGCCGTCCGCGCCGACCAGGTAGTCGGCCCGGACCGTGGTCTCCGCGCCGGAGCGGAGGTCCTTGATGGTCGCGGTGACGCCGTCGGCGTCCTGGCTGAACGACGTCAACCGGGTGCCGAACCGGACGTCCGCGCCGGACCGGACGGCGAGGTCCGCCAGCACCCGCTCGTAGCGGTCCTGGCCGCAGCCCATCACCCGTTCCGGGCTGACCGTCGGACCGTCCAGCGACGGCGCCTCGAGCACCACCGCGTCGTCGATCTCGGCGAACGTCCGGACCTGGATGATGCCGCCCTCGAAGTAGGGGTGCGAGTCGCCCACCTCCAGCGCGCGGATCTCCCGGTGCACCCCCGCCGAGCGGAACAACTCCATGGTGCGCGCCTGCAGCCCCGGCGCGCGCGGCAGCGTCGACGTGCCGTCCCGCTGCTCGACCAGCAGCGGCCGGACGCCGTGCCGCGCGAGGAAAAGCGCGGTCGAGATCCCGACCGGTCCGGCACCCACCACGAGCACCGGCACGCTGATGTCAGCCATACTCTTCGTCCTTCGCTCGATACCGGCGACAGTCGGGGATCAGGGGAAGCACACCTTGGCCAGCAGTTCGAGCTGGTCCACGTCGGCGGTGCACGGGAAGAGCAGCAACTCGTCGCATCCGGCGGCGGCGTAGCCGTCGATCGTCTCCCGCAGCCGGCCCTCGTCGGCGATCACGCCGGAGGCGAGGAACCGGGCCTTCTCGCCCAGGTAGGAGTAGTAGTCGAGCAGGTACTCGCCACCCTGCCGTTTCCGGTCGTCGCCGAGCGCCACGTAGGTGAGCGCGCCCAGCTTCGGCGTGTCCGTCCGGCCGGCCTGCGCCCACGCGGCCCGCACCTTCTCGGCCTGCTCGGGATACCGGGCCACCGGGCCGCCGCCGGACACCCAGCCGATGCCGTGCCGGGCGGCGCGCGGCAGTGCTGCCGGCGAGTTGCCGCCGATCCACAGTGGAACGGTGCCGCTGGTTGGTTTCGGGCCGATGCCGGGCACCGCGCCCCCGCCGGACCACACCCGCTTCATCTCGTCCAGCAGTTCGTCCAGCCACCGGCCGCGGGTGTGGTAGTCGACGCCGGTGGCCTGGAAGTCGTCCTCCCGCCCGCCGGCGGCGACGCCGACCACGAGCCGCCCGCCAGCGATCCGGTCCACGCTGGCCAACTGCTTGGCCAGCAGCGCGGCGCTCGGCCAGTACGCGGCCAGCAGGATGGTCGGCGCCAGGGTGATGCGGGTGGTGACGGCGGCGGCCGCGGCGAGCGTCACGGTGGCGTCGTAGCTGTCGTAGACCATCCGGTCGAGCACGGCGAGCGTGCTGAACCCCAGCCCGTCCGCGCGGGCGGCGAACTCGACCAGTTGCCGGCCGTCGGCGCCGGGAACGGTGTTCGGCAGCCCAACTCCAATGTCCATCACGGTCCTCCTCCGGGTTGGTTTCTCGTGGCGGGACGGGCGCCGCACCGCCGGCCGGTCACCCGGTGGTGTTCGCCGCCAGCACCGACTCGTCGAAATCGATCCGCTGCAGCGACCACTTCGCCACCTGCAGTGACATCGCCACCGCCTCGGTGGCGTAGCCGAGCATCTCGGCCTGGTAGCGCTCGGCCGCCTCGGTCACCGAGCGCTCGCCCCGGTCGGCGGCGAGCAGTTCGCGGACCAGCGTGCTGGCGTCCCGCACCGCCGTGTTCGCGCCCACCCCGCCGGAGGGCGGCATGGCGTGCGCGGCGTCCCCGACCGGGATGACGGGGCCGGGCTGCCACGGTTCGATCGGCGCGGTGGCCCGCACGACGACCGGGAACGTCTCGGCGACGTCGGCGTACCTCAGCACGGCACGCAGGGCCGGATGCCAGCCCGCGGTGCGCTCCTGGACGAACCGCCACAGGCGCGGGCCGTCCATGGCGAGGAACTCCGCGTCCGGCATCCCGGTCACGGTGCGGTGCATGGAGAACACCGACATGACGTAGTCCTCGCTGTCGCCGAGGTCGAGTCCCGGCCACAGCCGCGCCGCCGCCTCCGCCGGCCTGGTACGGAACACCATCGGCATCAGGCCGAGCTTGTGCCCGTCGGAGCCGATCACCCAGGTGAACCGGTCCTGCAGGAACTCGGGCAGCTCGCGGCGCAGTTCCCCGGTCATCGGGATACGGCCGAAAACGGTCCGGACGCCGAGGTCCCGGGGCTCGGCGTGGATTCCGCGCTGCCGCCGGATCGGCGAGTTGCCGCCGTCCGCCGCGACCAGGACGTCACCGGCGGCCACCGTGCCGTCCGCGAAGTGGGCGACGACGGCGCCGTCCGGCGCTGTCTCGTAGCGGACGAACCGCTTTCCGAAGTGGACGATGCCGTTGAGCCCGGCGAGCAGCACCCGGCGCAGCGTCACCCGGTCCACGGCGTCCACCTTGTCCGGGTCGGCGGCGCGCGGGTCGTCGAACCGCGGCGCCCACTGGCTGGCCAGGTGCTCGTCGTAGACGGCCATGCCGTAGCCGTAGCGGCTGTTCGCGGTGGCGCTCAGCAGTTCCGCCGCCCGCGGGGGCAGGCAGTCGCGCAGCGCGCGTTCCCCCTCCGGGCTGATGTGCAGCCGGTATCCCTGGTTGCGGCCACGCACCGAGCCGTCCCGCTCGTACACGGCGACCCGGATGCCGGCGGTGCGCAGCCCCTGCGCGAGGCACAGCCCGCCGACCCCGCCGCCGATCACGACGACCCGCAGGCCGCGCCGCGACTCCCCGCGGCCGCCGCCGCTGCCGGTGGCCACCGCGTCACACCCCACCGTCGACGTTCAGCGTGACGCCGCTGATGTACCGGGACGTGTCGCCGGCGAGGAACAGCACGGCGCCGGCGACGTCCTCGGGTTGGCAGATCCGGCCCAGCGCGGTCATGCCGACGATGCGTTCCACCGCGTGCGGCGGCAGTCCCGCGCCCGGCTCGGTTTCGGTCAGGCCGGGAGCGACGGTGTTGACGCGGATGCCGCGCGGGCCGAGTTCCTTGCACAGTCCCCGGGTGAAGCCGATCACGGCGGCTTTGGACGCGGTGTAGTGCACGCCGTTGACCCGGCCGCGCAGCGCGACAGAGGAGCCGACGTTCACCACGGACGCTCCGTCCACCAACAGTTCCAGCATCGCCTGGGTGACCAGGTAGGCGGCGGTGACGTTGTGGCCGAGCAGCCGGTGCCACTCGGTGTCGGTGATGTCGGCGAACGCCACGCCGCCGTCCACGCCGACGTTGTTGACCAGGACGTCCAACCGTTCCCATTCGGTGCGCACCACGTCCGCCAACCGCTCGACGTCCCGCCGGCTGGTCACGTCGGCACGGACCACCCCGTTGCGCTCGCCCAGGTCCTTCAGTTCGCGGGCGAGACTCTCCGCCGCCTCGTCCGCGCTGTGATGGCAGGCCAACACCCACGCGCCGGCGCGGGCGAACGCGAGCGTCGTGGCGCGCCCGATCCCCCTGGTGCCACCGGTCACCAGCACCCGTTTGCCGTGCAGTCCCTGATCCACCGGACGCCACCTTTCTCGGCCAACCGACTCGCGGCGTGGTCGCCTGTGATCCGTCGCGGCGATGCTGGCAACGCCGGGCCGAGCGGTACTCGAAACCCGGTCGAGAACACCGACCCGGCCGCGCCACCGGTGCCGAGGCGTTCGCCGGCTTCCAACGGGTTTCGAGTCCTGCTCCACCTCGGGGTGGAACCTGAACAGGGCACTCTGGTTTTCGAGAAAGGGAGTCGAGCACATGACGAGTACCGCTCCGGATGTCAGCACCCCGGCAGGAATCATCAGGCTGTGCAACGCCTTCTGCGATGCCAAGGCGTTGCTCACCGCGGCAGAACTCGATCTGTTCAGCACCCTGCACCCGGGTCCGTTGACCGAGGAGGAGATCCGGCAACGGCTGGCGTTGCACGGCCGCGGCCTCCGCGACTTCCTGCACCTGCTGGTGGCCCTCGGCCTGCTCGAGAAGGACGGCGAGAAGTACCGCAACTCCCCCGGAGCCGACCGGTACCTGGTACGCGACCAGCCGACCTACGTCGGCGGGTTCCTGCACCGGGCCAACAACAACCTCTACCCGGCGTGGGGTCGGCTGGCCGAGGCGCTGCGCACCGGGAAGCCGCAGGCGGCCGGCGACTTCGAGCAGGTCGTCAACAACCCGAAGGTGCTCGGCCAGTTCATCCGGATGATGGACGCGCTGACCCAGGTCCTCGGCCCGCGACTGGTGGAGTCGTTCGACTGGTCGGGATACCGGACGGTGCTGGACGTCGGTGGCTGCCGGGGCAACATGGCCGGGCAGATCGTCAAGGCCTGCCCCGACCTGACCGGCCACGTGTTCGACCTGCCGCAGATGGAGCCGTTCTTCACCGAGCACATGGCGAACCTCGGCCTCACCGGGCGGATCGAGTTCCACGGGGGCAACTTCTTCCACGACCCGCTGCCCTCGGCGGACCTGGTGATCCTCGGCCACGTGCTGCACGACTTCGACCGCGAGCGGCGCAGGTTCCTCGTGCACAGGGCGTGCCAGTCGGTCAACCCCGGGGGCGCGCTGCTGGTCTACGACCGGATGCTTGGCGAGGAGCCCGACCACGTGGAGAACCTGGTGATCAGCCTCGACATGCTGCTGGTCAGCGACGGCGGCTCGGAGTACCCGGCGAGCGAGATCCATGAGCACGCCGCCGGCGCCGGCTTCACCTCGTTCGAGGACAAGCCGCTCGGCGACGACGACACGCTGGTGATCTGCCGGCGCGGATGAGCGCGGGCGGCACCCCCGCGGGAGGGGCCGGGATCGTGCGATCCCGGCCCGTCCCGTTCGGCCCCGTGGTCGCGGCGGTCAGCTGCGCGGCACCGCGAACTGGGTGATGCATCGCAGCATGCTGGCCTTGAAGGTGCGCACGAAACCGTCCACCGTGCCGGTGTCCCTCGGCGTGTTCAGGTACGGCGCGAGCCGGCGTTCCACCTCCCGCACCCCCGGCTGGCCGGCCATGAACCGGGCCACCGCGTCCAGGTCGCCCTCGTACTCGATGAACCGCACCAGCGTGGCGTCCCGGATGAACACCGCAGTGGCGAGGATCCGGCCGGCCGGCCTGCCCTCGCCGTCCGGGACCACGGTGGACTTCGGCCGCTGGAAGTCGCGGAAGACCTCGGCGACCTCGTCCTCGCATCCGCTCCTGATGTCGTAGGTGATGGCCGCGTACGGCATGGGTCGCTCCCTCCCCCGTCCGTGGGTTCGCGTCAGCGCGACTTCCTGGCGACCACCGCGGTTTCCAGGCCGTCGAACAGCGGCAGCGCGGCGACCGAGGCGAACCCCGCGTCGGTCGCGTACCGGCGGCAGTCGGCCACCGTGTACTCCGCGCCGCCCGGGGTCACCACCAGTAGGTTCAGGCAGCCGAGGAGGCCGAGCGCGTTCTCGCGCCGGTCGTCGTCAATCATCCGGTCGTAGATCACCACGATGCCGCCGGGCCGCACCGCGTCGTGCGCCTTGCGCACCAGCGTGGCCCGCTCCGCCTCGTCCCAGTCGTGCAGGATGTGCCCGAAGATCAGCACGTCGGCGGGGGGCAGCGGCTCGGTGAAGAAGTCGCCGACCACGAAGTCGACGCGGTCGGCGGTGCCCTTGTCCCGCATGTGCTCGGTGAACAGGTCGGCGATCTCCGGCCGGTCGAACACCACCCCGCGCAGGTGCGGGTGCGCGTTGACCAGGTGCGCGGACAGGTTCCCCCGGGCGCCGCCGACGTCGACGAACGTGGTGTGCTCGCGCCAGTCGAGCCCCGTGGCGAGTTCGGTGGCGATGTGCGTGGTCCACGCGTCCATCGCCGCGATGAAGCCGCGCCGCTCGTCCCTGTCCTCGTACAGGCGCTCGAAGTAGTCCGCGCTGTCCCAACCGATGTACGGCTTGCCGGTGCGCAGGCTCTCGGTGAGGCCGCCCCACGCGCGGAAGAGGTGCTTGCTGGCCTGCCGCATCCACCCGCCGAGGTAGGTGTCCCTGTTCTCGTCGAGGAAGTAGCCGGTGGCCGGCGTGTTGCGGTACAGCCCGTCGTCCCGCTCCAGCATGCCGAGCGCCACCAGCGCGTCCAGGAAGTCCCGCGCCGAGCGGGGATGCAGGTCCAGCCGCGCGCGTAGCTGCTCCACGCTCGCCGGCCCGGCGCCGAGTTCGGTGAACAGTCCGATCTCGACGGCGGTGAGCAGCGTCTTGGCGCCCCAGAACGAGGTGCCCAGCTCGATGATGGGTCGGGCGCTGGGCGCGCCGTGCGCCGCGCGCGTCAGGGTCGTGGCGCGGTCCGTGGTGGTCATGGTGTCGCGGTCCTTCCTCGGGTTTCCGGCGGGGTCGGGGGCGGGCCGTCACCACCGCAGCGGCAGGGTGTCCGGCCGGGTGAACGCGCGGTTCGCCGTCCACCGCAGCTCGCCGGCCGGCACGGCGACGCGGAACTCGCCGAGGTGTTCCAGCAGCCGGTCCAGCGCGACGGTCAGCTCCACCCGCCCGAGGTGCGCGCCGAGGCAGTGGTGGATGCCGTGGCCGAAGGCGAGGTGCGGGTTCGGCGTCCTGGTCAGGTCGAGTTCCTCGGCGCCGGCGAAGACGCTCTCGTCGCGGTTCGCCGAGTTGATGCACGGCAGCACGGCGTCGCCGGCGCGGATCGGGACACCGCCGATCTCCATGTCCGCCAGCGCGATCCGGATGGGGCCGACGCCGCCGCCGGCCTGCGAGTACCGCAGCAGTTCGTCCACGGCGACCGGGAGTTGGTCGCGGTGCTCGACCAGCCGCCGGACGGCGCCGGGCCGCTCGGTCAGGGTGAGCACGCCGTGCGCGATCTCCGAGGTGGTCGCGTGGTAGCCGGCCATCAGCATGGTCTCGCCGAACGCGAGCAGTTCCTCGGTGGACAGCGAGTCATCCTCGTCCCGTGCCGTGATCAGCACGGTGAGCAGGTCGTCGGCGGGGTGGCGCTGCTTCGTCTCGATCAGCGCGGTGAGGTACCGGCGCAGCCTGGCGGCGGCGTCACTGACCTCGGCGGAGGTGCGGGCGCTGACGCTGAGCATCACGTCCGTCCACTCCCGGAACAGCAGGTGGTCCCGCTGCGGGACGCCGAGCATCTCGCAGATCACCGTGATGGGCAGCGGCTGGGCAAGGTGCGCGATGAGGTCGGCCGGGGGTCCCTGCGCGACCATGCCGGACACCATCTGCTCGGCGAGTTCCTCGACCCTCGGCCGCAGGTTCTCCACCTGCCGGGTGGTGAACACCCGGCCCACCAGCCTGCGCAGCCGGGTGTGCTCCGGCGGGTCCATCACGAAGATCGACTTGGATCCGGCGGCGACCGGCAGCAGCCGCGGCGCGCCCGGCCGGGTGATCGCCTCCCGGCTGAACCGGGGGTCGGCCAGCACCCTGCGCACCTCCGCGTGCCGGGTCACCAGCCAGACGGTGTGCCCGTTGGCCAGCGCGACCCTGGCGACCGGCCGCTCCGCGCGCAGCCGGGCGTACTCCCCGGGCGGTCGCAACGGGTCCGCACTGGCGAACGGGAAGCGGAGCAGCCCGTCGTCCCGCCGTACCGCCTCGGCCGACTCGTCCCGGTGCTCCGGTGGCGCGACCGCGTCGTTCGTCATCTCTCCCGCTCCTCGCTCCCGTTCCCTGGCACGGCAGGTTCACAGCACCCGCTCGGAGCCGGCTCGACGGCGGATCGAGGGTGGTGGGATGCCCGCAGCGACTCCAGCGCGGCGACCACGCTCGTCGCGGGCGGCTGCCCGCGCATCTCCGCGGCCACCGCCCTGGCGGCCGCCCGCTCCGGTGCGTCCCCGGCCACCAGGCGGCCGATCGCCTCCCGCAGCACGGCCGGCTCGGCCTCGCCGATGCCCAGCACCAGGCCGGCACCGCGCGCGGCCACCCGCGCCGCGTGGCCGGCGTGGTCCGGTAACTGCGGCACCAGCAGCAGCGGCACGCCGCCCAGCAGCGCGGTGAGGATGCTGCTCGCGCCGCCGTGGCCGACGAGCAGGTCACAGCCGGCCAGGACGTGCTGGAGGGGCTTGTCGACCAGGACCCGGACGCCGTCCGGCAGCGGAGCGAGCAGCGGGCGCTGCGCCGCCGACACGGCGAGCACCACCTCGACGTCGAGGTCCGCCGCGGCGGCGACGACCCGGTTCACCGGGAACCGGTGCGGTTCGACCCTGGCGATGGTGTGTCCCCAGCTCACGCACACCCGAGGCCGGTCGCCGGCGGTGGGCAGGCCGACCGGCAGCACGGCGGGACCGTTGAACGGCACGTACCGGATGGGCAGCCGGCGGTGGTCGCCGGTCACCTGCATGCTGGCCGGCACCGGGTCGACGGTGGCGACCCCGCACGGGTCGAACCCCGTGCCGCCGCACCGGTCGGCCAGCGGCGCGAACGCCTCGGTGAGCACCGCGCTCACCGGCCCGAGCAGGTCGGCCCCGTACAGGTGCCGCACGGCGGGCACCCCGGCCGCCGCGGCCGCCAGCGGGCCGGCCAGCGCGGTCGGGTGGTAGACCACCAGGTCCGCCCGCCAGTCGCCAACCAGCTCCACCAGATCGTCCACCATGGACTCGGCGTGCGCGAGCAGCATGCGGACCGCCCGGGGACGGCCGCCGTTGCCTGCCGCGCGGCCACCGCCGGTGGGCAGCAGGTACTCGCGCACCATGCCGGCGGTGTCCACGTCCGTGCCGACCGTCGCGGCCGGCAGCCCGGCGCGCAGGATGTCGCCGAGCAGTCCGGGCTGGCTGGCGAACAGGACGTCGTGCCCTGCCGCGCGGCACGCCCAGGCCAGCGGCGCGAGCGCGTACAGGTGCGTCGGCCACGCCCAGGTCGTGAACACCACCCGCATGTCGGCCTCCCTCCTCGGATTCGCTCGGCGCCGGCGGCGCGCGGACGGTGACCGTGGCATCGCGGGCTGGAGGCTCGCTCGAGCAGCCGCCGCGCGGTGGCCGGCGTGACCCGTTCACCAGCACGGGTCGAGCCGGCCCGGCGAGCATCGGCGCGAACCGCAGCCGAGCAGCCGATGGGGGCGCCGTGGCCGACCAGCGCACCGCACTGATCACCGGGGCGAACCGGGGGCTGGGGCACGCCGTCGCCGCCGAACTCGCCCGCCGGGGCCTGCGGGTGATCGTGACCGCGCGGGACCCGGCGTCCGCCGGGCGCGCCGCCGCCGAGATCGGGCCGGACGTCCGATCGCATCAGCTCGACGTGACCGACCCGGCCAGCGTGCGGCGGGCGGCCGGCGAACTGGCCGGCGTGGACGTGCTGGTGTGCAACGCCGGCGTGCTGCTCGACGGCGGCCACGACCCGCTCACCGTGCCGCTGGACCTGGTGGAACGCACGCTGGCGGTGAACCTGCTCGGCGGGTGGCGGGTCGCGCAGTCGTTCCTGCCGGGCATGGTGGCGCGCGGCTGGGGCCGGGTGGTGTTCGTGTCCAGCGCCACCGGGTCGTTCCATGTCGGGCTGTGGACCGGCGCGCCGGCGTACTCGCTGTCCAAGACGGCGGTCAACGGCCTGACCAGCCTGCTCGCCGCCCGCACCAGGGGCACCGGCGTCCTGGTGAACGCGGTGAACCCCGGCCGGGTGCGGACCAGGATGGTGCCCACCGCGGACCGCGCCGCCGAGGACGCCGCCGTGGACGTCGCGGACGCGGCGACCCTGCCGGACGACGGTCCGACCGGGACGTTCCTGCGCGGCGGGCAACCCGTCCCCTGGTGACGGGGCGGGTCCGAGGCGGGTTCGAGCCGGTCTCCATCGCGGGCGCCGAGCATCGACCCGCCCGTCCGACCACGTTCGCAGGAGGCGAGACCGTGCACCGCACCCTGATCGTCGCCAGGCTCAGGACCACAGACCCGCAGCGGATCGCGGACGTCTTCGCCGCGTCCGACGCCACCGATCTGCCGCACATGGTCGGCGTGTCCCGAAGGACGCTGTTCAGCTTCCACGACCTGTACTTCCACCTGGTCGAGGCGGACCAGGACATCGCGCCGAACCTGTACCGTGCCCGCAGCCACCCGCTGTACCAGGACATCAACACCAAACTCGCCCGGTTCGTGGCGCCGTACGACCCCGGCTGGAAGGAACCGAAGGACGCGATGGCGTCGCCGTTCTACGTGTGGACGGCCGAGGAGGGCCGGGTGCGATGACCACGGTTCGCGCGGAGAACGTGAGGGTCAACGTCGCCGACGCGGTGCCGAACCGGCGCAGGGGCGGCGACATCCGGGTCACGCTGAGCCCGAAGACGGTCGGCTCGACCTCCGGCTTCGGCGGGTTCCTCCACCTCGGGCCCGGCGAGTTCGTCACCGAGCACTACCACCCCTACTCCGAGGAGTTCCTGCACGTCGTCGCCGGCGACCTGGAGATGACGGTGGACGGCGTGCCGATCCGCCTCGGCCCCGGTGACTCGCTGATCGTGCCGATCGGTCTGCGGCACCGGCTGGTGAACGTCGGCGAGTCCGTCGCGCAGGCGGTGTTCCACCTGTCCCCGCTGGCGCCGCGCCCGGAACTCGGCCACGTCGACACCGAGCAGCCGGGGAACCCGGACGCACCGAACCCGGCGGTCGGAGGTGCCCGATGAGCAGGACGGCCACCATCACCGGCATCGGTGTCGTGGCGCCGGGGGGCGTGGGCCGGGAACCCTTCTGGGAGTTGCTGGCCGCCGGACGGACGGCCACCCGCCGGATCACCCTGTTCGACCCCGCCGAGTTCCGCTCGCAGATCGCCGCCGAGGTCGACTTCGATCCGAAGGCGGCGGGCCTTTCCGCGCAGCAGGTTCGGCGGATGGACCGGGCCGCGCAGTTCGCCACGGTCTGCACCCGGGAGGCGGTGGCCGACAGCGGCCTCGATCTGTCCTCAGTAGACCCGGAGCGGGTCGCGGTGAGCATCGGCAGCGCCGTCGGCTGCACCATGGGTCTGGAGGAGGAGTACGCGGTGCTCGCCGACGACGGCCGGCGCTGGC
Source organism: Gandjariella thermophila (assembly GCF_005405885.1). GTDB lineage: Bacteria > Actinomycetota > Actinomycetes > Mycobacteriales > Pseudonocardiaceae > Gandjariella > Gandjariella thermophila. The sequence continues at coordinate 84,389 of NZ_BJFL01000011.1, forward strand.
TGGTCGACCACACCTACGGCGTGCCGCACCTGTACGGCTACATGGTGCCGAGCACCCTCGCCGTGGAGGTCGCCTGGGAGGTGGCCGCCGAGGGTCCGACCGCGCTGATCTCCACCGGGTGCACGTCCGGGCTGGACGCGGTCGGCCACGGTGCCGCGCTGATCGAGGAGGGCTCGGCGGACGTGGTGCTCGCCGGCGCCACGGACGCGCCGCTGTCCCCGATCACCTCGGCGTGCTTCGACGCGATCCGGGCGACCTCGCCCAACAACGACGACGCCGAGCACGCCTCCCGGCCGTTCGACGCCAGGCGCGACGGGTTCGTGCTGGGCGAGGGGGCCGCGGTGCTGGTGCTGGAGGAGGCGGGGGCGGCCCGCCGCCGCGGCGCCCGGGAGTACGCGCACGTCGTCGGGTTCGCCAGCCGCAGCAACGCCTTTCACATGACCGGCCTGAAACCGGACGGGCGGGAGATGGCCGAGGCCATCCGGATCGCCATGGCCGCCGCCCGGGTCGACCCGGCCGACGTGGACTACGTCAACGCCCACGGCTCCGGCACGAAGCAGAACGACCGGCACGAGACGGCGGCGTTCAAGCGCAGCCTCGGGCCCCGTGCCTACGAGGTCCCGGTCAGCTCGATCAAGTCGATGATCGGTCACTCGCTCGGCGCGATCGGCTCGCTGGAGATCGCCGCCTGCGCGCTCGCCCTGGACCGCCAGGTGGTGCCGCCGACGGCGAACCTGCACAACGCCGATCCGCTGTGCGACCTCGACTACGTTCCGGTCACCGCCCGGGAGCACCGGATGGACGTGGTGCTGACCGTGGGCAGCGGGTTCGGCGGTTTCCAGAGCGCGATGCTGCTCGCCGGGCCGGAAGCGGCGCGCGACCGGAAGTAGGCGCGCCCGACGGAATCGTGCCGCCCGGGTCAACCCGGGCGGCATGCCGTCTTCGGATACCCGGCTACCAGGTGACCGGCAGTTCGTGGGCGCCGTAGATCTGCATGTCGGAGCGCATCGGCACCTCCTCGAGCGGCACGGCCAGCCGGAGGTCGGGCAGCCGCCGGGTCAGCCTGGCGAACGCGATCCGCATCTCCATCCGGGCGAGCTGCTGGCCGAGGCACTGGTGGGCGCCGTAGGCGAACCCGACGTGCCGCCGGGGTGCCCGGGTCACGTCCATGAGGTCCGGGGAGTCGAACCGCGCGGGGTCCCGGTTGGCCGACTCGATGGACAGCACGATCGGGTCGCCCGCCCGGATCCGCTGCCCGCCGATCTCGGTGTCGGCCTTCGCGGTGCGCGGCAGGCCGAACGGGGCCACCGACAGGAAACGGAGGATCTCCTCGACGCCGCGCTCGATGGTCTCCGGGTGGTCCCGCAGCGTCTCCCACTGGTTCCGGTAGGTCAGCAGCGCGAGCGCGCCCATCGCGATCATGTTGGCGGTGGTGGCGTATCCCGCGATCATCAGCAGGTTGCCGATCGCCACCAGCTCGTCGTCGGTCAGCGGCACGCCGTCCCCGGGCGTGGCCTGGATCAGGCCGCTGATCAGCCCGTCGTCCGGGTGCGCGCGCTTGTCCTGGACGAGGGTGCGGATGGCGGCGGCCATGCCGGTCATCGCGTCCAGCAGTTCCTCTTTGGACCTTTCCAGCCGCTGCATCACGTCCGCGTGCTGCTGGAACTGCTTGCTGTCCGCGTACGGCATGCCGAGCAGCTCGCAGATCACCAGCGAGGGGACGGGCTCCGCGAAGTCCCGGACCAGGTCCGCCGGCGGTCCCGCGGCGACGATCGCGTCCAGGTGCTCGTCGACGATCTGCTCGATCCGCGGGGCGAGCGCCTTCATCCGGCGGACGGTGAACTGGCCGGTCAGCATCCGCCGGTACCGGGTGTGCTCCGGTGGGTCCATCCCGATGAACGAGGTGCCGAACCCGGAGGCCCGCCATTCCTCGGGGGTGAGCGTGACCGACGAGACGTTGGTCTGGAACGTCCGCTGCGCGCTCACCGCCGGGTTGACCAGCGCGGCGGTCACGTCCTCGAACCGGGTCACCAGCCAACCGACGTTCCCGTCGGGTAACGCCAGCGGGCTGACCGGGGCTTCGGCACGGAGGCGGGCGTACTCGGCCGGCGGGGCCAGCGGGCACTCCCGGGTCAGCGGCAGCGGTCGTGGGGCCATCTCGGTCATCACCGTTCTCCTTTTTCTCCGCGAGGTCGCGGCCCCCGCGGGTCACAGGACCAGCTCGACCTCGTAGTGCCGCAGCCAGAGGTCGAGTTGCAGCACCAACTCGATGTTCATGCGGCTGTGCCAGGTGTAGGCCACGTCGGACGTGTCACCCGCCGCGCGGCGGGCACCGTCCACATCGATCAGTTGCAGCACCGGCGCGTCCAAGCGGGCCAGCAGCGCGGACAGCTCGCGGTGCAGGACATGCGTGTAGGCCGGGTCCTGGGTCACCGGCCACGGGCTCTTCGGCCGCTGCAGCACCGGCTGCGGCAGCTTGTCCGCCACCGCCGCCCGCAGCAGGCTCTTCTCCCTGCCGTCGAAGGTCTTCATCGACCACGGCACGTTGTACAGGTACTCCACCAGCCGGTGGTCGCAGAACGGGACGCGGACCTCGAGGCCGGAGGCCATGCTGAGCCGGTCGTCGCGGTCGAGCAGCATCGGCAACCATCGGGTCAGGTGCAGGTGGCACAGTTCGCGCATGCGGTGCTCGGCGGCGCTCTCGCCGTCCTGGTGCGGAGCCTCCGCACACGCCTGCCGGTAGATCTCGGCGTAGTGGCCCGGCATGTCGATCTTCTCCAGCAGGCCGGGGTCGAGCAGGCCGCGTCCCAGGCCCGCCGCGCGGCAGCCGTCGTGCAGCGCCTCCATGGCCACCCACGGGAAGGTTGGTGCCCGGACGAAGTCGGGCTGGTGCAGCCAGATGTAGCCGCCGAAGATCTCGTCCGCTCCCTCGCCGATGAGCGCGACGGTGGAATGCTCCCGGATGCGGCGGAACGTGCGGTACAGCGACGCGTCCATGTCCCCGTACGGCGTGGGCATGTCCTGCGCGCGTATCGCCGCCAGCCTGGTGGTTCTCTCGATGAGGTCCGAGGTTTTCAGCACGATGTCGACGTGGTCGGATCCGACCCGGCGCACCACCTCGGCGGCGAACGGCGCGTCCGGCGCGCTGCGGGTGTCGTCGGGGCGGAAGTTGTCGCTGTAGCCCTCGAACGTGGTCGTGATCGTCCGTACCCGGTGACCGTCCCGCCCGCCGAGGATGCCGGCGGCGACCGCGGTGAGCGCGCTGGAGTCCAGCCCGCCGGACAGCGCCGTGCACAGCGGCACGTCGGACACGAGTTCGCGGCGGACGATGTCGTCCAGCAGGGTGCTGACCGTCTCGACCGTGGTGGGCAGGTCGTCGGTGTGCGGCTCGGCCCGCAACGCCCAGTACCTGCTCTCGGAGATCCCGCGTCGGCTCACCACGGCGGTGTGGCCGGGTGGCAGTTCCCGCATGTCGCGGAACACCGCCTGCCCCGGTGTCTTGGCGGTGGACAGCAGCTCCCGCAGCCCGTCCCGGTCGACCACCGGGCGGACGAGCGGGTTCGCCAGCAGCGCCTTGGGTTCCGAGCCGAACAGCACGCCGTCCGGCTGCGCGGCGTAGAACAGGGGTTTCACCCCGAGCCGGTCGCGGACCAGCAGCAGCTCCTCGCGGCTCGGATCCCAGACCGCGAACGCGAACATGCCCTCCAGGTGCTCCGCGCAGCTCGCGCCCCATTCCAGGTAGGCGCGCAGCACGACCTCGGTGTCACTGCTGGTGCGGAAGCGGTGCCCGGCCCGCCGCAACCGGTCGCGCAGCGCACCGAAGTTGTAGACCTCACCGCTGTAGGTGAGCACCGCCAGCGTCCGGCCGTCCTGCTCCGCCACCATTGGCTGCGAGCCGCCGGCCAGGTCGATGACGGCGGTCCGGGTGTGCCCGAGCGCGGCGTGATGATCGAGCCATACGCCGTCCGCGTCCGGGCCGCGGTTGCCGAGCGCACGGGTCATCGACTCCATCGTTGGGCGCGCGATGCTCAGGTCTCGGGAGAAGCTCACCCAACCGGTGATGCCGCACATACGGCCCTCCATGTCCAGCGGATCTCGGGTGGTGATCGGACCACCGGCATCGTGGGCGCCGCTGCTCGACACGGGCTCGACGGCTCCTCGACAACGCCGCCGAGGCACCAGGGGGCGCGGCCGCGACCGGCGGCGGAACCGGCGGCCGCCGGACAGATCGGCTCAGCCCTGGCGTGATGGGGCCGCGCTGTCGGCGGATTCGAGGCCGAGCAGCCGGGCGACGATGACGAGTTGGTCGGCGTAGTGCTCGATGAACTCCGCCGAGCTGGGGTCCATCCCGGACACGCCCTCGATCACGTGCGGGAGCGTGGTGGGCGCCATCGCGGCCGCCATCAGCATGATGGTCAGGCAGGCCGGGTCCACCTCGGCGGGCAGCCGGCCGGCCGCCTGCAGCGCGCGCACCTCGTCGATGCTGCCCTGCAGCCGCTTCGAGCGGGGGCCGTGGTCCGGATCGGTTTCCGGACCGGCGTATTCCAGGCCGCTCCACGCCATCAGCCGGACCGCGTCCGGGTTTCTCAGCGCCTCCAGCGCGTACCGGCGGATCTGCTCGGGCAGCGGCGTGCCCGGTGCCACCAACTCGGTCTCGCGTTCCCGCCAGCGTTCCGAAATGGCCCGGTAGAGACCTTCCTTGCCGTCGAAGTAGTACGAGATCAGCTGCTGGTTGACGCCGGCCCGGGCGGCGATCGCGCCGATCCGGGCGCCCGCGTACCCGTGCGCGGCGAACTCGGCCGAGGCCGCGTCCAGGATCAGCCGGCGGGTGCGGTCCGGATCGCGCTGCCGCTCCTGCGGCCTGGGCGACCGGCGGGGCTTCGACGGTGGCACACGTCGACTATACGGCCACCTGGCAGTATCAACTTACTGTCTGAGTTAACCAAACAACTGTTTGACACAGTCGTGTGGGTCGTTGATTATGGAGTGGTCGGGTGAGCGCGGGAGGAGTACGTCGTGGCGAGGCATCCGCTCAGGTGGTGGGCGCTGGCGGTGACGGTGCTGGCCGTCCTGGTGGACATGGTGGACAACCAGATCGTGTCGGTGGCGCTGCCGACCATCCAGCGCCAACTCGGCACCGGGGAGGCCGCGCTGCAGTGGATCTCCGCCGGTTACGCGCTGGGATTCGCGCTCACCCTGATCACCGGCGGCCGGCTGGGCGACAGGTACGGCCGCAAGCGGCTGTTCGTGCTCGGGATGGCCGCCTTCACGGTGGCGTCCCTGCTAGCCGGGCTCGCGCCGCAGGTCGGCGTGCTGATCGCCGCGCGGGTGGCGCAGGGCATCGGTTCCGGGCTGATGGTGCCGCAGGTGCTGTCGTTCATCTTCGCCGAGTTCGCCGAGGACGAGCGCCCGAAGGCGATGACGTACTACTCGGCCGCCTTCCCGATCGGTGGGCTGGCCGGGCCCCTGCTGGGCGGGGTGCTCACCGAGGCCAACCTGTTCGGTTCCGGTTGGCGGGCGATCTTCCTGGTCAACCTGCCGATCGGGGTGCTCGCGGTGGCCGGCGCCCTGCTGACCATGCCGGCCCGGCCGCACACCGCCGGGCAGCGCGTCGACCCGGGCGGGCTCGGTCTGCTCACCGCCGGGCTGTTCGCGGTGTTCTACCCGCTGGTGCAGGGCCGCGAACTGGGCTGGCCGTCGTGGGTGATCACGCTGCTGGTGGCGGCCGCGCCGCTGTTCGGACTGTTCGCCTACCAGCAGCGGGCGCACGCCCGCCGCGGCGGTGAGCCGCTGATCTCGCCGGGACTGCTGCGGTACCGCGGCCTGGTGGCGGGCCAGGCGGTGATGTTCTCGGTCAACACCGCGGTCGGGGTGTTCTTCGTGCTGACCCTGCACCTGCAGGTGGGGCTCGGGTTTTCACCGCTGGCGACGGCGCTGACCTTCCTGCCGGCGACGCTGGGCATCGTGGTGGGCAATGTCGTGGCGATGCGGATGGCGCCGCGCCTCGGGCGGTCGTTCACCGCCGCCGGGATCGTGGTGTTGATGGTGAGCCTGGCGGCGATCGCGGTCCTGGTGTGGTGGCTCGGCATGGCGTTGCGCGGCTGGGTGCTCATCGTCCCCGAGGTCGGGTTCGGGGTGGGTATCGGCGCGGTGTTGAACTCGCTGTTCGGCACGTCGATGGCGGAGGTCAAACCGTACGAGGCGGGGTCGGCGTCCGGGGTGGTGAACACGACCGTCCAACTGGGAACGGCGACCGGAATCGCGCTGCTGGGCACGGTTTTCTTCAGCCGGCTGGGCAGCGGGTTCGTGGCGGCCACGGCGGCGGCGATGGCGGTGAGCATCGGGGTGCTGCTGCTGGGGCTGGTGGTGACGGCCGCGCTGCCCCGGGTGCGGCCGGGTGGGGATTCGTCCGATGTGGCCGGTGGCATGACGACAGGAGCAGCGAAACGATGACCGAACCGGATCACCACAGGACCGCCGTGCTCGTCGTGGGGGGAGGGATCGCCGGCCTGTCCGCGGCACTCTTCCTCGCCCGGCAGGGGGTCCGGCCGATCCTGGTCGAGCGGCACCCGTCCACGGCGCTGCTGCCGCAGGCGCGGGCGTTCAACCCGCGCTCGATGGAGATCTACCGCGCCTTCGGCCTGGCCGAGGCGATCGGCGGCCGCACCTCGATCCTGACCGACCTCCCGGAGATGATCGGCGCGGACACGCTGGCCGGCCAGGAACGCTTCCGCTTCGATCTGCTGGCCCAGGTCCGGCCGCCGGCGACGCTCAGCCCCACCGACTGGGGAATGATCGACCAGGACGAGTTGGAACGCCTGGTGCGCGGCGCCACCGAGCGGAGCGGCGCCGACGTGCGGTTCGGCACCGAACTGGTCTCCTTCGTCTCCGCCGACGACGGCGTGACGGCCACCGTGCGCGATCTCGCCAGCGGCGGCGAGTACCGCATCCACGCCGACTACCTGGTCGCCGCGGACGGCAACCGCGCGGGCATCCGCACCCGGCTCGGCATCGGCGCGGACGGACCCGGCGTCCTGCTGCACGTCGCGAACTACGTCTTCGACGCCGACCTCGGTGCCGCGCTGCGGGGCCGCCGGTTCCTGCTCGCCTACCTGGACCAGCCGAGGGCGGGCACCACGCTGAGCCCGCTGCGCGAGTTCGGGCGGTGGGCGCTGGCGGTGCCCTACCGCCCGGAGGCGGGCGAGAGCCTCGACGACTTCTCCGAGCGGCGCTGCGCCGAACTGGCCCGCCTCGCGGTCGGGGACCCAGGCCTCGACATCACGCTCGTCCCGCCGGTGCCCGGGTGGACCCGGAAGGTCACCGGCACCCGGATCGGCGGGTGGGTCGCACACCGGTACCGGGCCGGGCGGGTGTTCTTCGTCGGCGACGCCGCCCACGTCGTGCCGCCCTCCGGTTCCTACGGCGCGAACACCGGCATCGCGGACGCGCACAACCTGGCGTGGAAGCTCGCCGCCGTGGTCCGGGGCCAGGCCGGGGACGCCCTGCTGGACAGCTACGAGGACGAGCGCCGCCCGGTCGCGCAGGTCACGCTGGAACAGGCGATGCGGCTGCTGCACGGCCGCCACGAGGGAACCGGCGCCACCGCCGTCGACGACCTGACCATGATCTTCGGGTACCGGTACGACTCGGCGGCCGTCCTCGCCGACGGGCCCGCCCCGGACGGCCCGGTGGAGGACCCGCGCAAGCCGAGCGGGCACCCGGGCCTGCGCGCCCCGCACGTCTGGCTGGATCGGGCCGGGACACGGCTGTCCACGCTGGACCTGTGCCACGACGCGTTCACTCTGCTGGTCGGACCGGACGGCGCGGAGTGGACGACGGCGGCCCGGACGGCGGCGGGGTCGTGCGGCGTCGACCTGCGGACCCACCACATCGGCGTCGAGTTGACCGACTTCGAGGACCGGTGGCTGGCCGCCTACGGCGTGACCAGGACGGGCGCGACGCTGGTCCGCCCGGACGGATTCGTCGCCTGGCGCGCCGGCGACCTCCCCCGACACCCGGCACAGGAACTCCGGCAGGCGTTGCGCCGCCTGCTCGCGCGGGATGCCCGCCACCAGCCATGAATCGTGGCCGGTCAGCCCCGCCCGGCCGCCATCAGCAGCAGGGTGACGGCCACGCAGTTGGTGAGCAGGGCGAGGACGGTCAGCGTGGTGCGTACCCGGTTCCACGCCGCCCACGGGCGGCGCGGGTCCCGGCTCGGGAAGTCGGCCGGCAGGTTGTCCGGGTCGAGGGTGCGCACCCACCGGTTCACCGGCACGTTCTTGACCAGCGAGATGGTGATCGCGGCGAGCGTGAGCACCGCGCCCACCGCGTACAGCCCGCGTGCCGCGCTCGCCCGCACCGCCACCAGCAGCACCAGGTCACCGACCGCGGTCGTCACCAGGCAGATCGGCATGAACGGGTCGTAGCGGGTGGAGAAGAACGCGTGCGCGTGCACGTAGCGGTCCGGCGGTAGCGACGACAGCAGCGGCCAGCCACCGAGTTGCGTGCCCATCAGCACACCCGCGGCGAGCCCGTTGGCGAGCAGCACGACCGAAACGACGACAGCGACCACGGCACACCCTCGGTTGGCGTCGGAACGAACCGGGCCAACCCTGCTGCGGTCGGCTTGAACGGCTCTCGAGCGCGGCTGAATCCCGGTCGGGCAGCCCTCCCGGCGCCCTGGCGAAACCGGCAGATCAGCAGGACGGCCGCCGGGCCCCGTGGATGGCCAACCCGGCCTGAGGACACCATAGTACGTATAGCCATAATATGACTGTCCATATAGCATCTAGTCGTCCGCCGAGCGGCGCCCCGACGGGTTCCGCTCCGCTCTCGCCCAAGGGGGTACCGGCTCATGGCCAGCCCGTTCCACGTGATCGTGATCGGCGCCGGCACCGGAGGCATGTGCCTGGCGCACGGCCTCCGGCGCGCGGGCATCGGCGTCGCCGTCTACGAGCGCGACCGCACCCGCTCCGACGGCCTGTACGGCTACCGGGTCGGCATCGACCCGGACGGCAGCCGCGCGCTGCACCAGTGCCTGCCGCCCGACCTGTACGAGACCTTCGTCGCCACCTGCGCCCGCGCGCCGCGCTACTTCAACATGCTGGACGAGCACTTCGACGAGGTGCTGTCGCTGCGGTTGCGCGACGACACCGACCCGGTCGACAGCGAGAAGTCGGTCAGCAGGATGACGCTGCGCCAGGTACTGCTCACCGGCCTCGAGGACGCCGTCCACTTCGGCAAGGACTTCCAGCGCTACCAGACCAACCCGGACGGAACGGTCACCGCGTTCTTCGCGGACGGCACGTCGGCGACCGGCGACCTCCTGGTCGCCGCCGACGGCACCCGCTCCCGGGTCCGCAGGCAGTACCTGCCGCACGCCAGGGTGGTGCCGAGCGGCATCGTGGCGATCAGCGCCAAGGTCCCGCTCACCGACGAGACCAGGAACCTGTTGCCGCCCAAGGTGTTCTTCGGTATCTCCACGATCTTCGCGCCGAAGGGCTTCTTCGGGATCCTGCACGTCATGGAGTTCCCCTGGGACCGTGCCGGCCGGGTGAAGGGCGGCATCGGCGGCAACGACGCGGAACTGATCGCGCAGTGGCCGGGTCTGCTCTACGACAACACCCGCGACTACATCAACTGGGGCTTCGCCGCGTCCACCCGGTGGCTGCCCGGCGACGTGCTGAGCCTGAGCGGGCCGGAACTGGTCACGGTGGTCCGGGAACTGACGCCCACCTGGAGCCCCACCTTCCACACCCTGCTGGACCGCACCGACACCAGCACCTGCGTGCCGATCGACGTGGCCACCTCCGAGCCCATCCCGGCATGGCCGACCACGAACGTCACGCTGCTCGGCGACGCCATCCACACGATGACGCCCGGTCGCGGCGTGGGCGCCAACACGGCGCTGCGGGACGCCGCGTTACTGACCCGCAGGCTGATCGACGCCCGCGACGGCAGGCTGTCCCTGCTCGAGGCGGTCCACCGGTACGAGACCAAGATGATCGACTACGGGTTCCGGGCGGTGCTGGACTCCCGCAAGCAGCAGGGCGGCGACAACCCCATGCACCGGCCGGTCATCGGCCGGCTGGCACTGGCCGGCATGCGCACCGCGATGCGGACGGTCAACCACCTGCCACCCCTGAAGAAGAAGATGACCGACGACCTGTACCGCTACCGGGGCTTCGAGCGCGACGACGACTGAGCACCCGCCCCGCGCCGCGTGATGGAGATGATCTCCGGGCTGGTCGCGGTGAGCGGACCACCAGTCCAGTCCCCGAACTGCTGCTCGACCACCAGGCCGGCCTCGGCCAGCAACGCGGACAGCGCATCGGGACCGAGGAACCGCAGCGTGCTCCGGCTCGTCCTGGGTCGCTCCCAGCCGGGACTGCTGAACGTCGTGGTGAACCGGACGACGTCCCCCACGACCGGAGTGCGGACCTGGTGCCACATCCGCAGTGCCACACCATCCGCATTGGTCACCTCGACAACGTGCTCAGGCGTCCACCGCCGCCACGCCCGCGCCGCCGGGTTGCGCGTCTCGAACACGAACCGGCCGTTCTCGGTGAGTGCCGACCAGATCGCGGCCAGCGCGGCGCGCAACTCCTCGTCGGTGACGAAAACCTGGAACGCGTGGCCGGTCATCACCACCAGATCGAACTCGCGTTCCCAGGCGACCGAGGACAGATCGCCGAGCACCCATTCGATGTCCGACCGCCTGCGCGCCTGCGCCAGCATCCCCACCGCCGGGTCCAGCCCGCACAGCCGCCCGGTGTGGCCGGCGTCCCGCGCCGCGTGCAGCAGCGCACCCGTCCCGCACCCGACGTCCAGCACCGACTCCGCAGCCATCACCAACGGCAGGTAGAAGTCGCGGTCGTCGCGTGCCGGGTTCAGCACGTCGTACCACGCCGCAAGCTCGGCATCCGCGAACTGGCGATCCACCATCAGGCCACCGTGCCGAGCGCCGTGTCCCAACGCGACCGAATAAGTTCACCGCGCACCGTCGGCCCCGAAGCAGCCGGCGCAACACGGCCAGCCGGCACTCGCACCGTCGCATCGGGGAACGCATACCGCCCCACACGGCGCGGCGTGCAGCGGAACACCCCAGCAGACGATCACCCGTCCGTCCGGCTCCAGCCGGTGCAGCAGCCGCCGGAACACACCCGTACCGACCCGCCGGCCCGGCTCAGTCACCAGCGGAAAGCCGGTCCGGCCGCGGCAGCGGTGCGCGCAACAGGCAGGCGGTGCACGGCATCCCAGCCGGTTCTGGGAGCAACTCCGCCGCACCGGGCGGAATCCGCGCGCCGCAGTACGCCACCAGGACTGCGGGCACCGCGCTGCCCGCGGGCACCGGCACCACGTGCACCACTCGACGCGACTCGCCGACCACGCCGGGACGCAGCCGCACCAGCAGGACCGGCCGCGTCACGCCCGCCTCCGGACCGGGTCAAGATCGATCACGTACTCGTCGTCGGCTGCCGGGGCCTCGTCGCTCAGGGCAGAAGCGTGGGCACCCTGGGGCAGATCGGGGCGACAAGGCGGCAGGTTCACGGTTCGATCGCTGGCGATCGCGGGAGCGCGTCGGCGGCGTCCCACAACTCGCGCACCTCGGGAACGGAGCGGTAGGGCCGGAGTTTGCCGAGCAGCACGCGCACCCGTTCGTTGCTTCGCGCACTGGCCGTCCGGGCGGACATCTCGGCCACCCGCAGCCCGATGGCTGCCCCACCGGCCACGTCGCCCGCCTGAACCCGCGCCTCGGCAAGCCACGACAGGTAGAGCGCGACCTCGCGGGTGAACCGGTCGTCGTACCGGGACAGCGCGCGTTCCAGCGGAGGCTCGGCACGCGCCGGGACCCCGAGTTCGGTCCAGCAGCGGCCGGCCATCACGTCGATCTCGTCCGCGTTGAGCCAGTACACCCACTCCGGGTCGGCGTCGGGTCGCCGCCGCGCGAAGGCGTCCTCGACGGCACCGAGCGTGCGGTCGGTGCCCGCGCGGTCTCCGCTCTTCGCCTGCGCCCACGCCAACCGCTCGAGAAACAACGCACGGGTGGTGGCGGTCACGGTGTTCCTGCTGCCGGCGAGCGCGGACTGGGCGAGCAGCACCGCGTCGCGTGCCCGCCCGGTGTTCGCGACGTGGTAGGCCAGGCTGGACACCAGGTTGCCGGCCAGCGCGGCGTCACCCGCCGCATGCGCGGCGGAAACGCCCGCCAGGTAGTGCCGGCCGGCCCGCTGGTTCAGGCCGGCGTCGGCGGCCACCCATCCGGCGAGCTGGCACAGCTCCCCGAGCGCGGCGAGCAGGCGGCGGCCCACGGCGTCGGTGTAGCTGGCGGTACGGACGAGGTGCGCGGTCGCCCGCAGCTCACGCTCGATCGCCGGGTTGAGATCACCGCCGGCCACGAAGTCGTCCAGCCGTCGCAGGCTGGCCACCCGCCGGACGATGCCGTCGACCAGGTCGACACCGATGCGTCGGCCCGCGCGCAGTTCCACCCGCTGCGGCGGCTCGGCCACCAGCCACGCGTGTGCCAGGCGCAACGCGGTGGTCTCGGCGATCGGCCGCCCGTCACCGGCCTCGACGGCGGCCACCCATTCCTCGGCCGCCCGCTCGGTCCACTCGTCGGGCATCGCCGGATCGGATGCGGCATCCGGCGGTTCCTGGTCCGGCACGCACCGCCGGGGCGGGCGGAACCCGATGTCCTCGTCGCTTCGCACCCCGAGCACGGCCCGGAACCCCGCCCGGTAGTTGTTGCCGGGCCAACGAATCACGCCACGCTCGAGGCGGGCGACGTAGTGCCCGTCCAGCGCTCCGGCGCGCCCGGTGTGCGCCCGCACCCAGGCGTTCACCGCCTCGGCCAACTCGGCACGCGACATGTGCGCGTTCGGCAGGCGCGGCGAGCGGGCCCGCTCGCGCGCGGCGCGCAGCAGACGATTCGGTTCGACCACGGCAACCCCCGGCTGTCGGCCCACCGCCGACGATCAAGTATGGCGCACCGGACAACGATCATGCCGCTGGCAAAACCGAGTTGCCGGAGGTACGGAAAACTGGTCGGATCGGCGGGTGGTGGAGACCGAGCGGTTGGTGCTGCGGCGGTTCACCGAGGCGGACGTGGACGATCTGGCCGCGCTGCACGGGGACCCGGCGGTGATGCGGTTCGTCGACGACGGCCGTCCGGTGCCGAGGTCCGTGGTCGAGCAAGAGACCCTGCCGGCGATCCTCCGCGAGTACGCCGAGTTGCCGGCTGGGCTGGGTTGCTGGGCGGCCGTCGAGAAGTCCACCGGCACATTCATCGGTTGGTTCTCGCTCCGGCCGGCGAGCAGCATCGGCCTTTCCGGCGGGATCGAACTCGGTTACCGGCTGCGGCCGGCCGCATGGGGCCGCGGCTATGCCACCGAGGGCGCGCGGGCGCTGGTCCGCCGCGCGTTCGACGAGCTGGGCCTCGACCGCGTGGTGGCCACCACGATGACCGTGAACACCGCCTCGCGCCGGGTGCTGGAGAACGCCGGGCTGACCCTGGTGCGCACCTTCTTCGCCGAGTGGCCGGAGTACCTGGCCGGCGCCGAGCAGGGGGATGTGGAGTACGCCCTGACCAGGATGGCCTGGCGAGCGCGGCAGGCCGGCCCCTGATCGGGAGGCCCCGGGTTGCGCTCAGGAGTGCGCGCGCAGCGCGGCGATCGTCCACTCGAACGCGGGGACGCCCGACGGAAACGGCGGCCAGCCGTTGAGGATGCCCAGCAGCTGCCAGTACCGCTCCACCCGGCGGTCGGTGAAGGTGGCCATCAGGTCGGCGAGCCGGACGCGCTCCTCCGCGGGCATGCCCGGGTCGACGATCCGGTGCAGGATCTCCCTGCCCTCCGCCGACTCGGGGGCGATGCCCGCGTCGACCGCCATGCCGGCGTGGTCCCGGACCGGCTTCGGGTCGTAGGTTTGGCCCTGCTCCCCCGCCTGCACGCCGGCCACGGCCATCTCCCGCGCCCGCGCGCGGAAGTCCTCGTCGCTCACCAGCTCCGCCAGCTCGATCCAGGCGTCCACCTGCTCCGGGGACGGGTCCGCCGGTAGTTCCGCCGGCATCCTCCGCATCGCGTGGGCGATGTGCGCGCCCGGCGCGTCCGGGTCGATGCCGTCGAACACCTCCCCGACGAACTCGTCGATGATCCGCTGCCGCTCCTCGGCGGACATGCGGGCCAGTTTGGTCATGAGTCTCATCTCCTCGGTCGTGCTGCCACGCCTGGCGACCGACCGCAGCACCGCACGGCGCAACTGCAGCGTGCGGATCTCCGCGTCCAGGGCGCACACGTGCGCCCTGGCCACGTCGCTCACCGTGACCTGGCGGGCCAGCACCCTGCGCACGGTGTCCAGGTCCAACCCCAGCTCGCGCAGCGTGCTGACCAGGTCCAGGCGGGCCACGGCCTCGGCGTCGTAGAGCCGGTACCCGCCCGCCGAGCGGCCGGTCGGCGCGACGACGCCGCTGTCCGACCAGAACCGGATCGTGCGCACCGGCAGCCCGGTACGGCGGGCGAGCTGGCCGATGGTGAACAGCTCGGTGTGGTCGCTCACGGGACCAACCTTCGACCTTCCAGCGACTGGAGACTCAAGCCGATTGTCCGCCGCGGCGACGCGGTAGCCGGGTGTGCGGCCGTGCCGGTCAGGGCCGCCGGCCGAGGAAGGCGACCAGCCGGTCCGCCGGGCGCGCCAGTGGCGGCACGTCGACCGGCGGGTCGAACCGTCCCGGCCGGTCGGCGTCGCCGACCAGCAGCGGGGCCAGTTCCAGCAGCCGCGCACCGAGATCGTCGGGGATGGGCCGGCGCTGCCCGCAGGCGCGGGCGACGTCCCAGCCGTGCACCGCGACCTCGATGGCGCCCGCGCCGGTGACCAGGCCGGTGGTGACCGGGGCGCCGGCCACCGCGACCAGGTCGTGGCCGCCGGCGCCGGTGCACGCGCCGAGCAGCCGGCGCGCCCGGTCGCGCACCGCGGCCACCGGGTCGGCTTCCGGGTCGGCGGCGGTCGCGTCCAGGCCGACCCATCCGGCGGCGACGGCCTCGTGCAGCGCCTCGATGGAGTCGCCGAGGTGGGCCAGCAGCGCGCGGACGTCCCAGTCCCGGCACGGCGTCTCCCGGTTCATCGCGTCCGGGGTGACCAGGCGCACGCTGCCCAGGGTGTAGTTGACGGCGCGTTCCAGCAGCGCGAGGCCCCCGATGATGGCCGCCGGCACGCAGGGCTCGGTCATGGGCCGTCCGCGACCGCGGGCCCTGCCGGCAGCGTGTCCGGCAGGCCGAAGGCGTTGAACAGGCGCACGTCGAAGAAGCAGGCGACGTGCCCGATGCCGCCGCCGGTGAGGGTCAGCACGTGCAGCGCGAACGCCCGGTGCACGCCGTCGGCACGGTCCCGCATGTACATGGCGAACGCGGGCTGGCCGTTCGCCTCCGCCGGAACCAGCCGCATGTCGCCCGGCCCCTCCGCCGGGCACTGCGCCTTGACGAGCCGGCCGATGTTCTCCGCGCCCCGGTACCAGGAGGTGAACGGCGGCATCTCCCAGACGGCGTCCTCGGTGAACAGCTTCACCAGGCCGGCGATGTCGTACTCCTCGAACGCCGCGACATAGCGGTCCAGCAACTCGCGCTGGCCGGGTTCGGTGGGTTCGACGATCTCGTCCTCGCTCGGCGACACCTCGGCGAGTTGCGCCCTGGCCCGCTGCAGGATGCTGTTCACCGCGACGGTCGTGGTGTCCAGCGCCTCGGCCACCTCGGCGGCCCGCCACCTCAGCACGTCCCGCAGGATCAGCACGGCCCGCTGGCGCGGCGGGAGGTGCTGCAACGCGGCGATCAGCGCCAGCCGCAGGCTCTCCCGGGAGGTGACGATCGCGGCCGGGTCGCTCTGCTCGGCGCCGACCATCGCGTCCGGGATGGGCTCCAGCCACGGCACCTCGGGCCGCTCCACCAGCGTGTCGGTGGGGTCGGCGCTCGGCTCGCCCAGACCGGTGGGCAGCGGCCGCCGGCCCCGGTCCTCCAGCGCGGTCAGGCACGCCCGGGTGGCGATCCGGTGCAGCCAGGTGCGCAGCGACGACCGGCCCTCGAACTTGTCGTAGGCGCGCCACGCGCGCAGGTAGGTCTCCTGGACCAGGTCCTCGGCGTCGTGCACCGAGCCCAGCATGCGGTAGCAGTGCGCCAGGAGCTCGCGCCGGTAGGGGTCGGCGAGGCGGAGGAAGTCCTCGTCGACCGGATGGTCTGCGGTCGTCACGGCGGTGCGCTCCTCCCCTGCCCGCGCCGGCGGCGCACCGGCGGTGCGCGATCGGGCGTGCGCGGGCGTCCCGGTGGATGCTCTCGCCGGAATGGACCCGGCGCGAGTCCGGAATTCATCGCTGCTCGGCGCGGGAACGTTTCCGGACGGCTACCGCCACCAGCGGTACCGGCCGGTTCCGCGCGGATTCGCTTTCGGGGCGGGGAGAGGCCGTTCCGTGCCACAATGCTCTCCGTGTCCAGGGGATCGCCGTCCGGCGCCGGAGGGACGCCCGTGCGCGTGCCCGGCCCGGTCGGCGAGCCCGCGCGCGGCGAACCCAGCGACCTGACCGAGGCCAGCGACGACTGGTTACTCTCCCGGTCCCGCGAGCTGGTCCGCGCCGCCCAGTTCGGTCCGCTGGAGCAGCAGGTCGATGCGGCGGCCGAGATGCTCGATCTGCTGGCCGAGGCCCGCCGCCGGGGACCGAATCCCACCTTCCTCACCTTGCTGAGCAGCACGGTGAGCACCTTCGTCGCGTCGGCCGGCACCGGCCATCGCGCGGACGGGCTGCTCGAGGAGTTGCTGCGGCACGCACGCCAGCGCGGCCTGTGGTTGCACGAGGCCGCCGGCCGCGCCTACCTGGCGCGGCAGGCGCTGTTCGCCGGGCGGGAGGACGACGCCCTGACCCACGCCGCCACCGCGATGGCCATCCTCGACGCAGGCGGCGAACCCTACCCCGGGTTCACCCCCGACGCCTGGCTCCGGACGCTGATCTCCACGCTGAACGCCATCGGGCTGGTGCTCGCCCAGCTCGGCCTGTTCGAGCAGGCGGACGAGTTCGTGGCGCGGGCCGCCCGGCTGGACCGCGACGTCGGCCAGCCCGGCGGCGCCGTCATCCTGCTGATCAACCGGGTGCGCGTGCTGCTCGGCTGGGCGCTGCACCTGGAGCGCGCGGGCCGTCACGCCGAGGGGGCCGAGAAGTTCGCCGCCGCCGCGGCGACCACCGGCGCGATCGAGGCGCCGTGGTCGCAGTTCGAGCACCCGGGACGGGACCGCCCGCCGGCCGAGGTCGACCCCATGGTCGGGGCCGCGCACGCGCTGGCCGATCCGCATCCGGGGCACCGGGACCGGCTGTACCGGCTGCTGGACGGCGCCCTCTACGCGCGCGAGCAGATCGTCGTGGCGATCGCGCTGGCCCGGTGCTGGATGTCCGAGAACCGCCCGGACGAGGCGGCGCGGGTGCTTCGCCGGGTGAGCCGGCGGCTGGTCGGCAACGCCTCGGAGCCCGCGCTGGCGCTGTCCCTGGCACACGAGTTGGCCACGGTGTCCCAGGCCGGGCAGAGCCGGCGTGACTACGCCGACGCCCTGGAGGCCGAGCTGTGGGCGCTGCACGAGGCGCGGGTGGCCACGGTACGCGCCCGGGTGGAACACGCCCGCCTGGACCGCCGGCACCGGGACGCCGCCCGGCTGGCCCGGCAGGACCCGCTGACCAGGCTGCCGAACCGGCGGGCGCTGGCCGAGGCGATCGCGGCGACCGGCGCCGAGCCCGGCTGGACACCGGCCGCGGTCGCCCTGGTCGACCTGGACGGGTTCAAGCGCGTCAACGACGGCGGGTCGCACGCCCGGGGCGACGAGGTGCTGCGCGCGGTCGCCGCCACCCTGCGCGAGGCGATGCGCGCGGACGACCTGGTGGCCCGGTACGGCGGCGACGAGTTCGTGGTGCTGCTGCGCCGCACCGCGCCGGCCGCGGCGCGGGCGGCGATGCGCCGGGCGGTGCGGGCGGTGGCCGCGTTACCCCTCGCCCGGGAGCACGGGATCACCGCGTCGGTTGGGCTGACCCGGCTGCGGGCCGAGGACTCGGTGGAGGCCGCGCTGCGCCGCGCGGACGCCGCGATGTACCTGGCCAAGCGGGGCGGCGGCAACCAGGTGCGGATGGCCGGGGACTGACCGTCCACATGCCGGTGGCCCCGACTCCGCGGAGCCGGGGCCACCCGATGCGGGTTCGCGACTCAGAGAGCGCGCACGGACTGGGCCTGGGGGCCCTTGGCGCCCTGGCCGACCTCGAACTCCACCCGCTGGTTCTCGTCCAGGGAGCGGAAGCCGCCGCCCTGGATCGCCGAGTAGTGCACGAACACGTCGGCGCCACCCTCGTCGGGGGAGATGAAGCCGAAGCCCTTCTCCGAGTTGAACCACTTCACCGTGCCCTGCGCCATCACTGTCTCCTCAACAGACGCCAGGTTCGAGGGCCACGGGCGTGACCCTCGGGCCGGATGTCGGACCGTACTTCTCCGGATAGGCGTCTGGAGGAAAGCAACGACCAAACAACAACACTCTCGGGCCGGCCACCGGGCGGTGACGTCGCCCCGAAAAACGACCACGACCAGTTTACCGCCGCGCCGGCGTTCGGCCGTCAACAGGTGCGCAGACCCACCGGGAAGGTGCGCGGCGGGGGCGTGCTGGACGGCACGGCGGTGGCGTCCGACACCGGGTGCGCCCCGCCGGTGAACGCGTCGAGGTCGGCGCCGTGCACCAGGCGGGCGGGGAACGGATCACCGGCGGCCAGCCGGGTCAGCTCGGCCATCGGCAGCGGCCGGTGGCCGGCCACCAGCACCAGGTTGCCGAACCGCCGGCCGCGCAGCACCGGGGCGTCGGCGAGCAGGCAGACGTGCGGGAACACCGCCCGGATGGTGGCCGCCTGGGCGCGGGCGAAGGTCAGCGGCGGGCCGTCCGCGATGTTCAGCGCGTACCGGCCGCCCGGGGCGAGCACCCCGGACACCTGCTCCGCGCACTCCACCGAGGTCAGGTGGGCCGGCACCAGGGCTCCGGCGAAGACGTCCCCAACGACCAGGTCGAACCGGCCGTCCGGATAGCGGGCCAGCGCCTCCCTGGCGTCGGAGACCCGTACCCGGACCCGCATGGTGCGCGGCCACGGCAACTCCCGCCGGATCAGCTCGGCCAGCCGGCCGTCCACCTCGACGACCTGCTGCCAGGAGCCGGGACGGGTGGCGGCGACGTAGCGGGGCAGGGTGAGCGCGCCACCGCCGAGGTGCAGCACGCGCAGCGGCTGGCCGGGCCCGCCGGCCAGATCGACCAGGTGGGCGATCCGCCGCAGGTACTCGTACTCGAGGTAGGTGGGCTCCGCCAGGTCGACGTGGGACTGCGGGGAGCCGTCCAGCAGCAGCGTCCAGCCGCCGGGACGGTCGCGGTCCGGCACGAGCTCGGCGATCCCGGTGTCCACCGGCTCGCGGACCACCCGGGACGGCCGGCCGGACCGCCGCGACGGTTTCCGCTGTCGGCCTCGTGCACCCGCCACCTGTCGAGTATCCCCGACCGGTGGGTGGCTGCGGCTCCCGCCCGCTGACATCGCGCTGAGCCGGCGCCGAGCGGGGCCCGACCGGGCCGCGACCGCGCCCCGACCGCCTCGTGTCGTGCGGACCACGCCGCCGGGAGCCGCGCTCACCCACCGTCACCGCGCCGGAGAAGGAAGGGCGGGCCGGCGTGGCCCCTGCCACCACGCCGGCCCGCCCTGGTCTGTGACGGGTTGGCTCGAGCCGATCAGAAGCGGAATACCGAGCCCGTTCGGGTGAGCATCACGCAGTCGTTCGGGTAGGTCTGCTGGAATCTGACGGGCCGGCCGAGCCAGTACCCCTCAGCGGTCGCGGTCACCGGCCGGTAGATGAACGGGCACGGCCGGGGCTGGCTGCGCAACTCGCCCGGGTCGCCGTGCACCGCGTCCAGCTCGGCACACGCCTGCGCGGCGTACGGGTGGTCGCCGCCGGTCGGGCTGCACCGCAGCACCCGGTGCCGCGCGGGCTGCTGGCTCGGCGCGACGGTGAGCACCAGGACCGAGTCGCGGGCCGGCTCGGTCGGTGCCGGGGCCGCGGCAGCGCTCGGGGTGGCCAGCACGGCCGCGGTGGCGGCCACCGCGAAGGCGATGAGGAGCCGGAGACGGCTCATGGGGGTATCCCTCCTCGGACATTGACGACGGTTCGCGGGTCTCGCGATCCAGTAGCCGTACGGATGGGTCCGCCCCAGCCTGACGCGGCTTCACTCGTCCGGACCAGGACGACTGGTTAACACCCCCGTTACGTGACGTTGCTAACCGGACTCGCAGGGTGCACCCCGCCGGCCCAACCCGTACACAGGGTGACCGCGAGCGGAGGTGGACGAAGATTTTCCGTCTATTTCCACAAATTGAAGCAATATTTCCGTCGGTGAGGGAGCCGTCATGCAACGCCAGCCAGGCGGGAGCCATGCCCTGGAGGCACCGGCCGGCCTGTGGGAGGAGTACCTGAACGTCCGCGCCCACCTACTGAGGGTTGCCGTCCGGCACGCCGGCACACCCGCGCAGGCGGAGGACATCGTGCACGACGCGCTGATCCGCGCGGCCGAGTTCGGGGATCTGGACCTGGCGCGGCTGCGGCCGTTCCTGGTCGCCGTGGTCAAGCGGCTGTGCGCGGACGAGGCCCGCCGCAGCAGTACGGCCCGCCGGGTGCTCACCCACACCCGGCTGCGCCCCGACCCGGCCGGCGATCCCGCGGACCGGGCCTGCGACCGCGCCGAGGCCGACTGGGTGGCGGCACGATGCGCGACGCTGTCGGCCTACGAGCGGTCCCTGCTCTCGCTGGCCGCGGAGGGCATGTCCGCCCCCGACATCGCCAGGCGGCTGGGCACCACCGCCGCGGCGACCCAGTCGGCGATGTACCGGATCCGGGCGAAGATCAGAACCTGGCTGGGCGTCGACCCGCGGGTCGGCCGGCTCCGCCGCTGACCGGCCCCGCCCCGGGCCACCGTTCACCCACCCGGCCGGTCCGGCGAACCCGACGCTCGGCCGGTGTGCCGCCTCGCACGGATCACCTACCGTGGTGGTCCGTGCGCGATCAGTGGATCTGTCCGGTGACTTCGTCCACAACGGACCGCACGAAACCGCACGCGCGGGATACCCTGTGCGCATGAACCTCGCGTTGGAGACCGTGCTGGCGAAGGCCGGCCTGCGGGTCACCGCCACCGAGTTCCTGTCGCTCGTCGAGGACGCGGCACGGCGGCTGGCCCCACCGCACCCGGAGCCGGCCGCGTACTTCACACCGGACCAGCGCGAGGCACTGGCCGAGGTCGGTCTCGATCTCGCGCCGCGCCGGGAGACCGACGCCGACCCGCGCGCCCGGGCGGTCGCCGCGCAGGCGGTGCTGCGGGACTCCGCGCTGACCGTCGGCGAGGTCGCCCGGCGGCTGTCGGTGGACCCGAGCCGCATCCGGCACCGCATCGCCGCCGGCCGGCTGGTCGGGTGGAAGGAGCGCGGCGGGTGGCGGCTGCCGTCCTGGCAGTTCACCGACGACGCGGTGCTGCCCGGCCTGGAACTGGTGCTCGCCGCCCTGCCGGGTGACCAGCCGCACCTCGTGGTGGCCGCGTTCATGACCAACCCGCAGGAGGACCTGCCGATCGCCGGCACGCCCACCTCGCCGAGAGACTGGCTGCTCGCCGGTGGCGATCCGCGGCGCGTCGCGGCCCTGGCGTCGATGATCGGCACCCCGGTCTGATCCGGCAGGCGAGCGCTCCCAGGACGACTGGACCCGTATGGCACGGCTTCCCCAGCCGCCGGCACCCGCTGCACTGCAAGCCCTGCTGCGTCGCGCCGAGGACGTGGTCGCGGTGCACCGCGCGACCCGGCTGGTGCGGATCTTCACGCAGAGCGGCCGCCACCCCCAGCGCTGGAACACCTTCCGGTACACCGGCCCGCTGCCGCACGCCCGGTTCGACCCGCACCCGCCGGGGCCGGACGGCGAACCCGTGCCCAGCCCCGAGCACGGCGTGCTCTACTTCGGCCTGTCGGTGCGCACCAGCGTGGCCGAGGTGTACCAGGCGACGTCCACGGTGGACCGGCGGACCCGTGGCCCCCACCTGGTGGTGCTGCGCCCCCGGCGCACCCTGCGGCTGCTCGACCTGGCGGGGCTGTGGCCGACCAGGGCGGGGGCCTCGCAGGCGCTGAGCAGCGGCCCCAAGGACGTGACCCAGGCGTGGGCGCGGGCGATCCGTGCGGCCTACCCGGAACTGGATGGGCTGTGGTACCGGTCCTCGATGGACGCCGGCGACCCGGCGATCTGCCTGTGGGACCCGCCGGCGGCCAGCGCCCTGCCGGACACCCCGGACGTGCTGCTGCCGCTCGACCACCCCGGCCTGGACCTGCCGCTGGGCCGGATCTGCGAGGAACTCAACTACACGCTGCTCGCGTAACGGCTTCGGGTGGCGGGCAGGAACCGCGCGTAGCGCACCTCGGGCAGTTGCGCCTCGCCGGCCTCGTACTGCTTGCTGCCGCCGTCCGCGCGCCAGCCGCGGCTGCGGTAGAAGCGCCGCGCCGACGTGTTCGCCTCGAGCACCCACAGCACCGCGTACCGGAAACCCTGCTCGGCGAGGTGCCACACACCGGCGTCGTGCACCGCGCGCCCGGCGCCGGTGCCCAGGTTGGGCGGGTCGACGTAGATCGCGCACAGCTCCCCGGTGGGCAGGTCGGCGTGCCGGTCGCCCTCCTCCCGCACCGCGTCCACACCGCAGTAGGCACCGATCCGGCCGGTGGCGTCCACGGCGACGAACACCGCGGCGGGTGCCGGCAGGGCGAGCCAGCGCCGCCAGCCAGGCACCCGGCTCTCCGGCAACATGCGGTCCAGCACCGCGTCCGGGACGATCCCCCGGTAGGCGTGCCGCCAGGACGCCACGTTGATCCTGGCGATCTCCTCGGCGTCGGCCGCACCGGCCCGCCGCACCGTCCACGACATGACCGCAGGGTGACCCAGCGCGCCGCGCCGGGCCACGCATTTTCCGCTCCGCCGGTCAGGCCCGGGTGTCCGGCGAGCAGCGCGCCTTCAGCAGGCTGGCGACCGTGGTGAGGGCGAGCACGGTGAGGATCACCGCCAGCGACCACTCGATGCTGATGGTGGGCACCGGAATGGGTTCGCCGCTGTTGACGAACGGCAGGGAGTTCGCGTGCAACGCCTCCAGGATCAGCTTCACGCCGATGAACGCCAGAATGACCGCCAGCCCGATCGGCAGGTAGATCAACTTGTTCAGCAACCCGCCGATGAGGAAGTACAACTGGCGGAGCCCCATCAGCGCGAACGCGTTCGCGGTGAACACCAGAAACGGTTCCTTGGTCAGCCCGAAAATGGCCGGAATGGAATCCACGGCGAACAGCAGGTCGGTGGTCGCGATGGCCACCATCACGATGAACATCGGGGTCAGCATCCGCCGGCCGCCGACCCTGGTCAGCCAGCGTGCGCCGTGGTAGCGGTCGGTGACGGGCAACACCTTCCGCAGCGCCCGCAGGACCGCGTTCTCCTGGTACTCCTCGTCCCCGTCGGGCAGCCCGGACCGGGCCAGCTTGTAGGCCCCGTACACGAGAAAAGCGCCGAACAGATAGAACACGGCGCTGAACTTCCCGATGACGAACGCTCCCGCGGCGATGAACACCCCGCGCAACACCAGCGCGAGCAGAATGCCGACGAGCAACACCTTGTGCTGGTGTATCGGCGGGACCGCGAACGCGGACATGATCACCACCAGCACGAAGAGGTTGTCCACGCTCAGCGAGTACTCGGTGATGTAGCCGGCGAAGAACTCACCCGAGTAGCGACCGCCCCACACCACCCAGACCACCGCGCCGAACGCCAGCGCGCAGCAGACGTAGAACAGCACCCAGCTGGCCGCCTCGCGGACGGTCACCCGGTGCGGCACGCGGTCGACGATCACCAGGTCGAGGGCCAGCAGCGCCAGCAGACCGGCGATCGTGACCAACCAGACCCACAGCGGCACGTTCATGCCGGCCGCTCCACGCGCCCGCGCACCCGGGCATGACAGACCCGAACACCGCGACTCGACGCAGGAGTAACCATCAGGAACCTCCGGTCTCAGGCATGCACCGATGACCGGAGGTCTCTTCCGCCGGCGGGCCGCCGACCGACGGCACCGGGGACCCTACGCCGCGTCCCGTGCTGACGATGCCGTCGCTGGGGAATACTCCCCTCCAACATCACACATTGTGGCGCACCACCGAGCGACATGCCATGCCGGGGTCGCCCCACCGCGCCGAAGCCGCCGATCGCCGGCCGGTGTTGGTGCTTCCGGACACCGAATCATGCCGCCGGCGCCACGCTCTCAGCTCGGTTCGCATACCGTCGCGTACGTGCCCCCGCTGCCACGTTCCCGTCGCAGGTGGTCCCTGCTGTCCCTGATCGCGGTGCTCGCCGTGGTCGGCGGCCTGGTGCTGTGGTCCCGCGCCGACCGGCCGCCGCCGGCCGTGCACAGCAGGGACGCGGTGGTCGACGTGGTCGACGGCCCCGCCCAGGACCAGCACGTCCAGTTGCGGACCACGCTGTTCCTGCCGCAACACACACCGGCACCGGCGATCATCGTGGCCCACGGGTTCGGCGGCACCAAGGACAGCGTCGCGGACCAGGCTCGCGAGTTGGCCAGCCGCGGTTTCGTGGTGCTCACCTACACCGCCAGGGGATTCGGGAACAGCACCGGCCAGATCGGGCTGAACTCGCCGGACTACGAGGTCAGCGACGCCAGGCAGCTCGTCGACTGGTTGGCCCGGCAGCCCGAGGTGCTCATGGACGGGCCCAACGACCCGAGGGTGGGCGTGACCGGCGGCTCCTACGGCGGCGCGCTGGCGCTGCT
Source organism: Gandjariella thermophila (assembly GCF_005405885.1). Taxonomy (GTDB): domain Bacteria; phylum Actinomycetota; class Actinomycetes; order Mycobacteriales; family Pseudonocardiaceae; genus Gandjariella; species Gandjariella thermophila. The sequence goes on from NZ_BJFL01000011.1 coordinate 109,268, forward strand.
GCTCGCCGGGACGGACCGGCGGGTGGACACGATCGCCCCGGTGATCACCTACAACGACCTGTCCCAGGCGCTGCTGCCGAACGCGGCGGCCGCCGGCACCCCGGCCGCCGGCACCCCGGCCGCCGGCGCGTTCGGCCCGGACGGCGTGTTCAAGCGGACCTGGGCGGGCCTGCTGTTCTCCGCCGGGCTGGGCGGCGGCAGCGAGCCCAGCGGCGAGGCCCCGGAGCGGGGCACCGCCGGTAACTCCTCGGACTCCTCCCGGGGCGGCACGGGCAGCGGCACCGGCGGCGGGTTCGGCGGATCGGGCGGCAGCGGCGGCGGCTCGTCGTCCTCGACGTCGGCCTCCGCGGGCGGGTCGTCGGCCTCCGGCGGGCCGGCCAGCGGTGCCGCGGCCGGCTCCTCGGCGGCCGAGCCCGGCGGGTCCGGCCCACCCGGCGCGGGCCAACCCACCGGCGGATCGATCGCCGCCGGAATGTGCGGGCGGTTCCTGCCCGAGGTGTGCCGCGCCTACATCGAGGTGGCCACCACCGGCCGGGCCAGCCAGCAGACCGTGGACCTGCTGCGCCGTGACTCACCCGTGTCGGTCACCGACCGGATCACCGTGCCCACCCTGCTGGTCCAGGGCGAGCAGGACACCCTGTTCGGGCTGGACCAGGCGGACGCCAACGCCCGGCAGATCACCAGGGCCGGCGGCAAGGTCAAGATGGTCTGGTACACCGGTGGGCACGACGGCGGCAACCCCGGCCCCGAGCTGCGCGGCGAGATCGCCGACTGGTTCGACTTCCACCTCGCCCACCGCGGCGCCGACCCGGGCACCGGATTCGAGTACGCCGTGCAGGGCGCGTTCCGCAACAGCGGCAGCCCCTCGGTGCGCACCGTGACCGCCGCCGGCTACCCGGGCCTGATCGGCGGTGGCACCAGCCGCACACCGCTGCGGCTCAGCGGCGGCCAGCAGACCGTGCTGGCCCCGCCCGGTGGCAGTCCCGCGTCGATCAGCGGCCTGCCCGGTTCCGGCTCGGCGCTCAGCCGCGCCTCGTCGGTGGCCGGTGGACTCGCCGCCGACCCACCCGGGGAGGCGGCCCGGTTCACCACCGTGCCGCTGGACGCGCAGCTGCTCGTCGCCGGATCGCCCACGGTGCGGCTGCGGGTCGCCGCGCCACCCGGCCAGTCGCTGCCGGACGGCGCGGTGCTGTTCGCCAAGCTCTACGACGTCGGCCCGGACGGCGCCCGGGTGCTGCCCGGCTCGGCGGTGGCGCCGATGCGGCTCACCAACCTGCCCGCGGACGGCAGCCCGGTCGACGTCACCGTGACCCTGCCGGGCATCGTGCGGCCGGTCGAGGCCGGTCACCGGCTGCAACTCGTGGTGAGCAGCACCGACCAGGCTTACGCGAACCTGGTGCAGCCCGCGGTGCTCACCGTGGCCCTGGCCGGCGACGGCGGGCTGGCGGTGCCCACCGTGCCCGGCGGCCGCAGCGTCGGCTCGACGGTGCCCACCGGGCCGCTGCTGGGCATCGCCGCGGTGCTCGCGCTGTGCCTGCTCGCGGCGCTGGCCGCGGCGGTGCGGCGCCGGCGGGGCGCCGACCACGACCCGGAACTGGCCGATGTGCCGCTGGTGATCAGCGGGCTGACCAAGTCCTACCCCGGCGGGGTCACCGCGGTGGAGGACCTGTCCTTCCGGGTCGAGCGAGGCCAGGTGCTCGGCCTGCTCGGCCCGAACGGCGCCGGCAAGACCACCACGCTGCGCATGCTCATGGGCCTGGTGCGGCCCACCACGGGCGAGATCAGGGTGTTCGGGCACGCGGTGCACGCCGGCTCACCGGTGCTCTCCCGGGTCGGCTCGTTCGTGGAGGGCGCCGGGTTCCTGCCGCACCTCTCCGGCGCGGCGAACCTGCGGCTGTACTGGGCCGCGACCGGGCGGCCGGCCGAGGAAGCGCACGTCGCGGAGGCACTGGAGATCGCCGGGCTGGGTGACGCGGTGCGCCGCCGGGTCGGCACCTACAGCCAGGGCATGCGGCAGCGCCTGGCCATCGCGCAGGCCATGCTCGGCCTCCCGGACCTGCTCGTGCTGGACGAGCCCACCAACGGCCTTGACCCGCCGCAGATCCACCAGATGCGCGACGTACTGCGCCGCTACGCGGCCACCGGGCGGACCGTGCTGGTGTCCAGCCACCTGCTCGCCGAGGTCGAGCAGACCTGCACGCACGTGGTGGTCATGCACCGCGGGCGGCTGGTCGCCGAGGGCGAGGTGGCGCAGATCGTGGCCGGCGGCGGCGAGGCCACCTTCCTGGTGGACCAGCCGGCGCGCGCGGCCGAGGTGCTCCGCGGCCTGGACGGCGTCGAGGCGGTGGTGGCCGACCACGTGGTGCACGCCGATCTCGGCGGGCTGCCCCGCTCCGCGGCGGTGGCCACGCTCGTGGAGGCCGGCGTGGCGGTCGAGCAGGCCGGACCGCGGCGCCGGCTGGAGGACGCCTTCCTGCAACTCGTGGGAGAGGAGACCCCGTGATGGGTGGCACATGGCGCGACCACGGCGCGCCCGCCGGCGAGCGCAAGGAGAGCCCGTGAGCACCGGCAACGGTCGACGGCCGGGGAAGGTCACCGCGGTGCGGGTGCCGGCGGCGGCCCGCACCGGCGAGGCCGAGCACGACGTGCACACCGATCCGGCGGCGGTGGCCGATCTGGTGGCCGCCGCCGAGCGGGAACGGGCCGAGGTCGGCGCGGACGGAGCCACGGTGGGTTACCACGCCGGCCGCACGCTGCGGCTGCGCGTCGAACTCAGCCGGCAGCTTCGGCGCCGCCGCACCCAGATCGCGCTGGGCTTCCTGGCCGTGCTGCCGTTCCTGCTGCTGCTCGCGTTCACCCTTGGCTCCAACTCGCCGAACCGGCGCTCCGGTGGCCTGGTCGACCTGGCCACCGCCAGCGGGCTCAACTTCGTGGTGTTCGCGCTGTTCGCCTCGGCGAACTTCCTGCTGGTCGTGGTGGTGGCGCTGTTCTTCGGAGACACGGTGGCCAGCGAGGCGTCCTGGTCCAGCCTGAAGTACCTGCTGGCGATCCCGGTGCCGAGGGTGCGGCTGCTGGGCCAGAAGGCGGTGGTGTCCGCGCTGCTGTCGGTGCTCGGCCTGGTGCTGCTGCCCGCGGTGGCGCTGACCGTGGGCGTGGCCGCGTACGGCGCCGGCGAGATGGTCACCCCGACCGGGGACGCGCTGCCGTTCGGCACCGGGGTGCTGCGGGTCGCCCTGGCGGCCGCATACCTGGCGATCCACCTCAGCTGGGTGGCCGCGCTCGGGCTGCTGTTCACCGTGTCCACCGACACCCCGCTCGGCGCGGTGGGGGGTGTGGTGCTGGTGTCGATCCTGTCCCAGATTCTCGACTCGATCACCGCGCTGGGCGGCCTGCGCGACTACCTGCCCACGCATTACGCGCTGGCGTGGTCGGACCTGCTCGGCTCGGACGTCGACTGGGGCGACATGACCAGGGGCACCTTCTCCGCGCTGGTCTACGCCGCGGTGTTCGCCGTGCTCGCGCTCCGCCGGTTCGCCACCAAGGACATCACCAGCTGACGCGGTGCCTGCGGGCCTGCGGCCTCCCCCGGGATCAGAGCGGATGGCGAGCATGTCGACGACGTCGCCGAGGTCGTTCCGCTTCGCGAACGCGGCGCGCTGACGCTGCGCGCCTCCGCCGCGGTCGCGGAGCCGGGCCAGGCCGTCCCGCACGAATTCCAGATCGCCGACGGTGCCCCGCAACGCCGGACGGACCAGGTCGACCAGCTCGCCGAGTTGCCCCTGCAGGGGCACGAGCTGCCCGGTCACCGGATGCAGGCAGCTGCCGGGTAGGCCGTCCCGGGCGGCCCACCACAGGTTGGCGCGCAGGACCTCCTGGGGCGGCACCGGCGGCACGGCCGTCAGGTCGTCGAGGGCCGCGGCCACCAGCCCGCGCACCAGAACGCCGAGCAGCGCGGCGTCCTCAGGGCTGACGGTGACGTCGGCCACCCGGCATTCCAGGGTCGGGTGCCGCTCGGAAAGCCGGATGTCCCAGTAGATCATTCCACGGTCGAGCATGGCCTCGGCGCGCAGCATCGCCGCGACGATGCTCTCGTACTGGTCGAGCGACGCGAAGATCGACGGCGGTCCGGCCGAGGGCCAGCGCGACCACAGCACGTGCCGCCAGCTGCGGTACCGGGTGTCCTCGCCGTTGTCGTACGGCGAGTTCGCGGTCAACGCGAGCAGCACGGGCAGCCAGGGCCGCACGTGGTTGCTGACCGCAGTCGCGGTCTCGCGATCGAGCACGCCCACATGCACGTGGCAGCCGCAGGTGGTGCCGGTGCTGGTGATGGCCCCGAAGTGTTTCGCCATCCTGCGGTAACGGCGGGTCGGCGTGATGTCCGGCGGGGTCTGTTCGGACAGCAACGGAGTGGCGGTCGGCACCACCCGCAGGTCGCGCCGGCAGGCCTCCCGGGCCAGGCTGCCGCGCAGGTTCCGCAGCTGGCCGAGCAGTTCCGCCGCGCCGCGGCAGACCCGGTCGCCGACTCGACCTGGCAGCAGGCCAACTCGAGGTGGAGTTCGCCTTTCGGGTCTCTCGCCGCGCGGATCACGTCCGGCCCGCTGAGCGAGAGGTGACCAGCGCGGTCGACCAGCCGGAACTCTTCCTCGACGCCGACGGTGAGCACAGACACGGATACCCGCCACCGGCGCGGTGACCCCTCGAAGGCGGGGCCCGCAGGGTGTCCCGCCAACGGCGTCATGCCTTCACATCGACAAGCGCGAGATCGGTGTGCACGAAGTCGTCACCCACGAACAGCAACGGTTCGGCGGCGAGATAGGCGGTCGCGTACGTCAGGCAGTCACCGAAGTTCAGCGCCGCCGGATGCCGGCCTTTGCCGTAGCGGTGAAACGCGTCGAGCGCGACCTCGGCGTGCTCGTCGGTGAAGGGTATGGTTTCGATCCTTCGCTCCTGCAGCAGCCGCGCGAGGAGCGTCTTGCCCCGAACACCCCACCGCGCCAGCGCGACCATGCCGGCTTCGAGCCTGGTCGGCGCGCCGATCTTGGACGCATCGGCACTGATCAGCGCCTGCTCCATACGGTCGTGGTCGGGCTCCCGACCGATAATCGCGATCAGTGCCGAGGAGTCGACGATCATACGCCGTCGGGTCCGAATCCGAGGATGCGTTCCTCTTCCTCTTTGGACAGTCGCTTCCCCAACTGGTCGGCCGGGATCTGAGACCAGACCTCCTCCTGCAGGAATCGCCGGAACCTCGCGAGACGCTGCTCGACGTTCTCCCGAGCGACAAGCTGATCGTGCTCCTTACGCAGGGCGGTGCGGATCGCCCCGGTCTTGGTCTGCCCGGTCAGCCGAGCGACCTCAGCGGCCAGCCGCTCTGTCTCGGGGTCCTTGATGTTCAGCGCCATGGTAGAAGGCTACCATCATTGGTGTAACGGCTCATTCCGCAACGCGACTCGTCGACCCACACCAGCCCACGCGCAGTCCCCCACCGCGCCCGGCTTGGCCAGCCGTTCGGCGGGCACCCCGTCCGGCTCCGCCCCCGCGTGGTTATTTGATGCCCGCGGCGTCCATGCCGCGCAGTTCCTTCTTCAGGTCGGCGATCTCGTCGCGCAGCCGCGCGGCCAGCTCGAACTGGAGATCACGGGCGGCACTCATCATCTGGTCGGTGAGCTGCTGCACCAGGTCGGCCAGTTCGGCCCTGGGCATCGACTTGACGTCCCGGTCGGCCAGCACGCCGGCACTCCCGCGCGGGGCGCCCGCCTCGCCGGTGGGCTTCTTGCCGCGGGAGACGTTGCGACCGGAGCCGCCCACGGCGACGGTCTCGCTGTCCTCGGCCTCGGTGTAGACGCGGTCCAGGATGTCGGCGATCTTCTTGCGCAGCGGCTGCGGGTCGAGGCCGCGTTCCTTGTTGTAGGCGATCTGCTTGGCGCGCCGCCGGTTGGTCTCGTCGATCGCCCGACGCATCGAGTCGGTGACCGTGTCCGCGTACATGTGCACCTGGCCGGACACGTTCCGCGCGGCCCGGCCGATGGTCTGGATCAGCGAGGTCTCGCTGCGCAGGAAGCCCTCCTTGTCCGCGTCCAGGATGGCCACCAGGGACACCTCGGGCAGGTCGAGCCCCTCCCGGAGCAGGTTGATGCCGACCAGCACGTCGAACTCGCCCAGCCGGAGCTGCCGCAGCAGCTCCACCCGGCGCAGGGTGTCCACCTCGGAGTGCAGGTAGCGCACCCGGATGCCCAGCTCCAGCAGGTAGTCGGTGAGGTCCTCGGCCATCTTCTTGGTCAGCGTGGTGACCAGCACCCGCTCGTCCCGCTCGGCCCGCAGCCGGATCTCGTGCACCAGGTCGTCGATCTGCCCCTCGGTGGGCTTGACGATCACCTCCGGGTCGACGAGGCCGGTCGGCCGGATGACCTGCTCGACGAACTCGCCGCCGGACTGGCCGAGCTCGTACGGGCCCGGGGTGGCCGAGAGGTACACCGTCTGACCGATCCGGTCCTGGAACTCCTCCCAGGTCAGCGGCCGGTTGTCCAGCGCGCTGGGCAGCCGGAAGCCGTGCTCGACCAGGGTGCGCTTGCGGGAGGCGTCGCCCTCGTACATGCCGCCGATCTGCGGCACCGTGTAGTGCGACTCGTCGATGACCAGCAGGAAGTCGTCCGGGAAGTAGTCGAGCAGGGTGGCCGGCGCCGATCCGGCGGAGCGGCCGTCGATGTGCCGCGAGTAGTTCTCGATGCCGGAGCAGAACCCGACCTGGCGCATCATCTCGATGTCGTAGGTGGTGCGCATGCGCAGCCGCTGCGCCTCCAGCAGCTTGCCCTGCCGCTCCAGCTTGGCCAGGTGCTCCTCGAGTTCGGCCTCGATGTCCCGGATGGCGCGTTCCATCCGTTCCGGGCCGGCCACGTAGTGGGTGGCCGGGAAGATGCGCAGTTCGTCGACCTCGCGCACCACCTCGCCGGTGAGCGGGTGCAGGTAGTAGAGCCGGTCGACCTCGTCACCGAAGAACTCCACCCGCACGGCGAGTTCCTCGTAGGCGGGGATGACCTCCACGGTGTCCCCGCGGACCCGGAAGGTGCCGCGGGCGAAGGCCAGGTCGTTGCGGGTGTACTGGACGTCGACCAGCGCGCGGAGCAGCAGGTCGCGCTCGATCTCGTGGCCGACCCGCAGCTGGATCGAGCGGTCCAGGTAGGACTGCGGTGTGCCCAGGCCGTAGATGCAGGACACCGAGGCCACCACGACGGTGTCCCGCCGGGTGAGCAGGCTCATCGTGGCGGAGTGCCGCAGCCGCTCCACGTCCTCGTTGATCGAGGAGTCCTTCTCGATGTAGGTGTCGGTCTGCGGGACGTACGCCTCTGGCTGGTAGTAGTCGTAGTAGCTGACGAAGTACTCGACCGCGTTGTGCGGGAAGAAACCGCGCAGCTCGTTGGCCATCTGGGCGGCCAGCGTCTTGTTCGGCTCCAGCACCAGGGTGGGCCGCTGGATCCGCTCGATCAGCCACGCTGTGGTGGCCGACTTGCCGGTGCCGGTGGCGCCGAGCAGCACCACGTCCCGCTCGCCCCGCCGCAGCCGGCGCTCCAGCTCCTCGATGGCCTGCGGCTGGTCGCCGGCGGGTTCATACTCGCTGACCACCCGGAACCGGCCGTCCGCGCGGGGGATCTCGCCGATCGGACGGAACTCGGAGGTCGCCAAGACAGGTGTTCCAGCCACGTCCACGAGCGTATGCCTGTCCCCTGACAGTTTTCATCGCCGCGAGCCGTTCCGCACCGGGCTCCGTCCGCCCCCGGCACCTCACCCGGACGGGTGACAGCGTGGCCCGCTTGGCGGGTCACGCGGGGCCACGCGATGGGCAGGATGGCGGCATGGCCGCCGAACTCCACCTCACAGGCTGTTCCAGACCGGTAGTGACCTGCGACGACGAGACCGGGAACGCGCCGGGGCGACACCGCGGCGGCGACCCGCCCCACGCCCATCCACCCAAGATCGAGATCTTCGACCTCGCGGAGCGAACCAACACCGACCCGAAGGGCCGGGTGCGCCGCGTCGAGGAGTACCGGCTGGCACCGTTCGGCCTGTTCATGGCCCGGCCCGTGGTGGGCCACCCGACGCTGGCCTACTTCGAGTCGTGGCTGCTGCCCGAGCCGGGGCTGCGGGTGACCCGGCAGTGGTGGCACCCGGGCGCCGAGCGCGACTACGACTTCTACGTCGACGTGGTGGACATCGTCGCCGGCCAGGACCGGTGGCGGACCGTGGATCACTACCTGGACCTGCTCGTGCGCACCGGCCGGGACGTCGAACTGCTGGATGTGGACGAACTGCTCGCCGCGGTGGCCGCCGGTTTGCTGCCGGTGGCCGAGGGCCGCGACGCGCTGGAGGCCGCGTATCGGGCAGTGTCCGGGATCGCGGCGCACGACTACCGGCTGGAGCGGTGGCTGGCCACGTTGGGTATCCGGCTGACCTGGCGGCGGGCGCCAAGCCAATAGTGGTTACCCGGGCGGGTGGTCAACCGTCATCCGGGTGATCATGGTTCCCCGGTGCCGGATCGATACGGGGTTGGTCGCGATCCGTGATGTAACGAATCGGTGCGGCGGATCACCCGGCGGACACCGGCGGCTACGCTCAGGCACCGTGGGAACGGTCACTACGCCGCAGCTGGTCGATTCGATCGACACGCACACCGGGGTGCGCAGCTACTCGTCCGGAACGACCCGTCAACTCACCACCTGCCAGGTGGAGACCTGGGGTCTGCGGGTCGAGGCGCCGACACCGGAGGACCCGTTCGTGGACTCCCAGGTGACCTGGTTGTTTCCGGATGCCGGCCTACGGCTGACCCACGAGCGGCCCCGCTCCCGGCACGGCCGGGGCGCGCCGAGCACGCTCACCGCGGTGCGGGTGCGGCGGGACGGCCGGTCCTGGCGCACCACCGACCTGCTGCTCGGCCTGGCCGTGCCGGGCGGCAGCACGCCGCGGATCGTGCGGTCCGAGGAGTTCGCCGCCGCGGTGGCCGGCCGGGTACTCCGCGCCGAGGACGCCGACCTCGCGCTGCGCACCGTGCACCGGACCCTGGAGGAACTCAGCCGGCATCGGCACGACATGACCGCCTGGTTGGCCTCGCACGGCGTCATGGCGACCTGGCCGCCCCAGTAAGGTCGCTGGCACACCCGGCCGCCGGCCTCAGCGCACCCCCGGTTCCGCCTCCTGCTGGCTCACCCACGCCGCGATCCTGGCCCGCGAGTTGAAGCCCAGCTTGGTCAGCATGTTCTCCACGTGGGTGTCCACCGTGCGGGGCGCGATGACCAGCCGCTCGGCGATCTTGCGGGTGGACAACCCCTGGGCGACCAGTTCGGCGATCTCCCACTCCCGGCGGGTCAGCCGGGCGGCGGGGTCGGCCGGCCCCGCCGGCTCGGTGGCATCTCGCCGGTCGCGGTGCTCGGGGTCTCCGGCGGGCCGTTCCAGCGCGCAGGCGACGGCCGCGTCCTCCCCGTAGCCGCTGCCCTCCGCGTAGCCGGCGTCGAACGTGTCCCTGCCCAGCGCCGCTCGCCCGGCGGCCACGCACCGCTCGTCGAAGATGCCGCGGATCGCCTCCCGGGGCATCGCGGCCCCGGACAGCCGCCAGATCGGCTGGGTGGCGCCGAGCAGCCGGGCGGCCCACGCGTGCCGGCCGCTGGCGCCCGCGGCCCAGGCCAACCCGTGCAGGCACAGCGAGATGCCGGTGAGGTCGCGCACCGTGCGGAACCGCTCCACCGCCTCCTGGAGCAGGTCGATCGCCCGGCCGTGGTCACCGTCCCGCCACGCGGTCATCCCGACGATCCACAGCGGGTACGCCTTGGACCACTGGGCGCCGTGCGCGTCGCAGATCGCCAGGCTCTCCGCGCCGAGTTCGGCGGCGCGGGGATCGTCGTTGACGAACGCGGCGATGGCCATGTGCAGCAGCGCGTTGGACGCCCCGGCGTCGTCGCCGAGCTTCCGGTACTGCTCCAGCGCCTCCCGCTGCAGCCGGAACGACTCCTCCTTGTGGCCGTGGAAGTACCTGGCCACGCCGGTGACCCAGGCGAGGTCGGCGAAGGACCGGGGATGGTTCAGCCGGTGGGCCAGCGCCTCGGCCTCGGCCAGCATCTCCAGCGGGGTGTCCCGGTAGCCGAGCAGGAGTGCGAGGAACCCGCACGACCACAGCGCGCGCAACCGGGACACGGACGGCTCGGTGTCCAGCGCCAGCGCCTGGCGCAGCCACCGCACGCCCTCCCGGAGGCAGCCCTCGGCGATCCAGTAGCCGCGCAGGTGGGCGGCGATCTGCAGGGCGCCGCGCGCCTGCCCCGGCTCGCGGAGGCAGAACTCCAGTGCCACGCGCAGGTTCGCGTGCTCGCTGCGAAGCTGGGCGAACCACTCGGTCTCGCGCGGGCTGAAGTACTCGGTGCGCACCTGCTCGGCGAGCCGCTGGTAGTGGTCCCGGTGCCGGGCGCGGATCGCCGCCTCCGCACCGCCCGCGGCCAGTTTCTGCCTGCCGTACTGCCGGAGCGTCTCCAGCATGGCGTACCGGGAGCGCCGGCCGTTCGGGTCCTGGTGGGTGACGATCGACTTCTCCACCAGGCCGGCCAGCAGGTCCAGTACCTCGCCGCGGTCGATGCCGTCGCCCGAGCAGACCTCCTCCGCCGCCTCCAGGTCGAACCCGCCGGCGAACACCGACAGTCGCGCCCACAGCAGCCGCTCCTGCGGCGAGCACAGCTCGAAGCCCCAGTCGATCGCGGCGGCCAGGGTGCGCTGGCGGGGGGCCACCGCGCGGTCGCCGGTGGCCAGCACGTGGAACCGGTCGGCGAGCTTGGCCCGCAGCGTGTCCAGCGGCAGGCTGCGCAGCCGCACCGCGGCCAGTTCGATGGCCAGCGGAATGCCGTCCAGCTGCCGGCAGATGTGCACCACCGTGGCCCGGTTCGTGCTGGTGACCTCGAAGCCCGGGAGCACCCTGGCGGCACGGTCGGCGAACAGGGCCACCGCGTCGTCGCTGGACTCGGCACCGTCGACGCTCCGGGGTTCGGGGACCGGCAGCGGGGGAACCGGCAACACCTGCTCCCCCACCACCCGCAGCACGTGCCGGCTGGTGGCCAGCACCCGCACCCCGGGCGCGGCCGGCAGCAGCCCGCCGACCAGTCGGGCGCACTCATCCAGCAGGTGCTCGCAGTTGTCCAGCACCAGCAGCAGGCGCTTGTCGGCCAGGTACTCGGCCAGCCGGGCGGCGGGGCCGGTGGTGTCGTCCCGAAGCCCGAAGGTGGCGGCGACCGTCTCGCCCAGCAACTCCGGGTCGCGTAGCACGGTCAGGTCGACGAACCACACGCCGTCCGGGAACGCCCGCCGGACCTCGTCGGCGACCTGCTGGGCCAGCCGGGTCTTGCCGACCCCGCCGGGGCCGGTGAGGGTCAGCAGCCGGGTGCCGGAGAGCATGCGACGGGCCTCGACGCGCTCCTGCCGGCGCCCGACGAAGCTCGTCGTGCCGATGGACAGGTTCCCCACCGGTGCTGGCGACGCGGTCGCGACCATGGTCCCGCTATGACCTTTTCCTCGTGCTTCGGACATACCACACGGTACGCACCGGCGCGGCCGCTGGCCGGGCGCGCGCGTACCAGAGTATGAGCGACGCCCCAGCGGGCGTCGAGCGGGAGCCGTCAGGGCACGGCGGGCGCGGGCACGCGGCGGCGTGTGGGGGCGGTGAGACACCGGTCGGGGTTGGGGTGGGGTGTCGATGTCCCACCGCCCCGCGACCGAGCAGACCTGCCTGGGGGGACGGCAGGAAGGTCCGCTCGGTGGCGTGCCGGCAGGCCCGCTCAGCCGGCGGTCAGGGGAGTCTGGCCGCTGGTGGTGAGGGAGGCCAGCCGCCTCGGTTGGCTCGCCTCGTCACCGCACTGGGAGCGCCAGGTGCCGACGTGCACCCACTGCCTGCCCCAGCCATAGGTGGCCAGGACGGTCGGCCGGGCGCATTGCGGGCAGGGCTGCGGGCTGGAGTCGACGAACATATCGGGGTTTCCTCGGGAGGTCGGTTTGCTCGGGGTTTGGTGATCAGATCGGGGTCTTGGTCGTTCCCAGCCTGCCCCTCGCCCCCTACGGAGGGATCGGGCAAGTTTCGGATCGATGTACGTAGGTTTCGGCTACGTAGTCACCCAGGGCGGCCACTCCGGCACCTGGCGTGGCGTTACGGCGTCCAGCCGGTGCGTCTGGCCCAGTTCTCGGCCCGCGGCAACGCGTCGTCGAACCAGGGTCGCTTGCCGGCCACGTACCCTTCGATATCCACGTCTTCCTTGACCAGACGCCGCTTGAGCTGCTCGTACTCGGTGCGGGCCGGGGCGTCGGCGCGGAGCCAGTCCCGGAACAGCAGCGTCTGCCGCCAGCCCGGCGAGCCGAGGACCCGCACGTGCAGGTTGACCCGCCGGCCCGGGTCGGCGTTGGTGTGCACCCGCTTGCGCCAGCGTTCCGGGTCCGGGTCGCCGGGCTTCGGGTCGTCCTGGTCGAACCCGGGAAGGTAGGGGAAGCCGGCCTGGCCGAGGGCGCCGGCGATGGCGTCGGCGTCGTCCAGCGAGGCCACGGTGAGCTGCAGGTCGATGACGTCCTTCGCGGCGAGGCCGGGGACGGCCGTGGAGCCCACGTGGTCCACCCGCAGCGCGGTCTCCCCCGCCGCCAGCCGGACCCGGGCGGCGAGCCGCTCGGCCTGGGCGGGCCACGTTGGGTCCGGCTCGACCAGCACCGGGACGGAGCACTGGGCACCGCGGCCGTACCGCACGTTGGCCTCGAAGGGCACCAGCCGGTCGGTCCACAGCACGTCGACATCGGCGAGCACCCGCTCCGGCTCGCCGGTGTTGTCCAGCCACACGTCGGCGGCGGCGCGGCGCTGCTCGTCGCTCGCCTGGGCGGCCACCCTGGCGCGGGCGTCCCGCTCGGTCATGCCGCGCGTCGCGGCCAGCCGGCGCACCCGCGCCCGGACATCGGCGTGCACCACGAGCACGAGATGGTAGGTCGGGGCGAGGCCGTTCTCCACCAGCAGGGGAACGTCGTGCACCACGATCGCGTCCGGCGGCGCGGCCGCCATCAACTCCGCGGTCCTGGCGCCGATCCGCGGGTGCAGGATGGCGTTCAGTCGCTGCCTGGCCGCGTCGTCGCCGAACACCCTGCCGGCCAGCGCCGCCCGGTCCAGGGCGCCGTCCGCGGTGAGGACGTCGGTGCCGAACGCGGCGACCACCTCGGCCAGCCCCTCGGTGCCGGGCTCGACCACCTCCCGGGCGATCCGGTCGGCGTCCAGCACCACGGCGCCGTGCTCGGCGAGCCGGCGGGCGACGGTGGACTTGCCGGCGCCGATGCCCCCGGTGAGCCCCACACGCAGCATGGCGTGGAGTGTGCCAGCCCGCGCCGAGCCCGCGCGCGGCGGCCGGGGACGGGGCAGTGGCCACCCTGGTTGACCAGACGGGTTGCCTGGAAAGGCCGGGGCTACCCGGTGGTGGTGTCGGTGTGCGGGGTGAGCGCGCGCACGGCGAGTGCGGCGAGGATCTCCCCGGCCCGATCCTCGGGCAGCGCCCCCGGCGCGGCGCTGACCAGCACGGTGGTCTTGCCGTGCTGGTCGACCAGTGTGCGGTTCGGGTTGTCGGCGAGCAGCACGCCCCGGTCCGGACCGACCTGCACCTCGCTCGTGGCCACGCCTCGCTGCCGGGCATCGTCCACGGTGGACCGCATCCGCTGCGCCGCGGTCGGCTCGTCGGCGTAGGTGGCCATGGCGATGGACACCGCGGCCTTCTCGAACGGCTGCCCCTCGGGAACGCCGTAGTAGCAGTCGATCCGGGCGGTGCGGCTGATCCTCGGGTCGGGTACGCCGAGCACGAAGCCGGTGCTTCCGGCGAGCGGGTGGCCGACGATCTGGTCGACCTCGGGCCCGGTGGCCACGTTGAGGCAGTCCCTGGGCAGTTCCCGGTCGGTCACCGTGGGCCGCGGCGGTGGCGGCGAGGTTTCGAAGGTGGGGATATGGGCGGGGCCGGCGAGTTGCCGGGCCGCGCAGCCGACCAGCACGGCGGCGCATGCGGCGGCGGAGATCAGGAGAAGCGGGCGAACCGCTCTGGCACTGTCCACAGTGATCGGACGCTAGCGGAGAGAGCGAGGGGCCCGCGCCGGTTTCCGGCGCGGGCCCCTCGGACGGATGAAGCGTGCGCTCTGCCCATTCTCGAAATCGCGTCAGCGGGGCTCAGTCCCACTCAGCACCCGGCGGGTTGTGCCCGCCGGACCACCCGCCTCCGCGATCGCGCGGCTTCGCCGGGCGCGTTCACATGCCGCCGGAGAGCTTCTCCCGCAGCGCGGCCAGCTGCTCGTCGCTGGCCAGCGTGCCGCCGTTGGCGGCGGGCGCCTCACCGCTGGAGGACGGCACCTCCTCGTCGGTGCGACCGGTACCACCACCGCCGGCGCCGGCCTCCGCCTCGGCGGCCGCGGCCTTGGCGATCTGCTTCATGTGGGCCTCGTAGCGGGCGCGGGCCTCGGCGTACTGCCGCTCCCACTCCTCGCGCTGCTTCTCGTAGCCCTCCATCCACTCCTGGGTCTCCGGGTCGAAGCCCTCGGGATAGATGTAGTTGCCCTGGTCGTCGTACTCGGCGGCCATGCCGTACTGGGTCGGGTCGAACTCGGTGTCCGGCGTCATGCCCTCGTTGGCCTGCTTCAGCGACAGCGAGATACGGCGCCGGTCCAGGTCGATGTCGATGACCTTGACCATCACCTCGTCGCCGACCTGGACGACCTGCTCCGGGATCTCCACGTGTCGCTCGGCCAGCTCGGAGATGTGCACCAGGCCCTCGATGCCCTCGTCGACCCGGACGAAGGCGCCGAACGGCACCAGCTTGGTGACCTTGCCCGGCACGATCTGGCCGATCGCGTGGGTCCGGGCGAACTGGCGCCACGGGTCCTCCTGGGTCGCCTTCAGCGACAACGAGACCCGCTCGCGCTCCATGTCCACGTCGAGCACCTCGACGGTGACCTCCTGGCCCACCTCGACGACCTCGCTCGGGTGGTCGATGTGCTTCCAGGACAGCTCGGAGACGTGCACCAGGCCGTCCACGCCGCCGAGGTCGACGAACGCGCCGAAGTTGACGATGGAGGACACCACGCCCTTGCGGACCTGGCCCTTCTGCAACTGGTTGAGGAACTCGCTGCGGACCTCGGACTGGGTCTGCTCCAGCCAGGCCCGGCGGGACAGCACCACGTTGTTGCGGTTCTTGTCCAGTTCGATGATCTTCGCCTCGAGCTCGCGGCCCACGTAGGGCTGCAGGTCGCGGACGCGGCGCATCTCGACCAGCGAGGCCGGGAGGAAGCCGCGGAGCCCGATGTCGAGGATCAGGCCACCCTTGACCACCTCGATGACCGTGCCGCGGACCGGCTCGTCCTTCTCCTTGAGGGCCTCGATGGTGCCCCAGGCGCGCTCATACTGGGCGCGCTTCTTGGAGAGGATCAACCGGCCTTCCTTGTCCTCCTTCTGGAGGACCAGCGCTTCGACCTCGTCACCAACCTTGACGACCTCGGCCGGGTCGACGTCGTGCTTGATCGACAGCTCGCGCGAGGGGATGACACCCTCGGTCTTGTAGCCGATGTCGAGCAGCACCTCGTCACGGTCGACCTTGACGATGGTGCCTTCGACGATGTCGCCGTCATTGAAGTACTTGATGGTCTTGTCGACGGCGGCGAGGAAGTCCTCCTCCGTCCCGACGTCGTTGATCGCAACCTGCTTGGGCGAGGCGCCAGCCGGGACAGCGGTGGTGTCGGTGGACATTAGGTGGGTTGCTCCGGTACCGATTGGGGGTAGTTGGCCTGCAGTTTTCACGATGCGCGGCGGGTGTCTCCGCTGCGGGAAGTAGGCAACGACGCGAACAACGCACGACAGGCGCTGCCTGTTCCCGGGGTACCGGAACTGCAGGCAGCGCAAACCCACTGCGCGGGCGGTATCGTACGCGGTTACTCGATCGTCCGGCAAACCGGTGCCCGGAAGGAGCAACGTGACCACGTGGCCCGACACGGACGACGATCGGCCGGCGTCCGGCGGAGCGAACGCTCCGCATACCGACCGGCACGCCACGGCGGAACGGCTGCTCGGCACGGTCGACGTGGTGAAGCGCACGGTGGGGCCGGCGGAGTCCCGGGCGGCCAGCCGGGCCTGGTGGGACGCGGACGCCGACGACTACCAGGCCGAGCACGGCGACTTCCTCGGAGAGGCGGACTTCGTGTGGTGCCCGGAGGGGCTGCGCGAGGCGGACATCCGGTTGCTCGGCGAGGTGCGCGGCGCCGACGTGCTGGAGGTGGGCTGCGGCTCGGCGTCCTGCGCCCGGTGGCTGGCCGCGGAGGGCGCGCGCGTGGTGGCCGTGGACCTCTCCACCGGCATGCTCCGGCATGCGGCGGCCGGCAACCGGTCCACCGGGGTGGCGGTGCCGCTGGTGCAGGCGAGCGCCGACCAGTTGCCGTTCCGCGACGACGCGTTCGACGTCGCCTGCTCCGCCTTCGGGGCGGTGCCGTTCGTCGCCGACCTGGGCGCGGTGTTCCGCGAGGTGGCCAGGGTGCTGCGGCCCGGGGGCCGCTGGGTGTTCGCGGTGACTCACCCGATCCGGTGGATATTCCCGGACGATCCGGGGCCGCTCGGGCTGACCGTGGCCCAGTCGTACTTCGACCGGACGCCGTACGTGGAGGTCGACGACGCCGGCCGGGTCACCTACGTCGAGCACCACCGCACCATCGGGGACTACCTGCGGCACCTGGTCTCCGCCGGTTTCGTGGTGCGGGACCTGGTGGAACCAGAGTGGCCGGAGGGGCACCGGCGCGAGTGGGGCCAGTGGAGCCCGCTGCGGGGCCGGCTGTTTCCGGGCACCGCGATCTTTGTCTGCCACAGGCCGTAACGTCGCACCCGGGATGCGCCGGATGCGCGTGCGGGTACCCCGGGGCGGATCAGCGGAGGACGGCAGATGACGGTCGGGCAGGAACTGGTGGACGCGCAGTCGGTGCGGTTCGCCTCGGTGGACCCGCTGCTGCCACCCGCCGCTCCGCCCCCGGACGGTGACGTGATCACCGCGGCGCTGCCGGACGGCCGCCGGGTGGCCGGCGTGCTGGTCCGGCAGTTCTACGGCCCCGGCTCGGTGCCGAGCCTCTGGTCGGCCCGGGAGTCCTGGGAGCTGACCCCGCTGATCGGCGAGCACGGCGGCGGCGCGCTGGACGCGCTGCTGCGGGCCTGGCGGCAGCGGATGGACCGCACCGGCGCGCCGGGCCACGACTCGGCGTGCGTGGTGACGTGGCCGAGCCGGGACGTCGAGGCCACCCGGGTGTTGCTGGACCACGGGTTCGTGCCGCTGTCGGTGATCGCGGTGCGCCGGTCCGCGCCGCCGGCGAGCGAGCCGCCGCCGCTGGTGTCCCTGCGCCGCGCCGGCCCGCGGGACCTGGAGACGGTGCTCCAGCTCAGCCTGCTCGAGTTGCGGTACTCGGCGCTGGTCGGCGGCACCGTGCCCCGGGAGGACGCGGTGACCCTCAAGCGCGGCACGGTGCAGGAACGGCTACTGGCGGGGGAGCCGACGTGGCTGGCGGAGCGGGACGGCATCGCGGTGGGCATGGTCGAGTGCGGCTGGACCGAGTCGGCGCCGGGCACCTGGATGGCCGCCCGGCTGCCGCACGGCCGCTGGGGATACGTGAACTGCGTCTCGGTGGTGACCGGCGCGCGCGGCGGCGGCGTCGGGCAGCAGCTCATGGCCGTGGTCCACCGCGAACTGCACCGCGGCGGCGTGATCGGCACGTACCTCTACTACAACCCGGCCAACCCGCTGTCCTCGGTGTTCTGGCCGCGGCAGGGTTACCGGCCGCTGTGGACGATCTGGGAGGTCCGGCCGGCCGGCGCGCTGCGCTGAACCCGTCCGGCGGGTCGGGCGCGGGCTGTCGGAGGTTCGCCGCCGCCGGCGACGGGGCTCCGGGTGGGTGCGCGGTCCTTGCGGACCGGCACGCCGGGGGCGGCATCGGCACCGATCCAGATCACACCTCGACAGGTTTGCTACTGGCCCACCTGTGCCCCACTATTTGAACTGACCGGTCAGTGCAAAAGGAGGACGAGTGGAGATTCGAGCCCAACGCGTGGGCGTCGAAGGCGCGCACGGCCCGCTGCTGCGGCCGACATCGCTGCGCGTCCGGTCCGGGGAGGTCGCGGTGGTCAGCGGGGAACCCGGCGACGGCCACACCGCGCTGGCGCTGGCGCTGTCCGGGCGCATGCGGCCGACCTCCGGCACCGTGCTCCTGGACGGCCGGGACAACCCCAGGGCGTTGCGCCGGCGGGTCGCCGTGGTGGACGCGCCCGGCGTCTCCGCTCCCGACGACGCCCTCGACCTGGCCACCGTGGTCGGCGAGGAACTGGCGTACGCGGGCGCTCGGGCCAGTCACCGCGCGGTGGCCACCTGGCTGGCCGAGCGGGACGCCACCTCCTACGCCCGGCAGCGTGTCGAGGCGGTGCCCGCCGAGCTGCGCACCCGGCTGCTGGTCGAGTTGGCCGCCCGGCGCCCCGGTGTGGACGCGGTCGTGCTGGTCTGCCCGGACCGGCACGGCGGCGACCCGCACGACTGGTGGCAGCTCGCCGTGGAGCAGGCCGACGCCGGCCGCGCCGTGGTGGCGCTGTGCGGCAGCCACGCCGCCGCGCAACTCGACATGCCGACGGCCCGGCTCGGCGCGCACGAGCAGCCGCCGCCGCTGATGGTGCCCGCCGCCGGGGCCGGCCCCGAGCCCGCTCGCCACCGTCCCGACGATCCGCCGGCCGCTACCGAAGCGGCCACCGCCGAGGTGTCGTCGCTCGCCGATGCGGCAGAAGACACCGTCGTGATCAACAGGTTGGAGTTCCCGTGACCGTCTCGAGTTCGCGCGCGAAACCGCGAAAGGAGAGGCCGTGACCGCCTTCCGCCTCGCCGCTGGCGAGCTGCGCCGGATCACCGCGGGCCGGCTGCCCAAGCTGGCCGTGCTCGCGCTGGTGCTGGTGCCGCTGCTGTACGGATCGCTCTACGTCTACGCCAACTGGGACCCGTACGGCCGGCTGAACAAGGTGCCGGCCGCGCTGGTTGTCGCCGACACCGGGGCGAAGACCCCGGACGGCAAGGAGGTGCATGCCGGCGCGGAGGTGGCCGACGAGTTGGGCCGCTCCGGCGCGTTCAACTGGCACCGGGTGAGCGCCGCCGACGCCGAGCAAGGCGTGCACGACGGCAAGTACACCTTCGCGCTCACCATCCCGGCCGACTTCTCCCAGGCCCTGGTCTCCCCCGCCCAGTTCCAGCCGCGCCAGGGCATCCTGGTGCTCACCACGAACGACGCGAACAACTACCTGGTCAGCACGATCGCCGACAAGGTGGTGGACGAGGTGCGGCGCGCGGTGGCCACCCGGGTGGGCACCGAGGCGGCCGACCGGTTCCTGCTCGGCTTCTCCACCATCAGCGACAAGCTGCGGCAGGCCGTGGACGGGGCGAACAAGCTCGCCGACGGTTCCAAGCAGGCCGCGGATGGCGCCGCGCAGCTCGACGTCGGCCAGCACCGGCTCGCCGACGGCTCCCGGCAACTGGCCGACGGCAGCGCCACGGCCGCCTCGGGCGCGGCTGCGCTCGCCGACGGGCTCGGACAGTTGCGGCAGAAGACCGCCGACATGCCCGCGCAGACCCGGCAGCTCGCCGACGGCGCGAACCGGGTGGCCGACGGCGCGGCCCGAGTCGCTGACGGCAACGCGCAGGTCGCGACGAAGGCCGGGGTGGCGGCCGACGCCTCCCAGCAGGTGGTGAACAACCTGGACACCATCCGGTCCAACATCGCCAGCCAGCTCACCGGGCTGGGCCTCAGCGAGGCCCAGGTGCAGCAGGCGCTCGCCGCGCTGGACACCGGCGTGGCCCCGGTCCGCCAGGCCAACGCCAGGATCCAGACCGACGTGGGCCAGCTCCGGCAGCTCTCCGACGGCTCCCGCCAGGTCGCGGACGGCGCCCGGCAGGTGGCGAACGGCGCCAACCAGCTCGCCTCGGCGACCCCGGCGCTCACCGGGGCCATCGGCCAGGCCAGCGACGGGTCGAACCAGCTCCGGGACGGCACCGCGAAGCTGGCGAGCGGCGCGGCCACGCTGCGCGACGGCGAGCAGCAGGCGGTGTCCGGCACCGACAAGCTGGCCGGCGGCACCGCCCAGCTCCGGGACGGCAACCGCACCATGGCCGACCAGCTCGGCGCGGCCACCGGGGCGGTGCCCGACCCGAACGACCCGACCCGGCAGGCCACCGCGCGGACCATCGGCGACCCGGTGGCGATCCAGAACACCGGGATGGCCACGGCCGGCACCTACGGCGCCGGCCTGGCCCCGTTCTTCCTCGGCCTCGCCCTGTGGGTCGGCGCGTTCGTGCTGTTCCTGCTGCTGCGGCCGCTGTCCCCGCGGGCGCTGGCGGCCCGGCAGCCGGCGCTGCGGATCGCCGTCGGCGGCTGGCTGCCGGCGGCGTTGCTCGGCGTGGCCCAGGCGACGCTGCTGTTCGCGGTGGTGACCACGCTGATCGGGGTGCACCCGGCCCACCCGCTGGCCGCGTACGGGTTCCTGCTGCTCACCACGCTCGCCTTCACGGCGATGATCCACGGGCTGAACGCCTACTTCGGCGCGGTCGGCAAGTTCCTCGCGCTGGTGCTGCTGGTGCTGCAGCTCACCACCGCGGGCGGCACGTTCCCGTGGCAGACCACCCCCGACCCGCTGCACCCGCTGCATCTCGCGCTGCCGCTGTCCTACGTGGTGGACGCGATGCGGCACCTGCTCTACGGCGGTGGGCTGGCGACCATGGGCGAAGATGTCACCGTGCTCGCCTCCTACCTGCTGGCCGGACTGGTGCTGTCCACGGTCGCCGCTTACAAGCAACGGGTGTGGACCCCGACGAAGCTGAAGCCGGAGCTGGTCTTGTGAGTTCCCCAGTGGCATCCCCGGGACCGGAACCGTCCGGGCGGCAGGTTCGGCCGGCCGGGCGGCACCGGGCGGCACCGGCGCCGCGCCCCGGGCGGACCGCCGTCACCAAGCAGAAGCTGTTCGACGCCGCGCTCCGGCTGGTCGGCGAGCGCGGACCGGCCAGCGTGACGGTGGACGAGATCGCCGCCGAGGCCGGTGTCGCCAAGGGCACCGTCTACTACAACTTCGGCAGCAAGGACGGCCTGGTCGACGCGCTGCTGCGGCACGGGGTGGAGCTGCTCGCCGGCCGGCTGCGCGAGGCCGAGCGGTACGCCGACACCCGGGAGGCGGTGGACCACCTGGTCGACGGGGCGCTCGGATTCTTCGGCGAGTACCCGGCGTTCGCGCAACTCCTGGTGAGCGAGCTGTGGCGGACGCCGGGCCAGTGGCATGGCACGCTCAGCCTGCTCCGCGACGACATCGTGTCCATCCTCAAGGGACAGATGCAGCGGGTCGCGGACGCCGGCAGGCTGCCGCCGGGTGTCGAGGTCGGCACCGCCTCCGCGGCGCTGTTCGGCACCCTGCTGGTGGTCGCCCTGGACTGGCAGGTGTTCCAGCCCGAGCGCACCCGCGAGCAGGTCCGCGACTCGGTGCTGCCACTGGTCCACGGGTTGGCCGCGGCCCGCGCCCCGGAACCGGAGCCACCCGGGAGCTGATCCCGGCGCCCGCGGCGGTCAGTGCGTGGCGTGGGCCGTCGGCCGCGTGGTGGTCAGTGCGCGGCGGCGTCCCAGGAGCGGCCGAAGCCGACCGAGACGTCCAGCGGCACGTCCAACTGGTAGGCGTTGCACATCTGCTCGCGCACCAGCGACTCCACCGCCTCGTGCTCGCCGTCGGCGATCTCCAGCACCAGCTCGTCATGCACCTGGAGCAGCATGCGGCTGCGCAACCCGGCCTCGCGCAGCGCCCGCTGCACGCCGAGCATGGCCACCTTGATGATGTCCGCCGCGCTGCCCTGGATCGGCGCGTTCAGCGCCATCCGCTCGGCCATCTCCCGCCGCTGGCGGTTGTCGCTGGTCAGATCCGGCAGGTAGCGGCGGCGGCCGAGCACCGTCTCGGTGTAGCCCTCGCGGCGCGCCCGCTCCACCACGGCGTGCAGGTAGTCACGCACCCCGCCGAACCGGGCGAAGTACTCGTCCATCAGCCCGCGCGCCTCCTCCGCGGAGATGCGCAACTGCTGGGACAGCCCGTACGCGGACAGCCCGTAGGCCAGGCCGTAGTTCATCGCCTTGACCTTGGCCCGCTGCGCGCCGGTGACCTCGTCCGGGCCGACCGAGAACACCCGGGCGGCGGTGGCGGCGTGGAAGTCGAACCCGGACTGGAACGCCTCGATCAGCGCGGCGTCACCGGACAGGTGAGCCATGATCCGCATCTCGATCTGGCTGTAGTCGGCGGTCATCAGCTCGGCGTAGCCGGCACCGACGACGAAGGCGTTGCGGATCCGCCGGCCCTCGTCGGTGCGGATCGGGATGTTCTGCAGGTTCGGCTCGGTGGACGACAGCCGGCCGGTGGCGGCGATGGTCTGGTTGAAGGTGGTGTGGATGCGCCCGTCGTCGGCGACCGACTTGAGCAGCCCGTCCACCGTGGTCTTCAGCCGGGTCGCGTCCCGGTGCTCCAGCAGGTGCGCGAGGAACGGGTGCTCGGTGGCGGCGTAGAGGTTCTGCAGGGCGTCCGCGTCGGTGGTGTAACCGGTCTTGGTGCGCTTGGTCTTCGGCATGCCCAGCTCGTCGAACAGCACCACCTGAAGCTGCTTGGGCGAGCCGAGGTTGATCTCCTTGCCGATGACGGCGTACGCCTCCTGCGCGGCCTGCTTGACCCGGCCAGCGAAGTGCGCCTCCAACTCGGCGAGCTGCTCGGTGTCCACCGCGATACCGGCGGCCTCCAACTCGGCGAGCACCTGCAGCAGCGGCAGTTCCAGCTCGGCCAGCAGCCGGGTGCTGCCGATCCGCTCCAGCGCGGTGTCCAGCGCGTCGGCCAGTTCGGCGATGGCCCTGGCCCGCAGGATCTCGGCGTGCGCGACGCGCTGCGCGTCCTCCTCCTCGCCTTCCAGCAGGGACAGCTGCCCGTCCGCCGGCTCGTCCTCGGCGCGCAACTCTCGCCGCAGGTAGCGGAGCACCAGGTCGGCCAGCTCGAACGAGCGCTGGCCGGGCCGGACCAGGTACGCGGCCAGCGCGGTGTCGGTGGCCAGCCCGGCGAGCCGCCAGCCGCGGACCCGCAGCGCGTGCAGCGCGGGCTTGACGTCGTGTGCGGCCTTCGGCACCTCCGGGTCGGCCAGCCAGGCGGCGAGCGCCCGCTCGTCGTCCTCGGTGAGCATGGTGACGTCGACGTAGCCGCCCTCGCCGGTGGCGGTGGCCAGCGCGATGCCGTCGAGGTCGATGCGGCCGGGGCGGCCGCGGAAGGCCAGCCCGACCCGGGCACCGGCCGGTGCGTGTGTGCGCAACCATTCGGCCAGCTCGCCCGGGGCGACCGCGGCGCCGCGCACGTCGAAGCCGGACTCGGCCTCCGGCTCCACGCTGGACAGGGTGGCGAACAGGCGGTCCCGCAGCACCCGGAACTCCAGTTCGTCGAACAGCCGGTGCACCGCGTCCCGGTCCCACGGCTTGACCGCCAACTCCTCCGGCTCGATGCCGATCTCCACGTCCCGCCGCAGCTCGGTGAGCTGGCGGTTGAGCAGCACCGCGTCCAGGTGGGCGCGCAGCGCGTCGCCGGTCTTGCCGCGCACCTCGTCCACCCGGTCGACCAGTTCGGCGAGCGACCCGAACTCGCGGATCCACTTCGCCGCCGTCTTCTCCCCCACGCCCGGGATGCCGGGCAGGTTGTCCGACGGGTCGCCGCGCAGCGCGGCGAAGTCCGGGTACTGCGCCGGGCTGAGACCGTACTTCTCCTG
This sequence comes from Gandjariella thermophila, assembly GCF_005405885.1. Lineage (GTDB taxonomy): Bacteria > Actinomycetota > Actinomycetes > Mycobacteriales > Pseudonocardiaceae > Gandjariella > Gandjariella thermophila. Next base: position 133,108 of record NZ_BJFL01000011.1, read on the forward strand.
CACCGCGTCCGGGGTGTACCGGGTGAGGTCGGAGACACCCTTGCGCGGGTAGAGCACCGTGACCTGGTCGCAGACCAGCTGCAGGGCGTCCCGGTCGCCGGTGCAGACCAGCACCGCGAAGCCCTCGGCGGTGGCCCTGGTGGCCAGCGTGGCGATGATGTCGTCCGCCTCGAAGCCCTCCTTGGCCAGCACCGGGATGCCCAGCGCGCCGAGCACGTCGTGCAGGATGCTGACCTGGCCCTTGAAGTCGTCCGGGGTGGCCGTGCGGTTCGCCTTGTACTCCGCGTACGCCTCGGAGCGGAACGTCTTCCGGGAGACGTCGAAGGCCACCGCGATGTGACTGGGCTGCTCGTCGCGGAGCAGGTTGATCAGCATCGAGGTGAAGCCGTAGACCGCGTTCGTGGTCTGGCCCGTGGTGGTACGGAAGTTCTCCGCGGGCAACGCGAAGAACGCTCGGTAGGCCAGGGAGTGGCCGTCGAGCAGCAGCAGCCGGCGCTGGTCAGGGCGGTCGTCGGGCGAAGCGGTCACGCCGCGAGTCTAAGGTGACCCCCTGACAACCTGTTCCGGTCCACCGGACGACACGACGACGTCCACCGGACGACACGACGACGGAGGGTGCCTGTGACCGCGACGGACCGAGCCGAGCGGCCGGGTGAGCCGCACCCGACCCCGCCCGAGATGGCTCCCGCCGTGGCCGAGCAGCAGCTCGCCGGGAAGATGGGTATCGAGATCATCGACTGGAACCCGGACCGGCTGGTCGGCACCATGCCGGTGGACGGCAACCGGCAGCCCTACGGCCTGCTGCACGGGGGCGCCAACGCGGTGCTCGCCGAGACGCTGGGTTCCTGGGCGGCCGGCCTGAACGCGGAGCCGGGCAAGGCGGTGGTGGGCCTGGAGCTGTCCTGCACGCACCACCGGGCGGCGCTGTCCGGCCTGGTCACCGGGGTGTGCACGCCGCTGCACCGGGGCCGCAGCACGGCCACCTTCGAGATCGTGATCACGGACGAGGCCGGGCGGCGCACCTGCACCGCCCGGCTCACCTGCCTGGTCCGCGAGCGCCCGCCCGGCGACGCTCAGGCCACGCCGAGGTAGGCCTCCTTGATGCTGGTGTCGGCGAGCAGCTCGGCGCCGGTGCCGGACTTGACGATCCTGCCGGTCTCCAGCACGTAGGCGCGGTGCGCCCGGGTGAGTGCCTGGCGGGCGTTCTGCTCGACCAGCAGCACCGTGGTGCCCTGCTCGTTGATCTCCGTGACGATCCGGAAGATCTGCTGGATGAACTGCGGGGCGAGGCCCATCGAGGGCTCGTCGAGCAGCAGCAGCCGCGGCCGGGCCATCAGCGCCCGGCCGATGGCCAGCATCTGCTGCTCCCCGCCGGAGAGCGTGCCGCCCACCTGGGAGCGGCGCTCGGCGAGCCGGGGAAACAGCGCGAACACCCGGTCGAAGTCCTCCGGGACGCTCTTCTTGTCCCGGCGGGCGTAGGCGCCCATCTCCAGGTTCTCCTGGACGGTCATCCCGGGGAACACTCCCCGCCCCTCCGGGGCCTGGGAGATGCCGCGGACCACCCGGAGGTCGGCGCGCAGCCGGGTGATGTCGTCACCCTGGAACCGGATCCGCCCGCCGGACAGGGGCCGGATCCCGGAGATGGCCCGCATGGTGGTGGTCTTGCCGGCGCCGTTGGCCCCGATCAGGGTGACCACCTCGCCCTGCTCCACGGTGAGCGTGATCCCGCACAGCGCCTGGATGCGGCCGTAGTGCACGGACACGTCGGACAGCTCAAGCAGCGCCATCGTCGGGTACCCCCAGGTAGGCGGCGATCACGGCGGGGTTGTCGCGGATCTCGGCGGGTAGCCCCTCGGCGATCTTCTTGCCGAACTCCAGCACCACGATCCGGTCGGTCACGCCCATCACCAGGCGCATGTCGTGCTCGATGAGCAGCACGGTGTAGCCGTCGTCGCGGATCTTCCGGATCAGCCCCATGAGCTGCTCCTTCTCCGCGGGGTTGAACCCGGCGGCCGGCTCGTCCAGGCAGAGCAGCTTCGGCTCGGTGGCCAGCGCCCTGGCGATCTCCAGCCGCCGCTGGTAGCCGTAGGGCAGGTTGCGGGCCTTGTCCGCGGCGCGGTCGGCGATGCCGACGAACTCCAGCAGCGCCATGGCCCGCTCTACCGCCTCGGCCTCCTCGCGGCGGTGCCGGGGCCCGCGCAGCAGCGCGCCGAGCACGCTGGTGCGGTGCCGGGCGTCGGTGCCGACCACGACGTTCTCCAGCGCGGTCATCTCGCCGAACAGCCGGATGTTCTGGAACGTCCTGGCGATGCCGAGCCGGGTGATCTGGTGCCGCTTGCGCCGGCCGAGCGGGCGGTCCTCCAGCAGCACCTGGCCGCTGGTGGGCCGGTAGACGCCGGTCATCGCGTTGAAGCAGGTGGTCTTGCCGGCGCCGTTGGGACCGATCAGACCGAGGATCTCGCCGCGGCGGATGCCGAAGGAGACCGCGTCCAGCGCGACCAGGCCGCCGAACCGGACGGTGACCTCGCGCAGCTCCAGCAGGGTCTCACCGAACCCGACGGCGATCTCCCGGTCCGGGGCGACGACCTCGGCGACTTCGGCCTCGTGCTCGGCCCGCTCCTCCGGGGTCATCCGCTCCAGTTCGGCGACGATGCCGCCCTCGACCTGGACGTGCTCCTCGCCGGCCTCGTCCGGCACCTCCTGCAGGCCGGTTTCCTGGCTCACGCGCCCACCCCCTTGGCGGACTCGGCGGCCAGCGCACTCTCGCTGCTGACCTGTTCGGGACGGCCGATCAGCCGCTGGTACGCCTCCCGCCCCTTGGCCAGCAGCCGCTGCCGGGCACCCAGCAGTCCCTGCGGCCGGAAGATCATCAGGATGATCAGCGCGAGGCCGAAGATCAGGTACTTGTAGTTGGCCAACTCGGTGAACCGGTCGGGCACGTAGGACACCACGAACGCGCCGAGCAGCACGCCGACCTTGTTGCCGGAGCCGCCGAGCACCACCGCGGCCAGGAACAGCACCGAGGTCGGCACGTCGAACTTCTGGTTGTTGACGAAGCCAACCTCACCGGCGAACAGCGCACCGGACAGGCCCCCGATGGCCGCGCCGATAGCGAACGCCCACAGCTTGAACTTGAACGTCGGCACGCCCATGATCTGCGCCGCGTCCTCGTCCTCCCGGATGGCCACCCAGGCCCGGCCGACCCGGCTGCGTTCCAGATTGCCGACCAGCATGAGCATCGCGATGGTCAGCGTGACGACCAGCCAGTACCACGGCGTTCCGTTGGAGCTGGCGAAGATCAGCGAGCCGTCCGGCAGCCTGCCCGGCGGGTGCCCGACCTCCTGGAAGCCGACCTGGCCCTTCAGCGGCGGCACGATGGTGGCCAGCAGCCGGACGATCTCCCCGAAGCCGAGGGTCACGATGGCCAGGTAGTCGCCGCGCAGGCGCAGCGTCGGCGTGCCGAGGACCACCCCGAAGAACATGGTGATCACCATGGCCAGCGGCAGGGTCACCAGGTACGGCAGCTTCGCCAGCGCGGAGTCCGGGCTGGTGAACAGCGCGGCGACGTACGCGCCGACGGCGAAGAACCCGACGTAGCCGAGGTCCAGCAGGCCGGCCTGGCCGACCACCACGTTGAGGCCCAGCGCGATCAGCGCGAACCGTGCCGCGTTGAAGCAGGCGATCGGGAAGTTGGTGCCCGGTTCGGTGCTCAGGATCGGCGGGTTGAGCACCGGCAGCGCGTAGATCAGCAGCACCACCGGGATCAGCACCAACCACTGCCGGGTGCGCGGCAGGCTGTTCCACCACTCGCCGAGCTGCTGCAGGTGCGGGCGCCGCGACTCGTTGCGTGCCGACGTCATACTCGTGCCTTTCCGAGCGACTCACCGAGGATGCCGGTCGGCCGGAACATCAGGACGACCACGAGCACGACGAAGGCGACGACGTCCGACCACTGGGAGGCACCCAGCAGGGTCTGGCCGTAGTTGCTGACCACACCGAGCAGCAGGCCGCCGAGCAGTGCCCCGCGGATGTTGCCGATTCCGCCGAGCACGGCCGCGGCGAACGCCTTGATGCCAAGGATGAAGCCGCCGCTGTACTGCACGCCCGAAGGCACCTTCATCACGTAGAACAGCGAGGCCGCTCCGGCCAGCAGCCCGCCCATGAGGAAGGTGAGCATGATGACGCGTTCCTTGTTCACGCCCATCAGCGTCGCGGTGTCCGGGTCCTGGGCGACCGCGCGCACGCCGCGGCCGAGCCGGGTGCGGTTGACGAACACGTCGGCCACCAGCATCAGCACCAGGGCGGCCGCCACGATGGTGAGCTGCTGGTCGTCGATGTCCGCGCCGAACACGGTGAACACCGCCTCCGGGCGGAACATGATCACGGCCGGCTCGGCACTCGGCCCGCGCCAGATGAAGATCAGGTACTGGATGGTGAACGAGGCGCCGATCGCGGTGATCAGGAAGACCAGCCGGGGTACCCCCTTGCGCCGTAGTGGCCGGTAGGCGACCCGCTCCAGGATCACCGCGACGGCCGCGGACACCAGCATCGCAGCGACCATCGCCAGCAGCAGGTCGGCGACCAGCGCGCCGATGCTCAGCGCGGGCGCGGACGGGCCGAAGCCCAGCCCGGAGAGCACGAAGAACACGGCGTACGCGCCGACGATGAAGACCTCGGAGTGCGCGAAGTTGATCAGATTGAGGACGCCGTAGACGAGCGTGTAGCCCATCGCGACCAGGGCGTAGATGGCGCCGTAGGTCAGGCCGTCGAAGGTGTTGCTCCAGAACTGGTCCCGGAGGCTGCCGACGTCGAAGTTGATCCAGGCGTCGGCGAGGAAGGTGGTCAGTGGGTGCACGGCTTCACGTTCCTGTCGTGGAGCCGGGCATCCCGGTGGCCGCGGGTGACGCGACCACCGGATGCCCGGCCTTGACGGTGGGAGTCGTCTGAGATCAGGAGATGGTGCCCACGTAGACGATCTTGCCGTGGTCCACCTTGTAGCCGTACACGGTGGACGTGGCCAGCTCACCGGTGGCGTCCCACTTGAAATGCTTGCTGAAGCCGTCGCCGTCGTAGTTCTTGACGTAGTTCGTCAGGCCGGCGCGGTCCTTGATCCCGGAGTCGATGCCCTTGAGCAGGATCGTGGTGGCGTCGTAGCCCTCCAGCGAGTAGGTGCCCGGCGCCTGGCCGCCGCTGACGCCCTTGTACGCGTCGGAGAACTTCTGCAGCAGCTCACCGGGCACGCAGGGGCAGGTGAAGTAGGCGTTGCCGGACGCGTCGCCGGCCAGCTGGAGGAACTTGTCGTCCTTCACACCGTCCGGGGCGACGAACTTGCCGGTGAAGCCCTTGTTCACCAGCTGCTGGTCCAGCGGGGCGCCCTCGGCGTAGTAGCCGGAGTAGAACACCGCGTCCGGCTTGGCGTTCATGATCTTGCTGACCGTGGCCGAGAAGTCCTTCTGCCCAGTGGTGACCTTGTCCTGGCAGTCCTTGGCCTTGTCGCCGAGCGCCTGGTTGGCGGCGGTGGCCAGGCCGATGCCGTAGTCGGAGTCGTCCTGGACCACGCAGACCTTGTTGGCCTTGAGCTTGTCCACGATGAACTTCGCCGCGGCCGGGCCCTGCACGGCGTCGTTGCCCAGCGCGCGGAAGAAGGTCGACCAACCGTTCTTGGTCAGCGCCGGGTTGGTCGCCGACGGGGTGATGTGCACCAGGTTGGCCTGCTGGAAGGTTCCGCCGGTGGCCTTGGACTCGCCGGAGAACGGCAGGCCGATCACGCCGATGATGTCGGACTCGCTGACCAGCTGGGTGACCACGCCGGGCGCCTTGCCCGGATCGCCCTCTGTGTCGAACTTCTTCAGCGCGACCTGGCAGTTCTTGTTCGCCTGGTTGTGCTCGTTGATGGCCAGCTGGACGCCGTTGAGGATGTTGATGCCCAGCTGGGCGTTCGGGCCGGTCTCCGCGCCCGCGTAGGCGATCGTGACACCGCTACAGGTGGCGTTGCCGCTACCGGCCGGGCTGGCGGCGTTCGGGGGCACCGGAAGCTGCGACACCACCGGGATGTCGACGTTCGAACCTGCCCCTCCTCCCGAGTCTCCCGAGTTGGTCTTCGCCGCACATCCCGCAACCGAGAGCGACGCGACGGCCGCCAGCGTGAGGACTCGGACGAGTCGAGCTCCAGACACCCCGTACCTCCCATGAACACACGTCACCCGCCGGGTTTGGCGGAACCCCATCCGGGATGTGGTGGCAGGAACGTAGCCCCGGGAAATCCGGTTGCCCAGATGCTGGACGGCTCTGTATCCACATCGTGACGGTAGTCATGGGAGAGAAACAGACGCTTCATCAATAACGATGAAACCCGAACGCCCGCTCTCACCATGAGTAAGAGGACCGTGACGCTAAGGCGTGAATCCCCATCGCCCGAATGTCGAGGTCGGCCTGGCCGGCGACGAGTTCGGTCGGCGCCGGCCGCGTGCTCGGATTCGCTAACGGTTACCGTCCGGACTCGGTTGGTGACGGGTACGGGTCCGGAGTTCGGCCGGCGCCGGCAGTGGTTCCGGGTCGGTGGTTGGCGCCGGGCTGCGCGCAGCCTCGTCCGGCGCCGGGCTGCGCTCAGGCCAGGTTCTCGATGACCGCCTGGGCCACGGCCTTCATCGTCGTCCGGCGGTCCATCGCGGTGCGCTGGATCCACCGGAACGCCTCCGGCTCGGAAAGCCCCTGCTTGGTCATCAGGAGGCCCTTGGCCCGTTCGACCGACTTGCGCGTCTCCAGCCGCTCGTTGAGCCCGGCCACCTCGTTCTCCAGGGCCTGCAGCTCGGCGAAGCGGCTCATCGCCAGCTCGATCGCGGGCACCAGGTCACGCTTGGCGAACGGCTTGACCAGGTAGGCCATCGCGCCCGCGTCCCGGGCACGTTCCACCAGGTCACGCTGGCTGAACGCGGTCAGGATGACCACCGGTGCGATGCGGTCGCCGGCGATCACGGAGGCCGCCTCGATGCCGTCCATCTTGGGCATCTTCACGTCGAGGATGACCAGGTCGGGGTTCAGTTCGCGGGCCAGGCGAACCGCCTCCTCCCCGTCTCCCGCCTCGCCGACGACCTCGTAGTTCTCCTCGCGGAGCATCTCGACAAGGTCGAGACGGATGAGCGCCTCGTCCTCGGCGACAAGCACACGACGCTGGGTGGGCTGGGCCTCTTGCCGGGCCTCGGCAGCCGGTTGGGTCACCGGGGTCCTCCTGCTCGTCAGCGTTCACTGGTGCGCGTCAGCACCGGAACCTGCAGCTTACCGACGCGGTCCCGGGGGAAGGGCATCCGCGGGCCGTGATCAGCCCTACACCTCGGCATCGTCCGGGGCGCCGCCGTGGTTTCCGTCTGGTGCTACCAGCACGACCTTGCCATGGGCCGCCCCCGTCTCGACGAGGTGGTGAGCGGCGGCCGCCTCGGCCAACGGCAACACCCGCGCCACCCGCGTAGCCAGCCGCCCGGCCGCCAGCAGCCGGTTGACCTCGCCGGCCGCCCACGCCAACTCGTCGACCGTGCGGTGACTGAGCACGAACCCCACCACGGAGAGGTCGCGGAGGTAAAGGTCGAAGGTAGGCACCGGGTCGTCGGCGCGTCGGGCGGTCACCACCACCCGACCCCGCCGGTTCAGCGTGCCCAGCGCCTCGGCCAGCGGGATCCGGCCGGTGGCGTCCCAGTGCACGTCGACGTCCGCGGGCGCCGGCGCGGCGGACCGGGTGTCCAGCACGTCGGTCGCACCCCACCCGCGCAGCCGGGCCAGCGCGTCGTCGTCCCGTGCGGTGGCCGTCACCCGGGCGCCCGCGTCCAGCGCCACCTGCACCACGGCGGACCCGACCGCGCCGCCCGCGCCGTGGACGAAGACGTGCTCACCGGGCCGCAGGCCGGCACGGCGTAGGGCCAGCAGTGCCGTGGTGCCGCCGTGCAGCGTCGCCACGGCGGGTATCGGATCGACTCCATCGGGCAACGGGTAGCACCGCTCCACCGCCACGACCGCGAACTCCGCCGCCGGCCCCTGCCTGCCGTCGTAGCCGAGGCTCGAGGTCCACACCCGGTCACCCGGCCGCGGCTCGCCGACCCCCGGCCCCACCTCCTGGACCACCCCGACCACGTCGCGGCCGACCACGAACGGCCGAGGCAACGGCGTCCGATACACCCCCGAGCGGACGAACGTGTCCACCCAGTTCACCGCCACCGCCTCGGTGCGCACCACCACCTCGCCGGCCCCGGCACGCGGGTCGGGCAGTTCGCCATACTGGATGGTGGAGGCCGGCCCCGGCTCCCAGACGAAGGCCGCGCGCATGCCCTCCATCCAACCAGCCCCCGGCCACCCGGTAACCTCACAGTGATCGCGTGGCCCACGCGACGCCCCCGTAGCCCAATCGGCAGAGGCAGCGGACTCAAAATCCGTCCAGTGTCAGTTCGAGTCTGACCGGGGGCACACACTCTGACCAGCCAGGACAGGCGATTTCAAGATTTTTGATCTTGTCGCCGTCCACGGGTCTGTCCTTGAACATCCTCCTACGCTGGCCACATGAGCCAGCCCACAGACGCCCGGCGCCGGGGCAGCATCCGGCAGCGCGGCAGCTCGTTACAGGTCCGGCTGTTCGCCGGCAAGGACCCGGTGACCGGCCGTGACATCTACTTCACCGCGTCGATCCAGGGCACCGACAAGAAGGCGTGGAAGAAGGCCGAGGACAAGCTTTCCGAGTTCCGCTCGCAGGTCAACCGGCAGCGGTCTACCCCGTCATCCGTGTCCCTCGGCTACGCCATCGATGAGTGGATGCGGGTGTCCGAGCACGAGGAGACCACGGCCCACGGGTACCGCGGCTGGAAAGCTTCTACGCCGAGTTGCGCCGCTGTCGGGCTCTGTGCGACCGGCGGCCGGCCATCGATCACAAGGTGACCGGCGAGCACGACTGTGTGAAGGCCAAGTGCAAGCCGCACGAGTGCAAGCCGTTGGCCGCGTCCACGGTCCGGCAGATTCACGCGATCCTCTCCGGCACCCTCGGCGCGGCCGAGCGGTGGGACTGGATCGACTCGAATCCGTGCCGCAGCGTCAAGCGGCCGAAGCAGAAGCCGCCCGAGCCGGACCCGCCGTCACCGAAGGAAGCCGCCCGGCTGGCCGAGAAGGCGTTCAGCATTGACGAGGACTGGGGCACGCTGGTCTGGCTGGTGATGACAACCGGCATCCGTCGCGGCGAGGCATGCGCCCTGCGCTTCACCGATCTACAGATCGACTGGGACGACACAGCCGGCGACAGCGACGGCATCTTGGAAGTCCGGCGCAACTACGTCCGCCGTGCCGGCATCTCGAAAGAGAAGGCGACCAAGACTCACCAGATGCGCCGGATAGCGTTGGACAGCGAGACCGTGACGCTGCTGCGTGAGCACCGGGAGCGCGTGAAGAAGCGCGTCGAGGCTCTAGGCCGGAAGTTCACCGATGACCTGTTCGTGTTCAGCGGCAGCAAGACGCCGGACCACACCGAGCCCTACTCCCCCAACGCCGTGACGCAGCGGTACAAGGACATGGCGGCCCGGCTCGGTATCGACACCCACATCCACTCACTGCGCCACTACTCCGCCACCGAATTCCTGACGGCCGGGGTAGACCTGCGGACAGTTGCCGGCCGCCTCGGCCACGGCGGCGGAGGCTCCACCACCCTCCGCGTCTACGCCGCCTGGGTCGCAGCCTCAGACCGCAAGGCCGCCGAAATCCTCGCCTCCCGGATGCCAAAGCGATCGCGTAGTAGGCGCGACGACAAGTAGGGCAGTCCTGACCCTCACGCTTTCAAATGAACTCTACCGTTCCGTAACGCCGTCGGGATTCCGCACGATCAAATCCTCGCCGACCTCGCCTGTCAACGACAGACTCGACGCACGCGGTTAGGAGATGACGTTCGGACAGCTTCGATCAAGCTCGAATCCCGACATGCCACACGCTGGAACCTTGTCGACAAGTGAAGGTCCCTCGCTGAGAAGTAGCAGACGTAGAGGAAGAAGATCATGGAAGCACGCGACTTGGTGGCCGCGCTGAAACGCCTACAGCCTGTGGATTCTCTAGCAACCGACTTGCTCAACGTGCGTGAGCAAGCGAAGAAGTGCGGATTGCTGATCTTCCCCGCTGCACCCGAAAACCCAAAGAACGAGGTTCACATCGGGCCAGAGGACATGGATTGGCCGGATTTCGTAGACTACGCTGTACGTTTACAGGCTGGACTGCTATACGTTGACGCGACGATCTTCCATGCGGAAGAAGCCCTCGCGGAAACCGAAGAGGAAGGATCGGCGGTTCGGAAGGCGCTTGCTCGCTTCGAGGGCTTCACCGACACGCTAAGCCTCATGTTTGTGCATGGCGGCGCTTGGCATCACTGGAGCACCCTAGCGGGGTTCGCTCAGTTGTTGGCGCGCGCGGCCGATGAAGCTGAATTCGGGTACGGTGGCGAAACCAAGCTGGCGCCTGACGAAGCTGACCGAATCACCGCTGAACTACTGTCCGATCCCGAATTTCGTGCCGCTAGGAGCTTCGCAGCGATGCACAGGGTCTTGCAAGCTCGGCATCCGCGCATCGCGGAGCGCGACTGGCCAGGAAGCCCAGTGCGGATCGTCGTTATGGACGCGGTACGTAGCGTTTTTCGTGATCGCCGCGACCATGAACAAAGGCTACGCCAGCAACTACCTGCGCTAGCCGAGGAGCTGGCGACGTCTAACCAGTTTCTCGCCACTGCTTCGGACGCTATGCGGAAAGAAGTTGCGGGCGATTTTCTCACCGGGAAGGCAGATGGCCATCCTATGCCGACGGCACTGAGAAACGAACTAGCAGTCCTGGCCTACCGCGCCAGCCGACGAAACTCGTGATCTGCAACCGCCCGCCTGAGAGTTCTCGTGTTTGAGAGCCAATACGAGGTCGGGCGCCGCCAAGCAGTCGACCCCTCGTCTATGCCTACCGATGCCCTGGTAATACCCCTTCAACGATCCGTAGGCTGCGGGTGTGGCTGAGGAGCGCGGAGCGTGGCAGACATACGGGGAGCGGCTGGTCTATGACAACCGGTGGGTCCGGGTCGGCTTGGTGGATGTGCAGGCTCCGAACGGGGAGCGGTGGGAGTACCACGTTGTCCACTTGGCACGGATCGCGATCGCGCTGGTGGTCAACGACCGAGACGAGGCGCTGATGCTGTGGCGGTACCGGTTCGCCACGGAGCAGTGGGGGTATGAGCTGCTCGGCGGGATGGTGGACGACGGCGAGGAAGCCGCCGTGACCGCCGCACGGGAGGCGGCCGAAGAGAGCGGATGGGAGCCGGTAGGCGAGCCGGAACACCTGGTGAGCTTCGAGCCGCTGCCGGGGCAGGTCACCGCACCCGTAGACGTGTACCTGTGGCGGGAGGCGAAGCACATCGGCGAGCCCACCGAGACCGAGGAAGTCGGCCGGGTGGAGTGGGTGCCGCTGAACCGCGTCCCCGAGTTGGCGCAGCGGAAGGAGCTGCTCGGGTCGGGGACGATGGTGGCGCTGCTGTACTACCTGGCCTCACGCGGCGCCGGAGGCGGTGGCGCCGGGCAGGATCAGCCCGCTTAGGCGCCGCTGGTGGCGATCGGAGCGGATCTGGAGGGCGAGGCGCCGCGCTTGTCGTGCGTACGACAGCGCGGCGTCTCTGTCTCCGGTGGCGGCGTAGGCGTAGGCGAGATCGACCAGCATCCCGGTGCGGGCGCGGGTGAAGGCATCCGGCAGGCGCGGGAGGGCGCCGGTGAGTTGGTCGATCGCCTCCGGCTCACCGAGGCGGGCGAGGGCGTGGCCGCGCCAGCGGTCGAGGTGCGCGCCACCGAGGAACAGAAACGGCAGCGAAGCGTCCACGGGGTCGGCGGGGAGTAACGAGCCGGCCGCGTCGAACGCGCGTAAGGCGTCGTCCCGGTGGCCGACGGCGGCGAGTCCTTCGCCGTGGGCGGCGGCCAGCCACGCGCGTAGTAGGGCTGGCGCGGCGTGGTCGGCGAGGGCGCGGGCGTGGGCGAGCTGCTCGACCGCGAGATCGGCCTCGCTGAGATCGACCAAGACGAAGGCTTGTTCGGCCGTGGCGTGGGCGAGCAGGCTCAGCGAGCCGGACTCACGGGCGGCGGCCTTGGCGCGAGCCTGAGCACCCCGCCGCGGGTGGGCCGGGTTCAGCCGCCGGGCAACGTGCCTGGGTAGCGTTTGATCACCCGAGGTGGCTCATGGACGGCCGGCCACAGAACGAGGTGGTATCGGTCCTCGCCGTCGAGACCATCCGGAGAGAGAGTGTCGAACCCGCCGGTGTGGACGCGGACCCGGTACCTGCCCGCGGGGACCGCGAGTTCGGGCGCCCCGGCGGGGGTGTCTGACCCGCCGACGATGCGCAGCCCACCTCGGGTGGTGATGCTGGCCTCGGTGACCTGATCCCAACGCTCGAAGTCCTCGGTGGGTGGCCGGTCCTGGATGCCGATGGTGACCGGGACGTCCATGCGTCGGGCAGTGCCGATGCACACAACCCCGGGTCGCGCGGCGATCATGTGGGTAATGACCTCGTCGACCCAGCCGGTCTTCGGCCCCGGCGGTGCGGCGTCGGCGGCGAGCAGGAAGAAGACGTTGTAGTCGGCGAAGACGGACAGTTCGCGGGTGGTGCGCTCGAGGCTCATGGGCGGGACCTCGCGGTCGAATGGTGGTCGTGGGCGAGACAGGTGCATGCGGGTGCCGTCGGGGGTGTGGTGCAGGCGCTGGGCCAGCGGGATGCGAATCCGCATTGCCGCCACGGCGTCGCGGGCGAGGAGGTTGTCGGGGTCGTAGCCGCCGCCGAGCACGAACATCCGGCGCGGGACGAGGCGTTCTTGATGGGCCGTGGGGTGTCCTGCCAGGCCGTGGCTAGCGACCACGTGCCGTGGACATCCGGGTCATCCAGCAACCATTGTGCCCAGGCGTCCAGCGAGTCGCCAAGGATGGTGCGGCCAGCCGTTTCCGGATCGACGGCCACAACGTGACAGTTCTCGGCGATGGCGAACTGCACGGCGAGCAGATCCTGGGCGAAGCAGAGCAGACGGTCGACCAGGCCGGCGTATGTGTCCTTCCACGTGCCGCGTGCGTTCCACACCGCCAGTTCGGGGCCGAGCCCGCGCGGCCCGGCGTGAAAGAGCTGGATGCCGGCATTGAAGACCGTGAACCCGTTGGTGTGCACCAGCACCTCGGCCAACTCGCTCAACGGCCCAGTGGTCGGGCCGAAGTCGACGCGCACCGGCGGGCCGAGCGGTGCGCGGCCGCGGCGCAGCAGTTCCGCCAGCGCGCTGGTGGGGGCGGCGGTCATCAGTAGGTGTTGATGACGACCTTGTGGCCGTCTTCGAGGCCGCGGGTTTGGGCGTTGATGGTCGCGCCGGCGCCGCGGTTGTCGTGCGGGTTGATGTACTTCACGCTGGCGCCGGCACCGCCCTCGTCGAACATGGCCAGCGGGTACTCATCGCGGTCGCTGCCGGGCTGGGTGGGGACACCGCGCAGCGCCTCCCGCCGGTGCTGCAGGGCGTGCTCCCGGTCGAGAGTGACCTCCGAGGGTTGCTGCTTGTCCACCTGCTCGTGGCCCCGCCAGGAGGTACCGTCCTGCGCTTCGTCGATGTGCTGCGCCGCCTCGGGGAATTCGTCTTCATCCACGTACACCCGCACGGCCGGGCTGCGGCCGTCGATGTCGTGTGCGGCGTTGTAGGTCTCGTTGCGGGCGTAGGCGGCCTCCCCGACGAGGAAGTCCTCCGCGGTGTCCCCGGCGGCGTCGACGGACTGTGCCACGGTCTGCCCGGCCGAACTCACCGCATCCAGGCCGGTGGCCTCGCCGATGTCCTTGAGCAGGCCGCCGGTGGCATCGCCGACGGCCCGGGTGACATCGCCGGCGAACTTGCCCACACCCACACCAAGGTCATCGACCACATCGCCGCCGGCCCGCACGACGTCACCAACGAGGTCCTCTCCGGCCTGCGCCGCCCACGTCCCCGCGTCCTCTACCGCGCCCTCGACCGCATCCACGGCCTGGTCGAACAGGCTCGGCTGCTGCGGCGCCTGCTCCTGAGCCCGGGCGACCACGGCCGCGCTCTCCTCGCCGGCCGAGTGCAGTTGCGTGCGGGCCCGCCCCAGCACCTCGAGGGCCTGCTGACGCAGCCCCTCCCCTGGGTCGGAGAACGCAGGCGGCGTAGCTGCCACACCCTGGGCAGCCGTCAGCTCGCTGAACTGCTGTTGGTAGGCCTACTGGACCTGGGCGATGGCCTGCTGGCCCTGCTCCCATAACCCGATCGCCCGCTGCGCCTCGCCTTGCGCCCATTCCAGCGTCGAGGCATACCCGTGCACTGCCTCGGAGGCCGCGTGGAAGGCATCACCACAGGCGATCCACTTCGCGGGCTGCCCATCGAAGTAGGCGCGGAACGCCTCCGCGCTGGCACCCTGCCACCCGCCGTCGTCCAAGCGGGTCAGACCTTCGCCGACCCGGTTGAGCGCTTCACCAATCCGGGTCATCGACTCCGCGGTCCCGCGCAGCGTTGCCGCGTCACCAGGTACCAACTCCCGCGGATCGCGGCTCTGCCCTAACTCAGTCACGTGCCTCGTCCCCCTCGAGCACGCGACGCAGTACCTGCTCGCAGCGCTGTTCGTTGTCCCGGTAGGCCGCGACGGTGTCGAGCAGGTTCCGCGCCAACCCGTGACCGTCCTGCGTCAGGGCCGTCACCCCGACCTGCCACCGCTCACAGAAGGAGCCCAACTGCTCGGTGAGTCGGTCGTGGCAACCACGGAGCCCTCGCAGGCGAGGTCGGCGACCTTGTGCTGACCCAACTCCTCCATTAAGAGGTCGCGCAGATTGGAGTGGTGCGCTGACCCCGGATGTGGCACAGGCACGGGCTCGGTGATCATGAAGTTGCTGACGCTTCGTGATCACAGGAGAGACCGTGCCTGCCCTGCCATCATGG
>NZ_BJFL01000012.1 GCF_005405885.1 Gandjariella thermophila
CGCCGTCAAACGCGCCCGGCACAACTCCTACCGGGTCAAACGCCCCACCGACCAGAACATCCGCCATACCGGCCCGGCCACCCCCCTACTGGCCTGCCCAAACACCCAAACTTAACGGCATTGCATCCTCGGGCTGTCCAAGCTGGCCCGGGTGGTCGAGCATTTCGCCTGCCGACCGCAGGTGCAGGAACGGTTGACCAAGCAGATCGCCGGCTGGCTGGACACGCAGCTGCGCCCGAAGGGCGTTGGCGTGGTGATCCAGGCCGAACACACCTGCATGACACTGCGTGGCGTCCAGGCCGTGGGCTCGGACACCGTCACCTCCACGCTGCTCGGCGTGCTGCGCGAAGACCCGCGCTCCCGGCAGGAGTTCTTCGCGCTCACCGGGATCCACCCCTGAGGCGTCCCCTGGGAACAGGAATGGAGTAACCACGACATGACCACTGCGCCCTTCGTGATCGTCGGCGGTGGGCTGGCCGGCGCGAAAGCCGCCGAGGCGCTCCGCGAGCAGGGCTTCGACGGACCGCTGGTGCTGGTGGGCCAGGAATCGCACCTGCCGTACGAGCGGCCACCGCTGTCCAAGGACTTCCTCGCCGGCAAGGTGACCCGCGAGGAGTTCACCGTCCATCCGGAAACCTGGTACCAGGAGCACGACGTCGAGTTGCGGCTCGGCGCGCCCGCCACGGCACTGCACCGCGACTCCCACGAGGTCGACCTCGCCGACGGCGGGCGTCTCGGTTACGGCAAGCTGCTGCTGGCCACCGGGTCGCGGCCGCGTCGCCTGCCGGTGGCCGGTGCGGACGCCGAGGGGGTGCACTACCTGCGCGACCTTGAGCACGCCGCCGCACTGCGCGCCGCGCTGGACACCGCGCAGCGACTGGTCGTCATCGGCGGTGGCTGGATCGGCCTCGAAGTCGCGGCCGTGGCACGCGAGCGCGGCGTCGAGGTCACCGTCATCGAGGCCGCGCACCTGCCGCTGCTGGGCGCCCTCGGACCGGAACTCGCCACGGTGTTCGCCCACCTGCACCGCGATCACGGGGTCGACCTGCGCCTCGACACACACCTGGCGGAGATCACCACCACCGGCGGGGTCGCCACCGGCGTCCGGCTCGCCGACGGGACCACCCTGCCCGCCGACGCCGTGCTGGTCGGCATCGGCGCGGCGCCCAACGTCGGGCTCGCCGACCGCGCGGGCCTCGCCGTCAGCGACGGCGTCCTCACCGACGCCTCGCTGCGCACCAGCGACCCCGACATCTGCGCGGTCGGCGACATCGCCAACGCCAAGCACCCGGTGTTGGGCATCCGGGTACGCGTGGAGCACTGGGCCACCGCGCTCCACCAACCCGCGACGGCCGCCACCACCATGCTCGGCGGCCCGGCCAGCTACCAGGAGCTCCCCTACTTCTTCACCGACCAGTACGACCTCGGCATGGAGTACCTCGGGCACGCCCCGGCCGGCCACTACGACCGCGTCGTGGTGCGCGGCGACACCGCGAGCCGGGAGTTCATCGCGTTCTGGCTGGACGCCCGCGACCGGGTACTTGCCGGCATGAACGTCAACGTCTGGGACGTCACCGACGCCGTCAAGGCCCTCATCCTCGCCGGCCGCCCGGTCGACACGAAGCGGCTGGCCGACCCGGACACTCCTCTCGAGGACGTGCCGACCCAGGCCCGATGACACACACCGGCGGCGAGCCGGCCAATGTTGCGGTGACCACTGGTTGGCGGCTCCTGACCAAAAAAGCAGACCCTGGCCGAGCCGGCGAGGGGACGTACCGGCTCAGGCCAGGGTCGACGCCTCCACCGCCGGCATAGCGCGGCATCTGGCGAGCAGAATCCTGCAGACCCAGCCGAGGTGAAAAGGTTTCAAAAGGACGGTTCCGGAGTGGGAATCGGCCCGATACAGGGCACTCCGATGGATTTTCAGCGCCAGCCGCCGGCATGGCGGCCGGGCATTGACCACCGGAGCGAGTTAATGAGGCGGCGACCCTCGGACGCCATCGCGTTGACCCCTGGGTCGCCGCCCCGGCAGCACCTAGGTTAGCACCACCACCACCAACAGCAGTGGCGACCGAAACCGCGGCCGAAGAAGCCCCGGCCGAAGAAGCCCCGGCCGAAGAAGCCTCGACCACCAAAGCCACCAAAGCCACCAAACATACGAGAACTCCTTCCCATGGAACATTCTTGTCCAACACGGACGTCATAGACATTACATCCGCTCCCGTCTGCGTCAAGAAAACAGCTTGGCCATAGAGGAAGGCAGCTAACCGCGCGCGGATTCACAGGCACTGTCGATATGTGCCACATCCGCGTAACGGTGGTTGGCACTGCCTTTACCAGAACGCCATTACTGGCCAGATTGAGCGCAGGAAACACGTCTGCGACGGCCAACTGGCGTTGGCGTGAGGACGCACCCACCAACCCCGCAGGCGAGGAGGACACCGCCGGAGACGCCCGAACACGTCAGCCCAGCCATGGTGAGCCATGGTGCGGCATCATCGGCACCGCCCGGCTATAGCGGACCGGAAGGGCCGTGTGGCCGCTATGCCCGCGTGCCGAAGCGCCAGCGCATGCGGCCGTTTCGCGCTGCGGGAGCACCCGCTTGTTCTCGATCAAGGTGATTCATATCGGCGACCGCAAGTCGGTCGGTGGCGTCGTCCGCCGTCACGCCCATCAGAGTTGATCAGGCGGCCGCTACCCGCATATGGGTCGAACCCCTCGATGTGGATCAGATTGAGGGCATCTCGGTGCGGATAATCTATGGGTACGCCACATGCATGGGCGTCCAGAGGGACACGCGATGGGTGCGAGATTGTGATGCAGCGTTCTTTGGATAGTCTCAGTGGAATTGTGCTGTCCACCGTGCGGATCGTGGTGTCGTTCCTGTTCATGCTGCACGGCGTGGCGGCCCTCTTCGGCGTGCTGGGCGGCGGGTTCGGCCGCCGTGGCGCGGCCGAACCCCTGGGTCAGTGGCCGTCCTGGTGGGCGGGATTGATTCAGCTTGTCGGCGGTGGGCTGATCCTGCTCGGTCTGTTCACCCGGCCGGCGGCGATCGTGTGCTCGGGCACGATGGCATATGCGTACTTCAGCGTGCACCAACCTCGGGCACCCCTACCGATCCAGAACGCGGGGGAACTGGCGGCGCTGTACTCCTGGTTCTTCCTGCTGATCGCGGTGCTCGGTGCCGGTCCCTACGCGGTCGACACGCTGCGGCACCGGCTCCGGCGGGCTCCACCACGCACGCGGATGCTCACCCGCGGGCGCGTACCCCGGCCACGGGCCCCCGGCGTACCCAGGCCAGGGGCCGCCACCCGCGAACGGTGAACACCCAGTCCGAGGTCGCCTCATACCCAGGAAGCGCCGTTGCTCCACGCCGGTGTCGCCTGGTGAGAGCGCCGATGCGGGAAGGCCGGCGGTTCCTCCGGTGTCGGCTGCTGTTGCGCACGTGTCACGCAACCGCTCGATCGAGTGGGCGTGGGCGCGATCCTGTGCAGCCACGTGGCGCGACGGCGTTCCCTGAGCCTCCGATGTGGTAGGGCATCCGCCGGACGGAATGGCGTCGTTGGCTGGCTGGCAGCCGGTTGGTCAACGCCATCCTCGCCGCGGGCACGGCGGCGGCCCTGGCCAGCCGGAGCCAGCGGCGCGACTCCGGCCTGGGGCGCCGGTAGGCACGCAAGGAGGCGCCACCGCGGTGACCTCGGTGCAGCCGGTCACCGGTGCAGCCGGCCGGTCACCCGCGCGCGGTGGATTCAGCGGTCCGCTTCGCGGCGCTTGGCGTGGCTCGCATGATGGCCGGAATGCCGGCGAGACGGTGCGCCAGTACCAGCCGAACCAGCGGCGGGTCATCGGGTCGTCGAGGATGGTGCGTACCTCCTAGCTGAGCAGGTCACCGGATACCGGTCAGAAGGCCACGTGGTCGTGCGAGGCGTGCGCCACGACGCGGCTGTCCGGACCGGGGAAAACCAATCCCTCGTGTCCGTCGAGCCATCTCACCAGGTATGGGGGTGACCCGTCGGGGTGGGGCACAGCCCGGCGACCGGTGCGGTGTATCTGACGTCGAAGGTGAACGACGGGCCGGATGCCACCCAGCCGCACTGGTACCTGCACGCGCTGGACGCGGCGAGCGGCGCTGAGCGCAGCGGATTCCCGGTGACCATCCAGGGATCGCCGGACGGCCTCGAAGTGGACTTCGGCCAGGTCCGCACCGGCGCAGCCAAGGCCCTCGGCGTGAACATCGTCAACACCGGCACCCAGCCGGAGACCATCACCGGCACCACCGCGCCGGCAGCGCCGTTCACCGCCACCAACCTGCCCGCCGCCGGCACGCTCCTGCAGCCGGGCGCCTCCACCGTGGTCACCGTGACCTACGCGCCCACCACCGGCGGCGACACCGGCACCGCCGACAGCGGCCAACTCGTGGTCAACGGCGACGCCGGCTCGGTCGCCGTGTCGCTGGCCGGCACCGCGCTCACCAGCCAACCGCAACTCACCGTCACCCCGAAGGGCCTGGACTACAACACCGTCCCGGTTGGACAGTCGGTGACCAAGACCTTCGACATCAGCAACACCGGCACCGTGCCGCTGACGATCACCAAGGCCAAAGCACCGACCGGAGTGTTCTCCACCGACAACCCCATCGCCGAAGGCCAGGTGCTCGCGCCCGGTGATGTGATCCACCAGACGGTCACCTTCACCCCGACCGACATCCTCGGTGCCACCGCCGAGTACTCCGTCAACGGTAGCGGTGGTGGGTCGATCTACTGGACGCCGAACCGCGGTGCCTGGGCGGTGTACGGGGCCATCCGGCAGCAGTGGGCCGCGCGCTCGGTTGGGAACGCAGCCGCCTCGGCTACCCGGTCAGCGACGAGTTCGCGATCATCGGCGGGCGGCGCAACAACTTCTAGTACGGCGCGATCGAGTGGTACGCCACCAGCGGCACCACGCACGGGCGGCGGGGGAGCTCACCGCCCGGTCGCGGTGGTGAAGCGGCGCAGTCGCAGGCTGTTGGAGACGACGAAGACGCTGGAGAGCGCCATGGCGGCGCCGGCGATCATGGGGTTGAGCAGGCCGAGCGCGGCCAGCGGCAGGGCGGCCACGTTGTAGGCGAACGCCCAGAACAGGTTGCCCTTAATGGTGCGCAGCGTGCGCCGGGACAGGCGGATGGCGTCGACCGCGGCACGGAGGTCGCCGCGTACCAGGGTGAGGTCCGAGGCTTCGATGGCCACGTCGGTGCCGGTGCCCATGGCCAGGCCGAGGTCGGCCTGGGCCAGCGCGGCGGCGTCGTTGACCCCGTCGCCGACCATGGCCACCACCCGCCCCTCGGCCTGCAGGCGTTTCACGGCGTCCACCTTGCCTGCTGGCAGCACCTCGGCGATGACCTCGCCGATGCCGATCTGCTCGGCCACCGCGCGGGCCGCGGCCTCGTTGTCCCCGGTGAGCAGCACCGGGCTGAGCCCGAGCGCGCGCAGGCCGCGGACGGCCTCGGCGGAGGTGGGCTTGACCGTGTCAGCGACGGCGAGCACGGCGCGGGCCTGACCGTCCCAGGCCACGGCGACCGCTGTTTGGCCGGCCGCTTCGGCCTGCTTGCGCGCCAGCCGCAGGTCCTCGGGCAGCGGCGTGCTCCACTGTTCCAGCAGTGCGGGGCGCCCGATTAGCACCGCGTGCCCATCCACGACGCCCTGCACGCCGAGACCCTCGTGGTTGGTGAATTCCTCGACCGGGGGCAGGTCGCCGGCGCGTTCCCGGGCGCCCGCGGTGATGGCCGCGGCGATCGGGTGCTCGGAGGCGTCCTCGAGTGCGCCGGCCAGCCGCAGCGCCTCATCGCCGTCGACTCCGTCGCCAGGGTGCACGGCGACGAGGCTCATCCTCCCGGTGGTGACGGTGCCGGTCTTGTCCAGCACGACGGTGTCCACGCGGCGGGTGGACTCCAGCACCTCCGGGCCCTTGATCAGGATGCCGAGCTGCGCGCCGCGTCCCGTGCCGACCAGTAGCGCGGTCGGGGTGGCCAGGCCCAGCGCGCACGGGCAGGCGATGATCAGCACGGCGACCGCCGCGGTGAACGCGGCCGTGGCGCCCGCGCCGGCCGCCCACCACGCCGCCCCGGTGATGGCGGCCAGGCCGATCACGATGGGGACGAAGACGGCGGAGATGCGGTCGGCCAGCCGCTGCACGGCGGCCTTGCCGTTCTGTGCCTCTTCGACCAGCTTGGCCATCTGGGCGAGCTGGGTGTCGGCGCCGATGCGGGTGGCGCGCACGACCAGCCGGCCGCCGGCGTTGACGGTCGCGCCGACCACGGCATCCCCAGGGCGGACCTCCACCGGCACGGACTCGCCGGTGAGCATGCTGACGTCCACCGCGGAGCTGCCGTCCACCACGACGCCGTCGGTGGCGATCTTCTCCCCGGGCCGGACCACGAACGTCTCGCCGACGCGCAGGTCGGCCACGGGGATGCGGACCTCGCGGACGCCGCGCAGCACCGCGACCTCCTTCGCGCCCAGTTCCAGCAGGGCGCGCAGCGCCGAGCCGGCGCGGCGGCGGGCGCGGGCCTCGAAGTAGCGGCCGGCCAGGATGAAGACGGTCACCCCGGCGGCGACCTCCAGGTAGATCTGGCTCGCGCCGTCCATGCGTCCGGAGGTGAGGTCGAAGCCGTGCCCCGTGCCGGCCTGCCCGGCGGACCCGAAGAGCAGCGCGTACAGCGACCAACCGAAGGCGGCGGTCACGCCGAGGGAGATCAGCGTGTCCATGGTGGCGGCGCCATGCCGAGCGTTGGTCCACGCGGCCCGGTGGAACGGCCACGCACCCCACACCACTACCGGGGCGGCGAGGGTCAGGGAGATCCACTGCCAGTCGGGGAACCGCAGCGGCGGCACCATGGCCAGCAGGATCACCGGGACGGCCAGCGCCGTGGAGACCCGCAGGCGCTGCCGTAGCGAGCGGACCGGGTCCTCCCGATCGCCGTCACGTTCCCCATCCTTGCGAAAAGCGGTGGGGAGTTCGGCGGTATAACCGGCGTTCTCCACCACCCGCACCAGGTCTTCCGGCGTGAGGTCGGCGGGGAAGGTGACGCTGGCCTTCTCGGTGGCGAAGTTGACCGTCGCGGTCACGCCGTCCAGCTTGTTGAGCTTGCGTTCGATGCGCCCGGCGCAGGAGGCGCAGGTCATCCCACCGATGCTCAACTCGAGCTGCCGGACCTCGGTGGTGCGAGCGTGCTGGGTGGTGGAACTCATCGAGCGTGCCTCTCGGTCATGGCCTTCGCCCTCCCCGGGTTCGGATCGCTCTCAGGAGCGGACCAGGCGGGCGATCGCGTCGCTGGCCTCGCGGACCTTGTCCTCGGCGACGTCGCCGCCCTGGGCGATCGCGTCGGCCACGCAGTGCCGCAGGTGCTCGTCCATCAGTGCGATGGACACCGCCTGCAGCGCCCGGGTGGCGGCGGAGATCTGAGTGAGCACGTCGATGCAGTACTCGTCATTCTCGATCATCCGGTGCAGGCCGCGCACCTGCCCCTCGATCCGCCGCAGGCGGCGCAGGTGGTCGGCCTTCCGGTCGGCGTAGCCCGGCATGGTTGTCGCTCCCCGTCTGCTCGTGGCGCCCCGCGCGGCCGACCCGGTCGGTCGGGGAACGAAGCGCTCCTTCGTTTATACCCTATGGGGGTAGAGGTATACCGGTGGGGCGCGGGTGGTGCCCGGCACGCGGTGGGCGGCGTCCGCGACCGCTGACCGCGCCGACCGAAGCCCGGTCTGCGACGAGCGGCACCGGCGCAGGTCACACGTTCGGCGGCGGGTCGCCTCCGGCTACCACCGCAGGGTTGCCACGGTCACTCGTCCGCGCCGGCGAGCCGGGCGGGCCGCGTGGCGTCGGCCGGGACACGTCATCGACGCCGCAGGTCAGCCCGGTGCCAGTGAAGCAGGGGGCCGAGTTTCGGGCATGGTCGACAAGGGTGTGGGCGCCCCGTTCGGGCGGCACCTGCTCCCCGACGTCTCGCGGCCAGCCGGTGTCTCCGATGACCCACGTGGGGATCGGTTCTACTCACGGTTGATCCCTCCGGAAATCAAAGGTCACGACTGTGTCGCGACGTCACCCGGATGGCAGCACCGTCGGGCTGAAGTCCCTTGACCGGTCATCGACCGGTCGCCGATCGCCCGGCGCCGCCAATCGCAGGGGCGCTGTCAGGCGGTAAGAAAGCCGCCGCCCGCCTGGTAGGCTAATGTGTGCATCGGTCGATCGCGGCGGACCCACCGTCGCGACTGCTGAGGGAGGCGAGACTCGTGAGCCGCACGCCAGGCCAATCGGCAGTCCGGAGCGACGTGCAGACGCCGTCGGCAACTGCTGTCCCGGTCGCCGATCTCCCGGCCGCGCCACACCAGCTCGCCGCCAGAGCGGGTGAGGTGCTTGGCTGGCCAGGCGTCGTGTTGCCGCAGATGACCCTCCTTGGCCGCAAGATCGTCGTCTGCGCGGAACTGGTACCCGAGGCGCACGCCGAGCGGCTGTGCCTGGGCTGCGGCCCGGTACCCGACCGGGTCGCGGTGAGCACCTGGTTCTGGCCGGAGATGGCCGGCCGGGTCCCCCCGCAGGCCGTGCGCATCGTCGGCGCCTTCGCCGTGGCCCGGCACTGGCGGACCGCGCTCGCCTCCGCGGTCCCCTTCGCCCGGTACGGCAACGTCGCCATGGTCCTGCCCTCCTCTGCCGCGCTGACCAGGGACTACCTGGCCAACTGTCTGCCGAGGGTGCGCCGGCACGGGGTCGCCGTGCTGCTCGCCGACCCCGAGGGCGAGGTCACCCTGGACGTGGCGGGGCAGCGCGGCGGCGCGCCCGAGCAGACCTCGCTGTCCCGCTGGGTGCACGAGGTGGTCTACGAGAAGCTGCTCGCCACCTGCTGACCGGCACCCCGAAGGTGCGGGCCGGCACCGTCCCGCTTAGGGTCTGTAGATCATGCGGGTGGTGATCGCGGGCGGGCACGGCAAGATCGCGCAGCGGCTGGCGCGGTTGCTCGTCGCCCGGGACGACCTGCCGGTCGGCCTGGTCCGCAACCCCGACCATGCCGACGATCTTCGGGCGCTGGATGCCGAGGCGGTGCTCTGCGACCTCGAGGTGGCCGGCGTCGACGAGGTCGCCGGGCACCTCACCGAGGCGGACGCCGTGGTGTTCGCGGCCGGCGCCGGGCCGGGCAGCGGGGCGACCCGCAAGGAGACCGTCGACCGGGCCGCCGCGGTGCTGCTCGCCGACGCCGCTGAGCGCGCCGGCGTGCGGCGCTACCTCCAGGTCAGCGCGATGGGCCTGGACCGGGCCGAGGCGCCGGGCACCGGCGAGGTGTTCGCCGCGTACCTGCGCGCCAAGAAGGCCGCCGAGGAGGATCTCCGCGGCCGCGCCCTGGACTGGACCATCCTGCGGCCCGGGCGGCTCACCGACGACGCCGGCACCGGCCGGGTTCGGCTGGGCCCGAGCGTGCCCTACGGCGAGGTGCCCCGGGACGACGTGGCCGCGGTGCTGATGGCGCTGCTGGACGAACCGCGCACCGCCGGGCTCACCCTGGAACTGGTCTCCGGCGACACGCCGGTGGCGCAGGCCGTGGCGGGGCTGCCCGGTTAACCGGCGGGCCCGAGCACGCGGTCCAGGTAGTCGTTGCGGAACACCCCGGCCGGGTCCAGCTCCGCGCGCACCCGGCGGAAGTCCTCGAACCTCGGGTAGCGCTCGCGCAGCCCGGCCGCATCCATGCCGTGCAGCTTGCCCCAGTGCGGCCGGCCGCCGTGCGCCGCGGCGATGGCCTCGAAGGCGTCGAAGTACTCGCGGTACGGCATGCCGAGGAACTGGTGCACCGCCACGTACGCGGTCTCCCGGCGGTACGCGGTGGACAGCCAGATGTCGTCCGCGGCCGCGACCCGCACCTCGACCGGCACGATCACCGGGTGCGGCAGCACACGTACCGCCGACCGCAGCTCGGCCAGCACGTCGTGCAGGCGTTCCCGGGGTAAGGCGTACTCCGACTCAACGAACCGCACCCGCCGTGGCGTGGTGAACACCCGGTACGACGCGTCCGAGTAGGCGCGCTCGGACAGCAACGCGCCGCACATCCGGTTCAGCCGGGGGACCAGCCGGGGCACCGCCCGGCCCAGCCGGCAGACCAGACCGAACGCGGCGTTCTCCATCACCTCGTACTCGTAGAACCTGCGGAGGGGATGCATCGGCCGCGCCGGGGTGCCCTGCGGCAGCCGCTCGTTTCGCTTGACCAGCACCCGGTCGGAGTGGACGAACCAGTGGAACTCCACGTGGTCCTCGCGCTCGGTCAGGTCGCCGAACTCGGCCAGCACCGCGTCCAGCCGCGCCGGGTACTCGTGGGCACGCACCACGAACGCCGGCACGCAGCGCAGGGTCACCGTGCTGATCACGCCGAGCGCGCCCAGCCCGACCCGGGCCGCGGCGAACAGCTCGGGCCGCTCGTCCTCGGCGCAGCGCAGCACCGACCCGTCCGCCGTCACCAGCTCCAGTGCGTGCACTCCGGTGGCCAGCCCGCCGAACCGCGCCCCGGTGCCGTGGGTGCCGGTGGAGATCGCGCCCGCGACAGTCTGCCGGTCGATGTCTCCGAGATTGGGCAGTGCCAGCCCGAGCGCCGCCAGCTCCGCGTTGAGCCGGTGCAGCGGGGTGCCGGCCCGCACGGTGACCAGCTCACCGTCCACCGCGACCACGCCCGACCAGGCGGCCAGGTCCACCGCGACCCCGGAGGTGGTCGCGACGCCGGTGAACGAGTGGCCGCTGCCCCTCGGCCGCACGGCAAGGCCGTCCCGCGCGGCCGAGGCGACCGCCTCGGCGATCTCCTCGGTGCTGCGCGGGCGGGCCACCCTGGCGGGTGCGCAACTCGCCGTGCGGGCCCAGTTCGTCCACCGCACGGCCCCTGCCGCGGCGGCCTGGCCGACGGGTCGAGCGGGCACGGCAACCTCCAACCGGTAAGAGCTGTTCGCCCGGCCGAACAACCGAACGTCCCCCGCGCACTGTGAGCTGGTGCACAGAAAATAGGTGAAAGCTATTCACATCTCAACCGCCACGGACGTACCGTTACTCGGGTGTCAGCCAAGCAGTCGAGCCTGCGGTACGACACGGCGACGAAGTCCTTCGACCCGCCGTTCGCCGTGGTGGACCTCGACGCGTTCGAGCGGAACGCGGCGGACCTGGTGCGCCGCGCGGGCGGGCGGCCCATCCGGGTCGCCACCAAGTCGGTGCGCTGCCGGCACCTGCTGGAACGCGTGCTCGGCATGCCGGGGTTCACCGGGCTGATGTGCTACTCGCTGACCGAGGCGCTGTGGCTGTCCCGGCTCGGCAGCACCGACGACCTGCTGATCGGCTACCCCACGGTGGACCGCTCGGCGCTGCGCGACCTGGCCGCGGACGAGCGGGCCGGGAACACGGTCACCGTGATGGTCGACTCCACCGCACACCTCGACGTGGTGGACGACGCGCTCGGGCCGGCGCACCCGGAGGTGCGGGTGTGCCTGGAGGTGGACGCGGGCTGGCGCCCGCTGCCCGGGGTGCACGTCGGCCCGCTCCGCTCGCCGGTGCGCACGCCGGCTCAGGCGGCGGCGCTGGCCCGGCACATCGCCGACCGCCCCGGATTCCGGCTGGTCGGCCTGATGGCCTACGAGGGGCAGATCGCCGGCATCGGCGACGCCCCGCCGGGACGCCCGCTGCGCGGCGCCGTGGTGCGCTGGATGCGACGCCGATCCGCGGCCGAACTCGCCGAGCGCCGGGCCGCCGTGGTGGCCGCGGTGCGCGCCGAGGCGGACCTGGAGTTCGTCAACGGCGGCGGCACCGGGAGCCTGGAGAGCACCGCCGCCGAGCCCGCGATCACCGAACTGACCGCGGGGTCCGGGCTGCTCGGCCCGGCGCTCTTCGACGGCTACCGGGGCTTCCGGCCGCAGCCGGCGGCGCTGTTCGCGCTGCCCGTGGTGCGCCGCCCGGGGCGCCGGTCAGCCACCCTGTTCGCCGGCGGCTACCTGGCCTCCGGGCCGGCCGACCGGGACAGGCTGCCTCGGCCGCACGCACCGGCCGGGTTGCGGCTGCGCGCCCTGGAGGGGGCCGGCGAGGTGCAGACCCCGGTCCTCGGCCGGGCCGCGGCCGGGCTGGCGCTGGGCGACCGGGTATGGCTGCGCCACGCCAAGGCCGGGGAGTTGGCCGAGCGGTTCACCGAATTCCATCTCGTCCGCGGGGACACCGTGGCGCGGACCGTTCCCACCTATCGCGGCGAGGGGCGCTGCTTCGGTTGACCCCTCTTCACCGGGTGGAGCCAAGCTGACCTGCATTTTTCAGCGCAGAACCGGCACCGTTCGGCGAATGGAAACGATCACCGGGCCGGCCGGCCCGGTGTCGCTGGACCGGCCGGACGGCCCTCGCCGGCCGGGGCCACTGGGCCGGTCTGAATGACGCTCACTGGGGTTCGCCCAGGCGAGTGGACAGGTAGCCCTTGATCATGGCCTTGGCCTCGTTGAGCACCGTGTCGTCACCCCGGGGATCGCGGCGGAAGGCCAGCTTGAACACGCCGTCCGCGGCCTCTACGGCGACCGCGATGGGCAACCGGATGTCGTCCGCGGGAATGTCGAACTGCGCGGCGATCAGCCCGGCCAGCCGCTCCGCGACCACCGTGTTGTTGTCCCTGCGGTCGTCCAGCAGGCGAAGGTCCACCACGTCGCCGAAGTGCAGCTTGGCGAAGCCGGGTACCTCGCGGTGCATGGTCACGTACACGTCGATCACCGTGTCGACCGCGTGCCACCAGTGCTCCAGCCGGGTCGTGCTGAACCGGTCGACCACGGTTGCCATGAACCTGTCCAGGTTGCGCAGGGTCAGCGCCTGCACGACGGCCCGCTTGTCCGGGAAGAACTGGTACAGCGAGCCGACCGCGACCCCGGCCCGCTCGGCGATCAGGGTGGTGGTCACGCCGTCGTAGCCGACCTCGTCGACGAGCGAGGCGCAGGCCGCCAGCATCCGCTCGACCCGCTGCGTGCTGCGTTGCTGCACCGGCCGCCGGCGCAGTGGGGCGGCATGCGTTGACACGGTCCCTCCTCCATCAGTCGGCCTGCCCATCTTGCCCGGTACCGAGCAGTCGCGGACGGCCGGTTGGCGTCGTGAGGCGGGACACGCTCGGCGCGCCGGATCGGTGGCGGCGGTCTCTGGTCGGCGAGCGCGTGGCCGGCCTCTGCCCGGGAATACCCGGTGACGCCGCCGTAGACCACCGTGCCCCGATTTCTCCGCGTTCCCGACATGGTGACGGCGCTGGCGCCCGTCCGGGGAAACGGGCACCAGCGCCGGGCTTGGAGACCGCGGGCCGGTACCGGTCGGGGGGAGGGGAGCACAGCGGCACCGGCCCACGGAAGTCTGTTCGGTTGTGTGCGTGCCGGCGGTGCCGCCGACCGGGAGGCCGGCGAGCCCGGTTCGCCGCGGTCGGGGGCACGGACGACCCGGGCCGCCGGCATGGAGGCGGTTGCTCGACCGATCCCGCGTCGGGGAGTTCGGGCCGGCCGGACCGCCCGTCCTGGTGCTAGTGCGCTCCGGCGACCGCCGGGCGGACGGCCGCGGGCGGCGCCGAGGTGGTGCCGCGGAGATGGCGGGCCGGCCGGGGGGCGAGCGCACCGGCGACCAGGTGCTCGTATGCGGCGCGCCACACCGAGCAGGGCGACTTCTGCTGGCGCCACCGGGTCGAGCACTGCGGGCAGTTACCCCGCTCGTCGGGCTCGTGCTCGGCGAGCAGCGCCCGCCACCCCTCGGTCAGCCGGGGCAGTTCGGACCGCGCGACGGACAGCAAGGAGGGGGCGTCGGCGCGGGTGGCGAGTTCGGAGAGCATGTCGAGCCGCTCCCACACCGCGTTCCGCAGAACCTGGCCGAGTATCGCGTCCACTGGAGACTCACCGTCACCTTTCCGCCTGGTCGGCGGCTTCACGTAGGGCTGTCCGCAACTGGCCGAGCTGGCCGGCGGACAGTACCGCGGTCTCGCCGGGCGGCCCGACGAGCACCACTGTTCCCCGGTCGGCGAGCACGGTGAGGCATCTGTCCCGGTTGCCCACGTCCCGGCAGCGGATGCGCCACCAGCGTCGGTTACCCGTGGACCCTACCCAGCCGGACGCTGGCTCGGAGCCGTCTTCGGCATCCGCGGGCGCTGGTCCGGCGCCCCGTGCCAACTCCACCAGCTCCACTGCGGTGGCCCCCTCCGTAGCTCGCTCTCTGTGCCGGAGTACTAGCTCCATGCTTACAACAACCTAGATTGGGGGGTATGAGGGCCGGATGGGGTCCTGTAGCGCTGATCGGCCGCCCCCCCACGGTAAGCGGTCGGCCAAGTTCGGCTGCGCCGATCAGCCTCGCCGAAGCACACTTCTCCAGGCTGGATCAATGCCTTTACTCTGCGCTTGACGCCCGACGGACTGTGAGGGGTCGCAAATGAATACCATCGGTTCCGGTGGCTCTCCCGTTACACCCGACGTGTGGGAGTCCCAGGAGATGCGGGACGCTCTGCTGAACCGCGACGTCAGCACCGTGTACCGGCTGCTGCGGCGGTACGGGGTCTCGCAGCGCCAGATCGCGGCGTACACCGGCCAGTCACAGTCCGAGGTGTCGGAGATCCTCAAGGGGCGGCAGGTCATGGCCTATGACGTGCTGGCGAGGATCGCCGACGGGCTCAACATTCCGAGGGGATACATGGGCCTCGCCTACGACGAGGCGACGGCAGTGAGAGTCGCCGTAGCCACGGACGACTCCCAGGCTGAGGAGGACGAGTCGGTGAAGCGTCGGAGGTTCCTCGCGCACGCCGCGGCCGTCACCATGGGTGCGGCCGTGTTCGGCGCGGACTCCGGGTCGTGGGTACAGAACCCCACTCAGACCCCGGCTCCAGGGCGGATCGGCATGACGGACGTCCGGCAGGTGGAAGCGGCCACCCGGGCCCTGCGCGCGCTGGACTTCCAGTACGGGGGTGGTTTCTGCCGCGACGCGGTCGTGGCGCAACTGTCGTGGGGCCAGCAACTGCTGGGGGCCTGCGGCTCGCAGCCGGTGAAGGAGCGCCTGTTCGTCGCCCTTGCCGACCTGCAGAACCTCGCCGGGTGGACGTCGTTCGACGTGGGGTTGGTGGACTCCGCCCGCAACCACTTCGCCAAGGCGCTGGAGCTGGCCAAGCAGGGCAACAACGATCACCTGGTGGCCAACATCCTCTACCGGATGGGCCGGGTGTACCTGCACCAGGAGGCGCCCAACGACGCGCTGAAGCTGTTCCAGCTCGGGCAGATCGCCGCCCAGGAGGCGGGCTCCGAGCTCGCCGTCGCGGTGCTTTGCGCCAACGAGGCGTGGGCATACGCCCTGATGGGCAAGGCGGACCAGGCGCAGAAGCTGCTCGGCCGGACCAAGGACGAGTTCGCCCGCGCGGACGTGCAGAACGCCGAGGCGTGGGTGCGGTTCTTCGACGAGAACGACCTGCACGCGATGATCGGCACGGTCTACACGGTGCTCGCGCAGCGCGTCGACCGGAAGTACACCAGGTTCGCCATCCCCGCGATGACCAGGGCGGTCGAGTCCTACGGCGACGAGATGACCAGGAACAAGGCGTTCAACATGACCTTCCTGGCCACCGACCACCTGATCGAGGGCGACATCGACCACGGAGCGCGGATCGGGCGCAAGGCCGTCGAGCTGGCCGAGGGGCTGAAGTCCAGCCGGGCCAGGGACCGGATGCTGCCGCTCAAGCAGGAGACCGACAAGCGGCGGAACAACCCCGACGCGCGGGACCTCTCCGAGCGCATCGCGAAGTTCATCGGGGTGTAGCGGGCGGCGGTTATGTCGGTCACCCTCACGGACGCCCCGCTGGACGGTCGGTTCACCCGGGACCGGTTGCGGGCCGCGCTCGCCGAGATCTGCGCCGGCGTCGGCCTGGATCCGCGCGGCGCGCGGCTGCTGCGCTTCACCAGCAACGCGGTGTTCCGGCTGGCCGACCAGCCGATCGTGGTGCGCATCGTCGGTTCCCGGGCGATGCAGCACCGGGTGGGCAAGCTCGTCCGGGTGGCCCGCTGGCTGGCCGAGCACGACGTGCCCGCGGTGCGCCTGGTGCCCGGCCTGGAGCAGCCCGTGCACGCTGCCGGGTACGTGGCGACGCTGTGGGAACTCGCCCCGGAGGCCGGCCCACGGCCCGGCGCGGGCGACCTGGCCCGGCTGCTCCGCCGGCTGCACGAGCTTCCCCCGCCGCCCTTCGACCTGCCCCGCTGGGCGCCGCTGGACGACGTGCGCCGGCGGGTGGCGGACGCCGAGGAGCTGGCCCCGGCGGACCGGCGGTTCCTGATGGACCGGTGCGCCGAGGTGCAGGCCAAGCTGGACAGGCTGCGGTTCCCCCTACCACCCGGCGTGGTGCACGGCGACGCGCACCTGGGCAACCTCATCCCCACCCGGGACGGGCCGGTGCTCTGCGACTTCGACTCCACCTGCTTCGGCCCGAGGGAGTGGGATCTCACCCCGCTGCCGGTGGGCGTCCAGCGGTTCGGCCACCCGCCGCCGTGGCACCGCACGCTCGCCCGAGAGTACGGGTTCGACGTCACCGGGTGGTCCGGGTTCGCCGTGCTCCGCGAGGCGCGCGAGCTGAAGCTGACCACCAGCGTGTTGCCGATCCTGCGCAGCAACCCGGATGTGCGGGTGGAACTGCGACGCCGGCTGGCGGCGTTCCGCTCCGGCGATACCTCCGAACGGTGGGCGCCGTTCCGCTGATCGCCCGTGCCCGCGCGCCGACGCGTAACGCCGGCCCCCGGGGAAGCGAATCCAGGAGCGGAGGCCAGCGGAAGCGGGACACCTGCCCGCACGGGAGGGTCCGCCGGCCACTTTCGCGCCTCCGTGGCGCCCCGAGGCCGGCGAGGTGAACTGTCACGGTGTTGGGTATCGGTGCTCGTTTCGGCGTTCCACGTTGGCGGGCCAGGCGGGCGCAACGCTCCGCCGAACTTCTCGACGAGGTGGTGGACGCGCAGCTTCCGCTGCTGTCCTCGCTGGCCGAGGACAGTCGCCGCCGCGCGGCCGACTACCTGGCCGAACTGGTCATGCTCGGCCAGGCGTACCGGCACTACGCCGCTGGCTGGATCGACCGGCGCGAGTTGGAGCGGCGCGGCAGCGCCGCGGTGGCCCGGCTGAACGCCATGCGCCAGCAGCGACCGCCGGCCGCGCAGTTCACCGAGCGGGACTGATCCGCCCGGCCGCTGTCCCGCTGGCCCGCATGGAGCAGCTCGGCGACCCGGACGGACCGCTCACCGCCCGGTGCCCGGTCAGGAGATCACCGGGGTGCGGGTGAGTACCACGGCGATGCCGAAGGCCAGGCCCATCACGGCCAGTTCGGTGGCCGCCCAGCCGGCCAGCGCGGTGCGCTCGTGCCGGACGATCCTGGGCAGCAGCCGGTACCGGATGATCGCGCCGAGCGCCGCCAGCGTGACCAGGCACGCGACCTTGACCAGCACCAGCCGGCCGTACCCGGTGGTCGCCAGTGCGGTGTACCAGTGGATGCCGGGGGTCAGGTACAGCTCGAACCACCCGTTGAACACGCCGGTCACGGCCACTGTTGCCAGCGCGATGGTGGCCAGCCGGGAGAACCGGGGCAGCACGTCGGCGAGCAGCCCCCGGTTGGTGGCGAGCAGTGTGACCGCCGCGGCCAGCCCGCCCGTCCAGGCCACCGCCGCCATGACGTGCAGCTCCATCGAGATCATGCTGAGGTCGTGCAGGTTCACGCCGGTGTTGGCGGCGTGGCCGGTCACCGGTAGCGGCAGCACCGCGAACATCGCGACCACGATGCGCAACTCGGCCGGCACCGTCTCGCCCCAGCGCACCGCGAGCACCGCGACGACCAGGTACGCCAGCGCGCACGCGGCCACGATGACCAGACCCTCGCCGGCCCCGATCCGCCGCACGTAGCCGGCCACGTCGCCAACCGTGACCGGCTCGCCAGGGTGGAGTTCGGCGGTCTGCAGCACCAGTGCGGCCAGTGCGGCCACCACCCACACCGCCGAGGTGACCACCGCGGCCGGCCGGGCGACCGCGAGCACCGGCTCGGTGTGCGCCGGGCGGTCGAAGCCGAGCAGCTTGGGCAGCAGGCTCAGCCCCACGGTGACCAGCGCCGCGAGGTCGAGCAGCACCCGCGCCACCGGAACGCCGTACCGGATCATCGGGCCGGGGCCGACCAGCCCGGGCACCGGCGGCTGCGCGGTGGCCGCGGTGCCGGCGAGCACGCCGACAACCGCGGCCACCACGAGTCCGGTGACCAGCCAGGGCCGCGCCGTCCGGCCGCGGACCGCGCCGCGGGTCACCGCTGGCCGTCCTCCGAACGCCCGAGCCGGAGCGCGATCACGACACCGGCGGCGAGCAGCACCACGGCGCCGACGATCCACGGCCACACCGGGGTGCCGCCGCCACCGCCCGCGCTGGGCGCCGCGGTGCCGGTGGGCGCCACACTGGCCGGCGTTCCGGTGCCCGGCGTGGTCAGCGTGAACCGGACCGCTCCGGTGACCGGGTGGCCGTCCGCGGAGAGGACGCGGTACCCGATCGTGTACTCGCCGGCCGGGCCGAGCGGGCGGACCGGCGCGGAGACCGCGTTGCCCGCCACGGTGGCCGGCCCGGCCTCCCAGTGCGCGCCGTCCGTCGAGGTGACGGTGACGGTGTTGAAGCCGAACTGGACGGGCTGGTCGAAGGTCAGGGTGACCTTCGCCGGCCCGGTGGCGAGCTTCGCCCCGTCCGCCGGGTCACTGCCGAGGAGGACGTTGTGCGCGAAGGCCGGGGTGGCCAGACCGAGCACGGCGGTCACCGCGAGCAGCAGGACGGCCAGCACGCGCCTCACGCCCGTGGCCCTCCCTCGGTGTCGCCGGCCGAGTCGCCCCCGGCTGCGGCCGGTCGCCGGGCACGCAGCAGGGCACCGGCCCCGACGCCGAGCCCGAGCGCGCCGACCACCAGGCCGGCCCCGCCGAGCCAGCGCGCGGCGGTGTCCTCACCGTGGCTCGCCGCGTCGGTCATCGCCGCCGAGTCGTGGCCGCCGTGGCTCTCGCCCGCGGCCGCGGCGGCCACCAGCTTGACGCTGGGAGCCGGATGCTCCGGCTCCTGCGCGCCCGGGGCGGGTGGCGGCGCGTCCCAGCGCACCACGTTCCCGTTGTCGTAGGTCTGGATCGCCGGGATGACGAGCTCGTCGGTGTTGTCCGGCAGCGGGCCGGCGGAGACGTCGAACTCCTGGAACTGGCCCGGCGCGATCCGGGTGCCCGGGTCGGCGGTCCAGGTGATGGTGCGCACCGCCTCGGTGATCTCCGCGTCGTCGGACTTGATCGGCTTGTCCAGCTTGGCCTTGGTCACGGTGGCGGTCCAGCCCGGGATCGGCTTGGTGCTCACCGACGCGATCGGGTGATCGGCCGGCAGGTCGACCTCGAGCTTCACCGTGCCCGCGGTGTCGCTCTCGTCCGGAACCCGGAAGGTGATCTTGGAGTAGCCGCCCTTGGTGGCCGTGCCCGGTTGGGCCGTGACGTGTGCCGAGGCGATACCAGCCCCGACGACCGTGATGAGGCCGGCCGCGGTCATCGCGGTGCCGGCCCGAACCGCCATGCGGATGAGTCGAGTTGTCGACATTTCTTGGGTACTCCTGACATCGAGGGTCGGCCGGACCACCCGGAACGAATCTGGGCGCGCCCGGCGGGGGATACGGGTCGCGCGGCGGCCGGAGCCGGCCACGGGCGGCCGGCCCGGACGAGCGGCTCGGCGTGTTCCGAGGCGCGGCGCACGCCGCCGCGTGATCGGTGAGGGTCAGGAGTGGGCAGGGGGGCCGCGCCGGGCGCAGACGCGGCGGAACAGTACGCGCAGTTCCGTGCCGGCCCGCACGGCGGGGATGACGCGCTGTCGGGGCCCGGCGTTCACCGGCCCCGGCGCCATCCGCCGGGGCAGCAGCGCGGCGATCGCCGCGGCGACCGCGAACACCGCGGCCTCGGCCCTGGTCAGCAGCAACGCGGTGAGCAGGACGGCGACCGTGTGCGCGGCCGTCATCACCCGCCAGTCCGCCGCCATCCCGCCGGCGCCGGCGTCCGGGTGCGGGTCCAGGTCGGTGAGCAGCAGGTGCAGCGCGACCTGGGAGGCGCCCAGCGCGCCGAGAATCGCCGGCAGGCCCCGCCTGCGGCCGGCCAGCGCGGTGCCCGCCGCGGCCAGCAGTGCGGTCAGCAGCAGGGTGAACCCGGAGTCCGGCCAGCCACCGCCGGCCAAGCCGTGCGCGGTCACCGCGAGCGCCCCCGCGGTGAGCGCGAGCAGCCCGCCACGGAGCACCCGCGGCCCGCCGCGGGTGGGCACGGACTGGCCGGTCATGGTGCAGCAGTGTATGGGTCCGGACGGCGGCGCGGGGCGGTCGGCGCGACCCGTGTGATCCTCGTCGTCCCGCAGTTGACCTGCTCGGATACCGAAACGATCTGGTCGGGAGGTACCTCCGTGCCCGCCGTCGCGGGCGCGGGCCGCACCGCTCGGTGCCGTTCGACGAACGCCGCCAGGTTCCGGAACAGGCTGTCAGATGCCGATGCGGCGGAGCAGTTCGCCCTCGATGCGGTTCAGTTCGGTGGCGACGGCCCGGTGCGCGGCACGCCGCCGGGCGCTCGGCATGTGCTCGGCGGCGCGGACCGCGGCGGTGAGCTTGGCCAGGGTGGCGTGGCTCGCCCCGGCGAACTCGGCCGCTTCCGGCTGCCGTTCGGACAGCTCGGCCAGGGCCCGGGCGGCGGAGGCGATCCTGGCGTGCAGCCGGGCGCCGTGGCCGGTGTACCTGGCCAGCTCGGTGGGGGGCACGCCGAGCCGGCGGGCCCGGAGGCGGTCGACTCCCTCGCGGAACGCGCCGGCGGCGCGCAGCGCGTACGGGGCCACCAGCGGCACCACCGTGGGGCCGACCACCTTGGCCAGCTTGATCAGCCGCTTGGCCCGCCGGGGTGTGAGCTTCCCCTCGTCCGGCGTCGACCGGTCCTTCCCGCGTGCCATTCCGCCCCCTTCCTCATCCGCGACGGACACCCTATGCGGGCCGGGACCCGGCGGAGCTGCCGGCGCACCGGAGAATCGGCGGAGCGGGACCGCCCGAAGGTGGTCCCCACACGGAATGTCGGGGGCACGACATACGCTGCACAACGTGATGTCCTCGGTGCTGCTCGAGGCCGGCGTGGTGAGCCGCTGCCGGCGTCGCGTGCACCTGGAAAACGATCCCACGATGCGTGACGCCCCGCGTGCCGCGCCGGACCCGGCCGCCGAGCAGCGGATCGCCGACGCGGCGGCGCACCGCAGGGCGGTGGCCGAGCGGATCGCCAGGTCCGCCGGGGACGGGTGGACCGAGATCGCGGCCGAAGGGCGGCCGGAGGAGCGGGAGCGGGCCACCGTCGCGGCGCTCACCGCCGGCGCCCGGCTGGTGTGGGGCGCGCAGCTCCCCCGGGACGAGCGCGGTGGCCGGCGGGGCGGGGTCGACCTGCTGGTGCGCACCGGCTCCGGGTACGTGCCGGTGCTGGTGGTGCGGCACAAGGTCACCGATCCCGGGTCCGGCGCGCTGACCACGCCGCTGGCCGAGCCGGACCCGGCCGGCGCCCGGGAGGACCCGCTGCGCAAGGTGCGCCCGCAGCCGCGCGACCAGCTTCGGCTCGCGCACGTGCGGCGGCTGCTGCAGGCCGCGGGGTTCGCCGCGGACGGCCCCGCCACCGGCGGGGTGGTCGGCATGGAGGCGGAGGTGGTGCTCTGGCACGACCTCGAGGCGCCCACCTGGCCGGGCGGCCGCACCGCGCTGGACGAGTACGACGCCCGCTTCGCCGACCGGCTGGCCATCGCGGCCGCCGCCCGGTCGGGGGCGGAGCCGCTCGCCAGGCCGTCGCGCATCCTCGCCTGCCGGAGCTGCCCGTGGTGGCCGGTGTGCGAGGCGGAGCTGCGCGAGACCAGGGACGTCAGCCTGGTGCTGCGTGGCGAGGACGCGATGGCGCTGCGCCGGGTCGGCATCGTCACCGTGGACGATCTGGCCGCGCTGGACACCTCCGCCGAGCCACCCACCCAGCTGGTCGGGATGCCGTTCACCGATGCCGTGGTGCTGGCCCGCGCCTGGCAGCGGGACCTCACGCTGGTCCGCAAGGTGCCCGAGGTGCGGGTGCCCCGGGCGGACGTCGAGGTCGACGTGGACATGGAGAGCTTCGGCGACGCCGGCGCGTACCTGTGGGGGTGCTGGCTGTCCGGAGTGGAGGTCGGCGAGCCGCCGGGCTACCGGGCCTTCACCACCTGGGAGCCGCTGCCCTGCGCGGACGAGGCCCGGTCGTTCGCCGAGTTCTGGGCCTGGTTGACCGGCGTGCGCGAACGGGCGGTGCGGCGCGGGCTGGCCTTCCGCGCGTACTGCTACAACGAGTTGGCGGAGAATCGCTGGATGCTCGCGTCCGCGGAGCGGTTCGCCGGCCGGCCCGGCATCCCCACGGTCGAGGCGGTGCAGCGGTTCATCGGCTCGGAGGAGTGGGTGGACCTGTTCGGCTGCGTGCGGGACCAGTTCCTCTGCGCCCGCGGCAAGGGGCTGAAGACGATCGCACCGGAGGCCGGGTTCCGCTGGCGCGATCCGGAGGCCGGCGGGGAGAACTCGATGCGCTGGTACCGGTACGCGGTGGGAATGGACGGCGGCCGGCCCGACGTGGCCCAGCGCACCCGCCTGCTGGAGTACAACGAGGACGACGTGCGGGCCACCTGGACGCTGCGCCGGTGGATGTGCTCCCCGGCCGTCCGGGGCCTGCCCTATGCCGGCGACCTGTGAGCCGGGTTCAGCGGGGGCGAAGCCGGATGCCGGCCAGGAAGTCGCGGCGTAATCCGCGGCCGGCCGCCGTCGCAGCGACGAACTGGGGCGGCACCATCACCAGCGGCTGGTCCGGTCCGGTGACGTCGCTGTGCACCGGGACGAAGCCGCGGTCGCGGAGTACCACGTTGAAGTCCACCGCCACCTGCCCGCGCTCGTTCACGCAGCCGGTGCCGTGCCAGGGCAGCAACGCGGACCCGCCGAGGTAGGTGAAGCCGATCTCCTCGGCGCCGGCCAGACCGGTGCGCAGCCGGACGTGGTTCGGCAGCGCGTCGTCCACCCGGCAGAACCTGTCGGCGGCGCACACCGCGAGGTAGTAGATCGTCTCCTGCCACGCCGTGGCGAGCACGCGACGGCGGGCGTTGCGCAGCGCGGCCGGCCCGCCCGCGGTGTCGCACACGTCGGAGAGCACCTGCCGGGACCATTCCCAGGCTGGCACCGCCGGGTGGTCCGGCGCCGGCACGGGTACCGAGTACAGCAGCGACCGGAACATCGCCCCGAAGGTCGGGATGCGGTCCGGGAGGGCGTCCGGGGTCGCGGCGCGCAGCAGCCGGTCGGCCTGCCGGACGGATCCCGTGGCGGCGGCCGGGCGCAGCAGTGCGCTGATCAACCAGCGGTACCGCCGGAACTGCGCCTCCCGCTCCGCCCAGCGGGCCGGGCCGACGGCGGTGGCGATCAGCTCCCGCTTGTCCCGCCAGTGCACCGTGTTGGGCACGCCGAGCAGGTCTTCCAACTCGCCCAGCACGTTCCGGTACCAGCCGAGTTCGGCCTCGCGGCGCGGGCGGTAGTAGCCGCCGTCCAGCATGACCGTGATGTCCAGGCTGGGCGGGTAGAGCGCGGCGAACGCCCGGCACAGTTCCGCCACCCGCAGGATCGCGCCGGCGTCGGCGAGGTCGGGAAGCGGTCCGGCCGCCTTGAGCCGGTTGTCGTACTGCTTGAACGGGAAGCCCTGCAGGATCACCGGAATCGGCGCGCCGTCCGCGACGAACGGCCGCGCCCGCCGGATCGCCGCCTCCACCGGGAAGTGCGCCCGGGGTCCCTTGCGGAACCGCTTGTTCGTCAGCAGGTGGTACAGCGCGGTGCCGACCCGCTCCGCGTCGCTGGCACCCGCCCCGGGCAGGCGCGCGGCCAGCCGGGCCACCAGCCGCTCCACCGCGGCGTCGGAGTTGCGCCGCAGCGCGGCGAACAGCGCCGCGGTCCGCTCCCGGTCCAGCTCGACCGGCTCCACCCGGGCGGACAGCGGCCGGAGCGCCCCGAGGTCCACCGAGGACAGCGACACGGCATGCGAGAGCACCGGGCGGCGAGGAGCGTTCGGCTGTACCTGCATGGCGTGAACCAGGGTCATCCCGGCACCCCGACCCGCGCGGTCCGGCCGCGCTCGGCACCAGCCACCCCGCCGTCGAGGCGGGTGAGGATCAGCCGGCGGCCCGGCGCGGCACCGGCCGCCGTCCGCGGCGCGACCTGCTCGGCCGTGCGGCTCGGCCTAGCCACCCCGTCCCCAGCCCACACCGACTCCCCCGGATGGTCTGCCACGCCACCTACGCAACGATCAGCGGTGCCGGGCGTGACGCCCGTCCGGCACGGTAGGCCAGGCTAGTCGGGTTGCCGGGCCGGTAAACCCTCGTTACCGAGGTGCCATCCGAAGGGCGCCGTCCATCCGGATGACCTCGCCGTTGAGGTAGTCGTGCCGGACGATGTCCAGCACGAGCCGTGCGTACTCGTCGGGGCGGCCCAGCCGCTTGGGGAACGGCACGCCGGCGCCCAGCCCGGCCCGGAACTCGTCGCTCACCCCGGCCAGCATCGGCGTGTCCACGATGCCCGGGGCGATGGTCATCACCCGGATGCCGTAGGAGGCGAGGTCGCGGGCGACCGGCAGGGTCATGCCCACCACGCCGCCCTTGGACGCGGAGTAGGCGACCTGGCCGATCTGCCCGTCGAACGCGGCGATCGACGCGGTGTTGACGATCACGCCCCGCGCTTCGTCGGCCAGCGGCTCGGTTTTCGCGATGGCCTCCGCGGCCAGTCGCATGACGTTGAACGTGCCGATCAGGTTGACCTCGACGACCTTGCGGAACACGTCCAGGTCGTGCGGTCCCTTCTTGCCGAGCACCCGGCCGGCGGTGCCCACCCCGGCGCAGTTGACCACCACGCGCAGCGGCGACCCCGAGCCCGCGGCGGTGTCCACCGCGGCCCGGATCTCCTCCGCGCTGGTCACATCGGCGGGCAGGTACCTGACCCCGGTCACCGCCTCCGCCTTGTCCACGGCGGCCGGCAGGTCCAGGGCGAACACCGTCGCGCCCTGGGCGGCGAGCGCCCTGGCGGTGGCCCCGCCGAGCCCGGAGGCGCCCCCGGTGACGATGGCAGCGGTTCCGGTGATCTCCATGTTCTCCTCCGCGAGCGCGCTGTGGCCGTTGCGGCGGAGAGGTTAACCGGCGCCCCGGTGCGCGGACGCGGGCTGTGGGCTGGCTAACGCCCGCTAACCCGGCCGGTCGCGGTGGGCGCGGCGGGCGGCCCGGGCCTCGGCCGAGTGCAGCAGCGCGACCAGCGGGATCGCGGCGGCCATGGCGAGGCCGGCGAAGGTCAGGGCGACTTCCAGGATTTCCATGCCGCCGACGATGCGCCGCGGTGACCGGTTCGCGCGTCCGCCGCTCGTGCCGTTCTGGCCTGCCTCCGGGGGACGGCGGCCGGCCACCGTGGGTGACCACTGACCACCGCGATGTCCGAGGAAATTTCGCATCCGGGCTGTCGGAACGCGATCGTTCCGGCTACGGTTCGCTGGCATGATCGGCAGGCTGGCCCGCGCCGGGGTGGCGGCGCTGGTGCTTCCGTTACTGGGCACGCTCGGTGTGGGGCGGGCCGCCGCCCAGCAGGGTTCGCTGTGGTTCGACGGTCCGGCCAGCCAGCGGATCACGGTGGGCGACGGGCAGGTGCTGCGCGACGGGTACGGCCGGGAGGTCGTGCTGCGAGGGTTCAACGTCTCCGGCGAGGCCAAGCTCGCCGAGCACGGCGGGTTACCGTTCGCCGACGCCGTCCAGGCCGGCCGCGCCGCGGCCGACATGCGCCGGCTCACCGGGGCCAACGCGGTGCGCTTCCTGGTCACCTGGGCGCGGACCGAGCCGGTCCCGAAGCAGATCGACCACGGCTACCTGGACCAGGTCGCCGCGCAGGTCGCCGCCTTCCGCGACCAGGGCATCCGGGTCTACCTCGACTTCCACGAGGACCTGTACTCGCGGTACCTGTTCCGCCCGGACTCGTGGTACACCGGCGACGGCGCGCCGCAGTGGGTGATCGACGCCGGGCACTACCCGCCCGAGTTCTGCGTGGCGTGCCTGCAGTGGGGGCAGAACCTCACCAACAACGCCGCGGTGCGCGCCGCGCTGCACGACTTCTGGCACAACCGGGTGCTGGACACGGCGGCCGGCCCGATCGCGATCCGCGACGAGTTCCTCGCCCAGGCCGGGGAGGCCCTGCGCTACCTGCGCGAGCACCTGTCCGCCGAGCAGTTCGCCGGGATGGTCGGCGTCGACCCGCTGAACGAGCCCTACGCCGGCGACTACGACTCCGGCCAGTCCGGGGACACCTGGGAACGCGACCTGGCCTGGCCGTTCTACCAGCAGTTCCGCCGCGTGATGGACGACGCCGGCTGGGTCGACCGGCCGGAACTGGTGGAGCCCGAGGTGTTCTGGAACGTCAACATCCCGCTGGTCGCCCAGCCCGGCGGGTTCACCGCGATCTCCGGCCTGGGCAGCAGGTACGTGTTCAACGCGCACGTCTACGACGCCAGGGCGCAGTCCGGGGTCCTCATGCCCGGCAAGGCCGGCGACGGGCAGGAGTTGGACGCGTTCAACACCATCCGGGACCGGGCCGCCGACCTGGGCACCGCCGCGCTGGTCTCCGAGTTCGGCCACCCGCTCGGCGGGTTCACCTCGGACAAGGCGCCCAGCGTGGACAAGGCCATGTACCAGGCGCTGGACTCGCGGGTCGCCGGGGCGAACTGGTGGCGCGACGCGGCCCGGTCCGGCCCGCCGCTGTCCGCCAGCCAGTGGCACTGGGACGTCTACAGCGGCCGGCACCACGAGCCGATGAACGGCAACCCGGGCAAGATCCAGACGGACGGCGACGCGTTCAACGGCGAGGACTACTCCTCGGTGCGCACCGAGGACGCCGGCGGCCCCCAACTCCGCCAGGACACCCGGTTGCTGGACCGGGTGTTCCCGCGCGCTGTGGCCGGCACCACCCTCGCGTTCAGCTACGAGGACCGCTCCCGGGACGGCGGCACCGAGATGGTGTGGAACCAGATCCCGGCCGACCTGCCGAACCTGCGCGCGCTGGTCGGCACCGGGCAGTTCGGCGTGCTGGTGTGGCGCGGCGCGGGGACCACCGCGCCGACCGAACTGCATCTGCCCGCGGGGTTCGACCCGGCCGCCACCACGGTGGTCTCCGACCTGGGCGCGGTGACCGGGTTGCCTGGCTACGCCGGAGGGGGGACGCCGGTGGCGGTGGCCGCCGAGCCCGGCCCGGCCGGGGTGAACCGCCTCCTTCTGTCCACATCGGACACCGGGGTGCACGTCGCGCTGGTCACCAACGGGCCCGCGCCGCCGGCCGAGTCGCGGGCCGCCGCCCAGCGGGAACTGACCGGGTGGGCGGCCAGCACATTCGGCTGACCAGCGTTTCCGGCTCGACGGGTGGAACCAGCGGCTTTGGGGCCCGTACCGCCGCTGGATTCCTGTCGTTAGTCCCCCGGCAATCTGCGGGTGCCACCGTCGCACCACTGGCAGCTGTTCCGGAACCGGACTGACCTGCGATGGCGTGCGTTCCGGAACAGGCACGGAGCGCGTATCCGGCGAGCCACGCCGGTGGAAGGTCGGGGTGATTGGTGTGTTCGTCCGGCGGATCGCCGTGGTCGGGACCGGGTATGTCGGCCTGACCACCGGCGCGTGTCTGGCCTCCCTCGGGCACCGGGTGGTGTGCGCGGACGTGGACCGCGCCAAGGTGACCCGGCTGCGCGCCGGCCGGGTGGACATCCTGGAACCGGGGCTGGCCGAGCTGGTCGCCGAGGGCATCGCGGCGGGCCGGCTGCGCTTCGTGCTCGGCGCGGCGGCCGCGGTCGCCGACGCCGAGGTGGTGTTCCTGTGCGTGCCGACGCCGATGGGCGCGGGCGGCGCCGCCGACCTGGCCGCGGTGGAGTCGGTGATCCACGAGGTGCGCGGGCTGCTGCCGGAGGGCTGCGTGGTGGTGACCAAGTCCACCGTCCCGGTCGGCACCGCCGCACGGCTGGGCGCCCTGCTGGACCGGGACGACGTCGCGGTGGCCAGCAA
This sequence comes from Gandjariella thermophila, assembly GCF_005405885.1. Classification (GTDB taxonomy): domain Bacteria; phylum Actinomycetota; class Actinomycetes; order Mycobacteriales; family Pseudonocardiaceae; genus Gandjariella; species Gandjariella thermophila. The sequence goes on from NZ_BJFL01000012.1 coordinate 28,108, forward strand.
CCCGGAGTTCCTCCGCGAGGGCAGCGCGGTGCAGGACTTCCTCAACCCGGACCGGATCGTGGTCGGCTCCGACTCCCAGGACGCCGCGGAGCGGGTGGCCGCCCTGTACGCCCGGCTCGGCGCGCCCACCGTGATCAGCGACGCGGCCAGCGCCGAGATGGTCAAGTACGCGGCCAACTGCTTCCTGGCGATGAAGCTGTCCTACGTCAACGCGGTCGCCGAGTTGTGCGAGCTGCTCGGCGCGAACGTTGCGGACGTGACCGAGGGAATGGGTTACGACCGGCGCATCGGCCAGGCGTTCCTGGCGCCCGGGCCGGGGTGGGGCGGCTCCTGCCTGCCCAAGGACACCTCGGCGATGCTTCAGGTCGCGGACGCTGTCGGGTTCGACTTCGGCCTGCTGCGGGCCACCATCGACGCCAACGCCAGGCAGCGCGCCCGGATGGTGGCGAAGGTGCGCGAGGCCGTCGGCGGCTCGCTGGTCGGGGCCCGCGTCGGCGTGCTCGGCGTGACCTTCAAGGCCGGCACCAACGACCTGCGCGACTCGCCGGCGCTGGCCGTGGCCGAGTTGCTCGCCGCCGAGGGCGCCGAACTGCACGCCTACGACCCCGGCGTCGACCCCACCGTGGAGATGTCCGGGATCAACCTGGTCGAGGACGCCTACCAGGCCGTGCGGGACGCCGCGGCCACCGTGCTGCTCACCGAGTGGCCGGTGTTCCGCGGGCTGGACTGGGCACGGGTGGCCGAGCTGATGGCGGGCGACGCCGTGGTGGACACCCGCAACCACCTGGACCCCGAGGCGCTGAGCCGGGCCGGCCTGTCCTGGCACGGCGTCGGCGCGGCGCCGGTGCATCCGGCCGCCCCGGTGCCCACGGCGGGCTGAGCCGAATCCGTCTGATTAGCGGGGTTAACGAACGCGGTGTGATCGCCTAGGTTCGGGAACGTGTTCACCACGCGCCCCGAACTCGTCGGCACACACGGCATGGTCGCCGCCACCCACTGGCTCGCCTCCGCGGCCGGGATGGCGGTACTCGAGGACGGTGGAAACGCGTTCGACGCCGCGGCGGCGGCCGGGTTCGTGCTCCAGGTGGTGGAGCCGCATCTGAACGGGCCGGGCGGCGAGCTGCCCGCGGTGTTCCTCCCCGCCGGCGAGAGCGAGCCGCGCGTGCTGTGCGGGCAGGGCATCGCCCCGGCGGGGGCCACCATCGACCACTACCGCGACCTCGGGCTCGACCTGGTGCCCGGCACCGGGTTACTCGCCGCCACCGTGCCCGGATCCTGGGACGCCTGGCTGCTCCTGCTGCGCGACCACGGCACCATGACGCTCCGCCAGGTCCTGGACCGCGCGATCGGCTACGCCCGCGGCGGCTTCCCGCTGGTCGACCGGATCGCCGTGACCATCGCCTCGGTGGCCGACCTGTTCCGCGACCACTGGCCGACCTCGGCCGAGCTGTGGCTGCCCGGCGGCGCAGCGCCCGCGGGCGGCAGCCGGTTCACCAACCACGTGCTGGCCGACACCTGGGAGCGCCTGCTGGCCGAGGCGGAGGCGGCGGGCCCGGACCGGGCGGCGCAACTCGACGCGGCGCGCCGGGCCTGGTCGCAGGGCTTCGTCGCGGACGCGGTGGACAAGTTCTGCCGCCGGTCGTTCCGCGACGACTCCGGCCGGGACCACGCCGGAGTGCTCACCGGCTCGGACATGGCCGGCTGGCAGGCCAGCTACGAGGACGCGCTGACCGTGCGGCTGGGCGAGTGGACGCTGGCCAAGTGCGGGGCGTGGAGCCAGGGCCCGGTGCTCGCCCAGCAACTGCTGCTGCTCGCCGACTTCGATCTGTCCTATGTGGACGGCGTGCCCACCGCGGAGACGGTGCACATCGCCACCGAATGCGCCAAGCTCGCCTTCGCCGACCGCGAGGCGTGGTACGGCGACGCCGACGTCCCGCTGGACGAGTTGCTGTCCCCCGAGTACACCGCCGCCCGGCGCGCGCTGGTCGGCGAGACCGCGTCGCTGGAACTCCGCCCCGGCCGCCCCGGCGGGCGCGAACCCCGGCTGCCCCGGCACATCGTGGCGGAGCGCGGTGTCGGCGCCGGCGAGCCCGCGGTGATGGGCGCGCTCGGCGAGCCCACGGTCAGCCGGGAGGGCCGCACCCGGGGTGACACGGTCCACGTCGACGTGGTGGACCGGTGGGGCAACATCATCTCGGCCACCCCGTCCGGCGGCTGGCTGCAGTCCTCGCCGACCATCCCGTCGCTGGGCTTCTGCCTGGGCACCAGGGCGCAGATGTTCTGGCTCGACCCCGGGCTGCCCAACTCGCTCGCCCCCGGTAAGCGGCCGCGCACCACGCTCAGCCCGTCGCTGGCGCTGCGCGACGGCGCAGGTGCCATGGCCTTCGGCACGCCCGGCGGTGACCAGCAGGACCAGTGGCAACTGTGCTTCTGGCTGGCGCACACGGTGGGCGGGCTGAACCTGCAGGCCGCGATCGACGCCCCGGCCTGGCACACCGCCGCGTTCCCCGGCTCGTTCTACCCGCGCTCGTGGAAGCCCGGCGAACTGGTGGTGGAGTCCCGGCTCGGCCCGGCGGTCGTGGCCGAACTCGCCGAGCGGGGGCACCGGGTGGTGGACGCCGGCCCATGGGCGCTCGGCCGGCTGTCCGCGGTCTCCCGCGACCCGGCCACCGGCCTGCTCCGCGCCGCCGCCAACCCGCGCGGGATGCAGGGCTACGCCGTGGGTCGCTAGGCCGGCTTGCCCGATGACGACAGGGGCACCAGCCAGCGGGCCGGGATGGTCACCGTCTGCTGGGTCGGCAGGCTCACCACCCTGCCCGTGGCCGCGTCCACCAGCACGCCCCGGACCAGGTAGTCCACGCTGCGGGACAGGCCCAGCCGCTCGGCGGTCTCCGGCGGCAGCGGGGTGCTGACCGCCGAGGACTCGTCCACCCGGATGCCGGTGACGGCCGGCTCCCCGCACAGCCGCTCGCCGGTGGCGGTCACGGTCAACTCGAAGTCCTCCGCGCCGCCGAGTAACCAGGAGAGCAGCACGAGATCGGCCTCGGCGCGCCGGGGATCGCCGGTGAGGCACTGGGCCGCGTCGGCACGCCGGGACACATGCACCCGATACGTTTCGCCGACTCGCACGTCGTCGGGGCGCATGTATCCAGGGTGCGCCGACCGGCCGGCTCCGCAACCCGGGGGATGAGGTACTTCACACGGTCATCACCGCGCGTGTCGGGGCCTGGGCGTTACGCAGCTCCACTCGATCCGGTGACGGTCCTGGAAGCCGGCCACGTCCGTCTCCACGTCCACTGTGGAATGACCGGACGGCGCGCGGGCGGGAAGACGCGCGGGATTCCCGCACGCGCGTTCCCGCGCCTACCGTGCTTGATCGTTTCGGTCGGGAGGTGCTTCGGTGGCGAAGCGGAGCAGGCCCACGTTACGCAGGCGGCTACTCGGCCGCGAGCTGCGCCGGCTGCGTGAGGAGACCGGCCTCAGCCAGGAGGAGGCCGCGCGGGCGCTGAACTACACGGACAGCACGATCAGCCGGGTCGAGCAGGGCCAACTGCCCAACTACCACGCCCTGCGCGCCATGCTCGACGTCTACGGCCTCACCGTCGACCAGTGGCAGCCCTACCTGGACATGTACGAACGCGCCAGGGAAAGGGGCTGGTGGCAGGCGTACGGGGTGGACGACCGAGGTTTCATCGCCCTGGAGCACGAGGCGTGCGCGGTCTGGGAATATCAGCCCGGCTACGTACCCGGGCTGTTGCAGACCGCCGACTACATCCGGGAAATCTTCGCGCTCTCGCGGATCAAACACCCCCGCCGATGGATCGACAACCAGGTCGCGGTTCGGCTCAAACGCCAGGAACGCCTGACCGCCGACCCGCCGCTGCGGTTTCACGCGGTCGTCGACGAGCCGGTGCTGCACCGTGTCGTCGGTGGCCGAGCCCTCTGGCGGGCGCAGCTCCGCCGGATCGTCCAGCTTTCGGAGCTTCCCAACGTCACAGTGCGGGTGCTTTCGCGGTTCGTGGTAGCCCCGGACGGCTGGAACGGCATGTTCATCGTGCTCAGCTTCCCGGACGCCGACGACCCCGACATGGCCTATGCCGAGCACAGCTCGGGCTCCGTGCATATCGAGCGGAAAGACGAGGTCACCGGCTGTAGGCTGACCTTCGACCACCTCGCTTCGCTCGCGCTGGCTCCTACCGAGTCGATCGCGCTGATCGAGCGGGTGGCCGCCGAGCTGTAGCCCGAACCGGGAAGAAGGCGACCGGTATGTCCATTGTGGACCAGTCTCGCGTCCGGTGGCGGAAGAGCAGCCGCAGCGGAGCCGGCAACAACGCCGCCTGTGTCGAGGTCGGCATGGTGGACGCCGCCTGGCGGAAGAGCAGCCGAAGCACGGCCGGCAACAACGCCGCCTGCGTCGAGGTGGCGTTCGGCGGGCCGGGGGCGGCGGTGCGGGACTCCAAGAATCCGACCGGGCCGGTGCTGGTCGTGCCGGCCGTCGCATGGCGTGCGCTGCTCGGCGCCGCCAAGCAGGGTCGGCTGGACCACGGCTGATCAGGTTCCCAGCCTCTCCCGGTTGGCGAAGGCGACCATCCAGGACGGCGTGAGCCGGTAGTAGACGACTTCGCCCCAGTTCAGCGGTGATTCGCCGTAGTGGTCGGTCAGGTGGGCCAGCACGCCGGGCCATTCCGGGTCGTCCGGGCCGTGCTCGGGGTTGAGGACCTCGACCGTGCCATGGGTGAACACGCCCAGGTCCTCGCCGCGCAGGTGCGCGACGCTCACGGCCGGCCGCGCGGCGAGGTGCCGCGCCTTCGCCGCCGATCGTGCCGTGCCGAAAACCCACCGGCCGTGCAGGAAGTGGCCGTCGATGCCGCTCACCCGTGGCTCGCCCGCCGCCGTCACGGTGGCGATGGCCAGGGTGCACATGCCGGTGAGCGCGGCCACCAGTTCCGGCGCGGCGAGAGTGCGTTCCCCGGGCACGATGATCGACCGCAGGTGCTCGCCCGACCGGGACAGCGACGCGTCGAGCAGGGCCTGGAGGTCGTCCAGTTCGGCTGGGGTTTCGTACATGACAAGCACTCTGCCCACCGACCCTGACAGGTTCGGTCAGGGTCTCCCCGTCTTCCCGGATCGGCGGGGCCGGTGGGCCGGTGGGCCGGTGGGCCGTTCCGTTGACGACCCACCGGCGGACCCCGTCGCGGTCGGCGAGCGCCGCGCCTATCCGTGCCAGAACCGGATGTTCTTGAAGTGCGTTTCGGACCTGTTCCCGGTCAGGTTGTAGACGCCGTTCTTGAAGTACCACTCGGTGCCGGACGGGTCGGCGTAGTGGGTCGTGAACGCGAGGCTGTTGTTGATCCAGATGTGGGCCGCGCCGGTGGACGGGTTGTAGTCGGCGGTCAGGTGGAACCACTTGCCCCACATGTCGCGGGCCACCAGGGCGTGCGAGCCGTGGTAGATGTCGCCACCGTTCTGTACCTGGACGTAGATGGCCTCACCCGCGGTGTTCGACTTGATCTGCATGATGCAGGTGTGCTCGGTGCCGGGGTCGATCAGCACGTCGGCTTCCCACATGTGCTCGCCGGAGGTCCAGTTCGTCTTCCACCGCATCTCGGTACGGGGCCCGGTGTTGCTGGTCGGCGTGTGCGGCTTGTCGCCCTTGAGAATCCACGTGTTGTAGACGCCGTCGCTGATCGAGAACCGCGCCGAGGTGGGCAGGTCGTAGGGGTGCTGGACCGTGTAGTCGTCGGTGTAGCGGGTCAGCCCCGCGGTGGGTGCCGCCTGCGGTGTCGCCGTGGTGGCGGCGGCCTGTGCCGCCGTGGTCCCGCCCGCCAGCGCGGCGGCCACCCCGAGCGCCGCGACCACCGTCCTGACCAGTCGTCTCATGCCTGTCCTCCCGTCGGTGCGCATCACGGTGATCCCCGTGCCGATGGCGGCGGCTCTTGTCCGACTGTGATCGGGTGAATCGAGCGGAAACGGGCGGTTTCTCCGCGCCGCTTCCGAGGTTGTGCGCGAACAGATCCGATGTATACCCGCGCGGATTGGACTAGACAATAACTGCGTCAACCGTCAACGATGTTCGTCAGTCGTTCCGACCGTGGCCACCGGCAGAGTCGACACCGGGACGCGGCCGCCCCGCCGCCCTCGGGGAGAAGTCCTTCGGTTGTCCGGAATGCGCAGGCCGGCGTACCCGCATACTGCGTCCGGTGACGTATGTGCAGGTGGGCGGCGCTGCCGTAGCGTCGAGCCGTGCTGCGCCAGAGGATCGGACGGCCGCCGCCGGTGGACGTGCTGCTGGCGCTCGCCCTCATGGTCTTCGTGGTCGGCGTGACGGTCGGGGTGGCCCGGTGGCACCAGCCGGCGGCCCGGCCGGTGGACCCGCTCGGCGTGGCCTGGCTGGCGGCCGGTGGCCTGCCGCTGCCGTGGCGGCGCCGGTACCCGGTGGCCGTGTTCGTGCTGTCCGCCGCACTGACGTTCTCCTACTACGTGTCCGGCTACCCGGGCGGGCCGGACGTGGTGTTCCCGGTGCTCGCGCTGTTCACCGTGGCGCTGGTGCGCGGGCCGGTCCGGGGCGCGGCCGCGGGGGTGGCGCTGTGGGGTGCCGCCCTGGTGCTCGCCCTGCTGCGCGACGCGTCGGTGCTCGCGCCATGGCTCGGCGGCCTGCTGCTCGGCATCCTGGCCGTGGTCGCGGCCGGGTCGGCGGTCCGCAACCGGTACTCCGCGCTGCGCGCCACGCGGGAGCGGTTCGAGGCGGAGGCGCGGCGCCGTGCCGAGGAGGAGCGGCTGCGCGTGGCCCGCGAGGTGCACGACGTGGTGGCGCACAGCCTCGCCATGATCAACGTCCAGGCGGGTGTCGCCGCGCACGTCGCCGACCGGCGCCCGGAGCAGGCCAGGCAGGCCCTGCTGGCGATCAAGGAGGCGAGCCGGACCGCGCTGGCGGACCTGCGTGCCACGCTCGGTGTGCTGCGCTCCGGCGAGGACCGGGCGCCCGCGCCGAGCCTGAACCGGATGGCCGAACTGCTGGACCAGGTGCGCGCGGCCGGGTTGCGCGTCGAGGTCGCCGGCGAGCCGGGGGACCTGCCCGCCCCGGTGGACGTGGCCGGGTACCGCATCCTGCAGGAGTCGCTGACCAACGCGGTGCGCCATGCCCGTGGCGCGACCACGGTGACGGTGCGGTGGTCCCGCGCCGGCGACGACCTGGAACTCGCGGTCCGGGACGACGGCCAGGCGGCCGCCGTGGCTCCCGGTGGCACCGGCAGTGGGCTGCGCGGCATGCGGGAACGTGCTGAGGCGCTGGGCGGGCGGCTCTCCGCCGGGCCGGCGCCCGGTGGCGGGTTCGAGGTGCGGGCGGTGCTCCCGCTGGGCGCGGACACCGGCCCGCGCGACGCCGCCGAGATCACCGGGGACGCCGACGTGAGCGGGGGTAACGCGTGATCAGGGTGGTGCTGGCCGACGACCAGGCGCTGGTGCGCGCCGGGTTCCGGGTGCTGCTGGAGACCGAGGACGGCTTCGAGGTGTGCGGGGAGGTGGCGGACGGCGAGGCGGCCGTGGCGCTCGCCCGGCGGCACCGGCCGGACGTGGTGGTGATGGACGTGCGCATGCCAGGCACCGACGGGCTGGAGGCGACCCGGAGAATCACCGCCGACCCGGACCTTTCCGGGGTGAAGGTGCTGGTGCTCACCACCTTCGACGTGGACGAGTACGTCTACGAGGCGCTGCGCGGCGGCGCCAGCGGGTTCCTACTCAAGGACACCGAACCGGTGGAACTGCTGCACGCGCTGCGCGTGGTGGCCGCGGGGGAGGCGCTCCTCGCGCCCACCGTCACCCGCCGGCTGATCGCCGAGTTCGTCGCCCGCCCCGAGCACCGCCGGCCGGACCCGGCCGCGTTGCGGGAACTGACCGACCGGGAGCGGGAGGTGCTCGCCCTGGTCGCCGGCGGGCTGTCCAACGACGAGATCGCCGAGCATCTGGTGATCAGCCCGGCCACCGCGCGCACCCACGTCAGCCGGATCATGACCAAGCTCGGTGCCAGGGACCGCGCCCAGCTCGTCGTGCTCGCCTACGAGTCCCGCATGGTCACCCCGGGTTCCGCCGGCTGAACCGGCACGTGCCTGCGCCGCTGTGACGGCTCGATGACAGTGCTCTCCGCACGGTGGTCTGTCGACGGTCGCGCCAGGACGCGGGGAGGTGAACGGTGCTGCTACGCGTGCTGTTCCCGCTCGCCTGCGTCGCGGAGATCGCCACCTCCGTCGCGCTGTTCGTCCCGCTGCTCGGCCTGGGGAGCGCGGTGCGGCGGCTCCCGGCGCGGCCCGACCACCCGGCCGTGCGGCGCACCGCCCGGGCTGGGGTGCGCTTCGCCTGGGCGGCGGCCACGCTGCTGGCGGTCAAGCTGCTCGCCGCGGGCGGCATGCTCCTCGCCGGCCCCTCGTTCGCCCAGCGTCCGCTGGTCGACCTGCTGGTCCTTGCCGTGCCGGTGACGCTCACCGCGCTGCGCACGCTGCCCACGCTGCGCCGGCTGGCCGGGCGGAACGAGCCCGTGCCGGCGTGGAGCGCGCTCGCGAGGACCCGGTTCGCGCTGCCCGCCCGGCTGCTCGCGGTGGCCGGCGGCGCGACCGCCGTGCTGGGCCTCGCGGTGCCGAACCGTGGGGTGTTTGCCGGCACGTTGACGGTGTTCGCGGCGGTGGCCGCCATCGTGGCGATCGACACGGAGCAGCGTGACCGGCGGATGAGCGGTCGGCCCGCGGGAATGCGCTGGCCGAGGGCGGCGGGCCGGCTCGCCGCGCCGGTGCTGCTGCTGGTCACCGCGGCCGGCTGCGGAGTGACCGGCGTGATCGGCTCGCGCATCCCGGTGGCGATGAACATGGGGATGCACGAGCCGCACGGCCATGCCGCGACCGCGAGCGCCGCGCCGCCACGCAGCGTGACCACGCTCACTGGCGGGCCGCTCGACGGACCCGTGCACCACGTCGACCTCACCGCCGAGGAGCACCCGGCTCGGCTCACCGGCGGGGCCACGGTGGACGCGTGGACCTTCGGCGGCGGGCTGCCCGGTGACCCGATCCGGGTGCGGCAGGGCGACGTGGTCGAGGTGACCATGGCCAACCACCTTCCCGCCACCTCGACCACCATCCACTGGCACGGGATCGATGTGCCCAACGCCGAGGACGGCGTGGCCGGGGTGACCCAGGACGCGGTCCGGCCGGGCGGGAGCTTCACCTACCGGTTCCGGGCGCACCAGGCCGGCACGTTCTGGTACCACTCCCACGAGATCAGCCACGAGCAGGTGAGTCGGGGACTGTTCGGCCTGCTTGTGGTGGACCCCGCCGGCGGAGCCACCGCGGACATGGACGACGCGGTGCTGGTGCACCGGTGGCACACCGACCGGGGCGAGAAACTCGCCTTCGGCGCGGACGACGGCGTGCGGCTGCGTCAGGTGCGGCCGGGGAACCGGGTGCGGCTGCGGGTGGTCAACGCCGACAACGACACCCACCAGGTCGAGGTCACCGGCGCGACGTGGCGGCTGGCCGCGCTGGACGGCCAGGACCTCAACGCCCCCGGCCCGCTCGGCGACGAGGTGGTGCCGCTGGGCGGCGGCGGCCGCGCGGACGTCGAGTTGACCATGCCGGACCGCCCGGTCCGGCTGTCGCTGGCCGGCGAGTCCGGGCCGGCCTACGTGCTCAGCCCCGACGGCCGGTCCACCGTGGATGCCGCGGCACCGGGGCCGGAGCTGGACCTGATGACCTACGGGCGGCCGGCGCCGACCCCGTTCGGTCTGGGCGGCCGCTTCGACCGGGACGAGACCGTGGACCTGGACCAGGGGTGGTGGTTCCACGGTGGCTCGTTCGGTTTCGTGTGGACGATGAACGGGCAGGTTTTCCCGGACGTGCCGATGCTCACCGCGCGCGAGGGCGATCTGGTGCGGGTCACCTTCCGGCACCACGGCCGGTTCGACCACCCGATGCACCTCCACGGCCATCGGGTGCTGCTGCTGGCCAGGGACGGGGAGCCGGCCCGGGGCAGTCCGTTGTGGCTGGACACGGTGCTGGTTCGGTCGGGTGAGACGGTCACCGTGGGCTTCCGCGCGGACAATCCGGGCATCTGGATGGATCACTGCCACGACCTGACCCACAGCGCGGCCGGGATGACCATGCACCTGGCCTACGAGGGGGTCAGCACGCCGTTCTCGGTGGGCACCGCGAGCGGCAACCTTCCGGAGTGATCAGGCGATCGCGCCGGGCGGCAGCTTGAGCCGGAACGGCAGCGTGTTCACCAGGGCAAGGTCGGACGCCGTGCGGCGGAGCAGGGTGGGCGCGTGCCGGGCGCCGGGCTCGGGCAGTTCGAGTAGCCGGTCCACCGCCTCGACCAGGGGACCCTCGTAGATCCACACCGCCTGCACCGGCCGGTTGGTGTCCCGGGTGATCGGGACCCGGCCGGCCCGTGCCTCCGTCTCCGACCAGAACAGGATGGAGTCGATGAAACCTCGCACCTGCTTGAAGCCCATAATGCGGTCGAGTTGGCCCGCCTCGTCCCGAAGGTGCATGAAGCGAAAGCCCTTGTCACGTAGCTCGGCGAGCTTGGCCAGAGCGAGCTCCACGGCACACCTACCTTTTCGCCGGTCGGTCACCGGAGGCGGCGACGACCGGAATAGCGACCCGTCACGGTGACCCTCCGTGTCCTGGCCGGCGTCCCCATCGTCGCCTCCACGGGTGAGCGGTCCCAGAGCCTTCGACGGTGAGTGTGTCACTGTGTCCAGCACTGGGCTGTTCGAGCCGGTGTCTACTCCGTCCGTGTGGAAGGAGCCACCAACCCATATCCCAAGGTGGCACAAACTGGGGCGTTTGGGGAGCCCGACTCGATTAAATTATCCCTAAGGCCCGGTGTGCAATCACGGCGAGTATCAGACGATCACTGAGCGTCCCGAATTTCTTGCGACCGGCTGACCATCGCGGCGCGAAATGTCACGAAAGGCGTCAGCCGCGGCGGTTCGGTGGTGTCCAGGTGGGCGCGGAAACGGCGCCGTCCGGCCGAACCGGCCTGGACCCGTTCGCGCTCGGTTGGCCGGACCCGTTCGCGCCCGGCTGGCCTGGCCGGTCCCGCCCGGGTGGCGCCGCGGCGGTCGATCCGCCCGCCTGCCTGGCGATCAGTTCGGCGACCGTGGTCGCCGCCTCGTCGGCCACCCCGTGCCGACCCCGCCGGGGCAGCGCCGGTGGCGGTGCGGCGCCGGCCGGGTCCACCGCTCCCGTGGCCGGGTGGGGCTGCCGGGCCGGCGGTTGCGCGCCGCCGAAACCGGGCGACGACGCCGGGACACCGGTGGACCTGGGCGGCTGTGCTGGCTCCGGTTCTGCCGGCCGTTCCGGCGGCCACAGCGTTGCCGCCGCGGGCTGCGCCGCCGAGTCCGGTTCCTCGCGCGGCCAGGTCGGTTCGCTCGGCCAGGCGGGTTCCCGCTCGGCCGGCCAGTTCACGCGGCGCACCCGGCTCGCCGAGGGCTCGGCCGCGAGCGGCGCGCCGAACCCGGGACCGTCGTCGACCAGCGGGGCGCCGCTCATCGGCCGGAACCCGCCGGCCGCCGGGAACCCGTACGGCGGGGAAGGCGGCGCCTCCGCCACCCTGGGCAGCGCGGTGGTCGACGAGTCCTCGGCGCCCGGCCAGCCGGCGCCGTCCGGGCGGTCCTCCGCGCCGTTCTCGGCGCGCCACGGGGCGTCATCGTCGTGCCCGGCCCGCCAGGGCGCGTCACCGGCCGGCGCGTCCACCGCATCGTCCGATATGGACGGTGGCGACGCGGCCCGGCCGCGGGAGAACCGCCGGGCCAGCCGGTGGCTGGGTTGCTCGACGAACCGGTAGCTCAGCTCCACCATGCCGAACGTCGCCGCCACCGCGGCGACCAGGGCGACGGCGAACGGCACGTGCGGCCGCAGCAGGTCCAGCGTGACGAAGGCGATCAGGCCGTGCAACAGGTACAGCGAGTAGCTGCGCTCGGACAGCCCGGTCCAGAACCGCCGCTGCCGCAACCGCGGCTCGGCGAACAACCCGACCAGGAAGAACAGCACGGCGACGGCCAGCGCCAGGTTGTAGGACGGGTCGATGCGGCCGAGCCCGAGGATGTCCGCCAGCACGTACAGCGACCACGCCAGCGCGAGGAACACCCCGGCGAGCCACGGTCGGATCCGGCGGCTGTATCCCGCCCAAATGATCTGCCCCATGATCGGGATGGGCAGGTAGGACACGTTCACCGCGAACAGCGCCCAGGACGGCCCGGCCACGCCGCGGGTCATCAGCATGACGAAGACGAAGGTGAGCTGGATGGCCAGCGCCAGCCACACCCAGCGCCGCAGCACCGGCAGCATCAGCACGAGGACCACGTAGAAGGTGACCTCGATGATCATCGTCCAGGCCACGCCGACCAGCACGACCTGCGGGTAGATCAGGTAGTTGATCAGCAGCGAGTTGGTCAGCAGGGTGAGCGGGCTGACCGTCTGAAGCTGCCCGGTGGCGAGCGGGTTCTCACCGAGGGAGAGCACCGCCGCGGTGAGCAGCACGACGAAGATCAGCGGCGGGTAGACCCGGAACAGCCGGTTCACCGCGAATCGTCGCTGCCCCTGGCGCAGCGCGATCGGCGTCACCACGTACCCGCTGATCAGGAAGAACACCGGTACCGCGATCTGCCCGATGCCCTGCTTGGCCATGTGCATCGGCACACTGGTGAGCGCGTCGATCCAGTCGATCGGCGCGAACCGGTCGTTGCGCTTGTGCACCCACTGCTCGGCGATGTGGCTGTAGAAGACGAGCAACGCACCGATCGCGCGGCCGATGTCGATGAACGCGATGCGGGTCTTGTCCGCCTGCGCCGGCCGGTCGTCGTCGGCGCCTCGCGGCGGATCGGCGTCCCGGGGCGGCGGCGCGCCGGCCGCCGAGACGCGGATCGGCTGGGTGTAGTCGTCCAGCGCGACCTACCCCCCTTCACGGTTCGACCAGCCGCGAGTCGATCGAGCGCGCTCAGGGTAACGGATTGATCTAGTGCTGTTGGCGGATTGTCTCAGGCCGCACCCGGTCGGCCGCGGACTCCGGGTTCCGGCGCGACCCAGGCGTCGGCGGGCAGCGCGCGCAGTTCGGCGTCCAGCACGCCGGCCATCCGGGTGTAGACCGCCGCCGGGTCCGAGCCGCGGAACTCGATCCTGGCCACCACGTCGCCGTGCCGGTAGACGGCGCGTTCCAGCGGCGCACCGTCCCGGCCAGGGCCGAGCACGGCCACTCCGGGCCGGGACGCGGACAGATCGGTCAGCCCGTACCCGTGCTGCAGCGCGACGAGTTCCTGCTCGGTGCGCCGGGCATGCTGGGCGTCGGCCAACCGGACGAGCACGACCACGGCCTTGCCTTCGGGGTAGTCGGAGACGGCGATCCGCACGTCCGAGCCCTCGCCGTCCTGGTAGGCGCCGAGTTCGGCGGAGGTGAGATCGTCCCGGTCGGCGAGCGCCGAAAGGCTGCGCACCCGATCGACGTTCTCCGGCGCGCCGCCGATGTCGCCGATCTCCAGCGGCTCGGCGGCCTTGCCGATCCGGTACGCCGGCTGGATGTCGCTGGCCGTGGCGCTGTTCCGGCCCCACAGCCACCACGCCAGCGTGGACGCGGCGTAGAGCAGCGTGACCAACGCCACCGCGCCGAACACCCGGAGCGGGCTTCGGGATGCATCGTCGGACACGAGTGGAACTCCCCCGATGGACGAGCCGGCCGGCGCGATCACCACACGGGGACGTGGCGTGGGCTTCGCGTCACGGGCCGGCGATCAAACGATTCCACCGGGACCGTCGTGCGGTCACGGTCCGGTGTTACCGGCATCGATGACCACCGCGAGGATTTCATCCGGGGGAGTGATCGACGTGTCCAGGACCACCCCGCCGCGCGGTCAGTCGGGGCGCAGCCAGAGGGTGAGGAATCCGGTGGTGGACTCCCGGGCGCCGGTGATCAACGCGTCGTCGGTGTGGTCGCCGCGCACCGGACCGTCGTCGCTGACCGGCACCGGGTGGTAGCCCAGCTTCCGGTAGGCGGCGAGGACGTCCGCGGGATCGTCCCCCAGCTCGTCGATCGCGCTCGGGCAGAACTCGCACACCACGTGCGGCCGGTCCCGGCGCAGCACGTCGACCAGTCCGGCCAGCGCCCGGTGGTCGCGGCCCTGCAGGTCCACCTTGACCAGTCCGACCGGGTCGCCGGCGACCTCGGGCCGGCTGCCCAGCCGCACCGCGGGAACCTCGACCCCGGCGTCGCCACTCGGCAGTACCCGGTGGTCGCCGCTGTTGTCCGCTTCGACCTGGACCAGCCGCACGGTGCCCTCGGCGTCCCACGCCGCCACCGGCAGCACGGCCACCCGCTCGGCGATCTCCGCCGGCAGGTTCACCGCGACGTTGCGCCGCAGCAGCTCCGCGTTGGCCGGGTTCGCCTCGACCGCGACCACGCGGGGCAACTCCGGGCAGCGCCGCAGCAGGCGCAGCGTGTGGTAGCCGATGTGCGCACCGATGTCCAGGAAGGTGCGGCCGCCGGCCAGCTCGGCCATCAGATCGGCCTCGCCGGTCTCCCAGGAGCGGTGGTAGGCAAGCCACGGCAGGAACACGTCGTCCCGCGGCACCAGCAGCACGCCCGCGTCGCAGACCACCGCCTCGGCGCCGGGCGGCAGCGGGGCATGCACCTGCGCGGCGGCCTGGTGCACCGCGGCCAGGTCGCGGCGCAGCTGCCGCAGCGCCTGCTCGTCGGTGTCGATGCGGCGGTCCCGGTCGACGAACATCTCGAAGGTCTTCTTGTCCGTCTCCTCCACCCGCATGCGTAGCGCGTCCACGTGGTCGGCCAGCTGCTGGGCGTTGACCAGGCCGGCTTCCCGGGCGGCACTCTCGACGGTGAGCGCCTCCCGGACGGCGGCGACGTCCGCCTCCAGGTTGTGCAGCGCCAGCGCGGTGCCCGGTGCCCCCATCCGCAGCTCGTCCACGGTGCGCTGCAGGGCGGAGACCGCGTCGGCGGCCCGCTCCGCGCGAGCCGCGGCCTGCTGGGTGGCGCGAAGCTGCGCCTCTACCGACGTCAACCGGTCCAGCAGGTTCCCGACGGTCCGCTCCACGCCGTCGACCAGCGCGCCCATCACGCGCCGCTGGTGCACGTCGTAGTGGTCGATCGCGCGTAGCACGGCGCGGCGCAGCGCCGGGGCCAGCGGAGTACGGGACGGCGCCGACGGCTCGGCCCGCCAGTGCAGGGCCTGCCGCGCGTCGTGCAGCGGGCGCAGCGGGCTGCCCGGGGTGGGCGCCGGTGTCTCCGTGCGGCCACGCCAGTTCTGGTAGGCCGCTTCGAGCCGCTCGCGCAGCCACCGGGCCGCGGCGTCCAGCGAGCGGGTGCGCAGCAGGTGCTCGCGCGCCGCCCGGCCGCGGCGGGCCGCCTCCTCCGGATCGTCGGCGACGGCGCGCATCGCGGCCGCGGCGGCGCGCAGGTCCGGTTCCGCCCACATCGCCTTCGGGTCGTACGGCGCGCAGCCCGGACCGACCTCGACCATCCGGTACGGGACCGGCCAGCCCGTGGTGTGGTCCAGGAACTCCGCGGTGCCGGCGTAGTCGGTGGCGATCACCGGCATGCCCCTGGCCATCGCCTCGGCCACCGTCAGCCCGAACCCCTCACTGCGGTGCAGCGAGACGTAGCAGGTGCTGCTCGCGTACAACTGGTCCAGCTCGGCGACGCTCAGGTACCGCTCGACCAGCTCGATCCTCCGGTCGCCGGCGACCTTGACGCGCAGCCGCTCGGCCGCGCGCGGGTTGCGGTTGCCGTTGATCGCCTTGAGCACCAGGCGCACGTCGTCGCGGTCCGGGAAGGCCTGGCGGAACGCGTCCACCAGGCCCCACGGGTTCTTGCGCTCGCCGACGCTGTTGAAGTCGAAGGCGAACAGGAACCGTACCGGGTCGCCGGGCCGGCGCCCGGTCCTCGGCACCTCGTCCGGCACGCGTACCGGCACCGGGACCGCCCTGACCGGCACCGGGGAGTGCCGCGCGATCGCCTCCCGGCAGAACTCGCTGACCGTCCACACCTCGTCGACCAGCCGGAACGCCTCGTGCAGCGACGCGGGGAACTCCTCCAGCTCCCAGGCCCACAGCCCGATCCGGTAGCGCCGGTGCGCCACCTCGGGATGGTTGTCCAGCATCACCGCGGTCTGGTCGGCGTTCACGCACAGCAGGCTGACCGGGAACCGCGGCTCCCCGAGCGTGTCCGGGGAGTCGAGCGCGGCCCGGTTCGGCAGCAGCCGATCCTCCACAATGGACACCAGGGGTACGCCGGCCCGCTCGATGGCGTCGTGCACGAGCCGGCCCATCTCGCCGACACCGAGTTCCGCGGTCAGGTAACCGAGCACGTTCACGCCGAACTCGTCGTCCGGCGCCCGCGGGGTCGGCGGCTCGATGGGCAGCGCCCACTCGGCGATCGCCTCCTCGGCCGCGCCGGACGTGCGGCACCAGCCGCGGAACCGCTCGGCGTCCCGGCCGCACGGGTGCGGGAATGCGAGCTGCAGGTCGGTGCGGGCCTGCCAGACGGCGTACGCCCAGCGGTTGAGACCGGCGTTGGCCTGCTCCGGGGTGACGGGCGCGGTCAGCCAGTCGCGGAACGCCGCGCCGCCGTCGGCGCCGAACGGGTGCGGCGGCAGCGGTTTGCCCTTCCGCTCGGCGGACACCCACTCGTCGCGGAAGAGCCGGCGCATGGACTGGGTGAGCTTCGTGCCGTCCGGCATGGTGGCGAACCCGTACGGCACGGCGTCCAGCGTCTCGGCGTAGCCGGACTCACGGAGCAGCGCGCCGTAGGCGTCGCAGAGCGCACGCAACTCGGGGTGCGCGGAGAGCAGCGTCCGCGGCCGGTCCACGCAGTACGAGGTGAGGATCCACGGCGTCTCCGGGCGGTACCCGGAGAAGTGGAAGAAGCGCAGCGGCCGCCCGGAGACGGTCAGTGCGCCGCCCGCGTCCCGCTCCACCTCGCGCTCGTGCAGGTTCCAGTACGCGACGTTGAAGCCGGGGTCGCGTAACACGTGGTGGCCGAACAACGCGGGCACCTGGTCGACCCAGCGCTGGTCGGTGAACAGTTGCCGTTCCGGGGCCACGATCGCGTCATGCCGCAGCCGCTCCGCCCAGAAGTCCAGGAACGGCTCGGAGCCCGGGCCCACCGCGACGAAGCCCAGGTTGAAGATGCCGGCGCCCATGATCATGGCTTCGGCCGGCTCCCTGCCGTCGCGCGGCAGCGGGGTGAGGAAGTGCGGGGTGAGCACGATCCCGTGCTCCCGGGCCAGCTCGACCAGCTCGCGCATCGGGGCGAAGACCTGGATATCCGGGTCGAGGTAGGTGACCACCTCCGCCTCGGCCCGCAGCCGGCGCAGCAGGTACGGCTTCACCGCGGTGGCCAGCTCGGTGACCGAGTACGCGGTGGCCATCCGCAGGTAGTCCTCCGCGCCGATGTCGAACGCCGCCGGGCCGACGACCAGGAAACCGTCCCGCTCGGTCCGCTTGTCGCGGTCGGCGTCGATCACCGCGACGACGAACCGGTGGTCGGGGTGGTGCGCCAGGTAGGACCGGGCGAGCACCCGGGCGGCCGGCAGGTAGTTGCGGGCGACCACGGTGCACGCGACCGGTGCGCCTGCGCCGTCGAGGATCACGGGTGCACCGCCCCCAGAGGTGTTGTCCGCCATGGTGGTCTACCGCCGATATCAGGCGTTCGCCGGGGAGAGCCTGAGCTGCTTGCCGAGCGCGTCCTCGAAGTCCTTGGTCAGCGTGTCCATGCCAGGGCCGTTGCCGCCGCCGGCCACCTCCACCCGGATGATCACGCCCTGGGAGGCGTAGTGGGCGCGCAGCTTGGCCGGGTTCTGCCCGCTGGCGGCGATCTGCGTGGCCACCACGCCGGTCGGCGCGTTGGGCACCGGCTGCATGCCGTAGGTGGTCTGGAGCTGCCCGAGGCTCTGTGCGGCGGTCTGGGCGGACTGCTTGTCGCCCGCCTGCACGGTGAGCACGATGACCGTCGCGCCGTCCTTGAGCCGGCTCACCGCGAACTGAGCCTTGCCGGCCCCGGCCGACTGGTAGAGCTGCTGCTCGTCGGAGGTCAGGTAGGGAACCCGCGACTGGATGTCGGCGAAGGTCTTGATCGCGCTGTAGTCCTCCTTGCTGCCGCCAAGGTCGGCGATGTCGGTCGGGTCCTTCGGCTTGGTCGTCGTGGTGGCCGGCGCGGGTGCGCTGGACGCCGCCTGCGCGCCCCCGGTCGATCCACGCCCCCAGATCCAGTACGCGCCGAACGCCACGGCGAGCAGCAGCACGACGGCCGCCGCCACGCCGACGATCTTCCCGACGTTGCGGCCCCCGCCGTCGTCGAAGACCTCCGGCCCCTGCTTGACCCAGCTTTCCCCGCTGTCCAGCGGCGGAAAGTCGGAGGACGCCCACGGTGGGGCGACGTCCTCCTGCCCGCGCTGCGGCCAGCCGCCCTGCTGCCGCGGCATCTGCTGGCCCGGATAGCCCTGCTGCTGGCCGGAGAACTGCGGTCCGCCCTGGACGCCCGGCTGCCCCGGGAACTGCGGGAACTGCTGCTGCGGGAACGGTCCGGTGCCGGGACCGCGGACCACCTGGGTGCGCTCCGGGTCCTGCGGGGCACCCGGGTTGACCACCTGGGTCGGGCCCGAGGACGGGTCCACCCGCTGGGTGGGCCCGGCGGACGGATCGACCCGCTGTGTCGTGTCGGCCGGACCGCCCTCGTCCCGCACCACCTGGGTGGCATCGGCCGAGCCATCCTCGCCCTGGTCCTGGACCGGCTGCATCACCTGCGTGGTCTCCGGGGTGGACGCCTCCCACTTGAACGGCGGCGGGAACGGGCCCTGCTGGCCCTGCGGCCGGCCCTCGCCCGACTCGGCCGGCGGTTGCGCCTGGTCCTGCTCGCGCTGGGCCTCGGCGAGTAATTCGTCCCGGCGGCGGCGGTAGTCGTCGGCGGAGATCTTCCCGGCTGCGAGTTCCTGGTCCAACTGCCGCAGCTGGTCTTGCCAGGTCACCCTGGCACCCCCTTCCGAGTGGGTCACCCCGGTGGTGCTTGGTCGCGGCACATTCTGCCGAAGCCCACGGACGGTCACGCACTCGCGTGTCAAGTCGTGACCTGCGGCGCGTCCGTGGGGTTCGGTGGGGTTTCCGTACATTGGTGGTATGAGCTGGTTCGGCCTCGACAAGACGCGGATGGTGGACCCGACGCAGGCGCTGCCCGGACGGGCCGAGCCGTTGGCCGTACCAACGGCGCACGCCGTCTACCCGGACCGGCGGATCAAGCCGCCCTTCCCGGAGGGCACGCGGACCGCGGTGTTCGGCATGGGTTGCTTCTGGGGTGCGGAGCGGCAGTTCTGGCAGACACCCGGGGTCTGGTCGACCGCGGTCGGCTACGCGGGCGGGTACACCCCGAACCCGACGTACGAGGAGGTGTGCTCCGGGCTCACCGGCCACGCCGAGGTGGTGCTCGTGGTGTTCGACCCGGCGCGCGTCTCCTACGCCGAGTTGCTGCGCCGGTTCTGGGAGGGCCACGACCCCACGCAGGGCATGCGGCAGGGCAACGACGTCGGCACCCAGTACCGGTCGGCCGTGTACCACACCTCCGACGAGCAGCGCGCCGAGGCGGAGGCCAGCCGGGACGCCTACCAGCGCGCCCTGACCGCCGCCGGGCACGGCACGGTCACCACGGAGATCGCACCGCTGCGCGACTTCTACTACGCCGAGGACTACCACCAGCAGTACCTGCACAAGGTCCCGAACGGTTACTGCGGCCTCGGTGGAACGGGCGTCTCCTGCCCGGTCGGACTCGGCGTGAAGGAGTAATACCCCGGCGATCCGAGCGCCGATAGAAAACTGTCACGCGAACGGCGGCCGGCATGCTACTGCCAGTGCTCCCGCCCCTTGACGCTCCCCAGCATTGGTGAGCTGTTCCCGCACGGTCCACCCGCGCTTCACCGAATTCCCTCCATGATTCTGGGCCGATCGATTTTCCCACCCAGAAGGAGGGATTCGTGTTGGCCCGGAGAATCGTCGGCGTGCTCGCCGCGACCGCACTGGCCGCTGCGACCGCGGTCTTGAGCCAACCGTCGGCATCGGCGGCGAACGGTGTGCCGCAACCGGACCACGTGGTGGTCGTGGTCATGGAGAACCACTCCTACAGCGAGATCATCGGCAGCAACTCGGCACCCTACATCAACTCGCTGGCGCGGAGCGGCGCCAACTTCACCCAGTCCTTCGCGGTGACCCACCCCAGTGAGCCGAACTATCTGGCCCTTTTCTCCGGGTCGACGCAGGGGCTCACCGACGACTCCTGCCCGCACACCTATTCCAGCGCCAATCTCGGCCAGGAACTGATTTCCGCCGGGCGCTCGTTCATCGGTTATTCGGAAAGCATGCCCTCGGACGGCTACACCGGCTGCACGAGCGGAAAGTACGCCAGGAAGCACAATCCCTGGGTCAACTTCACCAACGTGCCCGCCGCCAGCAACCTGGTCTTCGAGAACCACTGGCCGACCGACTACAGCACGCTGCCCTCGGTGTCCTTCGTGGTGCCGAACCTGTGCGACGACATGCACGACTGCAGCATCAAGACCGGGGACACCTGGCTGAAGAACAACATCGACGGTTACGCGCAGTGGGCGAAGACGCACAACAGCCTGCTCGTGATCACCTTCGACGAGGACGACAGCAGCCAGAACAACCAGATCCCGACCGTGTTCGTCGGCCAGCACGTCAGGACCGGCAACTTCGGCGAGCACATCAACCACTACAACGTGCTGCGCACCCTGGAGGACGCCTTCGGCCTGCCCTACGCCGGGCAGAGCGCGAACGTCAGCCCGATCACCGACGTCTGGCAGTGACCGGTCGCCGGCCGCTCGGTCTCCGGGAGCCTCAGCCGGGAGGCCGCGCCATCGCGGAACACACATAAAGGCGAGCCCTGTCCGCGTACCTCCGCGGACAGGGCTCGCCCTCTCGCGAGCGGACGACGGGACTCGAACCCGCGACCCTCACCTTGGCAAGGTGATGCGCTACCAACTGCGCTACGTCCGCATGGCCACCGGCGGGGCTACCCCCCGGCTGCCGGTCCCAGCATAACGGACGGCGGCCACGCACCGTTAACCAGGATGATCTCCGCTGGACAGCAGCCGGTCCACCTCGGCGAGGCGGTCGGCGGGCAGCCGCCACTCCCACAGCGGCCGGGCGCGCTGCGCCACCTGCGCCGGCAGCCACCGGGCCACCTCGTCGCGCAACTCCCACTCGTCGAAGGCATGCTCGTAGAAGCTCACCACGGCCGCGTTGGAGAGGAAGCCGCCCGGTTGTTCGAGGCACCATTGGGCGAACCCGTAGGCACGTCGCAGCAGGTCCACGTCCCCGCGCCGGTGCGCGTCCCGAACGAGGTCCAGCAGTTCGATGAAGAACACGTGGCAGGACCACGCCTCATGCTCGATGACCGAACGGAGCTCGGGGAACTCCGCGAGAGCCCGGCCGCGCCACTCAACCACGCACACTGAGGTTACTGATCTCCGCTCGCTACGCGCTCAACCGGAGCAAAGCCGACGCTCATCCGTAATCGGGCTGACACCAAGAGTGAACACGATGCGTGTGGGGATGGACAAGGCGCCGTCGCAAATGGGTTACTTGCTTCTACTGATCGGGCGGAAAACCCGTGGTGGGGTAACCATGTCCTCACCTCTTCGTTGGAATGAGGTCGGTGCCGCACACACAGGGCGTTGGTATCGGCTCGGGAGGGAGAGCGGGGGAGATGCTTGACTCGGGAGGAGACGACCGGACGCTGCTGGTCCGCGTGCGGGCCGGCGACGACGACGCGTTCACCGAGTTGTACGAGCGTCACGTTGGTCCGGTTCGACGTCTCGCCTGGGCGCTGACCAGGAACGCCGCCGAGGCCGAGGATCTCGTCGCCGAGTCGTTCTTCCGGGTGCTGCGCGTGGTTCGCCGGGGCCGTGGCCCGGTCGACAACGCCCGCCCGTACCTGCTCACCGTCGCCCGCCGGGTGGCCAGCGAGTGGAGCAGCAAGCGCTCCGAGATCCCGGTCGAGGACGTGGCGGCCTCCGACAACGCCCCGCTGGAGGAGAACGACGGGTCCGACGGCGTCGAGCTGGAGATGCTCGCCCGCGCCTTCCGGAGCCTGCCGCCCCGCTGGCAGCGCGTGCTGTGGCATGTCGAGGTGGAGGGCGAGGGTCCGTCCTCGGTCGCTCCGATGCTCGGGCTGACGCCGAACGCCACCGCCGCCCTCGCGCACCGGGCCCGAGAGGGGCTGCGCGCCGCGTACGTCCAGGCCCACCTGCGCGAGCAGGAGCGCCCGCTGGACTGCCAGCCGGTGGTGGCCAAGCTCGGCGCGTACTCGGTCGGCCGGCTGCGCCGCCGGGACGCCGCGCGGGTGCGCGCCCACCTGGCCTGGTGCCCGGCCTGCCGGGAGTTGCACGCCGAACTGGACGAGGTCGGCGCGGCATTAAGGGCCGACCTCGGCGTGCTGCTCGCCGCGGCCGGTGTGCTCGCCGGCGTTTCCGGGCGCGCGGCGGTCACCGTCGGCGCGTTTGCCTCCGGTGCCACCTCGGGCGCGGCCTCCGGCTCGGGGATCGGCGCGGCGTCCTCCGGTGCCGCCGCGGCAGCGGTGCCGGCCGCCGTGCCCACCGCCGCCGCGACCTCGGCGGTCGCCGCCGGCGGGGTCGCCGCCGGGATGAAGAGCCTGGTCGTGGCCGCGTCGGTGGCCGCGGTGGGGCTGTTCGGCTTCGGCGTCGGCGGTGGATCGGGCAGCCACCTGGCCGCGCCCGCGAGCTGCGTCGTGGCGTGCCCCTCGACGATTCCGCGGTCCGCCGTGACCGGCGGGTCCTCGGACCCGGACGACCCCGGTCCGGGCGGACCGTCCGGCCCCGGCGCCACCAGCGGCGGCGCCGAAGGGCGGACCTCCGCCGGCCACGGCAAGGAGAAGGGCAGGGACAAGGCCACCGGCGAGGGCCGGGACAACGGCACCGGCAAGGAGAGCGGTGCCGCCGACGGTGACGGCGGGGGCACGGACGAGGGTGCCGGGCAGCCCGCCGGGGCGACCGCGGCCGGCCCGGAGAGCTCCGCGGACGCCGGCTCGGCAACGAGCGGCGGTCGCCGTGGCCGGCCACCTGCCGGCCGGCCGAACCGCCCGCCGCGCGGCGCCCACGCCGGGCACGGCGTCGGACCGGCCCCGCCGGGGAACCACGACCCGTCCCGCGGTTCGCCGCCGGACCCGTGGCCGGGACGGCCCGGCGGGCCGCCCGGTCACCGCGTCCGCTGACAGCCCGCTCCGAAGCTCGACCGGCCTGCGCTGACGAGCGCCGGAGCGCGCCGGGGCGGGTTCGCGGAACAGGAACTGGCACGAGGTCGCAGCCCACCCGGCTCTCCCCGGTAACCCGAACGGCGCTACAGAACGCGGCCGGGGACGCCGATGGACTCGACCACCGGCCCCGCGCGGCCGGCGGTGCGCGGTCCGAAGCCACGGGGGAGGAGGTGCCGGGCGAATGAGTGAGGACGCCCGGTCCGGCAACGCTCATGAGCCCGAATCTCCCGAGGACGAACAGCGATTACTCGACCGGTTACGAAGCGGCGACGAGGCCGCGTTCGCCGAGTTGTTTTCCCGGCACGCGGACGCGGTGCGGCGGTTCGCCGCCCGGCACGCCGCCGATCCCACCGACGCCGACGACCTGGCCGCCGAGGCGTTCTTCCGCGTGCTGCAGGCCGTCCGGCGCGGCGCCGGGCCCAGCGAGAACGTCCGCACGTACCTGCTCACCGTGGCCAGGCGGGTGGCCTGGGAGTGGTCCGGCCGGCGGCGGGACGTGCCGGTCACCGACGAGGAACTGGGCCAGCGGGTCGAGCCGCACGCCGACAACCTCACCCGGCGGGCCGACCACCACCTGATCGCCCAAGCGTTCACCAGCCTTCCCGAGCGCTGGCGAACCGTGCTGTGGCGGATCGAGGTGGAGGGCGAGCGCCCGGCCACGGCCGCGCCGCACTTCGGCCTCTCCGCCAACGCCACCGCCGCCCTGGCCCGCCGCGCCCGGGACGGTCTGCGCGCCGCCTACCTGCAGGCCCACGTCGCCGCCGGCCGCGGCGAGGCCGACTGCCGGCCGGTGCTGGACCGGCTCGGCGCGTACACCGCCGGCGGGGTCAAGGGCCTGGAGGCCAGGCGGATCCGCGGCCACCTGGCCAGCTGCCGCTCCTGCCGGTCGCTGCAGGACGAGCTGCGGCAGGTGTGCGCCGAGCTGCGCGGCTACGCCGCCGTACTCGCGCCCGCGGCAACGGTCGCCGCGTTCGCCGCCGGCCACCACCTCGGCGGCACCGCCGCCACGGCGGTGGCTCCTCCTGCGGGCGGCACGGTCATGCCGGCCACGGTGGCGGGAACCTCGGGCGGCGGCACGGCCGGGCCGGCGGCGGCCGGCGCGGCGGGCGCCTCCGGCGGCGGTGCGGGCACCCTGCTCGGCAAGGGGGCGCTGCTCGGCACCCGGGTCAAGCTCGCGCTCACCGCCGCGTCGGTGGCCGCGGTCGGCATCTTCGGGGTCACCGCGGGACCGCTGATCGCCGACGGGTTCGGCCGGCAGGGCGTGCACGCCGACGGCGACGCCACGCCCAACTGCCTGCCCGTCGCCCCGGACCCGGCCGGACCGACCACCGAGCCGCCAACGGGCCAACCCGCGCCCGCCTCGCCGCCCGGACCGGCCGCCGCGCCGCCGGCTCCCGCCGCTGTGGCGAAGATCACCCGGCTCCCCCAGTTGCCGGAGTCACGCGGCGTAGCCCCGGTGGCCGGGGGAGCCGGTACCCGCGCCGGGCCGCCGCCCACCGGTGCCGGTCCGGGCGCCGACCCGCCAGTTACCACGACGCCGCCGGCATCCGGCAGTACCGCGCCCACGGGCCGTTCCGACCCAGGTCAACCGGACCCCACCCGGTCGAGCACCGGCCGGCCGAGCCCCTCCACCCCGCCCGGCTCGTCGGCGGCGCCGCCGTCGTCGCCACGGCCCGCGTGGGATCGGGATGACCACCGTCCGCGCGAGCCCGGGCGGATGCACCGTCCGTGGAAGCGCGGGGTGTGATCGGGTACTCCATACCTCGTTCGGCAGAATCGCCGCTGACTCCCTGTCCACCAGGACCGGTCACCCAGATGTCCGGTTGCTCCCAGGTTCACCCTCGGGGACCCCGGGGGTGCCGGGTAGCGTGAGGGGCACGGTCAGTGATCAGTCGTGCGTCCGAGTGGCGGGCTCGCAGCTGAGGAGGCGGTGATGACGCGGCTGGTACGTGGCGCGGATGGCCGGATGTGGACCATACGGGCGCGGGTCGAGTGGACTCATCCCGCGACCGAGGACGACTTCGAGCACGACGTCAACGGCGGTCCCGGCCCGGGGCTGATGATGCTGGGCCTGCTCACCCTGCTGGCGGTGGTGCTGGTGGCCTGGATGCCCGGCGTGGTCGTGGTGCCGCCCTGGCTGATCCTCGCGCTGGCGGTGGTCTTCCTCTTCTTCCCGGCGCGGTGGTCGCTGCGCCGGCCGTGGACCGTGGTCGCGGAGACCGCGGGGGACGTCGAGGAACTGCCGCCGGAGCGGTGGTTCGGCACGGTGCGCGGGCTGTTCAAGATCCGCTCGGAGACGAACAAGATCGCCCGCAACATCGAGGTGTACTCCGCGCCGGACGTGGAGGGCCCGCTGCAGCCGGTCGACTGACGGGCGCGGCGGGGTAACACTGGACCCCGTGCCAGAACTCCCCGAGGTGGAGGCGCTCGCCCATCACCTGCGCGAGCACGCCGTGGGCCGCACTGTGGCCCGGGTCGACGTGGTCGCACTGAACGTGCTCAAGACGGTGAACCCGTCGTGGACCGAGCTGGCCGGCCGTGCCGTCACCGGCGCGCACCGGCACGGCAAGCACCTCGACCTGGACTGCGACGGCCTGCACCTGGTGGTTCACCTGGCCAGGGCCGGCTGGCTGCGGTGGGCGGACACGCTGGGCGCGGCACCGCCCAAGCCGGGCCGCGGACCGCTCGCGCTGCGCGTGCACCTCGGCCCGCCCGGCCAGGGACCCGGCTTCGACCTCACCGAGGCGGGCACGCAGAAGCGCCTCGCCGTGTGGATCGTGCGCAACCCGGCGGAGGTGCCCGGGATCGCCCGGCTCGGCCCGGACGCGCTCGCGGTGAGCAGGGACGAGCTGGCCGAGCTGCTGGCCGGGCGCACCGAGCGGATCAAGACCGTGCTCACCGACCAGTCGGTGCTCGCCGGGGTGGGCAACGCCTACTCGGACGAGATCCTGCACGCGGCCAGGCTGTCCCCGTACGCCACGGCCGGCCGGCTGTCCGCGGACGCGGTGACCGCGCTGCACGACGCGCTGGGATCGGTGCTGCGGGACGCGGTGGACCGCTCGGTCGGCCAGAACGCGGCGCGGTTGAAGGGGGAGAAGCGGTCCGGGCTGAAGGTGCACGGCCGCACCGGGCTGCCCTGCCCGGTGTGCGGGGACACCGTGCGCGAGGTGTCCTTCGCCGGCCGGTCCTTCCAGTACTGCCCGACCTGCCAGACCGGAGGCAAGCCGCTCGCCGACCGCCGGCTGTCCCGGCTGCTGAAGTAACTCAGCCGACGACCAGTACCTCGAGCGCGCGCGGGCCGTGCACGCCCTCCACCCGGTCCAGTTCGATGTCGCTGGTCGCGGAGGGCCCGCTGACGAAGGTCAGCGGCCGCACCGGGTCCAGCCTGGCCAGCGCCTCCGGCACGGTGCCGGCGATCTGGTCCTCCCGCACCACGCACAGGTGGTAGTCGGGGACCAGGGTCAGCGCCCGCCGGCCCTGAGCCTCCCCCGCGTCCAGCACGATCGTGCCGGTCTCCGCGATCGCCACCGCGCAGCCAGTGACAACACCGTCGCAGGCGTCCAGATCCGCCACCGGCAGCGGCGGCTCGTCCAGCCGCCAGGTCACCCGCGGGACCCGCCAGGGCTCCGGCAGGTCGGTCGGCGCGACCACCACCCGGGCGCCCCGCCCGGCCAGCCGCGCGGCGATCGCCTCGGCCAACCCGTCGGCGGCGACCCGGTGGACGGCGGCCCGGTAGTGCTCGATCCGCTCGGCCAGCAGCGCCGGCAGCTCGCCCAGGTCCCTGGTGCGGTCGTAGTCGCGGGGCACCTCCGGCGCGGCCGGCCGGTCGGCCAGCGCGGCGCGCACCCGCCGCAGCACCTCACTTCGCGCGTCAGCCACGGGTGCGCCTCCACCACATCCGGAAGGACTCGGCCGGCGGCGCCGGCACGTCCCGGGAGGCGGTCCACCGCGACCCGGGAAACGGCAGGCGGGTGATCCACCCGTCGCGGGCCAGGAACCGGGCCAGCGACCCGGCCCGCTGCGCCGCCTCGTACCGCTTCGGATCGGCGAACACCCAGCCCGCCGCGGCCATCCCCAGCGCCTCCGGGCCGCGCGACCCCTTCGCCGCGGTGGCCTGCGCGCGCAGGTGCACCAGTACCTCGGGAATGTTGATCCGCACCGGGCAGACCTCGTAGCAGGCGCCGCACAGCGAGGACGCGTACGGCAGCGACGCGGCCTGCGCATCGTGCATGTCGCCGACCAGTTGCGGGGCGAGGATCGCGCCGATCGGCCCGGGGTAGACCGAGCCGTACGCCTGCCCGCCGGTGCGCTCGTACACCGGGCAGACGTTCAGGCAGGCGGAGCAGCGGATGCAGCGCAGCGCCTGCCGGCCCACCGGGTCGGCCAGCGCGTTGGTCCGGCCGTTGTCCAGCAGCACCAGGTGGAAGCGCTGCGGGCCGTCGCCCGGCGTCACCCCGGTCCACACCGAGGTGTAGGGGTTCATCCGCTCCGCGGTGGACGACCGGGGCAGCAGTTGCAGGAAGACCTCGAGGTCGCGCCAGGTGGGCACGATCTTCTCCAGGCCCATTACGGTGATCAGTGTCCGCGGCAGGGTGAGGCACATCCGGCCGTTGCCCTCGGACTCCACCACCACGATGGACCCGGTGTCCGCGACCGCGAAGTTCGCCCCGGAGATCGCCACCTTGGCGGACAGGAACTTCCGGCGCAGGTGACGGCGGGCGGCCTCGGTGAGCGCCACCGGCTTGTCGGACAGCCAGGGCGGCGCGCTTGGCATCTGGCGGCGGAAGATGTCCCGGATCTCCGCGCGGTTGCGGTGGATCGCCGGGACCAGGATGTGCGAGGGCCGGTCATGGCCGAGCTGGACGATCAGCTCGGCCAGGTCGGTCTCGATCGCGTGCACCCCGCCGGCGGCCAGTGCCTCGTTCAGCCCGATCTCCTGGGTGGCCATGGACTTGACCTTGACCACCTCGTCGGCGCCGGCCTCCCGGGTCAGCCGCAGCACGGTGTCGTTGGCCTCGGCGGCGTCCCGCGCCCAGTGCACCACGCCGCCCCGCTCGGTGACCGCCCGTTCCAGCCGCTCCAGGTAGGTGTCCAGGCGGGACAGCACGTCGTCCTTGATCGCCTCGCCGGCCCGGCGCAGCCGCTCCCAGTCGGAAAGCTCGGCCACGGCTTCGGCCCGCTTGGCGCGGATGGTGCCGGTGGCCTTGCGCAGGTTGGCCCGTAGCTGCGAGTCGCCGAGCGCGGCGTGCGCCGCCTTCGGGAACGGCGGGGTGCCGAGCCAGGTCACCGGATTGCTGCCCACGGTTCCTCCTCCGTGCTGGCCAGGATCTCCGCGAGGTGCACCGGGCGCACCCCGGCGCGCACGCGGGACAGCCCACCGCCGATGTGCATCAGGCAGGAGTTGTCACCGGCGGTGACCACCTCCGCGCCGGTGTCCAGCACGCAGCGCATCTTGTCCGCCAGCATCGCCGTCGACGTCTCCGCGTTCTTCACCGCGAAGGTGCCGCCGAAGCCGCAGCAGGTCTCCGCGAACGGCAGCTCGACCAGGTCGAGACCGCGCACCGCGCGCAGCAGTGTCAGCGGGCGGTCGCCCACGCCCAGCATGCGCAGCGAGTGACAGGTCGGGTGATAGGTGACGCGATGCGGGAAGTACGCGCCCACGTCGGTCACCCCGAGCACGTCGACGAGGAACTCGGTCAGCTCGTAGGTCATCGTCGTCGCCGGGCTGGCGCCGACCAGTCCGGGGTGGAACTCGCGCACCATGCCGGCGCACGACCCGGACGGCACGACCACCGCGTGGTAGCCGGCGAACACCCCCGCGTACCGCTGTGCCAGCGGTTTGGCCTGTTCACGGTAGCCGGTGTTGAAGTGCATCTGCCCGCAGCAGGTCTGCCCGAGCGGGAAGTCGACCGTGCACCCGAGCCGCTCGAGCAACCGGACCACCGCGCGCGCCGTATCGGGGTAGAACGTGTCGGTCAGGCAGGTGGCGAACAGCGCCACCCGGGTGGTCCTGGATTGCACCACCTCACCATGCCTGCCCGCTCATCCGATGTCTACTGCGGGTGTCGCCGACCGCTCACCGATGCGGACGACGCGTAGGTCGACGCGGCCTTGCCCGGCTCGACTCACCGGCAGGAGCATGTTCGCGTGGCTGAACTGCTGACCGAGCGCGCGTTGCTGACCACCGTAGCCACGCTGGCCGTGCTCGGACTGTTCGTCATGCTCTGCCGGGCCCGCCGGGTGACCGCGTCGGTCGAGGACGCCGTCATGGCCGTGTTGCAGCGGATGTCCAAGGCCGCGCCCGACCTGCGCGAGGGGCTGACCCAGGAAGCGGCCGACAAGGCCGTGCCGCACCTGCGCGAACTGCTTAAGTGCATCGCGGTCGGCATCACCGACGCCGAAGGCACCCTGCTGTCCTGGGACGGCGAGGCCAACGAGCACTACCAGGGCCTGGTCCCCTACATCGACAAGGCGATGGACGGGATCAAGCGAGAGTACGTGGAGCACGGCAAGCTGCCCTGTGACCACAAGGGCTCCTGCCCGATGCGCGGCGCGGTGGTCGTGCCGCTGACCGTGGAGGGCCGGATCGAGGGCACGCTGATCGTGGTCGGCGCGATCAGCGGCAAGCGGCTGATCCGGATGGCCGACGAGGCCGCCCGCTACGTGTCCACCCAGCTCGAACTGGCCGAGTTGCAGCGGTCCCGGCAGCAGCTCGCGCAGGCCGAGGTGAAGGCGTTGCGCGCGCAGATCTCCCCGCACTTCATCTACAACGCGCTGAACACCATCTCCTCGCTGATCCGTACCGACCCGGAGCACGCCAGGGAACTGCTGCTGGACTTCGCCGAGTTCACCCGCTACTCGTTCCGCACCAACGGGCTGTTCACCACGCTCGCCGAGGAACTGCGCAACATCGACCGCTACCTGACCCTGGAACGTGCCCGGTACGGACCGCAGCGGCTGAACGTCCGGCTGCGGATCGCCCCAGAGGTGCTGCCCGTGGTGGTGCCGTTCCTGGTGCTGCAGCCGCTGGTGGAGAACGCGGTGCGGCACGGGCTGGCCAAGAAGCCCGGTGGCGGCACGGTCACCGTGGCCGCCGAGGACCACGGCACCGAGGCACTGATCAGCGTCGAGGACGACGGCGTCGGCATGGACCCGGACCGGCTGTTCGACGACCTCAAGGACTCCCACAAGACCGGTGCGCACGTCGGCCTCGGCAACATCAACGACCGCATGCGCTCGGTGTTCGGCGACGAGTACGCGCTGACCGTGGAGACCGCACCGGACGCCGGGATGAAGGTGATCCTGCGGGTGCCGAAGTTCAGCCCGGGGGTGCGGCCCAGCCTGTCCATGGTGCCGGAGGAGATCGGCGAACCCTCCGACGGCCAGCACAGCACCGCGAGCGTCTGACAGCCTGTTCCGGAACCGGACCGACCCTGCGATGACGAGTATGGGAACGCGCCAGGGCGAAGCCCCGCGATCGCGGGGGCGGGGCGCCTGGTCAGGCACGACCGGAGTGCCGGGTCCCGATCGCGCCCCGGCGACGCGATCGCGGCGCGCGTTCAGGAACAAGCACTGACCGGAACCGACCACGGCGGCGGCGCGGGGACGTAGGGTCGGAGTATGAGCGTGAGGGAACGGCTGGCGACCCGGTTGCCCGTGCTCGGCGAGCGCATCGACCGCGCCCCGGTGGTCGCCATGGTCCGCCTGCACGGGGTGATCACGCCGACGCCGACCCCGGTGGCACGCGGCACGATCAGCCTTCATCTGGTGGAGACCGCGCTCACCCGCGCGTTCGGCCATGACCGGCTGGCCGCGGTGGCGCTGGCGATCAACTCGCCGGGCGGGTCGGCCACCCAGTCCGCGCTGGTCGCCGAGCGGATCAGGGGTCTGGCCGCGAAGAAGAAGGTGCCGGTGCTCGCCTTCTGCGAGGACGTGGCCGCCTCCGGCGGCTACTGGCTGGCCTGCGCCGCCGACGAGATCTACGCGCACGCCACCTCGCTGGTCGGTTCGATCGGCGTGCTCTCCGCCGGCTTCGGGCTCAACGGCCTGCTGGAACGCATCGGCGTGGAGCGGAGGGTGCACACCGCGGGCGAGCGGAAGATGCGGCTCGACCCGTTCAGCCCGGAGAAGGACGAGGACATCGCCTGGCTGAAGAAGCTGCAGGCCGAGTTGCACGACCAGTTCGTCGCCTGGGTCCGCCAGCGGCGGTCCGGCAAGCTGCGGGGCGAGGACGATGAACTGTTCTCCGGCGAGGTGTGGACCGGTGCTGCGGCGCTGGAACGCGGCCTGGTGGACGGCCTGGGCACCGCCCGCGAGGTGATCGGCCGCCGTTTCGCGGATGCCGACGTGGTGGTCGCCGAGCCGCGCCGGCCACTGCTCGCCCGGCTCGGCCTGGCCGGCGGCGCGAACGCCCGCTGGGGGGTCGCACCGGCCGCGGATACGCTGCTGGCCGCGGTGCAGGCGCTGGAGCAGCGGGCCACCTGGTCACGCTTCGGCCTGTAGGCGGTAAGAACCTGTACTGTTGGATCAACGTCACCGCCCGGGCCGGTCAGTTGATCGTGGACAGGGCCCGGGCCGAATGGGCAAGATTCGCGTCACAGTGAGCAGCCAAGAAAGCACCGCCGGACTCATCGTCCTCGCGGTCGATGACGAGGAACACGGGCTCAACGAGCTGAAGTACCTGCTCGAGCAGAACCCGAGGGTCAGGCGAGTCCTGACGGCGTTCGACGCCGCCGAGGCGCTGCGGGTGGTCCGGGGCAACGACCCGGAACTGGCCCACCGCGCCAGGGCGGGTATGCCTCCGGTGGACGCCGTGTTCGTGGACATCGACATGCCCGGACTGTCCGGCATGGAGCTGGGCAAGGTGTTCACCGCGTTCCGCAACCCGCCGTCCGTGGTGTTCGTGACCGGGTATCCCGGCGAGGCCGTGGACGCCTTCGAGTTGGGCGCCACCGACTACATCGTCAAGCCGGCCCGGCAGGAACGGGTCAACAAGGCGGTGGAGCGCGTCGAGAAGAACCTCCGCCGCGCGCTGGTCCAGCAGGTTGAGGCGGCCCAGCCGGAGCAGCGCGACGACGAGGTCATCCCGGTCGAGTTGGCCGGCACCACCAAGCTGGTGCCCCGGTCCGCGGTGCGGTACGTGGAGGCCCAGGGCGACTACGCCAGGCTCTACACCAACGACGGCAGCCACCTGGTCCGGGTGCCCCTGGCGCAGCTCGAGGAACGCTGGGCGGACGCCGGGTTCATCCGCATCCACCGCTCCTACCTGGTGGCCCTGCCGCTGGTCACCGAGCTGCGGATGTCCTCGTCCGGGTACACGGTGGTGCTGGGCAGCGGGCCGGAGGCCAAGGAACTCCCGGTGTCCCGCCGGCACACCCGCGACCTGAAGGACCGCCTCGTGCGGGCGCCCAAGCAGGGATGGAACTCGGGCGGATGAGCCGGCACGGATCGGGCGAGGAACCGCCGGAGGGCAGAGCCGACCGGGACCCGTGGCTGTCCGTGTCGGCCCGCCGGCCGCGCCGCCGGCGGGTGGTGCTCGCCGAGGCCAGGGGCCGCTCCCGGGTCATGCACATCGCCAGCGAGCTGGAGGAGCAGACCAGCGTCGGCGAGGCGCTGGTGCGCAACCTGGTGCGGGCGCAGATGCGCGCCGCGATGCTCTCCGCCGCGGTGGCGCTCGGCCTGCTGCTGCCGCTGCCGCTGGTCTTCGCGTTCTTCCCGGCGCTGGGCGACATCTCGGTGTTAGGCATCCGGCTGCCCTGGCTGGTGCTCGGCCTGGCTCCCTTCCCGCTGCTCTACCTGGTCGGCCGCCGGTACAACCGGGCGGTCGAGACACACGAGAAGGACTTCGTGAACATGGTCGAGAGCTGACCGCGGGGTCGTTGCCGTGATGGGGCAGAGCGCGTGGGCACTCGGCGGCATCGTGATCGTCGCGATGCTCACCTTCTACCTGGGCTGGTACAGCTCCCGGAAGGCGATCACCACGCCCGACTTCCTGGTCGCCAGGCGCACCGTGCGGGCCAACCAGAACGCGGCCGCGATCTCCGGCGAGTACCTGTCCGCGGCCTCGTTCCTGTCCGTTGCCGGCCTGGTGCTCAAGGACGGCGCGGACGCGCTGTGGTACCCGATCGGCTTCACCGCCGGCTACCTCGCCCTGCTGCTGTTCGTCGCCGCGCCGCTGCGCCGCTCCGGCG
Organism: Gandjariella thermophila; assembly: GCF_005405885.1. Classification (GTDB taxonomy): domain Bacteria; phylum Actinomycetota; class Actinomycetes; order Mycobacteriales; family Pseudonocardiaceae; genus Gandjariella; species Gandjariella thermophila. Next base: position 61,632 of record NZ_BJFL01000012.1, read on the forward strand.
CGTACACCCTGCCGGACTTCGCCGAGGCCCGGCTCGGCTCGACCGCGCTGCGCCGGCTGTCCACCGGGTTCGTGGTGATCATCGGGCTGATGTACCTGGTGCCGCAGTTCCAGGGGGCGGGGCTCACGCTGAACGCGGTCAGTTCGGTGCCGGCCTGGGTGGGCGCGGTGGTGGTCGCCGCGGTGGTCATGGTCAACGTGCTCGGCGGCGGCATGCGGGCGATCACCGTGGTGCAGGCGTTCCAGTACTGGGTCAAGCTGTTCGCCATCGCGCTGCCGGCGTTCGTGCTGTTCGCCGTGTTCTTCACCGATCAGCCGGCGAAGGCACGCCCGCTGTCCGCCGCGGCGCCACCGAGCTTCACCCATGCCACCGAGGTCACCGTGCGCTCCCCGGTGCGGCTGCGGGTGGCGGAGCCGGTGCGGCTGTCGGCCACCGGCGCGGTGGACGGCGCTCCGGCGAACGGGCCGGTGTACTGGGGGCGTGGGCTGCACGACGTGGACCGCGGCACCACGCTGCGGTTCCCGGCCGGCGCCTCCGCGCCGGTGGTGGACGGCAACCCGCCGACCAACGCGCTCTGGCTGCACCCGGAGGCGGGCGGGGCCCGCTCGCTGTTCGCCACCTACTCGCTGATCTTCGCCACGTTTCTGGGCACCATGGGCCTGCCGCATGTACTGGTGCGCTTCTACACCAACCCGGACGGCCGGGCGGCCCGGCGGACCACGCTGCACGTCCTGTGGCTGTTGGCCCTGTTCTACGCGTTCCCGACCGTGCTGGGCGCGCTGTCCCGGTTGTACCTGCCGCAGTTACTGGTCACCGGGCAGACCGACGCGGCGGTGCTGCTGCTACCCAACACCATGCTGCCCAACGTGGTGGGCCGGCTGCTCGGCGCGATCGTCGCCGCGGGTGCGTTCGCCGCGTTCCTGTCCACCTCGTCCGGTCTGGTGGTCAGCCTGGCCGGGGTGCTGTCCACCGACGTGCTACCCGGCCGGGTCCGCGACTTCCGGGTGGCCACGCTGATCGCCGGATCGGCGGCGCTGCTGCTGGCCGTCCCGATGACCTCGATCGACATCTCCCGGTCGGTCAGCCTCGCCTTCGCGGTGGCGGCGTCGACGTTCTGCCCGCTGCTGGTGCTCGGCATCTGGTGGCGGGGGCTGACCGCGGCCGGGGCGGCGGCCGGCATGGTGGTGGGCGGCGGCCTGGCGGTGGCCGCGGCGGTGGTCACCAGTGTCAGCTCGCTGACCGGTGGCTGGGCCAGCCCGCTGCTGTACGAGCCGGCGCTGGTCAGCGTGCCGGTCGCGTTCCTGACCATGGTGGCCGTCAGCAAGGCGACCAGCCGGCGGCTGCCGCCGGACGTCGGCCGGATCGTGCTCCGGCTGCACGCGCCGGACCGGCTGGGCTTCGTCAAGGACCGGGACGTGGCCAGGTTCGGCTCCCCGGCCGACGGCCGGGCGGCCACCGACGGCCGGCACCGGCTGCTCCGCGACCGATCCCACCGGTGACCCGGGTTCACCTTGCTCCCACGGCTGGACGTGGCAGCATCGGGACCGTGATGCCGCTGAACGTGCCCACCGTGACCGCCTCCGAGGTGCCTGAGGACGCGGTGCTACTTGACGTCCGCGAACCCGACGAGTGGACCGCCGGCCATGCGCCGCGCGCCGTGCACATCCCGCTCGGTGAGCTGGCCGGGCGGCTGGGCGAGGTGCCGGAGGAGGGGCAGGTGTACGTGATCTGCCGCAGCGGTGGCCGGTCCGCCCGGGCCGCCGCCTACCTCAACCAGAACGGCTGGGAAGCGGTGAACGTGGACGGCGGGATGAAGTCTTGGGCGGCCGCCGGTCGTCCCATGGTCAGCGAGGACCCCGGCGGTCAGCCGGAGGTGCTCTGACGGACTCTTCGGAGGCGGACGGACCCGCGATGACGACTATGGGAACGCGCCGGGGTGAAGTCCCCGCCACCGCGGTGGCGGGGCGCCTCTCCTGGCCGAACCGGCGGCTGCCGGGCCATCGCAGCGCCCGGACAACGCGGTCGCGGCGCGCGTTCCGGAACGGGAACTGACGGTGACGTATCCGGGTGGGCCGATGCGGGTGGACTGGGTGGCGACCCCGCCGCCCGGTGCCCAGCCGCCCCGGTTCGCCCCGCGCCGGCTGCCCTACACCGGGCCACCCTCCTACCCGGCCACGCCGCGATGGGGATTCCCGCTGCTGGTGTGGCGGTGGCCGACGGCGTTGCCGCCGGTGCCCGGGTCGTCCGCCTCGGTGTCGCCGGTGGACCGGGCCAGGGCCACCGGTGCGGCCGCGGTCCAGGCGCTCTGGATCACCGCGGCACTCTGCCTGACCGCCGCCTGCGGTGAGGGCTGGCGGTACACGCTGCTGCTGGCCAGCCGTTACGGGGCGCTGTCCGGGGCGGTGGTCTCGCTGTCCGACGCGCTGGTGATCACCACCGGGGTGGTCAGCGTGCTGGCCGCACTGCTGTCCCTGCTGCTCGCCGTGCTGTGGCTGCGACGGGCTAGGGAGGTCGCCGCGCTCGCCGCCGGCTTCGCACCGCCCCGCCCGGACTGGCAGGTGGTCCTCGGGTTGCTGCTGCCCGGGATCAACCTGGTGGTTCCGGGCTCGGCGCTGGCCGAGTTGGAGCATGCGGCGCTCGGCCGGCCGGCCGCCACTCGGCCCACGCCGTCCCGGCTGGTGCTGCTGTGGTGGGGCGCATGGGTGGTGGGCGTGCTGCTGTTCGTGCTCACCGTGCTGTGGTCGTTCCGCGGCGGCGTGCAGGCCGCGGCCGACGGCGTGCTGCTGCACGCGGTCAACGACCTGGCCGCGGCCGCGCTCGCGGTGCTCACCATCCGCGTGGTGCACTGGATCAACGGCCTGATCGGCCCGGTGGACACGCACCGGGTGCGACGCGCCCGCGTGGTGCGGGTGACCGGCGCGCCGCCGCCCCCGCTCCGCCCGGCCCGCCCCGCCGGGGTCAGGCGGTGACCGGCAGCGCGGCCAGCCCCCGGATGACGAACTCGCGGCGCCGCACCGGCTCGCCGGCCAGCGCCAGCCCGGGCATCCGGTGGACCAGCGCGTGCAGCGCCGCCTCGATCTCCAGCCGGGCCAGCGGCGCGCCCAGGCAGTAGTGGATGCCGGCGCCGAAGCCCAGGTGCGGGTTGGGGGACCGGGTCACGTCCAACCGGTCCGGCTCGGCGAACACCGCCGGGTCCCGGCCGGCGGCGCCGAGCAGCGCTGCGATCTTCTCACCCGCGCGGACCCGGTAACCGGCGATCTCCACGTCGGTGGTGGCGGTGCGCTCGAAGAGCTGCAGCGGCGAGTCGTAGCGGATCAGTTCCTCCACCGCGGTCGGCACCAGTCCCGGGTCGGCTACCAGCTTCTGCCAGGCCTCGGGGTGCCGCAGCAACGCCAGCGTGCCGTTGCCGATGACGTTCACGGTGGCCTCGTGGCCGGCCATGAGCAGCAGCACCACGGTGCCGACCAGCTCGTCCTCGGACAGCCGCGCCCCGTCCGCGTCGCGCACCGCGACCAGGTCACTGATCAGGTCCTCACCCGGTGCGCGCCGGCGCAGGTCGACCAGTTCGCGCAGGTAGCCGACGAACTCGGTGGCCGCCCGCTCGGCACGGCGGCGCAGCTCCGGCCCTGGTGCGGGTTCGTACATCTTGACGATCGCGTTGCTCCACGGCTGCAACAACGGCCGGTCTGCCGGCGGGACACCGAGCAGCTCCGCGATCACCTCCACCGGCAGCGGCGCGGCCAGGTGGTCCAGCAGGTCGGCCGCGCCGTCCCCGGCGGCCCGGTCGGCCAGCCCGGCCACCATCCCGGCGGCCAGCTCGTGCACCCTGGGCCGCAGCCGCCGCACGTGCCCCCGGCCGAACGCGGTGGCAACCAGCCCGCGCAGCCGGGTGTGCGTCGGCGGCTCGCGCTCCAGCAGCGAGTTGCGGTGTAACAGGTTGAACGAGGGGAACGCCTCCAGTGGCCGCGCGTCCGACCAGATCCGGCCGAGCGAGCGGTGCCGGAGCACGGCCGAGGCCGCGGCGTGCGACACCGCCACGGGCAGTTCGAGCTGCGGGTGCCAGTGCACCTCGGCCCGCGCGCGGGCGGCGGCGAAATGCGGGTAGGGGTCGGCGATGAACGCGGGGTCGTGCACGTCGAATGGCGCCGCGCCGGTCATGTCTCCCACCCCGCGGGTCCGCGCCGCCGCGCTGCGCGCCTGCGGACACCGAGCAACCACCTGGTCACTCCGCGGACAGTAGGGCGGCTACCCGTCCGAGTCCACCCCATCTGACGGTTTTACGTCCCTGCCGGGTCTCGTTGGTCCTTCGTTCGGATCACATTTGAGGGACACTCACGCGCCGATAGGGCAGGCTCGGGCGAACGGCCATGATCCCGTCACCGAGGTACCGGACGATTCGATCGTGCAACCCGCCGTTGTCGCGCACCGAGGTGCCTCCGAGCACCGCGCCGAGCACACGCTGGCCGCGTACGCCCTCGCCCTGGAGCAGGGGGCGGACGGCCTGGAGTGCGACATCCGGCTCACCCGCGACGGTCACCTGGTGTGCGTGCACGACCGGCGAATCGACCGGACATCCTCGGGCCGCGGCGTGGTCAGCACCATGACGCTGGAGCGCCTGGCCGGCCACGACTTCGGCCGGTGGCACCACGCGCCGCCGGCGTCCGCGGACGAGTTGGTGCACCAGCCCAGCGGGCTGCCTTCCGCGCCGGTGGCGCACCGCGGCCTGCTCACCCTGGAGACTCTGCTCGGGCTGCTCGTCGACGCCCCGCCCGAGGTGCGGCTGTTCGTGGAGACCAAGCATCCGGTGCGCTACGGCGGCCTGGTCGAGGCCAAGCTGCTGGCCCTGCTCGCCCGGTACGGGCTGGCCCGGCCGCCGTCCCGGGAGGAGTCGCGCGTCGCGGTGATGTCCTTCTCCTCGGCGGCGGTCCGCCGGGTCCGCGAGCACGCGCCGATGCTGCCCACCGTGCTGCTGGTCGATCGGTTGCCGCGGGCGCGGCGGGACGGTTCGCTGCCGCCGTGGGCCGACTACGCCGGGCCGGGCGTGCACCTGCTGCACACCGACCCCGGGTACGCCGGCCGGGTGGCGGAGCGCGGCCATGGCACCTACTGCTGGACCGTGGACGATCCCGAGGACGTGCGGCTGTGCCAGCGGCTCGAGGTGCACTACCTGGCCACCAACGTGCCCGCCGCGACCAGGGCGGTGCTGGACGGCCGGGGACGCTGACCGACCCGGACCGGACCCGCCCGCGCGGGGTGGGCTAACGTCGCGGACACGGCATTTCGGCAACGGCGGCGGCCGGGGGGAACGCGCAAAGAAGGAGATCCCGGGTGAGCAAGCGAACCGCGGTCAGGCGCGCCGGCAAGGCCGGCTCCCGCGAAGGGATCAATCCGCGCCAGCCCTGCCCGTGCGGCTCGGGCCGGCGGTACAAGGCCTGCCACGGCTCCGCGGGCGGCGCCGAGGACGTGCTGGTCACCCGGCCGTTCGCGGGCTTGGCCGCGGAACCGGAGTTGGTCGCGCTGCGCGAGTTCGTGCCCTCCGCCACGGCTCGCCTGCCGCTGCGCGAGGACGTGGCGGCGCAGCGGGAGATCACCCTGGCCACGGTGCTACCGATGGCCGCGGCGGCGCTGGTCCGCGCGGATGGCACCGCGTTCGTCGGCCTGCAGGTGCAGACCCGCTCCGGCGACATCAGCCGGGACGTGGCGCGCGCGGTGCGCTGGGCGCTGACCGCGGAGCCCGGCGACGCGCTGCCCGTGGTGGGCCGGGGCACCGGCGAGGATCCCGGCCGGCTGCAGGACCTGGTGCCGGCGGACGCGGTGCTGGAGCCCGAACTGCATCCCGACTTCGCCTGGTGGATTCCGGAAGACACCCAGCCCACCGGGGAGGTGGCGCTGTCGCTGGAGCGGGCCAACTCGGCGATCATGCCCACCGAGCGGGTCACCGGCGCCGGGGTGCGCGCGGCCTACTGGGTGGACGCCGGGGAGAAGGCGCACCTGCGCTGGGTTCGGCCGGAGCCGGAGGAGCGGCTGCTGGCCGCGATGGCCCGGCTGTCCGCCCGCGGCGAGCTCGACCTGGGTGAGGGTTCCCGGTACGCCGGGTCGTTCCGCGCGCACGGCACCCTTGTCCCGGTCTGGGACCTGGACCGGGAGCGGCACTCCCGGGAGTGGGCCGGCCCGGCCGAGGCCTTGGCCAAGCGGCTGGATGACGCGCTGGCCACGGTCGAGTCCGAGCCCCTGGGCGAGGCGGAGCGGCGGGCCAGGGACGGCCTGCGCGGCCGTCAGGTGACCTTGCGCTGACGGCGTGATCCTGCACATCTGTGGCCGGGAGGAATGGGCGGCCGCGCGGCCGGAGCAGGGTTACCGCCCTCCGTCGCTGGACAGCGTGGGCTTCGTGCACTGCTCGGACCCGGGCACCCTGCACCTGCCGGCGAACCGCCTGTTCCGCGGCCGGACCGACCTGGTGCTGCTGGTGATCGACCCGCACCGGCTCTCCGTGCCGCTGCGGTGGGAGCCAGGCGACCCGCCCGAGCCGGGGGGTCCGTGGTTTCCACATGTCTACGGACCGATCCCGGTAGAGGCGGTGGTCGCGGTGCACGACCTCCCGCCCGAGCCGGACGGCTCGTTCCGGCTGCCCGAATCGACCGCCGACCTGCTCGCCGGCCCGATCACGGCCTGATCACCGAGTTGTCCACAAGGCGACCGATCCACTGGGGACGGTCTGGGGAAAGACCCGCCACTCTCCTGTGGACAACCGGGCGGACGCTGTGGACAACCCGTGGACGGGCTCATGCCCAGCGCACCCGCACGGCGTCGGACCAGCGGGCCGGAAGGTCGTCGTCACCCGTGACGGCGACGCCGTCCCACGGCCGCCGGTTCCACAGCGCGAGATAGATGTCGGCCGCGGCCCCGCTGATCACCGTGCCGGCGGATACCGGTTCCGGTGTCTCCGTGGTGCGCGGCGCGTGCGGACCGAGGCGCACCAGCCAGTACCGCCCGGCGTCGGTGGCGCTGACCACGGCGCAGTGCCGCGGTCCACGACAGCACGTCCATGGCGGGCAGCCTGCCATCCGCGGCCGACAGTTTCGCCGCGGTTGGCCGTGTGGTTCACCCTGGCGGGCCCTCCTGGAGCAGCATCCGAAGCTGGTCGAGCAGTTCGCTGCGGCTGGTGCAGCCGAGCCGCTGCCGCATGCGGGCCATGTGGTGCTCGACGGTCTTGGCGGAGATGAACAGGCGGTCGCCGACCTGTTTGTAGGTCAGCCCGGCGAGCACCAGCCGGGCCACCTCCTGCTCGCGCTCGCTGAGCGTGCCGGTGCCGGCCGGGTCCGCGGCGGTCCGGCCGCGGCCGGACGAGCGGCCGCCCGTGGCCGGGGCCGGTGCCTTGGTCCCGGGCGAGCGTCCCTGCAGCAGCCGGGCGCAGTCCAGCAGGCTGACCATGGCCTTGCGGTCGGAGGTGCGGATCGCCGCCTGCCCGGCCAATCGGGCGGCGTCCCACCACAGGCCGGCGTCGTGCAGCCCGTGCGCGGCGGTGTCCACCCTGCCCGGGTCGACCTCGCCGGTGAGCACATCCACCCAGCACGCCGCGGCGGCCGCCAGCACCGCCCGGTACCTGCCGTGCTCGCCGCCGTCGGACAGCGCGTCGGCGTGCTCCTTCGCCGCGGCGGTGTCCTGGGCGATGATCGCGGCGTGCAGCCCGCTCCAGTGTAGCGGCGCCGACCACAGCGGCGGGTTGCCGAGCTGGGCCAGCAGCCGGTTGGCCTCGTGCAGGTGCGGCACCAACCGGTCCTGGTCACGCAGCCGGGCGGCGGCGGTGGCGAACTCGCCCAGCGGCAGGAACGTGAACAGGTCGACCGGGTGCCGCATGATCGCCTCGCAGGCGTCGCCCCAGATCCGCTGCAACGCGGCGACGTCGCTGTCCCGCCGGGCCAGGCCGGCCTGCAGGGCGGTGGCGAACAGCCAGTCGCGGGGTTCCAGGGTCTTCCGGTTCCGGCCCGCCTCGGCCAGGTGCTCCCGGGCCGCGGCGGTCTGCCCACGCACCATGGCGATCCAGGCCCGCAGCAAGCGGTGCCGCACCGCCATCAGCGGCCCGCCCATGTCCGCGGCCACCGCCCGGTCCAGCACCGACTCGGCCACGTTCAGCTCGCCGCAGTGCAGCGCGACCAGCGCGGCCAGCGCCGCCGGGCTGTCCGGCAGCAGCACTCCGCGCGCCGCCGGCTCCAGCAGCGTGGCGGAGCGCACCAGGTTGTGTAACGCGCTGGTGGCGGACCCGGCCACCGACTCGTGCACGCCGTGCGCCATCAGCGAGGCCGCGCCGGACAGCAGGGTGGGCGGATCGTCCGGCGGCGCGGCGATCAGCAGTTGCTGCGCGCCGGCGAGCTGCCCGGTGCCGATCAGCCCGACGGTGGCGAACCCGCCGGCCGCGCCGCTGCCCGCCCACCGGTACAGCTCGGCGCTGCGGCCGAGCTGACCGCGGTGTGCCAGCGCGGTGGCGGCGATCCGCGCCCCCTCCCGGCGGTCCGGCGACTCCTCCTCGGCGATCAACCGGTCGGCCAGCCGGAGCGCGGAGTCGAGGTCGCCGGCCAGCGCGGCCGCCCGCGCCCACCGGCAGGCCAGCCGGGACACCGGCCCTCCCGCGGTGGCCGCCGCGGCGAAGAACCGCGCGGCCAGCGCCGGGTCGTCGGCCATCGCCTCCTCGCCCGCCGCCTCGAACGCGGCCGCGGCGCTCGCCCCGCCGATGCCGGTGCCCAGCAGCGGCTTGGCCAGCCCGAGCACCGAACCGCCCCGGGCGAGCTGCAGCTCGGCCAGCCGCTGCCGCACCGCGATCCGGCGCTCCGCGGGGATCAGCGCCCGCACCGCGAGCACCCCGATCGGCAGCAGGGCGCCGTCCCGACCCAGCAGCCCGGTGGCCCTTGCCGCCTCCATCACCTCGTCCAGCGCCGTGGACTCCTCGCCGAACAGCGCGTTGAGCAGATCCATGTGCAGGCCGACGCCGGCCTCCACGGCGAGCAGGAAGCGCAGCACGTCGGGATCGAGCCGGTCCAGGTCGTGCCGGAACGCGGCGATCGCCGCCGGGGGCACCTCCAGACTCTTCTCCCGCGCTGCCTCCCCGGACTCGGCGAGCGCGCGGACCAGCCGCTCCGCGAACGCCGGCACGCCACCCGTCCACGCCTGCACGAACTCGACCAGCGCCGGCCGCGGCCGGGCACCCAGCGACGAGCCGGCCAGCTCCCTGATCTGGTCCCGGTCCAGCGGGCCGAGGGTCAGCGGTTGCCGGGTCGGGCCGAGCACCTCGGTCAGCTCGGACAGCCCGGCGGGCCGGGGCCACGGCCGGTAGCCGACGACGAGACGGATCTGTTCCGTCTCCGCGAGACGGCGCAGGCGGTCCAGCTGCGGCTCGCCGAGCAGGTGCGCGTCGTCCACCAGCAGCGCGGTCGAGGTGGTGTCCACCGAATCGGTCATCGCCTGCCGGACACCCGCCACGTCGACGCCCGCGCTGCGGTACGCCTGGGCCAGCTCGGCGAGCAGTCTGGTCTTGCCGTAGCCGCCGGGTGCCATGACGCCCACGTGCAGCGGGGCGAACGGGTCGGCCTCGACCGCCTGCAGGAGTTCCCTGGCGTGGCGGTCGAGGATGGGCTTCGGCTGGTTCGCTGCTCGGTTGTTCAACGGCCGTCCTCGTGGTGGTGGTCGTCGCCGGTACGGTCGGTCCGCGGCTGTTCTCGGCCGGTAAACGCGCCGGGAAGGGAAAAGGATCTGGCCGTCTCCGCAACACCCGCCGGCGGCGCGGGAAGGCGCGGGGCCAGCGGCAGCACCGGCGCGAGCGTGATCGTCGAGATCAGCACCGCGCTCAGCGCGTTGGCCCGGAAACCGGGGAGGAAACGCCGCACGCCGCGCCGCTCCGGCAGTTCCAGCGGGGTGATCTCGACCGCGGGGCGTGGCGGCGGGGCGTCGAAGTCGTCGCCGAGCGGGTCCAGCTCCGCTCGGGTGGGCACCAGCACCGAGGTCTCCTCCATCGAGGGCGGCCTGGCGTGCACCGCTTCGGAGGAGGTGACCATCCGGTACGCGGCCAGCGCGGCGCCCCGGGCCGCGGTCAGCTCCGGATCGGGCTCCACCGAGACCGGGCAGGGCAGCGCCGCCGACACCAGCTCAGCGACCAGCGGAATCCGCGCGCAGCCGCCAGTGAGCAGCACGGCCGCCAACCGTTCCGGCTCCACCGAGCCCAGCCGGAGGGCGTGCAGCAGGGTCTCCACGGTGCCGTCCAGTTCGGGACGGATCAGGTCCTCGAAGTCGGCGCGGGCCACCCGAACCTCGGCCACGCCCTGCGGCACCGGCACCGGCACAGCGGCCTCGGTCGCGGTGGACAGCCGCTCCTTCGCCACCGCGCACTCGTGGCGCAACCGGGCCATGTTCGGCCGGGACCTCGGGTCGCCCGGATCCGGTGGCACCCACCGGCCGCCCATCTCGGTGCGCACGTGCTCCAGCAGTGCGTCGTCGAAGTGCGCGCCACCGGTGTGCTCGTTCCCCTCCATGGCGGCGACCAGTTCGAACGCCCCGCTGTCGGTGCGGAGCACCACCGAGCCGCAGAACGAGTGCTCGCCGAGCGCGTACACGGCGAGCAGGCCACCGTCGGGCACGTCCTCCCGCGCCGCATGACTCTCCCCGGCGGCGATCGGTTCCGGCAGCAGGGTCACCCGGCCCACCCCGGCGTGCCACAGCGCCTGATGCAGCAACCCGCGCCGGTAGGGGCCCCATTCGGGGGGATGGGTGAGCACCACGTGCTCCGCCGGCCCGCCGTACTGCGCCTCCGCCCGCTGCACCACCCAGGTGACCAGGTACGCGGTCAGTTCGTGCGCGGTGACCAGCCGGCCGGCGAGTAACTGGGGCACCTCGTCGCCGACGCGGCGCACGAAGTCCCGCGCGGTGCGGGACGGCTCGACCAGGCCGCGCTGCGCGGCGGGCTCGCCGACCAGAAAGGCGCCGTCCGGTGCGACGTGGACGACGGACGGTACGCCGAAGCCCCGCCCGCCGAGCCGGACCGCGTCGGCGCGGGCCGGTCCGGGACCGCCGAGCAGGCACGTGGCGGCGGCCGTGGAGCCGGTGCCAACGTCGATGCCAAGCACGTATGGCATGTAGACGTTCCTCCAAGCCACAGCCTGCCGACACCCGTATGCCCGGGACGTACCCCGACCGACGCCCACTTTGGGTGTCCCCTGTTCGTACCAAAGTCGTAACCCCTATGGGGAGTCAAGGGGTCGGTGAGGTTCCCCTAATCCCCTAACGGGACGGAGTCGATCACCCCGGTAGGCGAGTGATCGCAACCCGGAGTCATCCCCGATGATCTCCGTGTGGTCGCCGCCCTAGCGTCTCCCGCGGCGCCGGACCATCGGCCCGGCCTGCCTTCGATCCCCGTTTCGCAAGGAGACGTTTGATGGCCTCTGGCTTGACGTTGCACGACTTCGTGCTCAACCTGCTGACCGACCAAGGGGCGCGGGACGCCTTCGCGCAGGACCCGACCAGTGCCCTGCAGCACGCGGGTCTGGGTGACATCAGCGCGCAGGACGTGCAGGAGGTCATCCCGCTGGTCCTGGACTACGCCTCCGCCGCGCCCACGCAGGGCCTGAGCGCCCTGCCGCTGGAGGAGTTGGCGGACGGCCCGGCCGGCGCCATCCAGCAGCTCAAGCACCTGGCGGACGGGTGCGAGCACTTCGTCGCCAAGGCGCACGGCGGCGGCGGCCTTGGCATCAACACCCCGGGCGGTGACCTGCACGCCGGAGTCGTGGGCGCCGGCTGGATCAGCGCCTCCCACCACGGGCACCACCATGGGCACCACGACGGCCACCAGGCCTTCGGCGGGCTGGGCGACGCCGCCGACGCGCTGGACTCGCACCTGTCCCAGGCCACCTCGGCGCTGAACACGGTGACCTCCGCGGCCTCCGACCCGGGCGCAGCGTTCGACGCGCTGAAGGGTGCCCTGCCCACCGACGCGCTGCCGACCGGCGGCCTGCCCACCGACGCGCTGCCGACCGGCGGCCTGCCGGCCGACCCCACCGGGGTGACCTCCGCGGTGACCTCGGCCCTGAGCAACCCGGGCGAGGCGCTCGGCACGGTGCAGTCGGCGCTCTCCGACCCGGCCGCGGCGACCGACCCGGCGACCACCGCGCTGTCCAACCCGACCGAGGCGCTGGGCGCGGTGCCGGGCACCGACGCGCTGCCGGTGAACCCGACCGCGGTGGCCGGTGAGGTGACCAGCGCGGCGTCCAACCCGTCCGCCGCGCTCGGCAACGTCGAGGGCGCGCTGGCCGACCCGGCCGGGACGCTCGACGCGCTGCCGGCGAACGCCTCCGCGGTGACCGGTGCGCTGCCGACCAGCGAGCTGCCGGTGGACCCGACCACGGTGACCTCGGTGCTGTCCAACCCGACCGGTGCGGTCGAGGGCGCCGCCGGCACGCTGGGCTCGGCTGCCCCGGCTCCGCTGCCCGCGATGCCCGGCGTCGAGGGTCTGCCCGGCGTTCCCGCCGCCGGCCTGCCCTCGCTGCCGAGCCTGCCGAACCTGCCGGCGGCTCCGGCCGTGCCCACCGAGGGCGCGCACGCCGCCACGCAGGCGGCCGACACCAGCGTCCACGCGGTCACCCAGGCCGCGGACACCAGCGTTCACGCGGTCGACCACGCGGTGGACGGCAGCATCCCGGCCGCCGTGCCGAACGTGACCGACGCGGCGCCGCAGGTGCACGTGCCGGACGTCAGCGGCGTGAACCCGCTGCACGACAGCCCGGTGTCCTCGGTGACCAACGCGCTGCACGACACCGGCGTGACCAACGTCGTCGACCAGCACGTGACCGACCACCTGGGCGCGGTGACCGAGCACGCCCCGGTCAACCTGCCCAACCTCGACGACCACCACCTCGGCCTCTGAGTCGGCGGTAGCGTCGTCGCGGTAGCCGAGGGGGCCGAACCCGCAGCACAGCGTGCGGGTTCGGCCCCCTCGCGCATGCACGGAGCGGGACGAGGGACACTTTCCCCGTGACGGCACGGCCCTGGCTGGACGTTCTTGACGAGACGATTGGGGCATGCGGCAACCACGGCAGTCCCGAGCTGGTCGAACGGCTCCGCCAGAAGCGGGCGCAACTGCTGGACCCGAGGCTGCGGGTGGCCGTGGTCGGGGAACCCAAGCAGGGCAAGAGCCAGCTGGTGAACGCGTTACTCAACGCCCCCGTCTGCGCGGTCGGCGACGACCTGACCACCACCGTGCCGACCATCGTGGAGTACTCGGACACGCCGTCCGCCGCGCTGGTCCGGGTTCCGGCGCCCGCGCCCGCACCGGCCGTCCCGCGCGCGCCCGCCGCGTCGGAGGAGCGGGTCTCCGTGCCGATCGACGAGGTCACCAGGCGGATCGACCGCAAGGACCGGGAGAAGCAGGGCAAGGTCGTCGGCGTCGAGATCGGCATCCCGCGCAAGTTGCTGGCCGACGGGCTGACCCTGATCGACACCCCGGCGGTCGGGGGCCCGGACTCGGCGCGGCACGCGAACACCTTCACCGCGCTGGACCAGGCGGATTCCGTGCTGCTCGCCACCGAGGCGACCACGGAGCTGTCCCCGGCCGAGATCGACCTGCTGCGGCGCGTGACGAAACGTTGCCCGAACGCGCTGGTCGTCCTCACCAAGATCGATATCGCGCCGGCCTGGCGGCAGGTGGCCGAGCGCACGCGGGCGCAACTCGCCGAGGCCGGCCTCGCCGTGCCGGTGCTCGCGGTCTCCGCCGCGCTCCGGCTGGAGGCCGCGCGCACCGGCGACCGGGCGCTCAACGCGGAGTCCGGCTTTCCCGACCTGCTCGCCTCGCTGCAGCGGGACGCCGGCGGCAAGGGTGACGCGCTCGCCCGGCGCACCGTCGCGGTGGTCGCGACCGCCGCGATCGAGGAGGTGGCCGCCGCGCTGCACACCCGGGCGTCCACAGTGGACTCGGGTCGGGCCACCGTCGCGCTGTCCACCATCCAGGCCGCCCAGCGGATGGTCGAGGACCTGCGTCAGCGCACCGCCAAGTGGCAGAACATGCTGGCCGACGACATGGCCGACCTGATCTCCGACATCGACTACGACCTGCGCGACCGCACCCGCCGGATCCTCCGGGAGGCGGACCGGGCGTTCAGCGAGGCCGACCCGGCCGTGGTGTGGGAGACCTTCGGGGACTGGCTGGAGGACAACCTGGCGGAGGCCGCCGAAGCCAACTTCGCCTGGCTGGTCGAGCGCTCCCGGTGGATCGCGCACAAGATCGCCCGGCTCTTTCCGGTACGCGACGACCTCGTCCTCGGCGAGGAGTTCCACGTGCCGGACGACCTGCTCGATCACCTCGTCCGGCTGGAGCGGCCGATCCTGGAACGTTTCACCGTCGGCCAGAAGGTGTTCACCGGGCTGCGCGGGTCCTACGGCGGTGTGCTGATGGTCGGGCTGGCCACCAGCCTGGCCGGGATGAAGCCGATCAACGCCATCTCGCTGGCGGCTGGCGTGGTGTTCGGCGGGAAGACCGTGCTGGACGAGGGCGAGGCCCGGCTCAAGCGGCGCCAGGCGGAGGCGAAGTCCGCGGTGCACCGGCACGTCGACGACTACTTCCTCAAGTTCAGCAAGGAGTGCAAGGACACCGCGCGGCAGGTGCAGCGCTCGCTGCGTGACCATTTCGCCGCGCTGGTCGAGGACCTGCAGGCGCGGATCACCGCCACCGCCGCGAACGCGAAGCAGGCGCTGCAGGCCGACGCCGACGAGCGCAACCGCCGCACCACCGAGTTGAACCAGGAACTGCAGCGACTCACCGCGCTCTACCAGCGCGCCCATGCGCTGGCCGCGCCGCCCACCGCGCTCGCCGGCACGCGCCGGGAGATCACCGCATGACCGGCGCCGCACCGGGCGGCGGTCAGGGCGGATGGGGGAACGACCTGGTCGACGCGGCATGGGCGATGCTCAACGGCGCCCTCGGCCTGTACCGGGACAACCCGCGTACCGCACACTGGCTGCGCGACCAACTCGCCCGGTTCGACGAGCCGCTGCGGGTCACCGTCGCCGGGCTGCCCGGCTCCGGCAAGTCGACGCTGGTGAACGCGATCGTCGGGGAGGAGGTCGCGCCGATCCGGACGGCCGACGGCGACGCGGTCACCGGCTGGTACTCCAACGGCGCCGAGCCGAGGGCCACCGCCTTCTCGCCGCAGGGCCCGCTGGGCGAGCTTCCGGTCGCGCGCCGGGACAAGCGGCTGCACATCTCCCCGCCGAGCCGGGACGCGGCGCCGGTCAGCCGGCTGGTGGTGGACTGGCCGGCCCGGGCGTTGCGGGACTTCACCCTGGTCGACCCGCCGGGGTCGGAGGTGGCCGACGAGGACGGCGTGCGCCAGGTCACCGCCGAGGCGGACGCGGTGATCTACCTGATGCGCCGCATGCACCGAACCGATCTGCGCCTGCTGCGCGCGGTGCAGGACGGCCCGCTGGCCAGGAGCACCCGGGTGAACACCATTCTGGTGCTCTGCCGGGCGGACGAGGTCGGCGCGGGCCGGGTCGACGCGCTGTCCTCGGCGAAGCAGGTGGCCAGGCGGCTGCGCCGGGACCCGGCGGTGCGCGGGCTGTGCCAGAACGTGATCGCGGTGGCCGGGCTGGTCGCCCAGGCCGGCCGGACGCTGCGCGAGGCCGAGTTCGCCGCGCTGTCCGCGCTGGCCGGGAGACCGAGGGACGAGCTGGACCGGGTGCTGCTGTCCACCGACCGGTTCACGGCCGCGGAGCTGCGACTCCCGGTCGGACCGGACGTGCGCCGCGCGCTGCTGGACCGCTTCGGCCTGTTCGGGGTGCGGTTGGCCACCACGCTGATCCGCACCGGCTGCGACACGCACCCCAAGCTGGCCGGCCAACTCGTGCAGCGCAGCGGGCTGAGCGAGCTGCGCGAGTCGATCGCCAGCTACTTCACCGACCGGCACGAGGTGCTGAAGGCGCGGTCCGCGCTGATCGCACTGGGCAGCGTGGTACGCGCGGACTCCCGCCCGGAGGCCGGGCGGCTGGCCGCCGACGCCGAGCGCGCGCTGTGCGGCGCGCACGACTTCCGCGAGCTGCGCCTGCTCGCGGCCCTACAGGTCGGCCGGACGCGGTTGCCCGAGGGCCTGGACGAGGAGGCGGGGCGGCTGGTGGGCGCGGAGGGCGTCAGCCCGGCCGCGCGTCTCGGCTTCGGCGAGGGCGCCACCGAGCCGGAACTGCGCGCCGCCCTGCTGGACGCGCTGCGCCGCTGGCAGGAGGTGGCGGCCGATCCGCTGCTCAATCACGACCAGCGGTACGCGGCGCGCATCGTGGTGCGCACCTGCGAGGGCATGCTGGCGGCTCCGCAGCGGTACTGACGCGGCCTTCCTTTTCCGCCGCGATCGCGGCCCTGGCGCGCGCCTTGGTCACGTTGGCTGCCGCGACCCGACGTACGCATGAGGAAGCACCCGACCGATCGGCGGACAGTTCTCATGGAGATTAGCTCTCAATGAGAGGTACTGTGGTGGCATGGCAACCGTGCTGGCCGACGAGCTGATGGCCGCGGTCGCCGGGCTGCGCCGGCTGATCCGGCGGCGGCTGCGGGACCGCTGGCCGGGTGAGCGGCTGCGTGGCGCGGAGGTGGAGCTGTTGCGGGTGGTGGAGGACCAGCCCGGTATCGGCGTCGCCGCGGCCGCGCGTGAGCTGCACCTGGCGGGGAACTCGGTGAGCACGCTGGTCAACCGGCTGGTGGACGCCGGCCTGCTGTCCCGGGAGACCGATCCGAGCGATCGCCGGGCCGCGCGGCTGAGGCTGACGCCGGCGGCGGCGCACCGGCTCACCGCGTGGCGGCAGGCGCGCAGCGAGTTGGTCGGTCGCGCGCTCGCCGGTCTCGACGCCGCCGACGTCGAGGCGATCGAGCAGGCCCTGCCGGCCCTGCGCCGCCTGGCCGAGCGCCTGGCCGGCAGCGGGGAGTCCCCGTGACCGGCGCGAGCCATGGCGAGGGCGGTGAGCTCGCCGCAGACTCGCGGACATGAAGGAGCGGCCATGACGGACGACCTCCCGGCCGTGCGGTGTACTGGCCTGCGGTACGCGTTCGGCGACAACGTCGCGGTGGACGGGGTCGATCTCACCGTCCGGCCCGGTGAGGTGTTCGGCCTGCTCGGCCCGAACGGCGCCGGCAAGACCACCACGATCCGGCTGATCACCACGCTGCTGCGGGCGCCGTCCGGGGTGGTTCAGGTGTTCGGCGTGGACGTGGCACGGCACCGGATGGCGGTCCGCCGGATGGTCGGTTACGTGCCGCAGCAGCTCTCCGCCGACTCAGCGCTGACCGGTCGGGAGAACGTCGCGCTGTTCGCCCGGTTGTTCGACGTGCCGCGCGGCCAGCGGCGGGTGCGGGTGGACGAGTCGCTGGCCATGGTCGGCCTGGGCGATGCGGCCGACCGGCTGGCGGGCACCTACTCCGGCGGCATGATCCGCCGCCTGGAGCTGGCCCAGGCGTTGGTCAACGCGCCGCGACTGCTGATCCTGGACGAGCCGACCATCGGGCTGGACCCGGTGGCCAGGGCGAGCGTCTGGCGGCGGATCGGCGAGGTCCGCGAGCAGACCGGGATGACCGTGCTGGTCACCACGCACTACATGGACGAGGCCGACCAGTTCTGCGACCGCATCGCGCTGATGCACCGCGGCCGGCTGCGCGCGCTGGGCACGCCCGCCGAACTCAAGGCGAACCTCGGCCGGGAGTCCACTTTGGACGACGTCTTCCGCGTGATCACCGGAGACGACCTCGAATCGGGGGGAGGGATCAGGGATGTCCGCGCCGCCCGCCGCACGGCCCGCCGTCTCGGCTGAGAACGCGCCGAACCCGGTCCGCCAGTTGGCGTCCCGGGTGGGCACGATGTGCCTGGTCGAGTTGCAGAAGCTGCGGCACGACCGCACCGAACTGGTGACCAGGGCGATCCAGCCCGCGCTGTGGTTGCTGGTGTTCGGCGAAACCTTCACCCGCATCCGGGCTATCCCGACCGGGTCGACCCCGTACCTGGACTACCTCGCGCCGGGCATCCTGGCGCAGTCCGCGCTATTCGTGGCGATCTTCTTCGGCATCCAGATCATCTGGGAGCGGGACGCCGGCGTGCTGGCCAAGCTGCTGGTCACACCCACGCCGCGGGCCGCTCTGGTCACCGGCAAGGCGTTCGCCGCCGGGGTGCGCGCACTCGCCCAGGCGGTGATCGTGCTGGTGCTGGCCGCGCTGCTCGGCGTCGCGCTGACCGCGAACCCGCTGAAGCTGCTGGGTGTGGCGGCCGCACTGGTGCTCGGCTCGGCTTTCTTCTGTTGCCTGTCGATCACGATTGCCGGACTGGTGTTGAGCCGGGAACGGTTGATGGGTATCGGTCAGGCGATCACCATGCCGCTGTTCTTCGCGTCCAACGCTCTCTATCCGGTCGACATCATGCCGACCTGGTTGCGTGTGCTGAACCACGTGAATCCGTTGAGTTACGAGGTGGACGCGGTGCGCGGCCTGCTGATCGGCACCCCGAGCCGGTTGGCGCTGGACTTCGGTGTCCTGGTACTGGCCGCCGTGGTGGCGATCGCGGTGGCTTCTGCTCTGCTCGGCCGGCTGACCAGATAACCAGGCGTGGTCGCGCGGCGTCACGGAATCGAGTCGGACTCACCAATCATGATGAAATTCGGCTCGCGGACTCGTGGTCGGCCTAAAGTGATCGCGTGGTTGCGGTGGACTACTACGACCTCCTCGGGGTCAAGCGCGGCGCCAGCACCGACGAGATCAAAAAGGCATACCGCAGCAAGGCGCGCAAACTACATCCCGACCGCGGCGGCGATGCGGCGTGGTTCAGCCTGCTCAGCGAGGCGTACCAGACGCTCGCCGATCCCGGCCGCCGGGCCACCTACGACCGCCGGGAATCCGTGCGCAGCAGGATCGAGCGGTCGGTGCCGGAGAAGGCCGAGTCCGCGCGACCCAAGGCGCCCACCGGTCCGCGGGTGCCCGACCTGGACGCCGCGCAGATCCCGTGGCGGCGCCGGGTCGATCCGGACACCGAGGTGGCCTGGACGCCACCGTTCGACCACGACCGGCGGCCGCTCTCCATCGCCGGAGCGATCTGGGGCGCGCTCTGGCTGGTCGGCACGGTGGGCAGCGTCACCGGCGCGATCAACGCGTCCATCCCCGGAATCGCGGACGCGGCCGTGCTGCTGGTGATGGTCGTTCCCGGGCTGCACGTCGTGCTCTGCATGACCGGTCGCTGGCTGGCCCCGCTGGGCTGGATGTCCTACGGGCTGGCGCTGCTGCTCGGCGTCGGCGGCATTGGCCTGATGGTCACCGGGCACATGATCACCGGGTTACTCCTGCTGATGTTCGGCGCCGGCATCCCGGTCGTCGCGGTGTTCGCGCTGCGGGACGCCAGGGCGCGCGTGGCCGACCGCATGTTCACCCCGGAGATCCGGGCCCGACGGGTGTTCGGCAGGCCGGCGCCGGCGCGGATCTTCGGTGCGTCCGTGCGCCACCCGCACGAGGCGCGGCGGGAGTTGGCCGTGCGGCTCACCGCCGACCTGCTGGCGCGCTACGTCACCGACATCCCCTCGGCCCGGGTGTTCCACCAGGTGACCTGGCCGGGTACCGAGTTCCCCGAGGTGGACCACGCCGTGCTGTGCGGGCACCGGCTGGTGCTGATCGACTCGATGATCTGGCCCGGCGGCAGGTACACCGTCGACCGGCAGGGCTACATCCAGCGGGACGGGAAGTCCTTCGGTGGCGGCGCGCTGGTGCTGGGCGAGGCCGCCCGCGCCTTCCAACTCCTGCTGCCCCGGCTGGAGGTGCGCGGCGTGGTGCTGGTCTGGCCGGAGACCTCCGACGCCGCTGCGTCGAGCACCTGGGAGGGCACGGACGTCGCGGTGACCGGCGCCGAGGGGTTCGTCCGCGAGGTCGGCGACTGGCTCGCTGGCCAGCCCACCACCGTGGACCGCAACGTGCTGGCCGTGTTGCTGACCTGACAGCACCGGGCCCGGCTCGGCCGCTTGCTCAGCTTGCCGGGCTCGGTCAGTGCGCGGCTTGCTCAGCGCAACGGCGCGCGGTCGATCGGGCAGGACATGCAGCGTGGCCCACCGCGGCCGGAGCCCAACTCGGAGCCGGAGATGCGCAGCACCTCGATGCCCGCCTCCTCGAGGCGTTTGTTGGTCTCCACATTGCGCTCGTAGGCGACCAGCACCCCGGGTGCGATTGCCAGGGTGTTGTTGCCGTCGTCCCACTGCTCCCGCTCGGCGGTCACCGGGTCCAGGCCGGTCTCGATCGCGCGGAGCCGTTCGATGCCCATCGCCTCCGCCGCCGCGGCCAGGAACGGCACAGGGCCGGAGACCGCGACGCCGTCGGACCCGTTGGGCCGCAACGGGTAGGCGGACAGGCTGTCGCGCACCGCCGGGTACATCACCATCGCGTCCCGGTCCACCATGGTGCACACGGTGTCCAGGTGCATGGTGGCGCGTGCCTGCGCGATCGGCACCGCGAGCACGGTGTGCGCCAGGCCGTCGGCGAACACCGAGCGGGCGAAGGACTCCGCCCCGGCTGGCGTGGTGCGTTCACCGACGCCGACGGCGAGCACGCCCGGGGCCAGCAGTAGCACGTCGCCGCCCTCCAGCGGCGCCGAGTGCGCCCCGTAGGCGCGACCGGTGCGGCGGAACCGCGGGTGATAGGCGTAGACCAGGTCGGTCAGCGCGGTCTCCCGGCTGCGCGCCGGCATGGCCAGCGAGGTGATCGCCACCCGGTCGCCCACCCATACCGACGAGTCGCGGGTGAACAGCAGGTTGGGCAACGGTTCCAGGGCGAAGTCGTGCGGGTGGTGCATCTTCCGCACCAGCGAGGCGCCCTCGGCGGCGGGCAGTTCCTCGAAGGTCAGGCCGGCCGTCAGCATGCCGGCAAGTTCCTCGGGGCCGGCGCTGGAGAGGTAGGAGCGGACCGCGTCGGCGAGGTCGATGCCGAGTCGCCGCTCGTCCACCGCGGAGTGAATCCCGGCGGCCCGGGCTCGCCCGTCGGACAGCGCGGTGACCAGCAGATCGGCCAGCAGCAGCACCTCGACGCCGCGGGCCCGCATCAATTCGGCGAAGGCGTCGTGCTCCTCCTGGGCGCGGTCCACCCACGGGATGCCGTCGAAGAGCAATTGGTCGTTGTTCCGCGGGGTGAGTCGCTTCAGTTCGGCGCCCGGCCGGTGCAGCAGCACGGTGCGCAACGGGCCAACTTCGCTGTCCACCCGGGGAGCCGGACCCTGCTCGGCGATCAACTCCTCGGCAGCCGTTGATTGCGCGGTCACGCCATGCAGGGTAGCGGCTGCGGCGGTGGATGGCTGCACCCAACCGCCAACGTACGAGCGAGATCCTCGAATATCGCGGTTTAGAAGAGCTGATCGTTAACCAGGACGCCTCTTCCTAGGGTGAATCGTTGCGTCCGCGGTCCGGTACGGTGGGGCGACGCCGTGCTCCTGGGGGCGAGATCCGGCCACTTCGGAAACCTGGGGTCAGACGTGATAGCCGTCACATTGGATTTCAGGGCAGCCACCGGACGTGGCCGTGCAGCACGGTGTAGCCGACGAAGGCCACCACGTCGAGGAGTGCATGCGCGACGACCAGCGCCCACAGCCGGTTGGTGCGCTGCCACGCCCGGCCGAACACCAGCCCCATCACGACGT
This sequence comes from Gandjariella thermophila, assembly GCF_005405885.1. GTDB lineage: Bacteria > Actinomycetota > Actinomycetes > Mycobacteriales > Pseudonocardiaceae > Gandjariella > Gandjariella thermophila. The sequence continues at coordinate 83,297 of NZ_BJFL01000012.1, forward strand.
TGCCGAGAAAGCCGCCGAAGCCCTGGTAGAGGTGGTACGAGCCGCGCAGTACGGCGGAGGCCAGCAGCGAACGGTTCTCCCGCCAGCCGAACTGGCGGAGCCGGGTGATCAGGTAGCCGACCACCAGGGCTTCCTCCGCCCACGCGTTCCCGATGGCGGCGAGGACGAGCACCGGAGCCCGCCACCAGGTGTCGGTCAGCGTGGACGGCAGCACGGTGAGATTCAGCCCGAGCGCGCGGGCGAGCAGGTAGAAGCCGAGTCCTGGAATGCCGATCAGCGCGGCCAGACCGACGCCCTTCGCGAGGTCACCCGCCGGATGCCGGCGGTCCAGCCCGATCTCCCGGGCGCGGGTGCCGGTGCGCCACAGCAGGTACACGCCGAGGGCGCCCCAGGCGGCGAGTTGCAGCACGTTCGCGAGTTGGAGCAGCAGGTCGATCAGGTGTGCGGCGGCCTGCGGAACGTTCAGTGCCACCGACTGCCGGTTCAGCGGCCCGGGCTTGAGGAGCGAGTCCAGCAGGGACAGCAGGCTGCGCAGCGCCGACAGCCCGAGCGTGATGCTGAAGACGATCAGCAGTTCCCAGGTGGCGGCTCGACGCTGCTCTGCCTCGTCGATGGTCACGATCCCGGCCGGACGTTCCGGCAGCACCCAGTCGCGCAGCGCCACGCCCGCACGCTACCCGCCCACCGCGCCGCGGTTCCGGCGACCGGTCGACCGACGAGGGACGGCGGCGGTCGGCAGCAACCACCCACCCCACCGCAGCCCGCGGCCGAAAACCAGTGGGGCTACCTCGGTAATCGCTCGCCAGTTCGGCTACCGCCCTGATCCTCGGGTGGCGGCGAGGAACGGGCAGCCGACGAGGCGGCGTAGCTCGGCGGCCAACTCGCCGGCGGTGGAAACCGGGCGGGAGAACGCGATCCGCACGTCGTGATCGGCGTCAGCCGCCTCCACCCGCAGCCGGAGACCGAAGCGGTCCAGGCCGAGCGGCCGCACATGGCCACCCCGCAACCGCTCCGGCAGGTGCCGCGTGAGCAACCCGACCACGTCACGGTGGGACAGTTCCAGGTGCCGCAGCCAGCCGTCCTCGTCCCGGCAGAACGGGTCGGGCCGGGCGGCGGCGAACTGGGCGATCTGCACCGAACTGGTGCCCTCCGCGTCGGCCAGCACCAGCGAGGCGGGTACCAGCCGGAGCACGGCGACACCGTGGCCGACGTCGAGCAGCCGAGGGTCGGCGCGCTCCTCCGCGATGGCAAGCGCCTCCGCCCGCGCCGCCGTCTCGTCCAGCACGTGCAGCCAGCCCGCGATCCACAGCAGGCCCCGCACCGGTTCGCGCAGCGCGACCGGCGCGGGGTCGGCGATCTCCAGGACGGCGGTCAGGTCTCCGCGCGGCAGTTGCCACGCGGTGGCCACCAGGGCGTGGTCGTCCGGCAGCAGCAGTGCCGCCGAGCCGTCCGGCTGCACGTGGTGCAGCAACGGCGTCAGCCGCATCGAATCGTCGGCGCAGGGAATCAGTGTGGCCCGGCCGCCGCGCATGGCGATGGTCCGCGCGCGTTCGGCCGGGTCCGGCGCCGGGGGGCGGCGACTGGCAGACACTGGCACCTCCAACTTAGGTAACCCTAAGCGGAGTGGGTCGCGCGGGGAAGAGCCCGATCGGGCGGCTGGCGATCCCCGCGGCTTCACTGAGTGACGATTGTCACTCCCCGAACGGTCGACGGTCGCGACCCCGGCGGATTCAGCCGGGTCAACTCCAGTCCGGTCCGCGACGTGCCCAGGTCCAGGCGTAGCGCGGGTCCTCGCAGGCCTGGCCGGCCTCGCCGATGGAAAGCGGCCGGAAGGTGTCCACCATGACCGCGGTCTCGTCGAAGTACTCCACGCCGAGCGCCGCCTCCACCGCACCGGGCTGCGGCCCGTGCGTGCAGCCGGAGGGGTGCAGCGACATCGACCCGATGCCGATGCCCGAGCCCTTGCGCGCCTCGTAGTTGCCGCCCACATAGAACATCAACTCGTCGGAGTCCACGTTGGCGTGGTTGTAGGGCACCGGGATGGCCTGCGGGTGGTAGTCGACCTTTCTCGGGCAGAACGAGCAGACCACGAAGTTCGGTCCCTCGAAGGTCTGGTGCACCGGCGGCGGCTGGTGCACCCGCCCGGTGATCGGCTCGAAGTCGCGGATGTTGAACACCCACGGGTACAGGCAACCGTCCCAACCCACCACGTCGAAGGGATGGTGCGCATAGGTGTAGCGGGTGACGCCCGCGCGGTGCCGGACCAGCACGTCGACGTCCTCGCCGTCCACCACCAGCGGCTCGGTTGGCCCGCGCACGTCCCGCTCGCAGTACGGCGCGTGTTCCAGGAACTGCCCCCTGGCCGACAGGTACCGCTTCGGGGGGCCGATGTGCCCGGACGCCTCCAGCACGAGCACCCGCAACGGCTCCCCGCCTTCCCCGGGCACCACCCGGTAGGTGCAGGACGTGGGCACGACCAGGTAGTCGCCCGCGCTGACGCGCAGCACCCCGTAGATCGTCTCCACCACGCCGGACCCGGTCTGCACGTACAGCAACTCGTCACCGGTGGCGTTGCGGTACAGCGGGCTGGGCCGGTTCGCGGCGACGAAGCAGATCCGCACGTCGGCGTTGCCGAACAGCAGCCGCCGGCCGGTGACGGCGTCCACCTCACCCGGCGCCTCCCACTTCAGTTCCTGGGTGCGGAAGTGTCTCGGCTTGAGCGGCAGGTTGGGTGTGGTCTCCCGGGAATCGTCCGGCACGGCCTCGGCGTTCACGATGGCCGTGGGCAGGTGCCGGTGGTACAGCAGGGCGGAGTCGGAGGCGAAGCCCTCCGCGCCCATCAGTTCCTCGGCGTACAGCCCCCCGTCGGGCCGGCGGAACTGCGTATGCCGTTTTCGGGGTATTTGTCCTATCTGGCGATAGTACGGCATAGCCCCTCCCGGTGTTCGTTCTGCGAACGTCTTTGTTCGCTTCTGAGTCACCGTTAGCGTGTCATCCGTGTCAAGCGCTGCAGAACTCCGCTCGCTCGGTCCCGGAGGCACTCCACCCCTGCTCGCGCGGCTGGTCGACGACGCCGCTCTGTTCCCCCCGAGCGACGTGACCATGGCCGACGCGGTACGCGTCCACCTCGACGAGCGCGCCGGCGAACGGGCCGGCGTGATGGGTCTCTTCCTCTGCCCGGCGTCCCGGCTGCCCGAGCTGATCACCGAGCTGATCAAGCTCAAGCCGGTGAAGCCGGTGGCGCTGTCACTGGTGATCGACACCGGCCTGGGCGGAGTGCCCAAATCGGTGTCCATTGTGGAGTCCCGCAGCGAGTTGCTGGCGCTGCGCATGGTCGAGATGCCGGCACCCTCCGACGTGGACGAGGTCTGGTTGGAGCGGGTGTCGGAGTTCGTGCCCGAGGACGTCATCCGCGTCGTCGAGCCGCGCCGGGGCGGCCCGGACTGGCTGGACGGCGTCCGCCGGGTCGCCGAGCACGGTAGCTGGCCCAAACTGCGCTGCGGCGGCCTGAACTCGCAGGCGTACCCGACCGTGGACGACGTCGCCGACTTCCTGTCCGTGCTCGCCGGCAGCGGAGTGTCCTTCAAGGCCACCACCGGCCTGGACGGCGCGGTGCGGTGCACCGACGACCGGACCGGCATCACCCGGCACGGCTTCCTGAACCTGCTGGTGGCCACCGGCCGGGCGCTCTCCGGCGGCGACGTGCGCGCCGCACTGTCCAGTACGGACGGCCCGGCGCTGGCCGCCGAGGCCAAGTCCTTCTCGGACGCCGCCGCGCACGCCGTGCGCGGGGTGTTCGCCTCGTACGGCTCCCGCTCGATCGCCGAGCCCGTCGCCGACCTGGAACGGCTGGGCCTGCTGTGAGTTGGATCGACGACCCGGAGTTCCGTGCCGACCGGCCGTTCGGCCCGCAGACCCTGCCGTACGGGGTGATCGACACGGAAGGCGGCCGGCAGGTCGCGGTGCGGGTGGGGGACCACGCGCTGCCGTTGCGGCCGCTGGCAGACGCGCTCGGCGAGCGGGTCGGCCCGCTGGTCGCCGCGGACTCGCTGGACCCACTGCTGGCCGCCGGCCGGGTGGCCTGGCAGGAACTGCGGGTCCGGCTGGGGGAGGCGGTGCGCTCGGCGTCCGCGCCGCGGGGCGCCAGTCTGCTGCCCCTGGCCGAGGTGCGGCCGGTGCTGCCCTTCACCGTGGCCGACTACGTCGACTTCTACGCCTCCCGGCACCACGCGGAGAACGTCGCCCGCATCCTCCGCCCGGACGCGGAGCCGCTGCTGCCGAACTGGACCCACCTGCCGGTCGGCTACCACGGCAGGGCCGGCACCGTGGTGGTCTCCGGTACGGACGTCGTCCGGCCCAGCGGCCAGCGCCGGAGCACCGGCGGCCCGGTGTTCGGCCCGACCGAGCGGCTGGACATCGAGGCAGAGGTGGGATTCGTCTGCGGCGGCCCGGTCGCCTCCCGCGTGCCCACCTCGGCGGTCACCGAGCACGTCTTCGGCGTCGCGCTGGTCAACGACTGGTCGGCGCGGGACATCCAGGCCTGGGAGTACCAGCCGCTCGGCCCCTTCCTGGGCAAGTCCTTCGCCACCTCGATCGCCGCGTGGATCACGCCGCTGGAGGCGCTGACCGTGGCCAGGGTGACGCCGCCGCTGCCGGACCACCCGCTGCTGGAGTACCTCCTCGAGTCCGGGCCGTGGGGCCTGGACCTCTCCCTGGAGGTGCGCTGGAACGGCACGCTGGTGGCCACCCCGCCGTTCGCCACGATGTCGTGGACGTGTGCCCAGCAACTGGCCCACCTGACGTCGAACGGGGCAACGGTGCGGCCCGGCGACCTGTTCGCCTCCGGCACGGTGTCCGGGCCCGAGCGGCGGCAGCGTGGTTCGTTCCTGGAGCTGAGCTGGGGCGGCCGGGAACCGGTCACCCTGGACGACGGTACGCGGCGCACCTTTCTCGAGGACGGTGACACGGTGATGATCACGGCAACGGCGCCGGGCGACGGCGGTTCGCTCGTCGGCCTGGCCGAGGTGACCGGGACGGTGCTGGCCGGACCCGCGGATCAACGGGAGCAGCGGTGACCGGCCTGGCCAGACCCGGGTCGGCGGCTCGGGGCGGCGGGTCGACCAAGGAGAGTTCGCTGACCCTGGAGCGCGGGCTGGCGTTGCTGCAGGCGGTGGCCGACGCCGAGGCGGAGGCGCCGAGCATCAGCGAGCTGGCCGCCGCGATCGGGGCCAGCCGGGCCGCCGTGTACCGGCTGCTGGTGCCGTTGCAGGCGCGCGGCCTGGTGCGCCGGGAGGGCTCCCGCGTGCGGCTGGGCCTTGGCGTGCTCAGCCTGGCCGCCAAGGTGCTGCCGCAACTTCGATTCGCCGCGCTCCCCGCGCTGCGCGCGCTGGCCGAGCAGGTGGGTGCCACCGCGCACCTCACCGTCGCGGACGGCAACGAGGCGCAGGCGGTCGCCGTGGTGGAACCGTCCTGGACCGCGTACCACGTGGCCTACCGGGTCGGCACCCGGCATGCGCTCAATCGCGGCGCCGCCGGGCGGGCGATCGGCCTGCCCGCGGACGGCCCGCCGTGGGTGGTGACTTCCGGCGAACTTCAGGCGGGCGCGCACGGGGTGGCCGCCCCGGTGCGCGGCGTGCCCGGAATCCGGGCCAGCGTGGGCGTGGTGGCCATGGAGCCGCTGGACGTCGACGCGGTCGGCCCCAGGGTGGTGCAGGCCGCCGCCGTGGTCGCCGACGCGCTGCGTTGACCCACCGCTGCAGAACGCATCACCGCGGTCACTTCCGCGGATTGCGTTCTTCGTCACGCGATCCCCTGCCATTCCCGTGACCGAGTCCGCCGAACCCGTTCTGACTTGGGCTTTTGGTGTCGTGGGAAGGTGACGCAGCGCACGGGACCTAGGTCCCGTGCGCAAAGAGGACCGTTGTATCTGATCTGGTGTTCTCCGGCCGATCTAGCGTCGATCGGGAAAGGCACCCGCCGCCGCGGCGGGTGCCGGCGTGAGTGAGGTGCAACGGCCGTGGACGTGCTGGACATCGCCCGGTGGCAGTTCGGGATCACCACCGTCTACCACTTCCTGATGGTGCCGCTCACCATCGGCCTTTCCGTCCTCGTCGCGGTCATGCAGACCGCGTGGTTCCGCACCGGCAAGCCCCACTACCTGGCGATGACCAAGTTCTGGGGCAAGTTGATGCTGATCAACTTCGCCATGGGCGTGGTGACCGGCATCGTGCAGGAGTTCCAGTTCGGCATGGCCTGGAGCGCGTACTCCCGGTTCGTCGGCGACGTGTTCGGCGCGCCGCTGGCGATGGAGGGCCTGGTCGCGTTCTTCGTCGAGTCCACCTTCCTCGGCCTGTGGATCTTCGGCTGGGACCGGCTGCCCAGGGCCGCGCATCTGGCCTGCATCTGGGCGGCCGCGCTGGCCACCAACGTCTCCGCGTTCTTCATCCTGGCGGCGAACTCGTGGATGCAGCATCCGGTGGGGATCGCCTTCGTCGACGGCCGGCCCCGGCTCACCTCCATCTGGGCGGTGCTGACCAACCCGACCGTGCTGGCCACCCTGCCGCACACGCTGGCTGGTTCGTTCGCCGTGGCCGGCACCTTCCTGGTCGGCGTCGCCGCCTGGCACCTGGCCCGCAAGCACCGCGACACCCCGAAGGACCACCCGGACCGGACGGTGTGGCGGGCTTCGCTGCGGCTGGGCGCCTGGGTGGGCCTCGCCGCGTTCGCCGCCGTCGCGGTCAGCGGCGACGTGCAGGGCAAGCTGATGTTCCAGCAGCAGCCGATGAAGATGGCGTCGGCCGAGGCGCTGTGCAACACCGAGTCGCCCGCCTCTTTCTCGATCTTCGCGGTGGGCGACGTGGCCCGCCGGGACTGCGAGAGCGTGAAGAGCGTCACCGTGCCGGCGCTGCTCTCCTTCCTCGCGCACGGCGACTTCTCCACCGAGGTCAAGGGCGTCAACCAGCTCATCGGCGAATACCAGGCGAAGTACGGCACCACCTACCCGAACGACCCGGCGCTCGGCTCGCTGGCCGGCAAACCGATCAACTACGTGCCCTCGCTGCCGGTGACCTACTGGGGCTTCCGGCTGATGATCGGCTTCGGCGGGATCGCCGCGCTGGCGGCCGCGCTGGCGCTGTGGCTGACCCGCCGGGACCGGGTGCCCCGGGGGAGGTGGTTCCACCGTGCCGCGCTCGCCGCCATCGCCACCCCGTTCCTGGCCAACAGCTTCGGCTGGATCTTCACCGAGATGGGCCGGCAGCCGTTCGTCGTGGTGCCCAACCCGAATCCATCTGGTGTGGACGGCGTGTGGCTGTACACCGCGCAGGCCGTCTCGCGCGGCGTCTCCGCCGGCGAGATGCTCACCTCGGTGATCGTGCTGACCGCGCTGTACGCCGCGCTCGCCGCGGTCGAGGGCTTCCTGCTGGTCCGCTACGCCCGGGCCGGCGTACCCGGGGTGATGCCGGAGTACGGGGCCGCGCCGTCCCCGGCCGGCGAGGACAAACCCGCCGAAGACGTCCTGGCCTTCGCCTACTAGCGCCCGCCGGTCCGCGGCCCGCACCGAGGAGTCCACAGTGGACCTTGCGACATTCTGGTTCTGCGTCATCGCCCTGCTCTGGCTGGGCTACCTGTTCCTGGAGGGGTTCGACTTCGGGGTTGGCATGCTGCTCCCGGTGCTCAGCCGTACCAACGAGGAGCGGCGGGTGCTGGTCAACACCATCGGGCCGGTGTGGGACGGCAACGAGGTGTGGCTGATCGTCGCCGGCGGCGCCACCTTCGCCGCGTTCCCCGGCTGGTACGCGTCCCTGTTCAGCGCGGCATACCTGCCGCTGCTGCTGGTGCTGGTCGCGCTGATCCTGCGCGGGGTGGCCTTCGAGTACCGCGGCAAGGTGGACACCGACCGGTGGCGGCGCAACTGGGACCGGGCGATCGTGTTCGGCTCCTGGGTGCCGGCGCTGGGCGTGGGCGCGCTGCTGGCCACCAACGTGGTCGGCATGCCGCTGGACGCCCAGGGCAACCGGGTCGGCTCGGCGCTGGCCATCATCCGGCCGGAGACCGCGCTCGGCGCGCTGGCGGTGGCCGGGTTCTCGCTGCTGCACGGCGCCCTGTTCCTCAGCCTGAAGACCGACGGCGACGTGCGGCGACGGGCCGCCCGCCTGGCCATGCGGATCGGCCCGGTCGCGCTGCTGCCGCTGGCCGCCCTGCTGGCCGTGGTGCAACTGCGGCACGGCAGCGCGCCCACCGCGGTCGCCGCCGGGCTGGCCGCGCTGGCCGCCGTGGGGGCCCTGGTGGTGCTCGCGTCCGGGCGGGCCGGCCGGGCGTTCGCCCTGCTCGGCGCGGCACTCGCCGCGTCGGTGATCTCGCTGTTCGGCGCGCTGTACCCGGACGTGCTGCCGTCCACGCTGAACCCGGCGTACTCGCTGACCGTGCACGGCACCGCGTCCAGCCCGTACACCCTCACCGTGATGACCTGGGTGGCCGCCTTCGGCACCCCGGCCGTGCTGGTCTACCAGGGCTGGACGTACTGGGTGTTCCGGAAGCGGATCGGAACCAACCACATTCCCCCGGTGCACGTCCCATGAACGGGCCGCCTGCTGCTCCGCGAGTCGGCCCGCCCGCGATCGCGCCGGCAGGGCGCGGATCACGGGGTCCGCTCGGCGCGCTGCCCCGGCTGTCCGGTTCCGCGCGCCGGGCCCTGTACGGCTGCGGGCTGCTGGCCGCGCTGAATGCCGTCGCTCTTGCCGTGCAGGCATGGGCGATCTCGTCCGCGCTGGCGGACGTGGTCGGGCACCGCTCCGGGCTGTCCACAGTGGCCGATCGCGCGGGGGTGCTGGCGGTCGCCGTGGTCGCCCGGGCGGTGCTCGGCTGGGCCATCGAGTCGGTGGCCGCCCGGGCCGCCGCGGGCGCGAAGGAGGAACTCCGCGCCCGGCTGCTGGACCGGGCGCTCACGCTCGGCCCAGAGTGGATCGACGCTCGCGGCCCGGCCGAGTTGACCGTGCTGGCCACCCGCGGGCTGGACGCGCTGGACGCGTACTTCACCCGGTACCTGCCGGCGCTGGTCACCGCGGCGGTGGTGCCGCCGCTGGTCGGCGGCTACATCCTGCTCGCCGACCCCACGTCGGCGATGCTGATCGCGATCACGGTGCCGCTGATCCCGGTGTTCGCCGTCCTCATCGGCCGCCACACCGAGCAGCGCGCCGCCCGGGCCGCCGACGCCACCGCGCGGCTGTCCGGGCACCTGCTGGAACTCGTCCGGGCGCTGCCCGTGCTCACCGCGTTCCGCCGCGCCGAGGCCCAGGCGGAGGCCGTGCGCCGGGTCGGCGAGCAGCACCGCAGGACCACGCTCGGCACCCTGCGGGTGGCGTTCCTGTCCGCGTTCGTGCTGGAACTGGTGGCCACCCTGTCGGTGGCGCTGGTCGCGGTGGACATCGGCATGCGGCTGGTCGGCGGGCACCTGGGCCTGGCCACCGGACTGCTGGTGCTGGTGCTGGCGCCGGAGTGCTACCTGCCGCTGCGCGCGGCCGGGGCGGCGCACCACGCCAGCGAGGACGGCATGGAGGCGGTGCGCCGGGTGGCCGAGGTGCTGGACGAACCCGTGCCGGCGGGCGCGGGGGGTGCCGCGCCCGGCCCCGGCGAGCTTCGGGTGGACGGCCTGCGGGTGGCCCGCCGGGACGGCTACGCCCCGGACGGGCTGTCACTGCGGGTGCGGCCCGGTGAGATCACCCGGCTGGACACGCCCAGCGGGACCGGCAAGTCCACCACTCTGGGCGTGCTGCTCGGCTTCGTCACTCCGGCATCCGGGCGGATCACCGTCGGCGGGACCGACTTGTCCACAGTAGACGGTGCTGCCTGGCGGGCGCGAACCGCCTGGATCCCGCAGCGACCGGCCTTCGCGGGCGGCACGGTGGCCGGCGAGCTGGCGCTGGCGGTCACCGACCAGCCGGGCGGGCCGGCCACCCGGGACGAGCTGCGCGAGGTAGCCGGCGAGGCGGCCGCCGAGCACCTGCTGGACCGGCCGGTGGGCGAGCTGTCCACTGGCGAGCGGCAGCGGGTCGCGGTGGCCAGGGGGCTGCTGCGGTTGCGCCGCGGCGCCTGGCTGCTGCTCGCCGACGAACCCACCGCGCACCTCGACCCGGCCAGCGCCGCGCGGGTCACCGCCGCGCTGCACCGGGCCGCGGACCGCGGCGCCGCGGTGCTCCTGGTCAGCCACCGGCTCGCCGACCCGGACCCGTCGCCGAGCCCAGCCGCCCCGGTGCTCACCGCCGCGACACCGACCACCACACCGAGCCGGGCCGCGCTGCGCCGGCTGGTGGACCGGCGGTTGCTGGGCGCCGCCGTGCTCGGCGCGGCCGCGCTGGGCTGCGGCGTGGCGCTCACCGCCACGTCCGCGTGGCTGATCGCCAAGGCGTCCCAGCAGCCGCCGATCCTCACCCTGTCCGTCGCTGTGGTCGCGGTGCGCACCTTCGGCCTGGCCAGGGGCGCGCTGCGGTACGCGGAGCGGCTGGTGTCGCACGACGCCGCGTTCCGGCTGGCCGGGGCGCTGCGGGTGCGGCTGTGGCGGGCGCTGGTCGCGCTCGGGCCGGCGCGCACCGCCGGGCTGCGCCGCGCCGACGGCCTGCAGCGGCTCGTGGACGACACCGGCACGGTGCGCGATCTGGTGCCGCGCGTGCTGCTGCCGCCGCTGGTCGCCGGCCTGGTCGCCACCGGCGCGGTGGCGGTACAGGCGGCCGTGCTCCCCGCCGCCGGGCTCGCCCTGGCCGCCGCGCTGCTGGTGGCCGGGCTGGGAGCGCCGGCCGTCGCGGTGCTCGCCGAGCGCCGGGCAAGCCACGCGCTCGCCGCCGGCCGCCGGGGAGTGACCACCGCCGTGCTGGGCCTGCTGGACGCCGCCGCCGACCTGATCGCCTGCGGGGCGCATCGCCCGCGCCGCGTCGAGCTGGCCAGCCGGGACGCCGAGCTGGCCGGCCGCGCCCGCCGGCAGGCGTTCGGCGCGGGCGCGGCCACCGCCGTGGTCACCGCCGCGACCGGGCTGGCCGCGCTGGCCGGGGTGGTGCTGGCCGCCGCCGCGGTCGCCGCCGGCCGGCTGGACCCGGTGCTGGCCCCGCTGCTCGGGCTGCTGCCGCTGGCCCTGGCCGAGACGCTGGCCCTGCTGCCGCCCGCCGCCCAGCAACTCGGCGTGCTGCACGCCACCGCCGGCCGGCTGGACGAGGTGCTGCACGCCGAGACGGGTCCACCGATCCGTCCGGACGCCGCCGCCGAGGTGTGCCTGGACGGCGTGGCCGCCCGCTGGCCGGGTGCCGCCGCACCCACGCTGCGGGATGTGTCGCTGCACCTGCCGGCCGGTTCGCTGGTCGCGGTGACGGGCCCCTCCGGAGCCGGCAAGTCCACCCTGCTCGCCCTGCTGCTCGGCTTCCTCGTCCCGGAACGCGGCCGGGCCGACCTGCCGGACGCGGTGGCGTGGTGCCCGCAGGAACCGCAGCTGGTGTCCACCACGGTGCGGGAGAACCTGCGGCTGGGCGACCCGCACGCGGACGACGAGCGGCTGCGCCGGGCACTGCGGGACGCCGGGCTGCCCGGCTGGACCGACCGGCTGGACGTGCGGCTGGGCACCGGGGGAGCGGCCATCTCCGGTGGCGAGGCGCAGCGGCTGGCGCTGGCCAGGGCGCTGCTGGCGGCCGAGCACGCCGACCTGGTGCTGCTCGACGAGCCCACCGCGCACCTGGACGAGCCCACCGCCCGCGCGCTGCTGGACCGGTTGCGCACGGTGCTCGCCGGCCGGACCGTGGTGCACGTGACGCACCGCCCGGAGGAGGCCGCCGGCGCCGACCTGGTGATCGACCTGCGCGCCGCCTGTGAGCCTCATTCAGAACCGGCCCAGCGACCACGGGCCGCCAGGCCCGTGCGAGCGGCCGGTGTGGTGAGGGCCGGGTAGACCGCACGTGCCGCTGAATGACGCGAACTTCTGAATAGGCCAGTGCGCGTCTGTCGCACCCGGAACCGGTGGGTGCATAACCTGAACCTGACCATGGAACCGAACCTGGCTTCGCGGGTACTCGCCGCGTCGACCGAGATCACCACCGCGGCGCTCGCCGGGGACGACCCGGACGCGGTGCTGCCGCTGGTCGTCCGCAGGGCCGCCGAGCTGGCCGAGGCCGACCTGGGGCTGGCGATGGTGCGCGCCGACGACGGCCGGCTCACCGTGGAGGCCGCGCACGGTCGGGTCGCCGGGCCCGGCGAGGATCCGGTCGGCACCGTGCTCTCCGCCCGGTCCACCGCCGCCCGGGTGGCGCGCGGCGCGGTGCCGTTCGTGGTGGACGACTTCACCGCGGACCCGAGGACCGCGCCCTACGTGCCCCGGGCGCTGCGCGGCTACGGCCCGTTCGCGGTGACCCCCTTCGGCACCCGGGAACGCAAGCTCGGCGCGCTCGCGGTGTACCGGCGCAAGGGCGCGGCGCCGTTCGCCCCGGTCGCGGTGGACGTGCTGGCCTCGTTCGCGGCGCATGCTGGGCTGGCGCTGGTGCTCGCCGAGGGCTCCACCGCCCGCCAGCGCATCGCCGTCTACCAGGAGCGCGAGCGGATCGCCCGCGACCTGCACGACGTGATCGTGCAGCGGCTGTACGCCTCCGGGGTGCGGCTCGACGTGCTGTCCCGGAAGCTGGCCGACCGGCTCGACCCGGCCGAGCGGGACCGGCTCACCGACGCGGTGGACCAGCTCGACCGGACCATCGCCGAGGTGCGGGCCACGGTGCGCGCGTTGCGCAGCGCCGACCCGTACCAGCCGGCCAAGGTTCCCGACCTGCTCGACTCGGTGCGGGCCGAGGTACACACCGCCGGTGAGCTGCTCGGCTTCCCACCCCGGCTGGAGATCGAGGGCGATCCGGCGGACGTGCCGGTCGCGGTGGCCGACCACGCCAGGGCGGCGCTGCGCGAGGCACTGTCCAACGTGGTGCGGCACTCCGGTGCGCACACGGTGCTCGTGCGGCTCTCCCGGGACGCCGGCACGCTGCGACTTTCGGTCAGCGACGACGGGTGCGGCATCCCGCCCGGGGTGACCCGGCGCGGCCTGCGGCACCTGGAGGAGCGGGCGGCCGCCGCGGGCGGGCACTGCGAGGTGGTGTCCTCCGCGCGCAGCGGCACCACGGTGAGCTGGACCGCGCCGGTCCCGTCCTAGCGGCGGGCCCGAGCTCGCGACGTGCGGGGCCCGCCGGCCGCCGAGGACATCACCGCGGGCGAGTGCGGCGAGCCACCCAGGCGACCAGCTGCGTGCGCCGCTCCATGCCGAGCTTGGCCAGCACCGAGGTGACGTAGTTCTTCACCGTCTTCTCGGCGAGGAACAGCCGCTCGGCGATCTGCCGGTTGGTCATCCCCTCGCCGACCAGGTCCAGCACCCGGCGCTCCTGGTCGGTCAGCGTGGCCAACTCGTCCGGCCGCTCGCCCCGCCGCATCCGGTCCAGCACCCGGGCGGTGGTCAGCGGGTCGAGCAGTGAGCGGCCCTCGGCGACCTCACGTACCGCGTGCACCAGATCGTGCCCGCGCACCTGCTTGAGCAGGTACCCGGACGCGCCCGCCCTGATCGCGCCGACCAGCGCCTCCTCGTCGTCGAACGCGGTGAGCACCAGGCAGCGCGGACCGCCCGAGCCGGCGCCCAGTGTGCGGCACAGCGCCACCCCGTCACCGTCCGGCAGCTTGAGGTCGATCACCGCGACGTCCGGGTGGTGCGCCCCGGCCATGGCCACGGCTTCGGCGACGCCGCCGGCCTCGGCCACCACCTCGATGCCGTCCTCGGAGTCGAGCAGGTCGCGCAGACCCCGGCGGACCACCTCGTGATCGTCGACGAGCAGCACTCGCACCGCCACGCGTCCACAGTACGTTCCTGGTCGGACGCGGAGTTGTCCACAGCCGTCCCGGGGACTGTCCCCAGGTTGTCCACAGGTGTCAGCCGTTCGAGGTGGTGATCTCGCTGAACGCCTCGTCCCAGGCGGCGACCACCTGCCGGGCGCAGGTACGCGGGGAGATCCCGCCGACCCCCGTGCCGAGCCCGGGCATGGCGATGGTGCGCACCACCTCACGGACCGGGCTGCCCTCGTCCAGCCGCCCGTGCAGCCACAGCCGGAACACGGCGCGCGCCGCGAGGTAGGGGTGCACGCTGTCGGCCGGCAGCCGCTCGCCCGGCTCCCGCATGGTCGGCGCGCTGATCAGCCAGAACGGTGCCACCTCGCCGGTGGGCACGATCACCGCCTCGCCGACCGGGAGCTCGCCGCCGTGGTAGGCGAGCACCGCGCTGCGCACGTTCTGCTGCACGGCCGGGAAGGCTCGCGCGTACATGGCGTCGATCCCGCCGCGCATCCAGCCGTGCGAGTTCGCCGGACTGACCACCGCGTCCGCGCCGATGTCCAGCACGGACCCGTGATGCACGACAATGCCGTCGCGCCCCTCCGCCTCGGCGAGCCACGCCTCGGCAAGGGCGTTGTCGACCGCGCACAGCACCAACCGCAGCGATCGTCCCGGAGCGTCCGTCACACCCTCCGAATCGGCCGTCACGGCTCAAGCATTGCAGGAGAGCCGTCCTACATGTCACCCGGCCGGCTACCGGCCATTTGAGTGATCTCCGCCTCAGCAACAATCACTCTGTGCGGTCGTTAGGGTGTCAACGTGCCGCGCATCGCCTACTTCGGACCGCAGGGAACGTTCACGGAGCAGGCGGCCCGCGCGCTCGCCCATCCTGATCGCGACGAACTGGTGGCGGCCGACACGGTGTCGGCCGCCGTGGCCGCGGTGCGCACCGGCGAGGCGGACGCGGCGTGCGTGCCGGTGGAGAACTCGGTCGAGGGCGCGGTGCCCGCCACCATGGACGCGCTGGCCACCGGGGAACCGGTGGTGGCGGTGGCCGAGACGGTGCTGCCGGTGCGGTTCAGCGTGCTGGTCCGACCGGGGACCCGGCCGGCCGAGATACGCACGGTGACCAGCCATCCGCACGCGTTGGCCCAGGTGCACGACTGGCTGGCCACCCACCTGCCGCACGCCGCGACGGTCGCCGCGACGTCCACCGCCGCCGCGGCGGTGGCGGTACGCCGGGGCGAGTACGACGCGGCGGTGACCGCGCCGGTCGCGGTCGAGCACTACCCGCTGGACGTGCTGGCCACCAACATCGCCGACGTCGCCGACGCGGCCACCCGGTTCCTGCTGGTCCGCCGCCCCGGGTCGCTGCCGGAACCCACCGGGTCGGACCGCACCTCGATCGTGGCGGTGACCCCCGACCGGGTCGGCGCGCTCGCCGAGATGCTCGCCGAGTTGGCGCTGCGCGGGATCAACCTGACCCGGATCGAGTCGCGGCCGACCAAGGAGCGGCTGGGCGAGTACCGGTTCTTCCTCGACCTGATCGGCCACGTCGCCGAGGAGCGGGTGGGGGACGCGCTGGCCGCGCTGCGCCGCCGCTGCCTGCACGTCCGCTTCCTGGGTTCGTATCCCACCGCGGAACGGATCAGCACCGCCGTGCCCGCATACGCGGTGGACACGGAGTTCCGGCAGGCCGCAGAGTGGCTCACCGCGGTCCGCCACGGCGAGACCGGATGACCCGTACGAGCGGAGGGAGCGTCGATGAGCACGTTGCGGCTGCACCTGGTACGTCACGGCCAGACGCCGTCCAACGTGCACATGGCGCTGGACTCCAAGCCGCCGGGCCCGCCGCTGACCGAGGAGGGCCGGAGGCAGGCCGCCGAACTGGCCGCGGCGCTGGCCACCGAGCCGGTGGTCGCGGTGTACGCCAGCACGGCGGTGCGCGCGCAGCAGACGGCCGCCCCGGTAGCGGAGGCGCACGGTCTTCCGGTGCGCGTGGTCGAGGGCGTGCACGAGGTGTTCGTCGGCGACCTGGAGGGCCGCAACGACCGGCCCGCCCTGGAGCGGTTCTTCGCGGTCTACGCCGCGTGGGCGGACGGCGACCTGGACGTGTCGATGCCGGGCGGCGAGACCGGCCGCCAGGTGCTCGACCGGTTCGTCGCCGTGGTGGCACGCATCCGTGCCGAGCACCCGGATGGCGCCGTGGTGCTGGTCAGCCACGGCGCCGCGGTCCGGCTGGTCGCCCACCAGTTGGCCAACGTCGCGGCGGAGCTCACCAAGCACGCCCTGGTACCCAACACCGGCCAGGTGGTGCTGGAGGCCGACCACGCCTCGCCGACCGGCTGGCGCTGCCTGGAGTGGACCGGCGTCCACCTGGCTTGATCAGGCCCAGCCGAGTTCGTGCAGCCGGGCATCGTCGATGCCGAAGTGGTGCGCGACCTCGTGCACCACGGTGACCGCCACCTCGTCGACGACCTCCTCCTCCGAGGAGCACATGGCCAGGATGGGCTCGGCGTAGATGGTGATCCGGTCCGGCAGCACGCCGGCGTAGCTGGAGGTGCGCTCGGTCAGCGCGATGCCGTGGTACAGCCCGAGCAGGCCGGGGTCGTCCGGGTCGCAGTCCTCGACCAGTACCACGACGTTGTCCATCGCGCTGGCCAGCTCGGGGGGAAGCAGGTCGAGGGCCTCGCCGACGAGTTCCTCGAACCGCGCGCGGGACATCTGCACCGGCACCGTCTCAGCCTCCCTGCCGGGGCGGCTGCTGCTCCTGCGGCGCGCCCTGCGGCGCCTCCTGCGGCGGAGCGGCCTGCAGCGGCGCCTTAGCCCGGATGCTGCCGGTCACCGGGGCCAGCCCGCTGTTGTCCGGCAGTTTCTGCCCGACCTTGCAGTCGGTGCGGTGCGAGCCGGCGTTCCAGCTTTCCTGCCGGCGGTTGTCCCAGGCGACGATGAGGTTCCGCGCGCCGAGGTCGGCGTGGCCGGAGTAGTCGGCGGCGAGCTTGCCGCACAGGCCGGCCAGCGCCTCGTCCTGCTTGCCCTCCGGCGGGAAGCCGTTCGGGAACTGGGTACCGAGGTCGATCACACCGACGATCTCGAAGGAGTGCGGTTGGGCGCAGTTCACCGGGTCGCCGACGCCCTTGTTCACGATGCCCAGGCAGCTACCGGGTTCGTGCACGTCGGACTGGTCACCCTCGGCCACCCGCCCGGTGGTGAAGAGCAGCCGGCCGGACGGTGCGGCGTTCTGCAGGCCGCAGTGCAGCGTACGCACGCCCCGGCGCCACTGGTCCTCGCTGGGCTTGAGCGCGCCGACGCCGAACCTGCCGAACGGGTCGAGGCGGCCGCCCAGGTACTTCCTGGTCGGCTCGGTGCAGGTCTGCTGGGTGAGCTGCGGCCAGGCCGCCGGGTCGGGGAACGCCGCCCCCTGCGGGTACCTCGCCGCGATGTCCACGGCCGCGCTGACCTCGAACAGGTGACGATCCGCACAGTTCACCGCCGCCATGTCCGAGCCGTCCGGTTTGGACCAGGTCAGGCAGGTTCCGGGGGCGGCGTTGAACACGGCGGTGGACGCGGCGTGGCTGAAGCCGAGCCCGCCGCCGCCCCGCACCGGCCAGGAGAGCAGCGTGCTCGACGCGAGCAGCGCGAAGGCGCCGACCAGTGCTCCCGCCATGACCACGCGGGTGCTCCGGGTGCGACCCGGACGAGGGAACCGATCGGCGCTTGCGGACATCTCCTCCATGATGCCGCTCCTTGCCGTTGACGCTGGTGTGACGGGCAGAATGAGCGGTGGAGTTGCCACGACCAGGCGAAGCCACGGCACGGGCAGCCGACCAGTGTGACGTGGCGGGAGATGGAGCCATTTCGCCCACCGAATGGGCGATCCTTGGATACGGTGCCCGCCGGGAGGGCCCATGAGCGAGAACAGCAGGGTGGACGGCACCGCGGCCGGCCGCCCCACAGACGGTGCCACGTCCGGCGCAGCAGAGCCGGCCACATCGGCGCAGCATGCTGAGCCACCCCCGGAGACGAAACCGCTGGACCTGGGTGCGGCCGCCGACGAAGGCGCCGCGGGCTCGGGCGGCGAGCGGGCGGCGCCCGAGGAGCCCACGGTGCGCGGCACGATGCGCTTCCAGGATCCGGAGTCCGCCACGCCCCGCCCGCCGACCGTCGCGGAGCAGCGCGCCCGGGCCCGCGCCGAGCAGGAGGAGCGGGAACGCGAGGAGGCGGAGCAGGCCGAGGCGGAGCGGAAGCGGCGGCGGAAGAAGCGGCTGCTCATCGGCGGCGGGGTGACCGTGGGCGTCGCCGCCCTGGTGGCCGCCGGCTACGCGCTGGCCAGCCCCGAGGAGGTCAGCGCGACCTGCGTCGACCAGAACAACGTCGCGGTGCCGGAAGAGGACTGCGACCAGAACTATGTGGCCTCACACGGCGGTTACAACTCGGGCGGGATCTTCTTCCTGCCCGGCTTCGGCCAGTACCGCTACTACTACGGCCCATCCCCGTTCCACGTCGGCCAGACGGTCAGCGGCGGCACGTTCACCAAGCCGGACAACGCCACCATCAGGACCGGGTCGGGCAAGACCATCCAGCGCGGCGGCTTCGGCATCAAGGGCTTCAGCGGCAAGAGCGGAGGCGGCAGCTAGTGCGCCGGGAAATCTCCCGGCCGCGGCCGGACTGGCGGCAGAAGATCGCCGAGCAGGGCCTCGTCTTCGGTTCGCCGTCCAGCCTGCCGAATGGCGCGCCGCGGCCCTACTGGGACGAGTCCGCGCACTACGTCCTGGACATGGACGAGGTGCTGGCCATCGAGGCGGACGTCGAACTGCTGCACTCGATGTGCCTGGATGCGGTGGACAATGTGATCACCACGGAGCGTTACCGCGAGTTCGGCATCCCGGAGTGGGTGTGGCCGCACATCGCCGAGTCGTGGCGCCGCCGCGACCCGCACGTCTACGGCCGTTTCGACCTGCGCTACGACGGCTCCGGCCCGGCCAAGCTGCTGGAGTACAACGCGGACACCCCGACCGCGCTGCTGGAGGCGTCGGTGGTGCAGTGGCACTGGAAGACCGAGCTGTTCCCGGACGACGACCAGTGGAACTCCATCCACGAGAAGCTGGTCGAGCGGTGGAAGGAGATCACCGGGCTGCTGCCCTCCGGCGACACCCACTTCACCTGGTCCACCGCGGACGCCACCGGCGAGGACCATGTCACCGTCGCCTACCTGCAGGAGACCGCCGCCGAGGCGGGGATGAACACGGTCGGCCTGGCCATCGAGGAGATCGGCTGGGACCCGCTGCTCAAGCGGTTCGTCGACCTGGAAGAGGCGCCGATGTCCACGGTGGTCAAGCTCTACCCGTGGGAGTGGATGGTCGAGGAGGAGTTCGGCCGCTACGCGGTGGAGGGCCTGCCCGGCACGCTGTGGATCGAGCCGCTGTGGAAGATGCTGCTGTCCAACAAGGCGATGCTCGCCGTGCTGTGGGAGATGTATCCCGGCCACCCCAACCTGCTGCCCGCCTTCGTGGACCAGCCCGGGCTGCTCACCGAGTACGTGCGCAAGCCCAAGCTCGGCCGGGAGGGCGCGAACATCGAGATCGTCGCGCCCGGGTACGAGACCGCCACCGGCGGCGTGTACGGCAGGGAGGGCTACGTCTACCAGGCGTTCGACCCGCTGCCCGACTTCGACGGCCTGCGCCCGTGCCTGGGCGCGTGGATCGTCGGCGACGCGGCCGCCGGCCTGGGCATCCGGGAGACCGTCGGCCTGGTCACCGACAACGGCTCCGCGTTCGTCCCGCATCGCATCCCGGAGTCCTGACCGGCCGAAAACGGCTGGTCCGAACAAAGTAGGCTGACCTGCTGTGATCGACCTGAAGACGCTGCGCGAGGACCCGGACGTCGTGCGCGCATCGCAGCGCGCCCGTGGTGAGGACGACAAGCCCGTTGACGCGCTGCTGTCCGCCGACGAGTGGCGCCGCGCCGTGGTGTCCCGGGCCGACTCGCTGCGCGCCGAGCAGAAGCAACTCGGCAAGCAGGTCGGCAAGGCCTCCGGCGAGGAGCGGGAGACGCTGCTGGCCAGGGCGAAACAGTTGGCCGCGGATGTCAAGGCGGCCGAGGCGGAGCAGGCCGAGGCCGAGCAGGCGCTGCTGGAGGCACACAAGCGGATCCCGAACGTCGTCGAGGAGGGCGCGCCGCCCGGCGGTGAGGACGACTACGTGGTGCTCCGGCACGTCGGCGAGCCGCCGTCGTTCGACTTCACCCCGCGCGATCACCTGGACCTCGGCGAGGCGCTCGGCGCGATCGACACCCAGCGCGGCGCCAAGGTGTCCGGGTCGCGGTTCTACTTCCTCACCGGCGTCGGCGCGCAGCTCCAGCTCGCCCTGCTGAACATGGCCGCCGCGCAGGCGGTGGCCGCCGGGTTCACCCTGATGATCACGCCGTCGCTGGTCCGCCCGGAGATCATGGACGGCACCGGGTTTCTCGGCGCGCACGCCGCCGAGGTGTACCGGCTGCGGGACGACGACCTCTACCTGGTAGGCACCTCCGAGGTGCCGCTGGCCGGGTACCACGCCGACGAGATCATCGACCTGTCCGCCGGCCCCAGGCGGTACGCCGGATGGTCGTCCTGCTACCGCAGGGAGGCCGGCTCCTACGGCAAGGACGTGCGCGGCATCATCCGGGTGCACCAGTTCGACAAGGTGGAGATGTTCTCCTACTGCCGGCCCGAGCAGGCGCACGAGGAGCACCTGCGGCTGCTGGCCTGGGAGGAGGAGATGCTGGCCAAGGTCGAGCTGCCGTACCGGGTGATCGACGTGGCCGCCGGGGACCTGGGCGCCAGCGCCGCCCGCAAGTACGACTGCGAGGCGTGGCTGCCGTCCCAGCAGACCTACCGCGAGGTGACCTCCACCTCGAACTGCACCACGTTCCAGGCCCGCCGGCTCGCCATCCGGTATCGAGACGAGAACGGCAAACCGCAGGTGGCGGCCACGCTGAACGGCACGCTGGCCACCACCCGGTGGATCGTGGCGATCCTGGAGAACCACCAGCGGGCCGACGGCTCGGTGCGGGTTCCGGAGGCGCTGCGCCCCTTCCTCGGCGGCCGGGAGATCCTCGAACCGGTCGGCTAGGTCGGTGCTGGTTCCGTTGCGGGACGGGTTGTCAGAACCAGCGTTCCAGGACGAGCGCGACGCCGTCCTCGGAGTTGGGCGCGGTGATCTCGTCCGCGGCCGCCAGCGCCTCCGGGTGGGCGTTGGCCACGGCCACCCCGTGCCCGGCCCAGCGCAGCATGGGTACGTCGTTCGGCATGTCGCCGAACGCGGCCACGTCGGCCGCGTCCACCCGAGTGAGTTCGGCCACCTCGGCCAGCCCGGTGGCCTTGGTCACCCCGGGTGCGGACACCTCCAGCAGCCCGGCGCCGCTGGAGTAGGTGACGTGCACCTGGCCGTCCAGCACCGCCGCCGCGGCCCGGGCCATCTCCTCGCTGTTCATCCCCTCGTGCCTGATGAGCAGCTTGACCGCGCGGTGGCCGAGCACCTCGGCCCGGGGCGCGGCCGCGTGGTCACCGTCCTGCCACGGGTGCTGGTAGGCGTACTCGGCGAGGAACTGGCGGGCGGCGCCCGCCAGCGCGGAGTCGCCCACCCGCTCGGTGGCCACCGCGCAGCCGGGCAGCGCGGCGTCCAGCGCGCCGACCACGTCGTGCAGCAGCACCGGGTCGAGCCCGCGCACGGTCAGCACCCGGTCCGCACCGATGTCGTAGAGCACCGCGCCGTTCGCGCACACCGCGTAGCCGCGCACCCCGGCGGCCGCCGCCACCCGCGGAATCCACCGCGGTGGGCGACCGCTGACCAGCACGAACGGCGTGCCGCTCGCCTCCACCCTGCGGATCGCGCGCAGCGTTCGGGTGGTGACCCGCTCCATCGGGTCGAGCAGGGTGCCGTCCACGTCCGAGGCCACCAGGCGAGGTCTCTCCACCCTTCCATCCTGCACGCCGTTCCTGAACCGGCAGTTCCGAGCAGATGGCCGAAATCGCCAGCCGCAGCCGTTCCCTCGGGTTGCCGGTGACCGCTAGGGTCGCTCGCCGTGCGCGCAGGCATCGTGGTGCTTCCAGAACACCGGTGGTGGGTGGCCGAGCCCAAGTGGCGGGCGGTCGAGGAGTACGGGTTCGACCACGCCTGGACATACGACCACCTGGGCTGGCGCACCCTCGTGGACGGCCCGTGGTTCGGCGCGATCCCCACCCTCACCGCCGCCGCCATGGTCACCTCGCGGATCCGGCTGGGCACGCTCGTGGCCACGCCGAACTACCGCCACCCGGTGCCGTTCGCCCGCGGGTTGCTCGCCCTGGACGACATCTCCGACGGCCGGGTGGTGCTCGGCCTCGGCGCCGGCGGCAGCAGCGTGAACGGCTATGACGACACCGTGCTGGGTCAACCGCCGCCGCCGGTGCGGGCGCGCGTCGCCCGGTTCGGCGAGTTCGTCGAGTTGCTCGACCTGCTGCTCAGCCAGGAGCGGACCACCTGGCGCGGCGAGCACTTCGCGGCGGTGGACGCGCGCAGCGCGCCCGGCTGCGTGCAGCGGCCCCGGATGCCGTTCGTGGTGGCCGCCAACGGACCGAAGACCATGCGGGTGGCCGCCCGGTTCGGGCAGGGCTGGGTGACCACCGGCACCGACCGCGACGACGACGCGGCGTGGTGGCGTTCGCTGGCCGAGCTGTCCCGCCGGTTCGACGACACCCTCGCGGCGACCGGCCGGCCACCCACCGCGGTGGACCGCTACGTCAACCTGGATGCTGGCCCCGTCTACTCGCTCTCCAGCGCGGAGTGCTTCCGGGACGCCGTCGGCCGGGCGGCCGAACTCGGCTTCACCGACGTGGTGGCGCACTGGCCGCGCGGCGAGGGCGTGTTCGCCGGGCACGAGTCGGTGCTCGAGACGGTGGCCACCGACGTGCTGCCCGAGCTGGAGCGCAGCCGCTCGCCGCGCTGATTGACCGGCCGCCCGGCGGGGTACGCCCGGGACGTGGACATGAAGGTGCGCAGGGCGTTGGACGCGTGCGGCCGGACCTACGCCGACGAGGCCGGCATCAAGCTGCGTGACGCGCCGGCCCCGCTGTACCAGCTCCTGGTGCTGGCCGTGCTGCTGTCCGCGCGGATCAAGGCTGACATCGCGGTCGCCGCGGCCCGGGAGCTGTTCGCGGCCGGCTGCACCACGCCGGAGAAGACCGTGGACACGACGTGGCAGCAGCGGGTGGACGCGCTGGGCCGCGGTCACTACGTCCGCTACGACGAGAGCACCGCCACCACGCTCGGCGACGGCGCCCGCCTGCTGCTCGACAAGTACGGTGGCGACCTGCGGCGGATGCGCAAGGCCGCGGATGGTGATCCGCGGAAGCTGCACCGGCTGCTCACCGAGGTGAAGGGCATCGGCCCCACCGGAGCGGACATCTTCTGCCGCGAGGTGCAGGCGGTGTGGCCCGAGGTGCGCCCGCACTTCGACAAGAAGACCCTCTCCGGCGCCCGCGAGCTGCGACTGCCCGAGGACCCGGAGAAGCTCGCCGGCATGGTGCCGGACGACCAGATGGCCCGGTTCGCCGCCGCACTCGTCCGGGTGACCTTGGACCGCAAGCTCGCCGAGGAGCTACGTTCCGCCGCCTGACCGTAGCCACGTTGTTACGCCACGTCGGTCCAACGACCCTCTCGGGGCTTGACAGACGCGCAGGTACCCTGGGGCCACCGCGCGGACGAACGGTCGCCGGACCGTCCCGCTACCGATTACTCCGCCCTAACGGAGCGGGTCGTGCCTGCACCACGGCCCCTGGAGGACGCGACGTGACTGAAAAGGCGAGCGCCGAAGCCACCGGCCAGGCCGCTGAGGAACAGGTCGAGGACAGCAAGCTGAGCGACGTCACCTCGGTGCGTGTCGCCTCCGGGCGATCCAAGATCGATCCGCGCAGAGTCCTCCAGCGGGTGATCCTGCCGCGCGACGAGGACCCGCTGGACGTCCGGCCGCTGTACCTGGACGAGCCGGCGAACACCCACTGCCACGTGTCCTCGCGCCGCGCGGTCACCGTGCCGAAGTCCGCCCGGGTGTCCTTCGCCGCGTACTTCAACGCCTTCCCGGCCAGTTACTGGAAGCGCTGGACCGTGGTGGAGGAAGTGGTCCTCCGGCTCACCGTGCGCGGCTCCGGCCGCATCGACGTCTACCGGTCCAAGCCGACCGGGGACATCGTGCACCTGCAGGGCCACCCGGTACGCAGCCCGCGCGCCCTCAGCGAGCTGGAGCTGCGGGTCAACCTCACGCCCTTCGAGGACGGCGGCTGGATCTGGTTCGACGTCTTCACCGACGACTCCACGCTGGAGATCCGGGAGGCGGCCTGGACCACCGACCAGGAGCTGCCCGAGCAGAAGATGGCCATCGGGATGACCACGATGCGCCCGGTGGACGCGGTGATCGCGCTGCGCGCGCTCGGCGACGACCAGGCCGTGCTGGACGTGGTGCACAAGGTCTTCGTGGCCGACCAGGGCGCGCAGAAGGTGCGCGACACCGAGGGCTTCGCCGAGGCCGCGGAGCTGCTCGGCGACCGGCTGGAGGTCATCGAACAGGACAACCTCGGCGGCTCCGGCGGGTTCACCCGTGGCCTGTACGAGGCGATGGAGCACACCGACGTCCCACAAGTCATGCTGATGGACGACGACATCCGGCTGGAGCCGGACAGCATCCTGCGGGCCAACGCCTTCACCCGCGCGCTGGCACAGCCGGCGATCGTCGGCAGCCAGATGCTCAACCTGCAGGCCCGGGCCCGGCTGCACAGCATGGGCGAGGTGGTCGACCTGCACTCCTGCCTGTGGCGGGCGGCTCCGGGCGCGGTCACCGACCACGACTTCGGCGAGGAGCCGCTGCGCGAGACCGAGGAGCTGCACACCCGGATCAACGCCACCTACAACGGCTGGTGGATGTGCACCTTCCCGCGTGAGGTGATCGAGCGCACCGGCCTGCCGCTGCCGCTGTTCCTCAAGTGGGACGACGCGGAGTACTCGCTGCGCGCGCAGGAGCACGGCTTCCCCACGGTCACCCTGCCCGGCTCGGCGGTGTGGCACATGCCGTGGACGGACAAGAACGACGCCACCGACTGGACCGCGTACTTCCACGTGCGGAACCGGTTGATCATGGCCGCGCTGCACAGCCCGTACGACGTCCGGTCCACGCTGCTCAAGCAGGGCCTCAAGCTGTCCCTGCGGCACCTGCTCTCCATGGAGTACTCGACGGTGGCGGTGCAGCAGAAGGCCATCGAGGACTTCCTGGCCGGCCCGGCGAAGCTGTTCGACAGCCTGCGCGGCGCGCTGCCGGAGATTCGCGAGCTGCGCAGCAAGTACTCGGACGCGCAGGTGCTGCCGTCCGCGCGGGAGTTCCCGCCGCCGACCTTCGACCTGGTGCGCGCCGAGCAGTTGCTCAAGCCGCCGGTCAACCCGGTGGTCATCGCGGCACGGGCGTCCAAGGCGCTGGTGCACAACCTGAGCGCGCCGGAGCCGTCGGCCAAGGACCGGCCGCAGATCAACGTTCCGGCGGCGAACGCCCGCTGGTTCCTGCTCGGCAACCTCGACAGCGCCACGGTGTCCAATGCGGACGGCAGCGGGGTGGCGTTCCGCCGGCGTGACCCGCAGGCCTTCCGCGAGCTGGCCACCCGGGCGGTCCGCAACTACCGGCGGCTGGTCCGCGAGTGGCCCCGGCTGCGGCGGGCCTACCGGGACGCGCTGCCCGAGCTGACCTCGGTCGAGTCCTGGCGCAAGGTCTTCGAGAACGGGTGACCGTGAACGGGGACACGGCCGTGGCACTACGTGGCGTGCCGGGTGCGGGTGCACCCGGCACGCCTGTGCGCTGCGGTTCGGCGGACCGGATGGTCCGTTCGGACGGGGGGTTCGGTGACGCGCCGTGACGTGGGTACCCTGCTCCACCGTGAGCTTCGCAGGCTACGACCTGATCGTCGTCGGTTCCGGATTCTTCGGCCTCACGGTTGCCGAGCGCACCGCGACCCAGCTGAACAAGCGGGTGTTGGTGCTGGAGCGCCGTGATCATATCGGTGGTAACGCCTATTCCGAGGCGGAACCGGAGACCGGAATCGAGGTGCACCGCTACGGCGCGCACCTGTTCCACACCTCGAACAAGCGGGTATGGGACTACGTCCGACAGTTCACCGAGTTCACCGGCTACCAGCACCGGGTGTTCACGATCTACCAGGGCCGCGTTTACCCGATGCCGGTGAACCTGGCCACGATCTGCGAATACTTCGGCCGGTACATGACGCCGGACGAGGCCAGGGCGCTGGTCGCCGAGCAGGCCGGCGAGATCGACAGCAAGGACGCCACGAATTTCGAGGAAAAGGCGATCTCGCTCGTCGGCCGCCCGCTCTACCAGGCGTTCTTCCGCGGTTACACGGCGAAGCAGTGGCAGACCGACCCGAAGGAACTGCCCGCGGCGATCGTGACCCGGCTGCCGGTGCGCTACAACTTCAACAACCGGTACTTCAACGACACCTTCGAGGGACTTCCGGTCGACGGGTACACCGCGTGGCTGGAGCGCATGGCCGATCACCCCAATATCGAGGTGCGGCTGAACGTCGACTTCTTCGACGTGCGCGACCAGATCCCCGAGGGCACCCCGGTCGTCTACACCGGACCGCTGGACCGGTATTTCGACTACTCGCAGGGCGAACTGGGTTGGCGGACGCTCGACTTCCAGCAGGAAGTCGTGCCCACCGGCGACTTCCAGGGCACCTCGGTGATGAACTACGCCGACGAGGACGTGCCGTTCACCCGGATTCACGAGTTCCGGCACTTCCACCCGGAGCGGGACTACCCGACCGACAAGACGGTGATCGTCCGCGAGTACTCCCGGTTCGCCGAGCACGGCGACGAGCCGTACTACCCGATCAACACCGCCGACGACCGGGCCAAGCTGGAGAAGTACCGTGAGCTGGCCAAGCGGGAGGCCCGGGAGCGCAACGTGCTCTTCGGCGGCCGGCTGGGTACCTACAAATATCTCGACATGCACATGGCGATCGGCTCCGCGCTGAGCGCCTTCGACAACAAGATCGCACCGCACCTCACCGAGGGGCGTCCGCTCGACGGCTCGCTCGACGACTGAGCCGAGACCAGGCCGACCGGCGGCGGCAAGGTGCGCCAACGCCATCCGACTCCAGGCGCGGAGGAACGTTGAACGGCAATCTGCCATTCGGCGGTGGGGAGACCGCCGTGGTCCGCAGGGTCCAGGGAGCCCTGGCCAAGCCGCCGGCGGTCAAGGCCGCCCGCGCGATGTCCCTGTTCGGCGAGCACAGCGCGGGCTGGTTCGCGCTCGGCCTGCTGGGCGCACTGGTCGACCGCCGCCGGCGGAGGGACTGGCTGGTCGCCTCGGCCGGGGTGGTCGCCGCGCACGGCGCGTCCATCGCGGTCAAGCGGGTGGTCAAGCGGCACCGCCCGGACGACCCGGGGGTGCAGGTGCTGGTCGGCACGCCGAGCAGGTTGAGCTTCCCGTCCTCGCACGCGACCTCGACCACCGCCGCCGCCGTGCTCTACGGCCGGCTGCTCGGGCGCAGGCTCTTTCCCGTGCTGGTGCCGCCGATGCTGGTCAGCCGGCTCCTGCTCGGCGTGCACTATCCGTCCGACGTCATGGCGGGCTCGGCGCTGGGCGCAGCGGTCGCGGCCGGGCTGCGCCGCTGGGTGCGACCGAAGAGGAAGTCATGAGCAGCAGCGTGCAGACAACCGAGGCGCAGAAGACCGGGCCGGTGCCGATGGTCGTCGGGCTGGTCCGCACCGCCCGGCCCAAGCAGTGGGTGAAGAACGTCCTGGTCCTGGCCGCGCCGTTCACCGCGGGCCGGATCCTTGACCGCGGCGTACTGATCGCCGCGCTGCTGGCGTTCGTCGCCTTCTCGCTGTGCGCGTCCGCGGTGTACCTGGTCAACGACGCGATCGACGTGGAGGCCGACCGAGCGCACCCGAAGAAGCGGTTCCGGCCGATCGCGGCCGGCATCGTCCCGGTGCCGGTCGCGTACGTGGCCGCGGTGCTGCTCGCCGCGGCCGGGCTCGCGGTGGCGTTCGTCACCGGCTGGCCGCTGGCCCTGCTGCTGGCCGTCTACATCGCGGTGCAGCTCGGCTACTGCTTTGGGCTCAAGCACCAGCCGGTGGTCGACCTGTGCATCGTCGCCTCCGGCTTCCTGCTCCGCTCGATGGCCGGCGGTCTCGCCGCCAAGATCTACCTCTCGCAGTGGTTCCTGCTGATTACCGCGTTCGGTTCGCTGCTCATGGTGGCCGGGAAGCGGTACGCGGAGATCCGGCTGTTCGAGGAGACCGGCGCGGAGATCCGGGCCTCCTTGCGCAAGTACTCCAGCAGCTACCTGCGGTTCGTCTGGGCCACCTCGGCCGCGGTGCTGATCATGAGCTACGGCCTGTGGGCGTTCGAGCTGCACCAGCGCACCCACTCGGTGTGGTCGGTGGTGTCCATGGTGCCATTCGTGGTCGCGGTGCTGCGGTACGCGGTGGACGTGGACGGCGGCAAGGCCGGCGCGCCGGACGAGATCGCGCTCAGCGACCGGGTGCTCCAGGCGCTCGGCGGCATCTGGTTCGTCGCCGTGTCGCTCGCCTTCTACCTGTCCTGACGCTCCTACCCGGATGGCCGCCGTGACCGTGCCGCCCGCGATGGTCCACCCGCGGTGTGGAACCATGAGTTCGCAGGTCAGCTCGGTGCGTGGGGGCCGCCGGTAAGGAGTCGGAGTCACATGGTGACGACATGGTCGGAAGCTGGTGAGGCCCAGCGGGGTGGGGCCGTCGCGGCCGAACCGGACACGCACGGGCCGGCCGACGGCGGCTGCGGCCAGCGCCGCTCACCCGGCCGGGTCGCCGGCGAACTCGCCGTCGCCGTGCCGGTCGCCGCGCTGGTCAGCGTGGTGCTGCAGTGGGTCATCGGGCGGGCGCACATCCCGTTCCCGACCAACGCCGCCACCGCGCTGGCCACCCTGGGCACCACCGTCGTGCTGCTCGCCCTGGGCGCGCTGGTGCTGTGGCGCTGGCGGCGGCCGCAGCGGTGGCCGTGGTGGACCCTGCTCGGCTCGTGGTCCGGGCTGTCCGCGCTGGTCACCATGGCCTTGGCGCTGCCGCTGGCGGGCACCCACTTCTACTTCGGCGGCATCTCCATCGACCAGGTCTTCCGCACCCAGTACCTGACCAGGATGACCAGCTCGCCCGCGCTGTCCGACATGAACTACGCGGGCCTGCCGCCGTACTACCCGGCCGGCTGGTTCTGGCTGGGCGGCCGGTTCGCCAACCTGATCGGCAGGCCCGGCTGGGAGGCGTTCAAGCCGTACGCGATCGCCACCGTCGCGGTGGTCGCCGCCGCCGGATTCGTGCTGTGGAGCGTGGTGCTGCGCCGGCACCTGGCCCTGCTGGTCGCGCTGACCACCACGGTGGCCGTGGCGCTCACCGACGGCAGCGCCACCGAGCCGTACTCCTGGCTGGTCGCCGGGCTGCTCCCGCCGATCGTGGTGCTCGCCCACCATGCGTTGCACGCCGGCCTGGGCCGCGCCGAGCCGCCGGCGCACCGGCACCGCTGGGCGCTGGTCGGCGTGGGCTGCTACGTCGGCCTGGCCGGCGCCGTCTACACGCTGTACTTCGGCTTCGCGGTGTTCGTCCTGGTGCTCGCCGGCGCCTCGGTGGTCGGCGCGGCGTGGCTGGCCGCCCGGCGGGGCGAACCCGGGCCAGCGTGGCCGACCGTGCTGCGCGTGGTGCTGCTGCGCCTCGTCGTGGTCGGCGTGTCCGCGCTGCCGATCATGCTGCTGGTCTGGGCGCCGTACCTGGTGGCCAGCGTCCGCGCCGGCATGCCGTCCGGCGTGGCGCCACGCTACCTACCCGCGGACGGCGCGGTGTTCCCGCTGCCGATGCTGGAGCCGTCACTGTTCGGCGTGCTGTGCCTGGTCGGCACCGCCTGGATGCTGCTCACCGCCCGGCGGGACGAGCGGGCCAGGGCTTTACTGATCAGCGCGGCCGGCGGCTACCTGTGGTTCGCGCTGTCCACTCTGGACCTGCTGCGCAAGACTACGCTGCTGGCCTTCCGCATCCAGGTGCCGCTGAACGCGGTGTTCGCCGCGGCCGGCGTACTCGGCGTGGTGGAACTGGTCCGCTGGGGTCTCCGGCTGGTGCGTGACGACCAGCGGCGCAGGGCGGTCACCGTGGTGGTCGCCGTGGGCTTCCTGGCCGCCGTCGGCGTGGCGCAGGCCACCCCGCACCGCCTGTCCCCGGCGATCTACTCCGCCTACCACGACTACTACCCGACCGGGGTGACCGCGTTGCGGCAGTCCTCGCCCAGCGACGACGGGTCCTACAACGGGCGGCTGATCGACACCATCGACCGGCTCACCGGCCGGCCGCCGCAGGACGTGGTGGTGCTCAGCACGTACTCCGAGATCCTGTCGTTTCAGCCGTACCGGGGCTTCCAGCAGTCCACGCCGCACTACGCCAACCCGCTCGCCGACTTCGACGCGCGGCGCGCCGAGGTGGCGTCCTGGGCGCAGGCCAGGGACGCGGCCGACCTGCTGCACCGGCTGGCCGCCAACCCGCATCGCGCTCCGGACGTGTTCGTGCTGCGTCGCGAGTCGGACGGGCTGCACGTGCGGCTCACCCGGGACACCTTCCCCGGAACGCCGAACGTCGGCGCCTACGACGTGGTGTTCCCCGAACGGCTGTTCGCCTCGCCCACCTTCGCCCAGCAGGACGTCGGCCCGTTCGTGGTGATCGCCCGCCACTGAACTCCGCGGTGCACGGTCAGCCGGTCCAGCGGTGGCCGGTGATTCGCTCGTACACGTCGATGTAGCGCTGCCGCGTGGCCCGCACGATGTCGTCCGGGATCTCCGGGCCGGGCGGCGTCCTGTCCCAGCCGGTGCTGGTCGACCAGTCGCGGACGAACTGCTTGTCGAAGGAGTGCTGCGGCCGGCCCGGCCGCCACTCGTCCGCCGGCCAGAACCGGGACGAGTCCGAGGTGAGCACCTCGTCGCCCAGGGTGAGAGTGCCGTCGGCGTCCCAGCCGAACTCGAGCTTGGTGTCCGCGATGATGATGCCGTTGCGCGCCGCGTGCTCCGCGCCGGCCTGGTAGATCCGGATGGTCAGGTCGCGCAGCCGCTCCGCGGTGTCCGCGCCGACCGCCTTGGCCACGTCCTCGAACGTGATGAACTCGTCGTGGCCGACCTCGGCCTTCGTGGTCGGGGTGAAGATCGGTTCGGGTAGCTGGCTGCCCTCGGTCAGCCCGGCCGGCAGTGGCACCCCGGACACCGTGCCGTGCCTCTGGTACTCGCGCAGGCCGAGCCCGGTGAGGTAGCCGCGAGCGATGCACTCCACCGGGATCATCTCAAGTGGCCGGCAGCGGATCGCCCGGCCGGCGAACTCGGCGGGCACGTCGGTGGCGGAGATCAGGTGGTTCGGCACGATGTCGGCCAGCCGCTCGAACCACCACACGGAGAGCTGGGTGAGCAGCTTGCCCTTGTCCGGGATCGGCGTGGGCAACGACACGTCGTACACCGAGACCCGATCGGACGCGACCAGCAGCAGGTCGCCGTCGATCGTGTACAGGTCCCGCACCTTCCCGGCGTGGATGTGCTTCATTCACCGTCCCCGCATCCTCCGGACCGCTGACGACCGGATCGTACCTACCGGCGCGCTCACTGCCGGCGGCCCGCAACCCTGCTCAGCACGTCACGCGCGTCCGCGAGGTGCTGGAGCAGTTCGTGCGCCCGTGAACGACTGAACACCAGCCGCACGCTGTGCCGGGGCGAGAGGTGCAGTTCCAGCTCCATCGGCGCCAGCTCCACGGCGGCCGGCGCACCGGGCAGCGGGTGTGGGCGGACGCCGAGCAGCACGCGGCCGCGCTGGTCGTGGTGGGCGAGCACGGCTCCGATGTCTCCGGTGCGCAGTGCGTCCATCAAGGCATCAGCGGCCTCGATGTCGACCACGACCGTGAACGCCGTCAGGCAGGCCAGCCGCAGCACGACACCGTTCCGGTCGGGCATGACATCCACGGCGGTGCTGCACGTGCTGGCGAAGTCGGCGTCCAGGCAGAGCACGTGCCGGGGGGAAGGCAACGTTGGACGGCATCGCGCTATCCCTCCCCGGCGGCGTCGGGGTCGCGCCAGCGCTGGAGTTCCTGCCCCAGCTCGACCAGGCGCCGTCCGAGTTGGTGCACCATCTCGGCCGGAACCTCACCGTCCACAAGGGACAACCCGGTGCGGGCGATCTCCCGGTTGACCGACGCGATCCGCGCCACCAGCTCCCGTGTCTGGCGTATCACCAAAGCCCCCTGTTTGTGCGACGGTGCGTGGCTGCCCGGCGGCGCGGTCGGCGTTGAGCGGCATTGTCGGCGCCGACCTCGCTCTGGCGCGGTTGCGCCTGGGTGATGTGCACACCTGCGTCGAGCTGCTTCACCAGGCCGTCGACGTCGCCGCACACACCGGCGGGCGAGTACCCGCTCAACGCATTCGTCTGGTACGGGGAGAACTCCGACCATGGCGGACTGAATCCTTCGTCGCCGACCTCGACGACCACGTCCACGGCGTCCTCCTCGGACGCTGAACGGATGTGATCAGCGTCGCACCCAGCGTGCGGCCAGCAGCACGCTGGCTCACACGAGCCGCCGCAAGCGGATCAGGCGGGGATGCGGCGGAAGATCGCCCGGGGCAGGTGCCGGAGCACGGACATGACCCAGCGGAACGCCGCCGGGGCCCAGACCAGTTCCTTGTGGTGGCGCACCGCGTCCACCACGACGTCGGCCACCTGCTCGGGGGTCTGCGCCAGCGGTGCCGGC
Organism: Gandjariella thermophila; assembly: GCF_005405885.1. Taxonomy (GTDB): domain Bacteria; phylum Actinomycetota; class Actinomycetes; order Mycobacteriales; family Pseudonocardiaceae; genus Gandjariella; species Gandjariella thermophila. Next base: position 115,940 of record NZ_BJFL01000012.1, read on the forward strand.
TTCATGCCCGCCGTCATCTTGGTGTGCACGAATCCGGGCCGGACCACGGTGACGTGCACCCCGTACGGCCGCAGTGCGTCCGTGAGCCCGTAGTAGAAGGCGTCCATGCCGGCCTTGGTGGAGCCGTAGACGAAGTTCGACCGGCGGGCCCGCTCCCCGGCCACCGAGGAGAGCGCGACCAGCGAGCCGTGTCCCTGCCGGCGCAGCCGGTCGGCCAGCGCCACGCCCACGGTGACCGCGCCGACGTAGTTGGCCTCGGCCAGCTCGCGGGCGGCCTCGACGTCGGTCCACGCCTTCTCGTTGTCGCCGAGCAGGCCGAACGCGACCACCGTGATGTCGATGTCGCCCTCGGCGAACGCCTTCTCCACCACGTCGGCGTGGGTTTCCGGCTTGCGGGCGTCGAACGGCAGCGTGGTCACCGTCGACCCGGTGGCCCGCAGTCGGGCGGCGGCCTCGTCCAGCCGCGGGGAGGGCCGGCCGGCCAGCACGATCCGCAGCGGCCGACGCGCCGCGTACCGCTCCGCGATGGCCAGGCCGATCTCGGAGGTGCCACCGAGCAGGAACAGGGACTGGGGATTGCCAACCGCGTCGATCACAGTGCCAGCCTTCGCGACAGGTCGGAGGAGAAGATGCCGTTGGGGTCGACGGCGGCGCGCACCTTGCGCCACTCGTCCAGCCGGGGATACATGCGCTGCAGCGTGGCCGCCGAGGTGCGGGACTCCTTGGCCAGGTAGAGCCGGCCGCCGGCGTCCAGCACCAGCTCGTCCAGCTCGTCGCAGAGCTGGCCCAGGCGCGGTCCGATCGGGATGTCCACGGTCAGCGTCCAGCCCGGGGTCGGGAAGGACAGCGGGGCCCGGTTGCCCTCGCCGAAGCGCTTGAGCACGTTCAGGAACGACACGTGGCCCGACGAGCTGATCTTCTCGATGCACCGGCGGAAGGTGTCCTCCGCGCCGAACGGCACCACGAACTGGTACTGCAGGAAGCCGTTCGAGCCGTACACCCGGTTCCACTCGCCGACCAGGTCGAGCGGGTGGAAGAACTGGGTGATGTTCTGCACCTCGTTCCGCCGGCTCTTGGGCGCCTTGCGGTACCACAGCTCGTTGAACGCCCGGATGGTGAACCTGTTCACCAGGCCGTTCGGGAAGATCGGCGGCGCGGTGAACAGTTGCGGCGCGTTGAACCCGAGCGGGTCGTCGCGCAGCTTCTTCGGCAGGTCCGCCACCTTCGCCGACCAGCCGCGGGTCAGGATGGCCCGGCCCATCGAAGCCCCGGTGGCCATCGAGTCGAACCAGGCCACCGAGTAGGTGTAGTCGTCGTCCCCGGCGGTGAGGAGTTCCATCAGCTCGTCGAGGTTGGCCGTGCGGTCGGTGTCGACCAGGAAGTACGCCGTCTCCACCCGCTTGAGCTGGATGGTGGCCCTGGTGATGATCCCGGTCAGGCCCATGCCGCCGACGGTCGCCCAGAACAGTTCGGACTCCGGCCCGTCCGGGGTGAGGGTGCGGATCTCGCCGTCCGCGGTGAGCAGGTCCAGCGCCTTGACGTGGTTGCCGAAGGAGCCGTCCTTGTGGTGGTTCTTGCCGTGGATGTCCGAGGCGATGGCGCCGCCGACGGTCACCTGCCGGGTGCCCGGCAGCACCGGGATCCACAGCCCGTACGGCAGCATCCGGCGCATCAGCGCGTCCAGGCTGACCCCGGCATCCACGGTGACCAGGCCGGCGTCCGCGTCCACCCCCTGGATGCGGTTCAGCCCGGTCATGTCGACCACCACGCCGCCGGCGTTCTGCGCCGGGTCCCCGTAAGAGCGGCCGAGGCCACGGGCGATGATGCCGCGCTCACCCGCCTCGCGGACCGCGCGGGACAGTTCGTCGAGACCGGAGACCGGGAGAACGTGCGCCGTGGTGGGCGCGGTCCGTCCCCAGCCGGTCAGCGGCCGTCGCAGGTCGTTGATTCCAGCCTCCACCGGTGCCAGAGTATATGGCCCACTCCGCGCGTTCCCGGGTGCCCGCGTGCCGCGCATGACGGCCGCTTCCCTAGACTCGGCGGCCGGTATTGCCAGCGGCGCGTGCGAGGTGGTCACGTGGAGGCAGCGGTGGAGGCGCACCCGGCTCGGATCGGCCTGGTGACCCAACTCTTCCGCTTCGTCATCGTCGGTGGCCTGGCCGCGGTCGTGGACTACGGCACCTACCAGATGCTGCTGCACCTGGGGCTGAACCACAGTTTCTGGGTGAGCGTGGCCAAGGGGTGCAGCTTCATTCTCGGCACCACCACCGCGTACCTGCTGAACAAGCGGTGGACCTTCAACGTGCAGGGCAGCGCCACCTCGCTGGCCCAGTTCGTGCTGCTCTATGTGACGACGTTCTTCGTCAACGTGGGAATGAACGCGCTGTCACTGCACGTGCTGCCGGAGTTCGCCTGGAAGGTCAGCGTCGCCTGGGTGATCGCCCAGGGCAGTGCCACCACGATCAACTTCCTGGTACTGCGCCTGGTGATCTGGCGGCACGCCTGACGCCGGTCAGCGGAACCCGGTGGCGCCGTAGACGTGCGCCAGCGGGGGCAGCGGGCCCACGTGCGCGGTCACCACATGCCGGAAGTTGACCACGAACGGGGTACCGTCCGCGCCGGTGAGCGTCTCCACCGAACCCGTGGCCATCAGATCGGGTATCCGGGGCAGCAACTCGTCCGCGGTCTCCTGGGACACCCCGAAGAGCACCGCCTCGCCACTGGTCACGTGCAGCACCAGGGCGCGCTTGGTCGTCGGTTGGCTCATGGGGCCAGCACACCAGCGGCAAGATCACCCGGCAATGCGGTTTCACCCTGGGCGGACCGATTACGCCCACGGGAGAACTCACTTGCGGAAGAACAGCTCCCGGCGGCCGCGGTTGACCAGCCGCAGCCACTCCAGGAAGGCCCTCGGGTCGCGGCGCACGCCGAGGAAGTACAGCCCGAACCGGAACACCTCGAGTGCGCCGATCTTCCGCATGCCCGGCTGGGAGAGCAGGTAGCCGCGGTTGCGGTAGGTGTAGTACCGCTTGACCGGATCCTCCGGGTCCTGCGCGTGGAACCGCCCGCCGAGCATCGGCTTGAACTCGGCCGACCCGTCCGGGTGCAGGAACATCGCCCGCAGGCTGGTCCCGAACGGCAGCCCGCTACGCACCACCCTGCGGTGGATCTCCACCTCGTCGCCACGGAAGAACAGCCGGTAGTCCGGCACGCCCACGACGTCCAGAGTGGACGCCCGGAACAGCGCCCCGTTGAAGAACGACGCGATGCCGGGCAGGAAGTCGGTGCCCAGCTCGGCGGTCTGCCGCTTCCAGGTCAGCCCGCGGCGCAGCGGGAACGCCAGCCGCTCGGGCGCGTCGATGTTGGCCACCACCGGGGACACCACGGCCAGCCGCTGCCGTTCGGCCTCCTCCAGCAGGGTGGCCAGCACGTGCTCGTCCGCCGGCCGGCCGTCGTCGTCGCCGAGCCACACCCACTCGGCGCCCAGCGCGAGCGCGTGCAGCATGCCCAGCGCGAAGCCGCCGGCACCGCCCAGGTTGCGGTGGGAAAGCAGGTAGGTGGACGGGATCGGGCACTGCTCGACCACGTCGCGGGCCGGCTGGTCCGGACCGTTGTCCACAACCACCAGGTGGTCGGGTATCCGCGTCTGGGCGGCCAGCACCTTCAACGAGTGCGCGAGCAGCTCGCGGCGGTGCCGGGTGACCACCACGGCCACCACTGCACCGGGGGGCAGCGCGGATCCCGCGGTGGTCACGATGTCGCCTCCGCTGACGGCTGGTTCCGGGTGGAGGGGTGTGCTTCCGCGGGACAGGGTACGTCGCGCGCGGCGGGAACGGCGGCGTGCGTCACGCGTGTTCGCCGTTGCCGCTGAGCGCCGGCGCCTCGCCGATCCGGTCGAGGACCTCGGGCGGCAGCGTCTCCAGCGGGTCACGGCCCTTGTACGCGGTGAGCACCTCGCGCAGTCCGCCCTGCATTCTGATCCGGCCCTCGTCCATCCAGATCGCCGTGTTGCACAGCTCGAACAGGAACTCGTCCGAGTGGCTGGCGAAGATCAACATACCGGACCGCTTGACCAGGTCGGTGAGCCGGTCGCGGGCCTTCTCCAGGAACGCCGCGTCCACCGCGCCGATACCCTCGTCCAGCAGCAGGATCTCCGGGTCGATCGAGGTGACCACGCCGAGCGCCAGCCGCACCCGCATGCCGGTGGAGTAGGTGCGCAGTGGCATGGACAGGTAGTCGCCCAGTTCGGTGAACTCGGCGATCTCGTCGACCCGCTCCTCCATCTGCTTGCGGGTCATGCCCAGGTACAGGCCGCGGATGATGATGTTCTCGTAGCCGGAGATCTCCGGGTCCATGCCGACGCCCAGGTCGAACACCGGGGCGACCTTGCCCTCGATCCGCGCGCTGCCCCGGGTGGGTTCGTAGATGCCGGCCAGCAGGCGCAGCAGGGTGGACTTGCCGGCGCCGTTGTGGCCGACCAGGCCCACCCGGTCGCCCTGCTTGAAGGACACGGTGATGTCCCGCAGCGCCTCGATGATCGGCACCTTCGAGTCGGTGCCGATCTTGCCCCCGACCTTGCCCAGGACGAGCTTCTTGAGTGAACGACTCTTCGCGTCGAAGATCGGGAAGTCGACCGCCGCGTCACGGACCTCGATGCTGACCATCTCGCGAAAGCCTCACTCACACCCAGTAGGAAACGCGGGCACGGTAGTTGCGCAGCGCCAGCAGCGCCAGTGCCCAGCCCACGATCGTGAAACCACCGACCACCACCCAGTGTGTCCAGCTCTGCTGCAGACCCACCAGCGGGGCCTTGATGATCTCGACGACGTGGTAGAACGGGTTCAGCGCGAGCAGGTGGGCCATCGACGACGTCCGGCCATTCGTGTAGAGCAGGTCGGCCTGCCACATGATCGGGGTCATGTAGAAGATCAGCGTCATGAAGCTCTGCACGACCGGCGGAATGTCCCGGAACCGGGTGGCCGCGATGCCGAACAGCACCGTCACCCATCCGGCGTTCAGCACGATCAGTGCGAACGCCGGGATCGCGAGCACGATCCCCCAGTTCAGGCCGGGCTGTGTGATGCCGTTGGGAATCACGTGGTATGGCTTGTCGATGGCCCAGATGAAGATTCCGCAGACCAGGACGTAGACCACCAGGTTGTGGGCGAACAGCAGGATCTGCCGCCACACCGTGCGCAGCACGTAGACCATCAGCGGCGCAGGCAGGTGCTTGATCAGGCCCTCGTTCACGATGAACGTGTCCGCGCCGTCCATGATGCAGCCGCTGACGAAGCTCCACACGATCAGACCCACGGTGATGCTCGGCAGCACGGTGGCGATCTGGGTGCCGAACAGGGCCGCGTTCAGGATGCCGAGGGCGAGCGCGGTGACCGCCATGCTGATGGTGATCCACAACGGGCCGATGACCGAGCGGCGGTACCGCTGCTTGATGTCCTGCCAGCCGAGGTGACTCCACAGCTCGCGCTCGCGGAGGCCGTCGCGGATGTCCGCGACGGCACGTGCCCAACTGCGTGGCGGCGGCCCGGGCAGGGGCGCCGCGGTCGGCGCGTCGATCGTGCTGGTCGCTTGCACGGGACTGAGGGTACCGGCGGCAGTCCGCACAACTCGTCGCCGGGCGGTCACACCGTTGTCACACGCACGACAACCTGCTCGTTGTCGTAGGTGTACGCCAGGTAGTCGAACGTGAGTCCGGTGCGTTCGACGTACTCCCGCCAGGCGCGGTACTCGTGCTCCGGCCAGCCGGGGAAGTTGAAGAACTCGTCGAAGACGATGACGCTGCCCGGTCGCAGCCGCGGGCCGACCAGGTCGAGCACGGTCTTCGCGGACGCGTACAGGTCGCAGTCGACGTGCAGGAAGTCCACGTGCTCGGGGTGCTCGGCGAGGAACGGGCCCAGCGTGTCGTCGAACCAGCCGACCACCAGTTCCGCCCCGGGCACCTCGGGCGGCGCCGCCATGGCGAAGGTGCCCGCGGGAAAGCCGTTGCGCCAGTTCTCCGGCAGCCCCTCGAACGAGTCGAAGCCGTACACGTTGCGGCCCTGCCGGGCGGCGGCGATCGCCTTCAGCGTGGTGCCCTCGTACACGCCGAACTCCAGGGCCAACCCGCCGGTGTCCGGCGCCTGCGTCAAGGCGTACTCGAGTGTCTCCTGCGGGTTGCCGAACTGGTGGGCGGCCGGCATGTGCTCGCGGACGAACCGTGCGCTCTGCCGGGCCGCCTCCTGCTCACCGGCGTAGACCATGTCGCGCCGGGCCCGGATCTCGTACTGCCGCACCGCGTGGTGGACCTCCTCCCGCAGGCTGCGCCGGGCTTCTTCCAGCTCACCGCGCAGCGACTCGACGGCGGCGCGCAGTTCCTCCACCTGACGGGCGTGGTAGCGGGACACCACCTCGTCCACCACCCGCAGCGCCTTGTCCCGCAGCGCCCTGCGGAGGTGGTCGGGATGCAGCTTCCGGCGACGCGGCGGGTACGGCACGGCAGTCCTCTCGGCGGCTCGGGTGACGTCAGCGGCTTGGGCGGCTTCCGCGCGGGCGGGGTCCGCCCCCATGATGTCGGCACGCCGGCCCGCCAGGTACAGGGGCGGCCGCGCCCGGCGTTCCCGCTGGGCACGGCCGCCGCCCGGGCTGTCAGTGCCTGTTCCGGACAGGCTGTCAGAGGTACTGGCCGGTGCCCCTGATGTGCGGGCCGCCCTCGTGGTCGAGCTGGCCGGTGCCGGGCGGCAGGGCACCCCGCCGCATCTGCTCCAGCTGCACCCTGGCCGCCATCTGCTGGGCGAACAGGGCGGTCTGGATGCCGTGGAACAGGCCCTCCAGCCAGCCGACGAGCTGCGCCTGGGCGATGCGCAGCTCGGCGTCCGACGGCGTGGCGTCCTCCTCGAACGGCAGCGTCAGCCGCTCGAGTTCGTCCCGCAGCTCGGGGGCGAGGCCCTGCTCGAGTTCGCGGATGGAAGACCGGTGGATCTCCCGCAGCCGGTTGCGGCTGGCCTCGTCCAGCGGCGCCGCGCGCACCTCCTCGAGCAGTTGCTTGATCATGGTGCCGATCCGCATCACCTTGGCCGGCTCCTCCACCTGGTCGGCGACCTCATGGTGGTCGCCCTTGTCGTTGTCCCCGGTGGGGATGCGGGCGGTGCCCATCGGGGCCCCGTCCGGGCCGACCACGACCACGTGCTGCCCACGCTCGGGCTTGTCGGCAGCGCTCTCGTTCGGCTGGTTCATGCCCCCATCCTGTCGCGTTCGGGTGGCCGCAGGCGAGCGGCATCGCGGTGCCCCGGCCCGAACCCGCGCTACCCCGGGTAGCCCCCGAAGGGCAGGCCACTTGTCCTGCTCCGTACGGTGTGCGGTATGGCGTTCGACGTCGCTCGAGTTCGTGGGCTGTTCCCCGCGCTGGGCGATGGCTGGGTACACCTGGACGCGCCGGCCGGCATGCAGGTGCCCGAACAGGTCGCCACCGCGGTGTCCACCGCGCTGCGCGCCCCGGTCTCGGGCCCCGGCGGGATCTTTCCCGCCTCCCAGCGGGCCGAGGCGATCGTGGACGCGGCCCGCCGCGCCGTGGCCGACCTGGTGGGCGTCGACCCGGCAGGCGTGGTGCTCGGACCCAGCTCAGCGGTTCTGCTCCAGCGGCTGGCCGACGCGCTCGGCGACGGCTGGATGCTCGGGGACGAGGTCGTCGTGTCGCGCCTGGACCACCCGGCGAACGTGGCGCCGTGGCAGCGCGCCGCCCAGCGCTCGGGTAGCTCGGTGCGGTGGGCAGAGGTGGACATCGAGACCTGCGAGCTGCCCGCGTGGCAGTACGACGACCTGGTCTCGCCGCGCACCAAGGTGGTGGCCGTCACCGCCGCCTCGGGCGCCGTCGGCACCCGTCCCGACCTGCGCCGGATCGCCGACGTGGCGAAGCAGGCCGGGGCGATGGTGGTGGTGGACGCCTCGGCCGCGGCGCCGTTCATCCCGCTGGACATCACCTCGATGAACGCGGACGTGGTGGCGGTGTCCGCGAGCGCGTGGGGCGGCCCGCCGGTGGGCGCGCTGGCCTTCCGGGACGCCTCCATGCTGGACCGGCTGCCGTCCTGCTCGCTGGAGCCCGGGGCGCGCGGCCCGGACCGGTTGGAACTCGGGCCGCCGGCGTACCCGCTGCTGGCCGGGCTGGTCGCCTCGGTGGACTACCTGGCCGCGCTGGACGACGCCGCGGTGGGACCGCGCCGGGAGCGGCTGCTCACCTCGCTCGGCTCGGTCAAGTCCTACCAGGCCGGGCTGCTGGCCAACCTGATCAACGAGCTGCGCGCGCTGCGGCACATCATGGTGATCGGCGACGCGATGCGCCGGGTGCCCGCGCTGTCCTTCACGGTCAGCGGGGTCAAGGCCGCCGACGCCCTGGAGCACCTGGCCGAGCGCGGCGTGTGCGCGTTCGCCGACCCCGGCACGCACGGCGTGTTCGCCGCCCTCGGCGTCGGCGAGGTGGGTGGAGTGGTCCGCGTCGGGCTGGCGCACTACACCAACGCCGTCGAGATCGACCAGCTGGTCCGCGCGCTGGCCGGGTTGGGCTAGCGGACTCGCAGCACGAGCTTGCCGAACACGCCGCCGGCGTCCAGGGCGCGGTGCGCGTCCCCGGCCCGCCGCACCGGCAGCACCTCGTGGACCACCGGCCGTACCGTGCCGCTCTCGATCAGCGGCCACAGCCGGGCGCGCACGTCCGCGACGATCTCCGCCTTGCCGTTCGGGCCGTCCACCGGCCGGCCGCGCAGCCCGACCGCGGACACGCTGCCGCGCTTCGGCAGCAGCTTGCCCAGGTCCAGCTCGGCCTTGCGGCCGCCCTGCATGCCGATCACCACGAGGTGCCCGTCGGTGGCCAGCACGTCCACGTTGCGGGCCAGGTACTTGGCACCCATGTTGTCCAGCACCACGTCCGCGCCGTGCCCGCCGGTGGCGCCCCGGACCTCCTCGACGAAGTCCTGCTCCCGGTAGTTGATCGCGATGTCAGCGCCCAGCTCGCGGCAGCGGGCAAGCCGCTCGGCCGAGCCCGCGGTGACCGCCACCGTCGCGCCCAGCGCCCTGCCCACCTGGATGGCGTGCGTGCCGACCCCGCCCGAGCCGCCGTGTACCAGCAGCACGTCGCCCTTGCCCAGCCCGGCCAGCATCACCACGTTCGACCACACCGTGCAGGCCACCTCGGGCAGGCTGGCCGCGGTGACCAGGTCCACCCCGGCGGGCACGGGCAGCAGCTGCGCGGCGGGCACCGCGACCCGCTCGGCGTAGCCCCCGCCGGCGAGCAGCGCGCACACCTCGTCGCCGACCCGCCAGCCGGTGACCCCCTCGCCGAGCGCCGCGACCGTGCCCGAGCACTCCAGCCCGATCACCTCGGACGCACCGGGCGGCGGCGGGTAGAAGCCCTGGCGCTGCAGCAGGTCGGCGCGGTTCACCGCGGTGGCCGCCACGTCCAGCAGCACCTCACCCGGACCGGGCTCCGGGTCCGGCACCTCGGTCCATTCCAGCACCTCGGGTCCGCCCGGCTCGCGGGTCGTGATCGCGTGCATGTCCCGACCGTAATCCGCCCGGCCGGACCGCGTCACCCCAGGTTCGTCGCGCCGAACGTGTCGCAGCGGGCCGGGTCGCCGGTCTGGATGCCGGTGGTGAACCACTTCTCCCGCTGGGCGGAGGTGCCGTGGGTGAACTGCGAGCTGTTCACCTGACCGCTGCCCAGGTTGCGCTGGATGAAGTCGTCGCCGATCCGGGACGCCGCGTCCAGCGCGCTGGCGATGTCCTGCTGGCTGATGTTCCTGATCAGCGGCTGGCCGCTCGCGGTGGGCGTGCTGGTGGCGTGGTTGGCCCACACCCCGGCGTAGCAGTCGGCCTGCAGCTCCAGCCGCACCGAGTCGGAGGTCGGTCCCTGCCGGGTCCGCACCCTGGACTCGGTGCCCAGCAGGTTCTGCACGTGGTGGCCATATTCGTGGGCCAGCACGTAACCCTCGACGAACGGCCCGCCCTGCGCGCCGAACTTGGTCTGCAACTCCTTGAAGAAGCTCAGGTCGATGTAGACGGTCTGGTCGGCGGGGCAGTAGAACGGGCCGGCGGCGGAGCTGGCGCCGCCGCAGCCGGTGCGCACGCCGCCGCGGAAGAACCGGGTGGGCACCACCTTGTAGGTGCGGCCGGATCGGGCGAACTGGTCCTTCCAGTAGCCCTGGACGGAGTTGACCAGCGCGACCACCGTGCAGTCTGGCTTGGTGTTGGCGTCCTTGCCCGTCCTGCACTCGCTGGCGAGCTGGCCCGAGTCCACCTGCTGGCCGGAGCCGACCCCGTCCAGGGACAGCGGGCTGCCGCTGACGCCGTGGTGGCCGACCAGGTTGGTGAACACGAAGTACGCGATCAGCCCGAGGATGCCCAGGCCGCCACCGCCCCAGCCGACCAGGCCGCCGAGCCCCATGCCGCCACCGCCGTAGCCTCGGGTGTCCTCCACCTGCGAGGTGTCGAGCTGGGCGTTGTCGTCGAACTCCACTGTGTCCTCCCACCGGCGTCGCCGACGACCACGACGATATCGGGGTTCGCCGGGCCGGGGTCGGGACCGCGGACATGCCTGGGTGCGGTGCCCCGCGCGGGACACCGCACCCAGGTCCTTCACATGGTTCGTGGCGGTCGCGGTGCGCGGGGTCGGCGGCCGATCCACCGGCCTCGCCAACCGGTGCTCGCAGTCGCGGCCGGACCGGCCTCTGCCAGGCCAACCGCGGGGACGCAGCCGGCGACGCGCCGCCACGTCGGGAACACTGCCGTCACGGCATCACCTGTCCCTTCGCGACGGGCCCCGAGGAAACATGCGTCCTGCGCTGCACCAGTTGCCTCGACGACCGGTCGCCTCTCGAGCATGCGCGGCTGGCCGCGCAGATCACAAGCCGACACGCGAACGTTCTGACCAGCGATTACGTCGTTACGGCGATGCGGTCCAACGGTGGCGGCACCAGGTTGGGGTGCGCGCCGAGGTAGCCGGTGAACGCGTCCAGGTCCTGCCCGCCGCCAGTGACGCCGGTGCCGTCCCGCAGCGCGGTGAACCCGTCCCCGCCCCCGGCCAGGAAGTTGTTCACGGTGACCCGGTAGGACGCGTCCGGCCGCACCGGCTGCCCGTTGACGGTGATGTCGGACACCTTGGATCCGACCGGGGCCGCGGCCGACCAGCGGTAGTGCAGGCTCGCCGACGGCTGCAGCACGCGCACGGTCACGCCGCCGGGCTGCGGCTGCCACTGCTGCTCCAGCACCGCCTTGAGCTGAGCGCCGGTCAGCGTCATGGTCTGCAGGATGTTGCCGAACGGCTGCACCGCGTAGGCCTCGCCGTAGGTGACCGTGCCGTCCGGCACGCCCGGCGTGCCCGAGTGGTAGGGCAGGTCGGCGCGCACCCCGCCCGGGTTCATCAGTGCGACCTGCGCACCGGCCGAGGTGGTCGCGGCAAGCTGGGCGTCGGCGATCACGTCACCGAGCGGCGACTCACCGGACGGCGCCGCGGCCCGTACCACGTCGGTGGTGACGCTGCCGACCGGCCTGTTCGCCAGCGGCGCCGCCTTCTGCGCGGCCCGATCCACCAGGGCGGCGGCGTCCGGGTCGGCCGCCACGGTGCGGGTCACGACGTCGTTGAACGCGGTGGTCCGGTCGCGGAGCACGTCCCGGGTACGGCGGTCGATCTTCAGGTCGAGCACGGAAAGCTCGCGGCCGAAGGACAGCCCCTGCAGGAACGGCCGGCGCTGCCCGGCCGGGTCGTTCACCCAGCACACGTACTGCTGGTGGCTGTGCGCGGTGAGCACCGCGTCGATCTTCGGGCTGACCTGCTCGGCGATGGCGCGGGCCGGACCGGGGTCGGTGCGGCAGTCGTCCGGGCCGCCGCCCTCGGTGTTGTCGCCCTGGTGCACCAGCAGCACGATCGTCTTCACGCCCAGCCGGTCGAGCAGGTCGGCGTAGCGGTTCGCGGTCCGCACCTCGTCGGCGAACCGCAGATCCTTGATCGCGTCCGCGGAAACCACGGTCGGGGTGTCCTTCAGCGGCTCGCCGATGAAGCCGACCGGCACGCCCTGCACCTGGCTGATCCAGAACGGCGGCAGCGCCGGAGCCCCGGACGACGCGAACGTCACGTTCGCCCCCAGGTACGGGAACCGGGCGCCGGTGTAGGGGTTGTCGAACTGGCAGCCGTCGGTGGGGTGGCAGCCGCCCCACTGGATCCGCTCCAGCTCCCGGTAGCCCTCGTCGAACTCGTGGTTGCCGACCGGCGAGGCGATCATGCCGAGTTGGTTCATCAGGTCGATGGTCGGCTCGTCGTGGAACAGCGCCGAGGTGAGCGGGGACGCGCCGATCAGATCGCCCACGCCGACGAGCATCGCGTTCGGCGCCTGCGCGCGGAGCTGCCGGACGTGGGCGGCCAGGTACGCGGCCCCGCCCGCGGCCACCCGCGACCCGTCCGCCAGCACGACCTGCCCCGAGGAGCCGGTGGGCGGCTCCAGGTTGCCGTGGAAGTCGTTGATGCCGATCAGCCGCAGGTCGATCGGCGCGGCCCCGCGCTCGCCGGCCGCCGGCGCCGCGGTCGCCGTCAGGGTGAGCGCCGCCGTGGCGGCCGCCACCACCGCGGCCGCCCGCCGCGCTAACCGTCTGGATGCACCCATGGATTCCTCCTGACCACGCCCGGTACCACCGCCGGGCTCCCGGCCGAGCAGTGTGCCGGTACGGCGGCTTCGCCTGCAGGTCAATACGGAGGGACCTCGGTGAACACGGGCTGACCTTTCCACGAGGGCATAGCCTTGGTTCGTGACAGTCGCGCAGGAGGTCGAGCCGCGCTGGCTCGACGAGGACGAGATGAGGGCCTGGCGGGCATACATCGTCGCCAGCCACATGCTGGAGTACCGGCTGCACCGCGAGTTGCAGGAGGGCCACGGGATCTCGCACGCCGACTACGAGATCCTGGTCCGGCTCTCCGAGCAGCCCGGCCACCAGATGCGGATGAGCCAGCTCGCCGTCGACGTCGCGTCGTCCAAGAGCCGGGTTTCCCACCAGGTGGCGCGGATGGAGGCGGCCGGCCTGCTCCGCAGGATCGGCTGCCCCAGCGACGGTCGCGGCGTGTTCGCGGTGCTCACCGAGAAGGGGTTCGACCAGCTCAAGCAGGCCGCTCCGACGCACGTGGAGGGCGTCCGCCGGCACTTCGTCGACCTCCTCAGCCGCGAGGAGCAGGAGGTGCTGGCCCGCGTGTTCGACCGGGTGATAACACACCTGCACGGCGACGGGGACTAGCCCGTTACCCTGCCAGCCGAGGAAGCGTGGCAGAGCGGCCGAATGCACCCGCCTTGAAAGCGGGAGACGGGCAACCGTCCGGGGGTTCGAATCCCTCCGCTTCCGCCTGCCTGACCAGACAGGATGCCGGGCGCGCCGGTAGGCCTGCCTGGTCGGACCTGGGCCGCCGCTGCCCGCTGGGCCATGTCGCCGGTTGCCTTCCCACCCACATGTTCTCTCGGCGGACGGCTCGGCCGGGTCGGGCGGCTCACCGGGCCGGTGCCCGGTGGTCGGCGAGGGCGTAGGCGACGGCATCCTCCATGTCGAAGTCCATGCCCCGCTTGACCGCCTCCTCGAACGCCCGGTCGCCGAGGGCCAGGCGGACCCCGGCTTCGCTGCGTTCCCGCGACTCCACCAGTTGGGGCGCGTTCGCCAGCGGCTCTCCCATCGTCAGCCACGTCGTCTCGGCCGCGCCCAGCAGCACGGCGGCGCGCTCGTTGGCGCCCTCCGCCACCGCCGTCCACACCAGCATGTCCAGGGCGAACGCCATGCCGAGCACGTCATGGAAGACGTGCTTGATCCGCAGGCATTCCCCAGCGAGCTCGGCCGCCTGGCGCGCCCGTCCCCGGCTCCACTCGACCAGGGCCAGCACCCACAGTGCCCAGGACCGCACCCAGGTCTCGCCGCGAGCCTCGCTGACCCGGCGCGCCTCCTGGCACAGCCGGACGGCGCCGTCCACGTCGCCGTTCCCGAGGGCGACGTAGGCCCGCATCACCTGGCCCATGGCCACGACGGCGTCGAACCGTCCCAGGGCCTGGTGCCGCCGCAGGGCCTCGCTCAGCAGCCGCTCCCCCTCGACCATCTCGCCACGGCCGGCCGCGGCCAGGCCGAGCAGCTGGGTGGCGTATGCCTGCGCCGCCTCGTCACCCAACCGCCGGGCAAGGTCCCATGACTCGCGGAACATGGCGGTGGCTTCCGGGTTGTAGCCGGAGAAGCCGGTCAGGTAGCCGTTGACCCACAGCGCCCTGGCCCGCTCCCGGGTGGGCTGGGTGTCCAGTTCGAGAGCGCGGTCGATCCAGTGGCATCCCTCGGCGACGAAACCGCAGGCAAGCCAGTAGAACCACAGCGTGGTCGCCATGCGCAGCCCCGACCGCGCCTCGACGGGTGTGGACAGGCAGTAGCTCAGCGCCGCACGCAGGTTCGCATGCTCCCGCCGCAGCCGGGTGAACCACGCCACCTGCCGCGGACCGAACCACTCCGCGTCGCCCTGCTCGGCCAGGCGCAGGTACCAGTCGCGGTGTCGGCGCCGCAACGTCGGCTCCTCACCGGTCGACCGAAGCCGCTCGAGCCCGAACTGGCGCACCGTGTCCAGCAACCGGTAGCGGACCTGCCCCTCGTACTCGTCCCGGATGAGCACGGACTTCCCGATCAACTCGCCGAGCAGATCGAGCACCGGCGCGGTGTCGATTCCGTCGCCGGCGCACACGGCCTCGGCGGCGGGCAGGTCGAACCCGCCGGCGAACACCGACACGCGTGCCCACATCCGCCGCTCGGCCTCGGTGCACAGATCGAAGCTCCAGCTCAACGCCGCCTTGAGGGACCGCTGCCTCGGCGGTTGGGTGCGCGGTCCGGGGAGCAGCAACCGGGTGTGTTCGTCCAGCCCCGCCGCCAGGCTGGTGAGCGGCAACCGGCTCAGCCGCGCGGCAGCCAGTTCGATCGCCAGCGGAATGCCGTCCAGTTGGTGACACAGCCGCGTCACGATGCCCTGGTTCTTCGGAGTAACGGCGAATCCCGGGTCCACCGCCTGCGCTCGCTGCTCGAAGAGCGTCACGGCATGGTGTTCGGAGCCGGCACCAGGCGAGTCCACCCATTCCGGGGCCGGTGCCTCGAAGGGGTGGACGTCCAGGATGTGCTCGCCGGCGACGCCGAGTGTTTGCCGGCTGGTGACGAGAATGTGCAGCTTCGGCGCCGCGTCCAGCAGGCTGGCCGCCAGCTGAGCACATTCGGCCGCGACCCGCTCGCAGTTGTCCAGCACCAGCAGCAGCCGCCTGCCGCTCAGGTATCCCCGCAGCACATCGAGCGGGTGACGGGTGGACTGGTCGCCGATCTCCAGTGCCTGAACGATCGTGTGCGCCAGCAGCGCTGGGTTCTGCAGCGGGGCGAGATCGACGAACCATATTCCGCCCGGAAACGACCGGCCCATCCCGCGGACCACCCGCAACGCCAACCGCGTCTTGCCGACGCCGCCCGGTCCGGTCAGCGTCACCAGCCTCGAGGTCGTCAGCAACCGGCGTGCGCCGGCCAACTCGGCACGGCGGTTGACGAAGGTGGTCACCTCAGCGGGAACATGATGCACCCGCGGTGCTGTGGCACCCGCCACGGCAGCCACGCTAGACCGGTCCGTGAGCCCAGGTCAACGGCGTGCTCGCCGGCACCGGGAGGACGCTCTGCCGTAGGCTGCCACGATTCAGGCAACGGCTCGGCGCCGGTCCGGACGCCGGCCGCGGCGAAGCACGCGGAAGCCCCGGTGACTCGGGGGACTGTCCGGGTCACCGGGGCTTCCTTTCTTCGCCGAACTCGACTTCGTGAGCCAAGCCCGGCCTGTTGATCTCTAGGGACGAGGCTCGACAATGACCTGTCGGGCTGGGCTCACCACCAGCCGCAGCGGCCCCAGCCGCCCCAGCCCCAGCCCCAACGGCCGCGGCCCCAGCCCCAGCCGTCCCAGCCCCAACGGCCGCGGCCCCAGCCCCAGCCGTCCCAGCCCCAGCCGCCCCAGTTCTGGCGGACGTTGCTGGTGCCGAGCTTGATGGAGTTGCTGATCATCGTGTTCCCCCCACTAATGATTGCGGATGGGCTTCCGTTCCGTCCTGGATCGGACGTACGCGACGTTACTTTCGCGGCGGGTCGGTAATCAGGGTGCGACCCGTCCCTGAGATTGGGGGCGGACTACCTGGTTTAGTGGGGCGATGGTCCTGACCGGCGCGCTGAACTGGGATGAATCTCCCAGAGATTTGCTTATCCAAATCTACCGACCATGGCAGACAATCGTGGAAAACCCACCACGAGCATCGGTTCCGACGTCCTTCCCGTGCGCTCCCAAAAAAGAGAATTCCTCGCCGGTTCGACCGATTCGCCAGATGCGTGCGGACCTGCTCCGACCAGGACGGCGACCGCGCTGCCGTGTTCCGCGCGGAACACGCGCTCGATGTCGGACCCGGCCAGCACGGGAATGCCCGGCTACCGGCCGTTGTCGTCCCGCAACGGCCGGACCTCGATCGGCAGCAGGCCGATGGCCTCGGCGAGCTTGCGTCCCCACTCCAGCGCGGCGTCGAGATCGGGCGCCTGGATGACGGTGAACCCGCCCAGATGCTCCTTGCCCTCCACGTACGGGCCGTCGGTGACCAGCACCTCGCCGCCCTTCGGCCGGAGCACGGTCGCCGTGCTCGGCGGGCACAGCCCCGCGGTGAACACCCAGGCGCCGGCCGCCCTCAGTTCCTCGTTCCACGCCGCGAGCCGCCGCATCACCGGGTCCAGCACCTCGGGCGGCGGCGGATCGCCGTCCGGCTGGTAGACGCTGAGCAGGTACTTCCTCATCCCGCACCTCCCGGAGTCCGGGGCCGACCCGCCGCCGGCCCTCACCCCCTATACGAACGCCGCCCCGGCACATCGACACGTCGACGCGTGGCTTCTCGGGCGGAGGCACAACGGCGCCCGCCGTGCCCGGCGGGCGGGGTGATCCGGGGAACGGCTTCAGAGGATGCCGGGAAGTTGGAAGGACCGGAAGGCTAACGCGGCGAACGAGCAGACCGCGGGTGTTCGGGACAGCTCGCGCCGCGGGTCGGCGAGCACCCGCAGCCGGCTGGCCACCGCCTCCGGGAGCCGGCGCATGGCTTCGTCGACCGTGCTGCCCTGGGTGGCGATGTCCAGTTCCAGGCAGTGTGCCGTGTAGCCGTCCTGCTGCCGGTAGATGGCGGCGGTGAGGGTACGCGGAGCAAGCATTACTCCACGGTAACTTGGCGCTGACCACAGTGATCGGCCAACCCGGCGAGGGGTTCGACACATCTGGCGGAACCGGCGGCCGGTGGTGTTCCCCGCGTCACGTCCGCGGCACATTCGGGTGACAGCTTGTTTACTGTTGCTAACCAGCTCCTCTGGAGAGCCGACCGGCACGCGTGCGGCGACGGCGTGGGCCGCGGGGACCGGCGCTGGCCGGGGAAGAGGGCGGATCGTGCGGAACGGGAGCGTCGGGTGACGGGACTGGAGGCCGCGGGCGTCGTACTCGCTGGCGTGTTCGCCGGGACGATCAACACGGTGGTCGGCTCCGGAACCCTGGTCACCTTCCCGGCTCTGCTGGCGGTCGGCTACCCGCCGGTGACCGCCAACGTGTCAAACTCGCTCGGCCTGGTACCCGGGTCGCTGGCCGGCGCGATCGGATACCGGCGCGAGCTGGCCGGCCAGCGGCGCCGGCTGTGGCAGCTTGGCTCCGCGTCGCTGCTCGGCGCCATCCTCGGCGCCGTGCTGCTGCTCACCCTGCCGCCGGAGGCGTTCCAGGCCATCGTGCCGGTACTGATCGGGATTGCCCTGGTACTGGTGATCATCCAGCCGTGGCTGGCCCGGCGGCTGGCACACCGGCGACTCCAGCCGCACGCGCACGCCAGCGTCGGGCTGTGGCTGGGCGTGTTCTGCACCGGCGTGTACGGCGGCTACTTCGGTGCGGCCCAAGGCGTGCTGCTGCTCGGGCTGATGGGCGTGCTGGTCAACGAGTCGCTGCAGCGGATCAACGCGGTGAAGAACGTGCTGGCGATGCTGGTGAACCTGGTCGCCGGCATCGTGTTCATCTTCATCGCACACGTCGCCTGGCTCGCCGTGCTGCTGGTCGCGGTCGGCTCGCTGATCGGCGGCTGGCTCGGCGCCCGGATCGGCCGCCGGCTGCCCCCGGTGGTGTTCCGCGCGATCATCGTGGCGGTCGGCGTCGCCGCCATCGTCAAGCTGGTGGCCAGCTAGAACGGGCTGGTGACGAGCTAGAACGCTCGCGCGGCGGCGAGGAAGGCGTCGTTCTCCTCGGGAGTGCCGATGGTCACCCGGGCGCCGTCGCCGAGGAACGCGCGGACGATCACCTTCCGCTCCAGGCAGTGCTCGTTGAACCGGTCGGTGGCCTCGCCAAGTGGCAGCCAGACGAAGTTGGCCTGGGTCTCCGGCACCTCGAACCCGGCGGCCAGCAGCTCGCCGCGGACCCGCTCGCGCTCGCCGATCACCTCGCGGCAGCGCGCCATCAGCTCGTCGTGCGCGTCCAGCGAGGCCAGCGCCGCCACCTGGGCCACCGAGTTCAGGCTGAACGGCACGTACACCCTGCGCACCGCCTCGGCCACCGGCGGCGCCGCCACACAGTAGCCGACCCGCAGCCCGGCCAGGCCGTACGCCTTGGAGAAGGTGCGCAGCACCGCGACGTTGTCCCGACGCCGGGTCAGCTCGACGCCGTCCGGCACCTCCGGGTCGGTGACGAACTCGTGGTACGCCTCGTCCAGCACCACCAGCACGTCCGGGGGCACCGCGTCGAGGAACCGGTCCAGCTCGTCCCGGCGCACCGCCGGGCCGGTCGGATTGTTCGGGCTGCACACGAAGACCAGCCGGGTGGCCGGGGTGACCGCCGCGGCCATCGCCTCCAGATCCAGCCGGTGGCCGGGGCGGAGCGCAACCCGGCGCTGCCGCGCGCCGACCACCTGGGTGATGATCGGGTACGCCTCGAACGAGCGCCAACCGAAGATCACCTCGTCGGCCTCGGTGCAGGTGGCCTGGACGAGCTGCTGGCACAGCGAGACCGAGCCGCAGCCGACGGCGATCCGGTCCGCGTCCACGTCCAGCCAGGTGGCCAGCCGGGACACCAGAGCGGCCGCCGAGTTGTCCGGGTACCGGTTGACCCCCGCCGCGGCCTGGGTGATCGCCTCCACCACGCTGGGCAGCGGGCCGGGCGAAACCTCGTTGCTGGCCAGCTTGATCGCCCCGGGGATGGTGCGGCCGGGCACGTAGCCGGGAAGCTGATCGAGGTCGGCACGGGTTCGCACGGTCATCCGGAACTCCTCGCTGGCCACGCGGTATGTGATCTCGGTGACACATCGACGGCGGTGCTGCGGTAATCTGGCACACACCCGGGGCACACACTAGCCGAGCGATCGGGCCGGACGGATGGTCCGCCCGAATGGCGGCGTTGACTCGCGTTCACCCCGGCGTGATTTGGTGACGCCATGACGACAACCCGCACCGAGACCCTCCAGCTCACCGACGGCCGCTCCCTCCGCCTCACGGTCGCCGAGCCGGACAATGCCGTGCGCGGCGGGGTTCTCGTGCTGCATGAGGCCCGTGGGGTCACCGACACCGTACGAGGCCTGGTCAGCACCCTCGCGACGGAGGGATGGATCGCCGTGGCGCCGCACCTTTACCCGGACGCGGACGTGCTGGACGAGGCCGACGGTGACGGTGTGCGCGACCGGCTGAGCAAACTTTCCGGCGAGTCGGTGCTCGCCGACACCGACGCCACCTTCGTGTGGCTCGGGCAGCGCGGCATCAGCGACGACCGGATGGGCGTGATCGGCTTCGACGCCGGCGGCACCACCGCCTTCGTGGTCGCCGCCAGCCGCACGCTCGGAGCGGCGGTGAGCGTGGGCGGCGGCGGCATTCTCTCCCCGCTTTCCGAAGGCCTACCGGCGCTGGTCGACATCGCCAAGGAACTCACCTGCCCGTGGCTCGGTGTCTACGGCGACGCCGATGAGGCGGTGCCGGTCGAGGAGGTCGAGGTGCTGCGGGAGGCGACCGCCAACGCGCCGATCGCCACCGAGGTGGTGGTGTACCCGGACACGAACCACCGCTTCGACTTCTCCCCGAAGGCCGCCGAGGACGCGTTGCAGCGCACGCTCGCCTGGCTGGACTCGCACATGCGCTGACCGGCGACGGTCCGGCGCCGCCGGTGTGCCCGGCGCACACCGGCGGCGCTCGGCGTATGTGCCGCGCGGGTGTGGCCTCGGGCGACGGCATGGGTTAGGAACGGGAACCATGACCCAGACCTCAGCCGGCAACGCGGCCGGCGCTCCCGAACTGCTGTGGCGGCCGGACCCCGACCGGGTCGACGACACCGCCATGGCCGCCTTCCGCCGCTGGTTGCGCGACCATCGCGGGCTCGACCTGCCCGACTACGACGCGCTGTGGCACTGGTCGGTGGCCGACCTGGAGGCGTTCTGGGGCGCGGTCGCGGAGTTCGCCGGGGTGCGGTTCGGCCGGCGGCCGGAGCGGGTGCTGGCCGAGGCGGCCATGCCGGGCGCGCGGTGGTTCCCCGGGGCCACGCTGAACTACGCCGAGCACGCGCTGCACCCGGTGACCGGCGGCGCCGGCGGCGACCTCGCCGTGCTCTTCCACCGCGAGGACGGCGCCGAGGAAGTCATCAGCTACGGCGAGCTGCGCGCCCGGGTGGCGGCAGCCCGTGCCGGGCTCGCCGAGTTGGGCGTGCGGGCCGGGGACCGGGTGGTGGCGCTGGCCCCGAACTGCCCGCAGACGCTGGTCGCCTTCCTCGCCGCGGCCAGCCTCGGCGCGACCTGGTCGTCCTGCTCCCCGGACTTCGGGGCAAGGGCCGTCGCCGACCGGTTCACCCAGATCGAGCCCGCCGTGCTGATCGCGGTGGACGGCTACCGGTATAACGGGCGGGCCTTCGACGTGCGGCCGACCGTGGAGCGGCTGCGCGGCGACATGCCCGGCCTGCGCGCCACCGTGCTGATCGACTACCTCGGCGAGGGCGCCACCCTGCCCGGGGCGGTCGGCTGGACGGAACTGCTGGACGCCCACGCCGACGCCACGCCGGCCTTCGAGCACGTGCCTTTCGACCACCCGCTGTGGGTGCTGTACTCCTCGGGCACCACGGGGCTGCCGAAGGGGATCGTGCAGGGCCACGGCGGGATCGTGGTGGAGCACCTGAAAATGCTCCGGCTGCACGCCGACCTCGGTCCGGGGGAGCGGTTCTTCTGGTTCACCACCACCGGCTGGATGATGTGGAACTACCTCGTCTCCGGCCTGCTGGTCGGCGCGACGATCGTGCTGTTCGACGGCAGCCCCGGCCACCCGGACCTCGGCGCGCTGTGGCGGCTGGCCGAGCGGCACCGGATCACCTACTTCGGCACCTCCGCCCCGTACATCCAGTCGTGCCTGAAGGAGGGCCTGCGGCCGGGGCACGACCTCGACCTGTCCGCGCTGCGCGCGGTCGGCTCGACCGGTGCGCCGCTGACCCCGGAGGGGTTCCGCTGGGTGGCCGAGGCGGTCGGCCGGAACGTCCAGGTGGCCAGCGTCTCCGGCGGCACCGACCTGTGCACCGCGTTCGTCGGTGCGGCACCGGACGTGCCGGTGTGGCTGGGTGAGCTGTCCTGCCGCGCGCTCGGCGCCGCCGTCGCCGCCTACGACGAGCAGGGCCGCGAGGTGGTCGACGAGGTCGGCGAGCTGGTGATCACCAGGCCGATGCCGTCGATGCCGGTGTTCTTCTGGAACGACCCGGACGGCAGCCGGCTGCGGGAGGCGTACTTCGACGCCTACCCGGGCGTGTGGCGGCACGGTGACTGGGTCCGGATCACCCCGCGCGGCTCGGCGGTGATCTACGGCCGCAGTGACTCCACCCTCAACCGGGGCGGCGTCCGCATGGGCACCAGCGAGTTCTACCGGGTGGTGGAGGGCTTCCCCGAGGTGACCGACTCGCTGGTGATCGACACCTCGGGCGCCGGCCGCACCGACGGCGAGCTGATCTGTTTCCTGGTGCTCACCCCCGGCACCGAACTCTCCGAGCTGGAACCGAAGCTGCGGGCGGAACTGCGCACCCAGCTCTCCCCCCGGCACGTGCCGAACCGGTTCGTCGTGGTGGATGAGGTGCCGAAGACGCTCAACGGGAAGAAGTGCGAGGTGCCGGTGAAGAAGATCCTCGCCGGCACGCCCCCGGACCGGGCGGTGAGCCGGGACGCGCTGCGCAACCCGGACGCGCTGCGCCCATTCGTCGAACTCGCCGCCGCGCCGGACGCCGGCTGAGCGGCGTCGGACGGCGGCCAAGCCGCGCGGTGAAATGACGCTGCGCCGGCTCCCCGTTCGCCCCTCGTCACCGCCTACTACCAGCGGTAACTCACCCGCCGATGTCCGCCGAACGGGTGTTGCCACTGCTCCGAACAGGTGCGAGTGTCGGTCTGTCCCACCGGCGACGGGGAGCAGTGCGAGGAGCACGTCGCCGCCGCGCCCGGTCGTCACGATCGGCGCGGGCATCGCGTTCCGGGGGGCGAGGCGGGGGAGGCCGGCGCGGTCGAGCCGTAACGGGTGACAAGGCCGCGCGGGGGCCTCGCCACCGGGGGCCGCGGGACGGGGGGCCAAGCGGTCCAGACGCGTGCATGGTGGGCCGCCGGAGCGGGGACGGGGCCCCGCTCCGGCACCACACTGCCGTCGGCGCCACGGCGGGTGGGGACCCGGTTTGGATCGTGGGGGACAGGCTGTGTAACCTATCGGCCAGTGGCCGCGGGTCCCGGGAGGCTTCGCCTAGTCTGGTCTATGGCGCCGCACTGCTAATGCGGTTGGGGGCTTCAACCCCCTCCCGGGTTCAAATCCCGGAGCCTCCGCCAGCATCCGGCCTTGGTCGGATGACAAGTGAACATGCGCTCGTAGCTCAACGGATAGAGCATCTGACTACGGATCAGAAGGTTGCAGGTTCGAATCCTGCCGAGCGCGCTGGACCCGAGCCACAAAGACGCAGGTCATCCATGAAGGGGTGGGGCCGGTCAAGCCTTGATGGTGCGTGGGGCAGCCCTTGTTTTGCCCGGCTTCCGGCTTGCTGGGGGCAGGCGCGCAGAAGGTGTCGGGGTCCAGGCTGGCCGTAG
>NZ_BJFL01000013.1 GCF_005405885.1 Gandjariella thermophila
GTCCTCCGCGGCCGTCCAGGTATTGCATTGGGCGGTGCGGTTGTACTGGGCGCCCTGGACCGTCCAACCCTGCACGTGGGCGCCGTTGCCGTGGTCGCGACGGGTCTGCACGCCGTTGTCGTCGCCCCGGCCACGCTGATCCTGGATGGCCTCGTCGTACATCGTGCGGTTGACCGCGCCCCGGCCGGTCGCGGCGGCCCAGAACATCCCGTCGAAGCAGTCGGCCTGCAACTCGATCCGCCGGGATATCTGCAGCCCCGCGGGGCTGTCCGCGTCGACGTCGTACATCTGCTCGTGTGCCGCGTCGAGCACCCCGCTGGTGCCCTGGATGAAATGGCCGTACTCGTGCGCGAACACCGCGAGGTACACGCCGGGATGGGCGCCGATCTGGTCCGTCTGCAGGCCGTCGAACGGCATGTAGATGGTGTTGTCCGCGGAGCAGTAGAACGCCGCGGCCTGGTCCGAGGTGGTCGTTCCGCACGCGCTGTGCCAGTTCCGGCCCGCGGGGAAGGACAGCGCCGGCTGCTCGAACGGCAGGTTGGCCGCCCGCAGGACCGGCTGCCACGCCTGGTTCAGACAGGTGAGCGCGGCCTCGAAGAACGCCTGCGCGCTGGCCGGGTCGCTCCGCCACCGCGGCAGGTCGCAGGTGACCGCCGGCAACCCGAGTTGCCCCGCGAACAGGGGGTTGTCGCCGGTGGCGAGCACCTTTCTCGGCCCGGCCGGGGCCGTGGCGGTCGGTGGTGCGGCGGTGGCCGGCGCGGACCGCCGCGGCCCGGCGGTGCCGGTCGCGGTCGGGGCGTCCGTCGTGGTGTCGGCCGTTGTCGTGGTGGCGGTCGGGGTCGCGGTACCGGTATCAGGGACGTATTCCGTGGTGTCCGGCGCCGCGGTCGGCTGGGTGTAGCCGACTTCGGCCGTGCGGTGGGATGCCGTGGCGACGCCGACGACGCCGGCCAGCATGGCGCCGACCAGGACGACCGCGCACAGCACCACGGCGAGCACCGGGCCGGCGCTGGACCCGCGGCGCGGGGTGATCAGCGGACCGGAGGGTCCCGGCCGCCAGGGACCCGGCCAGGGCGGGCCACCGGTCGCCGGGTACCCGACCTGGCCGGGCGCTCCGGGCGCCGGCCGACCGGCGGTGAATAACGGCGTCCACGGCGGCGCGGGCGGGTTGGCCGCCGGTCCCGGGGCCAGCACCCCAGGCGGAGCCGCCGGCAGCGGAGCGGGTACCGGAGGCGGGGCCACCGGCCGCGGCGGCGGAACAGCGGGCACTCCGCCCGGCGGGCGGTACCCCGGGACCGGGTGCCCGAACGGTGGTGGTCCCTGGTGCGGTTGCTGGTTCGGCCAGCCCGGTGGTGGCGCCTGGTTCACCGGGCTCCCCCGCCCCGCACGACGACCTGCCTCATCGCTACCCCCTGCCAGGTCGATCACGTGATTCCAACCGATTCGGCAGCAGAGCATAGGCGGCTTTCGCTACCGTCCGCGGGCGTGTCGCGAAAGATCCTCGCCCTCGTGCTCGCCGCCGTTGCTCTGGTCGGCATCCTGTTCTTTGTCGTGCAGCCCGGCGGGGACCAACGGCAGCCGTCGGCCGGTCCCGGCCTGCGCAGCCACGCCGAACTGAAGCTGCGCCGCGACGGCACGCTCGCCGTCACGGAGACCGTCGACGTCGCCAGCGGCACCACCGCCACCCGGCGTGCGCCCCTGCGCATCGCCGCCGACCAGCACACCGACCGGATCTTCACGGTAAGCGCCCCGACGGTGGTCGGCAGCGGCAGCGCGGAGGCCGACGACCAGACCTTCACCGTCCACCTCGGCGCGGGCCGGTCGACCATCACGTACACGGTGGACGGTGCCGTCGCAGGCCTCGGTGACCAGCAGGAACTGCGCTGGCAGCCGGTGAGTGGCTGGGACGTGCCGGTGGACACCTTCTCCGCCGTCGTCGCGGAACCCGGCCAACCGAACTCGATCACCTGCCTCGCCGGTGCCGCCGGCTCGCACATCCTCTGCGCCGTCGCCAAGATCGACCAGAGCCAGGTCGTCCGCCTCAGCCACACCGCCCTGCGCGCCGGGGACCGGATCGACGTCGCGGTCGGCATGGCCGGCTCCGGCGTACCGGTGAACGCGCGCCTGGTCCGGGCGCACACCCTGGCCGCCGCGTTCGCGCCCACGCCGCTCGACGTGGCCGGCGCCGTCACGCTCGCCGTGCTGCTGCTGGGCGGTTTCTGGCTGCTATGGCACCGCCGGGTCCGGGCGGCCCGCGTGGTGCCCGCCGGCGCGCCGGTGCCGCTGCTGGTACGCGGCGAGGGCGGGCACGTGGCCTTCGCCTCACCCGACGGCGTACTGCCCGGTCAGGTCGGCGCCGTGGCCACCGAGCGGGCGCGGGCGGTGGATATCGCGGCGACCGTGCTGGACCTGGCGGTGCGCAACTACCTGTGGATCCAGGAGGTGGAACTGCCGGACGGCAGGCTCGACTGGCAGGTGGTGCGGCGCAACGCGGCGGACCCCGCGTTGACCGGTTTCGAGCGGGCGGTGTACGCGTCAATCCTGCCGGACGAGGCGGAGCGGGCGCTGCTGAGCCAGGTCGCCAACGGCCACGCTGGCAACCTGCGCGAGGCACTGTTCGGCGACGTGGTGGCGCGGGGGTGGCTGGCCCGGCCGCCCCGCACCGAGCGCCTGCGGTGGCTGGCCGTGGGCGCCGGGATCGCCGCGCTCGGCGTTGGCGTCACCGCCACGCTGGCGGGCACCGCGGGGCACGCGATGCTCGGGCTTCCGCTGATCGCTACCGGGCTGGGCCTCGCGGTGCTCGGCCGGTGGCTGCCGGTACGCACCCGGCGCGGCGCGGTGCTGCTCGGCCACGTGGCCGAACTGCAGCACTTTCTCGACGCCGCCACTCCTGAGGACGTGCCCGTGGCCGATCGGGAGCTGGTGTTCTCCCGGTCGCTGCCCTACGCCGTCGCGCTGGGTGTGACCGACCGCTGGCTGCGGGCGTTCGCCGGGGTCGCCACGGACGCGGACGGCGTGCCGGGCCTGTACTGGTTCGGCTCGTGCCAGCCCATTCCCGACCTGACTCGGTTCGCCGAGCGGTTTCCCGCCCTGCTGGCCGCCTTGGCCGGCCAGGACCCAGCGGGCGGCCCGGGTCGGCGGACCCGCACGCCGGCCGAGGTGACTGCGCTCCGCCGATGACCGCGCGGCGTCAGCCGATCGTCGGCCCGGCTCGCCACACGGCACACCGGTCGCTCCGCCGCTCGCTCGGCGTTATTGGAGGGGGTTCACCCACTTCAGGTTGGGGAACCTGGCGAAATCGCTGTCGTTGGAGTGCATCTCGGCGTCGTGTTCGATCGCGTGTGCCGCCAGTTGCACGTCCGTGGTGAGGTTCCCGGCCGTGCCGATGTCCCGCAGAAGCCCCAGCGCGATGTCCAGGTGACGTGGATTCGGCACCAGGAGGTCCACGTTCGGCTGGGCGAGCCAGTCATCGACGTATGCGACCGCGTCCGCGGCGGCGAGAGGCGATTCGAGGACGCGTGCATTGGTGGAAATCCGCAGGAAGCCGAACAAGGCAGGGTAGGCCAGTCCGATGCGGGTGGTGCTGTTGACGGTCTGCTCCCACCAGGAGCGCGCGCGAGAGTGTTGCGGAAAACCGGAGATGACCGCGTAGAGGAGCAGATTGACATCGGGAACGATCACGAGGTACGCCGTGCCCTGTCCATGATCGCCTCATCAGCCAACTCATCGGCCAGCCGATTGAAACCGGACAGGTCGAACCCCGGTCGTACGGCCGACTCGTGTGGCGTCAAGCGGTATGGCTGTTCCCGGCTGGCGCGCGGCGCCAACGCGCGCCGCAGCGCGTCGTTGACGACCTGCTTCATCGGACGACGCTCGCGGTGAACGGCGTCTTCGACCAGCCGAGCCACGTCATCGTCGAGAGTCAAGGTGGTTCGCATAGAAGTCATCGTGATGCCTCTCGATGACCGCGTCAAGATGCGACATGGCTGGGGGTATGGTCGCGCACGCGCGCAACCCCGGCGGCGGACCGGCCACGTCGCGCGCACCGGTCCGCCCGCTCACCGGTACCGCCGGCCGGCGCGCCAGACGGCGTGCGTGAGTGGGACGCCGGGGCGGTAGGCCAGGTGGGTGACCGACGGCGCGTCCAGGACGTGCAGGTCGGCCCGGGCGCCGGGGCGCAGCACACCGACCGCGCCGTCGCCGCGTTCCCGGCGCAGCGCCCGCGCCCCGCCCCAGGTGGCCGCGCGGACCGCCTCGGCCACGCTCATCCGCATCTGCAGCACGGCGGTGGCCACGCAGAACGCCATGGAGGAGGTGTAGGAGGATCCGGGGTTGCAGTTGCTGGCCAGCGCCACGGTGGCCCCGGCGGCAAGCAGCGCGCGGGCGTCCGGCAGCGGCTGCCGGGTGGACAGGTCGCAGGCCGGCAGCAGGGTGGCCACCGTGTCCGACGACGCCAGCGCGTCCACATCGGACGGTTCGAGGTGGGTGCAGTGGTCGACGCTGGCCGCCCCCATTTCCACCGCGAGCCGAACGCCCGGGCCGGGCCCGAGTTGGTTGCCGTGCACCCGCAGGCCCAGGCCGCGGCGGGCGGCGGCGGTGAGCACCGCGCGGGACTGCTCGGCGTCGAACGCGCCGGCCTCGCAGAACACGTCGGCCCAGCGCACGCGCGGCGCGACGGCGTCCAGCATCTCGCCGCAGACCAGCGTGACGTAGTCGTCGGCGGACCAGCCGGGCGGGACCAGGTGCGCGCCGAGGAAGGTGACCTCGTCGACCTCGCGCGCGGCGATCACTGCCGAGCGCACCTCGTCGGGCACGGTCAGCCCGTAGCCGGTCTTGGTCTCCAGGTAGGTGGTGCCCTGCGCGACCGCCTCGGCGACGTGCCGGCGCAGGTTCGCGACCAGCGCGGCATCGTCGGCGGCCCGGGTGGCCTCGACGGTGACCGCGATCCCGCCGGCGGTGTAGGGCTCGCCGGCCATCCGGGCGGCGAACTCGGCGGTGCGGTCACCGGCGAACACCAGGTGGGTGTGGCTGTCCACCCAGCCGGGCAGCGCGGCGCGGCCGGCCACGTCGACCCGCTCGTCCGCGTCCGGAGCATCCGCCGCCCCGCCGACCCACGCGACCCGGTCACCGTCCAGCACCACGGCGGCGTGCCGCAGCGTGCCCAGCTCGTCGTCGTTGGTGGTCAGCTCGCCGATGCCGGTGACAAGGACGCTCACCGCCACAACTCCCCGATCGCCTCGGTGAGCAGCCGGCCCACGTCGCCGAGCAGCACGTGCCGGCCGTCGCAGGCCACCACCCGGCCGCCGATCACCACGGTGTCCACATCGGATGCCGTGGCCGCGAAAAGTGCCTGCTCGGGCAGGACGCCGGCGGTGCGCGGGCTGTCCAGCCGCACCGCGACCAGGTCGGCCGGGGCGCCCTCGGCGATCCGCCCGGCCTCCGGCCAGCCCAGGCTGGCGTGCCCGCCGGCGGTGGCCGCGGTGACCAGGTCGGCCGGCGTGAAGTGGCCGCGCCGGCCGGTGCGCAGCCGCTCGCCGTGCTCCAGCGCCCGCGCCTCGGCGAACGGGTCCACCACCGCGTGCTGGTCGCTGCCCAGGGCCAGCGGGCAGCCGGCGTCGGCGAGGGCGCGCGCCGGGCCAAGCCCGTCGGCCAGGTCGGCCTCGGTGGTCGGGCACAGGCAGGCGGTGACGCCGGCCCCGCCGAGCAGGTCGATATCGGCCTCGCGCAGGTGGGTGGCGTGCACCGCGGTGGTGCGCGCGGACAGCGCCCCGGCGTCGTGCAGCAGTTCGGTGGGGGTGCGGCCGTAGGCGGCGAGGCATGCCTCGTTCTCCGCCGGCTGCTCGGACAGGTGCACGTGCAGTGGCCGGTCCGGAGGGGCGGCGGCGACCAGGTCGGGTAGCGCGTCGGCGGGCACCGCGCGCACCGAGTGAATGGCCGCGCCGATGCGGGTGGTGGCGTCCTCCCGCATGCCGGCGAGCCGTTCCGCCCAGGCGGCCACCGAGCCGTCACCGAACCGCGGTTGCGTGCCGGCGAGCGGTTTCCCGATGCCGCCGGCCAGGTAGCAGGTGTCCAGCAGGGTGAGCCGGATGCCAGCGTCGGCGGCGGCCCGGCGCAGCGCCTCCCCCATCGCGTTGGGGTCGGCGTAGCGGGCGCCGCCGGGACCGTGGTGCAGGTAGTGGAACTCGCCGACGCAGGCGATGCCAGCGACGGCCATCTCCGCGTAGACCGCCCGGGCCAGCCGCAGGTAGCCGTCCGGGTCCAGCCGCTCGGCCAGCCGGTAC
Organism: Gandjariella thermophila; assembly: GCF_005405885.1. GTDB lineage: Bacteria > Actinomycetota > Actinomycetes > Mycobacteriales > Pseudonocardiaceae > Gandjariella > Gandjariella thermophila. Next base: position 6,282 of record NZ_BJFL01000013.1, read on the forward strand.
ATGCCCTCCCGCCAGGTCCAGAACGTGCCGCCGGCGCCGTGTGTGCGACCGCGCAGCGCCCGGTGGAACGCGTGCGAGTGGGCGTTGGCGAAGCCGGGGAAGACCAGCCCGCGCAGCCGGATGGCGCCCAGCGGCGGCGTGTCCACAAAGGACACCTCGGTGATCGTGCCGCCGGCGCCGGCGCGGACCAGCACGCGCGGCGCGATGGCGTCCGGCAGCCAGGCCCGCTCGCACCAGTACGCCGTGTCGGTCATGACGCCAGGTGCTCCAGGACGCTGGCCAGCGCGGCCACGCCGGCCGCGCAGTCATCGGGTTCGGCGTGCTCCTCCGGGGCGTGGCTGACGCCGGTGGGGTTGCGCACGAACAGCATCGCGGTGGGCACCCGGGCGGCCAGGATGCCGGCGTCGTGCCCGGCCCCGGTGGGTAGCGCGGGAACGCCGCCGAGCAGCCCGGCCAGCTCGTCGCGCAGCGCGGCATCGAAGGTCACCGCGTCGCCGTAGGACTCCTCGCGCACCTCGACCGCGCAGCCCTCGGCGGCGGACGCCTCCCTGGCCGCCGCGACGATCTCGTCCACCAGCTTCCGCGTGTCCGGTGTGGACGGTGCGCGGGCGTCCAGCCAGACGTCCACGCTGGACGGGATCACATTGGTCCCGCCGGGGGTGGGCACCAGCCGGCCGACCGTGGCGCGCGCGTCCGTGCCGGCCAGCGCCCGCCGGGCGGCCAACACCGTGCTGGACGCGGGGATCATCGGGTCCCGGCGGTCGGCCACCGCCGTGGTGCCCGCGTGGTTGCCCTGCCCGCGGAACGTCAGCCGCCACCGGCCATGCGCCAGGATCGACGTGGCCACCGCGACCGGGGTGCGCTCGGGCAGCAGGTCGAGTTGCCGGCCCTGCTCGACGTGCAACTCCACGAAGCAGCGCAGGCCGGACAGCGCGGCGTCGTCGCGGCCGAGGTGGGCCGGGTTCAGGCCGGCGGCGCGCGCCGCCTCGGCGAGCGAGACGCCGTCCGGGTCGCGCAGCCCGCGGGCGGTGTCCGGGCCGATCGCGCCGGTGGCCAGCCGGGAGCCGAGGCAGGGCACGCCGAACCGGCCGCCCTCCTCCTCGGCGAACACCACCACCGCGATCGGCCGGGCGGGTACGAAGTCGCGGGCCCGCAACACGTCCACCGCGGCCAGCGCGGACACCACGCCGAGCGGCCCGTCGAACGCGCCGCCGCCGGGCACCGAGTCCAGGTGGCTGCCGGTGGCCACCGCGCCCGGTCCCGGCTCGCCCCACCAGGCCCACAGGTTGCCGTTGCGGTCGGTGTACACGGCCAGCCCGCGCCGCTCGGCCTGCTCGGTGAACCACGCGCGCAGTTGCAGGTCGGCCCGGTCGAAGCCGTGCCGCGCGTAGCCGCCACGGAACCGATCCGTTCCGACGTCGGCGATCTCGGCGAGCAGCATGCTCACCCTCTCCCCGCATTCAGGGGGCTGAACGGGGCCCTGCGCACCCTCCAAACCCCCGTTGAGCCTGCGGAATGCGGGAATCACCGCCGCTCCTTCATCGGGATGCGCAGGCCGCGTTCGGCGGCGACCTCGGCGGCGCGCGGGTAGCCGGCGTCGGCGTGCCGGAGCACCCCCATCGCCGGGTCGTTGGTGAGCACCCGCTCGATCTTCCGCGCGGCCAGCGGGGTGCCGTCGGCCACGGTGACCTGCCCGGCGTGGATGGACCGGCCCATGCCCACGCCGCCGCCGTGGTGGATGGACACCCACGTCGCCCCGGACGCCGTGTTGACCAGCGCGTTGAGCAGCGGCCAGTCGGCGATCGCGTCAGAGCCGTCGGCCATCGCCTCGGTCTCCCGGTACGGCGAGGCCACCGAGCCGCAGTCCAGGTGGTCCCGGCCGATCACCACCGGGGCGGAGAGCTCACCGCTGGCCACCATCTCGTTGAACGCGAGCCCGGCGCGGTCCCGCTCGCCGTAGCCGAGCCAGCAGATCCGGGCGGGCAATCCCTGGAAGGCGACGCGCTCGCCGGCCATCCGGATCCACCGGGCCAGCGGTTCGTTGCCCGGGAACAGCTTCAGCACGGCCCGGTCGGTGGCGGCGATGTCGGCCGGGTCGCCGGACAGCGCCGCCCACCGGAACGGTCCCCTGCCCTCGCAGAACAGCGGCCGGATGTAGGCGGGCACGAAACCTGGGAAGTCGAAGGCGCGGTCGCAGCCGCCAAGCTTGGCCTCGCCGCGGATCGAGTTGCCGTAGTCGAACACCTCGGCCCCGGCGTCCAGGAACCCCACCATCGCCGAGACGTGGGCGGCCATCGACTCGCGGGCCCGGTCGGTGAACTCCTCCGGCTTGCTCGCCGCGTAGTCCCGCCACTCGTGCACACCGACGCCGATCGGCAGGTAGGCGAGCGGGTCGTGGGCCGAGGTCTGGTCGGTGACCACGTCCACCTCGACGCCCCGGCGCAGCAGTTCGGGCAGCACCTCGGCGGCGTTGCCGATCACCGCCACGGACAGCGGCCGCCGCTGGGCCTTCGCCGCGGTCACCCTGCGCACCGCGTCGTGCACATCGGACGCGATCTCGTCCAAGTAGCGGGTTTCCAGCCGGCGGCGGGCGCGCTGCGGGTCGCACTCGACGACCAGCGCGACACCCTCGTTCATGGTGATCGCCAGCGGCTGCGCGCCGCCCATGCCGCCCAGCCCGGCGGTGACGGTGAGCGTCCCGGCCAGCGACCCGCCGAACCGCTTGGCGGCCACCGCGGCGAACGTCTCGTAGGTGCCCTGCAGGATGCCCTGGGTGCCGATGTAGATCCACGACCCGGCGGTCATCTGCCCGTACATGGTCAGCCCGGCGGCCTCCAGGCGGCGGAACTCCGGCCAGTTCGCCCAGTCCGGCACCAGGTTGGCGTTGGCGATCAGCACCCGGGGCGCCCACGGGTGGGTGCGCAGCACGCCAACCGGCCGGCCGGACTGCACCAGCAGCGTCTCGTCCTCACCGAGCGCGGTTAGCTCCCGGCTGATCGCGTCGAAGCTGGCCCAGTCCCGGGTGGCCCTGCCGGTGCCGCCGTAGACGACCAGGTCGGCCGGGCGCTCGGCCACCTCCGGGTCCAGGTTGTTGTGCAGCATGCGCAGCGGTGCCTCGGTGGCCCAGCTCCGCGCGGTGAGCGTGGTGCCCCGGGCGGCCCGCACGGTCGGTGCGCTCATTCGTACTCCACTGTGGACGGTAGGTGCGGGGCGATGGCGTCCAGCAGCACGCCGGAGCGGACCAGGTCCTCGGCGATCCGGATCTCCGGGGCGAGGTGCCGGTCCGGGCCGGGGCCGGGCACCGCGGCGCGCAGCACGCCCGCCGCTGCGGCGGTGGCCGGGGCGGGGGCCAGCGGGGCACGCAGGTCCAGGGCGCGGGCCGCGGTGAGCAGTTCGATGGCCAGCACGGTGGTCAGCCCGTCCAGCGCGCGCCGCAGCTTGCGGGCCGCCGCCCAGCCCATGGACACGTGGTCCTCCTGCATCGCGCTGGTCGGGATGGTGTCCACCGACGCGGGCACGGCCAGCCGCTTCAGCTCGGCGACCACCGCGGCCTGGGTGTAGTGCGCGATCATGTAGCCGGAGTCGACGCCCGGGTCGTCGGCGAGGAACGGCGGTAGCCCGTGCGAGCGCGCCACGTCGAGCATCCGGTCGGTGCGCCGCTCGGCCATCGCGGCCAGGTCGGCGATCGGGATGGCCAGGAAGTCCAGCACGTAGGCCAGCGGGGCGCCGTGGAAGTTGCCGTTGGACTCCACCCGGCCCTTGTCCAGCACGACGGGGTTGTCCACCGCGGCGGCGAGTTCCCGGTCGGCCACCGTCTCGGCGTGGCCGATGGTGTCCCTGGCCGCCCCGTGCACCTGCGGTGCGCAGCGCAGCGAGTAGGCGTCCTGCACCCGGGTGCACTCCGGGCCGCGGTGGCTGGCCATGATGTCCGAGCCGGCCAGCATCGCCGTCATCCGGGCGGCGGACCGGGCCTGCCCGGGGTGCGGCCGCAGCGCCTGCAGGTCGGCGGCGAACGCCCGGTCGGTGCCGAGCAGCGCCTCCACGCTCATCGCCGCGGTCAGGTCGGCGGTGTCCACCAGCCGCTGCGCGTCGGCGAGCGCGAGCACCAGCATGCCGAGCATCCCGTCGGTGCCGTTGATCAGCGCCAGACCCTCCTTCTCGGCCAGCCGCAGCGGCTCGATGCCGGCGGCCAGCAGGGTCTCGGCGGCCGGGCGCAGCCGGCCCCCGGCGTCCCGAACCTCGCCCTCGCCGATCAGCGCGAGAGCGACGGCCGCGAGCGGGGCCAGGTCGCCGGAGCAGCCCAGCGAGCCGTGCTCGTGCACGACCGGCACGATGCCCGCGTTGAGCATCCCGGCCATGGCCAGCGCGGTCTCCACGCGTACCCCCGTGTGCCCGGTGGCGAGCGTGTGCAGGCGCAGCAGCATCAGGGCCCGGACCACCTCGCGCTCCACCTCTCCGCCCGCGCCAGCGGCGTGCGAGCGGACCAGGGAGAGCTGCATCGCGGCCCGCCGCTCGGCCGGGATGTGCCGGGTGGCCAGCGCGCCGAACCCGGTGGAGATGCCGTAGGTGGGCCGGTCGCCGCCAGCGAGGGCGTCCACGTGGGCGCGGGCGCTGCGCACCGCCTCCAGCGCCTCACCGGTCAGCTCGACCGGGGCGCCGCCGCGGGCCACCGCGACGACCTGCTCCCGGCGCAGCGGCTTGCTGCCGAGCGGAACCGGCCCGGACGGCGTCGTAGCGGGATCCATATCCCCATCACAGCCCGCCCACGGCTGCCGTTCGAGCCCGTAACGGGTGACACTGTCTGGTATCCGAGACACTCTGCATGCGGAGATTCGCGTTGTTCGGCGGGCCCGTGCGGCCGCGCCAGGGCGTCACCACACCCGCCCGCACGCCGGGCCGCCCGCGGGTTCCGAACAACGCACACGGGCGGAGGGTGCCGATGGGCGCGAGCAGCGAGGTACCGGCGCTGCGCCGCGGGCTCGCGGTGCTGCGGTTCCTCGGCGGGCGCCCCGGGCCGGTGTCCGCCGCCACGGTGGCCCGCGAGCTGGGCATCCCCCGGTCGAGCACGTACCACCTGCTCAGCGAGCTGGTCGCGGCCGGGTTCGTCACCCACTTCCCGGAGGAGCGGCGGTACGGGCTGGGGGTGGCCGTGTTCGAGCTGGGCTCCGCCTACCTGCGGCATGACCCGCTGGAGCGGCTGGCCCGGCCGATCCTGCGCCGGCTGGTGGACCGGCTGGACCGTACCGCGCACCTCGGCGTGCTGCACGGCGCCGAGACGCTGTACCTGCTGCGCGAGCAGCCCCGGCACCCGCAGACGCTGGTCACCGACGTGGGCGTGCGGCTGCCCGCGCACCTGCCGGCGTCCGGCCGGGCCATGCTGGCCCACCTGCCGGCGCCGCAGGTGCGGGCGCTGTTCCCGAACGCGGCCAGCTTCGTGGACCGCACCGGCCGCGGCCCGCGCAACCTGCCGGCGCTGCGCCGGCTGCTGGCGGCCGAGCGGCGCCGCGGCTGGGCGGTCGAGGACGGCTACGTGACCGCCGGGTTCGCCTCGGTGGCGGTGCCGGTGTTCGACCACGGGGGCCGTCCGCTCGCGGCGATCAGCGTGACGTTCCGCCACTTCTGCCCGGACGAGTGGGACTGCGGCCGGAGCTGGCCCGAGCTGGCCGAGAGCGTGCGCCGGGCGGCCGCCGAGCTGACCGCCCGCATCGGCGGCCACCCGATCGGGTGATTCACCCCAACCCGACGGAGGCCAGCCAGTCCTTGGCCACTGCGGCGGCGTCCGGGTGGTCCGGGGCGGACAGCCTGGCGTCCAGGTCCGCCAGCGCCTTCGTGTCCAGCTTGGCGGAGATGGCGTTCAGCGTCTGCTTGACGGTGTCGTTCGCCTTCTTCGCGTTGATCAGCGGGACCACGTTCTGCGCGGCGAAGTTGCTCTTCGGGTCGGCGAGCACGACGAAGTTGTTGGCCGCGATGGACGAGTCGGTGGTGAACAGGTCGGCGGCGTCCGCCGTGCCGTCCTTGACCGCGGCCACGGTGAGCGGGCCGCCGGCGTCCAGCGACTTGTAGCCCTTGAACGTGCAGCCGTAGTTCTTGGTGAGCCCGGGCAGGCCGTCCGGGCGGGTCTGGAACTCCGGCGGGCCGCCCATGGTCAGCTCGGCGCAGTGCGGCGCGAGGTCGGCGATCGACTTCAGGTTGAACTTCTGCGCGGTGGCGGCGGACACCACGACGGCGTCCTTGTCCTCCGCGGTGGCCTTGTCCAGCACGGTCAGCCCGGGCGGCAACGCCTTGGGCAGCGCCGCGTACACGTCCTCCGACGAGGTCTGCGGGGCGGTCTTGTCCAGGTACTGCAGCAGGGTGCCGGTGTACTCGGGGATCAGGTCGATGGAGCCGTCCTTGAGCGCCGGCAGGTACACCTCGCGGCTGCCGATGTTCGGCTTGAGCGTGGTCTTCACGCCCCTGGCGGTCAGCGCGGTGGCGTAGATCTGGGCGAGCAGGCGGCTCTCCGGGAAGTTGGCCGAGCCGATGGTGATGGTGTCCGGCGCGGACGACGCGCCGCCACCGGCGTTGCTGGACAGCGGGTTGGCGGCGCCACCGCAGGCGGTGAGCCCGAGGGCGGCCAGCACGGCGATGACCGCCGAGGCAATCCTTCCCGGCGAGGCGGCAGATGACACCGCTCCGGTGACGGTTCGTTTCATCCCGGCGTTCCTCCTGGTTCCGTTGCTCTCACCGCGGAAACTCGTCCGGCCCGGCCACGCCGGGAGCGGCGCGCGCCGGCCGGCGACACCACCCGCTGCACGCCGGCGAACGCCGCGTCCAGCACCACGGCCAGCGCGGCGACCAGCACCGCGCCGGCCAGCACCTGCGGGTAGTCGAGCTGCGCCAGCCCGTCGATGACGTAGCGGCCGAGGCCGCCCATGGCCACGTAGGCGGCCACCGTCGCGGTGGCCACGATCTGCAGGGCGGCGCTGCGCACCCCGCCGAAGATGATCGGCAGCGCGTTGGGCAGTTCCACCCGGAGCAGCACCTGGTGCTCGCGCATGCCCATGCCGCGCGCGGCGTCCACCACCGCCGGGTCCACCGCCCGGACGCCGGCGTAGGTGCCGGCCAGCACCGGCGGCACGGCAAGCACGGTGAGCGCGGCGATCGGCGGCAGCAGGCCCACCCCGGCCAGCAGCACCACGACCGTCAGCAGGCCCAGGGTGGGCAGCGCCCGCAGCCCGTTGGCCAAGCCGACCAGCAGGAAGCCGCCGCGGCCGGTGTGACCCACCAGGGCGCCGATCGGCAGCGCGATGACCAGCGCGCAGGCCAGCGCGAGCGCCGTGTAGCCCAGGTGCTCCAGCAGCCGCTGCGGCACCCCGGTCGGCCCGGTCCAGTGCGCCGGGTCGCCGAACCAACCGATCAGCTCACCCAGCACGGCGCGCACCCCGCTCCCACGGGGTCAGCGCCCGGCCGGCGACCAGCAGCACCGCGTCGGCGAGCAGGGCGAGCAGCACCGAGCCGACGATGCCGACCACGATCGGGGTGAGGAACTGGAGCTGGAAGCCGTCGGTGAACAGCTCACCAAGGCCGCCGACACCGATCAGCGCGCCCACACTGACCAGGCTGATGTTGGACACCGCGGCCACCCGCAGGCCGGCCACCACGACCGGCACCGCCAGCGGCAATTCCACCGTGAGGAACCGGCGCAGCGGGCGGAACCCCATCGCGTCCGCCGCGGACACCACGTGCGTGGGCACCGAGCCCAGCGCGTCGGTCACCGACCGGACCAGCAGCGCGATCGTGTAGACGGTCAGCGCCACCATGACGTTGACCGGGTTGAGGATCTTGGTGCCGATCACCGCGGGCAGCACCACCAGCAGCGCCAGCGACGGGATCGTGTAGAGCACACCGGACACCGAGAGCAGCAGCCCGCGCGCCGCCACCGAGCGGTTCGCCAGCCAGCCCAGCGGCACCGAGAGCAGCAGCCCGGCCAGCAGCGGCACCCCCGCCAGCTCCAGGTGCTGCCGCACCAGGTCAAGGATGTGCGGCCAGTTCCGGGCCAGCCAGCTCACGACGGAACCTCGCCGGCCTGCCGGGCGTCGGCCAAGGCGCGCAGCACGTCGTGCGCGGTGACGGAGCCGACCACCGCCCCGTCCGCGTCCACCGCGACGCCGCGCGCGGACGGCGAGCTGAGCGCCGCGTCCAGCGCGCCGCGCAGCGACCCGGCCCTGCCGCCCGGAGAGTCCACTTCGTACAGTGACCCGCCGGACTCCACCAGCTCATCGGACACCGCCGCCTCACCGTCCACACCGGACAGCCGGGACGCGGACACCCAGCCGACCGGCCGGCGCGCCTCGTCGACCACGACGGCCCAGCCGTCGCGCAGCGCGTCCCGCGCGGCCGCGACGCTGCCGCCCAGCCGGACGGTGGCCACCTCGCCCACCGGCACGCCCTTGGCCGGCAGGAAGCCGAGCGCGCGGTAGCCGCGGTCCCGGCCGACGAACGAGGCGACGAAGTCGTCGGCGGGCCGGCCGAGCAGCGCGGCCGGCTCGTCGTACTGGGCGAGCACGCCGCCGGTGCGGAACACGGCGACCCGGTCACCGAGCTTGATCGCCTCGTCGATGTCGTGGGTGACGAACAGGATCGTCTTGTCCAGCTCCTGCTGCAGCCGCAGCAGCTCGTCCTGCAGGTCGGCGCGCACCACCGGGTCGACCGCGCTGAACGGCTCGTCCATCAGCAGCACCGGCGGGTCCGCCGCGAGCGCCCTGGCCACCCCGACCCGCTGCTGCTGGCCGCCGGAGAGCTGCGCCGGGTAGCGGCGCCCCAGCTCGGCCGGCAGGCCGACCAGATCCAGCAGTTCGGCCGCCCGGCCACGGGCCCGCCGCCGGGGCCAGCCGGACAGCAGCGGCACGGTGGCGATGTTGTCCAGCACCGTGCGGTGCGGGAACAGCCCGGTCTGCTGGATGACGTAGCCGATGCCGCGGCGCAGCACCGCGCGCGGCGACTCGCGGACGTCCCTGCCGCCCACCAGCACGGTGCCCGAGGTGGGCTCGACCATCCGGTTGACCATCCGCAGCGAGGTGGTCTTTCCGCACCCGGAGGGCCCGACGAACATGGTGATACCGCCCGGCTCCACGGTCAGGGTCAGCTCGTTGACCGCCACGGTCCCGTCGTCGAACCGCTTGGTCGCGGCCCGGAACTCGATCACGCGTGAGGTCCCTCCGTCGGTACCGGTTGCGCCGAATTGGAACAAGACCCTAACCGCAACGGGCGACAACGGCAGCGGATTCCGAGATCTGGATACGGAGAGACACAAAAATCGGCGGTCACGGGAAGCCGTGGGTCACCCACACGAGGATTCAGCCGGCGCGCGGCACGTGCAGCGGTCCCAGTTCCAGCACGGCGCGGAACTCCTTGATCGGCACCGCCCGGGAGAACAGCCAGCCCTGGTAGGCGTCCACCCCGACGCCGCGCAGCACGTGGAACTGGGTGGCGGTCTCCACGCCCTCGGCCACGCAGCTGCGGCCCATCGCCCTGGCCATGTCCACCACCGCACGGGCCACCGCGAAGTCGGACGAGTCGTTGCCGACGCCGGCCACGAACCGCCGGTCCACCTTGATGATCTGCGCCGGCAGGTCCTTGAGCCGGGCCAGCGACGAGTAGCCGGTGCCGAAGTCGTCCACGGCGAACCGGACGCCCCGCTCCACCAGTTCGGCCATTGCCTGGCGTGTTCGGGAGGGCAGGTCGACCAGGCTGGTCTCGACCAGTTCCAGCACCACCCGGTCCCACTCGATGCCGGACTCGGCGACCGCGTTGGCCACCGCGTCGACGAAGTCCGGGTCGCCGGGAACCAGTCCGGAAAGGTTTACGGCGACGGCCACCGCGTTGCCGTCGACCTTCGGCCAGCCGGCGGCCTCCTTCAACGCCGTCCGCAACACCCAGCGGTCCAGCTCGCGGAGCAGGTCACCCTGCTCGGCTACCGGCAGGAACACGTCCGGGCCGAGCAGTCCCCGGTCCGGGTGCGGCCAGCGGACCAGCGCCTCGGCGGTGAGCACCGTGCCGTCCACCCCGACCACCGGCTGGAAGTGCAGGGTCAGCCCGTCCCGGGTGAGCGCCTCGCGGAGCTGGCCCTCCAGGTGCACCTGCCGGTCGGCGGAGGCGATCAGCGCCGCGCTGGCCAGCGAGACCCGCCCGGCACCGCGCCGCTTGGCCTCGAACATCGCGGCGTCGGCGAAGCGCAGCAGGTCGGCCCCGGTGGCCCGGGACCCGTTGGGCACCGCCGCCCCGATCGACGCGGACACCCGCACCAGCTGGCCGTGCACCGGCACCGCGGTGCGCAGCAGGCTGGCAACCTTGGTGGCCAGCGCCTGCACGCCGCCGACCGCCTCGGCGTCCTCGCACAGGATGACGTACTCATCACCGGAGAGCCGGGCCGCGGTGCAGCCGGGCGGCAGCCCGCTCTCCAACCGCCTGGCCAGCGCGACCAGCAGCTCGTCACCGGCGTCGTGGCCGAGGGAGTCGTTGACCCGCTTGAAGTTGTCGATGTCGCAGAACAGCACGGCCACGCCGGAGCGGCGCTCGCCGCCGAGCAACTGGCCGAGCAGTTCCTTGACCGCGGCCCGGTTCGGCAGGCCGGTCAGCTCGTCGTGGGTGGCCTGGTGGCGCAGCGCCTCCGCGGCCCGCCGGCGCTCGGTGATGTCCTGGAACACCACCAGCCAGAACCGCCGGCCGTCGTCCTGGATGGACACGGCCACATGCAGGTCGCAGTAGACCGGCTCGCCGTCCGCCCGGAGCAGCACCCGCTGCGGGATCTTGTAGCTCTTCCGCGCGGCGCCGGCCATCTGCTCCGCGGGCCGTAACCGCTCGCCCCGGTCGTCGGGGTGAGTGAGCTGCTCGATGGTCAGCCCGCGCAGCTGGTGCAGGTCCAGGCCGACCAGGTCGCACAGCGCGTCGTTGGCGTCGACCAGCCGCTCCGACTCGTCGAACAGCCCGATGCCCACCGGGGTGACCGAGACCAGGTCGGTGAACCGCTGGCTGGACCGCTCCACCCGGGTCTCCGCCAGCCGCTGCTCGGTGACGTCCTGCGCGGTGCCGACCAGCAGCATCTTGCCGTCCGGCCGGCGCACCGCGGCGCCGTGGCAGCGGAACACCCTGGTCACCCCGTCGGTGCGGATCAACCGGTGCTCGCACTGCACGGGCTGGTGGTCGGCGGCGAGCTGCCGCCACAGGTCGTCCACCCAGCCGCGGTCCTCCGGGTGGACCAGGCCGAGGTAGGTCTGGTACGTGGTGCGCTGGTCGACCGGGACGCCGTACAGCTCGTGCAGCATGCTCGACCACACGGCATCGTCCGTGCTCGGATCCCACTCCCAGGTGCCCAGCCGGGACACCCGCTGGGCGTCGTTCAGCCGCCGCCGGTCGTCCCGGAGCTGCCGCTCCAGCGCGCGCAACTCGGTGACGTCCTGGACGGTGCCCAGCAGCCGGACGGCCTGGCCGTTCGCGTCGAACTCGGCCCGCGCCCGGCACACATAGCTGCGGGCCAGCGCCTCGTCCCGCACCTCCGCCTCGATCGGCTCCGGCGTCTTCGCGTTGAGCAGCCGGTGCCGCATCTCCTCCAGGGTCGCCCTGTCCTGCGGGTGGACGCCGCAGAGCAGGTCGTTGGTGGGCACGATGCCCAGCTCGTCGTACATCTCCAGGAGCACCGAGCTGCGGTAGATGGCACCGGTGGCGAATTCGTAGCTCCAGCTGCCGATGCGCGCGATGCGCTGCGCCTCCAGCAGCCGGGCCCGCTCCTCGGCAAGCTCGGTGCTGGCCCGCCACGCCTCGGTGACGTCCTTGATGTAGCCGGTGATCAGCTTGGCGCGGCCGTCGGCCCGGTGCGTCTCGGCCACCCCGCGGATCCGCCGCACCTCGCCGTCCGGGCGGATGATCCGGTACTCGATGTCGATCGGCTCGCCGGAGATCTCGTGGTTGCGCCAGTACGCCTCGACCATCTCCCGGTCCTCGGGATGCACGACGTCGAGGACGGCCTGGGCGCCGGGCACCACCGAGCCCGGGGCGAGGCCGAGCAGCTCGTAGTGCGAGTCCGACCACACGGTGACGCCGGTGCTCGGGTCGTACTCCCACGACCCGAGCCCGGCCACCTGGTGCACCTGGTCCAGCCGGCGCCGCTCCTCGCGCTGCGCCTCGGCCGCGGCCGACAGGTCGGAGACGTCGACCAGCAGCACGGCCTCCAGCCCGGTGCCGGGCACCGGCCAACGCGCGGCCCGCACGGACAGCTCGGTGCCGTCCACGCGGCGGAGCCGGAAGTCCGGCTCGGCGCCGCGCAGCAGGTCGGCGAGCGGTCGCCCGGTGAGCTCCTTGGGGCCGGACGCGCCGGCGAGCGCCACCGCGGCGGGATTGGCCTGCATGACCACGCACTTGCGGTCGCAGAGCAGCGAAGGCGCGTCGGGCAGGGGTAACCCGCCGCGGGTCTGCGACTTTCGCCCCGCCGTCCCGGCCTTTCCCCGCGAGACGCTGTCCAGCACCAGCGGAGCGCTCCCCGCCCGATCGACCTGCTCGGCCACGGCTCCACCCTTCCGCGTGCACCACCGACCGCGGCGTGGGGTTGGCCGTGCCGGTGGCTGCCTCCGCAGCGCATCAGAAGGCAAGGTGAACGTTCAACGCCCCTTGAACGCTCACCCGTCCGAGCGACCGTAGCGCGTCAACCCGACATCGGCACAGCCCTTCGGCAATCATCGCGGCCGCGAAGACGGCCGATCAGCGTAGCCGTGTCAGCGTGACGTACTTCTGGCGTGGCGCAGGTGTCACCGGGGGTCCCCACTCACCCGGTACCGATCAGGCTACTCCGTCCTCCCTGGCGGCCCGGGCAACGGCGGCCGCCACCTCGGGGCCGACCCGGGGGTCGAGCGCGCTCGGCACAATCCGGTCGGTCGACAGGTCCTCGCTCGCGACCGCGGCGATCGCCTCGGCGGCGGCGATCTTCATCCGGTCGGTGATCTTGAGGGCGTTGGCGTCCAGCGCGCCGCGGAAGATGCCCGGGAAGGCCAGCACGTTGTTGATCTGGTTCGGGTAGTCGCTGCGGCCGGTGGCCACCACCGCGGCGTGCCGGGCGGCGATCTCCGGATGGATCTCCGGGTCCGGGTTGGACAGCGCGAAGACGATCGACTTCGGGGCCATGCCGGCCACCAGTTCCTCGGGGATCGTCGACGCGGAGAGGCCGACGAACACGTCCGCGCCGCGCATCGCCTCGGGCAGCCCACCGCGCAGTCCGGTGAGGTTGGTCACCTCGGCGATCTCCGCCTTCACCGGGTTCAGGTTGTCTCGGCCCGGGTGGATGATCCCGCGCGAGTCCAGCACCGTGACGTCGCCGACTCCGGCGGCGAGCAGGATGCGCGCGCAGGCCACGCCGGCCGCGCCGGCCCCGGAGATGACCACGCGCTGGTCGGACAGCTCCCGGTCGAGCGCCATGCAGGCGCCGCGCAGCGCGGCCAGCACCACGATCGCGGTGCCGTGCTGGTCGTCGTGCATGACCGGGCAGTCCAGCGCGTCGATCAGCCGGGCCTCCAGTTCGAAGCACCGCGGCGCCGCCACGTCCTCCAGGTTCACCGCGCCGAACGAGGGCCGCAGCCGGACCAGGGTCTCCACGATCTCGTCCACGTCGGTGGTGTCGAGCACGATCGGGATGGCGTCCAGCCCGCCGAACCGCTTGAACAGCGCGGCCTTGCCCTCCATCACGGGCAGCGAGGCGCGCGGACCGATGTCACCGAGGCCGAGCACGGCGGTGCCGTCACTCACCACGGCAACCAGCCGGTGCGCCCAGGTGTACTTCACGGCCAACGCCGAGTCCTCGGCGATCGCCCGGCTCACCTGGGCCACGCCCGGGGTGTAGGCGATCGAGAGCGCGCGGGAGTCGGCCAGCGACGCGGTCACGTCGATGCCGAGCTTGCCACCCTCGTGCGCGCGGAAGATCTCGTCGGCGGTGAGCTGGGTGGAAGCTGGTTGGTTCACGGCGGTCAAGGCGTCCCTCCATGCCGGTGGGGTTGGGCGGGTGCTGCTTTCGGGATCCCGCCCGAATCACGCACCGCTGCCGGCGTGATCGTGTCGGGCCAGCGGGCGTCTACGGCCGGTCAGCGGACGGCGCTCGTGCCAACCATCCGCCTACGGACGCTGCGGTGCCGCCCAGTGTGACAGCGACGCCCCGCGATGTCTGCGGCGGGGATCACAGTACCAAGAGCATTTTTCCGCAGGTCAGACGCGGTATTTCAAGACGTCCGTCCGGCTTGTTGCACTGGCCGGTCAGTCTTCCCAGGCCGGGCTCACCCGATCGGTCAAGGAGCGCACCAGGGCTTTCACCGGTCCCGATCGTGGTATGGGCGGCCGCCAAGCCCCGCAGGTCAGGTCTAGGGCGATGACTAATCTTGGACCGCATGAAGGTGCACGAGCTTTCGGTGGCCGGGGCCTACGAGTTCACCCCTCCGGTGTTCCCGGACCACCGGGGGCTGTTCACCGCGCCGTTCCAGGGGGCCGCCTTCGCCGAGGTGCTCGGCCACCCGCTGCGGGTGGCGCAGACGAACCACAGCGTGTCCCGCCGGGGCACCGTGCGCGGGGTGCACTTCGCCGACGTGCCGCCCGGCCAGGCCAAGTACGTGTACTGCCCGCGCGGTGCGCTGCTCGACGTGGTGCTGGACGTGCGGGTGGGCTCGCCCACCTTCGGCCGCTGGGAGGCGGTGCGGCTGGACGCCGTCGACTACCGCGCGGTGTACCTGGCCGAGGGGCTGGGCCACGCGTTCGTCGCGCTCGAGGACGACACCGTGATGAGCTACCTGTGCTCGACGGGTTACCACCCCGCGGCCGAGCACGGCGTGAACCCGCTGGACCCGGCCCTGGACCTGCCCTGGCCGCCCGGCCTCGAGCTGATCCTGTCCGACAAGGACCGCGACGCCCCGACCCTGGCCGAGGCACGCGAGGCCGGCCTGCTGCCCGACTACCAGGCCTGCCTGGCGCGCTACGCCGAACTCCGCGCCGCGGGCTGAATGCCGCCCGCCGCGGGTCGAGCGCCGCGCGCCGACCCGTGGCTGGGTCCAGCACCGCGCGCTGCCGGCCGGTGATTGGGCGCCGGCCGAGTGCCGCGGGGCGTTCGCGCTCCGCAGGGTTGTTCGCGCTCCGCGGCACCGGCGGGTTTCTATCGCGGCGTGCGGGCCGGCAGTCGGCGCGGCCGGGGCCACAGCCGCCACGGCACCACGCCCAGCACCTCGGCCGGCCCAAGCTCGCGGCTGTCAGTGGAGCCGAACTCGTTGTCGCCGAGCACGAACCAGCCGCCGTCCACCGGCCGCACCGCGCGCTTGACGGAGAGCTGCCCCGGCCGCGACGTCCAGCGCACCAGGACCACGTCCCCGGCCGCCGGCATGCGCGACCGGCGCACCACCACCACGTCGCCGTCGGCGAGCGTGGGCGCCATCGAGGGACCGCGGACCCGTACCCGCCGCACCGGAAACCAACCCAGGACGCGGTCGCCCCGTGCCACCGATCACCTCCGCCTGCCGGGCGTGGACGCCAGAGGTAGGGTCCCCATTGTCGGAGCATCTCGGAGCATCCACTGTCAGGGAGGAACGAAACGATGCGACTGCTCTCCCGCATCTTCGGTCCGCGCCTGGAGGCGACCGCCCACTGCGACCTCCCGTGCGGCGTTTACGACCCGGCGCAGGCCAGGATCGAGGCCGAGTCGGTCAAGGCGATCCAGGAGAAGTACCAGTCCAACGAGGACCCGGTGTTCCGGCAGCGCGCTGTCATGATCAAGGAAGAGCGCGCCCAGCTGGTCAAGCACCACCTGTGGGTGCTGTGGACCGACTACTTCAAGGCACCGCACTTCGAGAAGTACCCGCAGCTGCACGACCTGTTCAACCGGGCCACCAAGGCCGCGGGTGCCACCGGGTCGAAGGGCTCCATGGACCCGGCCACGGGTCAGGAGCTGCTCGACCTGATCGCCGAGATCGACAAGATTTTCTGGGAAACCAAGCAGGGCTGAGTTCCCGGGTCTTCCAGCCCTCTTTCGGGACCACCACGGCGCTGGTCAACGGACGCCCATTCCGTTGGTCAGCGCCGTTGCGTTTCGGCGGGAACTGCTCGCCCACCCGTTCGGCACCGGGCCCGCGGCGTAGCCGGTGGGGAATGCCTACTCGACGCATCCAGCAGACGCCGACGGGCAACAGTCAGTGTGAAGGACCGTCCACCAATTCTTGGGAAGCGGATGAGCTGATCGTCTTCGCCCACGCGGTACGCCCGCATGCGCCGACCAGGTTCGCGGCGGGACATCGGCTGACCCGGAAGGGGCGGCGCGTCGAGCGGCCGCGCCGTCCCGGAGTACCGCACACTGGCCGGTGTGGTCGCGGTTCCGGTACGACCCCGGCGGCAGCCCGGGCTGGCGCGGGTGCCGCACGCGATTCCGTACCAGGGCAGCAAGCGCCGGCTCGCGCACACGATCGCGAGCCTCATCCCGGCGGACGTCGCGGTCCTGCACGAACCGTTCGCCGGCTCGGCGGCGGTGACCATCGCCGCGCGACACCTTGGCGTTGCCCGTGCCACCCGCATCAGCGACATCGACGAACCGTTGATGGATCTGTGGGCGGACATCCTCGGCCGGCCGGCCGCGCTCGCCGACGAGTACGAGCGGCTCTGGTACGAGCAACTCGACGATCCGCGTACGTACTACGAGCAGGTGCGGGCGCGCTTCAACACCGCCCGGGAACCCCGTTTCCTGCTGTACCTGCTGACGCGCTGCGTCAAGGCGGCGGTACGGTACAACCGCAACGGCGAGTTCAACCAGGCGGCCGACCACCGCCGGCTCGGGGTTCGGCCGGCGCGGATGCGGGCGCGGCTCACCGGTGCCTCCGCCACCCTCGCCGGCACCACGCTGCGCACCGGTGACTACGTGGACGTGTTGCGCACCGCCGGGCAGCGCGACGTGGTCTACCTCGATCCGCCTTACGAGGGCGTTTCCTATACCCACGACCAACGATACGTGTCCGGGCTGCGACGGGAATCCTTCGAGCGCGAGTTGGCCATGGCGATCCGCCGCGGCACGTCGTTCATCGTTTCCTACGACGGTGCCTCGGGCGGCAGGGCATACGGCTGCCCGCTTTCCGCGGAATTGCGGATGTTGCACCTCCTGCTGCACGCGGGCCGGTCGTCCCAGGCCACCCTGCTCGGGGAGACCCGGGACACCGTGGAATCGCTGTACCTGTCGCCGGCGCTGGTTGATCGGCTCGGCGGCGCCGCCCGGGTCACGGCGATTCTGACCACAGACGGCGGTGATTCGCGCTCACGGTGAACATTATCCGGAGCCGGCCCAGCCACCCCGAGCCGCCGGGCCCGTGCACGCGGCCGTGGTGGACGGCACCGGGCTGCCGAATAACGTCAACTTGCGAGTAGGAAACTGTGAGCCATCCCTCGTCGGCCTGCCGGAAAAGATGGCCCTCCATACGATGAGAGAATGGTGGGGAACGCACGAGAGGGCCGGATATACCTGCTCCGGCACGGCGAGACGGAATGGTCGGCCACCGGCCGGCACACCAGTTACACCGACGTCCCCCTCACCGGGCGGGGCCGGCAGCAGGCTCGTCGCGCGGGCGCGGTGCTGTCCCGGCTGCGCGGCACCGACGTACCGCCGGCGCTCGTGCTGACCAGCCCGCGAGTCCGGGCGCGGCGTACCGCCGAACTGGCCGGGCTGGCCGTGGACGAGGTGGCCGACGCGCTCGCCGAGTGGAACTACGGCGAGTACGAGGGGCTGACCACCGAGCAGATCCGCGAAAGCGTGCCGGGCTGGACGGTGTGGACGCACCCGTGCCCGGGCGGGGAAACCGCGGACGACGTCGCGGCCCGGGCCGGCAAGGTGCTCGAGCGGGCGCGGGACGCGCTGCCCGGCGGGGACGTGGTGCTGGTCGGGCACGGTCACTTCAGCCGGGTCCTGGTCGCCGCGTGGCTGGGTATGCCGCCGGGTGCCGGGGTGCACTTCGCTCTGACCGCCGCCGGCACGTCGGTGCTGGGCGACGAGCGCGGCGTCCCGCAACTGTGTCACCTGGACGTCCCGCCGTGGGGCGACCAGGAGGACTAGCTGGCGGCTCGGCGGCGCTCGTGGCGCGACCAGTGGGCCCGCCGCCGCGGGTCGGACTCCACGAACCGGTCCAGGATGTCCGTGCCGAGCCCAGAGTTGTCAAAGAGATCGAAATACGTGGGGGCAGTCCAGGCACGGGCCGAAACCACTTGGTTGTCGACGTTACGCTCGGACGGCGATCCGAATCGATGTCGGCGAGGAGGCACGGTGCCGGACCCACGGGTGCGCCGGGTGCGGGAGTCGGACGTGCACGCCGTGGTGCACCTGGTGCACCGGCTGGCCGAGTACGAGCGGGCGCCGGAGCAGTGCCACCTCACCTCCGACCAGCTGCGCGCGGCCCTGTTCGCCCCGTCCCCGGCACTGTTCGGGCACGTGGCCGAGGTGGCGGGCGAGGTCGTCGGCTTCGCCTTGTGGTTTCTCAACTTCTCCACCTGGGACGGCGTGCACGGCATCTACCTGGAGGACCTGTTCGTCGTCCCGGAGCACCGAGGCAGCGGCCTGGGCAGGGCGCTACTCACCGAACTGGCCGAGGAGTGCGTCCGCCGCGGCTACAGCCGGCTGCAGTGGTGGGTGCTGAACTGGAACACCCCGGCCATCGACTTCTACAAGTCCGTGGGCGCGGTGCCGATGGACGAGTGGACCGTGTACCGGCTCACCGGCGACGCGCTGACCGCGCTGGGTGACAGCCGCTGACCAGCCCTGGCCACACGCTGATCAGCCGCGCTCCGAGTCGGCCCATTCGCCGGTGCGCATCGACCACGCCCGCGCCCGCCCCGTGAACAGCAGCACCAGCACGGCCACGCAGAACAGCGCGAGCAGCACGCCGATCAGGTGCTGGCCGGACCCGCCGAACACGTACCAGGAGACGCCAAGCAGCAGCAACTGCACGACGACCGCCGGGGTACGCGCCCAGCGGCGGCCGCGCACCAGGCCGATCGCGGCGGCCAGCACGCCGGCGGAAATCAGCAGGAAGTAGCCGGCCTCGGCGAGCACGCTGCCGGGGTGCTGAACCTGCGTGGCCGCCCGGACGACCAGGGCGACGGCGAACGCCAGTCCGGCCAGGCCCTGCAGGCCGACCAGGACACCCGCGATGCGGACCTGACGGGGGGCGTCGGGTGGCACGTCGACCTTCCAACTCGGCGCGGCAAGGCATACACACGGTGTGTGTGCGCAAGGAGGATCGTAGGGCACCCGGATGGGGGTCCCGTTCGGTGCTTGCGCGCGCGAAGATCAGTGTCGTCGTCGGCGGGCGGGCGGTCGTCCGGGGTGCACTCGTCGCGGCAGCAGGTAAGCGCATAGTCAGCGACGAAGGGAGATCTCAGCCACTCGGCGTAGGACAAGCACACCCGAACGGCCCCGATTCGGGCGGAGAACTACCACGGGCTGTCCTACTCTGCAGTAGTGCGCGCCCTATTGGTGGTCAATCCCGAGGCAACCTCCACCACGCCGGCCGGCCGGGACGTGATCGCGCACGCCCTGGCCAGCGACGTGAAGCTGGAGGTCGCCGAGACGGGACACCGTGGACACGGTTCGGCGCTCGCCGCCCGGGCGGTGACCGACCACGTCGATCTCGTCATCGCGCACGGCGGTGACGGCACGATCAACGAGGTGGTCAACGGCCTGCTCGCGGGAGGGCCGGACCGCGACGTGCCCATGCTCGGCGTGGTACCCGGCGGCTCGGCGAACGTCTTCGCCGGCGCGCTCGGCCTGCCCAGGGACCCGCTGGAGGCCACCCATCGGCTGCTGCGGGCGATCGAGTGCGGCCGATCCCGGCGGGTCGGCCTGGGCCGCGCGGCCGGACGCTGGTTCACCTTCAACGCCGGGCTCGGCTGGGACGCCGACGTGGTCGCCCGGGTGGAGCGGCTGCGCGCCAGGGGCCGCGAGGCGAGCCCGCTGCTGTACGCGCGTGCCGCCCTGACCAGCTACGCCCACCAGCGTCGGCACGCGCCGCAACTCACCATCGAGATCCCGGGCATGAAGCCGGTGGAGGATGCCCGGCTCGCCTTCGTCGCCAACACCGACCCGTGGACCTACCTGCGCTCCCGGCCGGTCCGTATCACCCCGGGCACCAGCTTCGACGGCGGTCTCGGCCTGTACGCACTGCGCAGCCTGCGGCTTTCCACGGTGCTGCGGCAGGTGACACAGGTCCTGCGCACGGAAGCGAATCCGCGCAGCGGGAACGTCGTGCGCCTCGACGACGTTGACCATCTACGGGTGCTCAGTGACGAGCCCGTGCCGCTCCAGGTGGACGGGGACCTCGTCGGTGACCGCACCGACGTGACGTTCGTGTCCGTGCCGGGCGCGCTTCGGGTCGCGGTCTGACGCTACCTGTCATAGCGTGACCTTTATGTGACCGGGTCGCTACGATTGTGCGATCTTTCCGGTCGGCTTGATCGAGTGCCGTGAAACCGCAGGTCAAGGCCACCCCTCGATTGGGTGACTTCACTCACCTGGGGGCTTCTCAGCCCTTGACATCACGGCAGTTCGTGAAAGCATTCACAAGCACCCCCGAACGACCGCTGTACGACGACTACCGGCGCGTGCGCGCGCCTAGCGAGGAGCAAGGAACAATGGACTGGCGCCACCGTGCGGCCTGCCGTGACGAGGACCCGGAACTGTTCTTCCCCGTCGGGAACAGTGGTCCCGCGCTCCTGCAGATCGCCGAGGCGAAGGCTGTCTGCCGTCGCTGCCCCGTGACCTCCGAGTGCCTGGCGTGGGCCCTGGAGACCGGGCAGGACGCTGGTGTGTGGGGCGGCATGAGCGAGGACGAGCGTCGCGCCCTCAAGCGGCGCAACGCGCGTGTCCGGGCCCGCAGCAGCGCCTGACGCCGACATATCGCGAGCCGAACGAGAGGCCCGGCGACCCGCTACGTCGCCGGGCCTCTCGTTCGTCTTTCAGCGGCGCACCCGCATCGGCACGCGCAGCACCGCCTCGGTGCCGCCGCGGTCTCTGCGCCGCAGGCTAAGCGAGCCGCGAAGCTCGGAGTCGACCAGGGTGCGCACGATCTGCAGACCCAGCCGGTCGGTGCGTTCCAGGGAGAACCCGGCGGGCAGGCCCTTGCCGTCGTCGGCGATCACCACGTCCAGCCACTTCGCCGACCGCTCCGCGCGCACCACCACCTCGCCCCGCTGCTCGGGCAGGAAGGCGTGCTCGAAGGCGTTCTGCACCAGTTCGGTGAGCACCATGACCAGCGGGGTGGCGATCGCCGCGGGCACCACGCCGAAGGTGCCCTCGCGGCGGACCACGACGTGCGTCTCGGTGACCGCGACCTCGCTGACCATCGGAATCACCTTGTCGATCAACTGGTCCAGGTCCACCTGCTCGTCGACGGACATCGACAGCACCTCGTGCACCAGCGCGATCGAGGTGACCCGGCGCACCGACTCGGCGAGCGCCTGCCGGGCCTCCCGGTTGCCCATCCGCCGGGACTGCAGGCGCAGCAGCGCCGCCACGGTCTGCAGGTTGTTCTTCACCCGGTGGTGGATCTCCCGGATGGTGGCGTCCTTGGACATCAGCGCCCGGTCCCGGCGCTTGACCTCGGTGACGTCCCGGACCAGCACCAGCGCCCCGGCCGGGTTACCCCTCGGCCGCAGCGGCAGCGCGCGGAAGAGCACCGCGGCGCCGCGCCGGGACTCCACCTCGGTGCGCATGCTCGGCTGCCCGTCCAGCGCGGCGCGGATCCGCTGGGCCACCTCGTCGGCGTCGAACGGGTCGGCGATCAGCGACCGGGTCAGCGGCGCGAGGTGCACGCCGACCAGGTCGGCGGCGTGGCCCATGCGGTGGTAGGCGGACAGCGCGTTGGGGCTGGCGAACACCACCGCGCCGGAGGCGTCCAGCCGGATCAGGCCGTCCCCGACGCGGGGACTGGTGTGCACGTCGGCCAGCGGCTCGGAGGTCGGGTAGGTGCCGTCGGCGATCATCTGGCACAGATCGGCCGCGCTGCCCAGGTAGGAGATCTCCAGCGGGCTGGGCACTCGGGGCACCGCGAGGTTGGTGTCCCGGCTGAGCACCGCGATCACGCGGTCGCCGTGCCGGACCGGGATGGTCTCCCGCCGTACCGGCACGCCCAGGTGCCAGTACGGGTCCTCCTCCCGGCAGATCCGCTCCTCCACCATGGCCCGGCGCAACTGGGCATGCTCGCTCGCGGACACGGTGCTGCCCACCATGTCCTCCGGATGCGCGGTGGGCGCCGTGGTCGGCCGGGCCTGGGCCACGCACAGGAACTTGTCCGCGGGCTCCTCGCCGTCCAGCGGGACCCACAGCAGGAAGTCGGCGAAGGACAGGTCCGAAAGCAGCTGCCACTCGGCGACCACCAGTTTCAGGCGGTCGACCGCGTCACCGGACAGGCCGGTGTACTCGGCGAGGAGATCGGTAAGGGTGGACACCTGGGCTCTGCTGCTCCTCCCCCGAGGCTTACTCCACGACCGCGATCAGGTCGCCCTCCTGCACCACGTCGCCCTCGTTGACGGCCACCTGCCGCACGGTCCCGTTGGCCTCGGTGAGCACCGGAATCTCCATCTTCATGGACTCGAGGATGACCAGGGTGTCGCCGTCGCTGACGACGTCACCGGCCTTGACGACGACCTTCCACACGTTGGCCACCATCTCGGCCCGGATCTCCTCGGCCATGGAACCTCCTCCACGTGGACCAGGCTCCGGCGGGGGTGTGCCGGGCCCGCTCGGTCATCCAATCACGGCGCAACCCCCACATTCCGGCAGACCCCGACATGTCACACTGGTCGGCGCGAAAGGCATCGCCGGTGGCGCACGCGGCGCCCCGGGTCTCGAGCATCGTCAAGGAGACAAGCATGTCGAAGCGCGCCCGCAAGCGCCGCGACCGGAAGAAGAACGCGGCCAACCACGGCAAGAAGCCAAACACCTGATCGTGGGCGGCAGCAGGCCCCGGCAACCATGGTTGCCGGGGCCTGTTTCGTCGTTCCGGGGTCATTCCCCGCCGGCCTCCCGCGCGCCCGCCTCCCTGGCCTCGGCGCTCGCCGGCACGGAGGGCGCCTGCTCGGCCACCGCGTCCCGGATGCACTGCCGCAGCCGCTCCTTGAACGCGTCCGGCGCGTGGTCACCGCCGCACTTGCGGGCCAGCAGGATCTTCAGGTGCTCCTCGATGCCGTACTGCTCCAGGCAGGGGCCGCACTCGTCGAGGTGCTCCTGCAGCAGCTTGCGCCGCTGCTCGTTGCACTCGTGATCGAGGAAGAGCCAGACCTCCCGCAGCACCTCGGAGCAGTCGGTCTCGTGGGGCTTGCCGCAGCTCACGAATCCGCCACCTCCCCGTCGGCGGAGCGGATGAATCCCCGCTCACGCGCCACGTCGGTGAGCATCTCGCGGAGTTGCCGGCGGCCGCGGTGCAACCGCGACATCACGGTGCCGATCGGAGTCCCCATGATGTCCGCGATCTCCTTGTAGGCGAAACCCTCGACATCGGCAAGGTACACGGCCATCCGGAAGTCCTCGGGGAGCCGCTGCAGCGCCTGCTTCACGTCGTTGTCCGGGAGCCGGTCGAGGGCCTCGACCTCGGCCGAACGCAGCCCGGTCGAGGTGTGGCTCTCCGCCTCGGCGAGCTGCCAGTCGGTGATCTCGTCGGTGGTCTGCTGCAGGGGCTGGCGCTGGCGCTTGCGGTAACCGTTGATGTAGGTGTTGGTCAGGATGCGGTACAGCCAGGCCTTGAGGTTGGTGCCCTCGGTGAACGAGTGGAAGGCGGCGTAGGCGCGTAGGTACGTCTCCTGGACGAGGTCCTCCGCGTCCTGGGGGTTGCGCGTCATCCGCAGTGCCGCCGAGTACATCTGGTCGATCAGCGGCATCGCCTGCCGCTCGAAACGAGCGGCGCGCTCGGCCTGCGTCTCCTGGGTAGCGTTGACCGGTGTCGGTGTACCGGGCACCGCGCTCCTTTCCCGCCGAACTGGGTCGCCAGCGCCTCGTCCCGACGGTCCCGTCGGGACAGCCGGAGTGGACGCCACAGAGGATACGCGGCGACCCGCAGGCTTACCGGTCTCCCGGCCGCGACCTGGGCGAACGCTGCTCGGCCTGGCGCGGAGCTGGCTGGGCTTGACGTAGTCGGTCACCACATCGACGCCAACGCGACGCACCGGAGCGGCATTCCCGATCTAGGGTTGACGGCCATGGCGGGACGTGGGACACCGGCCACACAGCTGCTGCTCAGGCAGCGCGTCGCGCACCAGGTACACGCGTACCAGCACGATCCGAAGCACTCCTCGTACGGTCTGGAGGCCGCGGAGGCGCTCGGGTTGGACCCGGCGCGGGTGTTCAAGACAATGGTCGCGGAGGTGGATGGCCGGCTGACCGTGGGTGTGGTGCCGGTCACCGGGCAGCTCGACCTCAAGGCGCTGGCCGCCGCGGCCGGCGGGAAGCGGGCCAGGATGGCGGAGGTGGCGGCGGCGGAGCGGGCCACCGGCTACGTGGCCGGCGGCATCTCCCCGCTCGGCCAGAAGAGGCGGCTGCCGACCGTGCTGGACTCCACCGCGGAAGCCTTCGAGACGATCTTCTGCAGCGGCGGGCGGCGCGGCCTGGAGATCGAGCTGGCCCCCGCCGACCTGATCCGGCTCACCGGCGCGACGCTCGCGCTGATCGCGGGTTAGTCCAGCGGGCGGAGCACCCGGTCCAGCCACTCGCCGACGGCCCTGGCCACGCCGTCCACGTCGGCGGAGAGCGCGTGGTCGCCGGGCACCGTGACCACCTCGCGCAGGTGCCCGGCCCGCGGGCGGCCGAACGGGTCGCGGTCGCCCTGGACCACCAGGGTCGGCACATCCACCTCGTCCAGTTCCGCGTGCCGACTCTTCTCCGGCCGGCCCGGCGGGTGCACCGGGAAGGCCAGGCAGAGCACGGCCACCGCCTGGCCCTCGCGGGCGGTCCGGCAGGCCACCCTGGCCCCGGCGGACCGGCCGCCGAAGACCAGCGGCAGGCCGTCGAACCAGTGCTCGCCGAGTTCCTCGGCGACCGCCAGCCAGGCCGCGTCGAGCTGCGTGGCCGGGGCCGGGGCCCGGCGGCCCGCCACCCGGTAGGGCTGCTCGACCAGGGCGACGTGCACGCCCACGTCGCGTGCCGCCCAGGTCACCGCCACCAGGTCCGGAGCCTCGATCCCGCCGCCCGCGCCGTGCCCGAGCAGCAGCGCGGCCCTGCCCTCGGGTGCGGAGTGCAGCTCCGCGCGGGCCGGGCCGTGCGGCGTGCGCACCTGGCGGCGGGTCATGGGTTACGGGCTCGGCTCGGGATCGAACAGGGCGGCCGGGCTCTCCTCGACGCGGGCGATCAGCTCCGGGCCGTTGTTGCGCACGCTGTTCACCGCCGAGGACACCGGGCGCAACTCCAGCGCCTCGACCAGCGTGTCGGCCGGCGGGGCGGCCAGCAGGTCGGCGACGTCCGCGGTGCCCGGGTCCAGCCACCGCGCCCACGCATCGGGACCGAGCAGCAGCGGCATCCGGTCGTGCACCTCGGTGAGCGGGCCGACCGCCGCGGTGGTCACCACCGCGCAGGTCACCAGCGGCTCGGCGTCCTCCCCGGCGGCCGGATCCCGCCAGGTGGCGAAGATACCGGCGAACGCCAGGCTGGCACCGTCCGTGCGGGTCATGTAGTACGGCTGCTTGCGGCCGTCCGCGCGCTTCCACTCGAACCAGCCGTCCGCCGGCACCAGGCAGCGGTGCCTGGCCACGGAGCGGCGGAACGCGGGCTTGCTGGCCACGGTCTCCGCCCTGGCGTTGATCATGCGGGACCCGATCGAGCGCTCCTTGGCCCAGCTCGGCACCAGGCCCCAGCGCAGCACCCGCAGGCTGCGCTCGGTCGCGGCGGGTTCCGGCTCGCCGTCCTCGCCGTGGCGCGGCCGCTCCACCACCGCGACGACCCGCTTGGTCGGCGCGACGTTGTGGTCGGGGCCGGGGGCCATGCCCTCCGTGGCGTCCACCGCTTCGAACTCGGCGGCGAGTCTGGCCGGATTCTTGGTGGACGCGTACCTACCGCACAAGCCCCATCACCTCTTCCGCGCAACTGGGGCCATCGTGGCATGTCGGCAACGTCCCGGCGAAACGTTCCGGGCGGATGCGGGATTATCGGGCCATGACGTCTCGCTGGTCCGCACCCGCCGTGTCCGCACCGGTCCGCGCGCGGGTCACCGTGCCCGGTTCCAAGTCGCTGACCAACCGGGCCCTGCTGCTCGCCGCGCTGGCGGAGCGCCCGTCCACCCTGTTCGCGCCGCTGCGCAGCCGGGACACCCTGCTCATGGCGGCCGCGCTGCGGGCACTGGGCGTCGGCCTGACCGACGGCGAGGACGGGTCCTGGCAGGTGGTGCCGGCGCCGCTGCGGGCGCCCGCGGAGGTGGACTGCGGGCTGGCCGGCACGGTGATGCGGTTCGTGCCGCCGGCGGCGGTGCTGGCCGAGGGCGAGGTCCGTTTCGACGGCGACCCGCGCGCCCGGGAGCGGCCGATGGGCACGGTGCTGGACGCGCTGCGCGCGCTGGGCGCGGACGTGGCCGGCGACCGGTTGCCGTTCGTGGTGCGCGGCAAGGGCGGGCTGCCCGGCGGTGCGGTGACCATCGACGCGTCGGCGTCCTCCCAGTTCGTCTCCGGGCTGCTGCTCTCCGGCGCCCGCTACGACCAGGGCGTGACCGTGCGCCACGCGGGCCAGCCGGTGCCCTCGCTGCCGCACATCGCGATGACCATGGACGTGCTGCGCTCGGTCGGCGTCGCGGTGGACGACACAGAACCGGACACCTGGCGGGTCGAGCCGGGCCCGATCCAGGGCCGGGACTGGCACGTGGAGCCGGACCTGTCCAACGCCGCGCCGTTCCTGGCCGCCGCGGCGGCCACCGCCGGCCGGGTCACCGTGCCCGGCTGGCCGGCGTCGACCACCCAGGCCGGGGACGGCTTTCGGGACATCCTGACCCGGTTCGGCTGCGCCGTGGACCTGACCGGGGACGGGCTCACCGTGACCGGGCCGGACCGGCTGTCCGGGGTGGACATCGACCTGCACGACGTCGGCGAGCTCACCCCGACGGTGGCCGCGCTCGCGGTGCTCGGCACCGAGACCTCGTACCTGCGCGGCATCGCCCACCTGCGCGGCCACGAGACCGACCGGCTGGCCGCGCTGGTCGCGGAGATCACCGGCCTGGGCGGGGACGCCGAGGAACTGGCCGACGGCCTGGTGATCCGGCCGCGACGGCTACACGGCGGCACCTGGCACGCCTACGCCGACCACCGGATGGCCACCGCGGGTGCGATCGTGGGCCTGGTGGTACCAGGGATCGAGGTGGACGACATCGCGAGCACGACCAAGACCATCCCGGACTTCCCGGGCATGTGGGCGGCCATGATCGCCGGGGAGTCCGCGCCGGGGCGCCCATGAGTCCACGGGACTGGCGGCGGCTGGACGAGTCGGACGTGCGGGTGCGGCCGGGCCGCCGGGGCACCCGGCCGCGCAGCAAGCGCCGCCCGGAACACGAGGACGCGCGGGCCGCGATGGTGGTCGGGGTGGACCGCGGCCGGTGGACCTGCGCCCTGGACGGGGACCCGGACCGGCTGGTGGTGGCCATGCGGGCGCGTGAGCTGGGCCGCACCCCGGTGGTGGTCGGCGACCGGGTGGGCCTGGTCGGCGACACCTCGGGCGCGCCGGACACCCTGGCCCGGATCGTCAGGGTGGCCGAGCGGAGTTCCGTACTGCGCCGCACCGCCGACGACGCCGACCCGTACGAGCGGGTGGTGGTGGCCAACGCCGAGCAACTCGTGATCGTCACCGCGCTGGCCGACCCGCCGCCGCGCACCGGGTTCATCGACCGCTGCCTGGTCGCCGCCTACGCGGGCGGGCTCGAGCCGGTGCTCTGCCTGACCAAGGCCGACCTGGCCGGCCCGGATGAGGTGCTGGCCACCTACGCCGACCTGGACCTGCCGGTGGTGGTGACCCGGATCGACGCCGAGCCGGACGAGTTGCGCGCCCGGCTGACCGGCCGGGTGTCCGCGCTGGTCGGGCACTCGGGGGTGGGCAAGTCCACGCTGGTCAACCGGATCGTGCCGGAGGCGGGGCGGGCGATCGGCGAGGTCAGCGCGGTGGGCAAGGGGCGGCACACCTCCACCACCGCGGTGGCGCTGCCGCTGCCGGAGAGCGGCTGGGTGGTGGACACCCCGGGCATCCGCTCCTTCGGGCTGGCCCACGTCACCCCGGACGACATCGTCGCGGCGTTCCCGGAGATGGTGGAGGCCGCCGAGGAGTGCCCGTCCGGCTGCGGCCACCTGGGCCCGCCGGACGACCCGGACTGCGCGCTGGACGGCCTGGTCGCCGAGGGGGTGGCCGGGGCGGGCCGGCTCGCCTCGCTGCGCCGGCTGCTCGTCTCCCGCGCCCGTCTGGACGAGTACGCCGACTAGGAGCTGCTGTCAGGAGGCGAGGCGCCCGCGGTTGGCCGGCGCTGACGAAGGGCAGCCCAACCCGGAACCTCTCGCCGAATCGGCGCGTCATAACGGGTAATTCGGCGGCACTCGGCGCGACGGCGGTTTCCGTCACCGCTCGCTGCCGGTGTCCGCACCCGATGACTCTTCGGACGAGGAGATGCCGATGCGCAGGACCGCGGTCCTGGTCTGCGGCGTGATCGCCGCGCTCGCGCTCGCCGCCTGCGGCGCGAAAACCGAGAGCGGCACACCCGTCGCCGCCGGCGGCTCCGCCGGGTCAGCCCGAGGCGCCGCGACGTTCGGAACCGTCGCCGACCTCGCGTCGGCGGTGGCCACCAGCAGCCGGAGCAAGCAGAGCGCGCACTTCAGCACCGAGGTGACCACGGCCCAGGGCACCATGAAGGGCACCGGCGTCTACCGCCAGGACGCCTCCGGGGTGTCCGCCCAGTACACGATGTCGACGCCGCAGGGCGAGATGCAGATGATCGTGGTGCCGAACGCCGTCTACCTGAAGATGGCGCGGCTCGCCCCGGTCACCGGTGGCAAGCC
Organism: Gandjariella thermophila; assembly: GCF_005405885.1. Lineage (GTDB taxonomy): Bacteria > Actinomycetota > Actinomycetes > Mycobacteriales > Pseudonocardiaceae > Gandjariella > Gandjariella thermophila. Next base: position 35,310 of record NZ_BJFL01000013.1, read on the forward strand.
GTGGATCAAGGTGACGCCGGACGGCACCGACCCGATGTCCAGGGCGCTCGGTGGACTGCTGACCGCCATGCAGGAGCAGGCGGACGTGACCAAGGCGATCGACAGGATCAAGGCCGCCGGCACCATCACGAACACCACCAGGGAAACCGTCGACGGCGTGAGCACCACGCACTACACGATCAAGGTGGACATGGCGAAGCTCGCCGAGGTCGAGCCGGACCCGAACCTGAAGCAGATGTACCAGGCCGCGATCCAGCAGGGTCTCCGCACCTCGGACGACGACGTGTGGCTGAACGGCGACAACCTGCCGGTCAAGTTCGAGACCAGCAGTGCCGTGAACGGCCAGCAGGTGCACGGCACCGCCAGCTACACCCAGTGGGGTGAGCCGGTGCAGATCACCGTGCCGCCCGCCGACCAGGTCGGCCAGTTCCCGACCCGCTGAGCGCGGGGCCGGCGGGCCGCCGGTCATCCCATGTGCGGGTACGTGTGGTCGGTCGGCGGGACGAAGGTCTCCTTGATCGACCGGGCGCTGGTCCAGCGCAGCAGGTTGTAGATCGAGCCGGCCTTGTCGTTGGTGCCCGAGGCCCGGCTGCCGCCGAACGGCTGCTGGCCCACCACCGAGCCGGTCGGTTTGTCGTTGACGTAGAAGTTGCCGGCGGCGAACCGCAGCGCGTGCAACGCCTCGTCGATCGCGGTGCGCTCGGTGGCGAACACCGCCCCGGTCAGCGCGTACGGGGTGGCGCCGTCCACCAGTTGCAGCACCTTCGGGTAGTCGGCGTCGTCGTAGACGTGCACGGCCAGGATCGGGCCGAAGTACTCGACGCGGAACACGTCGTGCCACGGGTCCGAGCCGAGCAGCACGGTCGGCTGCACGAAGTAGCCCACCGAGTCGTCGCAGCCGCCGCCGGTGAGCACCTCGATGGACGGCTCTTCCGCCACCCGGCCGAGCAGTTCCCGGTGCTTGGCGAACGCCCTCCGGTCGATCACCGCGCCGCCGAAGTAGGAGAAGTCGGTGACGTCACCGAAGCTGATCGTCTTGGTGGTGTCCACCAGTTGCTCGCGCAGCCCGCCCTCCCACAGCGAGCGGGCCACGAACGCGCGGGACGCGGCCGAGCACTTCTGCCCCTGGTACTCGAACGCGCCGCGGACCATCCCGGTGACCACCGCGTCGGCCTGCGCCGACGCGTGCGCCACGATGAAGTCCTTGCCGCCGGTCTCCCCGACGATCCTCGGGTAGGCGCGGTAGGTGTCCAGGTGCTCGGCGGCGCGCCGCCACAGCGCCTTGAACGTCCTGGTCGACCCGGTGAAGTGCAGGCCGGCGAAGTCCGGGTCGGCGAGCGCCACCTCGCTGACCGCGGCGCCGTCCCCGGTCACCATGTTGATCACGCCGGGCGGCAGGCCGGCCGCCTCCAGCAGCCGCATGGTGTAGTGCGCGGCGAGTTGCTGGGTGGGCGAGGGTTTCCACACCACCGTGTTGCCCATCAGCGCCGGGGACAGCGGCAGGTTGCCGGCGATCGCGGTGAAGTTGAACGGGGTGATCGCGACGACGAAGCCGTCCAGCGGGCGGTGGTCGAAGCGGTTCCACATGCCGCGCGCCGAGTTCGGCTGCTCGGCCAGGATGCGCCGGGCGTAGGACACGTTGAACCGCATGAAGTCGATCAGCTCGCAGGCCGCGTCGATCTCCGCCTGCTGCACCGACTTGGACTGGCCGAGGATGGTGGCCGCGTTCAGCGTGTCCCGCCACGGACCGGCGAGCAGGTCGGCGGCGCGCAGCAGCACGGCGGCCCGCTCGTCGAACGGCAGGTCGCGCCAGGCTGGCGCGGCGTCCTTGGCGGCGGCCACCGCGCGGGCCACGTCCTCCGCGGTGGCCTGCGCGGACACGCCGAGCACGTGCTGGTGGTCGTGCGGCTGGACCACGTCGATCGGGTCACCGCCGGCCATCCGCGGCTCGCCGGCGATGGTCATGGTCAGCTCGTGCCGCTCGCCCTCGAGTTCGGCGATCCGGCGGCGCAGCGACTCCCGCTCCGCGCTGCCCGGCGGGTAGTAGCGGACCGGCTCGTTGTACGGCTCGGGTACCGACGTGACGGCGTCCATCTCCCTGGCTCGCCTCCCTCCCCACGTGCGGGCGTCCACGACCATCCTGCACGCGGGAAGTGACCCGCGTCACCCCCTCACATGAGGTCGAGGAGGAACGGCAGTTCCTGGGGCGCGTACCAGGCCAGTTCGTGGTCCTCCGCGGAGCCGAGCACGAACTCCGCGTCCGGGTCGCCGAGGTCGGCGGCGTCGACCACCTTGACCGCCTGCCGCACGGCGTCCTCCGCGTCCGCGGTGTCCACGTGCGCGGCCGCGAGGCACTGCATGGTCACCGGCCCGTTCAGCCGGACCACCGAGTAGTCCAGGTCGGGGCGCAACTCGACCCGGTCGATGTCGGCGGAGAGCACCGCACGGCGCGGCGGCGCGTCGACGTCCAGGGAGAGCAGCCGCAGCGAGGCGCGCGCCGCGTCCAGCATGGCCGCGTACTCCATCTCCTCGGTGTCCCCGGTGGCGTAGGACTCGCGCAGCGCCGGGGTGAGCGCGAACGCCGTCCCGTTGACCGGGTGCAGCTCCCCCTTGTCCACCAGCCTGCGCAGCATCGGCACGGTGGCCGGCACGTAAACCCTCACTTGGCCCCCAAGTCCATCAGCTGGACACCGTCCCCACCAGCTCCTCGACCGACTCCTGGACGCTCGCCGCGAGCACGTCCACGTCCGACATGGCATCACGATCCGCGTTCAACCCGTAGTAGACGCCGCCGTCGTAGGAGGTCACCCCGATCGAGAGGGCCTGCTGCTTGGCCAGCGGAACCACCGGAAACATCTCCACCATCCTGGCCCCGCAGACGTACAACGGCACCTGCGGGCCCGGCACGTTGGTCACCACCACGTTGAACAGCCGCCGGGAGAACGAGCTGGCCGCCCTGGCGCCGAGCGCGTGCAGGGTGGGCGGGGCGAACCCGGACAGCCGGACCAGTGCGTCCGCCGCCACCGACTGCCCGGACTCCTTGTGCCAGCGCATCGCGTGGCTGATGTGGTGCAACCGCACCACCGGGTTGGGCTCCCCCACCGGCAGGTCGACCAGGTACGCGGTGACCTTCGGGGCCACCCCGTTGGGCGTCGTGGCGGGGGCCTCCTCGCCCCGCACGGACAGCGGGACCAGGGCGCGGATCGTGGTCCGCGAGGTGACCGGCTCGCCGCGGCAGAGCAGGAAGCTGCGCAGCGCGCCGGAGATCACCGCGAGCACCACGTCGTTGATGGTGCCGTCGTGCGCGCGGCGCACCCTGCGGTAGTCGTCCAGCTCGGTACGGGCCACGGTGAACCGCCGCTGCGTGGAGATCGGCACGTTCAGCGGGCTGCCCGGCGCCGGGGTGGCCGCGGCCCGCACCGCGGAGGCCAGCCCGCCGAGGGCGCCGGCGACCTTCTGCACGGTGGCCGCCGCGTCCAGCGCCGCCGACCGGATGTTCTCCACCAGCTCGCCGGGTCGCTGCACGGCCTCGGCCACCGCGTCCAGCACGAGCTGCGTCCGGCCGGGCGCCGGTTCCGGCATCCACAGGGTCTCGCCCGCATCGTGCGGGGTGGACGTGGGTTCCAGCAGCACCTGGCTGATGTCGATGGTGCCCCGGCCGTCCACCATCGCCTGGTGGGTCTTGGTGACCAGCGCGATCCGGTTCTTCTGCAGGCCCTCCACCAGGTAGATCTCCCACAGCGGCCGGGTGTGGTCCAGCGGCCGGGACATCAGCCGGGCGACCAGGTCGGTGAACTGCTGCTCGGTGCCGGGTTTGGGCAGCGCGGAGCGGCGCACGTGGTAGGTGATGTCGAAGTCCGGATCGTCCACCCAGACCGGCCGGGCGAGGTGTCCGGGCACGTGCACAACCTTCTTGCGGAACCGCGGCACCAGTGCGAGGCGCTGCTCGATCAGCTCCACCAGCGCGTCGTAGTCGAACCCGGCGCGAGGGCGGCGGAACGTGGCCACGCTCCCGACGTGCATCGGGGTGGTCGGTTCCTCCAGGTACAGGTATGACGCGTCCAGCGCCGAGAGGCGGTTCGGCATGCTGTCGATCCTGACACAGTGGGCGGCTGGTCAGCCCGCCACACGTTCGCCCATCCGTTCCAGCAGGCGTGCGACGGATGCCCGCTCGGCCGGGTCCCGGTCCGGGCTGGACAGCCGCACCTCGGCGGCGGCGGGCAGCGCGGCGCGCACCGCGGCCCGGTCGAAGCGGGCGAGGAAGGTGTGCAGCAGCGTCCAGCGCGCCGGGCGGTGCCGGGGCCGCAGCCGGGCCGCCGCCAGCACCAGCCAGCTCAGCGCCACGTCAACGCCCCGCTCGCCGCGGGCGGCGTTGGCCCAGTCCACCACGACCGGGCCGGCCGGGCCGAGCAGCACGTTGCCGGGGTGCAGGTCCAGGTGCAGCAGCCGGTCGCCGCCGCGGCGGCCCTCGCCCAGCCGGCGCAGCCACGGCGGCGCGGGCACCCGGTCGAGCTGGCGGTGCAGCCGGGCCAGCGCCCGGCCCAGGCCGGCGGCCCGCCACGGGTGGGCGCTCAGCTCCGCCGCCATGGTCGGCCCGGCCACGTAGTCCATCACCAGTTCGCTGCCTTCGGCGCGGACCACTCTGGGCACCGGCACGTCGAAGCGACCGAGGTAGCGCAGCAGCTCCGCCTCGGGCTCCGCCGGGGCGCCCGCACGACTTCGCTTCACCAGCAGCCCGTCGGCGCGCAGGAACACGTCGGCGTCCTTGCCGCTGGCGATCAGGTGTGCCCGGTCCGCGTCGACCGGCCACTCACCGGATGCCATGTGGCGAGTCTCACCGTCATGGCCGAACGCGCAACCCCCCGCGCCGAACTTTCGCCCGTCCGGACCCGGTACCCGGGTGTGCGAGGCTGGAGCCGTGCAGCACGCGGAGGCGTCGGCGGCGGTGTCGCCGAAGGACCGGTTCGTCACGGTGTACGGCCGCAAGCCGGTGCTGGAGGCGCTCGGCGATCCGGACCTCGCGGTGGACAAGGTGGTGCTGGCGGACACCGCGCGCGGTCCCGCGGCCAGGGAGATCCTCGACGCGGCCGCGCGTCGCGGCGTGCCGGTGCGCCGGGCCAGCGCGCACCGGGTGAAGGTGCTGGCCGGTAACGGCCGGCACGACCAGGGCGTGCTCGCCGACGTGGTGGCCCCGCGCATGCGCCCGCTGGCCGCCGCGCTGGACGGGCGCCGGCCGCCGCGGACGGTGCTGCTGCTGGACGGCATCACCACTCCGGCCAACCTGGGGATGATCCTGCGCACCGCGACCGCCGCGGGGATCGGTGGCGTCGTGGTGCCCCGGCATGGGGTGGCCAGCATCGACCCGCTGGTGGTCAAGGCGTCCGCCGGGGTGGCCTTCCACGCGCCGGTGCTACGCGCCGCGACCGCCGAGGACGCGGCGGAGGCGTTGCGGCGGGCGGGCTACCCGCTGCTCGCCATGGACGCCGGCGCCGATCAGACGCTGTTCACCGCGAGGCTGCCGGAACCGGTGGCGTTCGTGCTGGGCGGGGAGACCGCGGGCGTCTCGCCCGGTGTCCGCCGCCACGTCACCGGCCGGGTGGCGATTCCGATGGCCGGTGGGGTGGAGTCGCTCAACGTGGCCGGCGCGGCGGCGGTGCTCTGCTTCGAGCTGGTCCGCCGCCGCATCGGCGGTTGACCCGGGAGGGGGTCAGCAGCTGTTCCGGAAGTCCCGGCTAGACGGACGTCAGAAGAAGTCGACGCGGTAGTCCAGCACGTGACCCGGGTCGAAGTCGCTGCCCCGGCACTGCACGCTGGAGGAGTCCCGGCCGATCGGCACGATCTCGCCGAACTCGAGCCACTCGGTGCGGGTGTTGCCGCAGCGCGCGACGACCCGGTAGTCCCAGCCGGGCCCGCTCTCGCAGAACGCGCGGATGCCCTCGCCGCTGTAGAGGTGGTGCGGCGTGAAGGAGCAACCCGGCGTGTACGACGGGTAGTAGCCGGGGAAACTCGCCGGGTAGGCGGTGCCCGTCGACACCGGAGCGGGCGCGGGGTAGTGCACCGGCGTGGCCGCCTCGGCCACGGCCGGCGCCAGGAGCAACGCCGCCGCGGCGGCCACGGAACCAAGAATGAACTTGCGCATCACAACCCCCGTGAATTCGAGGACGAACGGGGAAAAGGTACGCGCCCAGCCGAATTCACGGCAATTAACCGGTGGAGTGAAGAAACGAAGCGCTCGGTCACCCGAATCCTCCGGAATACCCCTCGGGTGGTCACTCCAACAGCACGTCAAGCTCGTTCAGGGTCTCCTCGACGGACCGGTGGTGCACGCCCACCATGCCGACTCCGGCGGCCGCGCGGACGTTCACCGAGAGGTCGTCGACGAAGACGCAGTCCGCCGGGTCCAGACCCAGCTGGCGCGCGGCCAGCAGGAAGATCCGCGGATCGGGCTTGCCGAACCCGACCTGGCCGGAGAGCACCACGGCGTCGAACAGGCCGGCCAGGCCGGAGGCCGCGCCAAGGGTGTCCGCATTGGACAGCAGGGCGGTGCGCACGCCCCTGCTCCTGGCCGTGCGCAGCGCCGCGACCAGGGGCTGCTCGCCCCCTGCGGGGTCACCGTTCCCGGTGTCGGTGAGCACTCCGCCGTAGTCGACAATCAGCCCGCGTAGCACACCGGAAACATTACCTGACCGGGTAGGTAGAAACACCCTCCCCGGATGATGACCGCTTTTACGTAGATCATCGCGGGCAATACCGTACCGCCATTCACGATCGGGTGAATTGAGCCGTGACACGGCGTTTCTGGAACGCGTGGACACGTCCCATTCGGCGTCGCACCACCAGCCACCGGTCACCACCGACCAGCGAGGAGGCGCCGTGCCGTCACCCCGTTCCATCGCACCACCGCGCAGCGCACCGGACGGGACGCGACCCGGCGTCACCGGTCCGATCCCCGCCCAGCGGCACGGACTGGCCGTGCGCCCGCTGGCGGACTGCGAGCCGCCGCCCGACCAGATGGTCGAGGAGGTCACCGGCCCCGCCGAGGCATGCCCGCCGGCCGAGGCGGCGACCAGCGCCGCCGAGCCAGGTCCGCCCACCGAGGCCGGCGAAAACCCGACCGATGCAGGTTCCCCCGCCGAGGCGGCGGAGGGCACGGCTGACGCACCCGACCCGGCCGGGGTGAACTTCCGGGTGGTCGCGCACGCCGTAGCCCGCCGGGTGGTGACCGGCGTGATCGAGGTGCTGGACGGCCGGCGTCCGGTGGCCCAGCTTCGCGGCCTGCTCAGCGAGCAGGTGTACGCGGCGCTGCAGACCCGGGTGCGGACCGGGTGTCGAGGACCGGCCCGCCGGCTGCACCGGGTACACATCTGCCACCCGGCCGCCGGAGTCGCCGAGGTGTCCGCGACGTTCGGCAACGCGCACCGCACGCACGCGGTTGCGCTACGCCTGGAGTGTCGCGCCGGCGGATGGCGGTGCACCGCGCTGCGGGTGCTCTAGATGTGCCGGCACGGACGCCCGCCGAGGCGGCGAACGGCGCGGCCCGGTGCGTGGCGGCCGGAACCGGCCACGTACCGGGTCACGCGTACCGGGTGCGGGAACCGGTCAGCGCTTGCCGCGCTTCTTGTCCACCTTGGCCTGCGCCCGCGCGGCGGCCCGGCGCTCCCGGCGGGTGCCGCCGCCGCGGCCGTCGCCGCCCGCGGCGTGGTCGCCGTGAGTTTCCACACCGCCGCCCTCGGCGGGGCCGCTGTAGGTCAGCCGCTGCTGCTGACCGTTGCCGTCCAGGCCCTTGCCGCGCAGCGCGGGCGGCACCGGGGAGTCGGCGAGCTGCGCCATGGCCGGCCCGGGGGCGACCGGGGCACGCCGTGTGGTCTCGGCGCCCGGCCAGGTCGTCGCCGGGGCGTTGCGCGGCGCGCCACCGTCGGCGGGCGCCGTGGCAACCTGCACCGGCACCTCTGCCGGCTGCTGCGCGGGCTCCGGCTCGGCCGGCTCGACCTGCAGGTTGAACAGGAACCCGACGGACTCCTCCTTGAGAGCGTCGAGCATGGCGTTGAACATGTCGTAGCCCTCGCGCTGGTACTCGACCAGCGGGTCGCGCTGCGCCATGGCGCGCAGGCCGATGCCCTCCTTGAGGTAATCCATCTCGTAGAGGTGCTCGCGCCACTTGCGGTCCAGTACGGAGAGCACGACCCGGCGCTCCAGTTCGCGCATGGCGCCCTCGCCGACCTTGCTCTCGATATCGGCCTCGCGGTCCCGGTACGCCCCGCGGGCGTCCTCCAGTACCGCTTCGAGCAGCGCCTCCTTGCTCAGGTCGTCGCTCTGCTCGACAAGCTGCCGCCAGTCCAGCGACACCGGGTAGAGCGTCTTGAGCGCCCGCCACAGCTTGTCCAGGTCCCAGTCCTCGGCGTAGCCCTCGGCGGTGGCGCCCTGCACGTAGGCGGTGACCACGTCGGTGATCATGTGCTGGACCTGCTCGTGCAGGTCCTCGCCCTCCAGCACGCGGCGGCGCTCGGCATAGATCACCTTGCGCTGCTCGTTGAGGACCTCGTCGTACTTGAGGACGTTCTTGCGGATCTCGAAGTTCTGCTGCTCGACCTGGGTCTGCGCGCTGCGGATGGCGCGGGTGACCATCTTGTGCTCGATCGGCACGTCGTCCGGGACCCGCAGCCGGGTCATCACGGTCTCCACCATGGCGGAGTTGAACCGGCGCATCAGCTCGTCGCCCAGGGAGAGGTAGAACCGGGACTCGCCCGGGTCGCCCTGCCGGCCGGAGCGACCGCGCAGCTGGTTGTCGATGCGCCGCGACTCGTGCCGCTCGGTGCCCAGCACGTACAGGCCGCCGGCGCAGATCACTTCCTCGGCCTCGGCCTTCACCGCCGCCTTGGCCTCCTCCAGGGCCCGCCGGTAGGCGGCGTTCCACTCCTCCGGCGTCTCGTCCGGGTCGAGGCCCCTGGACCGCAGGTCGGCGTCGGCCATGTGCTCCGGGTTGCCGCCGAGCATGATGTCGGTACCGCGGCCGGCCATGTTGGTGGCCACGGTGACCGCGCCCTTGCGGCCGGCCTGGGCGACGATGTGGGCCTCCCGCTCGTGGTGCTTGGCGTTCAGCACCTCGTGCGGGATGCCCTTGCGCACCAGCAGCTTGGACAGGTACTCGGAGCGCTCCACGCTGGTGGTGCCGACCAGCACCGGCTGGCCCTTGGCGTACCGCTCGGCGATGTCCTCGGCGACCGCCTCGAATTTGGCCTCCTCGGTCTTGTAGACCAGGTCCGGCTGGTCGAGCCGGATCATCGGCTTGTTCGTGGGGATCGGCACCACGCCCAGCTTGTAGATCTGGTGCAGCTCGGCCGCCTCGGTCTGCGCGGTACCGGTCATGCCGGCGAGCTTGTCGTAGAGGCGGAAGTAGTTCTGCAGGGTGATCGTGGCCAGCGTCTGGTTCTCGGCCTTGATCTCCACCCGCTCCTTGGCCTCGATGGCCTGGTGCATGCCCTCGTTGTAGCGGCGGCCGTGCAGCACGCGGCCGGTGAACTCGTCGACGATCAGGACCTCGCCGTTGCGGACGATGTAGTCCTTGTCCTTCTTGTAGAGCTCCTTGGCCTTCAGCGCGTTGTTCAGGTAGCCGACCAGCGGGGTGTTGGCCGCCTCGTAGAGGTTGTCGATGCCGAGCTGGTCCTCGATGAACTCCACGCCGGCCTCGGTGACGCCGACGGTGCGCTTGCGCTCGTCCACCTCGTAGTGGACGTCCCGCTTCATCATCGGCGCGAGCCGGGCGAACTCCTGGTACCAGCGCGAGGACTGGTCGGCGGGGCCGGAGATGATCAGCGGCGTGCGGGCCTCGTCGATGAGGATCGAGTCCACCTCGTCGACGATGGCGAAGTTGTGCCCGCGCTGGACGCACTCGTCCAGGCTCCAGGCCATGTTGTCGCGCAGGTAGTCGAAGCCGAACTCGTTGTTGGTGCCGTAGGTGATGTCCGCCGCGTAGGCCTCGCGCCGCTGGTCCGGGGTCATCTCGGCGAGGATCACACCGACCCGCAGGCCCAGGAAGCGGTGGATGCGCCCCATCCACTCGGCGTCGCGCTTGGCCAGGTAGTCGTTGACGGTGACGACGTGCACGCCGTCGCCTGCGATCGCGTTGAGGTAGCAGGGCAGCACCGCGGTGAGCGTCTTGCCCTCACCGGTCTTCATCTCGGCGACCTGGCCGAGGTGCAGTGCCGCACCGCCCATCACCTGGACGTCGAAGTGGCGCTGGCCGAGGGTGCGCTTGGCGGCCTCCCTGGCCACCGCAAACGCCTCCGGGAGCAGCTCGTCGAGGGACTCGCCATCCTGGTACCGCTTGCGGAACTCCTCGGTCTTGGCCCGAAGCTCGCTGTCGGACAGCTCCAGGAGGTCGTCCTCGAGTGAGTTGATGTGCGCCGCGATGTTGCGCAGGCGCTTGAGCATTCTGCCCTCGCCGGCGCGGAGCAGTCGGGACAGGACCATCCGGTCGACCTCGCTAGCTGATCGTCACGTACCCATTACGGGCGCCTTGCGGCCATCGTATGCAAACCCCTGCGTGCGGGACGAGAAAGCTGGTCAGAAGGACCGGGTGGAGTGGACCGCCGCGTGGACCGGCCCCCGCGAGTGCCACTCGCGGGGGCCGTCGGCGTTCTCGCCCGGGGGGTGGGTTCTGCCCACAACCCTACCGGGATGTCACTCCTCGGCGAGCCGGATCACTCCGTAGTCGAAGCCCCTCCGGCGGTACACGACGCTCGGCCGTCCCGAGTCAGCGTCGTGGAACAGGTAGAAGTCGTGTCCGACCAGTTCCATCTGGTAGAGGGCCTGGTCGACGGTGATCGGTTTGGCCGGATGTTCCTTCTCGCGCACGACCCGTCCCGGCATGGTCTCTTCGATGCCCTCGTCCCAGCGCTGCTCGGGCACCTCGGGCAGGTCGGTGCGTTCGGCGACATCCAGTACCGCCGTTCGCGCGGCCGCCCGCTCCCGTGACGGCGTCTCGCTCGCGGCCAGGGCGGTCGCCTCCGCGACGGAGGCCGGGCTCCGGCGCCCGTAGTGCACACGCCGGCGGTCGTGCAGGCGGCGCAGGCGGTTCTCCAGCTTGCTGACCGCGCGGTCGAGCGCGGAGTAGAAGTCGCTGGCGCAACCCTCGGCGCGAACGACGGGTCCACGGCCCTTCCCGGTGATCTCCACGTGCTGGCAGCTCTTGGCCTGCCGGCGGTTGGGCTCATGGATGAGCTCAACGTCGAACCGGATGAACTTCCTGTCGTAACGCTCCATCCGAGCCAGCTTCTGCTGAACGTGCACCCGGTAGTGCTCGGGCACCTCGACGTTGCGGCCCTTCACGACGATGTCCATACACGACCTCCGTTCCTGTGAGGCAGAACAGGACGAGTGCGCGGCGCCGGTCGTGCGATCGCTGAGCGTGGTCAACGGTCCTCCGGCGCCAGGGTCATGGGCTCTTCGCCTCCTCCCCGCGAGCCGGGATCGCTGATAGCGCTGCACGTTAGCCCGGTCTTCGCCGCGAGGACAGTCCCCACGCCGACCGATGTCAAGCGTCCGCAGTCCGTCACGCACTGCGACCACGGACGGTGACGGATTGCCGTTCGCGTACGGAACGCCGCCGGATGGCGGATGGCCGTCTCACTCGACCGGCCCCGCCCGATCACTGCGCACGCCCGCGCCCCGGCTGCGGCGGACGGGCTGCGCGGCGGCCTCATGTCCGGTCAACGGCCTGGTTTCCGACTGGGTTCCCCGACACTCGGCACCACTGGTTCGATCCACGGTGGGCAGCGCGTTTCCGTCCGGTCACGGCGTGTTCATCGGCGCGCGTTCCACTGGGGCGGGCACGACCGCCGGCGCCGTGCCGCCGCGGCGGCCCGCACCGGGCGGCTGGCCACCCCGCCGGTCGGGTGACCGCCGAACCGGCGTCGCCCCGATGCTGCCCGTCCCGGGGGCGGAGGGCAGTTTCGAACGGCAGGCCCGTCCGGCGAGCGGCTACGATTTCACTCATGTGAGTGAGTCGCGGCATCTTCGTTACCGGAGAGTGACCATCCCGCCGATCAGGCTCCGGCCCTGGTGAGGGCAAGCACGGCGGTGACCACGAGCCCGGCCCTGGCCAGCGCGGCGGCACACGCACGCACGGTGGCGCCGGTGGTCACCACGTCGTCCACCAGCACCACGGGCGTGCCCGGTCGTGGCGCGCCGGCCGGCACCACCCGCACCCGGCCGGCCAGGTTGGCGGCCCGGCCGGCCGCGGTCAGCCCCACCGAGTCGCGGGCGCCGCGGTGCAGCCGGAGCGCGGGCGCGACCGCGGCAGCGCGGCCGTGCCGGGCGAGCGCCGCGGCACCGCGCCTGACCAGCCGCAGCATGTGCTCGCCGCCACGCTGGCGAGCCGCCGACCGCCGGGACGGGGCCGGCACCAGCCACCAGGTGCCCTCGTGGTCGGCGCGGGCGCCGGGCAGCGAGAGCAGCCCGGCGGCGAGCAGCTCACCGAGCGGGCCGGCCAGTTCCCGCCGGCCGCGTTCCTTGTAGGCGAGGACCGCCTCACGCGCGGCGCCGCGGTACTCGGCCAGCGCATGCGCCGGCGGCCCCTCGGCCAGGCAGGCCCGGGCCACCGGGAGTAGCTCGCCAAACGCGGCCCGGCAGTGCGGGCAGAGCACGGTGCCCGGCGCGTCACGGCAGCCCGCGCAGCGCACCGGAACCACGAGATCGACCAGCGGAGCCAGCGGTCCGAGCATGTGGCCAGGATGCCCGGCCGCACCGACAGTTTCCGCGCCGCAACGGGTTGGCCGTCGTCGGCGACCCGTGGCCTGCGGTACTCGCGGACCGCGGTGGGTGGGTCAGCCGGGATAGAACGGCAGCGAGCCGGCGCCGAAGTTGATCGGCATGGACCGCCACACCTCGCCGATGTCGTTGGCGGTCCACGCGCCGCTGGCGTCGACCACCATCACCGGCCGGCCCGGGGCCGCGGCCACCGCGGTGACCGGGGCGGTGAGGTTGGCGCTGCTGTACCGGTCGACCTGCAGCCCGTCCACCGGCAGCCGCGCCACCGGGGTGGTCGGGCTGGACGTGGCCACCACCAGGCTGTCCTGCGACTGCCAGTCGACGTCGACCACGCCAGCGAGGCTGCCCCACTGCAACGCCCTGGGTGCCTGCAGGGTCACCGAGGAGTCCTGGTTGCGGACCACCGAGGAGACCACCAGCCGGCCACCGGCGACCGCGGCGACCCGCACCCCGTCCCGGGACAGCCGAAGGTCGGTGATCGGTCCGAGTTGGGTCAGCTCCGCCGCGTTGACCGCCTGCGGCACCCAGACCCCCTCCGCGGTCTTGACCACCCGGACCACGTTGCCGTCGGCCACCGTCCACAGCTCGTTGCTGGCGTCCGTGGTGGAGCCGCCGGGCGCCCAGGTCGGCCGGGTCAGCTGGCTGGCAGGCAGGTCGACCTCGCGCGGCGTCTCGCCGTACCGGCCGACCCGCAACGCCATCCCGCCGGCCGGCCGGCGCACCACCACGGCCAGCTCCGAGCCGTCCGCCGACTGCGCGCCGCTGACCACCTGATACTCGCCGGAGCCGGCCGGCCCCGGCACCGGGCTGCCGTCCTTGAGCGAGCGCACCCTGCCGCCCGCGACCACCAGTCCCTGCAGGTCGGCGCCGGGCATGGTCTGGGCGTCGTAGGACGGGATGTCACCGGGCAGCCAGTCGGGATGGTCCGGGAACAGCGGCATGCCGCCGGACTCGATCCGCACCCGGCTGTTCGTCACGCCCTGCAGGGACCGCACGATCTGCGCCACGATCAGCCGCTTGTTCTGCACGGTCTGGTCGCCGAGTTGGTCGAGGTTGACCTCCAGCGCACCGTCCGGGGTCTCCACCGGGTTGGTTCGGGTGCTCACGGTCGGCGGGATGGCGCTGCGCACCGCGCCGCCCAGCGCCTGGGAGGGGCCGGCGAGCAGCAGGTCCATCACCCGGGCCGGCATGCCGCTGGGCGGCTGGGCCACCACGTAGCGCGGGTCCGGCACGAGCACCTGGCGGTCCGGGTCGAAGAAGTACAACCGCGCCTGGTGGTAGTTCTCGGTGAAGCCACTCAGCGTGACCCGCACCCCGTCCGGTGGCTCGGAGATCCGCCACTGGCCGTCCGGCTGCCGCTCCACCTGCATGGGCACCTCCTCGGTGCCCACCTCCGGGGTGAACGCGCTGTCCGGGCCGAGGCGGCCGACCTTGGTGGCCCGCAGCACCACGGTGGTGCGGCTGGCGCTGCCAGACGGCGTCACGCTGGGGCTGTAGAGGGTGTCGAAGCTGTCCGCGATCACCGAGGGGCTGGCCTTGGTGTTCCACTGGTCCTGGGCCTGCTTGGTGAGGTAGAGCCGGGCGGCCGCGTGGTCGCCGTCCGGGCTCGAGCTGGCCAGGATGAAGTTGCGGACCAGGGTGAGCGGGTCGGCGTCCCGCTCCGGCTCGGCCACCGGGGACGCACGCCGACTCTCGTCCGCGCCCTTCACCGCCTGCGGCGGCGAGTACTCGGGGATGGCCGCGCAGCCGATCGCCGGCAGGGCCGCGCACAGCACGGCCAGCGCGGCCCGAAGTATCCGCACAGCCCGGGGCGATCGCCTCACCCGACCTCCTCCCTGGTCGGCTCGTCGGCCGGTGCCGCGCCCCGCTCGGCCGCCGCCGGCGGCTGCCCGTTGCCGCCCACCGGAGGGGTGCCGCGGCCCGGTTCCCCCGGGAACGCCTCCGCAGCCGGCCGCGCTTCCGCTTCCGCCGGGGCCGCGCCCACCGGGGCCGCGCCCGCCCGGTCCGGCCGCGCGGCCTCGACGGGGGTGAAGTCGGCCGGGGGCAGTTCCAGGGGGCTGCCGGTCAGCTCCCAGCCCTGGCGGCGCGGCAGGGTGAGCCGGAAGCAGGCGCCCTGGTCGGGTTCACCCCACGCCTCCAGCCAGCCGCCGTGCAGGCGGGCGTCCTCCAGGCTGATGGACAGGCCGAGGCCGGTGCCGCCGGTGCGCCGGTTGCGGGACGGGTCGGCTCGCCAGAATCGGGTGAATACCAGCTCGGCCTCGCCGGGCCGCAGCCCGACGCCGTGGTCCCGAACGGTCACCGCGACCGCGTGGTCGTCGGAGGCCACCCGCACCTCGATCGGCAGGCCCTCGCCGTGGTCGATCGCGTTGGCCAGCAGGTTGCGCAGGATGCGCTCGATCCGCCGGGCGTCCAGCTCCGCGGTGACCGCGTGATCGGGCAGGCGCAGCTCGATGGCGGTGCCCGCGGTGTCCGCGATGGCCCGCACCGCGTTGACCGCGTGGTGCACCAGCACCCGCAGGTCCGCCTCCTCCTCGGTGAGCTCCTCCACTCCCGCGTCCAGGCGGCTGATCTCCAGCAGGTCGCCGAGCAGCGCCTCGAACCGGTCCAGCTCGTCGACCAGCAACTCGGTGGAGCGGGCCAGGCCGCCGGGAAACTGCTCGCGGGAGGCGTGCAGCACGTCGGCGGCCATCCGCACGGTGGTCAGCGGGGTGCGCAGCTCGTGCGACACGTCGGAGGTGAACCGCCGCTGGAGCTGGCCGAACTCCTCGAGCTGGTGGATCTGGTCCTGGATGCTCGCGGCCATCTCGTTGAACGACTCGGCGAGCCGGGCCACCTCGTCCTCGCCGACCACCGGCACCCGCTCATCCAGCTTGCCGTCAGCGAACCGGCCGGCCACCTCGGCGGCCTGCCGCACCGGCAGCACCACCTGGCGGGTGACCAGGTTGGCGATGCCGGCCAGCAGCACCAGCAGCACCACTCCGCCGACCAGCAGGGTGCTCTGCACCACACTGGTGGTGCGCTGCTCGGCGGTGAGCGGGAAGAGCAAGTAGAGCTGCAGCGGGTGGGACGAACTGCTCACCGGCACGCCCACGATCAGCATGGTGGTCCGGGTACCGTCCCGATCCACCGTGTTGATCATGGTGCCGATGGTGCCGTTCTCCGGGTACCGGCGCAGCGCCTCCGGCACGTCGTTGTACGGGCCGGCGGACGGTGCGTTGCCGGTGGAGTCCCTGCCGGTACCGTCGGCGAGCACCGGCTGGAACGCCCCGGCCGCGGAGCTGGCCGCGTCCTGCTGGTCGCTGCCCGGGCTGGTCAGCTTGTTCAGCGCGCTGCGGAACCGGCCCTCCAGCGCGTCCGCCCCCGGGTTCACGCCGGTCAGCTCGCGCTCCACCACCAGCGCGCTGGACTCCGCCTGCGCGATGGCCGCCTGGGTCTTGGTGGCCAGCAGCCGCTCGGTGATCTCCGTTTCCAGCACCATGCCCAGCACGAACACCACGGCCAGGGACAGCGCCAGCGTGCTGATCACCACGCGGAGTTGCAGCGACCGCCGCCAGCGCTCGCCGAAGGCGACCCACTGCCGACGCGCCTCGGCCAGCCCGCGGCGGGCATAACGCACCGCGGGCCGAGCCAGCCACGCGTCGTAGCTCATGCCGGATTCTCCACGCGAACAGTTACCGGAGGCGGCAGGCTACCTCGCCCCCGGCGAACGGTAACCAGTGTGCCTGCTCCGTCACTGGTCGCGGGGCCGGTCCCGGGCAACGCCGGTGCGCATCCGGAGGTTCGCGGTCACGGGGGACCGGCCTTGTAGCCGACGCCTCGCACGGTGAGCACCACCTCGGGGTGCTCCGGGTCCTTCTCCACCTTGGACCGCAGCCGCTGCACGTGGACGTTGACCAGCCGGGTGTCGGCGGCGTGCCGGTACCCCCACACCTGCTCGAGCAGCACCTCGCGGGTGAACACCTGGCGGGGCTTGCGGGCCAGCGCGACGAGCAGGTCGAACTCCAGCGGGGTGAGCTGGATCGGCTTGCCCTCCCTGGTCACCTCGTGCCCGGGCACGTCGATGGTCAGGTCGCCGATGTTGAGGATCTCCGCCGGCTCCGACTCGGTGCGCCGCAGTCGCGCCCGGATGCGGGCCACCAACTCCTTCGGCTTGAACGGCTTGACCACGTAGTCGTCGGCCCCGGACTCCAGGCCCAGCACGATGTCCACGGTGTCGCTCTTGGCGGTGAGCATCACGATCGGGACACCGGACTCGGCCCGGATGGCCTTGCACACGTCGATGCCGTTCATGCCCGGCAGCATCAGATCGAGCAGGACCAGGTCCGGTTTCATCTCACGCAGTGCCGGCAGTGCGCGGGCACCGTCGGAGACCACCGCGGTGTCGAACCCCTCACCCCGCAGCACGATTGTCAACATCTCCGCCAGCGCGGGATCGTCGTCAACCACCAGCACGCGCGCCTTCATGCCCCACATGTTCGCACTGCTCGGCTGGCGGTCGCGCAGTACCCGGCGGTCACGGCGGCCCTGCCCGGTTCTGTCCTGCCCGTACGGCTCCTCCGGTGCGGCCATCAGGCCCTCCCCATCCCGTCCATCCCCCTTGCCTCTGGCTCTAAAGCGCGGGTTCGGCGCGTTTCGTTACCGATGTATAGTTGAAATTTGAAGTTCTTGCTCAGGTGGGGTCGCGGCAAGCGACGCAGCAGCCCGGGAGGACGCGATGGGGATTCGCCGGCTCAACCACGCCGTGGTGTACGTCCGGGACGTGGCGCGCAGCGTCGCCTTCTACCAGGACGTGCTCGGGTTCCGGGTCAAGTACCAGATGCCCGGCGCGGCCTTCCTGCTCGCGCCGGACTCGGACAACGACCACGACCTGGGCCTTTTCCAGGTCGGCCGGGACGCGCTGGAGTCCCCGGCAGGCCGGGGCGCGGTTGGGCTGTACCACCTGGCGTGGTCGGTGCCGACGCTCGCCGACCTGGCCGACTACGCCAAGCGGCTGACCGAGGCGGGCGCGTTGGTGGGCGCATCCGACCATGTGACCACCAAGGCGCTGTACGCCAAGGACCCGGACGGCCTCGAGTTCGAGGTGTCCTGGCTGGTGCCGCACGATCGAATCACCGAGGAGATGCGCGCCCGGGTGGCCACCCTGCCGCTGGACCTGGAGGCGGAGATCCGCCGGTGGGGCGCGGACCTGGTCGGCGCGGACTGACCCGGGTGGCTCA
This sequence comes from Gandjariella thermophila, assembly GCF_005405885.1. Classification (GTDB taxonomy): domain Bacteria; phylum Actinomycetota; class Actinomycetes; order Mycobacteriales; family Pseudonocardiaceae; genus Gandjariella; species Gandjariella thermophila. The sequence goes on from NZ_BJFL01000013.1 coordinate 53,294, forward strand.
GTCCGTCGCGCGCTGCGCGCTGACCAGCCAGATCCGGCCCGAGCCGAGGTGTTCCGGGTCGTAGACGCGGGGCACCGGTCTGCCCAGCCGCCGGGCGAGGTCCTCGCCCGGCTGCACGCGGGCCCGCCAGCCGTGCCCGGCCAGCCAGGCCCTCGGGTCCTCCACCGTGGCATACCAGGACGCCTGGATCAGGGCGAACCGCCGGTGTACGGCGCGCATGTCCGGCGACTGGTGGAACGCCCGGTTGACGTGTTCCAGGGCGAGCCGGCTGCCCGGCGGGGAGAGTGAACCGATCCGGGCCAGCAGCCGGTCGTTGTCCTCGGGCCGCAGGAACATCAGCAGCCCCTCGGCCAGCCATGCGGTCGGCTCGTTCGGCTGGAAACCGGCGTCGAGCAGCGGGACCGACCAGTCGTCGCGCAGGTCGGCGCGGACCACGGCACGCTCGCAGGCCGGCGCCGCCTCGCTCTCGGCGATCACCCGCTCCTTGAAGCTCAGCAGCTCGGGCAGGTCCAGCTCGAACAGCCGGGTGCCGTCCGGCCAGGGCAGCCGGAACGCCCTGGTGTCCAGCCCGGCCGCGAGCAGCACCACCTGCCGGCAGCCGGCCTCGGCGGCGTCCAGCAGCTGGTCGTCGAAGTAGCGGGTGCGCAGCACGAAGTTGGGACCACCGAAGTCGTTCACCCGGTCCAGGCCGTCCGGCAGGCCGGCCGCGTCCAGGAATCCCCCGGCCAGGGGGTCACGGAACAGGGCGTCCTCACGGTCGCTCTCCTCCGCCCGCGCCCGCGCGATCAGCATGGCCGTCAGGCTCACGCCGGCGGGCGCCTGCTGTCTTACCCATTCACCGACACTGCTCGGAAGACTCACGTCAGAAACCCCGGCTTACTCGTGCGCGGCGGGCGCGTGGCCGGCGAGCACCGTGCCCGCCAGCGCGCCGACGTCCGCGGTGATGGCCCCATCCACGACGATCCAGGGAGCCAGCCATCCGGTGGCGGCCAGCTCCTCGTAGACCAAGGCGCAGCGGCGCTGTAGCCCGCCGTCGACCTCGAAGGTGTCTCGCTGCCGGTCCGACTCGGTGCGCTCGCGGTGCTCGGCGCGCGCCGCGGCCAGTTCGGGCGGCACACGCAGCAGCAGCTGGAGATCCGGCACCGGCAGGCCGAACCGCTCGACCTCCAGCTCGGTGAGCCAGGAGACGAACTCGCCGCGCGCGCCCTGGTGCAGCCGTGCCGCCCCGTAGGCGGCGTTGGACGCCACGTACCGGTCGACCAGCACGACGTCGTGCCTGACCAGGTCGGACCGGATCCGCTGTGCCGCGTCCCTGCGGTCGAGCGCGAACAGCACGGCCATGCCGTGCACCGAGTGCGCGAGATCGCCAAGCTGACCATGCAAGGCGTCCCGCACCAGGTCGGCGTGCACATTCTCGCCGTACCGGGGGAAGGCGAGGCGGGTGACCGTCGCGCCGCGGTGCTCCAGCGCGCGGGTCAGGCCATCACCGAGCGTGCGCTTGCCCGCCCCGTCGAGGCCCTCGATAACCACCAGCCGTCCCACGAGCAGAACCCTACGGACCGCAGCGGCGCGGGGAATACCGTCACTCGTCGGGTTTTCCGAGACTCATCAGCCCCCGAAATAGGCGACGGCCACTCGCCGCACAACCGTGCACCCATATGGGTGACACCGTGACGTGAAGGAACCGGCGGAACGGACAATCTGTATCGGGTTCCGGGACGCGCAGCGTTACGAGTCCGGGCCTATACACACTTCCAGTGAACACTTGGAGTGACTACCGTCACGTAGCTTCGGATCGATCGGAACGACCACGGTGAGCGTCGGGGATGTCAAGGGCTCAGAAGGGTGCCAGGTGACCGGTGACCCCGTTCGGGCGGAACGGCCCGCGGTACTGACGCAGGCGGCCGGCGAGGACCCGATCGGGGGAGACGGCCGGGACCTGCCCGCCGAGCTGGACGAGGCGCTGCGGGAGGGACCGTTCCACCGCGCCCTGCGGGCGGCCATCGCACACCGGGGGCTGCCGCTGGCCCGGCTGCGGGCCCGGCTGGACGAGCTGGGCGCGCACGTCGGCCAGTCCACGCTGAGCTACTGGCAGCGCGGCACCCGGCATCCGGAGCTGCCCAAGGCCGTCGGCGCCATCCGAGCCCTGGAGTCGGTGCTGCGGCTGCCGCGCGAGTCACTGGTCACCCTGGCGCGGCTAGCCGGCCGCCCGGCCGGGCCCGCACCGCTGCTGCCCGCCACGCCGGCCGACCCGGCCGACGCCTGGGCGCGGACGGTCGCGTTGCTCGCTGAGTTCGACAGCCTGCCGGACGCCAAGCGATGCAACGCCGAGCTTGAGGTGCTCGCGGTGCACGACACCGTGCTGGTCGGGGCGAACCGCCAGCGGCTGGCGGTGACCACCCGGATGGTGGTGCGCGCGCTGGTCGACGGCCCGGACCGGTACCTCGTCGTGCACCACGCCGACGAGGTACCGGCGGGCGAGGACATCGAGGCGGTGGCGGCGGAGGGGTGCCGGCCCGGCTGGCTCCGGCGCGCCGCCGCGGTCCCCGGCCTGGTCGCCGAGCTGCTGTTCGACCGGCGGCTCGCGGAGGGCGAGACGCACGTGTTCTGCTTCACCGTCCGGGACGGCACCGGCGGGCCCACCCCCGGGCAGTACCGGATGTTCCGCGGCTCGTGCGCCAGCTACCTGGTGCAGATGTCGTTCCGGCCGGAGATGCCGCCGGCCCGCTGCGTCCGCCGGTTCCGCGCCGCGGACGGCACGGAGCCGGCGAGCGCCGACGACCTGGTGTGCGGGCTCGGCGGGGTGGTCAGCGCGTACTTCCCCGATGTCGGCCCCGGCCTGGCCGGCATCGACATCACCTGGTCCCGGGAACACAGCGCGGCTGCGCATGTCAGCGGGCAATCCGGCTAGCCTGGCGCCATGACGGCGGCCCTCCGCACCGGTACCCCACGTCGGGTCGGCAACCTGCCGTTCGACACGACGAGCTTCTTCGGCCGCCGACGTGAGATCGGCCAGATCAGGCGGCTGCTGTCCAACTACCGCGTGGTCACCATCACCGGTCCCGGCGGGGTGGGCAAGACCCGGCTGGCCGTGCGCACGGCCGGCGACACGGGGCGGGCGTTCCGGAACAACGTGTGGTTCGTCGAGCTCGGCGAGCTTCGCGACCCCAGCCTGCTGGGCACCACCGTCGCGGAGACCCTGGGCCTGTACGACCACACCAAGCGGTCCCCGATCGACACGGTCATCGACCACGTCGCCGACAGCCCGACGCTGCTCCTGCTGGACAACTGCGAGCACCTGGTCGACGAGGTGGCGGCGTTCGTGGACCGGCTCATCCGCAACTGCCCCGGGCTGACGGTCATGGCCACCAGCCGCCAGTCGCTCGGCCTGGTCGGGGAGAGCACGTTCGCGGTCGCGCCGCTCCAGGTTCCCGATCCGGACCACGTCCGGTCGCCGGACGCGGTCATGCAGTACGACTCGGTGCTGCTGTTCGCCGAACGTGCCGCCGCGGTGTGGCCGCACTTCAGCGTGACCGAACAGAACTACCGGGCCGTCGCCCGGCTGTGCCACGACCTGGACGGGATGCCGCTGGCCATCGAGTTGGCCGCGGCCCGCCTGCGGGCACTGTCCCTGGACCAGATCGTCGAGCGGCTCCGCGAGCGCTTCCGGCTGCTCTCCGGCGGCGCGCGCGGCGCGCCCACCCGGCAGCGCACGCTACGGGCGCTCATCGACTGGAGCTACGAGCTGTGCTCCGAGCGGGAACGGCACGTTTGGGCGCGCGCGGCGGTGTTCTCCGGCAGCTTCGACCTGGCCGCCGCCGAATACGTGGCCGGCGGCGGCCTGGACCCCGCGGACGTGTACAGCACCGTGGATTCCCTGTTGGACAAGTCGATCCTGATGCGCGAGGAGCACGGCGCCACCGTGCGGTACCGGATGCTCGAGACGATCCGGGAGTACGGCGAGGACATGCTCGCCGAGGCCGGCGAACTCACCGCCGTCCGGCGCCGCCACCGCGACTGGTACGGGCGGCTCGCCGCGCGGTTCGAGGCCGAGTGGATCGGTCCGCACCAGGTCGACTGGGTTCGCCGGTTGCAGCGGGAACACCCCAACCTGCGGGTGGCGCTGGAGTTCTGCGCCCAGGAGCCCGGTGAGGCGGTCGCCGGGTTGCGCCTTGCCGCGCGGCTCGACGACTACTGGGCGGTGCGCGGCCTCTACACCGAGCTGCGGCACTGGCTGGACCGGACCCTGCGGGTGGCGACCGAGCCCACCCCGGAACGGGTGGCCGGGCTGCGGATGAACGCCTGGTACGCGACGCTCCAGGGCGACATCCCCGCGGCACGACGGCTGCTCGCCGATGCCGTGATGCTCAACGGCGCGCTCGGGGTCGAGGCCGAGCGCGCCTACCTGATCCAGGCAACGGCTCTCGGTGCCCTCTTCAGCGGCGACCGGGACACGGCGGTCACGCTGTTCGGGGAGGCGCTCGCGGCGTTCCGGGCGGCCCGGGACATGCGCGGGGAACTGATCAGCCTGATGCTGCTCGGCGCGACCGTGGGCCTGCACGGAGATCCCGAGAAGGGGCTGGCCCTGCTGCACGAGTGCATCGGGAAGGCGACGGCGCTCGGCGAGGTGGGCTGGCGGTCGTGGGCGCTGTGGGAGGTGACCCAGATCGAAGTGCCCTACGGCTCGCTGGACGACGCCGACTCCGCCGCCCGCGAGGCACTCGAGCTGCACCAACGGCTCGGCATGAAGCTCGCCATGGCCTTCGCCCTCGACACCCTGGCGTGGATCGCCGAGCGTCGTGACCAGCACACCCGGGCAGCCGAGCTGTTCGGCGCCGCCAGCACCCTGTGGGACGCGGTCGGAGCCTCGCCGGAGAACTACATGGGCTTCGAGACCCAGCACCGCCGGCAGTGGGACCGTGCCCGCAAGGCGCTCGGCGACGCCGCGTTCGACGCGGCGTTCCAGCACGGCAGGCAACTGCCCACCGACGCGGCCGTGAACCTCGCGCTGGGGCGACGCCCGGTCGAAGCCGCCGCGCCACCGCCGAGCCCGAGGAAGGCACCGCTGACGCGGCGCGAGGGGGAGATCGCCGAACTGGTCGCCGAGGGCATGACCAACAGGGACATCGCCGAGCGGCTGGTGATCTCGCCGCGCACCGCGGACACGCACGTCGAGCACATCCTGACCAAGCTCGGCTTCACCTCCCGCGCCCAGATCGCGTCGTGGGTGGCCGCCCAGAAGGGGCGGCCACCCGGCACGACGTAACCGGCCCGCGGTCTCGGCGGGGCGACTCAGTGCCTGCTCCTGAACGCGCGCCGCGATCGCGTCGCCGGGGCTCGCAGGTGAGTCCACTTCCGGAACAGGCCGTCAGAGCCTGTCCCGGCGCGTTCCCAGCTCGTCACCGCCGGTCAGTCCCGTCGGAGGAGGCTGTCAGTACCGGTAGTGCTCCGACTTGAACGGGCCCTCCGGGTCCACGCCGATGTACTCGGCCTGGTCCTTGGTGAGCTTGGTGATCTCACCGCCGAGCGCCTCGACGTGGATCCTGGCCACCTTCTCGTCGAGGATCTTGGGCAGCCGGTACACCTCGCGGTCGTACCCCTGGTACTTGGTGAACAGCTCGACCTGCGCGATGACCTGGTTGGAGAACGAGTTCGACATCACGAACGACGGGTGACCGGTGGCGTTGCCCAGGTTCAGCAGCCGCCCCTCGGACAGCACGATGATCGAGTGCCCGTCCGGGAACACCCACTCGTCCACCTGCGGCTTGATGTTGATCCGGTGAATCCCGGGGTAGCGGGCCAGGCCGGCCATGTCCAGCTCATTGTCGAAGTGACCGATGTTGCCCAGGATCGCCTGGTGCTTCATCCGGGCCATGTGGTCGACCGTGACCACGTCCTTGTTACCGGTCGTGGTGATCACGATGTCGGCGGTGTCGAGCACGCTCTCCAACTTGGCCACCTGGTAGCCGTCCATCATGGCCTGCAGCGCGCAGATCGGGTCGATCTCGGTGACGATCACCCGGGCGCCCTGGCCGCGTAGCGACTCGGCGGCGCCCTTGCCCACGTCGCCGTAGCCGCAGACCACCGCCACCTTGCCGCCGATGAGCACGTCGGTGCCCCGGTTGATGCCGTCGATCAGTGAGTGCCGGATGCCGTAGCGGTTGTCGAACTTCGACTTGGTGACCGAGTCGTTGACGTTGATCGCCGGGAACAGCAGCTCACCCGCGGCGGCGAGCTGGTACAGCCGCAGCACGCCGGTGGTGGTCTCCTCGGTGACGCCCCGGATGCCCTCGCCGATCTTGGTCCACTTGCCCGGGTCGGCCGCGAGGGACGCCCGCAGCAGCTCCAGGATGACCTTCCACTCCTCCGGGTCGTCCTCCTCGGGTGAGGGCACCACGCCGGCCTTCTCGTACTGGGTGCCCTTGTGCACCAGCAGCGTCGCGTCCCCGCCGTCGTCCAGGATCATGTTCGGGCCGGCGCCGTCCGGCCAGGTCAGCGCGCGTTCGGTGCACCACCAGTACTCGGTCAGCGACTCACCCTTCCAGGCGAACACCGGCACGCCCTTCGGCTCCTCGGGGCTGCCGTGCGGGCCGACCACCACGGCGGCCGCGGCGTGGTCCTGGGTGGAGAAGATGTTGCAGGACGCCCACCGCACCTCGGCACCCAGCGCGACCAGCGTCTCGATCAGCACGGCGGTCTGCACCGTCATGTGCAGCGATCCGGAGATCCGGGCGCCCCGCAGGGGGTAGACCTCGGCGTACTCCCGGCGCAGCGCCATCAACCCCGGCATCTCGTGCTCGGCCAGCCGGATCTCCTTGCGGCCGAACTCGGCCTGCGCGAGATCGGCAACGGCGAAGTCGACGCCGTTGCGGGTCTGCAGCCGTTCTGCGGTCATGGGCGCGCCCCTCCCTGGATCCGGTTTTCGCGCCTCGACCCTACCGCCCACCACCTGCGGCTCCCGTCCGATCGACGGAAATCGCGCCGTTCCGCAGCGGCGCGCCGCGTCATCTCGAAGAATGATCGCGAGCCTGACGGTTCGCGGAGCCGCAGAGGTTACCTGGCCGACGTGAGTCGCGGCACGTGGGGCGACCCGCGCGCGCCGGGCCGCCGGGCCCGCGATCGGGGTGGCCAGAGGCGCCCTGCCGACACGATCGCGGCGGCGCGCGAAGTCGCGAAGGGAGGAGCCGTGCTGATGCCGGGGCCCGACACGCGGGTGGTCGAGCTGAGGGTGCATGGCGTGCACGGGACCGCGCCCGAGGACCTGGTCGACGCGGTGGCCGCGGTGGACGTGGCCGGCGACGGGGTGGGCCGGATCGTGCGCCCGGCGGACCGGCTGCGCAGACCGGCGCCCGGGCCGGTGCTGCACGCCGCGGTGCAGCCGGTCACCCGCACCGTGGAGGGCTACCACTGGGGCGCGATGACCTCCGGCGGGCTGGCCAAGTCGACCTGGGCGCTGCTGTTCCCGTTCGCGCTGGCCAACGTCGCGCACTGGATGCTGCCGCCGGTGCCCGAGGGCGATCGCCCGGCCCGGGTGCTCGGCTACCTGCTGCGCGCGCTCCTGCGGCTGGCCGCGTTACTGCTGACGATGCTGCTCACCGCCCAGTTGACAGTGGTCAGCTTCGACCTGCTGGCCGCCCAGTGCCTCGCGCCCGGCTCATCCTGCCTGGCCGGCACGGTCGGAGAGTGGCTGCGCGAGCTACCCGGCGTGCGCCCGGCGGCCGGCCTGCTCCCGGTGGCACTGGCCGCGTACGTGCTGCACCGGGTGTCCACGGTGAACTGGAAGGTGTCCGAGGACGCGACCGCGACGACGGCGCCGCGCGAGGGCGTCGACCCGAAGCTGCCCGGGGCCACGGTGGACGCCGACCCGGACACCGCGGCGCTGCGCACGTTGCACCTCACCGCGGCCCTGGCGGTGACCGCGCTGCTGGTGCTCGGCGGCCCGCTGCGGCCGACCGGCTCGGACACGGCCACGGTGACCTGGCTTGCCTCGCTGGTGCTGCTCGCGGTGTGCGGGGTGGGGGTACTGCTGCTGGACGACCCCACCTCGGCCACCCCGAGCCGCACGCCCGGCTGGGTGCATGCCCGGCTCGGCCCGGTGCCCCGGCGGGTGCTCGGCGGCCTGGGCGCGGTCGTCTTCGCCGTCTCCGGAGTACTGGCCACCCCGCTGCCGGAGCGGCTCGCCGGGCCGGACGCCACCGTGGAGACCATCGCCGGGCTGCTCGTGGTGGTGTGCGTGGCATTCGCCGTGCTGCTGGCGCCGGCCGCGCTGCTGGCCCGCCGCGGGTGCCACTGGTCGGCGCTGCCGCGCCGGCTACGCCCGTGGGCCGGGGGCTGGATGGCCGCGCCGGTGCTGGTGCTCGGCGCGCTGCTCGGCGGCGGGTTCGGCGCCGGCCTGGCGATCACGGTCCGCGAGGCCATCCACAGCGTCCGCCTGGACCTGCCCGCGGGCTACCGGCTGATCACCCTGCTGTGGGGCGCCGGCGCGGTGCTCGGGCTGGCGGCCGCGCTCACCGGGGTCGGCGTCGCCGCGATGCTGCGCTGGCTGTCCGCGCGCCGGGGCCGGGACACCGCACCCGAGGTCGGGCTGCTGCACGAGGGCCGGCCGGAGGATGCCCGGCGCGCGGCCCGGGCCTGGGCGCGGGCCAGCCTGGAACGCGGCCACGGGCAGCACGTGCTGCTCGCCGTGGCCGGCGCACTGGCCACCGGCGCGGCGCTCGCCATCCTGGTCCGCCTCGGCCTGCTGCCGCTGCCGGACTGGCTGCAGCCGCTGTCCACGGTCGGGGTGGCGGTGCTGTGGCTGCTGGTCGGCGGGCTGCTGCGGCTGGTGTATCTCGCCGCTGCGCGCCCGGGCGCGGCACGCGGCCTCGGCATCCTGTACGACCTGGCGTCGTTCTGGCCGAGGGAGGCGCATCCCGTGGTGCCGCCCTGCTACGCACTCAAGGCGGTGCCCGAGGTGGCCGCCCGGGCGGCGGAGCACCTCAAAGACCCGAACACCCGCGTCGTGCTCACCGGGCACAGCCAGGGCAGCCTGCTGGTCGCGGTGGCCGCGTCCCGGCTGCTCGCCGCGCTGCCGGACGCGGACCACGAGCGGGTCGGCCTGGTCACAGCGGGGTCGCAGCTGCAGTGGGCCTACCCGAGAGCGTTCCCGGCCGTGGTGCCGCACGCGTCGCTGACCGCGCTGTTCGGCGAGTTGGGCGGCCGCTGGCGGGCGCTGTGCCGGGGCACCGACCCGCTTGGCGGCGCGGTGTCCAGTTGGGGTCGCCAGGTCTACGGCGGGATGCTGCTCGGCGTCGGGTTCCGCGCGGACGGCACGGACGGCGCGCTGCCCGCCGCGACCCGCGGGCCGACCGGGGTGCTGGTGCTCGGCGGTGACCACTGGCTGCCCGACCCGCAGCGCGGCCCGTTCCCGGGCCGCCGCTGGCGCGCCGGGGTGCTCGGCCACGCCGACTACTACTCCGACCCGGAATGGGACCGCGCGGTGGCCATGGCCGCAGGCCTCGAACCCACGGTGACCGAGGAGCCGGCCGAGGAGCCGCCCAATCTGCTCGCCGCCGTCAACGGCAGCCGGGAGCCGAGCGGGCTGGCACCGCAGGACGGGCCGTGACGGCCGTTTTCGCTCGACAGCCCTGGCGGAGTGGACCGGTGAAGACGATCGGCTCGTCCGGCCCGAGGACAGCCCGGTCCCGGTGTTCCCCACCACGCGCCTGCACGTCGACGCGGCCGTGGCGCGGGGCCTGGACGAGTAGCGGCCTGGCCGGTCAACCGCTGGCGACCGCCGATTCGGCCGCCAGACGGCCGGTGAGCAGGGCGTCGGCGGTGGCCTGCCGGCCGGCGCCCGCCAGCAACCCGGCCGGCGCGAGCACGTAGTCGGCGTCCACCGTGACCGCCGCGCCGCGCAGCACCGGCCGGAGCACCGGGTCCGCGCGCAGGTCGTGTTCCAGGCCGGCGAGGGCGTCGCGGTCGGCGTGCCGGAACACACCGCCGGAGAGGACCAGCAGCCCGGCGCCGCGCGGCCCGAGCCGCCCGTCGACCAGCCGCAGATGCCGGCGGACGGCGAGCACCACGGCCAGGCGGGCGAGCGTCAGGTCGACGGTTCTCTCCCGCGCGTCGTCCGGCACCCAGCCGACGTCGGTGGCTCGCCTCTCCGCCGCCTCCCCGAGTTCCGCCGCCTGACCGGCGTCGACCAGCCGTTCCGCTGCCGCCTCGGCCACCACCGTCGGCGCCGACCACCGCATGCCGAGGTCCCCCTCGACCGTGCGCCGGTCGGCCGGCAGCCCGACGGCCCGCTCGCCTCCGTCCGGTGTGGACACCGCCGAGTACACGTCCGTGGTGGCTCCGCCGACATCGACCACGAGGACCGCGCCGCCGCTGCCGTCCCGCTCGGCGAGCACACCGGCCAGCCGGGACACCCCGGCCAGCACCGCGTCCGGGGTCACCGCGCGCACCATGCGGCGGAACGCCGGACCGCGCGACAGCCCCTTGCCGCCGATCACGTGCCGCAGGAACGCCTCCCGGATCGCCTTTCGCGCCGGCCCTGGCGCGAGTTCGCCCACGTCGGGGAGCACGTTGTCGGTGGCCGCCACGGTGCGGCCGGTGTCCCGCAGGATGGCCAGCGCCTCGTCCCTGGCGTCGGCGTTGCCGGCCAGCACGATCGGGGTGCGCAGTCGGTTGGTGGCCAGCCGGTGCGCGTTGTGCAGCAGCACGCGGCGGTCCCCGCCGTCGGTGCCGCCGACCAGCAGCACCAGGTCCGGCCGGGCGGCCCGTAGCGCCCGTAACCCCGCCCCGTCCAGCTCACCGGCGGCGACGTGCACCACCTTCGCCCCGGCGGACAGTGCCACCCGGTACCCGGCCTCGGCGCTGATCAGCCGCTCCTGCCCGACCACGGCCAGCCGCAGCCCACCACCGGCCGACGAGCACGCGAACACGTCCGCGTCTGACGCCCCGAGCCGCGCGGCCACCTCGGCGATCCCGTCCCGCACCTCTGGCGGCGTCGTCGGATGCTGCGCCGTGCCGAGCAGTTCCCCGGCCTCGCCGACCAACGCCCCCTTCGTCCACGTCGACCCGACATCCAGGCACAGCACGGGTTTCGCGCTCATCGAGGGACACCGGCGACGAACTCAGACCACGCAGTCCGCGGGAAGGTCAGCACGGCACCAGCCGCGTTCTTCGAGTCCCGAACAGCGACCACCGTCTCAGCCACCGCCACCTCGACGCAGTTGTCGTTGTTGCCGCCACCGCTGCGGCTGCTCTTCCGCCACCGGGCGTTGGACATGTGCACACTGGGCAATCCCGCACCGCCCTTCGTCGCCAGCTACAGCTCCCCGGCCACCTGACGGACAAAGCGGATCGATGCGTCCGGATCGAGCGCGCACCCCCGTAGGCGGTCGAACTTCAGCCTAGCGGCGCGGACCTGATCGACCTTCTCGATGTGCAACGCGCCGGTGGAGTGCGCGATGTAAAGCCGATCCGGCAAGACGTCGCGTGGGAAGCTCAGCACCGTGAACGCACCCTGCATGCTGACGTGCGCGCCAGCAGCCGCAGGAAGAACGTGCAACGTCACATTCGGGAGCGCGGCTAACTCGGAGATGTTCAGAAGCTGCTCACGCATGGCTACCGCGCCTCCGACCAAGGAACGCAGCGCGTGCTCGTGTACCACCGCTTCGAGCACAAGGGGCTCGTCGGCATGGAGCCGACCCTGGCGCAGCATGCGGACATCGACGTGTCGGCCGATGTCACGGCTTGGCACATCACCCTCCGCCTCGAACACCGCCCGCGCGTACGCGCTGGTCTGGAGCAACCCTGGTACGAGCGTGAGTTGGAAGTCCCGCACGACCGCGGCATCCGTTTCCAGGGCGACGTAGCCGTAGTCGCTGATTCCGTACTCCTGCCACCAACCCTTGCGGCGGGCCTGGCGGGCCAGGTCCAGCAGTTCGTTCCAGCAGTCGCTGCCGTTGTAGAGGTCGAGCATGCTGCGCACGAGGTGGACGTTGACGCCCTGCTTTCCGTTCTCGATACGGCTGAGGGTCGCCGTGGAGACATCCAGTTCCTTGGCCGCGTGATCGAGGCTGAGCCGGGCGATCTCCCGCAGCCGCTTCAGTTCACGCGCCAGCCGCAGCCTTGGCACGATCGGACTGAACGGCTCGGCCACCGGCCACCTCCCGGACTATTGATCAACACATAGCCTGCGAGCGGAACCCAGCGTCCGTAATTGCGCCGCGCTCACCCGAACGAGTGACTACCTCGGTCAAGGAAACCGGCTGGCCGGACAGGGTTATCGCCGGCATGATGCCGCTGGTGCGTGACTGGCCGCCGCAGGACGACGTCGAGATACCGTCACCCTCTCTGGTAGCCGCGTGGCTTGTCCTGGACACGCTTGCCACCGAGCGGGTTCCGCTCTGGGCCGCGCACTGGCTGGCGGCTGGACACGGCGGGGAAGCCCTCGCCGAACTTGCCGGTCTGCGCGGTGACGACCCGCGAGAGGTCCGCGACTTGCTGGATGGTCCACTGGCCGAGTGCGGCGTCACCGCGCCAGATATCGACGCTGCCAACCATCGGGCCGAACGGGCCGCGGCGATGGTCGCGTTCACGGCCATCGCCGAGCTTCAGGTGAACGGCCGGGCCAGCGAGCGATGGTTGGTCCAGAAGGTTGTCGAGATCGCGGAACCCTACTTCCCCGACTGGATCGTCAGTCTCCCGCTCGGCCAGTTGTCGTGCCTCGACGACGAGTGGGACGCCGACTGGGGACGTTCGGAGGAACAACTGCGAGAAATTGTCAACAAATCCTGCATTGACCAACTGAGAGAATCCGGAATACGGTGAACGAGAACAACACGGCACACGCCGCTGCGACCGATCCGAAGCCGCACGTACCGGTGGCTTCCACTGCGAAGAAAAGGAAACCGGCCACCAGACCCGGGTACCGCCCGGTCATGCGGCCCAACGACGGAAAAGATCGACTCAGCGAAGCCCTTGAAGCGCTGCGGAACGAGGAATCCTGGTAGGGCCACGGCACATTCCGAGACATCCTGCCACGCTTCAGTTATGTGGCGGCTGACCGGCGCGCGGCATAGGTGAAGGTCAGGAAATCGCCAGTTCATCGTCGCGGGCGGCATCGTCGATCGTGTAGAGGATACGCCACTCCCTCATCACCCGAGCCGCCTAGACACCGTCGTAAGGCACCTCGAGTTCCTTTCCAACGCGGTGCGGGTTCTCGGACAACGGGCCGTCCAGAAACTCGTACACGGCCATGGCGACCTCAAAGGGAAGGCGTTCGGCTAAGGCTCGCCGCGTGGTCGCGTTGATCGCGACCGTAAAGCGTTGTCGGGACGTCACCGGCCCTCGCGTTCGGCTCGCTCGGCGAGAAGGGCGCGAATAGCGTCGGTACCCTCCAGGACGTCGTCCGTGTCTTCCAGAGCACGACGGGCCTCCGGATCAGCCAACACCTCGATTGTCTCGCGGAGGCGCGCGAGTTCGCCCGAGGGCACGACGTCGGCCACGTGCTCGCCGTGCGCGATCACGGCGACAGTCTCGCCGCGCTCGGCCCGGCGAACAGCATCGTTCCACGACTCGAAACCGTCCGCGGACACGCTCACCGGATGCTCGCTCATGACCTCCAGTGTCGCCGAATTCGGGCGGCTTGGCGAGCAGGCCAACCCTCCGAGCGGTCAGGTCGGGAAGGCGCGTTGGGTGGGGGCGGGTCCGCCGAGTTCGGCGGGGAGGCCGCGGAGGCGGCGGCCGAGGACGGAGTGGCGGACGCCGTACAGGAAGTAGATGACCAGGCCGAGGGCCATCCAGGCGGCGAACCGCACCCAGGTCAGCGCGGTGAGGTTGAGCATCAGCCACAGGCAGGACGCCACCGACAGGATCGGCACCAGCGGCACGAGCGGGGTGCGGAACCCGCGCGGCAGGTCGGGCCGGGTGCGGCGGAGGATCAGCACGCCGATGGAGACCAGCACGAACGCGAACAGCGTGCCGACGTTGACCATCTCCTCGAGTTTCTCCGCCGGGAAGAATCCGGCCGCCACGGCGACCAGCAGGCCGACCAGCAGGGTGGCGCGCACCGGGGTGCCCCGGTGGCCGGTGATCGCGAGCGGGCGGGGCAGCAGGCCGTCCCGGGACATCGCGAACAGCACCCGGATCTGGCCGAGCAGCAGCACCAGGACCACCGTGGTGAGGCCGGCCAGCGCGCCGATCGCGACCACCACCGCGGCCCAGGTGACGCCGTGGTCGGCGAACGCGGTCGCCAGGGTGGCCTTGGTGCCGTCCGGCTTGGTCTTCAGGTTGGTGTACGGGACCATGCCGGTGAGCACCAGGGCGACGGCCACGTAGAGGACCGTGACGATGGCCAGCGAGCCGAGGATGCCGCGCGGCACGTCCCGCTTCGGGCGGCGGGTCTCCTCGGCGGTGGTGGCCACCACGTCGAAGCCGATGAAGGCGAAGAACACGATGGACGCCGCGGCGAGCAGGCCGAAGATGCCGTAGGTGCTGGTCGCGCCGCCGACGATGAGGGAGAACAGGGACTGTTCCAGCCCGCTGCCGGCGCCGCTGCCGGCCGACGCGGCGGGCGGGATGTACGGGTGGTAGTTGGCCGCGCTGACGTAGCGCAGGCCGAGCAGGATGACCAGCAGGATCACCAGGATCTTGATCGCGGTGATCACCTGGCTGACGCGGGAGGACAGCTTGGTGCCCGCGGCCAGCAGCCCGGTCAGCACCGCGACCAGCAGCACCGCGCCCCAGTCGAGGCTCACCGCGCCGAGGTGGACGGTGGTGCGCATGCCCGGCCCGCCGAGGCCGAGCAGGTTCTGCAGGTAGGACGACCAGCCCTTGCCCACCACGGCCGCGCCGACGGCGAACTCGAGCACCAGGTCCCAGCCGATGACCCAGGCGATGAACTCGCCGAAGGTGGCGTAGGAGAACGTGTACGCGCTGCCGGCGACCGGGACGGTGGAGGCGAACTCGGCGTAGCAGAGCGCGGCCAGCCCGCAGGCGATCGCGGACAGCACGAAGGCCAGCGAGACGGACGGGCCGGCCAGGTTACCGGCGGTGCTCGCGGCGAGCGTGAAGATGCCGGCGCCGACCACCACGGCGACACCGAAGACGGTCAGGTCGAGCGCGGTGAGGTCCTTGCGGAGCCGTGTCGCCGGCGCGTCGGTGTCGGCGATGGACTGTTCCACGGACTTGGTGCGCCACAGGCGGTTCCCCAGCACGGCAACCTCCCCCATTCCCCCAAGCACCGCCGTCACCGTTCGTGACGCGGGTCACACGAACGGCCAGGTAAGGCTCACCGTACGCGCGTTCGTGTCACCTCGCCGACCACCTGTGCGGTACGGACCACCCGTTTCAGTCGGCCGGGACGGACCGCTCGGCGGTGCTGCGGTCCAGGTCGGGCTCCAGGTAGATGAGCCGCGCCGCGGGCACCTTGCCGCGCACCCGCAGCTCCGCGTCGTCGATGGCCTGCGCGACCTCGGCCAGCGGGAGTTCGCTGACCAGCGCGATCTTGGCGGCGACCAGCAGCTCGTCCGGCCCGAGGTACTGGGTGCGGATGTGGATCACCCGCTCCACCCTGCCGGCTTCCAGGGCGGTGACGATGGTGTGCAGTTCCTCCGGGGTGGCGCCCTCGCCGATCAGCAGGCTCTTCATCTCGACGATCAGGAACAGCGCGATCGCGCCGAGCAGGGCGCCGATCGCGACGGTGCCCACGCCGTCCCACAGCGGGTCGCCGGTGACCAGCGAGAGCACCACACCGAGCAGCGCGAACAGCAGGCCGACCAGCGCGCCGGTGTCCTCCAGCAGCACCACCGGCAGTTCGGGCGCCCTGGCCTGGCGGAGGAACCGCAACCAGCTCGCGGAGCCCTTCAGCGGCGCCGACTCGCGTACCGCGGTGCGGAAGCTGAACCCTTCCAGGATGGTCGCGACCAGCAGGATGGCCACCCCGACAACGGGCGTGGTGAGCGGGTGCGGGTGGGTGATCTTCTCGATGCCCTCGTAGACCGCGAACACCGAACCGAGAGTGAACAGCAGCAGGGCCACCACGAACGAGTAGAAGTACCTGTCTCGGCCGTAGCCGAACGGGTGCTCCGGGGTGGCGCGGCGCCGCGAGGTGCGCCGGCCGAGCAGCAGCAGCGCCTGGTTCGCGGTGTCCGCCAGCGAGTGCACCGCCTCGGCCAGCAGCGAGGACGCGCCAGTGACCAGGAACCCGACGAACTTGGCCGCCGCGATCCCCGCGTTCGCCAGCAGGGCCGCGATGATCGCCCGAGCGCCACCTTCCGCCGACACGCCGCCAACTCCTTACCCGGATGTCCGAATTGCCGGGGCCACCCTAACGGAGCGCCGATCAGCTCCCGGTTCCGGCGGTGGCCCGGAACACCTGGGCCGCGCCGCCGCCGGCCGGGCTGACCAGTACCGCCGGGTCGGTGGCTGGCAGCCACACCGACTGCCCCCGGTGCAGGCACAGTTCCGGGCCGCCCTCGCTGGCCAGCCGCACCGATCCGGCGGTGCACAGCAGGATCTGCGGGCCGCGGTGCTCGGCCCGCACCGGCCGGCCGCCGTGCCCGTCCGGCCATTCCATGCGGGACAGCTCGAACTCCCTCGCCGGGGTTCGGTAGACGTACAGGTGCGGGGCCACCGGCTCGCCGCGGAGCACCGGCATGTCGCCGCATGCGAAGTCCAGCACCCGCAGCAGTTCCGGCACGTCCACGTGCTTCGGGGTGAGCCCGCAGCGCAGGATGTTGTCGGAGTTGGCCAGGATCTCCACGCAGGTGCCGCGCAGGTAGGCGTGCAGGTTGCCGGCCGGCATGTAGGTGGCCTCGCCGGGTTGCAGCACGATCCGGTTGAGCAGCAGCGCGGCCAGCACCCCGGCGTCCCCGGGGTACGCCTCACCCAGCTCCAGCACGGTGCGGCACTCCAGGTCGAAGTCGCCGTGCTCCTTGACGTGCAGCACGCAGGCGTCCAGCACCTGCGGCAGCAGCCCGTCCAGCGCCGGCTGGGGCAGCGTGATCCAGGTGGTGAACAGCGCGCGCAGCCCGTCCGCGTCCGGCTGGGCGGCCAGCAGTTCGGTGTAGACGGCCAGGTCCGGCACGTCCAGCGAGCGGAGCAGGTCCACGGTGCGGTGCGGGTCGCGGAACCCGGCCAGCGCGTCGAACTCGGTGAGCGCGCAGACCAGTTCCGGCTTGGCGGTCGGGTCCGGGTAGTTGCGGTTGGCCGCGTCCCGGGGAATACCGGCGGCCTCCTCCCGGGCGAAGCCCTCGGCGGCCTGCCGCGCGGACGGGTGGGCCTGCAGGCTCAGCGGCTCATCCGCGGCGAGCACCTTGAGCAGGAACGGCAGCCGGCCGTCCCAGCGGCGCGCGCACTCGGGGCCGAGCTGGCCGATCGGGTCGGCGCTGACCACCTCCAGCAGCGACACCTCGGTGCCGTCCGGCCGCAGCAGCCGGGACGGGTCGCCCGGGTGGGCACCCAGCCACAGCTCGGCCTCCGGGTGCGGTGCGGGCACCTGCTTGCCCAACAGGTCCGCGATCGCCGTACGCGACCCCCACGCGTACGGGCGCACCGCGTTGCGCAGCAACTCCACTCTCCACTCACTCCCTCGTCGCCCCGGCAGGAGAAGCGGGCACCGATGGAATTCCGCGCTGCCGGCCGGACAGCACACCACACCGCGACACGGCGGACCTCATCGCACCCCTTCCCTCACGCGCCGACCGGTGCGGGTGGCACCGGCCCCCCGAGCGTGCCGGCGGCCAACCCCAGGTACAGGGCGGCCAGCTCGAACCGGAGGGCGAGCATCGCGGCGCACACCGCGTCGCCCCCGGAAACCTCTTCGGCGGGCTCCATCAGGTCGGCACCGGGCAGGGCGTCCGAGGCCGCGCGCTTGGCGGCCTGCACCTCGGGGCCCTGCCGCACGGCGAGCAGTTGCACCCGAAGCACCGAGCCGCCGGACGGCTCCTCGTCCGGGTCGGCGAAGATGTCCGCGCCGGAGGTCGCCTGCCGCACCACGGCCCGGTACAGGCCGGAGCGGGTCATCGCCTGGGCGTAGCTGGCCGCGTCGCAGACCACGCCGGCAAACCCGGCCAGCGCGGCGGCGGCGCGGTGGGCGACCGCGGTGGCCACCGGGTCCAGACCCCACAGCAGCGGGGTGCGCTCGGCCAGCCGCAGCGCGATCGACTTGGCCGGGTTGACGAAGGACTCGTGCACCGGGTGGTCCCGTTCCGACTCCACGTCCAACTCGTCGGCCAGCACGTCGGTGTCGGTGCGCAGCAGGTCCAGCCCGTGCACCACGAGCAGGGCGGCGGTGAACGCGCGGGGGAAGGAGAACCCGGGCGGCACCGGCACCCGGGACGGCAGCAGCGCCGCCCGGCCGGCGGCGGCCGCGGCGACCGGCCCCTCCTCCGGCGCGGTGAGCACCACCCGGGCGCCGCGCCGGCTGGCCCGGTCCACGGACTCGGCGAGCACGTCGTCGCCGGGGTCTTCGGTGTGCGCGACCACCACGTCCAGCGCGCCCACCCAGGTCGGGGCCGCGTCCGCGACCACCAGCGGCACCGGGCAGGACGCGCCGAGCAGCGCGGCGAGCAGCCCGGCCACCTCCGAACTCACCCCGGGGCGGGTGAGCAACACCAGCGCCCTCGGGCGGACGTCGAGCAGGCCGGCCAGGCCGGCCTCGGTCGCGGCCTCGGCGGTGGCGCGGACCTGCGCGCCGGCCGAAGCGCCCGCGCGGAGCAGGCCACCGGCGTCGTGGTCGGTCAGCCGCGCCGGATCGTCGAGCAGACTTTCGTCAAGCACGGTCCCACCGGCCTCAGTGCGTGTTCCGGAACGCGCACCGCGATCGCGTCGCCCGGGCTCCGCCATGGTGTCGCATCCAGCGGCCATGCCGCATGGGGCGCCCCGCCGCCATCGCGGGGGCTTCGCCCAGGCGCGTTCCCGAACTCGTCATCGCAGATTCCTCCCGTCCTGGAACGCGCTGTCAGGATGGCCCGTCGGTGGCGCCGGTCTCGGGCAGCACCGCCTCGTCCAGCAGCAGCACCGGGATGCCGTCCCGCACCGGGAACATCCGCCCGCAGGAGGTGCAGGTGAGGAACTCGGCGCCCGCCGAGGCGCCCTCTCCCCCCGAGGCGGCGGACGACTCGGCGCCGGTCGCGGTACCCACCCGCAGCGGGGCGTGCTCGGGGCAGGGGCAGGCGAGGATGTCGAGCAGCCGCTGGTCGAGCTGGACGGTCACGGTTCCTCCTCAAACGTCCTCGACATGTCCTGCGGGGCCGCCGGTGCGCTCGGCACGGGTCAGCCACGGACGACGGCAAGTACCTCGTCGCGCAGGGCGGCAACCGCGTCCGCGTCGGGCGCCTCGATGTTCAGCCGCAGCAGCGGCTCGGTGTTGGACGGGCGCAGGTTGAACCACGACCCGTCCGGCAGTTCGACGGTCAGCCCGTCCAACTCGTCGACCTGCACACCCTCCCGGCCGGCGAACGCGTCCTTGACCGCGAGCATGCGCGCGACCTGGTCGTCCACCGTGGAGTTGATCTCGCCGGACGCCGCGTACCGGGAGTAGGCGGCCATCAGCTCCGACAGCGGCCGGTTCTGCTCGCCGAGCGCGGCGAGCACGTGCAGCGCGGCGAGCATGCCCGAGTCGGCCCGCCAGAAGTCGCGGAAGTAGTAGTGCGCGGAGTGCTCGCCACCGAAGATGGCGCCGGTCTCGGCCATCCGCGCCTTGATGAACGAGTGCCCGACCCGGGTGCGCACCGGCTTGCCGCCGTGCTCGGCGACGATCTCCGGCACCGCCTTGGACGTGATCAGGTTGTGGATGATCGTCGCGCCCGGCTCCTTGGCCAGCTCGCGCACGGCGACCAGCGCGGTGATCGCGCTCGGCGCGACCGGGTCGCCCTTCTCGTCCACGACGAAGCAGCGGTCCGCGTCGCCGTCGAAGGCCACACCCGCGTCCGCGCCGATCTCGCGCACCTTGGCCTGCAGATCCACCAGGTTCTTCGGATCCAGCGGGTTGGCCTCGTGGTTGGGGAAGGTGCCGTCCAGCTCGAAGTACATCGGCACGACCTCGACGGGCAGGCCCTCGAACACCGCGGGGACGGTGTGCCCGGCCATCCCGTTGCCGGCGTCCACCGCGATCTTCAGCGGCCGGGTGTTCTTGAGGTCGACCAGCTCGTGCAGGTAGGCGGCGTACTCAGCGAGCATGTTCCGCGTGCTGACGGAACCCTTGGTGCCGGCCTCGGCGAGCGCGCCCTCCTCCACCGAGGCACGGATCTCGGCGAGCCCGCTGTCCTGGCCGACCGGCGCGGCGCCGGCCCGGCAGAGCTTGATCCCGTTATACCGGGCGGGGTTGTGGCTGGCGGTGAACATCGCGCCGGGGCGGTCCAGCCGGCCGGAGGCGAAGTACAGCATGTCGGTGCTGGCCAGGCCGATGTTGACGACGTCGACGCCCTGGCCGGTGACGCCATCGGCGAACGCCTCAGCCAGGCCGGGCGAGGACTCCCGCATGTCGTGGCCGATCACCACCGCCGGGCCGTCCACCAGCCGCGCGAACGCGGCCCCGATGCCGCGGGCGACCTCGGCGTCGAGCTGCTCGCCGACGACCCCGCGGATGTCGTACGCCTTGACGATGGCGGACAGGTCGCGCACGCCTTCTCCCGATTCGCTCGCCTGGTTACTTGACATCGCCGCACCCACACTGCTCCCGATGAGAGCGTACCGGCGTGACGGTCACCGCCGTGTTGGGTGGACCGAAGGTGCGCCAGCCGTAACGATTCCGGCTCGCGCCTGTGACTCGGGTGGTCAGTCGTCCACCGGGTCTGGAAGGACGCGGAGGTGGCCGCGCCGACCACTGCCGCCCGAGCCGGGCTCCGGTGGGTCGACCGGGCGGTCCGCCCTTCCGGCCTCACGTACCGCCTCGGCCAGTGCGGTCAAGTCGTCCACCGTGGGCTGCGGGAGGGAGAACTCGCCCTCGTGCCGGACGACCTCCCAGCCCCGGGGAACCGTGAGCCGCAACGCGTGTTGCTCGCAGAGATCGTAGCTGTGCGGCTCTGAGTAGGTGGCCAGTGGCCCGACCACGGCCGTCGAGTCGGCATAGGCGTACGTGAGCGTGGCGACGGCCGGGTTCGTGCACCCGGTCCGCGAGCACCTTCTCACGCTCCGCACGATCAGCGACGATAGCGCGTCCGCGGGTCCGGGCGGTGAAGGGACGCGCGCGACACGCGGCCGCGTACGCTTTGTCCGTGGTGATGTGCCAGTGGTGACCGCTCGTGGTTCCCGGCGCCGGGTGCGCCGCCGCCGCGACCGACACGGTCGTGGCCTGCGTGGACCGCTGTACCCGGCCACCCTGCCCGCCGCCCGCACCAGGGCCGAACGGTTCGACGCGCTGGTGCTGGAGGCGCTCGACCCGATCGAGGCCAGGTGGCGCACCGAGTTGACCCAGTTGGACGTGGCCGTGGACGACGTTCCGGACGTCCGTGAGCAGGCGTTCACCCCGGACGAGGGCGTGGTCGAGGACGCCGACGTGCCGCTGGCCCGGCTGGTCCCCGCCGGCGTGGACCGCAGGGGCGTGCCGACCAGGGCGCGGATCGTGCTGTATCGGCGGCCGCTGGAGGCCCGTGCGCGGGACGGCGCCGACCTCGCCGACCTGGTGCACGACGTGCTGGTCGAGCAAGTCGCCAACTACCTCGGCCTGGACCCGGACATCATCGACGGCGACTAACCCGGGCGACCGGCACCGACGGCGGACGGTCCGCCCCCGGCGGACAGCGGGCGTCGTCGTGACCGGTCGGGCGAGTCCTTCGGTAACCGGCCGGTCGGGGCGCAGGCTGCCGGTCGGCCCCGGGTAAAACGCGTTCAGCGGGCTGAACGGCAATTCGGAAAGCGCGCGAAGCCCCGTTCAGCGGGCTGAACGGGGGCGGCCGGGGACGGCGGTGAGCACGGTGAACAGCGCGGCCGCGGCCTGGACGAGCAGCAGCACGTCGCGCAGCGAGGCCGGGTAGTCGATGCGGACCTCGGACGCCGTGGCCGGCAGCGGCACGGCGACCAGGTGCGCCCAGGCCGTCACGGTCGGGGTGGGCCGCCCGTCCACCATGGCCGACCAGCCGCTCTCCTCCTCGGCGGCGAGCACCAGCAGCCGGCCGGCCGGGCCGCCGGAGACGTGCAGCGCGAGGTCCGGCAGCGCGGCGTCCACCGGGGCGATGCCGGCCGCGTTCGGCTCGGCGGGCGGCTGACCGCCCGCCCCGCCCCGGGCCCGCTCGGCCAGTTCCGGGCCGAGCAGCACCACCTGGCGGCCGGTGAGCAGCAGCCGCAGCACCGGCCGGCCATCCGAGGTCACGCCGGCCGCGGACACCGCGTCGGGCGCGGCCGCGCCCAACCGGTCCGCGCTCGCCGCGTCCGGCATGACCAGGAACGCCACGTCCGCGGCGGCCAGGTAGCCGAGGGCGACCCTGGCCCGGCTGCCGCCCTCGGTCAGCGCGCCGCGCAGTTGCTCGGTGCGCTCGGCGAAGCCGGGCACCGGGGCGAGGTCGTCGTCGCCGAACGCGGGCATCCGGCCGGCCGCCTGCCGGCTCGGTTCGCCGCCCGCGGCGAGCACCAGCACGGATCGTCCACCGCCGGCCAGGTCCGCGGTGATCGGGGCGGGCGGCCGCACCCCGCCGCCGGTGCGCAGCGGGCCCTGGCGGCCGGCGACCGCCCCGCCCAGCGCCATGGCGAGCACCGCGAGCGCACCCAGCCCGGCGACCAGCCGGCGGACGGCCGGCCCGGAGGGCAGCAACCGGCCCCGCACCCCGCGCCCGCACGCGGCCAGCACCGACCACAGCAGGCCGGCGCCGACCACCAGCAGTGGCGCACCGGTCCAGCCGTACCGTGCGTCCCCGCCGGTCAGCGGCACCGCCGGAACCGCCCACACAGCCGCGGTGGCCAGCACCCCGAGCAGGGCCACCGCGACGCCGGGTAGCGCCGCGGGCGTCGGCCGCAACACCAGCGCGAGCAGCGCGGCGACCACCACCAGCGCGCCGAGCAGCGGAACGGCGCCCGGCCCTCCCGGCTGCAGCGCGAGCAGGCCCGGCCCGGCGGCGGGCGAGCCGGCCGGCTGCGCGCCGACCCCGTGCAGCACCACGCCGGGGTGCTGCAGCACCACCGCCGGCCAGGGCAGCAGCAGCGCCACGGGCAGCAACACCATGGCGAACAGCGCGATCACCCGGCGCCGGCCATCCCCGGGGCGGCCTGGTACGGCGACAAACCCGACCAGGGCAACGGCCAGCAGCACCAGGTACACCAGCGGGGCGAACGCGCCGATCACCGCCAGGCCGAGCGCGGTGGCGGACACCGGGGCCAGCCAGGACGGCTGCCGCTCGGCTGTGGTCCCCGGGCGGAGCACGGCCACCACCCCGGCCAGCACCAGCGGGGTGAGCACGTGCGCCACCACGGCGTCCAGCCGCCCCTGGGCCACCGCGGCGGTGGCCGGCGGCAGCAGCCCATAGGCTGCGGCGACGAGCGCGCGGACCGGCCGGGACACCCGCACCCGCCGGGTGGCGGCGTAGGCGGAGACGGCGGCCAGTGGGGCGTCGCCGAGCAGCAGCACGGCCACCGCGGCGGGCGGGCCGCCGAACGGGGCGAGCAGCGTGCCCAGCACGCCCAGCACGGCGAGCGCGGCCGGGGCGGGCGCCCCGGTGCCACCCGAGGTGGGGTGCCAGGCCGCCAGGTACGCCGACCAGGTGGCGGACAGGCCCGGCACCGGGAGCAGCCGCCCGCCGGCCAGATCGGTGCCCAGCCGGTGCGCGTTCGCCACCAGCGCCACCACGGCGAGCCCGGCGACCAGCAGCACCGGCGGGGCGAGCAGCAACTGCCGCGCCACCCGCCACCGGTCGACCTCGACCAGCACCAGGTCCGGGGTCTCCTGCGCGGGTGCGCCGCGCGGCCGGGGCGAGGGTCGGGGCCGGGGGCTGGGTCGCAGCCCGGCCGGCAGGGTGCCCTCGGTGAACACCGGCACCGCCACCGTGGTGGTCGGCCGGCGCAACCCGGCGGGGCGGCGGGTGCCGCGTCCCCGGCGCACCGCGCCCGCGGGCAGCGCGTCGGGTCCGACCGGGCGGCGGTACCCGGCCCGCTCGTCCTCCGGGGTCAGCCACACGGCGTGCTGGTCGTCGGCGGGCAGCCGGCCGAGCGCGACATCCGCCCGGACCCGTTGCCGGACCAGGTGCGCCAGGCCGCCGCGGACCACGTTGCGCAGCCGGGTGAGCCGGCTGGTGAATAGGCCACGGACGTTGCGCTCGCCGCGGGTGATGGTGGTCCGCCGGCTGCGGCGGCCGGCGAGCAGCCGGGCCCGCCCGCCGGCCAGGTAGGCCAGCGCGGCCAACTCGCCGCGCGCCTCGGTGGGCCGCAGCAGCAGCGCGAAGCCGAGCGCGCGGAGCAGAACGAGCGCCGCCAGCCGGGGCACGCCGAGCAGGAACGACACCGTGGAGCAGTTGACCAGGAAGGTGCGCAGGCCGTGCGCGCGGGCCACGGCGTACCGGGACGGGCCTGGCCGGGCCACGGTCGCGTCCAGCCGGCGCAGTCCCCTGCTCGCCGCCCTGGCGTGGCGCAGCCGCGCGGAGGGCACGCACAGCACCAGGTGCCCCGCCTGGTTGACCCGCCAGCCGAAGTCGAGGTCGTCGCGCAGCAGCGGCAGCGCCGGGTCGTAGCCGCCGAGCCGCTGCCACACCTCCAGGCGCACCAGCGAACCGGCCGAGCCGACCGCGAGCACCTCGGTGTTGCGCTCGAACCGCGCCTCGTCCCCGCCGTCATCGCTCGTGCCGGTACCGACGCTCTGGGTGCCGCCGGCGTCGATGTCCGGGTGGAACCGGCTCCAGTCCAGTTCGGTCGGGCCGATGCCGGTCTGCAGGTGCCCGGAGGCGTCTGTGGACAGTCCCGCCTCGACGATCAGCCGCGAGTCGGACCAGTCCAGGCAGAGCGGGCCGAGCAGTGCGGCGGAGGGTGACACCTCGGCCACGGTGAGCAGCGCGGCCAGGCAGTCCGGCTCCGGCGCGCAGTCGTCGTGCAGCAGCCACAGCCATCCGCCGGGATCGCCCCAGCGCTGCACGGCGTGCTGCACCGCGGCCCGCACCGCGGCGCCGAAACCGGTGCCGCGCGGCAGGGTCAGCACGCCGTCGAGCACGCGCTCCGGACCGTCCGCAGCGTCGGCGAGGATCTTCGGGGTGCGGTCGGTGGAACCGGTGTCCACCGCGATCACGTGCCTGGGCCGCAGCCGCAGGTGCCGCAACGCGGAGAGGGCCGGGTACAGCCAGGGTTCACCGTCGTGGCAGACCAGCACGGCGAGCACGGGCGCGGTACGGAGCCGGGGCAGGGGTCGGCTGTGCGGCAAACGGCCACTCCTCGCTCGCAGGCGGCGTTGCCGCATCACGGTACGACGGAGTGGCCGGTTGCCGATCAGCCGGACACGGGGTCGTCAGTATTCGTTACCGAACACGCACCGCGATCGGGTCGCCGGGGCGTGTCCTGCGCGGGCGGCGCGCCGGTGGCCGTATCCGTTGCGGTGCAACGGATACGGCCACCGGCGGAGTGACCGGCCGGTCCGGACTCCCGATCGGACCGGCGCCTCGCCGAGGCATGCGCGCCCGGCGGTGGCGGCGGACGATGCCGCGAGCGGTTCAGCCCGCGCGCTTCTTCAGCTTCCGCCGCTCCCGTTCGGACAGTCCGCCCCAGATGCCGAACCGCTCGTCGTGCGCCAGGGCGTACTCAAGACACTCGGCACGCACGTCGCAACCCTGGCAGATGCGCTTGGCCTCCCGTGTGGAGCCGCCCTTCTCCGGGAAGAACGCCTCCGGGTCGGTCTGGGCGCACAGCGCGTGCTCCTGCCACTCCTGCTCTTCGGCTCCGTCGAAGAGCGCGGCCAAGTCTCCCCACGATGTTGAGGTGTCCCCCCGCTCCATCACGCGGCCCCCTTCGGTATGTTGCATGTCCGTCCGCCTCCTCGCCTTTCCGCACTCCCCGGTTGGCGGACACCATCCGCCGCCCCACGAAAACGGCGAATGACACCGATGTGATTACACCTGCGTCTCTGCAGGGGGTCAAGCGGAGCCCACTCCACAGGGGGACCCTCCGTCGATGCTGCCCAGTTACCCGCGCTAGCTGGGCAGACGGTGCTGCCGGCGGCGGTCGCCGGGCATGCCCCTCGCCGCCGCGCCGGTTGCCCCCGGCGGCCACACTGGTCGGGTGAATCCGACCACGGTTCGACCGAGTCCCCTGTTCCTCGGCATCCTTGCGGTCACCGTCGCCGGTGGCGTACTCACCGTGACCGGCTCGGACGCCGCGCAGACCGCCGGCCTCGTGCTGCTCGTACTCGGCGGCTGGGCGGTGTCGCTGTGTCTGCACGAGTTCGGCCACGCGTTGGTGGCCTACCGCGGCGGTGACCGCGCGGTGCGCGCCAAGGGCTACCTGACGCTGGATCCGCGCCGCTACACCGATCCCGGCCTGAGCCTGGTGCTGCCGCTGCTGATCCTGGTGATCGGCGGCATCCCGCTGCCCGGCGGCGCGGTGTGGATCAACCACTACGCGTTGCGCTCCCGGGCCGTCGAGTCACTGGTCTCGCTCGCCGGGCCACTGTCCAATCTGGTGCTCGGCGTCCTGCTGGCCGGCTCGGTGGAGCTGTTCCACCCGCCGCTGGGGCTCACCGCGGCGCTGTCCCTGCTGGCGCTGCTGGAGGTGTTCGCCTTCGTCCTCAACATCCTCCCGGTGCCCGGCCTGGACGGGTTCGGCGCGCTGGAGCCCTTCCTGTCCGCCGAGTCCCGGAGCTTCGCCGCCAAGGTGCGGCCGTGGGCGCCGCTGGTGCTGTTCGCGATCCTGATCGCGATCCGCCCGGCGTACACGGTGTTCTCCGAGATCTCGCTGACGATCTTCAACGCGGTCGGCGGGAACGGGTTCTACGCGGAACTCGGGTTCGCCCGGTTCTTCTTCTGGCGGCGGTGACCGGGCCGGGCACGCCGGGTACTCCGAACGTGCGAGGATGGCCGCCCGTGAAGGTCGTGGTACTGGTCGGTGGGGTCGGCGGGGCCAGGTTCCTGCTGGGGTTGAAGGCCGCGCTGGGGTTGCCTCCGGTCGGCGCGGCACCGGAGGGGTCGCCGCACGAGGTGGTGGCCGTGGTGAACACCGCGGACGACGTGTGGCTGCACGGCCTGCGGATCTGCCCCGACCTGGATACCTGCATGTACACCCTGGGCGGCGGCATCGACCCGGACCGCGGCTGGGGCCGGGCCGACGAGACCTGGGTGGTCAAGGAGGAGTTGGCCGCCTACGGCGCGGACCCGACCTGGTTCGGCTTGGGCGACCGGGACATCGCCACGCACCTGGTCCGCTCCCGGATGCTGCGCGCCGGCTTCCCGCTGTCCGCGGTGACCGAGGCGCTGTGCACCCGCTGGCGGCCCGGCGTGACGCTGCTGCCCATGTCCGACGACCGGGTGGAGACCCACGTCGTGGTGGACGAGCCGGGCGGCGAGCGCCGGGCGATCCACTTCCAGGAGTGGTGGGTGCGGCACCGCGCCGAGTTGACCGCGCACGCGATCGTGCCGGTGGGGGCGGAGCAGGCCAAGCCCGGTCCCGGCGTGATCGAGGCGATCGAGAGCGCGGACGCCGTGCTGCTCGCCCCGTCCAACCCGGTGGTCAGCATCGACACGATCCTGTCCGTGCCGGGGGTGCGGGACGCGCTGCGCGGCACCTCGGCCGGGGTGGTGGGGCTGTCCCCGATCATCGGCGGCAAGGCGCTGCGCGGCATGGCGGACGCGTGCCTGTCCGCGATCGGCGTGGAGACCAGCGCCGAGGCGGTCGGCCGGCACTACGGCGGCCGCCCCGCCGAGGCGGCAGACAACACCGCCGAGGCAAGTCCTCCCGCCGAGGCGGCAGACAACACCGCCGAGGCGGCGGGCAGCGCGGCCGGCGTGCTGGACGGCTGGCTGGTGCACTCCACCGACACGGCCACCGTGCCCGGGGTGACGGTCCGGTCGGTGCCGCTGCTGATGTCCGACGTGCCGGCCACGGCCGCGATGGCCAGAGCCGCGCTCGATCTTGCCGGGGTGACCGTTGGCTGAGCAACCCACCGGGGTCGTCGTGCCCGTGCCCGACCACGCCGCACCGGGACGGCTGGAGCTGCTGCCGGTCAGCGGGTTGCCCGAGTTCCGCCCCGGCGACGACCTGGCCGGCGCGATCGCCGGCGCCGCGCCCTGGCTGGTGGACGGCGACGTCGTCGTGGTCACCAGCAAGGTGGTGTCCAAGGTGGAAGGACGCCTGGTACCGGTGCCGGTCGACCCGGCCGCGCGCGAGCGGGCCAGGCGGGAGCTGGTGGCCGCCGAGTCGGTGCGGGTGCTGGCCCGCCGGGGGCAGACGCTGATCACCCAGAACCGCCTCGGCATCGTGCAGGCCGCGGCCGGCGTGGACGCCTCCAACGTGGCCGGCAACGAGTTGGCGCTGCTGCCCGAGGACCCGGACGCCTCCGCCGCCCGGCTGCGCGCCGCGCTGCGCGAGCGGCTCGGCGTGGAGGTGGCCGTGGTTGTCACCGACACCATGGGTCGGACCTGGCGCAACGGCCAGACCGACGTGGCGATCGGCTCGGCCGGGCTGGCCGTGCTGCACGGCTACGCCGGCGCGGTGGACGGGCAGGGCAACGAGCTGGCCGTCACCGAGATCGCGGTGGCCGACGAGGTGGCCGCCGCCGCCGACCTGGTCAAGGGCAAGCTGGGTGGCGTGCCGGTGGCGGTACTGCGCGGCCTGGCCACCGTGGACGACGGGTCGACCGCGCGGCGGCTGGTGCGGCCGGTGGAGGACGACCTGTTCCGGCTGGGCACCGCGGAGGCGCTCGCCGAGGGCCGGCGGGAGGCGGTGCTGCTGCGCCGGTCGGTGCGCGCGTTCACCGACGAGCCGGTGGACGTGGCCACGCTGCACCGGGCGGTCGGCGCGGCGCTCACCGCGCCCGCCCCGCACCACACCCGGCCGGTGCGGTTCGTGCACCTGCGGGACGCGGGCCGGCGGGCCCGGCTGCTGGCCGCGATGCGCGAGGCGTGGCGGGCGGACCTGCGCGGCGACGGGCTCGCCGAGGACCGGATCGAGCGCCGGGTGGCCCGCGGTGACCTGCTCTACGCCGCTCCCGAGGTGGTGCTGCCGTTCCTGGTGACCGACGGCGCGCACGACTACCCGGACACCCGCCGCGCCGGGGCGGAGAAGACGATGTTCGTGGTGGCCGGCGGCGCCGCGGTGCAGGGGCTGCTCGTCGCGCTGGCCGCGGAGGGGCTGGGCTCCTGCTGGGTGTCCTCGACGATCTTCTGCCCGGACGTGGTGCGCGCGGTGCTCGACCTGCCGGAGTCGTGGGAACCGCTGGGCGCGGTCGCCGTCGGGCATCCCGCCGGCGGCGAACAGGGTCCCCGCCCGCCCCGCGAGTTGACCGACGGGTTGGTGGAGCGATGAGGCAACTGCATCTGGACGCCACCTCGCTGCTCGGCGGCTGGTCCGCGCCCGACCCCGAGCAGGACGCGCTGCGGCACGCCTATCTCGGCTTCCTCGCCGTCCGGGAGGACGCCTGCCTGCGCTCCTGCGTGCCCGGGCACCTCACCGCGTCCGCGCTGGTGCTGGACGAGGCGCGGGAGCGGGTGCTGCTCACCCTGCATCCCCGGGTGGGCCGGTGGCTGCAGCTCGGCGGGCACTGCGAACCGGCGGACGGCACGCTGGCCGCCGCGGCGCTGCGCGAGGCCACCGAGGAGTCCGGCATCGAGGGCCTGCGCATCGAACCGTCGCCGCTGCACCTCGAGGTGCACCCGATCACCTGCTCGCTGGGGGTGCCGACCCGGCATTTCGACGTGCGGTTCCTGGTGGTCGCGCCGGCCGGCGCGCGGGAGGTGCGCAGCGACGAGTCGCTGGACCTGCGCTGGTGGCCGCTGTCCGACCTGCCCGAGGACACCGACAGCGTGCCTCGCATGGTGGAGCTGGCTCTGGCCCGGACGGGTTGATAACGGAGAGCCTTCGGTCACTTCCGATCAAGGAATCCCGCGTATATGTTGCGGCGGCCAACATTCGCGATGCGCCGATGATATCGGCACGGTGACGAAGGGGTCGCCGATGCGTAACAGAACTCGGGCTCTGCTGGCCACGAGCTGGACGTTACTGCTTTTCGTGTCGGGATGCGAAGGCGGTGGCGGCGCGGAGACGCCACCCGCGAATCGACCGAAAGTGGGCGTCATTCTGCCGGACCGGACGACGTCGGCGCGCTGGGAAACGCTCGATCATCCACTTCTCGCGAGCGCACTCGCGGCGACCGGGGTGGACGCCGACATCAGAAACGCCGACGGAGATGTCCAGAAATTCTCCCAGGACGCCGACGACCTGATCCGGAAGGGCGTCAAGGTCCTCATGGTGGTCAGCCTCGACTCGCAGAGCGGCGCCGAGGTGGAGCGGAAGGCTCGGGCGGCCGGCGTGGCGACGGTCGACTACGACCGGCTGACCCTCGGCGGCTCCGCCAGTTACTACGTCTCCTTCGACAACGTCGGCGTCGGCCAGTTGCAGGCGCAGGGACTGGTGGACTGCCTGGGTCAGAAACGGGGCGCGAGAATCGTTGAGATCGAGGGCGCTCCCACCGACAACAATGCCACCCTGTTCCACCAGGGGCAGGAGCAGGTGCTCAAACCGAAGTACGATTCCGGCGAATACACGCTGGTCCGGTCGCAGCCCATCGACAATTGGGACGCCGAGCAGGCCGGCGGGGTCTTCGAGCAGATCCTCGACGCCAACCGGGACCGGGTCGACGGCGTGGTCGCCGCCAATGACGGCCTGGCGGACGCGGTGATCAGCGTGCTGCGGCAGCACGGGCTGGCCGGCAAGGTCCCGGTCACCGGGCAGGACGCCACCCTGGCCGGGCTGCGCTCCGTGCTGCGCGGCGACCAGTGCATGTCGGTGTACAAGCCGGTCCGGGACGAGGCCGCCGCGGCGGCCGGCCTGGTCAGCGCGCTGGCCAAGGGCGACAAGGGCAGCGCCGACACGCTGGCCACCGGGGTGGTTCGGGACGAGGCGGGCCACCGGGACGTGCCGGCACTGCTGATCAAGCCCACGATGATCACCAAGGCCAACATCAAGAAGGTGGTCAGCGACAACGCCGTGTCCGCCGCCGACCTGTGTGCCGGCGACCTGGCTCCGCTGTGCCGCGCCGCCGACCTCCCCGGCTAGCAGCGACCGTGACGGCGCGGTGCCGACGGGCCGACACGTGGCGTGCGCCGCCGGAACGGGCTGTCAGATGCCCCGGTAGTCGCGCGGGCTGTAGCGGGGGCCGAACCGGGGACGGCGGAACCCGGCCACCTCGACGTAGCGCACGGCGCGCTGCCGCTGCGGCGCGTACGGCGCGAGCACCCGCCGCATGCCCTCGTCGTCCAGCGGCCGGCCGACCAGTGCCATGCCGACCACGCTGGGAATGTGGAAGTCGCCGAAGCTCACCGCGTCCGGGTCGGCCCAGGCGCGCTGGGCGACCTCGGCGGCGGTCCACACGCCGATCCCCGGCACCCGGCGCAGCAGGTCCCGGCCGGCGGTGCCGCGTAGTTCGGCGGCCCGTTCCAGCCGGTGCGCCACCCGCGCGGCGGCCAGCAGCGCCCGCCGCCTGGCGCCGTCCACGCCGGCCCGGTGCCAGTCCCAGTCCGGCACGGCCAGCAGCGCCTGCGGCGTGGGCGGCACCCGCATGCCGCGCGGCGCCGGTCCGGGCGCGGGCTCGCCGAACCACCGGCACAGCTCGCGCCAGGACCGCCGGGCCTCGTAGCCGGTCACCTTCTGCTCCAGGATCGCCGGCACCAGCACGTCCCACACCCGGCGGGTGGCGGAGAGCCGCAGCCCGGGGTTGCGCCGGCGGACATCGGCCACGACCGGGTGGTGCGCGGCGAAGCCGGTGTCGTCGTCCCGCGCACCGAGCAGCGCGGGTACGCCGGAGAGCAGCCACTCCGCGCCGGGCCCCCAGGCGTCGGCCAGCACCTCGCCGTCGCCGCGCCGGCGCAGCGCGAGGCTGCCCGGACCGGCCGGGGTGTTCGCGGCCAGCCACCACACACCGGCGGCGTCCACCTGGTGCGCCGGGTCGCCGCGACCCCGCCGCAGCGGCC
This sequence comes from Gandjariella thermophila, assembly GCF_005405885.1. GTDB lineage: Bacteria > Actinomycetota > Actinomycetes > Mycobacteriales > Pseudonocardiaceae > Gandjariella > Gandjariella thermophila. The sequence goes on from NZ_BJFL01000013.1 coordinate 85,372, forward strand.
CGAGGACCGCGCCGAGATCGAGGGGGAAAGCCGGCCGCCAGGTGCGCTGCCGACCCGTTGCGGTCGTGACAGGCATGGTCACACGTCGGAGGAGAACCGGATGGCGCCGTCGGGCAGGTGCACGCCCGGCCAGAGGCGCACGCCGTCGAGCAGTTCGCAGCCGGCGCCCACCACGGCCTTGTCGCCGACCACCGCGCCGCGCACCACCGCGCCGTCGCCGACCAGGGCGTGCGCGCCGATCACCGAGTCCTCCACCACCGCGCCGGCACCAACCACGGCGCCGTCGAAGAGCACCGATCCGCGCACCCTCGCCCCGGCACCGACCTGGCAGCCGGCGCCGATCGTGCAGCCGCCGGCCAGTTCCGCACCCTCACGCACCCGGGCGCCCTCCAGCACCAGCGCCTCGCCCGGGTCGCCGGGCAGCGCGGCGGACGGCGCGATGCCGCGCACCAGATCGGCGCTGCCCCGGACGAACGCCGCCGGCGTGCCCAGGTCCAGCCAGTAGGACGAGTCCACGTGCCCCTGCAGCCGGGCGCCGCTGGCCAGCAGGCCGGGGAAGGTCTCCCGCTCGACGGAGACCGGCCGGCCGGCCGGGATGGACTCGACCGCCTCCCGGCGGAACACGTAGCACCCGGCATTGACCTGGTCGGTCGGCGGGTTGTCGGTCTTCTCCAGGAACGCGGTGACCCGCCCGTCGGCGTCGGTGGGCACGCAGCCGAACCGCCGGGGGTCGTCCACCCGCACCAGGTGCAGGGTCACGTCCGCGGCGTTCGCCCGGTGGGTGGCCAGCACCGCCGGAAGGTCGACGCCGGAGAGGATGTCGCCGTTGAAGACCATGGCGTCGGGCTCGCGCAGCCGGTCGGCCACGTTGCGGATCGCGCCGCCGGTGTCCAGCGGCTCGTCCTCCACGACGTACTCCAGATCCAGGCCAAGCCGGGAGCCGTCGCCGAAGTACTCCTGGAACACCTCCGCCTTGTACGAGGTACCGAGCACGACGTGGTTGATCCCGGCCGCGGCGATCCGGGACAGCAGGTGGGTCAGGAACGGCACGCCCGCGGTGGGCAGCATCGGCTTGGGCGCGGAGAGGGTCAGCGGGCGCAGCCGGGTGCCCTTGCCGCCGACCAGCACCACCGCGTCGACCCCGCGCGCCGGCTCCGGGGGGTCTGGCTCAGGTGTGCTCACCGACATGCCGGTTGCCTCCTCCGCTGTCCTCAACCCGGTATGGGGGAATACTCTGGCAGACGCATGTCGAGCACGGGGGCAGCGGTCCCGTCCAACGGCGGGCGGGCAGCGGCCGCACGGTGCCGAAGGACCGCCGGCGAATGCTGCCGGCCTCAGGCAACGTAGGAGAGGTCAGCAGGATGGACCCCCGCGACCGGGCCGAGGCTCAGCTCGCCCGCGCTCGCGCCCGAGGCGCCCATGTGGTCACTCCGGACAGCGCCACATCGCCGATGGACGCGAGCAACACGGTGCAGATTCCCAGGGTGGTCGTGAACGACGCGGATCCGCGGCAGGGCGGCCGGGACGCCACGATGGTCCTTCCGCCGGGCGCGGCGCCCGGGGCCCAACCGGCCGGGCCGCCGCAGCACCTCGGCCACGCACCGCAGCAGCGCACCTCGGCGCCGCCGCCCAGCCCCCAGCAGTACGGCTCCCCGGAGCACGGCACCCACCAGCAGCACGGCGGCCAGCAGCACGGCGGTCAGCAGCAGGGCCCGCAACAGCAGGGCGACCCGCGGGGCGGGCACAGGCAGCAGCCGCATCATGCGCCGCCGCCCGGCGCGCAGCACCAGACCTCCCAGCAGCCGGGCATGCAGCAGCAGAACTCTCCGCACCAGGGTGCGCAGCAGCACGGCTCGCCGGAACGCACCGCGCCGCACCCCTCGGGTCAGCCGCACCAGGCCCACCCGCAGCACCCGGTGCAGAAGCCGCTCACCCGGCAGCTTCCCGGCCTGCTGCCCACGGTGCAGCAGGCCCAGCCGCACCGGCCCAGCCTGGCCGAGCGGCTCAACGGGGAACTGGTCGACCCGGGCGAGGGTCCCGAGAACGGCCAGCGGGACCAGCGCCGCTGAGCCGAGCCGCGCGGTCGCCCGCGAAATCCGCCGGGCGGGGTCAGCCGGCGAAACCAGCCGGGCAGCATGAGCCCGCGCGGCCGGCGGCGAACCTCCCGTGCCGGATCAGCCGCGGCGGGCGAGCAACCGCCAGCGCAGTTCCAGGCCGGCCCACAGGACCAGCCGCAGCGGCGCCCAGCGGGGGCCGCGGTGCCGGTCGGCGAGGTAGCGGTACGCGCTGCGGTGGTGCTCGGCCAGCATCCGGGTGGACGCGCGGGCGGTGGCGTGGCCGCCGAGATGCACCACCTCGGCGATGGGCACGTAGACGTTCAGCCACCCGGCACGACCCAGCCGGTCACCGAGGTCGACGTCCTCGAAGTACATGAAGTAGCGCGAGTCGAAGCCGTGCACCGCGTCGAACGCCACCCGCCGCACCAGCAGGCACGAACCGGAGAGCCAGCCGGCGGTCCGCTCCCGGACCGCGGTGTCGGACTGGCGGTACTCCCTGGTCCACGGGTTGCCCGGCCACACGGCACCGAGCACGGCGTGCCCGATGCCCCGGCCCAGCGAGGGCAGCAGCCGGGCGGACGGGTAGACCGCGCCGTTCGGTTCCCTGATCAGCGGGCCGAACGCGGCGCCCCGCGGCCACCGCTCGGCGGCGTCGAGCAGTTGGTCGAGCGCGCCGGGCCGCCACTCCACGTCCGGGTTGGCGATCACCACCCATCCCACCTCGTCCGGCAGTTCGGCCACGCCCCGGTTCGCGGCGGCCCCGTAGCCGAGGTTCTCCCCGGTGCGCAGCAGGCGCACGCCATCCCGCTCGGCGGCCTTCTCCGGCGCGCCGTCGGTGGAGCCGTTGTCCGCGAGCACCACCCGCACCGGCCGGGTGGTGGCCTTGGTCAGGCTGTCCAGGAAGCGTTCCAGCGTCTCGCCCGGCGAGTAGGTGACGGTCACCACCGCGAGCTCGTCGCCATACCGTGTCGGCTCGGTCACGACTCGACATTGTGCCGCGCAGCGACGCTTCCCGGGTCACCGGCCGCGGCGGTGCATGGCGGCGGCCCGGGCGTAGGCCTCACGGTGCTTCGCGGCGCTGGCGGCCCAGGTGAACTCCTTGGCGCGGCGCTGCGCGGCGGCCGCCAGCGACTCCCGGCGGGCCGGGTCGTCCAGCAGTTCGGCGATGCCGGCGGCGATGTCGCCGGCGCCGACCCCGCAGTACGCCACCGCGTCCCCACCCACCTCGGGCAGGCTCAGCCGCCGGGTGGTCAGCACGCACGCCCCGCAGGCCATCGCCTCCAGCACCGGCAGCCCGAAACCCTCCCCCAGGCTGGGGTAGGCGACCAGGTCGGCGCCGCCGAGGAAACCGGCCAGCAGATCGAACGGCAGGTAACCGGGACGGATCACCCGTAACCGGTGCGGTACCGCGTCCAGCGCGCGCTCCACCTGCCCGTCCCAGCCCGGCTGGCCGGCCAGCACCAGGGCGGGCGGATCGGCCCGGCCGTCGCACGCCGTGGCGAACCCGCGGATCAGCGCGGGGACGTTCTTGCGGGGTTCGAGCGCGCCGAGGAAAGCCACGTAGCGGGTGTCGTACAGATGCAGCGCGGCACGGAGGGCGTCCACCTCCTCCGGGGTGGGCACGTGGAACCGCTCGGTGTCCACCCCGTGCTGGGCCACGTGCAGCGCCCGCCGGTCCGCGCCGGCGACCCGCACCAACTCGGTCGCGGTGGCCGCGCTGGGCACCACGCAGACCTCGGCCGTGCGTAACGACGTCCTGGTCCACCAGCGGAAGAATCGCGCCTTGACCGAAGAGTGCAGCGTGGCGTCGGTGAAGAAGGTGGCGTCGTGCAGGGTGACCACCGAGGCCACCGGGTTGGCCAGCGGGATGGTGTAGTGCGGCGAGTGCACCACGTCCACAGCCAACCGGTGGGCCAGCCGCGGCAGGGTGGTCTGCTCCCACGACAGCCGCGCGGTGCGGGTGGCCACCGTCTCGGCGGCCGGCACCACCCGCGCGTGCGGGGCGAGCCGGGTGTAGAGATCGGCGTCGCGCGGTTGGCAGACGACGCTGATCCGGGCGCCGTCCTCGTCCAGCGCGCGGACCAGTGAGTCCACGTAGCGGCCGACGCCACCGCGATCCGCCGGCACGGCGGTGGCGTCCACCAGGACGCGGGGCTCGGGCTGGGGCACGCACGCAGGGTACGGCCGCACCCATGATCACTCGGGCGGAATGGCGAATCTGCTACCGGGATCATTGCGGACGGGTATCGGTGCCGGTACCCGAACACGTGCCGCGGTGACCGGTTCGGTGCAGATCGAGGTGCAGCCGCCAGACCTCCTCGGCGGCCCGCCGCCAGGTGAAACCGGCGGCCCGCCGCTTCGCCGCCGCCACCGCGGCCGCCGTCCGCTCCGGTTCGGCGACCACGGCACGCAGCGCGGCGGCCAGCGCGTCCGGATCGCCGCGGCGGGCGATCCGGCCGGTGCCACCTGCCACCTCGACCAGCGCGGGCGCGTCGGAGTGCACCACCGGGACGCCGGCGGCCATGGCCTCCAGCACCGGCAGGCCGAAGCCCTCGGCGAGGCTGGGCGCGGCCAGCACGGTGGCCCGGTGCAGCGTCGCGGCCAGCTCGGCGTCGGTCAGCGCGCCGAGCACCCGCAGCCGGTCGGCGGGCAGGCCGCCGGCGGCCGCCAGGGCGTGCGGGTCCACCCCGCCCCACCCGGGCGGCCCGACCAGCACCAGCGGGAGGTCCGGCGCGTCCGGCCGGGCCAGCGCGTCGATCAGCACTGGCAGGCCCTTGCGCGGCTCCAGGGTGCCGACGGCGAGCACGTAGCGCTCGGGCAGCCGCAGGCGCGCGGCGACCGCCTCCGCGCCGGCGGGTGGGCCGGCCAGGGACGGCGGCACCCCGCAGGGCACCACGTGCACCGGCGCCGGTCCAGGCGCGTACCCGCGCAGCTCGGCCGCGACCGCGGCGGTGGGCACCGCGACCGCGCCGGCCCGCCGGGTGGCCCGGCGGATCACCCTGCGGTGCCAGGCCACGCCGCGGCGGGTCAGCGTCTCCGGATGGGTCCACGGCACGGTGTCGTGCACGGTGACCACCAGGCTCCGCCCGCGCGGCACCCGGGGCGGCGCCAGCGGGGTGGGCGCGTGCACCGCGTCCCCGCCCGGCCACAGCGGCAGCCCGCGCTCCCAGGCGGCGACCAGGGCGCGGCGCGGCAGCGGCAGCACCCGGGGTCCCTCGACGCCGGGGATCGCCGCCGCGGCCGGGTCGGCGTGCCGTGCCACCGCGCCGACCACCACCCAGCCGCGGGGAGCGCTGGCGGCCAGCGCGGCGGCGAGTTCCCGGGTGTAGCGGCCGGTGCCGCCGGGGACGGGGGCGAGCAGCTGCTCAACCAGCACGACGAGTTCGGGCACGGCGGCAAGCCTGGCACGCGATCTCGGCGCCACGCCACCGTCGCCGCGTGGCCGAGCTCGGTACCGTCACCGCGTGACCGAGATCCGCAGCACCGTCGTGGTGGTCACCTGGCGAGGTCGCCCGCACCTGGGCGCGTGCCTGGACGCGCTCGCCGGCCAAGACCGTCCACATCGGACGCTTGTGGTGGACAACGCCTCCGACGACGGCACCGCGACGCTGCTGGCCCACCACCCGTCCCGGCCGGAGGTGCTGCGGCTGCCCAGGAACGTCGGCTTCGCCGGTGGTCTCGCCGAGGCGCTGTGCCGGGTGGACACGCCGTTCGTGGGCTGGCTCAACGACGACGCGGTGCCCGCGCCGGGTTGGCTCGCCGCGCTGGAGGACGCCCTGGACACCGACCAGCACGCCGCCGCTGCCGGTTCGGTGCTGCTCGGCGAGGACGGCTCGGTGCAGTCCACCGGGGTGCGGCTGACCGCGGGCGGCTACGGCGCGGACGAGACACGCGGCGAGGGCGAGCCGTTCGGTTTCTGTGGTGGGGCGGCGCTGCTGCGCACGGATGTGCTGGCCGCGGTGGGCGGGGTGCCCGCCGGGTTCTTCTGCTACTACGAGGACACCGACACGTCGTGGCGGCTGCGGCTGGCCGGCTGGCGGGTGTGCGCGGTCCCCTCGGCGCGGGTGGTGCACCGGCACGGCGCCAGCAGCGCGATCGGCTCGGCGCGGTTCCACCGCTGGAACGAGCGCAACCGGCTGCTCACCCTGCTGCGCTGCGCACCGGGATGGGTGGCCGGCCCGGAGTTGCTCCGGTTCGCCGCGCTGACCGCGCTGCTGCCGGCGCGCCGCGCGCTGGGTCGGCCAGTGCCGAGCGCGGCGAACTTCGCCGTGCCGCTGCGGCTGGGAGTGCTCGCCGAGGTGCTGGCCGCGTTGCCGGTGACGCTGCTCGCCCGGCGCCGCATCGGCCGCCGCTCGGCGGTGGACCGGGACGCCGTGTGGCGGGCCTGGGCCGGCCGCTGAGGGGCGGGAGGAGGTCGAACGCCGGCGGTCAGGCGAACGGGCTGGGCACCTGGGTGGGCAGTTCCGGCATGCCGAACTCCAGTTCCCAGGTATCGCGGCGGGGGGTCAGCCGAGGCCACAGGTCGGTGAGCGCCGGCCGGCCGGCGGAGCGCCACTCGGTGATCCAGTCCAGCAACCCGTCCAGCGCCTCCGGGGTGCCGCCGGACACCAGCGAGTCCCCGGCCAGCACCGCGAGGCTGCCCGGCAGCGCGCAGCCGATGCCGGCGGGCAGGTCGCCGAGCCCCGCGGTGAGCATGCCGTCCGGGCGGCGGGCGAGCAGGTAGCCGACCAGGTGGGCGGTGTCCCGGCCGGCCCCGATCGGGCTGGGCCGCCGGCGCGGCCGGTGCAGGAGCAGGTCGAGCAGGTCGACCGCGACGCCGTGGTCCCGGCCGTGCAGCCACTCCGCGCTGATCCACCACCACCGCCCGTCCGGCCGCAGCACCGCGCCGTCCACGAACCGTTCTGGCGGCTCACCCGGCGCGGCCCGGGTGAACAGCGGTGTCGTGCTGAGATCGGTGACCTCGGGCCGGCCGTCGGGGTCGAGCCGGATGCGGGCCACCGCCTCCGCCATGGCCAGCGGGGCGAGCAGCACCGGCACCACGGCGAGGCCACCGGGCGCCACGTGGGCGACCCATTCGCCGGGCAGGCTGGACGGGGCGCTCCACGCCACCAGCCGGTCGTAGCGCACTGCTGGTGCGCTGCCGAGTTTGCCGGCCGGGAGCGAGACGACGGCACCGGAAGGGTCGACGAACCGGCCGAACTCGACGACGCCCGCGGCGTCCTGGGGGTTGATCTCCAGCAACCGGTGCCCCGGTCGCAGATCCAGCATCTCCAGCAGGTCAGCCAGTTCGCATTTCAACGAAACGGACGGCACAGCTACCTGAACCGCCCGCGGCGACGTAGATCGTGGCCAAGCCGGTTCCGACGCGGTGCTCGACACAACGTTCCCTTCCGGGGAGCACCATCAGCTTACTCCGGCACACCAACGTTCCGTTTACCGCGACAAAGCGTGGAGTCCCCGCCCGCGGCCGTCACCGCATGGTGCACGCTTAGTGCACGGACGGGGCGTCACCCGATCGTGTATCGGTCTGCACCTGGAGGGAGACCGTCGTGCCTGAGGGGGCGGTGCTGCCGGTGCTCTCCGTCGTGGTGGTCAACTACCGCGGCGCCGAGGACACCGTCACGTGTCTGCGAACGCTGCGCACCGAGTTGGACTACCCGGCGGAGCGGCTGCAGGTGATCTGCGTCGACAACGCGTCGGGGGACGGCGGCGTCGACCGGATCCGCGCGGCGGTGGACGGCGTGGAGATCGTCGAGGCGCCGGAGAACCTGGGTTTCGCCGGTGGCTGCAACCTCGGCGCCCGGCACGCGAGAGGCGAGGTACTGGCCTTCCTCAACAACGACGCCCGGACGGACCGGGGTTGGGCCACGGCCGCGGTGCGGGTGCTGCGCGACGAGCCGGACGTGGCCGCGGTGGCCGGTAAGGTGCTCGACTGGGACGGCGAGCGCGTGGACTTCGTGGACGGCGGGCTCACCTGGTTCGGCATGGGCTACAAGCGGCACGCCGGCCGCTCCCTCGCCGAACTGCCCGACACCGAGCACGACACGCCGAAGGACGTGCTGTTCGGCACCGGGTCGTCGCTGTTCGTCCGTGCGCCGGTGTTCCACGAGCTGGGCGGGTTCGACGAGCGGTTCTTCATGTTCTACGAGGACGTCGACCTGGGCTGGCGGCTGAACCTGCGCGGCTGGCGGGTGCGCTACGAGCCCGCGTCGATCGCCTACCACCGGCACCACGGCTCCATGGCCGGCGTGCACTCCTCCCGCGAGCTGTACCTGCTGGAGCGTAACGCGCTGTGCACGCTGTACAAGAACCTCTCCGACGCGACGCTGGCCAGCGTGCTCCCGGCGGCGCTGGCGCTAACCGCACGCCGGGCCACCGCCCGGGGCGAGCTGGACCCGACCCAGTTGGAGATCACCCGGCGGCCGGCCGACCCGCACCTCGACGCTGAGCCCGTGCCCGTGGCCCGGGAAGCGCTGGCCGGCTTCCTCGCGGTGGACCAGTTCGTCGAGCTGCTGCCGGAACTGACCGAGGCGCGCCGGACCGAGCAGGCCGCGCGGGTGCGCACCGACGCCGACCTGGTGCCGCTGATGCGCAGGGCGATGGAGCCGGCCTACCCGCTGCCCCGGTACCTGGCCGCGCACGACCTGCTGGTCGAGGCCTTCGGGCTGGCCGAGGCGTTCGGCGGGGCGCGGAAGGTGCTGGTGGTCACCGGCGACGCGCTGGGCGAGCGGATGGCCGGGCCGGCGATCCGCGCCTGGCACATGGCCGACGTGCTGTCCCGGGAGCACGACGTGCGGCTGGTCACCGTCAACCCGCGGTGCGCCCCGCCGGAGGCGCCGTTCCCGGTGCTGCACCCCCGCCGCCGCGACCTGCCCGGCCACGTGGCCTGGGCCGACGTGGTGATCCTGCAGGGGCACGTGCTGGAGATGGTGCCCGAACTGAAGGACACCGCGTCGAGCACGGTGGTGGTCTGCGACGTCTACGACCCGATGCACCTGGAGCTGTTGGAGCAGGGCAAGGACGGCACGGACGAGCAGCGCGCGCTGGACCTGGCCGGGGTGACCAGGGTGCTCAACGCGCAACTGGAGCGCGGCGACTTCTTCCTCTGCGCCAGCGAGCGGCAGCGGCACTTCTGGCTCGGCCACCTCGCCGCGATCGGGCGGCTGACCCCGAGCCTGTACGACGCCGACCCGAGCCTGCGGTCGCTGCTCGCGGTGGTGCCGTTCGGGCTGCCGGGCAAGCCGCCGGAGCGCACCGCGGTGGCGATCAGGGGCGTGGTGCCCGGCATCGGCGAGCAGGACCGCGTGGTGCTGTGGGCGGGCGGCGTCTACAACTGGTTCGACCCGCTGACCCTGCTGCACGCGGTCGACCGGCTCCGCGCCGACCACGCCGACGTGCGGCTGTTCTTCCTGGGCATGCGGCACCCCAACCCGGAGGTGCCGGACGGCAGCATGGCGTTCCGCACCAGGGAACTCGCCGAGCGGCTCGGCCTGGTCGGCGAGCACGTGTTCTTCAACGAGACCTGGGTGCCTTACGCGGAGCGGCAGAACTGGCTTCTGGACGCGGACTGCGGGGTGACCACACACTTCGAGCACGTGGAGACCACGTTCGCGTTCCGCACCCGGGTGCTCGACTACCTGTGGGCGGGGTTACCGATCGTGACCACGGACGGGGACTCGTTCGCCGACCTGGTCCGCCGGGAACGGCTTGGCGTGGTCGTTCCCGCCGAGGACCCGGCGGCGCTGGCCGGCGCGCTGGAGCGGGTGCTCTACGACGCCGAGTTCGCGGCGGGCTGCCGGGAACGGATCGCCGCGGTGCGGGAGCGGTTCACCTGGGAGACCACGCTGGCGCCGCTGGTGGCGTTCTGCCGCAACCCCCGGCCGGCGGTGGACCGGCTGCCCGGAGCCGCGCCGCTGGTGCGCAACGAGCCGCTGCGGATCGGCGACCGGCTCCGCCGGGACGCGGGGTTGGTGCGCGAATATCTGGACGCCGGCGGACCGTCGGAGCTGGCCAGACGCGCGGCCGGCCGGGTCCGTCGGTTGGCGCGGGAGCGGCTGTTCGGTGCGCGGGGTGGCCGTGGGTAGGTTGCGTGTGCTGCTGGACGGCACTCCGCTGCTCGGGCACCGGACCGGGATCGGCCGGTACACGGCGGCGCTCGCCGAGGAACTGGCGTCGACGGCGGGGGTGGACATCCGCGCGGTGGCGTTCACGATCCGCGGGTGGCGGGCGTTGCGGTCGGTGCTGCCGCACGGGGTGCGAGCCCGGGGACTGCCCGCCTCGGCCCGGCTGGTGCGGGCCTGCTGGCTGCGCGGCCCGTTCCCGCCGATCGAGCTGATCGCCGGGCCGGCCGACGTGGTGCACGCGACGAATTTCGTGCTGCCCCCGGCGGTTCGCGCGCGGGGCGTGCTCACCCTGCACGACCTGGCGTTCCTGGACGCCCCGGAGGAACTGTCGCCGTCCGATCGGGAACTGCCGGAGTTGGTGCGACGCTCAGCGCGGCGGGCCGCCGCGGTGTGCACGCCGACCGCGGCGGTGGCCCGGGTGGTGGCCGAGCGGCTGGCCGTGCCGGAGGAGCGGATCGCGGTCACCCCGCTCGGCGTGGACGCGGCCTGGTTCGCCGCGCGGCCGCCGAGCGACCCGCTGCGGCGGCGGCTCGGCCTGCCCCGCGAGTACGTGCTGTTCGTCGGTGCCGGCGGGCCACGCAAGGGACTGGAGCGGCTGCTGCGCGCGCACGCCGCCGCGCCGTCGTTGCCCCCACTGGTGATCACCGGCCCTGGACCGTCCGGTGCGGACGGGCGGGTACTGCGCACCGGGTACCTGTCCGATGTGGACCTGCGGAGTGTGGTGGCCGGCGCCTCGGTGCTCGCGATGCCCTCCCGCGACGAGGGCTTCGGGTTGCCGGTGCTGGAGGCGCTGGCCTGCAGCGTGCCGGTGGTGTGCTCGGACGTACCGGCGCTGCGCGAGGTCGGTGGAGGGCACGCGGAGTTGGTGCCGGTCGGTGACGTGGACGCACTGGCCGACGCCCTGGTGCGGGCGGTTGAGGCGCCGCGGTCGCCGGAGGTGCTGGCCGCGCGGCGGTCGCACGCCGCCGAGTTCACCTGGCGCCGCTGCGCGCAGTCGACGGTCGACGCCTACCGCCGCGCGGTGGGTTGACCGCTTCACCGCGAAAAGCCGAAGTACCGCCACGGTGAGGGCGATTGGATACCTTCCGGACAGCGGAAAGCACTTTTCGCCTGCCGTCGCCGCTAAGCTGCGCGGCCGCCCACCAGTCGACACGACCAAAGCAGGTCTGAAGCTGGTGGTGTAAGGCGTTGCGTAGCGTCACCTCGAGACAGTGCAGCGGCGTGCAGAAGGCCGCCGGCACTTCGACACCGGCCGAACTCCGCGCTGTCACGTGAAGCGCCGCGTATGGCGATCATGCGCTGCAAGTACTGCGGTACGCGGCGCGCCCGCAACGGACGTAAGTCCAGGACGCCCGTGCGAGGATCACCTCGTGGCCAGCAAGCCGTGCACGTTCTGCCAGATCATCGAGGGTGCGGTGGACGCAGTCCGGGTGTACGAGGACGACGCGGTCGTGGCGTTCCTCGACCACCGGCCGGTGTTCCACGGGCACACCCTGCTGGTGCCCAAGCTGCACGTTCGGCTGCTGTCCGACCTTCCCGCCGAGCGGGTGCCGCACTTCTTCACCACCGCGCAGCGGCTGGAGCGCGCCGTCGAGTCCGGCCTCGACGCGCACGGCTCGATGATCCTGGTCAACAACGTGGTCAGCCAGTCCGTGCCACACCTGCACCTGCACGTCATCCCGCGCCGGTTCAAGGACGGCCTGCGGTTCTGGCTCGGCCCGCGCCACCCGTACCGGGACGCCGAGGCGGAAGACACCGCCGAGCGCATCCGCCGCGCCCTGGCCGAGCAGCTCGGCTGACCCGGCGGTCAGCCGCGGAGCGCGGGGCCGTGGTCGGCGAAGGCGGCGGCGAGGGCGTCCCGCCAGTGCCGCAGCGGGGGCAGCCCGGCCTCGCGCCACGCGTCATCGGACAGCACCGAGTACGCCGGGCGCGGCGCGGGGCGCGGGAACTCGGCGGTGGTGCACGGCCGCACCCGGTCCGGGTCGGCGCCGAGTTCCTCGAACACCGCCCGGGCGAACCCGTACCAGGTGGTCGATCCGCCACCGGTGGCGTGCAGCAGGCGCTGCGCCGGCGCGTCGGGGCCGACCACCCGGGCGGCGAGCGCGAGCAGGCCGTCGGCGAGGTCCGCGGTGTAGGTGGGCGAACCGGTCTGGTCGTCCACAACGGACAGCTTGTCCCGTTCACGTTCCAGACGGGCCATGGTTTTCACGAAGTTGCCGCCAGAAGGCCCGTACAGCCACGCGGTGCGCACCACCCAGGCGCGCGCACCGTACTCGGCGACCACGTGCACCGCCCGCTCCCCGGCGAGCTTGCTGCGGCCGTACACCGAGCGGGGACCCGGCGAGTCGTCCGTCCGGTATGGACGGTCGGTGTCGCCGGAGAACACGTAGTCGGTGGACACGTGGACCAGCGGCACGCCGGCGCGCAGGCAGGCACAGGCGAGGTGCCACGGCCCCTGCGCGTTCACCGCGAACGCCCGCTCCTCGTTCTCCTCGGCGGCGTCCACGGCGGCGTACGCGGCGGCGTTGACCACCACCGGGGGCAGTCCCTCCGCCCGCGCGGCCGCGACCAGGGCATCCACCGCGTCGGCGACCGCGGCGGGGTCGGTGACGTCCAGTTCGGCGGAGCCGGGGGCATGCACGTACCCGCTGGCCCGCGCGGCCAGGTCGCTGCCCAGTTGCCCGCGGCCGCCCGAGACCAGCAACGCGAGGTCGGCCACGCCGATCAGCTCCCCGCCAGCGTCGCGCGGTGCTTCAACGGTTCCCACCAGGAACGGTTCTCCCGGTACCAGCGCACCGTGTCGGCGAGTCCGGCGTCGATCGGGACGCGGGGCGCGTAGCCCAGCTCGTTGGTGATCTTCGTGATGTCCACCGAGTACCGCCGGTCGTGGCCCTTGCGGTCGGGCACCGGTTCCACCATGGACCAGCCGGCGCCCATGATGTCGAGCAGCCGCGCGGTCAGCTCGCGGTTGGTCAACTCGGTGCCGCCGCCGATGTTGTACACCTCGCCCGGGCGGCCCTTCTCGGCCACCAGTTGCACCCCGCGGCAGTGGTCGTCGACGTGCAACCAGTCGCGCACGTTGAGCCCATCGCCGTAGAGGGGGACCTTACGTCCCTCGATGAGATTGGTCACAAACAGCGGGATGACCTTCTCCGGGAACTGGTACGGACCGTAGTTGTTGGAGCACCGCGTCACGCACACCGGTAGGCCGTGCGTGCGGAAATACGCCCTGGCCAGCAGGTCGCCGGATGCCTTGGACGCGGAGTACGGCGAATTCGGCTGCAGCGGGTGTTCCTCCGGCCACGAACCGTGCTCAATGGACCCGTACACCTCATCGGTGGACACCTGCACGAACCTGCCCACGCCGGCGTCCAGCGCGCACTGCAGCAACACCTGGGTGCCCACCACGTTGGTGGTCACGAACTCCGCCGCGCCCAGGATGGACCGGTCCACGTGCGACTCGGCGGCGAAGTGCACGACCACGTCCACACCCCGCATCAGATCGCTGACCAAGGCGGCGTCGCAGATGTCGCCGCGCACGAAGCGCAGCCGCGGGTGACCGGACACCGGCGCCAGGTTCGCCTCGCACCCCGCGTAGGTGAGCTTGTCCAGCACCACCACCTCGGCGTCCGCGTATGCCGGGTAGGCACCGCCGACCAGCTGACGCACGTAGTGCGAGCCGATGAAGCCGGCCCCTCCGGTGACCAGTACACGCATACGCCACCCCTCACGGTCCGTGGTCGGCGAACCGCCCCCGCCGACCTTCGAGAGGAAAGTTTGGCACGACCGGTGCAACACATTCGGTGCGTACGGCGTTGTCACGACCGTAGGTGTTGGCTGAGGCTGTTCGCCCCGGGCGACCCGACCGCCGCATGACAGCCGCAGGACCAGGGAAGGAACGGCGTGGCCGACGATCCGCACGAGCCGGGCATCGAGGGGCACCCCGACGCGGCAGCCGACCGGTCCCCCGAGGTAGCCGCCGCCCGGCGGCCGGGCACGGGCCGTGGGATCGGCGCCCGCATCGCCCTCGGCACCCTGCGGACGGCGGTCGCGCTGGTGTCGGCCGCGGTGCTGGCGGCGAGCGCGTACGGCTGGATCGAGGAGCACCGGATCAACGCCGGCGCGGCCATCACGGACGTGATCGACACGCCGCCGCCCGGGCACCGCCAACTGGACGGCTCGATGGACATCCTGCTGGTCGGGCTGGACAGCCGCACCGACGCGCAGGGGCGCCCGCTGCCGCAGGACGTACTGGACCAGTTGCACGCCGGCGACGACACCGGCGAACTGAACACCGACACCATGATCCTGGTACACATCCCGCAGGACGGCAGGCGCGCGGTGGCGATCTCCTTCCCGCGCGACTCCTACGTGCAGATCGCCGGGGGCTTCGGCAGGCACAAGCTCAACTCCGCCTACGCGCGCGCCAAGATGGAGACCGCCCGCATCCTGCGGAACCACGGCGTCACCGACCCGGCACGGATCGAGCAGGAGTCGACGGTGGCCGGCCGGAAGAACCTGATCAGGACGATCGAGGACCTGACGGGCGGCGCCGTGCACATCGACCGCTACGCCGAGGTGAACCTGGCCAGCTTCTACGAGGTGAGCAAGGTACTCGGCGGCGTGGAGGTGTGCCTGCGCGCACCGACGCACGACGACATGTCCGGGGCCAGCTTCCCGGCCGGCCGGCAGACCGTGTCGGGCGCCCAGGCGCTGTCCTTCGTCCGCCAGCGGCACGGCCTGCCCGGCGGCGACCTGGACCGGATCGTGCGGCAGCAGGTGTTCATCGGCGCGATGGTCCGCAAGGTGCTGGCCGGCGGGATGCTCGCCGACCCCGGGAAGCTGAGCGACCTGGTCGGCGCGGTACAGCGCTCCGTGGTACTCAGCCAGGGCTGGGACCTGACCAGCTTCGCCGAGCAGATGCAGGACCTGGCCGGCGGCAAGATGCAGTTTCGCACCATCCCGGTGGTCGGTGAGACGACCGTCGCCAGCGACGGCGACGTGCTGCTGGTCAACCCGCAACAGGTGCGCGCCTTTGTCACTGGGATGGCCGCGGAGGCGGCGCCGGCTGCCACCCGGCCGGCGGATCCCACCACGACCGGGCCGCGACCCCGCGCCCGGGGCGCCGACGACGACCCCGAGGAGTACGCGCCGCCGTCCACCCGCACCGCGCCCACGGTGTCCCCGCCGCCCCCGCTGACCACCACCGGCCGGACCGCGCCGAGCAGCGCCGCGACGCTGCCCACGGCGACGTCCTCCCTGGACGAGACGATCAGCAGCGACGACGTGCCCTGCGTGAACTAGGCGGGCGGAACGGCTCCGCTCGCACGTGCCGGCGCCCGGCCGCCCTGGCTAGCCTTGAAGCGCGACGCCGAGGGGGGATCTCGGCGGATTTTCGGGGAGGGAGGCCGCCGTGGACGACGGGCCCGCACCAGGCGAGCAGCAGGCCGTAGAGGCGGACCAGCCGGACCCTCCGCCGGCGCGGGGGCGCGTGCGGGCGGCCGCACTGGTCACCGGCCGCACCCTGGTCGCCCTACTGTCCGCGGCCGCGCTGGCCGGCGCCGGGCTGGCCTGGGCCACCCTGGACCGCACGCGGCAGCCCGCGAACACCACGAACGTGCTCTCCGACCTGGCCACCGCGCCGAACTCGCCGCCCACCGACGACGGCGCCACGGACATCCTGCTCATCGGCAGCGACAGCCGCACTGATCTGGCCGGCAACCCGCTGCCCGTCAGCGTGCTCAAGCAGTTGCGCACCGAGGCGGACAGCGGCCTCAACACCGACACGATCATCCTGCTGCGCGTCCCCCGGAGCGGTGGCCGCACCCATGCGATTTCCATCCCGCGGGACACCTTCGTGCCGATCCCCGGCTACCGGGAAGACAAGATCAACGCTGCGTACGGGATGGCGAAGCTCCAGGCCGAGCAGCAACTCCGCGCCCAGGGCGTCACCGACCCGGCGCGTATCGCCAGGGAGTCCGACCAGGCGGGCCGGCGGGCGCTGGTGCAGACCGTGCAGGACCTCACCGGGCTGCGGGTGGACCACTACGCCGAGGTCGGCCTGTACGGGTTCTACCTGCTCAGTGAGGCGCTGGGCGGGGTGGACGTGTGCCTGAGGCACGCCACCACCGACCCCGAATCGGGAGCGAACTTCCGGGCCGGCGTGCAGCAGATCAGCGGCGCCGATGCGCTGTCCTTCGTCCGCCAGCGGGTGAACCTGCCGCGCGGCGACCTCGACCGGATCGTGCGCCAGCAGGCGTTCCTCGGCTCCGCCGTGCGCAAGCTGTTCTCCGGCGGGGTGCTCGCCGACCCGGGAAAGCTGGGCGACCTGATGGACGCGGTGAAGCGTTCCGTGGTGGTGGACGCCGGCTGGAACGTGGTGAGCCTACTCGGCCAGGTGCAGAGCCTGGCCTCCGGCAAAGTCGACTTCGTCACCATCCCGGTGACCAACACCAACGCCCGCAACGACCGCGGGCAGAGCATCGTCACGGTGGACCGCGACCAGGTGCGCGCCTTCGTCGCCGGCCTGGTCGGCAGCGCGCCCGCCCCGGCGGCTCCGGCCGCCCCACCGGCGCCGGCGAGCCCGGCCGCCCCGCCAACTCCGCCCGTCCCGGGGAGTCCGGGTAATCCGCCGGGCGGCGGGCAGCGCGTCGCCGGTTCCCCACCGCTGCGGCTGGACGGCGGCGTGCCGGACCGGCCGCAACCGCGGCCGGCGAACGCGGCGGCCGCCGACGTTCCGTGCGTCGACTGACCGTAAGGTCGTCCCCGCGTGCCATCTCCGAGCGGGGAGAACGATGACGGTCACCGAGAAGCTGTTCCTGCCACTGGTCACCGCCGACCCCGGCCGGCCACTGATCACGCACTACGACGACGCCCTGGGCAGCCGGGTTGAGCTGTCCGGGGCGACGCTGGCGAACTGGGCCGCGAAGACCGCGAACTGGCTGCGCGACGAGCACGACGTCGAGCCCGGGACCGCGGTCGCGGTGCGGCTGCCCGCGCACTGGCAGACCGCGGGCGTGCTGCTCGGCGCGTGGTGGTGCGGCGCCCACGTTGTCGACGACCAGGCGGGCGCCGCGGTCGCCTTCGTCACTCCGGACACGGCGGCGGCCGACGCCGACCTGGTGGCCGTGGTGTCGCTGGACCCGATGGGCCGCGGGCTGGACCACGAGCCGGCCGGCGGCGCGATCGACTACCTGGTCGACGTGCGGGCGCATCCGGACGACTTCGTCGCGCTGGATCCGGTGCCCGGCGAAACACCCGCCCTGCTCGGGTCCACTGTGGACGACGTGGTGGCCAGGGCGGCGGACCGCGCGGCCGCGCTGGGCATCACGGCCGGCGCCCGCGTGATGTCCACTCTGGACTGGTCGCTGCCGGACGGCGTGCTGGACGGCCTGCTCGCCGTGCTCGCCGGGCGCGCCTCGCTGGTGCAGTGCGGCAACGCGGACCCGGCCGCCCTGCCGGCCCGCCGGTCCACCGAGCGGACCACCGTGGACCTCGGCGGACCGGCAACCGGAACGTCGTGAGACGGGTGACCGTTCCGGCGCATCAGCGCAGGTTGATCAGGATGACCCCGCCGACCACCACCGCGCTGGCGAGTGCCCGACCCCGGCCGAGCCGCTCGTGGAAGGCGACCGCACCGATCAGCGCGCCGAAGATGATGCTGGTCTCGCGCAGCGCGGCGATCGGCGCCAGCGCGCCGCGGGCCTGCGCCCACAGCACCAGGCCGTAGGCGGCAAGCGACACCACGCCGCCGATCAGCCCGGTGACCAGCGAAGGGCGAAGCCCCACGGGCAGCGCCCGGCCCCGCACGGCCAGCGCGAGCAGCGGCACCGCCGGCCCCTGCAGCAGGAACAGCCAGCCGGCGTAGCTCGCCACCCCGGTCCGGTGCACCCCGACGCCGTCGATCACCGTGTAGGTGGCGATGAGCAGCCCCGTGCCGAATGCCGCCCCGAGCGCGGGCAGGTCGGCCCGCTTCGGCCGGCCGCCCAGCACGACCAGGCTGATCAGCCCGGCGGAGACCACCAGCACGCCGATCAGTTCGGGTAGCGGCATGCGCTGCCCCAGCACGGTGATCGACACGACGGCGACCACCCACGGCGAGGTGCCCCGCGCCAGCGGGTACGCCTGGCTGAACTGGCCGAGTTGGTAGCTGCGCATCAGCGCGAGTTGGTAGAGCACGTGCACCGCGGCCGACGCCAGCAGGTATGGCCAGGCCGCCACCGCGGGTGCGCCGGTGACCACCACGACCACCGCGGAAACGCCCGTGTACGCCAGACCGATCAGGGTGAACCCGACCAGCCGATCGCCGGCCCCGTGCGCGATCGCGTTCCACGCGGCATGCAGCACCGCCGCGCCGAGCACGGCCAGCATGATCGTCGGCGACATCCCTGGGGCTCCTCGCCGTCCGGGCCCGCCGTACGCGGGCGCGTCGTACCGGAGCCCTCAGGGCTTTTGTCCCGTCAGGTGTCGGCGCGTGCGGCCGGCCGCCGCACCGCCGTGGCGCCGCTCGGTCCAGCCCTCGCGGTCCTGGTTGTCCGGATCCTCATGGCGGACCGCGAGCGGAACCCTAGGCGCAACCACGTGCTGCGCCGGATGTTACTGGCGTCGTCAACCGGGTCCGTCCGTGGACGTAGCGACGGGATACGCCGGGGAACGGATGGCGCGGCTGACGGTCCGCGTCCTGGACCGCGCCGACCCGCTCCACGCCCCCGGACTGCTCCGGCTGGTCGCCTTCATGCTCTTCGTCCTCGCCAGCGCACCGTGGTTACTCCACGCAGTCCGCGGGCGCCCGAAGCGCGAGGCGTCCTCCCTGGGCACGGCTACACTGGATCGGTGATCATGTGGCAACGGCTGCGGCGCCGCACCGTCCTGTCCGGGGGCCTGGTGGGTCTGGGCGCCGCGCTGGCCGGTTGCGCGTCCGCATCGCCGCCGGGTGGTACGCCGTCGCGGCCGGCGGCACCGTCCTCGCCGGCCAGCGCCGCCGAGGCGGAACTGTCCCGACTGGAAGCCACGTTCGGCGGCCGACTCGGGATATGTGCGGTCGACACGGGGAGCGGTGCCAGCGTGCGCCACCGCGCCGGCGAGCGGTTCCTGATGTGCTCCACCTTCAAGGCTCTGGCCGTGTCGGCGATCCTGCGGCGACGCCAGCAGCAGCCGGGGCTGCTGGACACGGTGATCCGCTACGACCGCTCGCAACTGCTGCCCTATGCGCCGGTCACCTCCCAGCACGTCGCCGAGGGGATGACCGTCTCCGCGCTGTGCCAGGCGGCGATCACCTACAGCGACAACACGGCCGCCAACCTGCTGCTGCAGGTCCTGGGTGGTCCGCCAGCCGTCACCGCGTTCGCCCGAACCCTCGGCGATCAGCTCACTCGTCTTGACCGCACCGAGCCGGACCTCAACGTGACCGCCGCCGGCGATCAGCGGGACACCTCCACACCCGCTCAGATGGCTGCCGACCTGCGTGTCCTCGCGCTGGGCGACGGCCTGGACCCGGCCGGCCGGGACCTCCTCGTCGGCTGGCTGAAGGCCAACACCACCGGCGGCCGGTCGATCCGGGCGGGCCTCCCCGCAGGCTGGCAGGTCGGCGACAAGACCGGCAGTGGCGCGCAGGGCGAGACCAACGACATCGCGGTGGTATGGCCGCCGAACCACGCCCCGCTGGTCATCGCTGTCTACACGGCACCGGCCGATCCGAAGTCCACCGCCGGCTACGCGACCGTGGCTCGGGCGGCCACCATCGTGGCCAACGCCCTCGTGCCGACCGGGTGAGCCAGCGTGCCGGCGATCCGGCAAGGGTCAGTAGTACCCCGTTTCGCCGTCGAGAAGCTCGCGGATGGCGTCCGCGTGGCCGGCGTGGCGCGCGGTCTCCTCGATCATGTGGAGCAGCATCCAGCGCAGCGTCCCGGAGGATGCCTGGTAGTCGGGATGGCGACCGGCCTCGTCCAGCGAATGGCTGGCGATGATCTCGTTGGAGACGGCGCACTGCCGGTCGTACTCGTCGAGCAGCCGTGCGAGCGGCACACCGTCCACCCGCATGTCGGCGTCGCCGTCCTCGAAGATCGGCCCGACGGCGGGCCTGCCCAGGAAGAGCGCCTCGAACCAGAGGAACTCCACCCAGCGCAGGTGCGACACGATCCCGGCCATGGTCATCAGCGGGGACGACGGCAGGACGGCCCGGTGCGCCTCCGACTCGGACAGGCCTTCGCATTTGAAGTGGATGACCGCGCGCTGCAGGTCGAGCCAGCCGAGGAGCTGGGCCCGCTCGTCGGCGTCGAAAGCCGGCCGAATCCGAGGTGGAGGCATGGAGCGACGCTAGACCGGTCCGCGCCGCCCCACACCGCATTTTCGCGGACCCGCCACCCGTACTGCCGAGGAACCGCGACGCTACGCCATTCGGCCGATATCCGACCTGCCGGGGATGCATTTCCTTCCCACGCCGGTGAGGAACGCCACGCGAGTCGCGGTACGGATGCCGTCGGTTCTCGCCGGATTTCTACGGTGTCATCTTGGTTGCCCACATTGCGGCCTGATCAGTCTTCTTGACAGGTGCTTGGTCGTGGTCAACACTCCCACAGCCGGTAATGTAAGTGATCTGAAAGACCAGAATGGACTAGTCCAATCTGGACGGTAACCCACGGCCGGAGGACGCGCTGTGCGAGGCGGAGTGGAACCACCGTGGCGCTGGCACCAGAACTCTCGACGCGGCCGCGTCCTTCGACTGCGGGGATGGCGGTTGCCGCGGTTAAAACGGTGGGTATACGCGTTAACCGCATTCGTGGTGGTCGCCGTGGCCACGGCCCTCGTCGCCGTCGTTGAGCACGAGGGCGCCCGGAACCCGTCCGCGCCGAATGTCACCCTGGGGAACCGCTCGGACATCGGCGCGCGGCTGCCCGACAGCTGGTACGGGGCCGCGCCCTACGCGATGCCGCTGCGCAGCGACCCACCCGACCTTCCGCGCCTCATGGCGGCGACCGGGCAGCAGTCGTTCACGCTGGCCGTCGTGCGCGCACCCGACGACGGTGGTTGCCGTCCCGCCTGGGACGGGGACAAGCCGGTAGCCGCGGACACCACGGTCGGCAAGGTGATCACGGCTGTGCGGGCCGCCGGCGGGGACGTCTCGGTGTCCTTCGGTGGCTACGGCGGCACGAAGCTGGGCCAGGTCTGCGGCAGCGCCCAGGCCACCGCGGACGCCTACCAGCAGGTGATCGACCGCTACCGGCTGAAGGCGGTCGACTTCGATCTCGAACCGCCCGGCTACGGCAGCCCGGACGCGGTCGCCAACGAGTTGGCCGCCGCGCGGATCCTGCAGGAGCACAACCCCGGGCTGTACGTCTCGGTCACCACGGCCGGCAGCGCGGCGGGCACCGGCCCGTTCGGCCAGCAGATGCTCAACCAGGCCAAGCGGGTCGGGTTCGCCCCGAACAACTACGCCATCACGCCGTTCGGCGGTGGCTTCGTCGGGTCCGGCAGCCAGATCAGTGCACTGGAGGCGTTCCACGGCATCCTGATGAACACCTTCGGCTGGGACAGCGCCACCGCATACGCCCGGGAAGGCTTCGCCGGCATCAACGGCACCTCTGACGCCGGCGAGGTGTTCACCCAGGCTGACTTCCAGGCCGTGCTCGACTACGCCATCGGCCACAAGCTGAGCCGCTACACGTTCTTCACGGTCAACCGCGACCGACCGTGCGCCTCGCCAACCGACAACGGCGTGTGCAGCAACATCCCCCAGCGCCCAGGGGACTTCACCACCCTCACCACACGGTTCGGCAACGCGACGGCGCCCACAGCCTCGGTGACGAGTGCGGCCACCGCGCCACCCCCACCGACGGCCGCGATGATCCCGACGACCACCACGACGACCACCAGAAGCACCACGACGGGGGTCGCCGTGGCCCCGCCGGTGCGGTATTTCGCGGTGGCCGGGCCGGGATGTTCCAACAACTCGACCGGAATCAGGCCGGTGGGGTATTACACCGATCGCAACACCGGCTGGGTGACGAACACGGGCGGCTTCGTGGGCTCCGGATGCGACGGGCACTACCTGTCCGTACCCATGTCCGGTGACCGGTACCGGGACGACGAGAACTCGATGTGGTGGTATTTCGACACGCGTCCGGTCCTGGGTGGGAGTTGCCGGGTGTCCGTCTATGTTCCCGACGACGGCGACATCCAGAACGTCGGCGGCCACCCCACCTTCTACACCGTGTACAGCAACGATGGGAGCAGCGGCCAGACCGGTCAGTTCACCATTGACCAGGTGTACAACCGCGGAAATTGGGTCGACGCCGGCTCCTTTCCGGTCAACGGCCGTGGCATCTCGATCGAACTACACACCCGTGGCCAGGACTGGGTGGGAGATCAGCGCACCAACGCCCACCATGCCGCCGCCCAGATCAGCGCCACATGCACGTAGCGACCACGCGGTCCGGCGCCCGAGAAGGTTGTTCCATCCCCGACTCCTGACGGCCGTGGTTGTCCGCTTGATCAACTCGTGAAACCCGCCAGATGTTCACGCGTAAGTACAGACATGGACGAGACACGGCACGACCAGATCGATGGAGCCCAAGCGGCGTCGGCGACGAGGCGACCGTCGGTAGCCGTGGGTCTTGCTGTCAGCGTGGGCGGGGCGGTCCTGGTAGTCGGTGGCATCTGGGCCGCCACGCTGCTACCGATGGACGGCCAGGCCGTCACCGCGGCGAGCAACACCGCACCGACCACGGTGAAGCAGGACGTCATGACCGTCAGGCCGCCGACGACCCAGCCATCCCAGACCCAGCCATCGCAGGCCGCGCCACCGCGCACCGGCACCGCCGCGCCGACCGTCCTGCCGAGCACCGCACTGGGCTCGGCGCCGCCGACCACGGTGCAGCCGGGCGGGCACCGCCCGCCCATGTTCGCGCCGCCGCCCTGGTCGCCGCCGCCGCGGTACTCGCCGTCCCCGACCACGACCGCCGGGACGGCGACGTCCGGAAAATGCGATGGATACGGAGACGAGAAGGGGAACGGTAAGGGTTGGGGCTGGGGCAACTGCGGAGACTAGCCTGGCGACACGGATCCCCGCCCCGGGCCCAGCTCGTTGATCTAGCCCTTGAGCAGGGAGCGGGCCATGACCATGCGCTGGATCTGGTTGGTGCCCTCGTAGATCTGGGTGATCTTGGCGTCGCGCATCATGCGCTCGACCGGGAAGTCGCGGGTGTAGCCGGCGCCGCCGAACAGTTGGACGGCGTCGGTGGTGACCTCCATGGCCACGTCGGAGGCATAGCATTTGGCGGCGCTGGAGATGAAGCCGAGGTTCGGCTCGCCGCGCTCGGCGCGGGCCGCGGCCACGTAGACCATGTGCCGCGCCGCCTCGATCTTCATCGCCATGTCGGCGAGCATGAACTGCACGCCCTGGAAGTCGGCGACGGCCCTGCCGAACTGCTTGCGCTCCTTGACGTAGGCGACCGCCGCGTCCAGCGCGCCCTGGGCGATGCCGACCGCCTGAGCGCCGATGGTCGGCCGGGTGTGGTCGAGGGTGCGCAGCGCGGTCTTCAACCCGGTGCCCGGCTCGCCGATGATCCGGTCGGCCGGGATGGCGCAGTCGGTGAAGTAGATCTCGCAGGTGGGCGAGCCCTTGATGCCGAGCTTGCGCTCCTTGGGGCCGACCTCGAAGCCGGGGTCGTCCTTGTGCACCACGAACGCGGAGATGCCGTCGACCGGCTTGGCGGCGTCCGGGTCGGTGACCGCCATCACGGTGTACCAAGCGGACTCGCCAGCATTGGTGATCCAGCACTTGGTGCCGTTGAGGACCCAGTGATCGCCGTCGAGCCGGGCGCGGGTGCGCATCGACGCGGTGTCGGAACCGGCCTCCCGCTCGGACAGCGCGTAGGAGCACATCGCCTCGCCGGCCGCGATCGACGGCAGCACCTGCTTCTTCAGCTGGTCGGACGCGGACAGCAGGATCGGCACGGTGCCCAGCTTGTTCACCGCGGGGATCAGCGAGGAGTTGGCGCAGACCCGGGCGACCTCCTCGATCACGATGCAGGTGGAGATCGCGTCCGCGCCCTCGCCGCCGTACTCCTCGGGAATGTGCGTGGCGTGGAACCCGGCCTTGACCAGCGCTTCGCGTGCCTCGACGGGGTAGCGCTCATGCTCGTCGACGTCCGCGGCGTGCGGCGCGATCTCGTTCTCCGCCAGGGAGCGGACCGCCTCGCGCAGCGCCTCGTGCTCCTCGGCGAGCTGGTACGTGCCGAAGCTCGGGTCCACCGTGATCCCTCCCGTTACTGCTGAGTACGCGAGAGGATGTTAGCGTGCGTTCACGTCTCGGTGGGTGTGCCTTCCGTCGCACCTCGGCCGAGTGGGTGCCCACCATCGGCGGGCCGGCAGGCGGAGCAGGCGTCAGGACCCGGCCAGGCGCTCGCGGAGCGCCGCGTCCTTGTCCAGCACCAGCCGCTCCAGGTCGGCCTGGAACGCGGCGATCCGCTCGCGCAGGCCGGCGTCCGACGCGGCGAGGATGCGCACGGCGAGCAGGCCGGCATTGCGGGCGCCGCCCACGGAGACGGTGGCCACCGGGATCCCGGCCGGCATCTGCACGATGGACAGCAGCGAATCCATGCCGTCCAGGTGCGCAAGCGGCACCGGCACGCCGATCACCGGCAGCACGGTGGCGGAGGCGACCATGCCGGGCAGGTGCGCGGCCCCGCCGGCGCCGGCGATGATCACTCGCAGGCCACGGCCGAGGGCATTGCGGGCGTAGTCCAGCATCCGCTGCGGTGTGCGGTGCGCGGAGACCACGCTGACCTCGTGCGGCACGTCGAACTCGGCCAGCGCCGTGGCGGCCGCCTCCATCACCGGCCAGTCCGAGTCGCTGCCCATGATCACGCCGACCACCGGCGCGCGGCTCTCCATCAGGTACCTCCGTGGATGTCCCAGCCGTCTGGCCATTCCGCGTGGGACAGCCAGTGCGCGGCGAGCCGTGCCCGCCGGCGCACCTCGGCCATCCGCTCGCCCAGCACGGTCACGTGGCCGATCTTGCGGCCCGGGCGCTCCGCCTTGCCGTACAGGTGCACGTGCGCGTCGGGGAACCGGGCGAACAGGTGGTGCAGCCGCTCGTCCGGGCCCATCTTCGGGGCGGCCGGTGCGCCCAGCACGTTGGCCATCACCACGGCCGGGGCCAGCGGGTCGGTGGCGCCCAGCGGGTAGTCCAGCACGGCCCGCAGGTGCTGCTCGAACTGGGAGGTGCGGGCGCCCTCGATCGTCCAGTGGCCGGAGTTGTGCGGCCGCATGGCCAGCTCGTTGACCACCAGGCCGTCCCGGCCATCGAACAGCTCCACCGCCAGCACCCCGACCACGCCCAGTTCCTCGGCGATGCGCAGCGCCATCTCCTGGGCGTACGCGGCCGACTCGGCCGGCACGTCGGGCGCGGGGGCCAGGACCTCGACGCAGATGCCGTCCTCCTGCACGGTCTGCACCAGCGGCCAGGCCCCGCCCTGCCCGAACGGCGAGCGGGCGACCAGCGCGGCCAGCTCGCGCCGCATCGGCACGCACTGCTCGGCGATCAGTCGGGTGCCGGACTCGAGCAGTTCCGGCACCGTGCGGTGGACACTCTCCGGGGTGTTCAGCATCCACACCCCGCGCCCGTCGTAGCCGCCGCTGATCGCCTTGAGCACGCACGGCCAGCCGTGCGCGACGCCGAACTTCAGCACCTCGTCGACCGAGGCGACCGGCGCGAACGGCGGCACGGGCAGACCCAGGTCGGCCAGCCGCTCCCGCATGGCCAGCTTGTCCTGGGCGTAGCGCAGCGCGTCCGGACCAGGATGGACCCGCACCCCCTCGGCGACCAGTGCACGCAGGTGCTCGTTGGGCACGTGCTCGTGGTCGAAGGTGAGCACGTCGCAGCCGGCCGCGAAGGAGCGCAGGGCCTCCAGATCGGTGTGGTGGCCGACCACCACGTCGCCGCTGACCAGGGCCGCCGGGTCGGTTTCGGACACCGCGAGCACGCGCAGGGACTGGCCGAGCGGGATCGCCGCCTGGTGCGTCATCCGGGCGAGCTGACCGCCACCGACCATGCCGACGACGGGGAAGCCAGTGCGTGGGTCCACGGGAACCGCAGCCTAAACGAGCCGGTCAGCCCGACTTTCAGTGCCTGTCTGAGAACGCGCGCCGCGATCGTGCCGCCGAGGCTCGCAGGGACCGGGCACGTCCCTGTTTGTCCTGGTGGCTCGCCCCCCACGATCGCAGGGGCTTCGCCCTGGCGCGTTCCGCAAATCAGCATCGCAGGTCAGTCCAGTTTCCGGAACAGGCTGTCGGCGGCCACCGCTCGCTCACACGGGGCCGCGGGCGCGCTTCGCCGGGCCGGGGCCGGTGGGCTCGGCGACACTGGGCACGGAAGGTTCCGGGCACGGCGCTGGGGGGAGAGTTCGGCGCTCGGGCTTCCCTCCGCCTCGCCTGCCGCGGATACCCGCGCGGCCGGGGGGCCGCGCGGTCGCGTGCGCACGCGCGGAAGGGGGAGGAGCCACGTGTCGACCGTTGCCACCGAGGTGTCGGGCCTCAGCGATCCGGAGCTGATCGCTTCGGTCCGCGGCGGTTACGCCGACGCGTACCGCGCGCTCTACCAGCGGCACGTGGCCGCCGCCGGCAAGCTGGCCCGGCAGCTCGCCGGCTCCGCCGAGGAGGCCGAGGACCTGGTGGCCGAGGCGTTCGCCCGGGTGCTGAACGCGCTGCGCGCCGGTCGGGGGCCGGACGCGGCGTTCCGCGCGTACCTGCTCACCGCGCTGCGCCACGTGGCCTACGACAAGGCCCGCCGCGACCGCCGGATGTCGCTGGCAGCGGACGTCGCCGCGGTGGCCGGCGCGGGCGCGACCAGCGTGCCGTTCCAGGACACCGCCCTGGCCCACCTGGAGCGCTCGCTCGCCGCCCGCGCCTTCGCCCGGCTGCCCGAGCGGTGGCAGGCGGTGCTGTGGCACACCGAGATCGAGGGCCAGCTTCCGGCCGAGGTGGCGCCGCTGCTGGGCCTCACCCAGAACGGGGTGTCCGCACTCGCGCACCGGGCCAGGGAGGGGCTGCGCCAGGCGTACCTGCAGGCACACCTGGCGCAGGCACCGACGGAACGGTGCCGGCTCGTCGTCAACCGGCTGGGCGCCTGGACCCGCAGCGGGCTGTCCCGGCGGGAGGCCGCGCAGGTGGAGCAGCACCTGGATGGCTGCGCGGCGTGCCGGTCGATGGCCGACGAACTGGCCGACGTCAACGGCACCCTGCGGGCCGTGGTGGCGCCACTGGTGCTCGGCTCGGCGGCGGCCGGCTACCTGGCGCCCATCCCGCCCGCCGGGCCGCCACCGGCGACGGGATCGGCGGCCCCCGCTCCGGCGCCGGACTCGCTGGTCCGGCACCTGCTGCGGCTGATCACCTGGCTCGCCGCGATGGCCACGGCCACCACGGTGGGGTTGACCTCGGACGCGAACCGGAACGTCGCCCCGCTGGCCTGGGACACTCCGCCGGCCGGGCTCAACCCGGCGCCGGCCCAGCGGGCGCCCGGGGAGCGAGCGCCGGCCGAGCACTCCCGGCCGAACGGACCGGTGCCGCCGGCCGCGGACCGGTCCGGACCGGTGGGATCTTCGGCCGGACGGGTGACACCCGGCGGTGAGTTATCTCCCCGGAGTGACCGGGTCGGCCGGCGGGGGTTAGCCCGACCTCCGTAGACTACGTCGGTGCCCCCTCTCGACACCGCGCTCGCGCGCGTCCCCGAGCCCGTGCGTTCGCTGATCGTGAAGCATCAGGAGTTGCTGAAGTTCGCCGTGGTCGGTGGCACCACATTCGTGATCGACAACGGTGTCTGGTGGGCGCTGAAGACCACCGTGCTGGACAGCAAGCCGGTGACCGCGAAAGCGATCGGCGTGCTGGTCGCCACCATCGCCTCCTACGTGCTCAGCCGCGAGTGGTCCTTCCGCACCCGCGGCGGCCGGGAACGCGCCCACGAGGCCGCGCTGTTCTTCCTGATCAGCGGCATCGGCGTGGGAATCAACCTGGTCCCGGTGTGGATCTCCCGGTACGTGCTGCACCTGCAGGTGCCCACGGTCGGCTGGTACGTCCAGGAGATCGCCGACTTCGTCAGCGGGTCGATGCTCGGCATGCTGCTGGCCATGGTGTTCCGGTTCTGGGCGTTCCGGAAGTGGGTCTTCCCGCAGGAGAACGCCCGGCCGCGGCGCGCCGCCACCGTGCTCCGTGCGGTGCGCAGCAACTCCGACAACGACTCGGAACGGGTGGCCTGAACTCCCGGCAACCCACGCTCACCTGGCGTTTCCGCGAGCGTTCCTAGAATGCGGGCGTGGTCGGGGTGGAGACGGTGCTGGGCCGGATGCCCGAGGGCGTCCGGGCGCTGGCCCTCCGGCACGGCGAGTTGCTCAAGTTCGTCGTGGTGGGCGGCACCTGCTTCGTCATCGACACCGCGATCTTCGTCCTGCTCAAGACCACGGTGCTGGCCCCCAAGCCGGTCACCGCGAAGGTCGTCGCCACGCTGGTGGCCACGATCGTGTCCTACGTGCTCAACCGGGAGTGGTCGTTCCGCACCCGCGGCGGCCGGGAACGCGCCCACGAGGCGGCACTGTTCTTCCTGATCAGCGCGATCGGTGTGGTGCTGAACTCGGCGCCGCTGTGGACCTCCCGGTACGTGCTGCACCTGCAGGTGCCGCTGGTGTCCCGGCTGGTCCAGGAGGTCGCCGACTTCACCAGCGCGCAACTCGTCGGCACCCTGCTGGCCATGGGATTCCGCTGGTGGGGCTTCCGGAAGTGGGTCTTTCCCCGCGCCGGCGGGCGCACCGCGCGGATTCGGCTCGTCCCCGACCCTCCGGAGGACGAGGGTTAGCGGGCTTAGCGGGGCCCGGTCTCCGTCCGCCACGGGATGCCGAGCACCGCATCCGCCCGGGGCACCGGCAGGAACACGGTGAACGTGGCCGGTTTCTTGGTGGACAGCTCCAGCCGGCCGCCGTCCGCGTCCACCAGGGCGCGGGCCAGGGCCAGGCCGACGCCGGTGGAACCGCCGCCGGACACGCCCCGCTCGAAGATGTGCCCGGCCAACTCGTCCGGCACGCCCGGGCCGTTGTCGCTGACCTCGATCACCACGGTGCCGTCGCCGTGCCGAGCCGCCAGACTCACCGTGCCGGCGCCGTGCCGCAGCGCGTTGTCCAGCAGCACGCCGATCGCCTCGCGCAGCCGGGCGGGGGTGACCCTGGCCAGCAGCCCGCCGGCCACCCTGCTGCGCAGCGTGCGGCCCTCGGCGCGGAGCAGTTCCCGCCACTCGTCGGCGATCCGGCCCAGCTCGCCGGACAGGTCGATGGGTTCGGCGCGCACCGCGCGGGCGGCGCGGGCCGCGGCGAGCAACTCGTCCAGCACCGCGGACAGCCGGTCGGCCTGCTCCAGCGCGGCGCGGGCCTCCTCCGCGGTCTCCGCGTCGGGGTGCTCGGCAAGCGCCTCCAGCCGCAACTGCAGCGCGGTCAGCCGGCTGCGGAGCTGATGCGAGACGTCGCCGACCAGCTCCCGCTCCCGCTGCACCAGCTCCGCCAGCGCCTTGGCCGAGGTGTCCAGCGCCTCGGCCACCTGGTCCAGTTCCTGGACGCCGTGCCGGCGCCGGTCCGGGCGGAAGTCGCCGGCGCCCAGCCGGGCGGCCCGGCCGGCGACGTGCCGCAGCGGCTCGGCGAGCCGCCGGGCGGTGACCGTGGCCACCACCGTCCCGGTGCCCACCGAGAGCACCACGAGCAGCAGCACGAACGCGGCGACCTGGGCCTGCTGGGTGCGCAGCGGCTCGGCGGGGATGGCGAGGGTCACCGTGCCCTGGTGCACGATCGGCACCTCTTCGCTGATCACGTTGTCCCCCGGCGGCCGGCCGTAGGTCATCCGGCCGGCGGTGGGCGAGGTGACGGTGAGCGCGCCGTTGGGGGGTACCGCGAGCTGCACGCTGGTCAGGTCGAGCTGCCGGCCGGCGGCGATCTGGTCGTCCAGGGTAGCCGCGATCTGCTGCGCGCGGGCGGCCAACTCGGTGCGGGTGATGTCCTCGACGAGCAGCAGCGCGGTGTAGCCGAGCGGGATGCCCAGCGCGAATCCGGTGACCGCGACGGCCAGCAGGATGGCGTGCAGGATCCGCCGGCGCACCGACTCAGCGCCTCTTCCCGAACGCGCGCCGCGATCGCGTCGCCGGGGCGCTGACGTGGCCCGACATGCTCGCGTCCGGCTTGCCTCGGCGCCTTCCCATGCTCGTCATCGCAGGTCGCTCACGATCAGGGGCAACTGTCAGTCCGCGTTGAAACGGAAGCCGACCCCGCGAACCGTGGCGATCCGCCGTTCCGCCGACTTCGGCGTGCCGTTGCCGAGCTTGCGGCGCAGCCAGGACATGTGCATGTCCAGCGTCTTGCTGCTCTTCAGCTCCGGGCCGTTCCACACCTCGGAGAGGATCTCCTCCCTGGTCACCACCTGACCGGCATGCTGCAGCAGCACCCGCAGCAGCTCGAACTCCTTGTTGGCCAGCTGTACCTCGCGCCCGTCGACGGTGACCCGCCGCGCGGCCAGGTCCATCCGCACGCCGTTGACCTCGAACGTCTCCGGCGCGCGCCGGCGCAGCAACGCCCTGATCCGGGCGAGCAGCTCGGCGAGCCGGAACGGCTTGGCCACGTAGTCGTCGGCGCCCGCGTCCAGCCCGACGACGAAGTCCACCTCGTCCGCCCGCGCGGTGAGCATCAGCACCGGGATGCCCCGGCCGTCGCCGCGCAGCCGGCGGCACACTTCCAGGCCGTCCATGCCGGGCAGGCCCAGGTCCAGGACGAGCAGGTCCGCCCGCCCCCCGGTGGCGGCCCGCAACGCACTCGGCCCGTCCTCGACCACGTGCACCGCGTACCCCTCACGCTGCAACGCGCGGGAGAGCGGATCTGCGATCGCGGGATCGTCCTCGGCCAGCAGCACCACACTCACGGCCAACAGACTAGGCGTGGCAGCATCCAGCCTGTGTCAATCTTCAGCCGGGATCTCGAACTCGCGACCCAGCTCGCGGCCACCGCGGACGCCATCACGCTGGCCCGGTTCCGCGCCCGTGACCTGCGGGTGGACCGCAAACCGGACCGGACCCCGGTGACCGACGCGGACGTCGCGGTGGAGGACGCGATCCGGGAGGTGCTCGCCGCGGAACGCCCCGAGGACACCGTGGCCGGCGAGGAGCGTGGCGGGGTCGCCGGCGAGGGCCGCACCTGGCTGATCGACCCGATCGACGGCACGAAGAACTTCCTGCGCGGCGTCCCGGCCTGGGCCACGCTGATCGCGCTGCTGGTCGGCGGCCGCCCGGTGGTGGGCATGGTCAGCGCCCCCGCGCTGGGCCGTCGCTGGTGGGCGGCGGCGGGCCAGGGCGCGTGGACCACCTCGGGTGACGCGGATCCGTGGCAGATCGGCGTGTCCGGGGTGTCCGCGCTCTCCGACGCGTACGTGTCCACCACGCACCTGGGCAGCTGGGTGGAGTATCGGTCCCGGGAGGCGTACCTGGCACTGGTGGACGCCTGCTGGGAGAACCGCGCCTTCGGCGACTTCTGGCAGCACTGCCTGGTCGCCGAGGGGGCCATCGACCTGGCCGCCGAGCCGGTGGTGAACGCATGGGACGTGGCCGCCATCCAGGTGCTGGTGGAGGAGGCCGGGGGCCGGTTCACCGACCTGGACGGGGTCGCCACGCACGCCGGCGGCTCGGCGCTGTCCTCCAACGGGACGCTGCACGACGCCGCGCTGGCGCTGCTCACCTCGCGCGGCTGAGCACCACCGGTCAGCGGGCCTGCTCCGGCAGCAGGCCGACCGCGCCCCTGGCCACCTGGGCCCAGGTCAGCCGGCCGAAGAGGTAGTGGCAGGCGACGTGCTCGCTTTCGAAGCGCGCCCAGTCGTAGCGGTTGCCCTGCTCCCGCCAGAACACCTCCCAGCCGTACTGGCCGTCCTCGCCGGGCGTCTCGTCGCGCACCAGGCACCAGGCGTTGTCCGCCTCGGCTCCCACGCACACCACCTCGGCCGGCACTCCGACGGCCGCCAGCCAGCCGCCGATGGTCTCCGCGTTCATCCGCCCGTCCCCTCGTTCCGCTCCGCCTCGCTGTTCCCGGCGACACCGTCACCGTCCCCGGCGGCGACGCCCTCGCTCTGCCGCGCGGTGACGCCGTCGCCGTCCGCGGCGGTGACGTGCTCGCTGTCCGCGGCGGTGACGTCCGCCAGCCAGCCGAGGGCGACCAGGTCGGCGACCGGGTAGGTGGCCCGGTACCGCTCCCCACCGCCGGGCTGGCCGAACCAGGCCGCGCTGACCGCCCGCCACACCGGCAGCGGCCGCAGCACCCGGTACCGGTGGTATCCCTCGGCGAGGTACTCCGGCGGCAGCGAGCGGCGCCGGAACGGGGTACCGGCCGGCGCCAGCACCCGCCCCTCCGCGGTGCCGAACCGGTCCAGCATGGTGCCCTCGGGCAGCACTACCGGCTCGCCGGCGTCGCTGCCGCCCTCCGGGTAGCACTCCCCCGGCGGCCAGGCGTACTCGGCGCGCCGGCCGTCCCGCCCGGCACGGACCAGGAACCGGCGGTCCCAGTCCCGCTCGTGCTCGCCGCCGAGCGGGTCGTGCCCCTCGGCGAGCGCGGCGACCACCGGGTCGCCCGCCTCGCGGGCCGGCGCCGGCCGGGCCGGTGGCTGGCCGTGCCGTGCCCGCTCCATCGCCTCGGCATCGTCGACCAGCGCGGATTCCGGATGGTCCTGCGGGGGAAAGCGCAGGCCGGCGGCATAGTCGAGTTCCGGAGCGGGCGGGGGCAGTTGCCGGGACGGCCGGCTGGCCGGAACCGGTAGGTGGCCGATCGGGAACATGTGCACCACGAACAGCGCCAGCGACCCGCCGGAGCCATCCTGCCCCCGGCCAGGTCGGGACGGCGGCGCGCCGGTCGGGGACGGCGGCCGGTCGGGACGGTCGGCCGGCGGCCGGTGCGGCACCGTCCGGTCCCGGCTGCCCGGGTCGACCAGCACGTCCGGGGCCACCGCGGTGGCCGGGCGGCTGCCCGCCGGGGCACCGGGCCCCAGCCGCCCGACCGGGCCCGCCGGGGTGCCCGCGCCGGGACCGGCACCGGTCACCGGCCCCGGCCGCATCGCGCCCGGCGCACCCGTACCGGTGGCGGCGCCGGGAGCGCCGCCCGGTCCCGCGGCCACGGCGCCACCCGGCGCGGGCTCGGCGGGACCGAGGACCCCGCCGCCGGCACCGCCGAAGGCGACCGGCGTGCCGGGCTGGGCGGGCCCGCCGGGTACCGGCTGGGCCGCACCGGTCGGTGCGGGTGGCTCCGCCGGCGGCGGTTCCACGGCACCGGCCGAGGACTGATGCACCAGGTTCGCCGCGGAGTCCACCGCGTGCCCCGGGGTGCCGGCCCAGGCACCGCCCGCCGCGTCGCCGGTCGGGCCGAAGCGACCGCCGGCCGGGTATCCGGCGGCGGCCGCGTTTCCTAGCGGGATCGGCCCGGTGCTCTCCGGGTCCACATCGCGCGGGTCGATCGCCTGGTGACCGGGCATTCCGCCGATCACACCCGGCGCGCCGATCCCACCGGTCCCGGCGCCGGGGCCCGGCAGGCCGTCGCCGGGCCGCCCGGCTCCGCCCAGGCCGTACCCGCCGGAGTCGCCGTAGCCGCCGTGCCCCTGGCCGGCACCGAGGTCGACGGTCACCCCGCCCGGCCCGATCCGGCCGGCCACGCCGTCCGGGCCGGCACCGACCTGGACCGGCGTGCCGGCCCCGTGGGCACCGCCGCTGGACGGCCACGCGGAGCCGTGCCCACCGCCGCCGGACGGTCCCGCTCCCGGGCTGGCGTGGACCAGCGGTGGCACGGCGCCCGCGTCGACGCCGCCGTCCTGGCGGACCGCCTGGGTGAGCGCCTGGTGGACGTGCGCCACGTTCGCCGCGGTACCGCGCACCGCGACGTCCAACCCGGCCAGCGCGGTGGGGTGACCCGCGGCGGCCGCCTGGTGCGCGGCGTCGCGGTTCTTCGCCAGGGTGACCAGGTGCCGCACGATCTGCACCTTCGCCGCGCCGACCTGGTCGGCGGCGTGCTCCAGCCGGTCGGCGGCGGCGTGGCAGCCCCGCGCGGCGGTGGGCAGGTGCCCGTCCGGCCCGACGAAGCCGTCCCAGTGCCGGCGGGCGGCGTCGCCGGTGCCGCCGTGCACCGCGTCCAGTGCGTGCCGCGCGCTGCCGTCCGAGTCGCGGGCGAGCGCGTCGATCCGCTCGCCGGCCTCCCGCCAGGCGGCCGCGGCCCGGCGCATGCCGTCCTCGTCGGCCTGCGGCCAGCGCACTCCCGCCCGCGCGGCCACGTCCGCGAGCTCACCCGGCAACTCGATCCCCATCACGGCCCCCTAACGGTCGGCGCCGGGCTCGGCGGCGCGCAGCGCACCGAGATTGTCCGACTCGGCGGCCCGGTACGCGGCCGCCGTGTCGGCGAACCTGCCGCCCACCGAGGCGAGCCGGTCCGGCAGCGTGCCCAGGTGTTCCAGCACCGCCTGGGCGTGCGGCAGGTGTCCCTCGGCGAAGCTGCTGCCCACCTCGTCCGCGCCCCAGCAGCCGTCCAGCCGCTGCAACGTCCGCCGCAGCCCGGCGACGATCTCCCCGGCCCGGTCGGCGTGCCGCGCGAACTCCGCGCCGTGCCGCTCCAGCCGGTCACTGTCCGCGTGGAAACCCCCGCCGGTCACGCCGCATCCGTCCCTTCCGCGAGTTCCTGCCCGGCCCCGGTCACGGCCGCTCTCCCCGCCGCATGGGGCCCTGCAACCAGGACTGCTGTTCGAAGCTGGGTTCGTCGTCCGCCTCGGCGGGCGCTGGCCGGGCCGGTGGCACGATCTCCTCGCCGACGAGGTCGGCCCGCCCGCGCAGCAGCGCCTCCGGGTCCGTCTCCGCCGGGAGCACGTCCGCGAGCGCGCGGTGGGCGCGCTCGGCGGCCCGTGCCGCCGCGGCGTTCGCGGTGCGCACCACCAGCCCGGCCAGCTCGGCGGGGCGGTGGCGCTGGTACGCGGCGTCGGCGATGGTCAGGCCGGTGAGCGTGCCCTGCGGACCGACCGTCGCGGTCACCAGGCCGTCGTCACTGGTCACGGATTCGCTGATGGAGGCAAGGGTCCGGTGTACCGAGGCGAGCTGCTCCCGGCTACGCCGGTAGTCCGCGAGCAGTTCCTCCACCTGGGCCCGGTGGTCGGTCGTCACGGCCACCTCCGGTGTTCCTGGTCGCCGGCATGGTCGTCGGTGCCCGCGTGCCCGGCCGGGACGGTGGCGTCCCGGCACGGCGGCGGTCCTCCGTTGGACGATCGGCGGGCACCCCCGGTTCCCCGCCCCGGCGGATTCGTGCCGATCATCGGCGGGCTACTGATGGACCAACGTGCCGGTGCCGGCGCCGGTAACGGTCGTGTCAGGATCGGGACGTGCCGACAATCGCCTTCGAGGACCTCACCCCCGGCCGGATCATCGACCTCGGCGGGGTGAAGGTCGACCGGGAGGAGATGCTCGCGTTCGCCCGGCGGTTCGACCCGCAGCCGTTCCACCTCGACGAGGAGGCCGGCCGCCGGTCCGTACTGGGGGGCCTGGCCGCGTCCGGCTGGTTCACCGCCTCGCTGTGGATGCGGGCGTACGTGGACCACGTGCTGGCCGGCTCCACCTCGCAGGGTTCCCCCGGCGGCCGGGAGTTCGCCTGGCCCGCCCCGGTCTACCCCGACGACGTGCTGCACTGCCGCCTCGAGGTGCTCGCCGCCCGGCGCTCGCGCAGCCGTCCCCGGCTGGGCCTGGTGGACATCACCGGCACCGCGCACCGGCGGGATCCGGACGTCGAGGGCGGCGAGGAATGCGTGCTGCGGCTCACTTTCACCGGCTTCTTCGGCACCCGAGACTGATCGCGCTCGCCGCACGAGTCGCGCCACCGACTCGGCCACCGCTTCACCGCCCGCATCCCGGGAAAACGTCGATGCCCTGCAGGTAGCGGGCGCGGTCCTCACCGGCCAGTTCGCCCGAAACCGTCGTAACCCCCGTCGGGCATGCCGCGTCACCGCCCTCCCACCGACCGCGCTGATCATCCTGGGAGGTGATCCACGTCGACGGCCGGGTTTCGCGGGAGGTCAGCCGCTGAGCGCGCGGACGACGCGGGACGGGCTGGGCCGGCCGAGCCGCGTGGCCATCCAGGCGCTGGTCCCGACCAGCACGTCCAGGTCGACGCCGTGCCGGATGCCCAGCCCGTCCAGCATCCAGACCAGGTCCTCGGTGGCCAGGTTGCCGGTGGCCGACTCGGCGTACGGGCAGCCGCCCAGGCCGCCCGCCGATGAGTCCACTGTGGACACACCGGCGCGCAGCGCGGTGAGCGTGTTGGCCAGCGCCTGCCCGTAGGTGTCGTGGAAGTGCACGGCGAGCGCGTCGACCGGGACACCGGCGTCGCGGAAGGCGGCGAGCACGGCCTGCACCTGGCCGGCGGTGGCCACGCCGATGGTGTCGCCGAGGGAGAGCTGGGCGCAGCCCATGTCCAGCAGCCGCCGGCCGACCGCGACCACCTGCTCGGCGGGCACCGCGCCCTCCCACGGGTCGCCGAAGCACATCGACAGGTAGCCGCGCACGTCCAGGCCCTCGGCCCTGGCCCGGCCCACCACCGGCTCGAACATGGCGAACTGCTCGTCCAGGCCGCGGTTGAGGTTGCGCCGGGCGAAGCTCTCCGTCGCGCTGCCGAACACCGCGATGTGCCGCACGCCCGCGGCGAGCGCCCGGCCCAGCCCGCGCTCGTTGGGCACCAGCACCGGGTAGCGCACGCCGTCGCGGCGGCGCAGCCCGGCGAGCAGTTCCTCGGCGTCGGCAAGCTGCGGCACCCACTTCGGGTGCACGAAGCTGGTCGCCTCGAGCACCCGCAGCCCGGCGTCCGCCAGCCGGTCCAGGAACTCCAGCTTGATCTCGACCGGCACCACCGACGACTCGTTCTGCAGCCCGTCCCGCGGCCCCACCTCCCAGATGGTGACCTCGCGGGGCAGGTCCTCGCGGCTTTCCACCACGGTGGGCAGGCCGACCTCGCGGGCGCCCATCAGCGATCCCCTCCCTCCGCGACTCCACGCGCGCCAGACATGGTCAGCGACCGGCCCCTCGCCGGGCTCCCGGGTGGAAGTCGTCGTCCGGGTCGTCGTTGACCTCCCGGTACAGCAGCGAGTGCACCCGTTCCACCCGGGGGATGTCGTGGAACTCCAGCGGCTCGTCGGAGGCCGACTCGATGACCAGGGTGCCGCAGCCGAGCATCCGGTCCATCAGCCCGTGCCGGAACTCCACGCTGTTGATCCGGGACATCGGGATGTCGATGCCCCGCCGGGAGAACACGCCCTCCCGTGACATCACCCGGTGCGTGGTGACCACGAAGTGGGTGGTCCGCCAGCGCAGCAGCGCACCGAGGGTGAACCGGCCGACCAGCAGCAGGCACACCACCGCGATCGCGATCCAGGCGATCTGGTGCCAGGAGTACCGGCTGGCCAGCGCGGCCAGGAAGGCGCCGGCGGCGACCACGACCAGGAAGGCCAGCACCGGGCCAAGCAGCATCTTCCAGTGCGGATGCTTGTGGATCACGACATGCTCGTCCTCGCCGAGCAGGTCGTCCGGGTACGCCACGGTCCCTCCTCTTTCCGCGACATCGCGCGCCACCCCGATCGCGGGCCTGCCGGCCACGACCGCTCCGGTACGCCCGATGGTGGCTTTACCGTACCGGGCAAGGACATTCCGTGGGTCGGCTTACGAACTCACCCGACCGGGCGTACGTGCACCACGTCCCCGGCAGACACCGGGATGATCGCGCCGCTGCCGGAGCGGACCAGCAGCCGGCCCTCCTCGTCGACGTCCTGCGCGGCGCCGAGCACCTCGCCGCCGGCGGGAAGCTGCACCCGAACCTGCTCGCCGAGGGTGCCGCAGACGCGGCGGTAGGCGTCCAGCAGCCCGGAGGCCACCGGGTCGCCGGCGTGCTCCCGCCACCGCGACTCCCACGCGGCCAGCCCGGTCAGCAGCGCGATCGCCAGTTCGGTGCGGTCGGTGCGGGCGGCTCCCTCGGCGGCCAGCGAGGTGGCCGGAAGGCCGCCGGCACCGCTGGGCAGGTCCTCCGGACGCTGGTTCACGTTCAGCCCGACGCCCAGCACCGCGGCGGGGCCGCCGACCACCTCGGCCAGCACCCCGGCGCACTTGGCCCGGTGTTCGCCGGCGAGCAGGTCGTTCGGCCACTTCACCGCGGCGGGCACGCCGGCGGTGTCCCTGGCCAGGTCGACCAGGACGACCCCGGCCAGCAGCGGCAGCCAGCCCAGCCGGGCCGGCGGCACGCCTTCCGGCCGCAGCAGCACGCTCAGATACAGGCCCGCGCCCTGCTCCGACACCCAGGTGCGGTGCATCCGGCCGCGGCCGGCGGTCTGCCGCTCGGCGATCAGCACGGTGCGGTCCGCGGCGCCCGCGCCGGCCGCCTCGGCGAGGTCGCTGTTCGTGGACCCGGTGCTGGCCACGACGTCCAGCGCGGCGTAGGGGCCGTGCGGGGCGACCAGGCGGGCGCGCAGAGCGGCGGTGTCGAGCGGTGCGGAGGTCATCGGCTGGCAAGCCTACGGGTCCCCCGTTCCGCCGGCCGGTCGGAGCGGGAACGACCCGGCGGGACGGGGGAAGAACCGCTCCAGGTGTTCACTCAGGTACCGACACCCAACGGGCTGAAGTCCCGGATCCGCGACCGGGTGCTGGACGAGGCCGTCCCGCTGTGAGGCGAGCGACGCCGGAACGCCTGCGGGACATCATCGACCACATCGAGGAGGCCGAGCGGATCCGACCGGCTACCAGGACCGAACTGGAGTCGGACCGGCGAAGCCGAACTCGCCTTGACCGGCTGGTAGAGATCATCGGCGAGGCCGCGAACCACGTGCACCCGGCGGTCCGGGAAGCGCCCCCGAGGTGCCCTGGCGCGAAATCATCGGTATGCGGCAACCACATCGCCCACGGCTACTTCGACGTCGACCTCGGCGCGCTGTGGAACATCCTCACCAACGATCTCCGTGTGCTGCTGCCGCGGATTCGGGCGATCCTGGACGGGCTGTCCGACGACCACCCGTGATGTGGACAACGCCTCGGGTGGCAGCCGGTGAGCGGCTGGTTAGGCTGCGGCGGTATGAGCAGCGCTACCGAGCCGCTCGGCGACGTTCCGACCACCGAGCCGGACATTCACACCACCGCCGGCAAGCTCGCTGACCTGTACCGACGCAACGACGAGGCGGTACACGCCGGTTCCGCGCGCGCCGTGGAGAAGCAGCACGCCAAGGGCAAGAAGACCGCCCGGGAGCGGATCGACATGCTGCTCGACCCCGGCTCGTTCGTCGAACTCGACGAGCTGGCGCGGCACCGGTCGACCAACTTCGGCCTGGACCGCAACCGGCCGTACGGCGACGGCGTGGTGACCGGGTACGGCACCATCGACGGCCGCCCGGTATGCGTGTTCAGCCAGGACGTCACCGTCTTCGGCGGCGCGCTCGGCGAGGTCTACGGGGAGAAGATCGTCAAGGTGATGGACCTGGCGATCAAGACCGGCCGGCCGATCATCGGCATCAACGAGGGCGGCGGCGCCCGCATCCAGGAGGGTGTGGCCTCGCTGGCCGCGTACGGGGAGATCTTCACCCGCAACGTACGCGCCTCCGGGGTGGTCCCGCAGATCTCGCTGATCATGGGCGCGTGCGCGGGTGGCCACGTCTACTCACCGGCACTCACCGACTTCATCGTCATGGTCGACCAGACCTCCCAGATGTTCATCACCGGGCCGGACGTGATCAAGACGGTGACCGGCGAGGACGTCGGCCTGGACGAGCTGGGCGGCGCCCGGACGCACAACACCAAGTCGGGCAACGCGCACTACATGGCCGCCGACGAGGAGGACGCCCTCTCCTACGTCAAGGAGCTGCTGTCCTTCCTGCCGTCCAACAACCTCTCCGACCCGCCGCTGTTCGCCGGTGAGGACACCGGCGAGGGCTCCGTCGCGGACACGATCAACGACTCCGACCGGGAACTGGACACGCTGATCCCGGACTCGGCGAACCAGCCGTACGACATGCACGAGGTGATCACCCGCGTGCTGGACGACGGCGAGTTCCTCGAGGTGCACGAACTCTTCGCGCCGAACATCATCGTCGGGTTCGGCCGGGTCGAGGGGCAGAGCGTCGGCGTGGTGGCCAACCAGCCCACCCAGTTCGCCGGCACGCTGGACATCGACGCCAGCGAGAAGGCCGCCCGGTTCGTGCGGACCTGCGACGCGTTCAACATCCCGGTGCTCACCTTCGTCGACGTACCGGGCTTCCTGCCGGGTACCGACCAGGAGTGGAACGGGATCATCCGGCGCGGCGCCAAGCTGATCTACGCCTACGCCGAGGCCACCGTGCCGCTGGTCACCGTCATCACCCGGAAGGCGTACGGCGGGGCGTACGACGTGATGGGGTCCAAGCACCTCGGCGCGGACATCAACCTGGCCTGGCCGACCGCGCAGATCGCGGTGATGGGTGCCCAGGGCGCGGCGAACATCGTGTACCGCCGGCAGCTCAACGAGGCCGCCGAGCGGGGCGAGGACGTCGAGGCGCTGCGCGCCAAGCTCCAGGCGGAGTACGAGGACGCGCTGTACAACCCGTACGTGGCCGCGGAGCGCGGGTACATCGACTCGGTGATCCCGCCGTCCTACACCCGCGGCTACGTGGCCCGCTCGCTGCGCATGCTGCGCGACAAGCGGGACAGCCTGCCGCCGAAGAAGCACGGCAACATCCCGCTCTGACGACAGCGTGGGTTCGGTGGGCCCGGCGCCGGTCGGGCCCACCGGGGCGCGGACCGCGAGACGGAGGACCAAGGTGGACGAGCAGGTCGAGCAGCCGGCGCGGCCGCTGCTGCGGGTGGTCCGTGGCACGCCGGACGACGCCGAGATGGCCGCTCTTACCGCGGTGATCGCCGGGCTGGCGGCCCGGGGCTCCGGCGCCGAGGAACCGCCGCCGCGGCGCTCGCTGTGGTCGCGGCCGGCCGACCGGATGCGCCGCCCGCTGCACGAGGTGGCGGGCTTCCGCGGCCAGGGCGCGTGGCGGGCGTCCTTCCTGCCGCGCTGATCCGCGCGGGGTTCGCGGCCGCCACAGAGCGCGTGACCGTGCGTTCGCGGTATTCGCAGACCACCTGACGAGGGGCTCAGCCGGCCGGGTCGGACCGGTCGGCGGGCGCCTGTTCGGCGGGCGGGCAGGCGGTTCGCCGGCTGGCCACGTCGTCGGCCGCGGCGCCGGTGATCCGCACCTCGCGGCAGCGCACCTGCTCCGGCCGCGCCGGGTCGTCGGCGTCATGGACCCGCAGACGCACCCGGAGCAGCACCGTGCCGTCGCTGGCCGTGGGCCGCCGGACCTCCGCGGCCAGCACGTCCACGCCGCTGCGCCCGACCGCCGCCGGCACTCCGGACAGGTCGCCGCGCCGCCGCGCCTCGTCCCGCGCCGCCGACACGGCCAGCGCCAACTGCCGGTCCTCGTCGCCGTCCCAGCCGTCCGCGAACGGCCGCACCGCCGCGTGGTACGCCACCGGGTCGCTCGCCACCACCCGCCCGACCAGCAGCAGCCCACCGAGCGAGCCGAGCACCGCGAGAACCACCAGGATCCGGCGACGGGTCACGCTCCGGTCGGCGGACTCGGCGACGACCAGCGCCCACCTCTGCACCTCATCAGCCTGCTCGCCGCGGCGGCGCGGCGCATGAGTAGATCTACGCCATTCCCCGGGTACATCCGACGATCGGACCTGCCGCCCGGACCAGCGGATCTCCTACCGTGCGAGCTGATCATCATCCCGCCCCGCTGGAGGTGCCGGATGGGGACGCTCGCCCGCCGGCCGCTGCTGGCCCTGCTCGTGCTGGCCGCCCTGGTGACCCCGGTGACCCCGGTGGCCGCGCAGGCCGGCCCGCCCCCGTTCGAGGTGCGGGACGGCGTCACCCAGCCGATCTTCGACTTCGCCGCCGCGATCCGCGAGACGACCTGGGTGGACACCGGCATGGACGGCGACGCCGACGGCCGGCCGGACCGGGTGGCGGTGGACGTCGTGCGGCCGGCCGAACCGGCGCGGCGCGGCCAGCGGGTGCCGGTGATCATGGACGCCAGCCCGTACTACTCGTGCTGCGGGCGCGGCAACGAGAACCAGGTCAAGACCTACGACGCGGCCGGGCGACCGGTGGGCTTCCCGCTGTTCTACGACAACTACTTCGTGCCGCGCGGGTACGCCGTCGCGCTGGTCGACCTGGCCGGCACGAACCGCTCGCAGGGCTGCGTGGACGTGGGCGGACCGTCCGACGTGGCCTCGGCGCGCGCCGTGGTGGACTGGCTTTCCGGCCGGCGGCCCGGCTACGACGCGCCCACCGGCGGGCGCACGTCGTCCGCCACCTGGTCGACCGGCGCGGTCGGCATGATCGGCAAGTCCTACGACGGCAGCATCGCCAACGGCGTGGCGGCCACCGGCGTGGCCGGGTTGCGCACCATCGTGCCGATTTCGGCGATCGGTTCCTGGTACGACTACTTCAACGGGGACGGGGTGTCCTTCGGCGCCGACCCGGTGGACCTGGCCCGGCTGGTCGAGGAGCACGGCGGCCGGCCGGCGTGCGCGGGCGCGAACAGCGGGCTGGCCACTGCGGCGCCGGAGAACGGCGACTACACGGCGTTCTGGGCGGACCGCGACTACCTGCGCGGCGCGGCGAACGTGCGGGCCAGCGTGTTCGCCGTGCACGGGCTCGGCGACGACAACGTCAAACCGATCAACGTCGGCCGGTGGTGGGACGCGCTGGCCCGCGCCGGGGTGCCGCGCCGGCTGTGGTTGTCCCAGACCGGCCACGTCGACCCGTTCGACTACCGCCGCGGCCAGTGGGTCGCCACCCTGCACCGGTGGTTCGACCACTGGCTGCTCGGCGTGGCCAACGGCGTCGAGCGGGAGCCGCAGGCCAGTGTGGAGCGTCGCCCGGACGCGTGGGTGGACGAGCCGGTGTGGCCGCCGGTTGGCACCCACGCGGTCACGCTGCACCCGGAACCGGGCGCCACCCCGGGCCTGGGCGTGCTCGGCACCGCGCCCGCCGCCCCGGGGACCACGGAGGCGTTCACCGACGCCGCCGGGCAGGACGCGCGCGCGTGGGCCGCCGCGCCGGGCAAGCCGTCGGCCGCCCGGGTGCTGTTCGACACCGGCCCGCTCGCCCACGACCTGCGGCTGGCCGGCACCGGATCGGTCACCCTCACCGTGACGCCGGCCACGCCGACCGCGCACCTCGCCGCGGTGCTGGTCGACTACGGGCCGGCGACGGTCCGCGACGACACGGCACCGGGCGAGGGCATCCGCACCCTGGGCACCCGCTCCTGCTGGGGCGCGAGCCGCCCCGGGGACAGCGCCTGCTACCTGGACACCGCCGCCGTCACGGCGGACGTCGACCGCCAGGTGTTCGCGCGCGGCTGGGCCGACCTGGGGCACCACGACTCACCGGCGCGGGGCGAGCCGCTCACGCCCGGCCGGGCGTACCCGATGACCTTCCGGCTGTCCACCACGGACCACGTGGTGCCGGCCGGCCATCACCTGGTGCTGATCGTGGGCGGCACGGACAGCGGCACCACCGTGCCGCCGAGCCGGCCCGGCCGGCTGCGGTTGGACCTCGCCGGCTCGCTGGTCCGGCTGCCCGTGGTGGTGGGGCCCCGGCCCGGTGGCCGCGGGCTGTCCTAGGCTCGCCGACCGTGCGTCTGGTGCTCGCTTCGGCCTCACCCGCCCGGCTGGCGGTGCTGCGCGCCGCCGGCGTGGAACCCGTCGTGCGCGTCTCCGGTGTCGACGAGGACGCGGTGGCCGCCGCGCTCACCGACCCGTCGCCCGCCGACCTGGTCACCGAACTGGCCAAGGCCAAGGCGCTCGCCGTCGCCGACGCGGTGCACGGCGAGTATCCCGACGCCGTGGTGGTCGGTTGCGATTCGATGCTGATCACCGACGGCCCCACCGGCCGGGAGGTGGTCGGCAAGCCGGGCACCGTGGAGCGGGCCAGGGACCGGTGGCTGGCCATGGCCGGCGGCACCGGCGAACTGATCACCGGGCACGCGGTGGTGCGGCTGGCCGGCGGTACGCCGGCCAAGGTGGCGCAGGGCGTCGAGGGCACCGTGGTGCGGTTCGGCCGGATCACCGCGCACGAGCTGGACGCGTACCTGGCCAGCGGCGAGCCGCTGAACGTGGCCGGCGGGTTCACCCTGGACGGGCTGGGCGGCTGGTTCGTGGACGGGATCGACGGCGACCCGTCCAGCGTGATCGGCATCAGCCTGCCGCTGACCCGGCGGCTGCTCGGCGAGATCGGGGTGAGCGTGGTGGACCTCTGGTCCCGAGGGGCCTGACCCGGCGCGGAGTGCCCGCCGGCCGGCGCAGCGGCACCCGCCGCGCGGCGGGCCCGGTCCGGCGACAAGTTACCGATGAGTTGGCAGGCTCACATCGATCGTGAGCTTGCTCTCGGTTCGTGCCGGCCCGCGGGTCCGTAGACTCCCCGACAACCAGCGATTGTCCGCTCGCGCGGGCTGCGCACGAGTCGCACGAGGAGGTATGGGTCGTGCCCGAGCCGGCCACCGACATCAGCCCTGCGCCGCTGCGTAAGGTGCTCATCGCCAACCGCGGGGAGATCGCCGTCCGGGTGGTCCGCGCCTGCCGCGACGCCGGGTTGGCCAGCGTGGCGGTCTACGCCGACCCGGACCGGGATGCCCCGTTCGTGCGCCTTGCCGACGAGGCATTCGGGCTGGGCGGGTCGACGCCAGGCGAGAGCTACCTGGTGATCGACAAGCTCATCGACGCGGCG
The DNA here is from genome assembly GCF_005405885.1 of Gandjariella thermophila. Lineage (GTDB taxonomy): Bacteria > Actinomycetota > Actinomycetes > Mycobacteriales > Pseudonocardiaceae > Gandjariella > Gandjariella thermophila. Next base: position 130,363 of record NZ_BJFL01000013.1, read on the forward strand.
CGCCGGTCCGGCGCGGACGCGGTGCATCCCGGCTACGGCTTCCTGTCCGAGAACGCCGACTTCGCCCAGGCGGTGATCGACGCGGGGCTGACCTGGATCGGCCCGAGCCCGCAGTCCATCCGCGACCTGGGTGACAAGGTGACCGCCCGGCACATCGCGTTGCGCGCGGGCGCGCCGCTGGCCCCGGGCACCAAGGACCCGGTGTCCGGCCCCGACGAGGTGGTCGCCTTCGCCGAGGAGTACGGCCTGCCGGTGGCGATCAAGGCCGCGTTCGGCGGTGGCGGTCGCGGCCTGAAGGTGGCCCGCACCGTCGACGAGATCCCGGACATGTTCGACAGCGCGGTGCGCGAGGCGGTGGCCGCGTTCGGCCGCGGCGAGTGCTTCGTAGAGCGCTACCTGGACAAGCCCCGGCACGTCGAGGCCCAGGTGCTCGCGGACAAGCACGGCAACGTGATCGTGGTCGGCACCCGGGACTGCTCGCTGCAGCGGCGGCACCAGAAACTGGTCGAGGAGGCGCCCGCGCCGTTCCTCACCGACGAGCAGCGCGCCACCATCCACGCCTCGGCCAAGGCGATCTGCGCCGAGGCCGGCTACTACGGCGCGGGCACGGTGGAGTTCCTGGTCGGCGCGGACGGCACGATCTCCTTCCTGGAGGTCAACACCCGGCTGCAGGTGGAGCACCCGGTCAGCGAGGAGACCGCGGGCGTCGACCTGGTCCGCGAGCAGTTCCGGATCGCCGAGGGTCAGAAGCTGCGGTTCACCGAGGACCCGGCGCCGCGCGGCCACTCCATCGAGTTCCGGATCAACGGGGAGGACGCCGGCCGCAACTTCCTGCCCGCGCCGGGCACGGTGACGAGGTTCGTCACGCCGTCCGGTCCTGGCGTGCGGGTGGACGCCGGTGTGGAGAGCGGCACCGTGATCGGCGGCCAGTTCGACTCCTTGCTGGCCAAGCTGATCGTCACCGGGGAGACCCGCACCGAGGCGCTGGAGCGGGCGCGGCGCGCGCTGGACGAGATGGTCGTGGAGGGCATGGCCACCGTGCTGCCGTTCCACCGCCGGGTGGTCCGCGACCCCGCGTTCGTCGGCGAGGACGGGTTCGCCGTGCACACCCGGTGGATTGAGACCGAGTTCGACAACACCATCCCGCCGTTCGAGGCGGCCGCCCCGCCCGAGGAGCAGGCCGAGCAGCGGCAGACCGTGGTGGTCGAGGTCGGCGGCCGCCGCCTGGAGGTCTCGCTGCCGGCCGACCTGGCGCTCGGCGCCGGCGGCGGCGGCGCGGGCGGCCAGCAGGGCCGGCCGGCGCCGCGCAAGCGGCAGGGCAAGAGCGGCGCCGCGGTATCCGGCGACGCGCTGACCGCGCCGATGCAGGGCACCATCGTCAAGGTCGCGGTGGAGGACGGCCAGCAGGTCGAGGCCGGCGAACTGGTCGTCGTACTTGAGGCGATGAAGATGGAGAACCCGGTGACCGCGCACAAGTCCGGCACCATCACGGGGCTGGCCGCCACCCAGGGCGAGACGGTCAGCCAGGGCGCCGTGCTCTGCGAGATCAAGGACTGAGCGCTCGGCCGAGCCGGGGTTCCGGTGCCCCGGCTCGGCCGGCGGCACCGGACATCGCACCGTGGCCGCCGTACGATCGCGGCTGTGAACGATCCCCAGTCGCCGGACATCCGGATCGGTGACGCCGAGCGGGAGGAAGCGTTGCGCGCGCTCGGCGAGCACATGAGCGCCGGCCGCCTGGACATCGACGAGTACGGCGAGCGCAGCGCCCAGGTGTCGACCGCGAAGACCCGTGGCGACCTCGCCGCGCTGTTCGTCGACCTGCCCGAGCCCAGGCCCACGTTCTCCACGCCGGCCCCGGCTACCACGCCGGCCGCGCCGCCGGCCCGGCCGGCGCCTGCGGACCCGGTGCGCCGCTGGGAGCAGCGGCCGCTGGCGCAGCGCATCGGCGGCGCCGTGATGGGGGTGTCCTGGATCCTGATGATCCCGCTGTTCCTGGTCACCCATGTCTGGTGGGTGTTCCTGCTGCCCCTGGTGCTCTCCGTCGTGCTCGGGTCGTTGTGGGGCAAGGACTGGGAGAACGACCGCCGGGAGTGGCAGCGCGCCCAGCGGGAACGCCGCCGGCACCACCGGGATGACCGGTGAACTAGCAGTCACACGAAGTAGTCGGCCGCCACTTTCCGTATCCCCCGCCGCACGCGGTCCGATCAACCGGCGCTAGCGTGGACGCGTGGAACCGGTCGAGATCAACGCTGGCGCTTACTACCTGAGGCAGCTTCGCGCGGACGACCTGCTCGACGACCGGCCGGCCATCGTCGCCGCGTTCGCCGACCCGGAGACCCGCCGCTGGGTCACCGGCTACCAGATCGCCGACCTCGCCGCGGCCGGCCGCTACGTCGCGCTGCGCGCCCGGGAATGGGCCGACGACGAGCGCTACTCGTGGGCCATCGCCGAACCCGTCAGCGGGGCGCTGCTCGGCGAGGTCGGGCTGAAGGAACTGGACCTGTCCGCCGGCGAGGCAGAGGTGGCCTGCTGGACGCACCCGGAGTACCGGGGCAAGGGAATCATGGCGGAGGCACTGCAGGCGGTGCTCCGGTTCGGGTTCCACGGCCTCGACCTGCGCCAGGTGGACTACCGGCACGCCGAGGGCAACGAGGCCTCCCGCCGGGTGGCGGAGAAGAGCGGGTTCTCCTGGGTCGGCACGATCCCAGACGGAGCGATGGCCGCGGACGGCCGCCGCGACCTGCTGGTCTGGCGACTCGTGCGCGCCGGCTGAAGACGCTCCCCAGGTCGAGTGGTGGTTCGGTCACCGCACGGCCACCGTCACTTCGGGGACACGGCGGCGAGCATCTCGCCGAGCTGCCGGGCGATCTGCCGGCTGCCCGCCGGCGCGATGGTGACCCAATCGTGGCCGTCCCGCGCACGGGTGGACAGGATCACATACCGACCGCTTTCCACGTCGAACCAGGCCAGTTCCGGTGAGCGCAGCACGTGTCCGTTCCGGTCCATGGCGTAGGCGGCGAACTGGCCGACCCGCAACCGTGGTCGTCGCATGATCTCCTGGGCAACGCCGAGCTGGGCGGCGTGGGAGGCGCGGCGCGGCGCACCGCCGCGCATGAGGTTCTCGTGCGCCGGCCGCGGCATGTCGACGGCCGGCGAGATCGTGACGGAGTGACCGGCACCCGCCGGGACCTTCGGCAGCAGGCCGACCACCGCGGCAACGAGATCCACGGCCCGCAACCGGTCCAGCCGGAGCGCCCGCTCGTCCAGCACCGCGAGCACGGCCCGCTCGCCGGTCGCCCCGGCACGGGCAAGCAGCTTGCGCTCACTGGTCGTGTCGAGCAACGCGATGGCGGAGACCGCGGACCGGGACCGGGCGAGGAGCGTGAGCGCGTCCTCCACTTCCGGCTCGACGCGGCCCCGGTGGGCCAGCCGCCGCGATTCCAGATCGGCCAGCACGGCGGCGCGGATGCGGGCGCGTTCCTCGTAGGTCCGGCCGTGGTGCGGTATCTCGAACGGGAAGACGGGTCCGCCGAGTCGGAGTTGCTCCCACAGGATGTCCACGGCCGCGACGGGGAGGCTGATACTCCCGGGCGTCATTCGCCGATCACTGGCGGCACGGTCAACTGGTCGGCGCCGAAGAGGCCCTCAGGGTCGCCTTCGACCAGGTAGGACGGCCGGTGGTGCTCCGTGTCCCCGTCCCTGCCGGCACGGCCGCCGGCTCCCGCGCCACCCATACCACCGGCGCCCGCCGCGCCGCGTCCACCCGCCGCACCACCGCGCGCGGCCGCCGCCTCCTCGGCCGCCAACGCGCCGGCGCTGGCGCCCGGTCCGAAGCGGTTGCCGCCCGTGCCCGGTCGGCCAACACTCCCGCCACCGACAGCGCTCCTGCCGCCGACGCCACCAGCGGCACGTCCACGGGCCAAGCCTTCGGGCTCAGCGCCGGGCGAGAATCCACCCGGCAAGCCACCGACAAGGCCGCTGGTGAACCTGCTGTCACCGGACCCACCCGGATAGCCACCGGGGTAGCCGCCCGAGCCACCCGGATACCCCGGTGTTCCCGCGTCGGTCGGCGCCCAACCCTGGGCCGACGTCTGGTCGCCCGGCGCGGGAACGCCGAAAATGGACGCGCCACCCGAGTATGGGCCGCCCTGCGCGGAGCCTCCGGGGCCGACGACTCCGCCGGAGCGCCCGCCCGGCCCGTCCACCTGCCAGCCAGGCCAGCGACCGCCACCGCCGGTGCCCGGCCCGCCGCCACCTCCCGGTTGGCCACCTCCCGGTTGCCCACCACCGTCCTGCGGCGCGGGTGGCGCGGCAAACGCCGGCATGGTGCTGCCCGAATCGTGCAGGCTCCGCGCCATCGCCGTCATGACCTGCGCGGCCTGCTCGTGGGCCTGGTTCTTCTCGTCGAACTTCTGCTCGATCTGCGAGGCGAGCTTGGGGTAGTCGAACGGGTTCCGCTCCGTGAGCACCATGCGCAGCGCGTCGTTGACGCTGAAGTTCACCGGCTCCGGCATCGAGTTCTTCGCCGTCGACGCGGCCTCCGCCTGAACCGCCATCCGGTTGCCCATCAACTGCATTCCCTGGCCTGTCTGCCCGGTCCAGTTCCCCAGAGTCGACAAGTACCCGTGCGCGGCCTCCGCCGCCTGGCCCTGCCAACTCTGCCGGCTGCTCGCAATGGCGGTGTTGAGGTCCTGTGAGAACTGCACCATGGTGTTGCCGAGGTCGTTCCACGCCCGACCAACGTCATGCACATGGCCCGGGTCCATGTTCTCGGTGACCATCTGCTTCAACTCGGGATGGCTGAACCCGCGGTAGTCCGTACCGACCGGCGCCATCGGGTCGCGGTGCCGTATCCCGTGGTCGAGTTGCCTCTCCTGATCGGCCTCGAACTTGGCACTGTTCAGCTCGTAGCTCTCCCAGGCTCCGATCTTGCGGAGAAGACTGGGATTCCCAGGACTCCGGTTCATCTCTTCCCGAAGCCGCTGGTCCTCCTCCCCGGCATACGTCGCACGTTGGTAGGGCTGCTGCCCCCACCCCGACGGTCGAGTACTCATTTTTCTATCCCCCCGAATGATCTACGGCAACTTCGGCTCGATCGCGTTCGCAACCCGCATCGCCACATCACACGCCTTCGCCGTATCTTGGCCGGCCACAGCCGTAATCAAAGCACGCGAGGTAGCGGAAACGGCGATGGCAACATCGCAGTTGCCGGGTCCACTGCCTTCCTCAAGCTTGCGACCTTCATGGCGCCCGACCGTAATAGTCGAAAGGCGACCGCTACTGATATCGAGGTCTCCAATGCCTAACTTGTCGCTCACCGAGACGCCAAACGTGTTGCTGCCGGGAACTCGCCACATGCAACCTCGCGAATTACTGAGATCGTGACGCTGCCCGGGGCCGGTTGCTCCGAGTTGAGCCGCCTCTGAGGAGTCGATCAATCCGCAAGGATCGAGGCCTGCTACCGATTTCCCGGCCGCCGCACCAGAACTCGACGGCGAAGTCGACGCCGTAGTTTCCCCTACGAAAGTCGGACTCGGGGTCCCAGGCGCTTGCTGCGCGCAGCCCACGATCCCAATGCCCAACGTGGCAAGCACCGCGCACACGGCTGATCGAGTCGATGGTGTCCTCGTTGTCATGGTGGGCTAGGCTCCTGCCCTGTTGATGCCACGCTGGTTGCCGGTCTCGGTGTCCACGTAGTTCCGCATCGCCTGCTTGATTGCCACCTCGGCGTCAGTCAACGCCTTGTCAAACTCGCTGAGCACGTAGTCCGCCGACTGGTTGTCCCCAGTGGCGATCAGCTTGTTCCGCTGGATCATCGCCTTTGCGTCCGGACTAGTGCCCAACTTGGCGTCTTGCTTGACTTGATCAAGCTGCACCCGCATCCCGTTCAAGCCGTCCTTCATGTTGTAGATGGCCTTGAGGAGGGCTTGGCCGGCGTCGTCGGCGAGGCCGAAGCCGCCGGAGTTGGCCAGGTCAGCGAGGTTGCGCATGGCCTGCGACTGCTGGTGCACGCTGTCCAGGTTCAACTCGGGCATCGGGACCCCCTGTGGTCGATCGATCACCGTGGGGTGACGATACCAAGGGGATCATGGCAACGTCCCGCGCTTGTCCGAAGATGGCGCACCACACTCCCGCTGTGCTGCCCAGGTCACGGCACATCCTGGACACACATGGAGCTTCAAGTACGGGACTACGCCGGGTCGAACCGGCCAGCCTTGGCGGCCGTCAGGAAGCCGACCCAGCGGGTCGACTCGAAGGTCAGGATCGGTCCGGCAGGGTTCTTGGAGTCGCGGACGGCGGCCAGCCGCGCGAAGACGGCGATCTCGACGCATGCACCCTGGTTCGTGCTTCGGCTGCTCTTGCGCCACAGTGCTGCGGTCAACTCGGAATTGATCAAGGATGTGCCGCCGGGGTTGCTCACTTCTCGTACTCCTTGGTGAGGCGTCGGATGAGGGACAGGGATTCACCCGTCGGTAGCGCACATGCCCGCAAGTGATCGAAGAGAAGGTTGTAGCGAGCGACCTCGTGCGGCTTCTCCGGGTAGAGCGCACCGGTTTGCATGTTCAGGTACACGACGTCTGGATCGGCGGGCTCGGCGAAGCGGAGCAGGCTGAACGGCCCGTCGATCGCGGGGTGCGCACCCGACTCGAAGGACAGCACCTGGATGGTGATGTGAGGTTCCTCGGCCAGCGCCACGAGGCAGCGCAGTTGCTCCGCCATCACGGCTCTGCCGCCAACCACCCGGTGTAGGACTGCCTCATCCATGATCGCCCACAGGCTCAGCGGTTCCGGCCGAGAGAGGACGTCCTGGCGCTTTATCCGAAGTTCGACCCAGCGCTCGACCTCGTCGGGACGGAACTCCGGTTCGGCGGCGGCAAGGGCTGCTGCGTAGTCCCTGGTTTGCAGCAATCCGGGTATCACCTGCGGTTCGAACGTCCGCAGCGAGGATGCCGCGTCCTCAAGGCCGATGTAGTTGCGCAGCGACTCGGGGGTCACCGCGGCGTAGCTGTCCCACCATCCCTTCTGTTTGGCCTCCTTGGCGAGGGTGAGCAGCCGATCGAACTCGTCGCCCGTGACTCCGTACAACTCCAGCAGAGCCTTGACGTCGATAGGCCGGGCCGCCACCCTACTTGACTCGATATGGCCGATCTTGGAGCGTTATTCAGGCCGGCTTGATCACCTCAAAGTAGGGCAACGGCCCCGATCAGGTAAGATCGTTTTCCTCCCACAGAACACGACTTACAGGCGGGGCCGTTGCGTTACCAGTCTACTACAGGACTTGCTGCCGACCAGATCGAGGAGCTTGTTGCTCGCATTTGGCAGATCGTCTCCTGTAATAAAAAGCAAGTCTGGCCTCCGGTGGTGGGACTGTATCGCGCTGTCGTACTCACCTTGGTATACGTCCGGCAGAATCTGAACCAGGCGGCTGTGGGCGACCTGTTCGGAGTCAGCCAGTCGACCGTATCGAGAGTTTATCGATCCATACTTCCGCTG
>NZ_BJFL01000014.1 GCF_005405885.1 Gandjariella thermophila
ATGCGGCTGCTGGCCGAGGCGGGCGCGCTCGTCTACACCTGCGCGCGGAACTACATCGAAGCTGGCGCTGCCAGCTTTGGCGAAGCCCTGCGAGCCGGGACGCCGGTCATCGCACTGGCCTGGGACCCAGGTACCTGCGCGGAGGCCGCCTTATGCGAACGGAGCGGGTTCGTGGTCCAACTCGATCACGACGACGATGACGAGATCGCGGCGAAAGCGCTCGCGGACGCGATCGAGCAGGTAACGCCCCTCCGTGCGGCCGAGGTACAGGAAATCGGACTTGCCCGGTTTGACCCCGTCCGGCATTTCCAGGCACTTGCCGCGCGGCCATGCTGACGGGACGCCCCTTCGAACTACTGGCCGCGCTCCGGCAAACCTTCCCCCGATGGGACTGCACCCTCGACGGTGACCACGTCACTCTCACCTATGGGCAAGCCTCCTCCGCCTATTACCCGCCGCGGTGCCCGCCATCGTGGTCCGAGATGATCACGACTCTGGCGGACGTCTGCGCCGCCCACGGCGTCCGACGAGGAAACCTGCTGCCCCTGCATGGCTTGGGCGACGCCGAGCTGACGTTCTCGGCTATCCAAGCCCTCGACCCGTACCTCAAGGACGGCCACCGCCACGTGCACGCGCACGGGTTCGTCCCGCAGCCGGTCGTGCGGTTCACAGGCCAGCGCGATGAGCACGGCACGTTGTTACCAGGCTTCGCCACATCGTTCGTCAACGTCTCAATCGTCGAGCCGATCAAGACCGTTCCCGAACATGCGGCCCTGATCGACACATGGATCAGCGCGCTCTCACGCCTCGGTTTCCACGCCCAGCACCTCACCATCAGCGGCAACCTGGTTGTCTGGCAACGCGCCCCAGTCGCGGGGATCACCCTGCGGTTTCATCACGAAGGCCGCGAACTTGGCGACGCCGTGCTGCTGTGGAACAACGAGGACCCATCGAAGCTAGCCACCGACATCGGTTCCGGCCTCGAACGGCTGGCCTGGCTACTCACGCGCCGAACATGGGCCAACGTCGTGTACGGCACCTTGGACGGGCAGGCAGATCTTCGCGTCCTCGACGCCGTACGCACCGCGACCCTCATCGTCGGCACCGGTATCCGCCCCGCACCACGCGGCCCCGGTCACGCCGTTCGCCGCCTGCTCCGTGCCGAAGCCCAGCGCACCGACGGCCTTGGACTCAGTCGGATCGTGCGGTGGGCACACGCCTACTGGAGCGGAATCGAACCGCTACTGGTGCCGTGGCCGGAAGTTTGTCGCATCCTCGACACGGAGGCCCTTGATCACAAGGAGTACACGGACCGCAAGTCCGTGGGCAACTCATGTCGGCAAGTCATCGGCAACTTATGAGTTGCCGACCGAGTTGCCGCGAACAAGGAACAACATCGCTGGTCACGCCGCTGTAAGGACGGAACGCTCGTCCCCCAACTTCCTGGGGATAACTACCCCTCGGGCCGAGAGAGGTGGGAGCGGGGCGAGTAGCGCGAGGCCCGGAGTCCCACGACGACGCGGGCGCACCGGGCTCACTTCCAGCCGTATCCGCAGATCGACCAGCACCGGCGAGCCTACCAAGCTGCGCTGCTCCGGCCGAGCGAACTTTCAAGCGTCGGTGTCCAAAATCGGTCGTCAATTGCCTCTCCTGTAGTGCTTGGGTTTCCTGGCACACTGGAGGAGGCCGGTGATCATGCTCGCGCGGCGGGCGATCGGCAGTCACCACACCATCAGACCCAAGTGTGTTATTGGTCACATTTTTCTTGATCGCTGTCCTATGAGGGCCGTTTTTCCGGACTTCAGGGGCGTCCAGGGTTCCTCTGACCGATGGGTGGTGTTGATGGCTGACCGCAGACACAACGAGGCTCACCGTCGCGCGGCTCGCGCGGCGGGTGGGGCTGCGGATGGGGCGACGGGTGCGGTGCGTCCCAGGGCCGCAGGGGCATCCGCAGGGGGCCTTGTCCCTCGCTCCGCAGGTCGGGGCGGGGACACGGCGCGCGGCGCGGGTGTCCGACTGATTGGTCACAATCAGTCTCCTTTCACGTCTGCCGCGCGGGGGCGTCGCCGCAGGGCGGCGGGCGGAGCACCGGACGGGGCGCTGTGGGCCACGCTGACGCCTCGGGATCGTCTGGTATTGGAACTGGTTGCTGAACATCATGTTCTGACCACGGAGCAGCTTCGTGCGCTGGTGTTTCCGTCGATCTCGCGCGCACAGCATCGCTTGCTGCACCTGGCTGATCTGGGCGTGTTGTGGCGCACGCAGCCGTATCGCGCCGAAGGTGGCTCGAAGCCGTTTCACTACCTGCTGGGCTATCGCGGCGTCGAGCTGCGCGCCGCCCACAACGGCACGAGTCCGCCGCGCCCAGCGGCGCACGCGGATCGGCTGCGCCGCATCCTCGAATCGCCCAGGCTGGGTCACCTGTTGGGGGTGAATCAGTTCTTCGCTGAGCTGGCCGACTACTCGCGTCGTGTCGGGCTTGGCGCGTTCGCCGCCGGTGAGCGGGGTTTCGCCCGCGAGGGCTTGCACACGTGGCGCTCCGAGGAGTCGATTACTGAGTTCTACGGCAACAAGATCACCCCGGACGGCTACGGCTGCTGGCACGAACACGGCCGGTGGCTGGGGTTCTTCCTGGAACACGACACCGGCACCGAACCACTGCGCCGTGTCGCGGACAAGATCGACCGCTACACCGGGTCCGGCAAGCCCTACACCGACCGTCTGGATGTGGCGCGGCGGTTGGCGGGCATGGTGCTGATCTGGACCAGCAGCGCCCGCCGCGAACAGGGCTTGCGGAAAGCCTTGCAGGCCAAGCATTCCTCCGTCCCGGTGGCGACCGCGTCCCGCGAGCATGGCCACCCGGACGGTCCGGCGGGCGAGGTGTGGTCCGTGGTCACCGTCGTGCCCGAGCAGGCCCGGCGGGTGCGGTTGGGCGAGCTGCCCACCGTGATCGGCGGCACCACCGACGACGGCACTCCCAGGGTGCTGGCCGAGTTGGCCACCCGTCCGCCGTCGCCGCTCGACGATGACGATGACGACGAGGGCGCCTACCTCGACGGCGTCACCGACGAGATGCGTGAGGCCAACCGGCGCGGGATCGACGTCGGCGACCTCGTGCTCACCGACCCCGATCCCGACGAGGACACCACGAGCCACGGGACGCCCGCGCGGCAACCGTGGCAGCGGCGGCGTCCCGCCTGACTCCTTGACAACTCGACACGATCGTCTGTGCTCTCTGGTCGACCCGCCCCATGTGTCTCGCCCCGCGCGAGACCCCAGCCGAGACCATGATCGAGACACCGAGACCGGGAAACCGAGACGAGACACCGAGTCTCGCCCCGGTCTCGCCGGTGGTCTCGCTGATCGTGGGCGGTGAGAGCCCAGAACTCCGGCCGGTGATCGCTGGCCCCGACGGGTGCCCGAGTGCAGTCGGGGAGTCGAAGCCCACCGGCCTTGTTCCAGCCTGGCACCGCCAGCCACCACAGCGCGCGTCATGGCGCGTGCCCGCACCCCTGGAAAGCCTGACACGGCACGGGGTTCGGGTGATCCGGCTGGCGTTGTGCCCGCTGCGTCGACGGTTGCCCATGCTGCCGACCAGCCGCCCGCGACCTCCCGCCCACGATGCGGGCTCGCGGGCACCCGGAGGTGCCTATGTGCCCCCACAACCCCGAAAACCGCCACGAGCACACCGACAACACAGGTGATGCCCACGGCAACGTCGTACCGCTTCACCACAGCACAGCCCGCGCCGGCGTTACGGTGGAACGGATCGAGACCGAGCCGATGACCGCCGAAGAATACCGCCGCGCGGTCATCGCACTCGCCGCTTTGATCAATGAATGGATACAACAGGAAGACACCCCGCCAGACGACGAAAAAGCCGCCTAAAACCAGAGAGCGTTATTCAGAGCCCTTACCAGCCAAGTCGGTAGAACTCCAGTGCGGTGACGATTCGGATGACATTCGGAAGCTCGGCGAGGCGCCCTCGAAAGCCGGTGGCAAGTATCTTCCAGTTCTTGACATGGGCGATGCATCGTTCGACGGCAGAGCGCAGTGAGGAGATCACCCTGTTGTTTGCCTTGTCGCCGATAGAGAGCTCGCCACCCTTGGGTTTCTTGCGAGGCGTGATTGCGTGAGTTCCCTGGTAGGCAGGGTCGGCGATGACTGGGACATCGGCCAGAAGATCTTCCCAGCCGCACTCAGTAAACGATTTTCGGTCATGCATTGCCCCAGGCAAGGGTATCGATATTCCCAACAGGCCTCCGTTGGTATCGGCGGCAACCTGAATGTTGAGTCCGGCCCGGCGGCGCTTGCCAGAGTAGTTGTCCTCGTGACCTGCGCGGTTGCCGGTGGGCACATCGGTTCCGTCGACCAGGACGAGTCGGCCGCGGATCGCCTCTTCGAGGTTCGGAACGTGCAGGCACAACGCCTGCCCGATCAGCGGAAGTATGGATCGATAAACTCTCGATACGGTCGACTGGCTGACTCCGAACAGGTCGCCCACAGCCGCCTGGTTCAGATTCTGCCGGACGTATACCAAGGTGAGTACGACAGCGCGATACAGTCCCACCACCGGAGGCCAGACTTGCTTTTTATTACAGGAGACGATCTGCCAAATGCGAGCAACAAGCTCCTCGATCTGGTCGGCAGCAAGTCCTGTAGTAGACTGGTAACGCAACGGCCCCGCCTGTAAGTCGTGTTCTGTGGTAGGAAAACGATCTTACCTGATCGGGGTCGTTGCCCTACTTTGAGGTGATCAAGCCGGCCTGAATAACGCTCAGACATATCACCTTCCCAAGATGACCACGACAAGGGATAATACAATCATGCGCGATACCCGCTGTGACCTGCGTTGTTAGTCGGTTCTTAGTCAGCTCTTGTCGCCACGAAAACAGTTTTGTTCACGGCCGATCCGGGCCAGCTAAAAATGGCCCGGATCGGGCATCGAAAAGGAACACTGAGGGAGTTTTTTCATGGGGCGATCGAGCACCGCGCGACGCACCAAGAATGCGGCGATGACGCTGGATGATCTCGACACGGTCCGGGTCGGGGTCTACATGCGGCGTTCCACCGACGACGAACACCAGCCCTACTCCATCGAGGCCCAAGACGAGCGATTGAAGTCCTATGTGGAGCCTCAGCCCGGTTGGCATGTGGCCATGCGGTTTTCCGACGACGCCTCGGGCGCGACCACCGAGCGGGATGACCTGCAACGGGCACTGGCCGCCGCGCGAGCGGGGTTGATCGATGTGCTGCTGGTCTACCGGGTGGACCGGTTCTCCCGGAACTTGCGGGACATGGTGACCCTGCTCGATGAACTCGACCAGTGCGGCGTGGTGTTCCGCTCCGCCACGGAGCCGTTCGACACCTCCACGCCGATGGGGCGGATGCTGGTGCAGATGCTGGGCATGTTCGCCCAGTTCGAACGCGACACCATCATCGACCGCGTGATCAATGGGATGGAACGTAAAGCCGCCAAGGGCCTGTGGAAGGGCGGCAGGCGGCCGTTCGGCTACACCGTCGCCCACGACACTCACCGGCTCGTGCCCCACACCGACGAGTCGCCGATCGTGCGGTTGATCTTCCGGCTGTACACCTACGACCGGTTGGGCTCGAAGGTCGTCGCTCGTGTGCTCAACGAGCGAGGTCACCGCACCACCACCGGCGGCACCTGGTCCGCCTACCAAATCCTGCGGGTCCTCTCGAACCGCGTCTATATCGGCGAACTGTCCTTCCGGGAGATCACCGTGAACGACTGCCACACACCCCTGATCGACACCGAGACCTTCGAAGAAGCACAACGCCTGCTCGCCGAACGCGGCGAGGACCACGCCCACCGCCGCGCCAACGGCTCCGACTACCAGCTCACCGGACTCATGCGCTGCCCGAAGTGCGGCAAAGCCATGATCGGCACCCGCGCGACCGGCAAGAACAAGGTCTACCGCTACTACACCTGCTTCACCCGCTCCCGCTACGACACCACCAAATGCGACGGGCACCGCATCAACGCCGACGCCGTCGAGCAAGCCGTGCTCGGCGCACTCGCGAGCTTCTACCGCGACCACCACGCGCTCATCGCCGACGCCGTAGCCGAAGCCCAGCGGCAACACCGCGCCGGGCACGACACACAACAAGCCGAACTCGCCAGCGTCGAAACCAAGATCACGGAGACCAACGGCAAGATCGACCGCTACCTCACCGCGTTCGAAAACGGCACCCTCGATGAGGAACTGGTCGGCCAACGCCTCGCCGAGCTGCGCGCCACCAGCAAGCAACTACACGCCCGCCGCGAAGAACTCGCCTCCGCTCTCGACGCCGAGCCCACCGTCCCCGAAGCGGCCACGCTCGCCAAGATCGCCGATCACATCACCAGGGTCATCGACCGGGGCAGCGACCAGACCCGCAAAGCTCTGATCGAAACCCTCATCGCCGAAGTCAAGATCACCAGCCCCAGCACCGTCATCCCCAGGTACCGCATCCTCCAACCCAGCACCGACCACGACACAGCAGCAGCCACAAACAAGGCCCTGACCAGCGACAACGCGCCAGCCAGGGCCTCGAAGGAAGGTGTTCGTGCAATGACTAATTTGGTGGGGCAGGTGGGACTCGAACCCACGACCTGACGGATTATGAGTCCGCTGCTCTAACCTGCTGAGCTACTGCCCCCCGGAGCGGGTCGCGTGACGATGACCGCGCTGGGCAGAGTACCGCCGTGGTGGGAGCGGCGTTCGCTCAGGGGCTCGATCGGCCGGTGGCGTCTCGACCGGCCAAGCCGGCCATCCCCGGCCGGTGAGGGGAGCCCGCAGATAGCGGCGAGGGCCCCGTCCGGAGTGGACGAGGCCCTCGCGCCCGGGCTCCTCCGAGTGGACTCGAACCACCAACCCTGCGGTTAACAGCCGCATGCTCTGCCAATTGAGCTACGGAGGAACGCTGCCGTTGCGGCCGGGCTCTCGGCCCGGCCGTGCACAACTATAGCGCACCCGTTACGGGGCTTCGTTCACCCCCCGGGCACCCGCGGGTGGACTGGGGGAGGATGGCCGTGGGTACACGTTGATCGGAGAAGGGAGGACCCATGAAGACCTTCCTGCTGGGCGCCGCCGTCGGCTACGTCCTCGGGACGCGGGCCGGCCGCGAGCGGTACGAGCAGATCGTCCGCGCCTACCGGGGCGTCGTGGACCACCCGGCGGTGCAGGGCTGGGCCGGCGTGGCCCGGGCCAAGGTGGGCGAGTGGATGGGCCGCCCGACCGAGAGTGCGCACGGGGACGCCGCGGCGCGTGCCCGGCGCCGGCCGACCACGCCGGAACCGGTCAGGTGACCCTCGCCACCACGAAGACTCGCCGGAACGGGAACCATGTGGTGCCGTCCGCCCTGGGCGGGTAGGCCGCCCGGAGCCGGGGCGCCAGCTCTGACTGGAAACGTTCCCAGCGCCGGTCGTCCAGGGCCGCGCGCACGGGGCGCAACGCGGTCCCGCTGATCCAGCGCAGCACGGGGTCGTCGCCGGAGAGCCGCTGCAGGTAGGTGGTCTCCCAGGCGTCGACCTCGCAGCCGGCGTCGGCGAGCAGGTTGGCGTACCCCTCCGGGTCGAGCACCGGGTCCGGGTCGCGCAGCACGGCACTGGCCAGCTCGGCGCTCCACTCGGGTGACGCGGCGAGTTCCCTGGTCAGGGCGTGCGAGGCGGCGTGGAAGTTGCCGGGCACCTGGATCGCCAGCCACGCCCCGGGCGGCAACGCGCCGGCCCACCCGGCGAGCAGCTCCTGATGCCCCGGCACCCACTGCAACACCGCGTTGCTGATCACCACGTCGGTGTCCGGGTCGGGGTGCCAGGAACGCAGGTCGGCCACCTCGGCGTCGATGCCGAGTTCGCGGGCCGCGGCCACCATGTCCGGCGACGAGTCCAGCGCGGTCAGCCGGGCCTTCGGCCAGCGCTCGGCGAGCAGCGCGGTGAGGTTCCCGGCGCCACAGCCGAGGTCGACCACGTGCCGGGGTGCCGGGGCGTCGATCCTGGCCAGCAGTTCGTGGAAGGGCCGGGCGCGCTGGTCGGCGAAGCGCAGGTAGGTGCTCGGGTCCCACATGGTGACCTCGCTGGTTCTTCCGGGGCGCGACGTGACGGCACCACTCAAACCGTACGTACGTACTTTAAACCGATTGGTCAGGGAACACTACTGGTGCCGGCGCTGCTCACGGGCGGCGCGGTTGATCGTGTCGCCCACCTCGCTGGCGATCCGGCGCACCAACTCCACGTCGGTGCCCTCGTCCACGCGCACTTGGAGCACGATCCCGTCCCGGCCGGGCACCCGGCGCTGCACGAACCACGCTCCCCCGCCGGGCAGTTCCTGGTGGTGCCGGGACCGGATGGACTCGGTCACCCGGCGCTGCACCACCTCGGGCACCCGTCCCGGCTCGGCCAGCACGAACCGGGCCACCGGCAGGTCGCGCAGCAGCACCGCGCTGCCCGCGGTACCGGTCTCCTCCGCCTCGGTGACCTCGAGCGCGCCACCACTCCAGGTGGCCTTGCTGATCAGGTGCCAGCCGAGCCGCCGGTAACCCTCGCCGTGCGGCAGCCACAGCCCGTGCGAGGTGGCCACCAGGTGCCCACCGCCGCGCAGGCCGGCCACCCCGATCACGTACTCCTCGGCGGCCAGCTCGCCGGTGAAACCCTCCGGGAGCGCCCGACCGGTGGCCCGGTCGACCAGCCGGCGCCACCACGAGATCACTCCAGGCCCCCCATGGCCTGCTCCAGCAGCGCCTTGCGGTACTGCTCGAGCGCGACCAGGTCGCCGAACAGCGTGTGGTACTCGTCCGCCTCGTCCAGCGGGGACATCCGCTGCAGCCGCGACTTCAGGTCGGCGATCTGCCGGGACACCAGGTTCTCCTGCAGCCGGGCCAGCACGCCAGCCACGTACCGGGCGTCCGGCTCCCGCTTGGCCTGCAACGGTTCCACGGCCAGCTCGGTGACCACGGAGCGCACCACGTCGTGCTGGCACCGCTGCGCCACGGCGTCCACAAAGGATGACCCGGCCAGGCCGCATGAGGTGCCGCCGGCGGCCAGCACCGCGCGGTGCACGGCCAGGTACGCGGGGTGCGTGAAGGCCTCCTCGGCCAGCGCGTCGTAGTACGGCCCGGCCAGGCCGGGCACCTGCAGCGCGGCCTTGAGCGCCTCACGCTGCGCCCACAGCCGCGGGTCGTCCCGCTGCGGCCGGGGCGGGCCGTTCACCTCGACGGACAGCGCGCCCTGGTTGGGGTCCTTGGGCTGGGCCTTCCGCCGGCGCGGCGTGGCCGGCGCGCCCCCGCCGGCGACCTCGCGGACCCGGCGCACCACGGTGGCGATGTCCTCCCAGCCCACCCAGCCAGCCAGTTGGCGGGCGTACTCGTCCCGCAGCGACACGTCCTTGATCTGCGCCACCAGCGGCACGGTGCGGCGCAGCGCCTCCACCCGGCCCTCAGCCGTGTCCAGGTCGTGCTCGGCGAGTTGGGCGCGCACCGCGAAGGCGAACAGCGGCTGCCGGCGGGCGACCAGGTCGGCGACCACCTGATCGCCCTTGGCCTGGCGCAGGTCGCAGGGGTCCATCCCACCGGGGGCGACCGCGATGTAGGTCTGCGCGACGAACTGCTGGTCGCCCTCGAACGCCTTGAGCGCGGCCTTCTGCCCCGCCGTGTCCCCGTCGAAGACGAAGATCACCTCGCCGCGGAAGAACGAGTCGTCCAGCAGCAGCCGGCGCAGCACCGCCATGTGCTCGTCGCCGAACGCGGTGCCGCACGAGGCGACCGCGGTGCGCACCCCGGCCGCGTGCATGGCCATCACGTCGGTGTAGCCCTCGACCACCACGGCCTGGCGCTTCTTGGCGATCTCCCGCTTGGCCATGTCGATGCCGAACAGCACCTGGGACTTCTTGAAGATCGGCGTCTCGGACGTGTTGACGTACTTGGCCTCGATCGGGTCGTCGTCGAAGATCCGCCGCGCGCCGAAGCCGACCACGTCGCCGCCGAGGTCCTTCAGCGGCCACAGCAGCCGGCGGTGGAACCGGTCGATCGGGCCCTGCCGGCCCTCGCGGGCGAGCCCCGCCTGGTACAGCTCGTCCAGCTCGAACCCGCGCCGGATCAGGTACTTGGTCAGCCGGTCCCAGCCGGACGGGGCGAAGCCGCAGCCGAACGTGGTCGCCGCGGCCTCGTCGAAGCCGCGCTCGGCGAGGAACTCCCGGGCCTTCACCGCCTCCGGGGTGCGCAACTGCTCGGCGTAGAACTCGGCGGCCGCCCGGTGCGCCTCCAGCAGCCGGGTGCGGGTGCCCCGGTCGCGCTGCACGGTGGTGCCGCCGCCCTCATAGGTGAGCCGGTAGGACACCCGGTCGGCGAGCCGCTCCACCGCCTCGACGAAGCCCATGTGCTCGATCTTCATCACGAAGGCGATCACGTCGCCGCCCTCGCCGCAGCCGAAGCAGTGGAAGGTGCCGTGGCTCGGCCGCACGTTGAACGACGGCGTCTTCTCGTCGTGGAACGGGCAGACGCCCTTCAGGGCGCCGCCGCCGGCCCGGCGCAGGGATACGTACTCGCCGACGACGTCGTCGATCCGGTTGCGTTCCCGCACCTCGGCGATGTCGCTCTCCCGGATCCGTCCAGCCACGTCGATCGAGTCTAGGCGGCACCGCCGACCGGCCGCGCGCGGCGTGCGCGACACTGGAGCGCGTGTCCGTCACCGACGACCTGCTGGCTCGGCGGTTCACCGAGCATCGGGCGCACCTGCTCGGCGTGGCCTACCGGCTCACCGGGACGCTGGCCGACGCCGAGGACGCGGTGCAGGAGGCGTGGCTGCGGCTGTCCGGCCTGGACCCCGCGGCCCGCGCCGAGATCCGCGAGCTGCGTGGCTGGCTGACCACCGTGGTCAGCCGGATCGCGCTGGACCGGCTGCGCTCGGCGGCCGCGCAGCGGGAGCGGTACGTCGGGCCGTGGCTGCCGGAGCCGGTGGTCACTCCGCTGCCCGGTCAGCCGGGCGAGGACCCGCTGGACGCGGTGGTGCGCGACGACGGGGTGCGGCTGGCCGCGCTGGTCGTGCTGGACCGGCTGACGCCGGAGCAGCGGGTGGCGTTCGTGCTGCACGACGCGTTCGGCCTGCCGTTCGCCGAGATCGCCGAGGTGCTGGGCTGCGAGGTGGCGACCGCGCGGCAGTACGCCTCGCGCGCCCGGCGCGCGGTCGCCGACGCCGACCCGCCGTCCCGGCAGTCGCTGCGGGACCAGCGGGCCGTGGTCGAGGAGTTCATCGCCGCGGTGAATGCCGGCGACGTGCCCGCCGTGGTCCGCCTGCTGCACCCGGACGTCGCGGTCGTCGGCGACGGCGGCGGCAAGGCCAAGACCGCGCTGCGGCCCCTCCACGGCGCCGACAAGGTGGCCCGCTTCCTGCTCGGCCTGGTCCGCAAGTACGGAGTGGTGCCGCACCTGGCCGGCCGCCCGGTGCTGGTCAACGGCGACATCGGGCTGGCGCTCCCCGGTACGCCTGGGGACGGCGAGCACCCACCGCTGACCAGCCGGGTCACCGCGTTCACCGTCCGGGACGGCCGGATCGCGGCGATCTACGACATCGCCAACCCGGACAAGCTCACCCGCGTGCGTTTCTAGCGGCGGGCCGGCCGGACGTCGCGGGCCGGGCGAGCGTTGCGGGCCGGCTGGACGTCGCGTAGCGGTGCGACGCCGCCGGTCGCGGGCCGTTCGGCGCACCGGACGAGCCGGCGGCCCGGGCGCGGGACAGCGCCGAGGGGTTAGGGTGCGACGACGCGGGCGAGGAAGTAGACGGCGCCGGTGCCGGCGTGCCGGACCAACACCAGGAACGGCCGGTCCACCCGGACCACCACGGGCGGTTCCTCGCGGATCACCGCGGCCATCCGGAACATCACCGCGGTGGCCGCGGCTCCCTCCAGGCCCTGCTCGTCGATCCGGAGCACCGCCTCGTGGAGCACCGCGTCCACGTACGCCCGCTCGCGGACGAACAGCCCGCCTAGGTCCGCGGCCTTGGTGAACAGCCGCCGCACCCCGAGCCGCCCCAGTGCCTCCTGCAGCGAGGCGCGCTCGGCGACCCGCAGCCGGGGCAGGGCGAGATCCACCCGGGCCGGGCTGGGCGCGTCCAGCAGGTCGGCCAGCCGGGCGGTGTCCAGTTCCGGCTCGGCGGTGGCCAGGTCGCCGTCCGGCAGCAGCACCACGGCGTCGACACCGCCCACCGCGGGCAGGGTGACGGCCTGCCAGCCGTGCCGGGCGGCGTAGCCGAGTTTGGCGGTGAGCCGCATGGTGGGCACGTCCCGGCGGCCGTCCGGCGCGTGGAACGGCTGCGGTGCGGTGGCGTGCTCGGGGAACCGGTTCCGCCAGCCGGTGCGCAGGTAGAGCGCGTTGACCAGGGCGGACAGCGTGTCCGGGCCGACGGCGCCGGGCGGGACGAGTTGCCGGATCAGGCCTCGGGTGGTTTCCGCCACCGAGTCGTTGATCAGCGCGCGGGCCGCCTCGGGGTCGTCGGCGAACGGGGCGGTGCGCGCCGCGCCGTTTGGCCATGCGGCGAGTTCGTCGCCGAATTCGGGGCGCACCGCCAGCCCCTGGGCCGCCCACAGCGTGTTGGCCACGGTCAGCGCCGGCGTCTCGGCGCCGTGCTCGCCGGGTAGCTCGGCGGCCGCGCTCAGCGCGTCGGCGAGGGCGCGCGGGTCCGCGCCGGGCTCGCCGAGCAGGGCGGTGACCAGCTCGTCGCGGGTGGCGCCGCGGGCGGCGAACGCGGTCAGCCCGAGGGCGCTGGCCACCGAGTACGGCGACCAGCACGCGGTGCGCGTGGGGTCGGGGGCGAGCGACCGGTGCAGCGCCAGCACGAAGGCGAGGTGTGCGCGTCCGGTGGTCTGCGCTGCTCGGGTCACTCCGGCTCCCCTCGTTCCTACCGGCTGGCGTCCGGTAGGTGCACGTGTTCCGGTGGCGGGGGTGGCTGCGCCGCTCCGGAGCCCTGCGGGCCGGACGGGCGGGGCCGTCGGGGTTCCCGCACCCCGGCGCCGCCGTCCTCGCCGTTCCAGCCGTCCCAGCCGTGCGGGAAGCCCGGTCCGCGCCTGCGCCGCCCACCGACTCCGGCCGGCACCCGCCGGCGTCGTAACACCCGCGCCAGCAGGCGCCTGAGCTTCCGGTCCACCCCGCCCATGTGTCGAGTGTGCCACCGATCACCCGGCCGGGCGCGGCGTTCACCACGGGCGGACAACGAGCGGTCAGCGGCCGACGAGGGCGGCGTGCCAGTTCACCGCCTGGGCGTCGGTGAGCAGCGCGACCTGGTCGATCACCACGCGCAGCCGGGCGGCGTCGTCCGCGGCAGCCTCCCACGCGGGCAGGAACGCCGGCTGCAACGCGTCCGGTGCGCGCCGGCACAGCGCCGCCACCAGTTCGGCGAGCAGTTCCCGCTGGCGTCGCTGGGCGGCCAGCCGGCGCTCGTCGCTCATCACGTAGCGCAGCGCCACCGCCTTGAGCAGGGCCACCTCGGCGGCCGCCTGCGCGGGTACCACGAGCCGCGCGGCGTAGCGGGTGAGCGGACCGTCGCCGAACGCCCGCCGGGTGCCGGTGACCGCCGCGGAGACGAACCGGCCGACCAGCTCGCTGGTCAGCCGCTTCAGCGCCACCTGCGCGCCCAGTGAGCCGTCGTACTCGGCGGCGGCCAGTTCGGCCACCACCGGCAGCCGGAGCAGGTCCAGCGCGGCGGCCTCCAGGCCGGCGGCCGCCTCGGTGGAGAAGTGCCGGGCGGCCAGTTCGGCCACCGCGGCGCGTTCCTCGGCGTCGGCGAGCATGTGCAGCGAGATGCGGCCGGCCAGCACGCCGTCCTCGACGTCGTGCACCGAGTACGCCACGTCGTCGGACCAGTCCATGACCTGGGCTTCCAGGCAGCAGCGGCGGTCCTCGGCACCGTCCCGCACCCAGGCGAAGATCTCCGCGTCGTCCGGGTAAACCCCGAACTTGACCATGCCCGGGGTGCGCGGCCACGGGTACTTGGTGGCCGCGTCCAGGCTGGCCCTGGTCAGGTTCAGCCCGTAGCCGCGGCCGTCCGGGCCGAGCACCTTGGGCTCCAGCCGGGTGAGGATGCGCAGCGTCTGCGCGTTGCCCTCGAACCCGCCGCACGGCTCGGCGGCCTCGTCGAGCGCGGCCTCGCCGTTGTGCCCGAAGGGCGGGTGGCCGATGTCGTGCGCCAGCCCGGCGGTGTCCACCACGTCCGGATCGCAGCCCAGCTCCGCGCCGATGCCCCGGCCGATCTGGGCCACCTCCAGGGAGTGGGTGAGCCTGGTCCGGGGCACGCCGCTGACCTCGGCCCCCTCCCCGGGGCCGACGACCTGGGTCTTGCCGGCCAGCCTGCGCAGCGCGGCCGAGTGCAGCACCCGGGCGCGGTCCCGGGCGAACGGGTTGCGCCAGTCGCTGGCGGTGCCCGGGAACGCGCCGGCCTTCGGCGGCTCGTCGAACCGCCGTTCCGCGTCGTGCTCGGTGTATCCGGTGCGCATCGGCTGCATCGGCTCAAGGGTAGGGAGCCGCACCGACGCCGGTGCCTGGTTCCACCGCACGGCGCCAGGCCGGACCGCTCAGCCGAGGCCGGTACCGATGTCGTCGGCGGGCGCCCGGGTGACCCGGTAGTACAGCAGCGCGGCGGTCTCCCGCAGGATGTAGCGCATCTGCGTGTCCCGGGTCTGCACGATCGGCCCGCTGTGCGTGGGCGAGGTCCACGCGACCAGCCCGGAGTCGTCGGCCATGGTGCGGGCGCGCAGCGAGTGCCACGGGTCGCTGACGAGCACGGTGGTGCGCCAGCCGCGCGGCCTCACCGCCGCGGCGACCGCGCGCAGGCTGCGCAGCGTGTCGCTGCCCTCCTCGACGGCCAGCACCCGGTCCTTGGGCACGCCCTGCGAGATTAGCCACCGCATGCCGGCCTCCGCCTCGGTGTAGGCGTCGCCCTGCTTGCGGCCGCCGACGGTGACCAGGTAGCGGACCACCCCGGTGTCGTAGAGTTGCTTGGCGTGCTGCAGCCGCGCCCGGAGCACGTCCGAGGGGCGGCCGTCGTACTGGGCGGCGCCGAGCACCACCGCGGTGTCGGCGCGCTGCCGGTCGTCGGTGCGGGCCACCTGCCAGACACGCACCGCCGTCCCGCCGACCACCACCGCGGCGACCAGCACGGAACCGAGCAGCAGGCGCAGCACGTACCGCCGTAACCGGAATCCGGGAGAGGGAGAGCGCTTGCTCACAGCACACCATCGTGGCAGAAGCGGTTCTCAGGCCGGCGAAACCTCCCCCGCCCGGGACACCTACAGCCAGCCGCGCTCCTCGGCCAGCCGGGCCGCCTCGGCCCGGGTGCGCGCGCCGGTCTTGCCGATCGCCGAGGACAGGTGGTTCCGCACCGTGCCCTCGGAGAGGTGCAGCAGCCTGGCCACGTCCGCCACGGTGCCGCCGTCCCGGGCGGCGAGCAGCACCTCCCGCTCCCGCTCGGTCAGCGGGCTCACACCGCTGGCCAGCGACTCGGCGGCGAGGGCGGGATCGACCACGCGCAGCCCGGCGTGCACCCGGCGCACCGCGTCCACCAACTGCTCGGGTGGCGCGTCCTTGACCACGAACCCGACCGCGCCGGCCGCCATGGCGCGCGCCAGGTAGCCGGGCCGGCCGAACGTGGTGCACACCACGACCCGGCAGGATGGCAGTGCGCGGTGCAACTCGGCGGCCGCCGCCAACCCGTCCTTGCCGGGCATCTGCACGTCCAGCAGTGCCACGTCCGGGTCGCTGCGCCGGGCCGCGTCCAGCACGTCCGACCCGGAGCCCACCTCGGCGACCACCTCGATGTCCGGTTCCAGGTTGAGCATCGCGGCCAGCGCGCCGCGCACCAGGGCCTGGTCGTCGGCGAGCAGGACGCGGATCATGCCAGGCCCAGCCGGGGCTCGGCGGCCGGCGCGGCCTCGCGCTCGGCGGCCGGCGGCACGCTGGCGCGTAACCGGAACCCGCCGGCCGGCAGGCGCCCGGCCTCCAGCGTGCCGCCCACCGCAGCCAGCCGCTCCCGCAACCCTTCGAGGCCGTGCCCGGCACCCAGCGAGTCCACTGTGGACGTCCCGCCGGGGCCGTTGTCCCGGATCTCCAGCCAGGTCCGGCCGAGCCGCACCTCGCAGCGCGTCGCGCCGCTGTGCCGCAACACGTTCGTCACTCCCTCGCGCAGCACGTAGCCGAACACCGGTTGCAGCGCGGCCGGCACGTCGTCCACCGCGTGCGGCAGCACCGGTTCGACGCCGGCCGCGCGCAGCGCCGCCCGCGCCCCGGCGACCTCGGCGACCAGCGACGCCTCCCGGTAGCCGGACACCGTGGCCCGCACCTCGGTGAGCGCCTGCCGGGCAAGCTGCTCCACCTCGCGGACCTCGGCCGCCGCCCGCTCGCGGTCGGCTCCGGCCTCCAGCAGCCGCCGGACCAGGCCGGCCTTGACGGTGATCGTGGTGAGGCTGTGCCCGAGCACGTCGTGCAGGTCCCTGGCGAACCGGGCGCGCTCCTCGGCGACCGCCAGCCGGGCCACCTCGTCCCGCGCCGCACGCAGCTCGACCACCGTCCGCACCAGCTCGCCCATGAACACCAGGGACACCGACACCGACAGCAGGGTCACCAGCTCACCGCCGTGCACCGCGAGCGTGTCGGTGGCCAGCGTCCAGCCGACCAGCGCGGCCAGCACGGCGCCGTCGACCAGGACCGCCCACGGGACCGGCAGCATCACCGCGGCGACACCCATGGCGTAGATCATCAGGATGAGGGAGTCCTGACCGAACAGCGCGAGTAGCCCGAAGCCGAGCGCCAGGTGCGCGACCGAGCCGACGATCTTGACCCACACCGGGCGGGGCCACAGCAGCGGTGGAGCCACCAGGTAGGCGGCCCCGTACCCGCCGAAGACGGCGCCGATCAGCACGGCCCGCGGCAGCGATCCGGCCTCGGTGACATGCTGCACCGCCGAGGGGACGAGGAAGAGCGAGAAGAACCCGCCGGGTATCAGCCAGCGGAGGCGGCCGCGCCGGGACGCCAGGCCGACGACCTGCCGGCATTGCTTGTCGGACACGGCACTCACCGTAGAACCTTTCTCCGACGCCTCCGGTGGGCGCGCGGCTGACGCGCGCCCACCGGGAAGGTCACACCCTGGCCGTGTCGGCGCGGTAGCGCCGGGCCGCGACCAGGGCCAGGCCGACCGTCCACACCCCCAGCACGAGCACGGTCTGCATGGTGACGCCCTGGTGGCCGACCGCGTCCCGCCCGATGCCGCCGTACCAGAAGCTGGGCAGCACGTGCGCGAGCCGGTTCAGCCAGGTCGGCATCAGCTCCGGCGGGAACCACAGCCCGCCCCCGATGCTGAGCAGCATGAACGTGGCGCTGCCTATCGGCTGCACGCTGTCCGGGGTGGACAGCTGGCCGATCAGCACGCCGAGCACGGCGAACGGGAGCAGGCCCAGCCAGGTGCCGATGACCAGTTGCGCCCATGCGGCGGCGTCCAGCCGCACCCCGGTGGCGGCCCCGACCGCGCAGACCA
The DNA here is from genome assembly GCF_005405885.1 of Gandjariella thermophila. GTDB lineage: Bacteria > Actinomycetota > Actinomycetes > Mycobacteriales > Pseudonocardiaceae > Gandjariella > Gandjariella thermophila. Next base: position 17,519 of record NZ_BJFL01000014.1, read on the forward strand.
GCAGCAGCGGGCCGACCGAGACGAGCATGCCGACCAACGCCTTGGTGACCAGGTAGGCGCCGCCGGACAGCGGGGTCAGCCGCAGCTGCCGCTGCCAGCCGGCGCCGCGCTCGGTGGCGATCCGGGTGCCGGTGGACACCGCGGCGGTGAGCGCGCCGAACGCGGCCATCCCGGCCATGATCCACGCCCTGGTGGCGGCCTGCTCGGCCGCGCCGCCCTGGTTGCCGTAGAGGTTGGAGAACAGCAGGTAGAACACGACGGGAAAGCCAACCGTGAAGATCAGGAAGCGGGGTGCGCGGATCACCCGCCGGGTCTCCAGCGCGAGGTACTTGATGTTCACCGGTGCTCCTCCGGGTTACCGGTCAGCGCGAGGAAGGCGTCCTCCAGGCCGGCCGAGGTGATCTCGATGTCGTGCGCGTCCGGGTAGGCGGCGAGCAGCGCGCGCACCGTGGCGTCGGAGTCGGCGCAGTGCAGCACGGCGCGGCCGGCGCGCAGTTGGACGTTGGTCACCCCGGGCAGGCCGGCCAGCGCGGGCTCGGTGGCGCCGGGCACCACGGCGCGCACGGTGCGGCCGGAGACGGCGGCGCGGACCTGCGCCACCGAACCGTCGGCGACGATCCGGCCGGCGCGTATCAGCACCACGCGGTCGGCGTAGTTCTCGGCCTCCTCCAGGTAGTGCGTGGCGAACAGCACCGTGCGGCCGGTCTCGGTGTACGCGTGCATGGCCTGCCAGAAGCCGCGGCGGCCCGCCACGTCCATGGCCACCGTGGGCTCGTCCAGCACCAGCAGGTCGGGGTCGCAGACCAGCGCCACCGCGAAGCGGACCCGCTGCTTCTCGCCACCGGACAGCCTGCCGCACCGGCGCCGGGCCAGGTCGGCCACGCCCGCCCGGTCCAGCGCCTCGCCCACCGGCATCGGCGCCCGGTGCAGCGCCGCGACCAGGCCGACGGTCTCCGCCACGGTCGCGTCGTCGAGCAGCGCGCCGGCCTGCAGCATCGCGCCGACGGTGCCGCTGGTAACCGCGTCCCGGGGCTGCTGGCCGAACACCCGTACCTCGCCGGCGTCGGGCCTGGTCAGCCCGAGCATCATGTCGACGGTGGTGGACTTGCCGGCCCCGTTCGGGCCGAGCAGGGCGACCACCTCGCCCGGGCTGATCACCAGGTCGATCCCGGCCACGGCGCGAACCTCGCCGTAGTGCTTGCGCAGGCCGGCCAGCGCCACCGCGGCGCCGCTGGCCACCGCGCCGGGTGTGCCGGCCTGCTGGGTTCTCGTCGTCATGGCAGCAACGATGCCGCGCGGCCGTCGCCCGGTCGGAGATCAGTCGTCACGACTCGACCATGACAACTGTCATTCCACCTGACTCGGTGACACCGGGCCTGAGATGATCACGTCATGTCAGCCGACGAACCGACGATCCTGGCGACCTCCGGCGGGTGGCGGGCGGGCCGCTGGGTGCAGATGGAGTTCGGCCCGCTGATCCGCTACGCACTCCAACTGTCCGGTGTGGAGGGTCGAAGGCCGAGGCTCTGCCACGTCGGCACGGCCGGCGGCGACCAGCTCTCGACCAACGCCCGGGTGTCCGAGGCGGGCCGGGTCGCCGGGGTCGAGGTGAACCACCTGAACCTGTTCCCCATGCCGCCCACCGCCGACCTCGACGACTTCGTCGGCTCGCACGACGTGGTGTGGGTGAACGGCGGGTCGGTGGCCAACCTGCTCGCCGTGTGGCGGGTGCACGGGCTGGACGCCGTGCTGCGCCGGGCGTGGCGGGCCGGAGTGGTGCTGGGTGGGGTGTCCGCCGGCTCGATCTGCTGGCACGTCGGCGGCGCCACCGACTCCTTCGGCCCCGACCTGCGGGTGGTCACCAACGGGCTCGGGCTGCTGCCCTACGGCAACGGCGTGCACTACGACTCCGAGGCGGCCCGCCGGCCCACCGTGCACGCCGCGGTGGCCGCCGGTGAGCTGCCCCGCACGTACTGCACCGACGACGGCGCCGGCCTGCTCTACCGGGGCACCGAACTCGCCGAGGCGGTGGCCGAGCGGCCGGAAGCGGGCGCGTACCTGGTGGAGCGGGACGCGGCCACCGGCTCGGCCGTCGAGCACCGCCTCGACGTGCGCCGGCTGGCGTAGCTCAGCAGCCGAGCAGGCGGCCGGCCAGGTACTCCTCCAGCTTGTCCATGGCCACCCGCTCCTGGGTCATGCTGTCCCGCTCCCGCACGGTCACCGCCTGGTCGGACAGCGACTCGAAGTCGACGGTGACGCAGAACGGGGTGCCGATCTCGTCCTGGCGGCGGTACCGGCGGCCGATCGCGCCCGCGTCGTCGAACTCGACGTTCCAGTGCCTGCGCAGCGCGGCGGCCAGGTCGCGGGCCTTCGGCGACAGGTCGGCGTTGCGGGACAGCGGCAGTACCGCCGCCTTCACCGGGGCCAGCCGGCGGTCCAGCCGCAGCACGGTGCGCTTGTCCACCCCGCCCTTGGAGTTGGGTGCCTCGTCCTCGGCGTAGGCGTCCAGCAGGAACGCCATCATCGGCCGGCCCACGCCGGCGGCCGGCTCGATCACGTAGGGCCGGTACCGCTCGCCGGTGTTCTGGTCGAAGTAGCTGAGGTCGGCGCCGGAGTGCTCGCTGTGCGTGGTGAGGTCGAAGTCGGTGCGGTTGGCGATGCCCTCCAGCTCACCCCATTCCTGGCCGCCGAAGTGGAACCGGTACTCGATGTCCACGGTCCGCTTCGAGTAGTGCGACAGCTTCTCCTTGGGGTGCTCGTACAGCCGCAGGTTGTCCCGGTTGATGCCCAGGTCGGTGTACCAGGCCAGCCGCTCGTCGATCCAGTACTGGTGCCATTCCTCGTCGGTGCCCGGCACGACGAAGTACTCCATCTCCATCTGCTCGAACTCGCGGGTGCGGAAGATGAAGTTCCCCGGGGTGATCTCGTTGCGGAACGACTTGCCGATCTGGCCGATACCGAACGGCGGCTTCTTCCGCGCGGTGGTGAGCACGTTGACGAAGTTGGTGAAGATGCCCTGCGCGGTCTCCGGCCGCAGGTAGTGCAGACCCTCGTCGGACTCGACCGGCCCGAGATGGGTGCGCAGCAGCCCGTTGAACATCTTCGGCTCGGTGTACTGGCCGCGGGTGCCGCAGTTCGGACACGGCACCGGGCCCAGGTCACCCTCGGCGACCTCCTTGCCGGAACGCTCGGCGTACTCCTCGACAAGCTGGTCGGCGCGGAACCGCTTGTGGCAGGACACACACTCGACCAGGGGGTCGACGAAGGCGTCCACGTGGCCGGAGGCCACCCACACCTCGCGCGGCAGGATCACCGACGAGTCGATGCCGACGACGTCCTCGCGGCCCTGCACCACGGACTTCCACCACTGCCGCTTGATGTTGTCCTTCAACTCGACACCGAGCGGACCGTAGTCCCAGGCCGACCTGGTACCGCCATAGATCTCTCCGCAGGGGAACACGAAGCCGCGGCGCTTGCACAGGTTGACAACGGTCTCGATGCGATCGGCGGGCACAGAAGCTCCAGAGGACTAGTGCACGGTGTGGGAGGCTGTCAAGCCTAACCGGTCGCCCTCGTCACCCCCGGACGAGGGGATTCGCTCTTCCCGGCATACCCCCCGGTGGGGTGACGTGCGGGTGCGAGGATGGTACGTCGAGGCCGGCAGCGTCCTGGCTGGCCTGGAGGAGGGAGGCGGCGTGGCTCGCAGGCCGTTCCGGCGCACCCCGCTGCTGCCCGGGCACGGGCCGCTGGCGCGGGTTCCTCCCGTCGCCGCGTTCCTCGCCGTGCTGGTGCTGTTCGGCCTGGGAGTGTGGCTGCGGGGGCCGGTGGGCGCCGGCCTGCTCGGCGTGCTCGCCCTCGGTCTTTCGGGCATGCTCGTCACCACCTGGCGACTGCTCAGCCCCGCCCAGCGGGTGGCCAGGGTGTTCGTCCTGCTCGTCCTGCTCGTGGTCGCCGCCTCGCTGCTGCGCTGACCCGGGGCGAGGGCGCGAACGCCTAGGATGGGGGGGAACGACTCGGTCGCGCTGCCCGCGCAGCGGAGGTGCTGGAGAGGACGATGCGCATCGTGAACCCCGACGCCGCGCCGCCGGGCCACGATGAGCAGGTTCACCCGCCGGGCCGGCCCACGGCGAAACCCGCCCCGGCGCGCTCGCCCCGCACGCTGACCGCCGCCGGTGATCTGCTCCGCGCGCTCGCCGCGCCGGTGCGCATCGCCATCGTGCTGCAACTGCGCGAGGGTGAGCGGTGTGTCCACGACCTGGTGGACGCCCTCGCCGTGGCGCAGCCCCTGATCAGCCAGCATCTGCGAGTGTTGAAGGCGGCCGGCGTGGTGTACGGCGAGCGGCACGGCCGGGAGGTGTTCTACCGGCTGGTGGACGAGCACCTGGCGCATATCGTGCTGGACGCCGTGACGCACGCCGAGGAGGGTGGTTCGGCGACGCACCGGGCCCAGGCCGCGACCGCAGACCGAGTCGACCGGACGGAGGGAACGTGACCACCAGCGAGCGCCGTACTGCCGCGGTGCCCGGGGTACGGGCCACCCGGCAGCGCGCCGCCGTGTCCCGGCTGCTCGACCAGATCGACGACTTCCGCTCCGCCCAGGAGCTGCACGAGGAGCTGCGCCGGCGGGGCGAGGGCATCGGGCTGACCACCGTGTACCGGACGTTGCAGTCGCTGTCCGACGCCGGCGAGGTGGACGTGCTGCGCACCTCCTCCGGCGAGGCCATCTACCGCCGCTGCTCCAGCCACCACCACCATCACCTGGTCTGCCGTGGCTGCGGCAAGACGGTGGAGGTGGAGGGTCCCGCGGTGGAGCGCTGGGCCGACAAGGTCGCAGCGGAGCACGGGTTCTCCGAGGTCAGCCACACGCTGGAGATCTTCGGCCGGTGCGCCGACTGCGGCCCGGAGTAGCTAGTACTCGTACGGGTCGGCCGGAGCCGGCACCGGGTGCACGTCGGTCGCGGTCAGCGTGGGCACGTACTGGTTGCCCTGGGTGGCCGAGCCGGGCACCAGGGTGCCGACCACGTCCACCCACTCGTCGTTGCGCAGCACGGCGGTGTCCACCCCGGCCAGCCGCGCCTTGACCGGCCAGGCGTCCGCCGCGCAGCAGGTGATCACCAGGCGGGCCAGGTAGGCGGCGCCCGCCGGGTCGCGCACCACGAAGCCGGTGAGCCGCACGGCCCGGTTGTCCAGCGCGTTCGTGCCGTCCCACGCGCTGCGGGTGACGAAGTCGGTGATCTTCATCGGGACGACGTCGCCGGCCGGTAGCGGCGGGAACGCGGTGGACTTGGCCGGGTCGCCGGCGGCCGGCGGGCGAGGCGCCGCACGGTTCACCGTGTCCGCCCCCAGCGCGGGCGGGCTGACCAGGAAGATCGCCATCACCGGCAGCAGGAGCAGCCACGGGCTGCGCGGCGGCCGGCCGAGGTGCGCATTCCCGCCGTGTACACCGTGGTCGTGGTGCCCGTGGCCGGCTTCCGCCGGAACGGCCCCGCCGGCGCGGCGGGCGGTGCGGATGTCCCGGCCGATTGCCACCGCGGCGAGCACCAGCATCACCGTGCCCGCCGCGATCAGCCACGGCTGCAGCGCCGGCTTGACGTAGCGCAGGTAGGTGCCGTTGACCGCGATCTTCAGCAGCGCGCCGCCGAGCAGCACCAGCACGATGTTCTGCGTCTCCCGCCGCACCGCACCTCCCCGTGGACCGTCAGGACAGGAAAACCAGGCCGGCGGCGAGCGCGCAGCCCACCGCCACGACGAACACCAGCGGCGCGAATCGCACCGCGAACGACCGGCCGAAGGTGCCGGCGTGCAGGGCGATCAACTTGACGTCCACCGCCGGACCGACCACCAGGAACACCAGCCGGGGCAGCAGCGGCAGCGCGCCCAGCGAGGCGGCGACGAACGCGTCGGCCTCGCTGCACAGCGCGAGCACCACCGCCAGCAACGCCATGACGAGCACGCCCAGCGCCGCCTGGCCGCCCACCGCGGCCAGCCAACCGGACGGCACGAGCACGTTCAGCACGGCCGCGGTCAGCCCGCCGATCACCAGGTAGCCGCCCGACTCGACCAGGTCGTGCCGGGCCGTCTCGGCGAACACCGCCCAGCGGGACCCGCCCTCGGTGGCCGGCAGCCGGCGCAGCGCCCGCTCGGCGATCCACTCCGGCCGGCCCAGCCGGGCCCACAGCCAGCCGGTGACCACCGCGGTGGCCAGCGACCCGACGAACCGGGCGAGCACCATCTCCGGCCGCCCCGGGAACGCCACCGCCGTGGCGACCAGCACGATCGGGTTCACCGCGGGCGCCGCCAGCAGGAACGCGACGGCCACCGCGGGCGGCACGCCCTGCTGCATCAGCCGGCGGGCCACCGGCACCGAGGCGCACTCGCAGCCGGGCAGCGCCACCCCGGCGGCGCCGGCCACCGGTACCGCCAGCGCCGTGCGCCGCGGTAACACCCTGCGCAGCACCGCGGCCGGCATGAACGCCGCGATCGCCCCGCTGACCAGCACGCCGAGCACCAGGAACGGCATGGCCTGCACGCATACCGCGACGAACACCGTCGACCCGGTGCGCAGCGCGGGAACGTCGAGCACCCGGTTCAGCCAGCCCTGCAGGGCCAGAGCGAGCACCAGCAGCGCGCAGAGCACCTCCAGCGAGGTGATCCGCCGCCGCACCCGGCTCGGTTGGGCCCGCGTCGCGGTGGTCACGGCATCGATGGTGCCAGTACGGGCGGCCAGCCCGCCGGCACTCCGGCGGCGGGTCCCCGCCGGCCGCCGCATCGGGCGATGCGTACCACCGACCTTTTCGTCAGCCGCCGACGCCCTCGAGGAGTTCGGTGCGGAGCTGGGAGGCGTTGGACACCACCAGCATGAGCAGCGTGCCCAGCGCGGTGCTGTCCAACCCGTCGGCAGGGAACGCGTAGCGCAGGGTGACGTCCATCCCGTCCTCGGAGTGCACCACGCCGAGCGTGCCGAACAGGCCCTGCCCGGCGCGTTCCGCCGCCGAGGCGGCCAGCTTCGGGTCGTCCGGCAGGTCCCAGGCCACCACGCAGGTGAGGCTCAGCACGATCAGCCCCTCGGCGAGCTGCATGGCCTGCACCGCGCACGGCACCTCACCATGCCGGAAGGTGAGCGCGCCGTCGTCGTCGACGTGCACGTCGACGAAGCGTTCCAGCGCCTCGCGCGCCAGGGTGAGCAGGGTCGCCGTCCGCGCGGCCTCTTGCGTCATGGGGTTCCTCCAGCCGTGTCGGCACGCTCGGCGGCCCCGTCCGAGGACCGCTCGGTGGCCCGGTCGATGGCGCCGCCGAACCTGCGGTCCCGGCGGGCGTAGATCTCGCAGGCCTGCCACAGGTCCCGGCGGTCGAAGTCGGGCCACAGGATGTCCTGGAAGACCAGTTCCGCGTATGCGGCCTGCCACACCATGAAGTTCGACGTGCGCTGCTCGCCGGAGGGCCGGATGAACAGGTCCACGTCGGGGATCTCCGGCCGGTAGAAGTGCCGGGCCACGGTGCGCTCGTCCACCCGCTCGGGGTTGATCTTCCCCGCCGCGGCGAGCCGGGCGATCTCCTTGGCCGCGTCGGCGATCTCGGCGCGGCCGCCGTAGTTGACGCACATGGTCAGGTTCAGCACGTCGTTGTGCCGGGTGTAGTCCTCGGCGATGCTCAACTCGTTGACCACGCTGCGCCACAGCCTGGGCCGCCGACCCGCCCAGCGGATCCGCACCCCCATCTCGTTCAGCTCGTCCCGCCGGCGGTGGATCACGTCCCGGTTGAAGTTCATCAGGAAGCGCACCTCGTCCGGGCTGCGTTTCCAGTTCTCCGTGGAGAACGCGTACAGCGACAGCCACTTCACACCGATCTCGATGCAGCCCTTGGCCACCTCGAGCACGACCGCCTCGCCGCGCTTGTGCCCCTCGATGCGCGGCAGCCCGCGCTGGTTCGCCCACCGGCCGTTGCCGTCCATCACGATGGCCACGTGGTTGGGCACGAACTCGGGCGGGATGGCCGGGGGTCGCGCGCCGGAGGGGTGCGGGTCGGGCGGCCGGATGGCCGTGCGCTCGCCGCCGCCCCGCCGCTGCCGCTGCCTGCGCAGCATCGTCGTCGGTTCCTCCTCGGTGCACCCGTGTGACTGACCCGGCCCATCCTGCCGCACGCCCGGTCGGCACTCGGTCAGGTGGTCTGCTCCTCGACCCGGCCCTGCCGGTCCACCAGCGGCAGCGACCGGAGTTGCCGCTCCATGTGCCACTGCAGGTGGGCGGCGACCAGCCCGCTGCACTCCCGGCGCGCACGGTCGCCGCTGGCCTCGGCGACCGCCCAGTCACCGTGCACCAGGGCGTCCATCAGCCGCAGCGTCTCGGTGGCCGGGGACGCCGCGCCCGCCGGCCGGCAGCGCGGGCACACCGAGCCGCCGGCCGGCACGCTGAACGCCCGGTGCGGGCCGGGAGCGCCGCAGCGCGCGCACTCGGTCACCGCCGGTGCCCAGCCCGCGTAGGCCATGGCCCGCAGCAGGAACGCGTCCAGCACCAGACCGGCGTCCCGCTCGCCGCCGGACAGCGCCCGCAGCGCCCCGGCGAGCAGCAGGTACAGCCGCAGCGCCGGCTCGCCCTCCTCCGGGACCAGCCGGTCGGCCGTCTCCAGCACCGCGCAGGCCGCGGTGTAGCGCGGGTAGTCGTCCACCAGCCCGACGCCGAACGCGTCCACCGTCTGCACCTGGGTGATGATGTCCAGCGTGCGCCCGGTGTAGAACTGCACGTCCACGTGGCCGAACGGCTCCAGTCGGGCGCCGAAGCGGGACGTGGTCCGGCGCACTCCCTTGGCCACCGCACGCACCTTGCCGTGCCGGCGGGTGAGCAGCGTGATGATCCGGTCGGCCTCGCCGAGCTTCTGCACCCGCAGCACAACCCCGGTGTCGCGGTACAGGCTCACCGCCTCATCGTCCCACCTCGCACCGACAACCGGCGCGTCACACCCGCAGCGCGGCGAACGGCGGGAACGGCAGGTCGCGCAGCACCCACCAGGCGATGGTCGCCGCGACCAGAGCGGCCGCGGCGATCCGACCGGTCCGGCCGGCTGGCCACACCCGCGCGGCGCGACCGGCCTCCCAGCGGGCGGTGGCGACCAGCAGCGCGCCGATGAACGGCAGCATCACCAGCACGGCGAACGCGTTGAACCGTAGCGCCGCCGGCAGATCGGCGTGCAGCAGGGCGCCGATGGCCCGGCTGCCGCCGCAGAACGGGCAGTCCAGCCCGGTGAGCATCCGGAACCAGCACGGAACCGGCAGCAGCCCGGTGCCCAGTGCGAGCCCCGTGCCGAGGGCGAAGCCGAGCAGCGCGGGGGTGACGCGCAGCGAGCGCCACCCCCGGACCGCCGTGCCGGCCACGCTCATCGCGTGGAGATCACCACGGTGTGCGCGGCCCGGTCGTGCCAGCCCTGCCGCCGCTGCTCGTCGAAGAACGGCGAGATTTCGACGATGAACGTCACGATCCAGCCCAGGCAGGGCACGATCGACGGTCCGCTCATCGTGCCCCACCGGGCGAACGCGGAACCCCACCCGGGGACCTGGCCGGTCGACTCGCTGACGACCTTCACTCCGGCGGCCAGCTTGCCCACCGTGGCGCCGGTCAGGGCGATCATGGTGACTTCGTAGGCTGCCGTGACGACGAGTGCGGCGATGATCGACATGAAGATCGCCCCGAAGATCTGGGGAAGCAGTTCGGTCGGCGGCGCGCCGGTCCGCTGGATCTGGTCGGCCTTCGCCGCGATGCCCACCGCAAACAGTCCGCCGACCAGCTGCGAGACCAGCCACGCCACCACGCCGACGATCAGCCCGTCGAGCAACCGGGCGAGGAACCGGTTGCCCATCGAGGCGATCGGCACCGTACCGAGGTTCGGGATCTCCGTGTAGATGCCACCGGCGCGGTACTGCAACCCCGCAGGCGGCGCCGGGTAACCAGGCTGCTGGCCATATCCGGGCTGCCCCGGCTGACCGTAGCCGGGCTGGCCCGGATAGCCCGGCTGGGCTGGGTAACCCGGCTGTTGCGGGTAGCCGGCCTGCGGGTACGGCGGGTGGTCGTACCCGCCGGGCGGAGTTCCGGGCGCCGGCTGGCCGAAGCCGCCCGGCGGCGTGCCCTGGCCGGGTTGCTGGCCGTAGAAACCGGGCTGGTCAGAGGGATTCGTCACGAAGGTGCCCCCCACGAGAGGTCGAAAGGTACACAGCGGCCGTTGGCTCGTCCGGTCATCCGGTGGACGAGCGGAGCGAAACTGTACCTACGGGATCACCGTGAAGGGTCCGAAACGGGCAACTCGCGATCCGACCGTGATCCGGCTGCTACGGAGCTCGTGGGGAAGCTCACCCACGGGTCAGAAACCCAGGCGGCGGAGCTGTTTGGCGTCGCGCTGCCAGTCCTTGGCGACCTTGACGTGCAGGTCCAGGTACACCCTGGTGCCGAGCAGCGCCTCGATGTGGCGGCGCGCCGTGGAGCCGACCTCCTTCAGCCGCTGGCCGCGGTGGCCGATGACGATGGCCTTCTGGCTGGGCCGCTCCACGTAGAGCAGGGCGTGCACGTCCAGCAGGTCGTCGCGGCCCTCGCGGGGCAGCATGTCCTCGACGGTCACCGCGATCGAGTGCGGCAGCTCGTCCTCGACGCCCTCCAGCGCGGCCTCCCGGATCAGCTCGGCGACCAGGGTGGCCTCCGGCTCGTCGGTCAGCTCCCCCTCCGGGTACAGCGGCGGCCCCGCCGGCAGCCGCGCCACCAGCAGGTCGGCGACCACGTCGACCTGGAAGCCGTCCACCGCGGACACCGGCACCAGCTCGGCGAAGTCCATCAGCTTCTGCAGCGCCAGCAACTGCTCGGCCACCCGGTCCCGGGGCACCAGGTCGGCCTTGGTCACCACGCCGACCACCGGGGTGCGCCGGCCCAGCTTGGCCAGCTCGGCGGCGATGAACCGGTCGCCGGGGCCGATCTTCTGGTCAGCCGGCACGCAGAAGCCGATCACGTCGACCTCCGCCCAGGTGGCGTGCACCAGGTCGTTCAGCCGCTGGCCGAGCAGGGTGCGCGGCCGGTGCAGGCCGGGTGTGTCCACGATGACCAGCTGCGCGTCCGGCCGGTGCACGATGCCGCGGATGGCGTGCCGGGTGGTCTGCGGCTTGCTGGAGGTGATCGCCACCTTCGAGCCGACCAACGCGTTGGTCAGCGTCGACTTGCCGGCGTTCGGCCGGCCGACGAAGCAGGCGAACCCAGACCGGAAGCCGTCGGCGGAGCTGGTCATCGGCCCATTGTGCCGGCTCAGCGGACAGCCTCCCGCACGGTGCCGTCCGGGCCGGCGCGGAACACCGGGGCCGACGCGGTGAGGTCGTGCACGGCGGCCAGCGAGTCGGGGTCCACCTTGTCGGCCTCGGTGACCACCGCGGCCGCCTCCAGGCCGGGCGCGCCGCTGGACACCGCGGCGGCGACCGCGGCCTGCAGCGCGGACAGCCGCAGCGAGGGCAGCGCCACGGTGGCGGCGACGTAGGTGCGCCCGTCCGTGTCCCGGACCGCCGCGCCCTCGGCCGCGCCGGTCCGGGCCCGCGCGGACCGTGCCAGGGTGACGATCTTCGCGTCCTCCGGGTCCAGCTCCGCGCCCCGCTCAACCTCGGCCACGCTCGCCGCTCCTCTCTCGCCTGTCCCGATCGTTGTTGCCCCGGTTGCCGTTGGATCGCCGCTGAAGTGTGGCCGCGTCCTCGGCGGGGCGTTCGGTGGTTCTGCGTACCACGACCGTGGTGATCCGCATGCGGCCCCGCCGGTCCTTGCCACCCTCGGCGCGCAGCCGCAACCCGGCGATCTCCGCCTCGGAGCCGGGTAGCGGCACCCGGCCGAGCCGCTGCGCGAGCAGCCCGCCGACCGTTTCCACGTCGTGGTTCTCCAGGTCCAGCTCGAACAGCGCGCCGAGGTCCTCCACCGGCAGCCGGGAGGTGACCCGCACCGAGCCGTCCGGAAGCCGCTCCACCGGCGGCCGCTCCTCCAGGTCGTACTCGTCGGTGATCTCGCCGACGATCTCCTCGAGGATGTCCTCGATGGTCAGCAGGCCGGCGGTGCCCCCGTACTCGTCCACCACGATGGCCAGGTGGTTGCGGGAGATCTGCATCTCCTTGAGCAACTCATCCAGCCGCTTGGAGTCGGGCACGAAGCTGGCCGGCCGCATCAGCGTGCCCACGGTGGGCCCCTGGTCGCGCAGCTCCTCCAGGTTGCCGAACTCGACCGCCACCCGGACCAGGTCCTTGAGGTTGACCACGCCGACGATCTCGTCGACGCTTTCCCCGATCACCGGGATCCGGGAGAACCCGGTGCGCAGCGACAGCGCGAGCGCCTGCCGGACGGATTTGCCCTGCTCGATCCACACGATCTCGGTGCGCGGCACCATCACCTCGCGGGCGATGGTGTCGCCCAGGTCGAAAACCGAGTGGATCATCTCCCACTCGCCGGCGGCGACCACCCCGCGCTGCTGCGCCATGTCCACCATCTCGCGCAGCTCGACCTCGGTGGAGAACGGACCCTCGGGGAAACCGCGGCCCGGGGTGATCAGGTTGCCGACCACGATCAGCAGCCGGCTCAGCGGCCCCAGCACGCGACCCAGCACCCGCACCGGGCCGGCGGCCAGCAGGCTCACCGCGTACGGGTGCTGCCGGCCGACGGTCCTCGGCCCCACGCCGACGAAGACGTAGCACACCACGAGCATGGCGAGCACCGCGAGCAGCACGGCCAGCCAGCCCGGCCGTACCGCGCCCAGGAACATCACGGTGACCAGCACGGTCGCCGCCAGCTCGCAGGCCAGCCGGAGCAGCAGCAGGAGATTGATGTGCCGGGGCCGCTCGTCGAGCAGCAGCACGAGCTGATGGGCGCCCATCCGGCCGTCCCGGTGCAGCGCGTCGACCCGCGCGCGGGACACCTCGCCGAGCGCCGCCTCGGCCCCGGCCAGCGCGCCGGCGGCCAGCACCAGAAGGACCGCGACGATCACCAGGCCGGGGCTCACGGGCACCACGGCCGCCTCGGTGCGTGCTCCCTGGGGTGCATGTCCCTACTGCGGGGCGCCGGCGGACCCGCCCGGCGGGCCGCCCTGCCCCTGATCGCCGCCCGCGCCCGGCTCGCCCAGGCCGACGGTGCCGAGCAGCCGCGCGTCCGCGGTGCGCTGCGCCGCGCGGCGTTCCGCCTCGCGCCTGGCCTCCCGGTAGTCGCTGAGGATCCGGTTCTGCAGGGTGAACATCTCCCGTTCCTCGGCGGGCTCCGCATGGTCGTAGCCGAGCAGGTGCAGCACCCCGTGCACGGTGAGGAGGTGCAGCTCGTCCAGCAGCTTGTGCCCGGCCTTGCGGGCCTGCTCCCGGGCGAACTCCGGGCACAGCACGATGTCGCCGAGCAGGGCCGGGCCCAGCCCGGCGGCGTCCGGCCGGCGCGCCGAGTCCAGCTCGTCCATGGGAAAGGCCATCACGTCGGTGGGGCCGGCCAGGTCCATCCACCGCTCGTGCAGGTCGGCCATCACGTCCAGGTCGACCAGCAGCACGGACAGCTCGGCGAGCGGGCTCACGCCCAGCCGGTCCAGCGCGAACCGGGCCGCCGACACGATCGACTTCTCGTCGACCGCCAGACCCGACTCGTTGGCGATCTCAATACTCACAGTGCCTTCTCCGCGACTCTGCGCAGGCGGCCGGAGGGCGCTCCGTGGACGAGTTGGCCGCCGCGGCCCGGCGCGCGCATCAGGGAGCCTCCCGGCGGTCCCCGCGCTCGCGCGCGGCCCGGGGACGGTCCACCCGGCCGTCCCCGGTGTCGCGTTCGGCGTCCCACCGGGCGTAGGCGTCCACAATGTCCCCGACCAGCTTGTGCCGGACGACGTCGTGGCTGGTCAGGTTGACGAACTGGACGTCGTCGACGTCCGCGAGGATCTCCCGGACCACGCGGAGCCCGGACGCCTGCCCACCCGGCAGGTCGACCTGCGTGATGTCGCCGGTGACCACGATCTTGGAGCCGAACCCCAGCCGGGTCAGGAACATCTTCATCTGCTCCAGCGTGGTGTTCTGCGCCTCATCCAGGATGATGAACGCGTCGTTGAGGGTGCGGCCGCGCATGTACGCCAGCGGCGCCACCTCAATGGTGCCGGCCTGGGTGAGCCGGGGAATCGACTCCGGGTCGATCATGTCGTGCAGCGCGTCGTACAGCGGCCGCAGGTACGGGTCGATCTTCTCGTACAGCGTGCCGGGCAGGTAGCCCAGCCGCTCCCCGGCCTCCACCGCCGGCCGGGTGAGGATGATCCGGTTCACCTGCTTGGCCTGCAGCGCCTGCACCGCCTTGGCCATCGCCAGGTAGGTCTTGCCGGTACCAGCCGGGCCGATGCCGAACACCACGGTGTGCTCGTCGATGGCGTCGACGTACCGCTTCTGGTTCAGCGTCTTGGGCCGGATGGTACGGCCCCGCCGGGACAGGATGTCCAGGCTGAGCACCTCGGCCGGCGACTCGGCGGCGCCCATCGCCAGCATCGACACCGTGCGCCGCACGGCGTCCGGGCCGACGTGCTGACCCCGCTTGGCGAGGGTGACCAACTCGGTGAACACGCGCTCCGCGAACGCGACGTCGGCCGCGCTGCCGGTGAGGGTCACCTCGTTGCCGCGGACGTGCACGTCCGCGACGAGCATGTCCTCGGCGGCCCGGAGGTTCTCGTCCCGCGAGCCCAGCAGCGCCAGCATGGCCCAGTCGGGGACGGAGAACCGGAACTGGGCCTCGACGGCCTCGTCCTGGCCTGGCTGTGACAATCCGTTCTTGTCTCCGGTTGGGGTGGTTACGGTGTCGTGCTCCGACCGCGCGGCTGCGGATCGGGCCGCTCCACCCGATGCGGTACCGGCCACGTGCCCTCGGGCCTACTTCCTGCGCCTGTGCGCTAGCTCAACTGACTGATGGGACAACACCGATGCTAGTCGCCGACTACGACCCCGCGCACCGGAGATGACCTCCCCGGACGCGCGGCGTGAGCCGGCCGTCACCCGGCCGATCCGGCGTCCCCGGGGGACCCGCCGGCCAGCGCACCCAGCCAGGTGCCGCCGAGCAGGTGCAGGTGGGCGTGGAAGACCGTCTGGCCGGCGTCCCTGCCGGTGTTGAACAGCGTCCGGTAGCCGCCTTCGGCGATGCCCTCCGCTTTGGCCACCTCCGCGGCCGTGGTGAACAGATCGGCCAGCAGTTCCGGGTCGGCCGCCGCCAGGGTGGCCACGTCCGGGATGTGTGCCGTCGGCACGATCAGCACGTGGGTGGGCGCCTGCGGCTTGATGTCGCGGAACGCCACGGTGGTGTCGTCGCGGTGCACGACGGTGGCCGGCACCTCACCGGCGACAATCTTGCAGAAGAGGCAGTCGGCGTCGACCGTGTCCACGGTGCTCATGGGGGCAGGCTAGTACGCGAGCCGGAAGGAAGGTGGCTGCGCCGCGGTGGGATCTGGGGGTCATCCCACCGCGGCGCAGCGCCGCCGGACCGAGGGGGGAGGTGTCCGGCGGGGTCTCGATGGCCGCTCCCCGGGAGCGCCGCGCGATGCCGCGCCCCCGACGGGTTCGCGACCCGTCGGGCACAGAGCGTAGCTCTTCGGCGGCGGCCTTGGCCATAGGTCCCTCAATTGGATCAGCAGATCGGGCAGGTGGCCTGGACCACGGCGAAAACGCTTACGAAAACACCTACCGGGCGCTTGCCGGGCCGGCGGTCACCCACCGTCGGGTGAGCACGCCGAGCGCACCCAGCGCGACCGCGGCCGCGGTGGACGCGCGGAGCACGGTCGGCCCCAGCCGCACCGCCCGCGCACCGGCCGCGGTCAGCGTCGCCACCTCCTCGTCAGTGATGCCGCCCTCCGGTCCCACGACGAGCAGCAGGTCACCGCGCTCGGGCAGGTCCACCGAGGTCAGCGGTTCGGTCGCGGCCTCGTGCAGCACCAGCGCGCCGGCCGCCGCGGCGACCCGCTCGGCCAGCACCGCCGTGCCGACCGGCTCTTCCACCGCCGGCAGCCACGCCCGCCGGGCCTGCTTGGCCGCCTCCCTTGCGGTGCTCCGCCAGCGGGCCAGCGCCTTGGCGCCGCGCGGCCCGTCGTCCCAGCGGGCCACGCAGCGGGCCGCGCGCCAGGGCAGCACGGCGTCCACGCCGGCCTCGGTGGCCAACTCCACGGCCAGCTCGCCCCGGTCTCCCTTGACCAGCGCCTGCGCCAGCACGACGCGGGGCTCGGGCGCCGGCTCCCGCCAGTGCCGCCGCACGTCCAGCCGCAGCGCGTCCCGGTCGGCGCGGGTCACCGCGCACCGGGCCATGCCGCCGCGGCCGTCGGAGAGGACCAGTTCCTCGCCCGGCCGGATGCGGCGCACCACGGCGTGCCGGGCCTCGTCGCCGCCCAGGACCGCGGAGCCCGTCCCGGGCAGGTCCTCGACGAGGAAGACCGGCAGCCCGGTGACCACCGCGGTTACCTGCCGCGGCCGGCGCCGCGCAGCCGGGAGAACAGCCCACCGCCGGTGCGGCCGTTGGTGGCCACCTCGGGCTCCTCCTCGCCGCGCAGGGCGGCCAACTGGCGGAGCAGCTCGGCCTGCTTGACGTCCAGCTTGGTGGGCACCATGACGTCCAGGTGCACGTGCAGGTCGCCGTGGCCGTCCACCCGCCCGGAGGACCGCAGCCGGGGCAGCCCGCGGCCGGAGAGCACCAGTTCGCTGCCCGGCTGGGTGCCCGGCTCGATGGTCAGCTCCTCGGTGCCGTCCAGGGTGCGCAGCGGCACCACGGTGCCCAGCGCGGCCGCGGTCATCGGGATCCGCACGGTGCAGTGCAGGTCCGCGCCCTCCCGGTGGAAGACCTCGTGCGGCAGTTCCTCGACCTCGACGTAGAGGTCGCCGGCCGGGCCACCGCCCGGGCCGACCTCGCCCTGGCCGGAGTGCCGGACCCGCATGCCGTCGGTGACGCCGGGCGGCAGCTTGACCGTGATCGTGCGCCGGGCGCGGACCCGGCCGTCGCCGCCGCACTGCTGGCACGGGTTGGGGATGACCTCGCCGAGGCCCCGGCACACCGGGCACGGCCGGGCCATCACCACCTGGCCCAGGAAGGACCGCTGCACCGACTGGACCTCACCCTGGCCACCGCAGGTGTCGCAGGTCTGCGGCGAGGTGCCCTTCTCGCAGCCGGAGCCGTGGCAACGGTCGCAGAGCACCGCGGTGTCCACGGTGAGCTCCCGGGTGGTGCCGCTGTAGCACTCCTCGAGGGTGAGCTGCATGCGGATCAGCGCGTCCGAACCCGGCTGCACCCGGCTGCGCGGACCGCGGCGGGTGGCGCCACCGGTGGCCGCACCGAAGAAGGCGTCCATGATGTCGCCCAGACCGAAACCGGCGAACGCGTCGCCCATGCCGCCGGAGCCGCCGCCGGCGGTCTGCATCGGGTCGATACCGCGGTCGACCATGTGCCGCTTGTCCGGGTCGGAGAGCACCTCGTAGGCGAGCGTGACCTCGCGGAACCGCTGCTGGGCTTCGGGGTCCGGGTTGACGTCCGGATGCAGTTTGCGGGCGAGCTTGCGGTACGCCCGCTTGATGTCCTCCGGCGTCGCGTCCGGGCTCACCCCGAGGGTGCCGTAGTAGTCCGTGGCCACCGTCTCCAGTCCTCCTGCCGCGGCGCACCGGGTTGCCTGCGGTCTGCCGTATCAGCCGTGTCAGCGTCACAACCGGGCGGGGCCGCCCGGCCGCGTGCTGGCCGGACGTTCAGCGTCCGGCCAGGATCTCCCCAACGTAGGTGGCGACGGCGCGGACGGCTGCCATGGTCCCCGGATAGTCCATCCGCGTCGGCCCCACCACGCCCATGCCACCGAGCAACGTCCCGTCGCTGCCGTATCCGATGGACACGACCGACGTGCTGCGCATCTCCTCGGCCTCGTTCTCTCCCCCGATCTTCACCGTAATAGTGCCAGGACTGTGCACCGCGGCGAGCAGCTTCAGCACGACGACCTGCTCCTCCAGCGCCTCCAGCACCTGCCGTAGCGAGCCGGGGAAGTCGGCGAAGTTGCGGGTCAGGTTCGCGGTGCCGCCGAGCACCAGGCGCTCCTCGGGATGCTCGACCAGCGACTCGATCAGCGCGGTACTGATCCTGGTCATCGGCTCGCGCAGCTCCGGCGGAGCCTGGTCGGGCAGCTCGGCGACCTTCACCGACGCGTCCGGCAGCCGCTCCCCGCTCAGCGCGGAGTTCAGCACGTGCCGGATCTGGCTGACCGTCTCGTCGGTCACCACGTCGCCGAGGTCGAGCACGCGCTGGTCCACCCGGCCGGTGTTGGTGATCAGCACCAGCATCAGCCGGGCCGGCGTGATGGTGACCACCTCGACGTGCCGAACGGTGGAGCGGGTCAGCGTCGGGTACTGCACGACCGCGACCTGCCTGGTGAGCTGGGCCAGCAGTCGAACGCTGCGGCGCAGCACGTCGTCCAGGTCGAGCGCGCCCTCCAGGAACGTCTTGATCGCCCGCCGCTCCGCCGGGGACAGCGGCTTCAGTTCGCTCAGCCGGTCAACGAACAACCGGTAACCCTTGTCGGTGGGCACCCGGCCGGCACTGGTGTGCGGCTGGGTGATGTAGCCCTCCTCCTCCAGAGAGGCCATGTCGTTTCGCACGGTGGCGCTCGAAACGCCGAGGTTGTGCCGCTCGACGAGCGTCTTGGAACCGACCGGCTCGTGGTTCGACACATAGTCGGCGACGATCGCCCTGAGCACCTCGAGCCGGCGCTCATCCGCGTTCACGGCACGTCACCTCCCTCTCCAGTGTCGGCCCGTGGCACGAGCCTCACCATAAGTTTACGAAGAAACGAACCTCTCAGCGGACGCCAGCGCTGCCGATCAGGACGTTCGCCACAGCCAGGGCGCGCGGATGCGGCAGCACAGATGATCGCCGGCGTTCGGCCGGTTCTCGATCGGGCGATCATCCGGCGGCGGCCCGCCCGTGGGACACCGGGGACGCCGGCGGCGCGGTCAGCCAACGAGCCGGCGAACCACCGCGTCGGCGAGCAGGCGGCCACGCGCGGTGAGCACGCAGCGACCGGGCGCGCCGTTCGTCGAACCCAGGGCCACCGGGTCGAGCAGCCCCTCGGCCGCGGCGGTGCGCGCCTCGCGCCGGCCGCCGGCGTCCAGCACCTCCACCGGGAGGCCGTCGGCCAGCCGGAGCTCGAGCAGCACCCGCTCCAGCCGCCGGTCGTCGGCGGAGAGCACCTCCCGGGCGGCGGCGGGCGAGCGTCCCTCGGCGAGCGTGGCCGCGTAGCGGGCCGGGTGCTTGAGGTTCCACCAGCGCACGCCGCCGACATGGCTGTGTGCGCCCGGTCCGGCGCCCCACCAGTCCGCGCCGAGCCAGTAACCCAGGTTGTGCCGGCAGCGCGCGCCGGGCGAGGCCGCCCAGTTCGACACCTCGTACCAGGTCAGGCCGGCGGCGGTGAGGGTGGTGTCGATGATCTCGTACCGGTCGGCCAGCACGTCGTCGTCGGGCGCCGGCAGTTCCCCGCGGGCGACGCGCCTGGCCAGCGCGGTGCCGTCCTCGACGATGAGGGAGTACGCCGAGACGTGGTCCACGCCGGCGTTCAGGGCGGCGTCCAGCGAGGCGCGCAGGTCGTCGTCGGTCTCGCCGGGGGTTCCGTAGATGAGGTCCAGGTTGACGTGCTCGAACCCGGCCGCTCGCGCCTCGCCGGCGGCGGCGACCGGCCGTCCGGGGGTGTGCCGGCGGTCCAGGGTGGCCAGCACGTGCGGCGCGGCGGATTGCATGCCGAGCGAGACGCGGGTGTAGCCGGCCGCGCGGATACCGGCGAAGAACTCCGGCGAGGTGGACTCCGGGTTCGCCTCGGTGGTCACCTCGGCGCCGCCGGCGAGGCCGAAGGCGTCGCGGACCGCGTCGAGAACGTCGGCCAGCCCGCCGGCGCCGAGCAGCGACGGCGTTCCCCCGCCGACGAACACGGTGTCGGCCGGCGGCGCCTGGCCGAGGACCCGCGCGGCCAGGCCGAGTTCGGCGCGCAGACCGTCCAGCCAGGACGCGGGCGAGGCGGCGGAACCCAACTCGCCCGGCGTGTAGGTGTTGAAGTCGCAGTACCCGCAGCGGGTGGCGCAGAACGGCACGTGCACGTAGACGCCGAACGGCCGGGAGCCGAGGCCGCGCAGGGCCTCCGGTGGCAGGGAGCCGTCGGCCGGGGCCGGCTCACCAGTGGGAAGGACGGACGCCACGTGCCCAGTGTCCCTCAGTGCTCGTTCCTGAACGCGCACCGCGATCGCGTCGCCGGGGCGCGATCGGGACCCGGCACTCCGATCGTGCCTGATCGCGGGGCTTCGCCATGGCGCGTTCCCATACTCGTCATCGCAGGTCAGTCCAGTTCCGGAACAGGCTGTCGGGGCCGTGGCCGCCTCGCGCCTCCGTGGGTGTCCGCCGCGTCACCACGTCGCGGACGCCGTTGGCGGCCGGCTGTCGCGGCCGACAGGCGAGTATTCCGCAGCGATACAGCGGGCGACTGCCCGTAACCGACATAGTGTGGACGCCCTGTCCCACGTTCTGGTACATCCCGGATTCGACCGGCTGGTGGATCCGTGATGCGCGTCCCAGCATCCGGATGGAGGTGGACCGTCCGGGGGTTCGCCTGGCAGTCTTGCTGGCATGACTGCGACTGGAGTGCGCCTCGTGGCTCGCCGCCACGTTGACTACCGGCGCGTCTCCAGCGCCATGTGCCGGCGGATGGGTTAGCCCGCCGCCGCTTCTGTCATGACCAGCCGGCGCCGGGCGCGCCGCTGGGAATCCCTCCCCGCCGGGGGCCTGCTGCGGCGCGCACCAGCGCTCCGAATGCCACGGAGGACGCAGCATGGTTCCCCCGACCGAAGCCCCTCAGCGCACCCGAGCGCGTCGGGGCGAGGGGCAGTGGGCGCTCGGCTACCGCGAACCGCTCAACCCCAACGAGCGGAGCAAGAAGGACGACAACCCGCTCAACGTCCGCGCACGCATCGAGAACATCTACGCGCACCAGGGCTTCGACTCGATCGACCCCGCCGACCTGCGCGGCCGGTTCCGCTGGTACGGGCTGTACACGCAGCGTAGGCCCGGTATCGACGGTGGGCGTACGGCCGTCCTCGAGCCCGAGGAACTCGAAGACCCGTACTTCATGATGCGGGTCCGCATCGACGGCGGGGCCCTGACCACCGAACAGCTCCGCGTGATCGGTGAGATCTCCCAGACCTTCGCCCGGGACAGCGCGGACATCACCGACCGGCAGAACGTTCAGCTGCACTGGATCCGCATCGAGGACGTGCCGGAGATCTGGCAGCGGCTGGAGGCCGTCGGCCTGTACACCACCGAGGCCTGCGGCGACTGCCCGCGCGTCGTGCTCGGCTCGCCGCTGGCCGGGATCGCCGCCGACGAGATCATCGACGGCACCCCGGCCATCCGGGAGATCGCCAAGCGCTACATCGGCGACCCCGAGTTCTCCAACCTGCCCCGCAAGTACAAGACGGCGATCTCCGGCTCGCCCCGCTGGGACGTCGAGCCCGAGATCAACGACGTCTCGTTCGTCGGCGCGGTGCACCCGGAGCACGGCCCCGGCTTCGACCTGATGGTCGGCGGGGGTCTCTCCACCAACCCCAAGCTGGCCGTCCGGCTCGGCGCCTGGGTGCCGCTGGACGAGGTGGCCGAGGTCTGGGCCGGGGTCACCCGCGTGTTCCGCGACTACGGCTACCGGCGGCTGCGGCACCGTGCCCGGCTGAAGTTCCTGGTCACCGACTGGGGCGCGGAGAAGTTCCGCGAGGTGCTGGAGAACGAGTACCTGCACCGCAAGCTGATCGACGGTCCGGCGCCGAACCCGCCGGAGGGGCAGCGCGACCACATCGGCGTGCACCCGCAGGTCGACGGCAAGTTCTACGTCGGCGTGAAACCGGTGGCCGGGCGGGTGTCCGGCGCGACGCTGGTCGCCGCCGCCAAGGCCGCCGAGCGGGTCGGCTCCCAGCGCCTGCGCACCACCGTCCACCAGGGACTGATCGTGCTGGACGTGGACGAGGCCGACGTGCCCAGCCTGGTGCACGAACTCTCCGGTCTGGGCCTCGCGGCGGAGCCATCGCCGTGGCGGCGCGGCGTGATGGCCTGCACCGGCATCGAGTTCTGCAAGCTCGCCATCGTCGAGACCAAGGCGCGGGCCGCGAACCTGGTCGCCGAGCTGGAGCAGCGGCTGGCCGACGTGCAGGCACGGCTGGACCGGCCGATCACCGTCAACCTCAACGGCTGCCCCAACGCCTGCGCCCGCACCCAGGTCGCCGACATCGGGCTGAAGGGCCAGATCGTCACCAACGACGCCGGCGAGCAGGTCGAGGGCTTCCAGGTGCACCTGGGCGGTGGCCTCGCCGCGGACGCCGGTTTCGGCCGCAAGGTGCGTGGCCTCAAGGTCACCGCCGACGAGCTGCCGGACTACGTCGAGCGGCTGGCCCGCCGGTTCCTGGAGCAGCGCACCGAGGGCGAGCGCTTCGCCCACTGGGTCGCCCGGGCCGACGAGGGTGATCTCAAATGACCGAGCGAGCCGATCCGTTCTACTGCCCGTACTGCGGCGAGGAGGACCTCACCCCGCAGCCGGAGCCGCTCGGCGCGTGGTTGTGCGCGGCGTGCCGGCGGGTGTTCACCGTCAAGCTGGCGGGCCTCGCGCTCACCGCGCATTCGGAGGTGTCGAAGTGACCACCACGACCAGGACCGACGAGCTGCGGGCCATCGCCGAGGCGGCCTCGGTGGAACTGGCCGAGGCGACCGCCGAGGAGGCGCTCGCCTGGACCGCCCGCACGTTCGGCGAGAACTGGATCGTCGCGTCGAACATGCAGGACGCCGTGCTGATCGACCTGGCCACGAAGGTCAGGCCGGACGTCGACGTGCTGTTCCTGGAGACCGGCTACCACTTCGCCGAGACCATCGGCACCCGGGACGCGGTGGCCACCGTCTACCCGGAGATCACCATCGTCAACGCCGAGGCCGAGCAGTCCGTGGCCGACCAGGAGGCCGAGTTCGGCAAGCTGTACCAGACCGAGCCGGACCGGTGCTGCTTCCTGCGCAAGGTGGTGCCGCTGCGGCGCACGCTGGCGAACTACGACTGCTGGGTCACCGGCGTGCGCCGGGTGGACGCGCCAACCCGCGCGAACACCCCGATCGTGCAGTGGGACGAGCGCAACGGTCTGGTCAAGGTGAACCCGATCGCGCCATGGAGTGACGAGGAGTTCCGCCGATACATCGATGAGCACGGCGTGCTGGAGAACCCGCTGGTCTCCGAGGGCTACCTGTCCATCGGCTGCGCGCCGTGCACCAGCAAGCCGCTGCCGGGGCAGGACCCGCGCAGCGGCCGCTGGGCCGGCAAGACCAAGACCGAGTGCGGGCTGCACGGGTGAACTTCGAGGAGCTGCGATGACAAGCACCGTGACCCAGGCGTCCGGGGTCGGGTCCGCCGTGGACGACCTGGAGGCGCTGGAGTCCGAGGCGATCCACATCTTCCGCGAGGTGGCCGGCGAGTTCGACCGGCCCGTCGTGCTGTTCTCCGGCGGCAAGGACTCCACGGTCCTGGTTCACCTGGCGCGCAAGGCGTTCTGGCCGGCGCCGGTGCCGTTCCCGCTGTTGCATGTGGACACCGGGCACAACTTCCCCGAGGTGATCGAGTTCCGGGACCGGCTGGTCGCCGAGCACGGGCTGCGGCTGGTGGTGGCGCACGTGCAGGACTGGATCGACGACGGCCGGCTGGCGGAGCGCCCGGACGGCACCCGCAACCCGCTGCAGACCGTGCCGCTGCTGGACACCATCGCCGAGCACCGCTTCGACGCGGTGTTCGGCGGCGGCCGCCGGGACGAGGAACGCGCCCGCGCCAAGGAGCGCATCTTCAGCCTGCGCAACGCCTTCGGCCAATGGGAGCCGCGCCGGCAGCGTCCCGAACTGTGGAACCTCTACAACGGGCGGCACCGCCCGGGGGAGCATGTCCGGGTGTTCCCGCTGTCCAACTGGACCGAGCTGGACGTGTGGCGCTACATCGCCAGGGAGGGTATCGAGCTGCCGTCCATCTACTACGCGCACGAGCGCGAGGTCTTCCGCCGGGACGGCATGTGGCTCACCTCGGGGCCGTGGGGCGGTCCCCGCGACGGCGAAACCGTGCAGCGCAAGACCGTCCGCTACCGCACGGTCGGGGACGGTTCGTGCACCGGCGCGGTGGAGTCCAACGCGGCCACCGTCGCGGACGTGATCGCCGAGGTGCAGGCGAGCCGGCTCACCGAGCGCGGCGCCACCCGGGCGGATGATCGGCTGTCCGAGGCGGCCATGGAGGACCGGAAGCGGGAGGGCTACTTCTGATGTCGGACTTGCTCAGGCTGGCCACCGCGGGCAGCGTGGACGACGGAAAGTCCACTCTGGTCGGACGGCTGCTACACGACACCAAGTCCGTGCTCGCCGACCAGCTTGACGCGGTGCAGCGGGCCAGCGCCGACCGCGGCCTCGAGGTGCCGGACCTGTCCCTGCTGGTGGACGGCTTGCGGGCGGAGCGGGAGCAGGGCATCACGATCGACGTGGCGTACCGGTACTTCGCCACCCCGCGCCGCTCCTTCGTGCTCGCCGACACCCCGGGCCACGTGCAGTACACCCGGAACACGGTGACCGGGGCGTCCACCGCCCAGCTCGCCGTGCTGCTGGTGGACGCGCGCAACGGGGTGGTCGAGCAGACCCGCCGGCACGCCGCGGTGCTCGCGCTGCTCGGCGTGCCGCACCTGGTCCTCGCGGTCAACAAGATCGACCTGGTGGACTACGACGAGTCGGCGTTCCGGCTGATAGCCAAGGAGTTCACCGCGCACGCCACCGCGCTCGGGTACGCCGAGTCGTCGGTGCGCACCATCCCGGTGTCCGCGCTGCACGGGGACAACGTGGTGGACCGCTCCGCGAACACCCCGTGGTACGACGGGCCCACGCTGCTGGAGCACCTGGAGACGGTGCCGGTGCAACCGGACCCCCACGAGGTGCCGTTCCGCATGCCGGTGCAGTACGTGATCCGGCCGCGCAGCGCGGAGTACCCGGACTACCGCGGCTACGCCGGCCAGGTCGCCGCCGGCACGGTCAGCGAGGGCGACGAGGTGGTCGTGCTGCCCGCCGGTCTGCGCACCCGGGTGACCCGCGTCGACACCATGGACGGCCCGCTCGCCGAGGCCAGGGCCGGCCGCTCGGTCACCCTGCTGCTCGCCGACGACCTGGACATCTCGCGCGGCGACATGATCGTGGCCGCGGAGAGCGTGCCGCAGCCCACCGACGAGTTGGACGCCACGCTGTGCTGGCTCGCCGAGAAGCCGCTGCGGCCCGGTGCGCGGGTGCTGGTCAAGCATGGCACCCGCACCGTTCCGGCGATCGTCACCGACCTGGCTTCCCGGTTCGACGAGCAGAAGCTGTCCTATGCGGACGCTCCGGGGTCGTTGCAGCTCAACGACATCGGCCGGGTGCTGCTGCGCACCGCGGAGCCGCTTCCGGCGGACGACTACACCACCAACCGCCGCACCGGCGCGTTCCTCGTGATCGATTCTTCGGACGGCGGCACGCTCGCCGCCGGTCTGGTCGGCGCCGCCCTGCCGGTGCCCGACGACGCCGGCCGCCGGCCGGCCGCCGACGAGCAGGCCCTGCTGACCCCCGGCCCGTAACAGCCAGCATCGACAGGAGGACCCCCGACCGTGAGCCCCGCCCGGCGCAGGACACGCGCCCTGACCATCACGATCGCCGCGCTCGCCGT
This sequence comes from Gandjariella thermophila, assembly GCF_005405885.1. Taxonomy (GTDB): domain Bacteria; phylum Actinomycetota; class Actinomycetes; order Mycobacteriales; family Pseudonocardiaceae; genus Gandjariella; species Gandjariella thermophila. Next base: position 43,247 of record NZ_BJFL01000014.1, read on the forward strand.
GCTGTCCGCGCTGGCCGGTTGTACCCGGGCACACCGGGACGAGGCCGTGGCCGGCGACCAGGGGCCGGCCACGGAGCTGCGGTTGGGGTTCTTTCCCAACGTCACCCACGCCGCCGCGCTGATCGCCAACGGGAAGGGCTTCTTCACCAGGGAGCTGGGCGCCACCAAGCTCACCGCGCAGCAGTTCAACGCCGGCCCGGAGGAGGTCACCGCGCTGCTCTCCGGGTCGCTGGACGCCGCGTTCATCGGCTCGGGGCCGGCGATCAACGCGTTCGCCAAGTCGAACGGCCAGGACGTCCGCCTGATCGCCGGGGCCACCTCCGGCGGCGCACAGCTCGTCGTCAAGCCCGGCATCACCAGCCCCGAGGCGCTCAAGGGCAAGACCATCACCGCCCCGCAGACCGGTAACACCCAGGACATCGCGCTGAAGAAGTGGCTGGCCGGCAAGGGGCTGGCCATCGGCAACGGCCCGGACCAGGTGCACGTCACCGCGATGGACAACCCGCAGACCTTCGACGCGTTCCGCTCCGGCCAGGTCGACGGCGGCTGGCTGCCGGAGCCGTGGGCGTCGCGGCTCGCGGTGGACGCCGGGGCGCAGGTGCTGCAGGAGGAGAAGGCGCTGTGGCCGGGCGGGAAGTTCCCCACCACGGTGCTGATCGTGCGCACCCAGTTCCTGCAGGAGCACCCGGCCACGGTGGAGGCGCTGCTGCGGGCCACCCAGGACGCGGTGGACTTCGCCGGCGGCAACCACGCCGAGGCCGAGACCGTGGTCAACGACCAGCTCAAGAAGTTCACCGGTAAGGGGCTCAGCCAGCCGGTGCTGGACCGGGCGTTCGCCGACATCGAACTCACCGCCGACCCGCTGGCGGCGCAGTTCCCGCAGCTCGCCAAGGACTCGGTGACCGCGGGCGTCACCAAGACCGCCCCCGACCTCACCGGCTTCGTGGACGTCACGCTGCTGAACAGGGTGCTGCGGGCAGCCGGGAAGCCGCAGGTCGACGCCGCGGGCCTGGACAAGAAGTAGCGACCACGAATCGCTGAACTGGGAGGGACGGCCGCAATGACCGCCACACTCGAAGCCCCGGTGCCGAGCACCGACACCGACCTGGCCGTGCGGCTGGGCGGGGTGCGCAAGGTGTTCGGGCACGGTGCCGCCGCCGTGACCGCGCTGGACGGGGTCGACCTCGAGGTCGGTGCCGGCGAGTTCGTCTGCCTGCTCGGCGCCTCCGGGTGCGGCAAGACCACCCTGCTGAACCTGGTCGCCCGGCTGGACGAGCCGACCGCGGGCGACATCGAGCTGCGCACCTCGCGCCCGGCGGTGATGTTCCAGGAGGCGGCGCTGATGCCGTGGCTGACCGCGGCGCGCAACGTGGAGCTGCCGCTGCGGCTGGCCGGCGCGGGCCGGGCCGAGCGGCGGGCGCGCACCGCCGAGCTGCTGGACCTGGTCCGGTTGAGCGGGGCCGGGAACAAGCGGCCGCACGAGCTGTCCGGCGGCATGCGGCAGCGGGTCGCCCTCGCCCGCGCCCTGGCGTCCACTCTGGACGGTCGAGGCTCCGGCCTGCTGCTGATGGACGAGCCGTTCGCCGCGCTGGACGCGATCACCCGGGACGTGTTGCAGGGCGAGCTGCTGCGGGTGTGGCGGGCCACCGGGTCGGCGGTGCTGTTCGTCACGCACGACGTGCGCGAGGCCGTCCGGCTGGGCCAGCGGGTGGTGCTGCTGTCCTCCCGGCCCGGCCGGGTGGTGCGCGAGTGGTCCGTGACCGGCCTGGCCCCGTCCGAGGAGCAGCAGGTGGTGGACGAGGTCAACGCGGCACTCCGGGAGGTGATCAGCAGCCATGCCGCGGCCTGAGGACGCCGAGACCACCGTCGGCCTCGCGTCCCCGCAGCCGTCGCCCCAGCCGTCCCCGGACGGCGAACTGGACTCGGTCGGCGCCGGGCTGGACGCGCTGGACGCGCCGACCGGGCCTCGGCCGGTCCCGGCCTGGCGGCGGTTCGCCCGCGCCGCCATGCCTCCGGTGGTCGCCATCGTCGTGCTGATCGCCGTCTGGCAGGCGCTGTGGGCGGCGGCGTTCTGGCCCGAGTACAAGCTCCCGGCGCCGCTGGCGGTGTGGCAGGAGTTCTGGTCGCTGGTGCCCTCCGGGCAGGCGGCCAGCATCCTGTGGACCTCGCTGCACCGGGCGGTGTTCGGCTTCCTCATCGCGGTCGTGGTGGCCACCCCACTCGGCCTGGTGATCGCCAAGGTGCCGTTCGTCCGCTCGGCGATCGGCCCGATGGTCACCGGTCTGCAGAACCTGCCCTCGGTGGCCTGGGTGCCGGCCGCGGTGCTGTGGTTCGGGCTCAACGACGCGGCCATCTACTGCGTGGTGCTGCTCGGCGCGGTGCCCTCGATCACCAACGGTCTGGTCGCCGGGATCGACCAGATCCCGCCGATCCTGCCCCGGGTTGGCAAGGTGCTCGGCGCCGGCCGGCTGGCCGCCGCCCGGCACATCCTGCTGCCCGCCGCGCTGCCCGGTTACCTGGCCGGGCTCAAGCAGGGTTGGGCGTTCTCCTGGCGGTCGCTGATGGCGGCCGAGCTGATCGCGGTCGGCCCGAAACTCGGCTTCGGCCTCGGCGCCTACCTGGAGCAGGGTCGGGCGCTGAGCGAGATGCCCAACGTGATCGCCGCGATCCTGCTCATCCTGATCGTCGGCATCGCCGTCGAGCTGCTGGCGTTCCGACCCCTGGAGCGGGCGGTACTGCGCGCCCGCGGCCTCGGTGGGCTGCCGTGATCGACCTTCCCACCGGCGCCGGCCGACCGCCACTTGTCGCGGTCGCGCACGGCAGCCGCGATCCCCGGTCCGCGGCGACCGTGACGGATCTGCTCGACGTGGTGCGCGCGCTGCGCCCGGAACTGGACGTGCGCATCGCGTTCCTGGACCTGTCCGCACCCCGGCTGGGCGACGTGCTGGTGGCGTTGCACGGCGAGGGGCACCGCGACGCGGTCGTGGTGCCGCTGCTGTTGGGCAGCGCCTACCACGCGCGCGTGGACGTACCCGGCGCGGTGACCGAGGTGCTTCGCCGCTGCCCCGATCTGACGGTGCGGATCGCCGAGGTGCTCGGGCCGGATCCACGGCTGGAGTCGGCCGCACTGCGCCGGCTCGCCGAGGCCGGCGTGCTGCCCGGCGACCCGGGCATGGGCGTGGTCCTCGCCGGCGCCGGCTGCTCCTACCCGCCGGCCAACGAGGCGGTGGCCGAGGTGGCCAACCGGTGGTCGAGCGGCGCGGGCTGGGCCGGCGCGGTGGCCGCGTTCGCCGCGTCCGCCGAGCCGGACGTGCCGGCGGCGGTGCGGCGGCTGCGCGCGGCCGGTGCCCGCCGCTTCGCGCTGGCCTCCTGGTTCCTCGCCCCCGGCCTGCTACCGGACCGGGTGACCGACCAGCTTCTCGACGCCGACCCGGACGCGGTGCTGGCCGCGCCGCTGGGCAACGACCCCGAGGTGGCCGAGGTGGTGCTGCACCGCTACGCCGACGCCCTCGCCCGCCCCGCAGCCGCCTAGCGAGCGATCCCCCGGGTGCTACCGCACCGACCCGATGCCGATCCACATGCACGTGAGGTCGCGTGGTGACGTCGGTGGCTGATGTGACGGCGTTTCGATGGCTGACATGGCCGGAGACGCCCGCAACCCCCACGCTGGTGGGATCCCCAGGCACCACCTGAAACAGATTGTCCCGGCTAGACTCGCGTCAGAAGCAGTGGAGGGGAGGGTGCTGGTGACCGCAGCGCTGGACCACCCGATCGGCCCGAATACGATCGACGACTGGCTGGCCGCCGACGCGCCAGCAGACGGCGGTCGTCTTGAGCTGATCTGGGGGTACTGGGTCGTGACGCCACCACCGACCGGCCAGCATCAGTGGGCCACCGACACCCTGTGCCACTCCTTGCGGCAGGCGGTGCGCGCCGCTGGCCGTTCGGACCTGTTCCCGGTGACCGGGATCGGCGTGGAAATATCCACGGCGCTGCGCACGGCGCTCATTCCTGATGTGGCCGTGCTCAACCGCCGCCCGGTGGGCACCAACTTCCCCGCTGACGCCCTGGAACTGGTGGTGGAGGTGTGGAGCCCCGGGAACTCCCGCAGTGAGCGGGAAACGAAGCTGGCGGCGTACGCGGGGGCGGGCGTGCCTTTCCTGTGGGAAGTCGCCGACGGGAAGCTGCGTGCCTGCCGACTCGAGGGTGGCCGGTATATGGAAGAGCCGCTGGCCGGCTCCGGTTTGGTACGGGTGACCGGGGCGCCGGTGCCGGTGGACATCGATCTGGGCGAGTTGGCGCCCTGAGTGCCCAGCCACGGCGCGGTTAACCTGCACCCCATGGCTGACGAGTTGGTCCACGACGAGGTGCACCGCGGCGTCGCGACGATCACGCTGGACTCGCCGCACAACCGCAACGCGCTGTCCGCCCAGTTGCGTCGCGAACTGACCGAGCGCCTGGACGCCGCCATCGCGGACAGCGCGGTGCGCGTCGTCGTGCTCACCCACACCGGGCCGGTGTTCTGCTCCGGCATGGACCTCAAGGAGGCCAGCGGCGCCGGGGCCGAGCGGCAGGGCGTGAACGAGTTCCCGGCGATCCTGCAACGCATCTGGACGTCGCCCAAGCCGGTGGTGGCCCGGCTGGCCGGGCCGGCGCGGGCGGGCGGCGTCGGGCTGGTCGCCGCGTGCGACATCGCGGTGGCGGCGCACTCCGCGACCTTCGCGTTCAGCGAGGTGCGCATCGGCGTGGTGCCGGCGGTGATCTCGGTGACCGTGCTGCCCCGGCTGCTGCCGCGCGCCGCGCACGAACTGTTCCTCACCGGCGAAACCTTCGACGCCGAGCGGGCCGCGGCCATCGGGCTGGTCAATTCGGCGGTACCCGCCGAGGACCTGGACGCCGAGGTCCGCCGCTACACCGACATGCTGGTGCTCGGCGCGCCGAACGCGCTGGCCGCCACCAAGGAGATGCTTCGCCGCACGCGGGCGGACAGCCTGGCCGCGGACTTCGCCGCGATGCTGGAGTTCTCCGCGAAGCACTTCGCCGGCGCCGAAGGCCAGGAGGGCATCGCCGCGTTCCGGGAGAAGCGCAAGCCCAGTTGGGTGCCCGCCGACTAACTGGACGGGTCGACCACCCGAAAGGGCCGCATCATCTCGTTGTCCTGCCGTTCCAGCGTGGAACAGCGGTAGGTGTACTCGGCGGGCAGCCGGGTACCGGTGGCCGGGTGGCCGAACACGGCGTGCGGCACGTCGAAGGTGGCGATCACGCGGGTCACCATCCCGCCGTAGGTCTTCACCGTGTCCTTCCAGCCGGCCTCCTCGGGGGCGGGCGGTACCGGCGCGCCCCGCACGTAGTCGCCCACCCTCGGCCGGGTGGCCCGGTTCCGGCCGGCCGCGGCCCAGCGCAGGCAGGCGGCGGTGTACCGGGGCACGTCCAGCACCCGCCGGTCCAGCACCTGGAAGCGCACCAGGTCCAGGTGCACCGGCAGGGCGGCGGCGGTGAGGTTGGCGAACTGCCACACCTCGGTGGTGCCCGCCCGGGGTTCCTCCTCGACCGGTTCGAAGAACCACCGCTGGTTGAGCAGGGCGTGCAGCGTGTCACCGGTGACGGGATCGGCGTCCTCGCCGAGCACCACGTCGCGCACCCGCACGCCGGGCGCGGCCACCAGCGGCGGGATCGGCGGCGGGGCGAGCCGGTCGGGCGCGGTGGAGCGCTCCGGCTCAGAGCGCTCCCGGCCCACCCGGAACAGCATGATCTCGGGCAGTTCCGGGCCGCCCCCGCCCGGGTAGGGCGCCGGGGCGCTGTTGGCCAGCCTGACCTGCCCGCCGGCGACCTCGGTGAAGTCGACGATCACATCCGCCCGCTCGCCGGGGGCCAGCAGCATCATGGTCATCCGCACCGGCTGGGTGACCAGCCCCTGGTCGCCGGCGATCAGCCAGAACGGCAGCCGCCCGGAACCGTCGTCGAAAGACAGGTCGTACCACCGCGCGTTCGAGCCGTTGACCACGCGCAGCCGGTACCGCCGCGGCTCCACGTCCAGGAACGGGTAGGCCCGCCCGTTGACGACCGGGGTGTCGCCGAGGAACTCGGGCACCCACCGCGGGTGCCGGTCGCTGGTCCCGACTGCCGGATAGCTGAGCGACCCGTCCGGGCGGAAGGTGCGGTCCTGGATCAGCAGCGGCACCTCGAAGGCGCGCCGGGGCAGCCCGAGCAGATCCTCGATGCCGTCCCGAACGAGGTAAAGCCCGGCCAGCCCGGCATAGACGTTGAGCCGGCTGACCGCCATCGCGTTGTCGTGGTACCAGAGGGTCGCGGCCGGCTGCGTGTTGGGATAGACGTAGACGGCCTCATTGGTCCTCGGCCGGTGCCAGGACGCGTATTTGGGGCCGTGCTCGCCGTCCGGCGTGAACCAGGACAACGGATGGCCGCTGAACTGCGCGGGAACGAACCCGCCGTGCAGGTGCGTGGTGCACCAGACGTTGCCGGGCGGAAACTCGGGAAAGGTGTTCGGGCTTCTCCCGCCCGGCGGATCGGGCGCCACCCCCGGCAGGTTCTCCCACAGTGTCACGTCCACCGATTCCCGCAGCAGGTGGCTGGTCGGTAGCTGGTTCACGAATCGAACGACGACCGGCCGCTGGCTGTGCGCGTCGATGGTCGGCCCGAGATACCCCATGCCGACGGGATACCGCCGGTCCAGCGGGTTCACCGCCCAGTACCCCCAGGTCCGTGCCACCCCCAGGTCACGGTGGAACTGCCAGGAACGCTGCCGTATCGACATCTCGTAGTACGCCGCACCCGGAAAGTCGATCAGGTTCGCGGGTACCACGGGCGGTATCGGCAGTGGGTCGACGTATTTGGCGAGCGCCGGGGAAGAAACGCTCGCCGGGCCGGTAGGCGCGGTCCCCATACCGTTACCGCCGGGGACCTGGGGCATGTCGGCTCTGGTAATCCGCTCGGTCATGGCCCTGCCTCCTCGACAAGCCGGGCACCAGGGGATGCGCGCTATCGATTAATCAGCGGGTTACGAATGACCCGCGCCGCCGCCAGTTCAGAGTAATTCGCTCTCCACAGGCTTTGCCCGCGGTCCCGGATAATCAAGCAAGGGCCATGCCACCGAGTGAGCTGTTTAGCTCGTCCGGGCGGACACCGTTCAGTCCTCCGGGCGGTCAGTGCACGGTGACGACCACGCGGAGCGGGCGGTCCGGGCCGCCGCCAGCGGCGACCGCGTCCCGGAGTGTGGCGGTCACCCCGTCGTAGCCGGCCGGGTCGCCGTCCCGCAACACCTCCGGGTGAGACCAGACCAGCACGTGCTCCCCCGCCGGCAACCAGGACAGGTCGGTGAGGCAGTCGTACAGGGCGTCGAGGTTGCGGCCGAAGTAGCTCGGGAAGGACAGCGCCCGCGCGATGGCGTCCAGCGCGGCCGCCTTGCCCGGCATGGCCAGGCCGTCCACCCGGTGCGGGTGCGCGCCGCGCCGCTCGGCCTCGGCCACCGCCTCGCGGGCGGTCGTCTCCCCCGCCGGCTCCATCCCGTGCCCCCTTCCGCGGCTGTCAGTGCCTGTTCCGAGAACGCGCGCCGCGATCGTGTCGCCGGGGCTCGCAGGTGATATGGCACACTCCGGTTTGTCCTGGTGGCTTGCCCCACCCCCACGATCGCAGGGGCTTCGCCCCGGCGCGTTCCGCAACTCAGCATCGCAGGTCGGTCCAGTTCCGGAACAGGCTGTCAGTGTGCCGGGTCGACCGCCACGAACGTCTGGTAGTGGTCCCCGGTGTAGTACAACTCGTGGTGCGCCCCGGTGATCAACCGCCGGCTGCCGCGGTCGTCGCTGCCCGGCGTCGGCACGGTGTACTCGTGGTAGTAGCCGGACGGCTCGCCGGGCAGCCGATGCTCGCGGTTCTCGAACACCACGCCGTCGTGCGAGGACGGGAACGGCCCGCCCCGCTGGATCAGCGCCCAGGTCTGCGCCGCCTGCGGCGGTAGCGACGACAGCGGGCGCACCGGAATCCCGGTCCGGCCGGGCGCGGTGGCCGGCGCGGATGCCGGCGGACGCTCCTGCTGCCCCGTACCGCGGGTCAGGTCCCGGGCCAGCCACCCGCCGATCACCAGCGCGACCAGACCGATCAGCGCGATGGTGACGCGCCTGCGCGAGGAGGTCACCGGCAAAGCTTACGAATCATCCTCATGTTCGGCGGGAAGGGTCCCTGAGCCGCCCGGCCAGCGGCGAAGCCCGGTCCACCACCCGGTCGATCAGCCACGCCCCGCCCAGGCACAGCGGCAGCAGCACGAGCATGACCAGCGCGAACTGGAGCGGGAACGCGATCTGGGCCACCCACAGGGCCACCCCGTCCCACCAGTCGAGCACCGCCTGCAGCACGCCACCGAGCCTACCGGTCGCCGTTTTCGAGTGAGCGGTTTCATGGCGGACGTTCCGACGCGGTGGGTAAGTTGCCGGCATGTTCGCCGTGTACGCCGCAGAACCAAACCGTGAGGATCCGCTGGCCGCGCTGGTGGTCGGCGAGCGGCCGGAGCCGGAGGTGCCGGACGGCTGGGTGCCGGTGTCCGTGCGCGCCGCCAGCGTGAACATGCACGACCTGTGGACGCTGCGCGGCGTGGGCATCAAGCCCGAGCAGTTCCCGATGATCCTCGGCTGCGACGGCGCGGGCGTGCTGCCGGACGGCACCGAGGTGGTGATCCACTCGGTGATCGGCGACCCGAACTGGGTGGGCGACGAGACGCTGGACCCCAGGCGCACCCTGCTCACCGAGAAGCACCAGGGCACCTTCGCGGAGACCGTGGTCGTCCCGGCCCGCAACGCGGTGCCCAAGCCGGCCGGGCTGTCCTTCACCGAGGCCGCGTGCATGGGCACCGCCTGGCTGACCGCGTACCGGATGCTGTTCGTCAAGTCGGGCCTGCGGCCCGGGCAGACCATGCTGGTGCAGGGCGCCTCCGGCGGCGTGTCCACCGCGCTGGTCGAGCTGGGCCGGGCGGCCGGCATGCGGGTGTGGGTGACCGGGCGGTCGGAGGAGAAGCGCAAGCTGGCCGAGCGGCTGGGCGCGCACGAGACGTTCGAGCCGGGTACCCGGCTGCCGGAGCGGGTGGACGCCGTGTTCGAGACGGTCGGCAAGGCCACCTGGTCGCACTCGATGAAGTCGCTCAAGCCGGGCGGCACCGTGGTCATCTCCGGCGCCACCAGCGGCGATGCCACCGCGGCCGAGTTGCAGCGGCTGTTCTTCCTGCAACTGCGGGTGGTCGGCTCCACCATGGGCACCCGGGACGAACTGGTCGACCTGCTGCGGTTCTGCGAGCAGTCCGGGGTGCGCCCACAGATCGGCGCCGAGCTGCCGATGGACCGCGCCGAGGAAGGGCTGCGGAACATGCTCGAAGGCGAGACCGCCGGCAAGATCGTCCTGACCCGCTGACTCCGGTCCAGCGGCGCACCGGGGCAGCACGTACGCCCCGGCCGACCGCGCCGTGCCGCTCGGCCGGCTGCTCGTGGTCCGGTCGTCGCTGCGGACGCCAGCTCGGCACCTGACCTTGGTTAGCGCGAAAACTGCGCTGTTGCTGCGCTACAGTAGCGTTATGGCGACTATCCAGGTACGGGACCTTCCGGACGACGTAGCCGAGACATACCGTCGGCGGGCGCAGGCGGCCGGCAAGTCACTGCAGTCCTATATGCGTGAGCAGTTGATCGTGATGGCGCGGCGACGCGACAAGGCTGAGCTCATGGCCGCGGTCGAGCAGGCGCTGGCCGCCGACCCAGGACCCGGGCTGAGCGAGGACACCATCCATTCCGGCTTGCGGGAGCTGCGGGGTGAGTGAATATGTCGTGGACGCATCTGCCGTAGTCAGCGCTGTGGGCCGCAAGGATGCCGTCGGCATCGCTGCGCACAAACGGATCGCCGAGGCGACCTGCCACGCGCCGCACCTGCTCGACGCCGAGGTCGGACACGTCCTCCGGCGTGGTGAGCGTCGCGGCGAGATCAGCGAGGCCACCGCGCGTGCCGGGCTGCGCGCCCTGTCGGAAATGATTGACTATCGCTACCCGCACACGGGAGGGATTGCGGACAAGGCCTGGGAACTGCGTCACGCAATCAGCTTTTATGACGCATTGTACGTAGCGCTGGCCACGGTATTGGACGTGCCGCTACTCACCGGCGACGGCCGCCTCGGCAAGACACCCGGTCTACCGTGCGAGGTAGCTCTTGTCGGCTGACCGTCGCGTGCAGCCGGTGTGTGCCTGACGTCAGCGATCCCGGGCCAGGATGATCGACCGCGCTGGTGGCCGCTCGGAGACCATGGTCGGGTCTGACAACCGGGGCGCGGGGATTTGGTCGAGTTGAACAAACCGCTTCCGGTCGCGTGCTCCGTAGGGTTCGCCCAAACTTTGGGAGGACTCGGAGGCATGGCATGACAACTGCGGGACTCGGGCCGGGTACCGGGGTGTTCCGTCGCAAGCCGATCGAACAGATCAGCGACACGCGGACGGACGGTGACCTCAGGCGGACGCTGGGGCTGTGGCAACTGACCGCGATCGGGATCGGCGGGATCATCGGCGCGGGCATCTTCTCGCTGGCCGGCGCGGTGGCCAACGGCTCGGCCGGGCCGGCGGTGCTGGTGTCGTTCCTCATCGCCGGGATCGCCAGCGCGGCAGCCGCGTTCTCGTACGCGGAGTTCGCCGGGCTGATCCCCAAGGCGGGTTCCGCCTACACCTACGGCTACGCCGTGCTCGGCGAGATCGTCGGCTGGTTCATCGGCTGGGACCTGCTGCTGGAGTACACGGCGATCGTGGCGGTGGTCGCCATCGGCATCTCCGGGTACTTCGGCTTCCTGCTCGACCAACTCGGCGTGCATCTGCCGGCGTGGATGCTCGGCGCCCCGGGCACCGGGCCGGGTCACCGGATCGACCTGTTCGCCGCCGTGCTGTGCCTGCTCATCGCCTACCTGCTCAACCGGGGCATCAGGAGCGCGGCCCGGTTCGAGACCTTCGTGGTGGGATTGAAGGTCGCCGTGGTGCTGGTGGTGATCGTGGTCGGGTTCGCCTACGTCAAGGGCGGCAACTACACGCCGTTCTTCCCGTTCGGCGTCGGGGGCGCGGTGACCGGCGCGGCCACGGTGTTCTTCGCCGTGTTCGGCTACGACGCCATGTCCACCGCGGCGGAGGAGTCCCGGGACGCGCACCGGCACATGCCGAAGGCGATCGTCTACTCGCTGGGCATCTCGATGGTGCTCTACGTGCTGGCCTGCCTGGTGCTCACCGGCATGCAGAAGTACACGGACATCAACCCGAAGGCCGGGTTCGCCAACGCGTTCGCCTCGGTCGGCCTGTCCGGGGTGGCCAGCGTGATCGCGGTCGGCGCGATCGTCGGCATCCTCACCGTGATGTTCACGTTCATGCTCGGCGTCACCCGGGTCTGGTTCTCGATGAGCCGGGACGGGCTGCTGCCGCGCTGGTTCGCGCACACCCACCCGGAGCGCAAGGTGCCGCACCGGGTCACCTGGATCGTGGGCGTGGTGTCCGCCGTGATCGCCGGCGTGCTGCCGATCAAGGAGGCCGCCGAACTGACCAACATCGGCATCCTGCTGGCGTTCGTGGTGGTCTGCGTCGCGGTGATCGTGCTGCGCTACCGCCGGCCCGACCTGCCGCGCACGTTCCGCTGCCCCGGTATGCCGATCGTGCCGGCCATCGGCGTGCTGTTCTCCCTGTGGCTGATCACCTTCCTGGAGCCGGTGACCTGGCTCCGGTTCGCGGTGTGGTTCGCCATCGGCATGGTGATCTACTTCGGCTACAGCCGGCGGCGCTCGCTGCTCGCCAGCGAGCACGAGGTCACGCCCACCCGCTGACGGCTCAGCCCAGTCGCGTGTTGGCCCGGGACAGCGCGTCCCGGGCCTGCTCGTGGAGGCGGCGCACCACCTCGGCGGCCGGCGCCGGCTCGGCCAGCCGGTAGGTGGTGCCGGCCCACAGCGACATGGCCTCCGGGTCACCCAGCCTGCCGGCGGCGCCACGCACCGGCCGGGTGAGATGGTGCAGGTTCGGGTAGGCGGCCGGCGCGTGCGGGCCGTGCTCGGTCATGAACCGGTTGGCCAGGCCCCGCGCGGGCCGGCCGGTGAACGCCCTGGTCAGCGCGGTGGTCCTGGTGCCGTCGCGGAGCGCCTCGCGGTGCGCGGCCTGGGTGCCGGCCTCCGGGCAGCCCAGGAACGCGGTGCCGAGCTGCGCGGCGACCGCGCCGGCGACCAGCACCGCGGCCACGTCCGCGCCGTGCACCAGGCCACCGGCGGCGATCAGCGGCAGGTTGGTGTCGGCCGCGGCCAGCCGCAGCAGTGCCAGCACCCCGTACAGCTCACCGCCGCCGGGTGAGCCGTCGTCCACGAACACGCCGCGGTGCGCGCCCGCGTCAGCGCCCTGCACGCACAGCGCGTCGGCGCCCACCCTGGCCGCCTGCCGCGCCTCGGCGGGCGTGGTGACCGTGACCACCACCTCGGCGCCGGCGGCGTGCAGCCGCTCCACGGTGCTGCCGTCCGGGCAGCCGAAGGTGAACGACACCACCGGTACCCGCCGGGCGAGCACCAACTCCAGCTTGGCCGGGTAGGCGTCGTCGTCCCAACTCGGCGCGCCCGGCTCCACCCCATACCGGCTGGCCTCGGCGCCGATCCGCCGCCGGTACGCGGTGAGGTCGGCGTCCGAGCGGGTGCCCGGCACGAACAGGTTGACCCCGTAGGCTCCGCCGGTGAGCTCCTCGGCACGGTCGATCTGCTCGGCCAGCGCCTCCGCACCGAGATAGCCGGCGGCGAGGAAGCCGAACCCACCGGCTCGCACCACCTCGGCGACCAGTTCGGGGGTGGACACCCCGCCGGCCATCGGCGCGACGATCACGGGAACCCGCAGCTCGGCGATCACCTCACCGACCCTACCGGCCCCGGCATACCACCGTTCGGGCGTGCTGCGCGGCCGCGGGCGTGCCACCGGTGTAAATACAGAGGGTAAGAGTTCGGAACACTCCGTGATGGCCCCATCGCGTTGTTCGACCGCGGGGAGACGGCGGCCCCCGCACCGAGGAGAGAACGTCCATGACCACCACCGCAGACCCGACGCCCGCGCTGCGTGACGAGTTGACCGCCGCGCTGGTCGACCGGGGTGTCCTCGCGTCGCCCGCCTGGCAGCGGGCGTTCCGTGCGGTGCCCCGGCACCACTTCGTCCCCCGGTTCGCCGTTCCCGGCCCGAACGGCCCGGTCCGTTACGACATCGCCGGCCCGGACCTCGCGGCGCAGAGCTCGGCACTGCGGCACGCCTACGCGGACACCGCCCTGGTCACCGCGTTCGACACGGAGGTAAGCCCGGCGCCCTCGGCGACCGCCGTGATGCTGGAGGCGCTGGACGCGCGCCCCGGCCACGCCGTGCTGGAGGTCGGCGCCGGCACCGGGTACCGCACCGCGCTGCTCAGTCATGCGCTCGGTGAGGAGGCGGTGACCACGGTCGACCCGGACGGGGAGCGCGTCGACCGGGTGCGCGCCGCCCTGTGCCTCGCTGGTTACCGGCCGACCGTGGTGTGCGCCGCCGAGGCGGCCGGGCACCCGGCCCGCGCGCCGTACGACCGGATCATCGCCGGCCGCCCGGTGGACCGGGTACCCGCCGCGTGGCTGGGCCAGGTGCGGGCCGGCGGCGCGATCCTCGCCGGCCTGGCCGGCCGGCTGCTCCTGCTGCGGGTGGCCGCCGACCACTCCGCGATCGGCCGGTTCCGCGACGGACTGCCCGGCCAGGCGGCCGTGCCGGACGCCGAAGGGGCCGTGGCCCGCCGGGTGATCGCGCTCTGCGCGGGGGAACCGGCCGCCTGCCGGACCACGGCATGGCCGGCCGCGCTGGACGAGCCGACCGTCGCGTTCCTGCAGCGGGTCACGCTGCCCGAGGTGCACCGGGTGGTGCTGACCGAGCCGGACGGGCCGGCGTACCTGTTCGCCGACCTGGCGTCCGGCTCGTGGTGCCGGGTCGGCCGCCGGTCCGGCCGCACGGTATGGGTGGCCGAGCGCGGGCCGCGGCCGCTGTGGTCGGAGGTCACCGCGCTCGCCGACGGTTACGAGCGCACCGGCCGGCCGCGGGTACACCGCTACGGGCTGTGTGTCACCGCCTCCGGGGAGCACATGCTGTGGCTGGACTCGCCCAGCCAGCCGGTGCGCCACATCTGATTCGGACGTCGCTGGCATGACGGGGGTCGAACGGCCTTGCACGGCCCAGTGCGGCAGTCGATCCTGGGGGCGTGACGGCTGGTCGGCGGCCGACACTTATCGCGTCGGTGCAGCGGGCGCTCCGCCTGCTGGAGGCGGTGAGCCGGTACGAGCGTGGCGCCCAGGCCAAGCAGTTGGCGCGGGAGACGGGATTTCCGCTGGCCACCACCTACCACCTGTTGCGCACCCTCGTGGAGGAGGGATACGTGCAACGGGTGGAGGGTGGTGCGTTCATGCTCGGCGGCGCCGTCGAGATGCTGCACGAGCGCGGCCACGGGCAACTTGAGCTGAGCCGCGTCCGGCCGGCGCTCGCCGCGCTGCGCGACCAGGTGGGCGCGGCCGCCTACCTGGCGCTGTACTCCGACGGCGAGGTGCGCGTGGTAGAGATCGCCGACGGGCCGCGCACGCCCCGGGTGGACATATGGGTCGGCTTCGAGGACGCCGCGCACGCCACGGCGTCGGGGAAGGCGGTGCTCCGCGCCCTGGGAGAGGAGGGCGTCCGCGAGTTCCTGTCCCGGCACCCGCTGCACGACCTCACCCCGCGCACCATCACCCGGCCCGCCGACCTGATGCGCAACCTCGACGCGCACGGGCCGATCGTGCTGGACCGGGAGGAGTACCTGCTCGGTAACGCGTGCGTGGCGATACCGTTCACGGACGGCGACCGGATCGGTTCGGTCGGCATCTCGATGCCCTCCCGCCGGCTGCTGCGCTGGGATCCGGCCATCCAGCGGCACCTGTGCGACACGGCCGAGCGGGTCGCGCGCGGCCTCACGCTCACTATTTGAAATCTCCGCCATTGGCACGAGCGGCGGATTCAGGTCTCCTGGGTAGTGCAGGGATCCCCAGGTACCGAGCACACCGGGACGGAGATGCGACCAGAAGACATACCCCAACAGAACCACGGGCTCCACGAGACGCGGTGGTGCCTGCTGAACTGCCACCGCGCGGCCAACCGCGACGAGCTGCGCTCGCTGCTCGATCGGGTACTCGACGAGTACGAGGCGATGGACTGGCTGGTGAAGCACCTGATGGAACTGCTCGCCCGGCACACCCGGCCCGGTGAGGACCCGCTGGTGGACCGCCTGCTCCGGGCGTACGCGGGCCCCAGCGCGAACTGAGCGATCCCGACCGCCCCGGACCCGGCACGGGTCCGGGGCGGTCCGGCGCGAACGAAACTGGCTACTTCTTGGCGGACTTGCCCTTGTCGCCGGTCTCGTCGGTGGACAGGGCGGCGACGAACGCCTCCTGCGGGACCTCCACCCGGCCGACCATCTTCATCCGCTTCTTGCCTTCCTTCTGCTTCTCCAGCAGCTTGCGCTTCCGGGTGATGTCACCGCCGTAGCACTTGGCGAGGACGTCCTTGCGCATGGCGCGGATGGTTTCCCTGGCGATGACCCGGGAACCGATCGCGGCCTGGATGGGCACCTCGAACTGCTGCCGGGGGATCAGCTCGCGCAGCTTGGTCGCCATCTTCGTGCCGTAGGCGTAGGCCTGGTCGCGGTGCACGATCGCGCTGAACGCGTCCACCGGCTCGCCCTGCAGCAGGATGTCCACCTTGACCAGGTTCGCGGTCTGGCTGCCCGCCTCCTCGTAGTCCAGCGAGGCGTAGCCGCGGGTGCGGGACTTCAGCGCGTCGAAGAAGTCGAAGATGATCTCTGCGAGGGGCAGCGTGTAGCGCAGCTCGACGCGGCTCTCCGACAGGTAGTCCATGCCGCCGAGTTGGCCGCGGCGGCTCTGGCACAGCTCCATGATCGCGCCCACGAACTCGGACGGCGCGATGATCGTGGTCCGCACCACCGGCTCGTGCACCTCGGCGATCTTCCCGGTCGGCCAGTCCGACGGGTTGGTCACCACCTGCTCGGTGCCGTCCTCCATCACCACCCGGTACACCACGTTCGGCGCGGTGGAGATGAGGTCGAGGCCGTATTCCCGCTCCAGCCGGTCCCGGGTGATCTCCAGGTGCAGCAGGCCGAGGAACCCGCAGCGGAACCCGAAGCCCAGTGCCGCCGAGGTCTCCGGCTCGTAGTTCAGCGCGGCGTCGTTGAGCCGCAGCTTGTCCAGCGCCTCGCGGAGCACCGGGTAGTCGGACCCGTCGACCGGGTAGAGCCCGGCGTACACCATGGGCCGCGGGTCGCGGTAACCGCCCAGCGGCTCGGTGGCGCCGCCCTTCTCCAGGGTGATCGTGTCGCCGACCTTGGACTGGCGGACGTCCTTCACCCCGGTGATCAGGTAACCGACCTCGCCGACGCCCAACCCGGAGCAGGGCTTGGGATCAGGCGAGATGATGCCGACCTCCAGCAGCTCGTGGGTGGCGCCGGTGGACATCATCCGGATCTTCTGCCGGGGCGTGATCTTGCCGTCGAACACCCGGATGTAGGTGACCACGCCGCGGTAGGTGTCGTACACCGAGTCGAAGATCAGCGCGCGGGCCGGGGCGTCCGCGTCGCCCTGCGGCGGCGGTACCTGGCGCACCACCTCGTCCAGCAGTTCGCGCACGCCCATCCCGGTCTTCGCGGACACCCGGAGCACGTCGCCCGGGTCGCAGCCGATGATGTGCGCCAACTCCGCGGCGTACCTGTCCGGCTCGGCCGCCGGCAGGTCGATCTTGTTGAGCACCGGGATGATGTGCAGGTCGTGCTCCATGGCCAGGTACAGGTTGGCCAGGGTCTGCGCCTCGATCCCCTGCGCGGCGTCGACCAGCAGGATCGCGCCCTCGCAGGCGGCCAGGGAGCGGGAGACCTCGTAGGTGAAGTCGACGTGGCCCGGCGTGTCGATGAGGTGCAGCACGTGGTCGGTGCCGCCCACCTGCCAGGGCAGCCGGACGTTCTGCGCCTTGATGGTGATGCCCCGCTCCCGCTCGATGTCCATCCGGTCCAGGTACTGGTCCCGGTAGGAGCGCTCGTCCAGCACACCGGTGAGCTGGAGCATCCGGTCGGCCAGCGTCGACTTGCCGTGGTCGATGTGGGCGATGATGCAGAAGTTCCGGATTCGCTCCGGCGACGTGAAGGTGGTGTCGGCGAAACTGCTCACTGGGTTCCTCGCGCGAACGGACAGGGACACCTCATGGTCCCATGTGGCACGGGGTGGTACCGCGCGCGGCCAGGCTACGTCGACCGGACGTCGGTCCGGAGCGGATGCCCCTCCGGCACCTCGACGATGACGATGCGCAGCCCGTCGGGATCGGCGATCCACATCTCGTGCAGGCCCCACGGCTCCTGCTTCGGCTCGCGCAGCACAGTCACCCCGCGGCCACGGAGTTCGACCGCGGTGGCGGCGAGGTCGCGGACCTGCAACCACAGCACGGTGGCCTCGCTCGGCGCCGGGCCGCCGCCCTGCCCGGACACCTCCAGATGGCCCTGGCCGAGGAAGAACACCGTGCCGCCGGGGAACTGCCTGGCCACCGCCAGGCCGAGGATGTCCCGGTAGAACGCGGTGGACCGTTCTGGGTCGCCGGCGCGCACGATGAGCCGGCTGTTCAGTACCTCCATGCCCTCCTCGGTACCGCGTCGGCCGTTCCCGCGCAGTCCGGTGGCCCACCGACCCGACGGTCACCGCCCACAGGAGCGCTATTTCAGCGCCGACGCGCTACACTAGCGCTGTGGCTACCATTCAGGTCCGGGACATTCCGGAAGATGCGTACGAGGTTCTGCGGCGGCGCGCACGGGCCGAGGGAAAGTCGTTGCAGGCCTACATGCGTGACCAGGTGATCGACATGGCGGCCAGGCGGACCAAGGCGGAGGTGCTGGCCGTCCTCGAAGCCACGCTTGCCGAGGAGCCGACCTCCGGAGTGACCGCGGAGAGCGTCGCGACTCACGTCTCGGCGGACCGCCGGTGAGCGAACTCGTCCTGGACTCGTCGGCACTGGTGTTCGCGTTGACCGGGATGATGCCGGAAGCGAGCAGCCTGCGTACCCGAATCAGCGCCGTGACATGCCATGCGCCGCACCTCATCGACGCGGAGGTCGGCAACGTGTTGCGGCGCCAGGAGTTGGCCAAGGAGATCACGCCGGCCGTTGCGGCAACCGCCTTGCGGGCGCTGCCGCACCTGGTGGACCAACGTTACGCACATACGGGGCCACTGGCGGAAGCCGCCTGGAAGCTGCGTGGGGCTGTCACCTTCTACGACGGTCTCTACGTCGCGCTGGCCATCACACTCGGGGTACCACTGGTCACCGCGGACGCACGGCTGAGCAAGGCGCCGAGTCTGCCCTGCGAGGTAGAACTCGTCGGCTGATGCGAAGGGCGGCGTCGGCACAGCACCGCCAATGCCGCCTGACAGACCAACGCGGCCCCACCTCCGGTCCGATCCGGAGGTGGGGCCGCGTCCGGCTGACTGAGGGTGCTCAGCTGTCGTTGCCGGTGGTGCTGGCCGCGCCGCGACGGCGACGCGTCCAGAGCAGGGCGCCGGTGCCGGCGCCGAGCAGCACGACCGCGCCGATGATCATCGGCACCACACCGGTCACACCGGTGTTGGCCAGCTTGCCGTTGTTGGAGGCGTTGTTGATCGGGCCGACGCCGCTGGTGCTGGTGGCACCGGCGCCGCCACTCTTCGAGGTGCTGGTGCTGGACGAGCTACCGGGCGCGCTCGGCGTGGTGGAGCCGCCGGGGTTGCCGCCGGACGGCGGGGTCACGATGCCGCCCGCGGGCAGGGTGCACACAGCCTGGCTGAGGACGATGTCCGCGCGGAGAACGGGCGCCAGCGGGCCGCCGGTCGTCACGTGCAGCGCGTTGACCTTCAGGGTGTTGCCGTCCTTCTTCTGCTCGCCGGCGACGAGGTGGATGGCGCCGGCCGTCCCCTGCGCCACCTGCTTGCCCGCGGCGTTCACGTCGAGCGGGT
Source organism: Gandjariella thermophila (assembly GCF_005405885.1). Lineage (GTDB taxonomy): Bacteria > Actinomycetota > Actinomycetes > Mycobacteriales > Pseudonocardiaceae > Gandjariella > Gandjariella thermophila. Next base: position 62,298 of record NZ_BJFL01000014.1, read on the forward strand.
GCTGGGCGTCGACGACGTACTCCTGGTCCTTGATCCGCACCTTGACGATGTCGCTGTAGCCGCTCAGGCCGTGCGAGTCGCCGGTGCAGACCGCCCGAAGGACCTCGACGTAGATCAGGTCGTTCAGCAGGCTGACCTTCGCGATGCTCGCGTCGGAGACCAGCTTGCGGCCGTCGAAGTCGGACTTGCCGTTGAGCACGCCGACCTTGACGAGATCACCGGCGGGCGGCGGCACGTCCAGCTTCACCACCGACCTGTCCGCGCCCTTCGGGTAGTGCGCCATCGGCACCGGGGGCACGTTCACCTCGGCGGCGCCGCCGCCCACGTTGACGTCCGCCTGGACCGCGTACGCGTGGCCGGTGGGTCCGTCGTTGTTGCCGGTCGCGGCGGCCGGCAGGGCCGACACCGCCATCAGGGTCGCGATTCCGGCGACCCCGCCCATAACGGGCAGAATACGAGTCCAACGCACGGGAGTTCTCCCAATTCAGGATATCGGGGTGGGGACCTTCCTCTGAATCACCGTGCGCAGGCGGACCGGGTCAACGCAGGTGATCCAGATGAGGCCAGGACCATACAGCCTCCGGAAGAACCCGTGTCCACCCACCCCCCTTTTCTTCGCGGATCCTTGACCGCTCGTAGAAACAAACGTGACAACAGCGTAATGAAACTCGCCGTAACCTGAACCATTTCCGCTGCTCGCGGGCGGTAACGAGGGGAGCGCGCCGGGCGGCGGACCAATCGGCGTCGTCACACCCAAGACCACCCGAACGGGTGAAGCGCCGTGGGGCCGTCCCGGCGGGCTCGTGAGGCTGTCCGGCCGCCTGCCCCTCGCCCGCCCGGCCCGCCGGGGTTCACCCGCCGGGCCGCACCGCGTCCAGCAATTCCGGTCCCCGCGCGGCCAGCCGGCGATACGCGAGGCGCCCCCACCACCAGCCGAGCAGCGCACCGGAACCGATTCCGATCGGAATGCCGAGCCATGTCAACGTTGCCAGGTGCAGCGCATTGCCCAGACCGATCGCGAGACCGGGAGGTACCGCCGCGAACGCCAGCAGCAGCATGATGGCGAGCTGGCGGAGTACCCGCGCGCAGCCGGGGTTTCCACCGGAGGAAAACGGATTTCCATTCCCCTGCCGGGGCAGCGGGTATCCGGCGTACACGGACAGCAGCAGCACCATTCCGGCACCGGCGCCGAGCAGCGCCGGAGCCAGGCCGAGCACCCACGGGTACGCGTCTCCCGCGCCGGACACGCCGGGGGCGACCAGCGCGGCGGCCAGGGCCACCGGGCCCACCACGATCAGCCAGGCGAGCTGGCGGCCGCGCACGTCGGCCCGCTCGGCGCCCGGGGTCACCAGGGTCCGCCACAGCGCCGTGCCGTCCATCCCGTAGAGGTTGCCGGCCTGTAGGCAGGCGAACAGCACCAGCCACAGCGCGGCGTAGGGCACCAGGTTCACGCCGCTGTGCCGCGCACCCGCCGTGGAGAACACCGGCACCAGCAGCCCGACCAGCATCGACGAGAGCAGCACCACCCGGCGCCGCGCGTCCCGCCACCACATCCGCAGTTCCTTGCCGGCGACCGCGCCCACCGGGGTGGCCGGGAGCAGGCCCCGCCGCGGGTCCCGCTCGGTCCGCCGCCGGGCCCGCTCACCGCCGGAGGCGCCGGCCGGCACCGTGGTCATCCGCCGCACCAGCAGCCGCGACCAGGCCACCACCAGGACGGCGACCAGCACCGCCAGCCCGGCCAGCGCACCGAGTGCCATCGGCCACTCGCCGCGCGCCGCGGCCCGTACGGCGTCCGCGCCCCATCCGGTCGGCAGCGCCCGGAGCACGGCGGAGAACGTCGGCGACTCCCGGTTGACCAGGATCGGACCGATCGTCTGCACGGCGATGCGTACCGGGATGGAGAGCAGGCCGACCAGGGCGGCGAGCAGCACGCCGAGGTCCTTGCCGCGCCGGGAGCGCAGCACGGCGCCGAGCACGGCGAGCACCACCCGGGAGAGCACCACCGCGAACGCGAGCTGCAGCGGCACCGCGACCAGCGCGGTCACCCCGGCCGCGGGCCCGGCGCGCAGCCCGAAGCCGACCAGCCCGCACACCGCGATCAGCGTGGCCAGCGGCGCCGGCCCGACCAGCGCGGTGACCAGGAAACCGAAGGCCAGCCGGCGCGGTGGGATGGGCAGCAGCCGGAAGTGCTCGGGCTGCAGGGTCTCGTCGCTGCCGCCGGTGAGCACCGGCGCGACCAGCCAGCCCGCCGTCCACGCGGCCAGCAGCGCCGCGGCGATGTCCGTGCTGGCCTCGGGGTCGCCGAAGCCGGCGCCCATCAGCAGCGCGGTGGCCAGGCCGCCGGCGAGACCGAACAGCGCGCCGACGACCATGGCGACCGCGCGCCGGCCGCGCAGCCCGTGGGCGAGCATGCGCAGCTTCATCCGGATCAGGACGCCAACCACGACAGCCCCTCTCCTCCGCCGGTACGGCCGCCGACCAGGTGGACGAAGGCCTGTTCCAGGCTCTGCCCGCCACGGACCTCGTCCAGCGGCCCGCTGGCCACCACCCGGCCTCGGGTGATCACGCCGACGTGGTCGCAGAGCTGCTCGACCAGCGCCATCACGTGGCTGGACAGCACGACGGCGCCGCCGGAGGCGACGAAGCGCTGCAGGATGGTGCGGATGGTGGAGGCGGAGATCGGGTCGACCGCCTCGAACGGCTCGTCCAGCACCAGCAGCCGCGGCGCGTGCAGCAGCGCGGTGGCCAGCCCGATCTTCTTCCGCATGCCGGCCGAGTAGTCGACGACCAGGGTGCGCTCCGCGCCGTCGAGTTCGAGCACGCGAAGCAGTTCCTCGGTGCGCTGCGCCACGGTGGCCCGGTCCAGGCCGCGCAGCAGCCCGGTGTAGTTGAGCAGTTCCCGGCCGGTCAGCCGCTCGGGCAGGGACAGCCCGTCGGGCAGCACGCCGACCAGCGTCTTGGCGCGCACCGGGTCCTCCCACACGTCCACGCCGAAGATCCGCGCGGTGCCGGCGTCCGGGCGCAGCAGGCCGACCGCCATGGACAGCGAGGTCGTCTTGCCGGCGCCGTTCGGACCGACCAGACCGAAGAACGAGCCGCGCGGCACGGTCAGGTCGACGTGGTCGACGGCGACCGTGGCTCCGAAGGACTTGCACAGCCCGAAGAGCTGTAACGCCGGGCCGTGCGCGTCGTCCCGCCCGGCCCGGTACTGCGGCAGTGCCGCCTCGATGGATTCCACCCGATTCCTCCCCTGGTTCGGTGGTGGCGCACCCCTGCGAGGGTCATTCGGAACCGCCCAGCGACCACGGGCCGCTGCGAGCGGTCGGTGTGGCGACAGGGCTCCCGGAGCCCGCGGTGCCGGCCGAATCTTCCGAATCACACACAGTAGTGCGGCTCCACAAGAAAAGTGATATCACTTTGCTAGGACCTGCGGAAGGTCCTCTGTGTCGGGAGGTGTGACGATGACGAGTCCAACGGGGGTCTCCGCGCGGGGGACCGGGCCGGGTGAACCGCCGGTGATGATGCCGGCGGCACCGGTCGGGGAGCGCCGGGCGATCGCGTTCCCCGGTGCGCTGATGTTCCTGGTCGGGCTGGTGCTACTGGTGGTCGGTGTGCTGGCTGCCCTCGCCGGCGCTGGCCTGGGGCGCGGCGGGATGACGGTCGTCGGGATCCTGGTGGCCCTACTCGGCCTGCTGACCTTCCGCGGGCTGATCACGGTCAACCCGGGCGAGGCGCGGGTGGTGCAACTCTTCGGCCGCTACACCGGCACGGTACGCAGGGACGGATGGTGCTGGGTCAACCCGTTCAGCGGCCGACGCCCGGTCTCCACCCGGATCCGCAACCACGAGACCGCGGTGCTGAAGGTCAACGACTCGGACGGCAACCCGATCGAGATCGCCACCGTGGTGGTGTGGCAGGTGGCGGACACCGCGCGGGCGGTGTTCGCGGTGGACGACTTCGTCCGGTTCGTCGGCATCCAGGCGGAGACCGCGGTCCGGCACATCGCCAACAGCTACCCGTACGACAGCCACGAGGCGAACGGTCTGTCGCTGCGGGACAACGCGGAGGAGATCACCGAGAAGCTGTCCGCGGAGATCGCGGCCCGGGTGCAGGCGGCGGGCGTCCGGGTGGTCGAATCGCGGATCACACACCTCGCCTACGCCCCGGAGATCGCTCAGGCGATGCTCCAGCGCCAGCAGGCCGGCGCGGTGGTGGCCGCACGGCAGCGGATCGTGGAGGGCGCGGTCGGCATGGTGCAGTTGGCGCTGCAACGGATCGCCGAGCACGAGGTCGTCGAGCTTGACGAGGAGCGCAAGGCGGCCATGGTGAGCAACCTGCTGGTGGTGCTCTGCGGGGACCGGTCCACCCAGCCGGTGGTCAACACCGGGTCGCTGTACCAGTAGCCGCCGGGACTCCCGTGGCCGAGCGCAAGAGTTTCCTGCTCCGGCTGGACCCCGCGGTGCACGACGCGCTGGCCCGGTGGGCGGCCGACGAGTTGCGCAGCACGAACGCCCAGATCGAGTTCCTGCTCCGGCGGGCGCTGGCCGAGGCGGGGCGGCTGCCTTCGGACGCCGGCCGCCCGCCCCGCCGCGGCCGGCCCCGCCGGCGGCCGCAGGAGGACGGCGAGTAGCCGCAGCCGGCGTTGGCTGTGAGAGCGCGCACATCCGGGCGTGGGAGCGCGAACATGGCGGCCCGCCGACCGCTGCCGCCATGGCGTGAGAGCGCTCTCAAATTCGTCCGTTCGGGCCTGTGCCGGCGCGCTCGGCGGCACGAGGGTTCCAACGCCGGGATCGCTCGACCGCGGAAGGAAGTGACCCGGGCGCATCTGGTCCGCCCCGGCGACGCGATCACGGCCGCACGCGAACTCGCGGAAAGGAAGGCCCTGTGAGTCCCATGAGACGCATCCGCACCGCGCGCACGGTGCTGGCCGCGCTGGCCGCCGTCGCGCTCACCACCACGCTCGCCCAGTCCAGCGGGCAGGCCGAGCCCGCGACCGGGCAGCTTTACCAGGACGCCGCCGCGCCGGTGGACCGGCGAGCGGACGACCTGCTGCACCGGATGACGCTCGAGGAGAAGGTCGGGCAGATGGTGCAGATCCGGGTGGGCAAGCTGCGCGGCGACTGCCAGTGGACCGCCGGCCCGCTCCGCGAGGACTGTATGAAGACCGTGCTCGCCGACGACAAGGTCGGCTCGATCCTCTCCGGCGGCGGGGACTTCCCGGTGCCGGACAACACCCCGCAGGCGTGGGCCGAGATGACCAACGCGGTCCAGCGGTACGCGCTGGAGCACAGCCGGCTGAAGATCCCGGTGCTCTACGGGGCCGACGGGGTGCACGGGCACAACAACCTGATCACCGCGACGCTGTTCCCCCAGCAGATCGGGGTGGGTGCGACCTGGGACCCGGCGCTGGCCACCCAGCTCGGGGAGTCCACCTCGAAGGCGATGCGCGCCACCGGGGTGCTCTGGGACTTCGCCCCGGTCTCCGACGTGGCCAGGGACACCCGGTGGGGCCGCTACTACGAGACCTTCAGCGAGGACCCGTTGCTCGCCGGCACGATGGCCGCCGCTGACGTGCGCGGCCTGCAGACCAACCGGGACAAGAAGACCGCCGACCTGACCGCGACCGCCAAGCACTTCGCCGGCTACTCGCAGCCGGCGAACGGGCACGACCGGGTGCCGGCGCAGCTCCCGGTGCGCTACCTGCAGGATCAGTTCCTGCCCTCGTTCCAGGCCCAGTTCGACGCGGGCGTCGGCACGGTGATGGCGGACTCGGGCGCGGTCAACGGTGTCCCGGTGCACGCGTCGAAGTTCATGCTGACCACCGAACTGCGGCAGCGGATGGGCTTCACCGGCGTGGTGGTCAGCGACTGGCAGGACGTGCGGGCACTGGTCGACTCCTACCACGTCGCCGCGGACTACCCCACGGCGATCGCGATGGCGGTCAACGCCGGCGTGGACATGGCCATGGAGCCCTCCGAGGCCAGCGAGTTCACCCAGGACCTGATCCAGGACGTGCACAAGGGCCTGGTCAGCCAGCAGCGCATCGACGAGGCGGTGCGCCGGATTCTCACCCTGAAGTTCCGGCTCGGCCTGTTCGAGAAGCCGTACGTGGACGCCTCGGCGGCGAACGGGATCGTCAACGGCGCCGACCGTGACCTGGCCCGGCGGGCGGCCACCGAGTCGGCGGTGCTGCTGAAGAACGACCACAACGTGCTGCCGCTGGCGAAGAGCGTGGGCAGGCTCGTGATCACCGGGGATGCCGCCGACTCGCCGTCCGAGCAGTTCGGCGGCTGGACGGTGAACTGGCAGGGGCTCACCTCGGACAGCGGCCCGACGCCGCCGGTGGTGACCGTGCTGCAGGGCGTGCGCGAGGCGGTGGGCGCGGACCACGTGGTCGCCGCTTCCGACCAGGCGTCCGCCGTGGCCGCGACGAAGAGCGCGGACGCGGCGCTGGTGGTGCTCGGCGAGAAGCCGGGCGCCGAGGGGTTGAACGACAGCGAGAGCCCCGCGCTCACCGCCGACCAGCAGGCCCTGGTCAGCGCGCTGAAGGCGACCGGCAAGCCGGTGATCGTGGTGCTGGAGACCGGGCGGCCGCTGGTGCTCGGCGCCGCGGCGAACGCCGACGCGCTGCTGGAGGGCTGGCTGCCCGGCAGCGAGGGCGGCCACGCCATCGCGGACGTGCTGTTCGGCGCCGCCAACCCGAGCGGGCGGCTGCCGGTGTCCTGGCCGAAGACGGTCGGTGACGAGCCGATGTCCTACGACCAGCTACCCGGCACCAACGGCGGCACCAGCTCGAACTACGACCCGCAGTTCCCGTTCGGCCACGGTCTGTCCTACACCAGCTTCACCACCTCGGCGCCGAGCGTGCCGAGCCAGGTGGATGCGGGCGGCCGGGTCACTGTTCGGGTGACGGTGCGCAACACCGGGTCGGTGGCCGGGACGGACGTGGTGCCGGTGTACGTGCACCAGCCGGTGAGCCCGGTACTGGTGCCGGAGCGGCGCCTGGTCGGCTTCGCCCGGGTGGACCTCGCCCCCGGCGAGCAGCGAACCGTGGACCTGACGTTCGCGGTGAGCCAGCTCGCGGTGACCACCGGCGACGTGGACGCGTCCGGCCGGCGCGAGGTCGAGCGCGGCGGCTACGAGGTGGTGGTCGGCGACGCCAGGGCGCCGTTCACGGTGCGCTGAGACGGGGCGCCCGCCGCGGCCGGGACGCGGCGGGCGCCGGGGACGGAGCCGCCTGCCGCGGAAGCCCTGGTGACGGCCTGTTACCCTGTTCCGTCGTGCCGTGCGGCATTCCGCCGTGGAGGAAAACCTCACGCGGGTCGTCGCGCGAGGGCCGGTCAAGCGCGGCACAACATCCACCCGGACGAGAAGCGAGGGCATCGCATGGCCAACATCAAGTCCCAGATCAAGCGGATCAGGACGAACGAGAAGAACCGGCTGCGCAACAAGTCGGTCAAGTCCTCCGTCAAGACCGCGATCCGCCGGTTCCGTGAGGCGGCCGAGGCCGGCGACAAGGAGAAGGCCCTCGACCTCATGCGGGAGGCCGGCCGCAAGCTGGACAAGGCGGCGAGCAAGGGCGTGATCCACAAGAACCAGGCCGCGAACAAGAAGTCGGCCATGGCCAAGCGCGCCAACCAACTCTGACAGTCCGTTCCGGAACAGGCACTGAGCCTGTTCCGGAACGGTTCGACGGCGGCGCCGCCCCCTTTGGGACGGCGCCGCTCGTTGCTTCCCGCCGTCCGCCGCATCGAGGTGGTGGCACCGATCTCGGTGCCACCACCGGTCTTCGCTGTGCGCCGGCCTTCGGCGTGCCGCTGACCGTCGGCGTGCCGCCCAGGCGGTGTCAGCGGTCCCGGGCGGCGATCAACTGCAGCACGGCGCGCTCCAGCGCGTAACCGGCGTCCGCTGCGACCCCCTTCACGTCGGCGTTCACCCCGGCGACGATCTGCATGGCCGTAGCCAGCCCTTCGGGCGACCAGCCGCGCGACTGGCCGAGCGCCTTCTTCACCTTCCACGGCGGCATGCCCAGCTCGCTGGCCAGCCGGAACGGGTCCGCGCGACCGGCACCGGACACCCTGGCCACGGTGCGCACCGCGTCCGCGAGCGCGTCGGCGATCAGCACGTGCGGCACACCCAACTGGAGCGCCCAGCGCAGCGCCTCCAGGGCGCCCGCCCGATCACCGGTGACAGCCTTCTCCGCCACCGCGAAGCCGGTTACCTCGGCGCGCCCCCGGTGGTAGCGGCGGACCGCCGCCTCATCGATCCGGCCGCCGGTGTCGGCGACCAGTTGCGAGGCCGCCGCGGCCAGCTCACGCAGGTCCGATCCGACCGCGTCCAGCAGCGCGGCCAGCCCGCCCGGATCGATCCGCCCGCCGCAGCGCCGGACCTCGTCCCGGACAAACGCCTCCCGCTCCGCCGGCTTGGTGATCTTCGAGCACTGGGTGACCTTGGCCCCGGCCTTGCGCAGCACCGCAGGCAGTTCCTTGGCCTGCTTGCCCCGGCCGCCGCCGCTGTGCAGCACCACCAGAACCACACCCTCGGCCGGTTGCGCACAGTAGTTGGCTACCGCCTCGGCGATCTCCTTGCCGGCCTCCTGGGCGGCCTCCAGCACGATCACTCGCCGATCCGCGAACAGCGACGGGCTGGTCAGCTCGGCGAGTTCCGGCGGCGTGAGGTCACTCACGCGGACGCGCCGCAACTCGGCCTCCGGGTCGGCCAGCCGCGCCGCCTCCAGTGCGGCCCGCACCGCCCGCTCGACCAGCAGTTCTTCCTCGCCGAGGACAAGTTGCAGCGGCTCGGGAGTGACTGCGGGGGCGCTCACGACGCCATCCTCCCACGGTCCGCCGACCCGGATCGGACGCCGACGCGCTCTCGGATCGTGGACACCCGGTGGCCCGCGGATGGAATCGTGCCGTAGCGTAACCGCAACAGCTGAATAGCAGCTCATCCAGAGGGGCAGAGGGATCGGCCCGTTGAAGCCCCGGCAACCAGCGTCGACCGTTGGAGAACGACCACCAGCGAGGCCCGTCGACGTCAAGGTGCCAATTCCGGCCCGCGCTGCGGGAAAGATGAGGAGTGAGACCTCGCCATGACGACAACCGTCGGAGCGCCGGAGAGCGCCCACCACGCCGACCTCGACCTCGGCCCCGCCCAGTCCCTGTCCTGCCGCGAGTGCGGCCACCGCACGCCGCTCGCCGCCGAGTTCGCGTGTACCGAGTGTTTCGGCCCCCTCGAGGTCGCCTACGACTTCGGTTCCGTGCGCCGGGAGGACATCGAGGCTGGCCCGAAGTCGATCTGGCGCTACCGTCGGCTGTTGCCCGTACCGTCCGATGTGGACGTCTACCCGAACACCGAGCCGGGCTTCACCCGGCTGATCCGCGCCGACCGGCTGGCCGCCGCGCTGGGTGTGCGGCGGCTGTGGGTGAAGGACGACACCGGCAACCCGACGCACTCGTTCAAGGACCGGGTGGTCGCCGTCGCACTGGCCGCGGCGCGCCAGCTCGGTTTCACCGTGCTCGCCTGCCCGTCCACCGGGAACCTGGCCAACGCGGTGGCCGCCGCCGCGGCGCGCGCCGGCTGGCAGTCCGTGGTGCTCATCCCGTCCTCTTTGGAGCGGGCCAAGGTGCTGACCACCGCGGTGTACGACGGTGCGCTGATCGCCGTCGACGGCACCTACGACGACGTGAACCGGTTGGCCACCGAGCTGGCCGCCGAGCACGAGGACTGGGCGTTCGTGAACGTCAACGTGCGCCCCTACTACGCCGAGGGTTCCAAGACTTTGGGATACGAGGTCGCCGAGCAGCTCGGCTGGCGGCTGCCGGAGCAGATCGTGGTGCCGGTGGCGTCCGGCTCGCAGCTGACCAAGGTCGACAAGGCGTTCCGCGAGCTGGGCGACCTCGGCCTGGTCGAGCCGACCCCGTACCGCGTGTTCGGCGCGCAGGCCACCGGCTGCTCCCCGGTTTCCGCCGCGTACAAGGCGAACCAGGACGTGGTCACCCCGGTCCGGCCGAACACGATCGCCCGGTCGCTGGCCATCGGCGCCCCGGCCGACGGCCCGTACGTCCTGGATAGCGTGCGGCGCACCGGCGGCGCGGTCGAGGACGTCACCGACGAGGAGGTCGTCGAGGGCATCCGGCTGCTGGCCAGGACCGAGGGCGTGTTCGCAGAGACCGCCGGCGGCGTCACCGTGGCAACCGCCAAGAAGTTGATCGAGGCGGGCAAGATCGACCCTGACGCCGAGACGGTCCTGCTGATCACGGGCGACGGCCTGAAGACCCTGGACGCCGTGCAAGACGAGATCGGTCCGAAGGCGACGGTGCCGCCGTCGACCGCTGCGGTGCGCGAGGCGCTCGGTCACTGAATCCCTCCCTTTCGTCTGCCGGGTCGTCCGCGTCGACGACCCGGTGATGGGCACGGTCGGCCGCGGCCGCGGGCGCGCTCAGCGGCGGGGCGGTGGTCGTGGCTCGCCCCGGCGGGCGACCGCGGGCCCGTCCCGGGCGGCGACGACGGCCGTGTCACCGTCCCGGTCAGTGCGGGCGACCATCACTCCGGCGCCGTTGAGGGCGTCCAGCAGCATCGGGCTCGGATGGCCGTACGGATTGCCGGCGCCCACGCTGACCAGCGCGACGCGTGGCCGGACGGCGGCCAGGAACTGCGGCGACGAGTACCGGGAACCGTGGTGCGGCACCTTGAGGATGTCCGCGCGCAGGTCCAGCCCGGAGTCCAGCAGGTCCTCTTGGCCGGCGAGTTCGACGTCCCCGGTGAGCAGCACCCTGCCGACCGCCGTGTCGGCGCGCAGCACGACGGAGGCGTCGTTGATGGCCGTGCCGTCGTCGCCTTCCCGGCGTGACAGCCGCACCCCGTCGCGCGGCGCGAGCACGTCGAGAGTGAGGCCGGGCCAGGCGAGCCGGTGCCCGGCGCTGAGTTCCACCAGTGGCACGCCCGCCGCGGCGGTTTCTTCCCGTACCTGCTGCCATGCCCACGCCGGCTCGTGCACCGGGCCGAGCGCCACCGCGGCGACGGTATGCTCCTCGAGCACCGCGGAGAGGCCGCCGATGTGATCCGCGTGCAGGTGGGTGAGCACGACCAGGGCGACGCTCCGCACCCCGAGCCGGTGCAGGCAGCCGGCCACCGCTCCGGGTTCCGGTCCGGTATCGACCAGCACCGCCCGGCCACGGTCGGCGGTGGCCAGCGCGACCGCGTCGCCCTGGCCCACGTCGCAGGCCACCACCGCCCACCCGGATGCCGGCCATCCCGCGACGACCAGCCTGGTCGGCAGCAGCACCACCACGACGCCGGCCAGCGCGGCGGTCAGTAACAGGCGAATCCGCCGCAGCCGCACCAGCGCGACGGCCACCGCCAGCACCGCCGCCAGGAGCAGCCCGCCACCCCACCCTCGCGGCCAGGGGATCACGGCCCCGGGGATCTCCGCGGCCCGCCGACCGACCAGGATCATCCAGTGCAGTTCCGGGCCGGCCAGCCGCACCAGGAACTCGGCGGTGCCCTGGTGCACCTGCGCGCAGACTGCGGCGAGCACGCCGAGCACCGTGGCCGGCGGCACCGCCGGTTCGGCCAGCGCGTTGGCGGCCACCGCGACGAGGCTCACGTGGCCGGCGAGCCCCGCCACCACCGGCGCGGTGACCAGGTGCGCGGCCATCGGCACGGCCACCGCCTCCGCCACGCGGTGCGAGACACCGCCGCGCCGCAGCCGCTCGATCCATCTCGGGGCGAGCACCACCAGCCCGGCGGTGGCCAGGACGGACAGCGCGAAACCGGCGCTGGCGCCCAGGTCCGGGTCGAGGAACAGCAGCAGGATCACGGAAGCGGCGAGCGCGGGCATGGTCGAGTGCTCGCGGCCGAGCACGAGCGCCAGCAGGCCGATCGCGCCCATCGCGGCCGCGCGGAGCACGCTCGGTTCCGGCCCGGCCAGGAGCACGAACCCGGCGACGGCCAGGCCGCCCAGTGCGCCGGTGAGGCGGGGACCAGCGCGCGCCATCCGGAGCAGCACGAGCACCGTGCCGCAGATGATCACGAGATTGGCTCCGCTGACCGCGATCAGATGGGTCAGCCCGGCCGCCTCCCACTCCTCGGCGATCCGCTCCGGCAGCGCGCCGGTGTCGCCGAGCACCAGGCCAGGCAGCAAGGCCGCCGGCTCGGGTGCCAGCACCCGGCTCGCCCGGCGCAGGCCGGCCCGCACCGACTCGGCCGCGCGCTGCCACGGCGGGGCCGGGCCCAGGTCCGCCGGCCGGCCCCGGACCCGCAGCACCGCCACGGTGAGGTCGCCGCCACGGCTGGGCGCGAGCAGGCCGCCGGCCGTGACCTCCTGCTCGGGCAGCAGTTCCTGCCATCCCGCGGCCGGGGCGAGCAGCAGCACCTGGCCGCCCGCGCGCAGCGGCTCGCCGGCCACTTCCCCGCTGACCAGGCGGCCGCTGGCGGCCACCCGGTCCACGCCGCCCTGGCGGCCGCCGAATCCCGCCGAGCGCAGCGGCCTCGGCCGGTCGGTCAACTCGACCCGAAGGGTGGCGGCGGCGCCCCGCTGTGCCGCCGCACGTAGCGGATGGGTGGCCGCCTGGTGCGCCACGTGGCCCATCCAGCCTCCACCGGCCAACCCGCCGGCCAGCAGTGCGAGGGCGGCGGCCCGGTGCCACCGGTCGCGGCGCAGCAGGGCGACCGCGACCGTGGCCGCCACCGCGCCGCAGAGCAGCGCGAACGGCCAGCCGGCGCGGAGGCCCAGCAACGCGGCCGACCACACGGCCATCGCCGCGGGCACCAACCTGACGTCGGTCATCACACCCGCACCAGGTCCTTCAGCCGGTCGAAGCGGCTGGCGCCGATGCCGTCCACCTCGCGAAGTTGCTCGACGCGGGCGAACCGGCCGTGCCGGGTGCGCCACTCGACGATGCGCTGCGCGGTGACCGGGCCGACCCCGGGCAGGGCGTCCAGTTGGGCCACGCTCGCCGAGTTCAGGTCCACCTTCTCCGCCGGCGCGCCGGGGGTGGCCTCGCCGACGGCGGGTGCGGGCGGCGCCGGGACGCCCACCGCCACCTGCTCGCCGTCGGAGAGCCGCCGCGCGAGGTTGAGGGTGGCCAGATCGGTGCCCGGCACCGCGCCGCCGGCTGCCTGCAGCGCGTCCGCCACCCGCGCGCCCTCGGGCAGGGTGACCAGGCCGGGGCGGGCCACCCTGCCGACCACGCTCACCACAATCTGGCCACGCGCGGCGGCCGCGGTGGTGCCCCCTCCGGCGGCCGAGTCGGCGGCCCGGCCGGACGCTCCCGATGCGGTGGACCGCTGCGCCGCCGGGCCCGACGCTGCCAGGGGCAGCGCCGGTGCCGGTTCGACCACCGGCCGGTGCAGCCACACCCCCGCCGCGGCGGCCAGGGCGGCCGCCGCGGCCACCGCGGACAGCGCCACCGCACTCGGCCGGCCGCGGCCGTTGAGGAGCCCGCCGGGCACCCACCGCTCCACCAGGCTGCCGGCCCGCTCCCGCGCCGGCGAACGCCCGGCGGACTCCGCCGGGTGCGCCTCGGAGGAACCCGGCCACGACTGCGGAACCGAAGTGGCGGCGGCGCCGGCATCGAGAACCACGGCCGGCACGTGCGGCCACGTGCCCAGGTGGTCGCCGGCCGTCCGGGAGCGGCCGAGCCGGAGACGGCCGGGTGGCGCCGCCCCCGGCCCCGTGCCCTGCGACGGGTGCGCGCGCGGGACATCCGCCGGCGGTGCCTCGGGTAAGGCGCCTGGCGCCGCGGTGTCCCGAGGCGAACCGTCGGCCGGTGCGCCTTCGCCGTCACCGCGACGCCCACCGGGCGGGCCGGCCGCGTCACCGCCACGTCCGTGGGGTGGGCCGGAACCGTCACCGCGACGCCCACCGGGCGGGCCGGCCGCGTCAGCGCTGCGTGCGTCGGGCAGGCGGGCGGTATCCCGGTGCCCCGGGGACGGCGGCACTCCGCTCGGCCCCGCCCCGGCGCGGGCCGGCTCGCCGGTGGGGAAGCCACCGGCCATGGCCGTGAGCCTGGCCCTGGCCACCTCGTCACGATCGCTGTTGCGTCGCCGCGCTGGTCCGAACACGCCTCCGACGCTAGGCCCGCGTCACCCCGGACCGGCTTCCTCGACCGTCCGCTGTGGACAACAAACGCCACTGTGGACAACCGCGCCAGAAGTAGCCCAGCGACAGCGGAAACCGTCGGTGCGGGATGCGACGATGGTCAGCTACCCGCGTCCAGCCCGCCGGGGAGAACCACCACGCCGAGCACCCCGGGCCCGGTGTGCGCGCCGATCACCGCGCCCACCTCGGAGATCAGGCAACCGGTCGATCCGGGCACCCGCTCGTCCAGGCTGGTGGCCAGTTCGGCGGCCCGTTCGGGGGAGGCGAGATGGTGCACGGCCAGGCCGACCGGCCCCACGCCGGCGGCGTCCGCGGCGAGTTGGACCAACCGGGCCACCGCGCGGCCCATCGTGCGGACCTTCTCCAGCGGCACGATCCGACCGTCGTCGACGTGCAGTAACGGCTTCACCGCCAGCGCGGTGCCGAGCACCGCGGCCGCCGGCCCGATCCGCCCACCGCGGCGGAGGTGCTCCAGCGTCTCCACGCAGAAGAAGGTCTTGGTCACTTCGGCTGCCTTGGCCGCGGCCGCCTCGACCTCGGTGGCGTCCGCCCCCTCCGCAGCCCTGCCGGCGGCGTAGAGCGCGGCGAAGCCAAGTCCCATGCCGGCGGACCGGGAGTCGACCACGCGCACCCGGTCGGGCCCGACATCCTCGGCGGCCAGCCGGGCGGCCTCCCAGGTGCCGGAGAGCTGCCGGGACAGGTGCACCGACACCACCGCGTCGGCCCCCTCAGCGAGCACCGTTCGGTACGTCTCGGCCAGCTCGGCGGGGGTGGCGCGGGAGGTGGTGACGGTACGCCGGTCCTCCAGCGCGCGGGCCAGCTCGGCGGGGCCCACGTCCACCCCGTCGAGCCCGCTGTGCCCGTCGATGGTGACGTGCAGGGGCACCACCCGTATCCCGGAGCGTTCGGCGAATCCCTCGGGCAGGTACGCGGTTGAGTCAGTCACGACGGCGACGGGCACGTTCGCCGAGCCTAGATGCTTTGTTCAGCCGGCCTGGTCAGAGGTCCGGGCAGCGGGCCGGCGCGGCGATCCCCGTCGGTGGCCGATCCCCGCGTCAGTGGTGATCCCCGCGTCAGTGGTGATCCCCGCGTCAGTGGGTGATCCCGGCGTTGTACGCGGACAGCCGCCACCGCCCGTCGCCGCCTGGCCGGCGGGACAGCACCGTCCAGTGGCAGTTGCCGATCCCGCCGAGTTGCATCCAGTTCGCCTCCGGTAGTTCCAGCAGCCGGCCGGTCAGCGCGGTGATCAGGCCGCCGTGCGCGCACAGCATGGCGGTGTCGTCGAACTGGGCGTCCACCTCGGCGACGACCTCGGCCGCGCGGGCCGCCACATCGATCTTGGTCTCCCCGCCGGGCGGCCCCCAGGTGGGGTCGGTCTGCCAGGCGCGCATGCCGCCGGGCCACTCGGCGTCGACCTCGGCCGCGGTGAGGCCCTGCCACTTCCCCAGGTGGGTCTCGCGCAGCCGCTCGTCCACGCGCAACGGAACAGCGGTCACCTCGGTGAACACGGTCGCCGTGTCCATCGCCCTGCGCAGGTCCGAGGTCACCACGATCTGCGGTTCGAACCCGGCCAGCACGGGCGCGGCGAACCTCGCCTGGTTCCATCCGGTCTCGGTCAGCGCCGAGTCGAGATGGCCCTGCATGCGACCGGAGGCGTTGAAATCGGTTTCACCGTGCCGCCACAGCACCAGCCGACGGAGCGTCATCGCGGCTCCTCTTCCGCACGGGTGCCGGCGATCGCCGTCGTGTCGCCCGGGCGGCGCGCCGCCGCGCTCACGCCCGAACGTCCTCGTCCACGCTGCCCGCTGGCCGCGCGGAGTCGTCATACTGGATGCGCGGGCAGTCCTTCCACAGCCGTTCCAGGGCGTAGAAGGTGCGCTCCTCGGCGTGCTGGACGTGCACCACGACGTCGACGAAGTCCAGCAGAACCCAGCGGCCTTCGCGCGCCCCCTCGCGCCGGACCGGCCTGGTCCCCGCGGCGCGCATCTTCTCCTCGACGTTGTCCACGATCGCGCCGACCTGCCGCTCGTTGGGCGCCGACGCGATCACGAAGCAGTCGGTGATCACCAGCTGGTCGGACACGTCCAGCACCACGATGTCGTGCGCCTTCTTGTCCGCGGCCGCGTGCGCCGCGACCAGCGCGAGTCGCCGTGCCTCTTCGGTGGCTGCCACGTCCCTCCTCCCCGTGCGGCCTGACCGCCCGCACGAGTACCCCAGGGTACCTGCGACGACCAACGGATCGCCGTCACGGGCGGGGACCACCGCGGACGGTGGGCGCCCCGGATTTCGTGGGACGTCCCACTCCGGCACCCCGTCGCCGCACCGCGAGCCGAGGGCGGCGCCCGCGCGCCCACGTGTGACGTGGCGCTTCGATGAGCGCCTCCGGCGCGCCGCCGACCGGACCCACGCCCGGGTGACCTGGAGCATAGCTCACAGTTGTATCTATGGATGAAGGCAAGATGGTCGGGCTGATCGCTGTCGGTGTCGGTGTGCTCGTCGTCACGGGACTCATCCTCGCCCTGCGGCTCGGCTGACCCGAGGTCACGCGCCGCACCCGGACGTCCACATCGGACACCTGGGCGGCGGATTCCCGGCGCCGGCGGTCCCTGCTCGATGCGGTCCGCCGTCGAGGTGGAGAAGCGGCTAGCCACCCGGGGCCGTGGCCCGGTCCAGCAGCCAGTGCATGCGCACGGTGGTGCCGCGCGGTCCCGGCTCCACCTCGGCGCGGCTCGCCAGGGTCCGGATCAGCGAGAGCCCGCGGCCGTGCAGCGGGCCGGGATCGTCCGCCGGTGGCCGCCACCGCCCGTAGTCGGCGACGGTGACGCTCACCCTGACGTGCTCGGAGGAGTAGGTGGCGTGCAGATCCAGCACTCCCCCACCGCCGTGATAGGCATGCTCGACCACGTTGGCCATCGCCTCGTAGCTCGCCAACACCACGTCATGGGTGATCTCGGGGCTCAAACCCACCCGCCGCGCCCAGTCAGCGAGCGCATGTCGCAGCGGGGTTAATCGCTCGGCGACCGCCGGCACCGTCCGGCACGACAGGTCCTGGGGCCACTCCTGCCGTAGCCCGCCGCGGGCGCCGCCATCGGCGCCCACTGATCGAAACGGTTCTCGAGGGTCACGCTGCATTCCCGTCTCCTCCCCGACGTCTCGGATACCCGTCACCCCAGGAGGCGATTCCCCAGCGCCTTGACGGCTGTGCGCAGGAGGTCGGTCGCCGTGGCAGCGGAGAGCCGCGCGAAAGCGAATGGCTTTCGAGAGCGTGGTCCGTCCGCTTCGCGGAAACGCGGGAAAGTCAGCGCTCGGTCGCCCGGTACAGGCGCCGCTTGCTGATGTACTGCACGACTCCGTCGGGGACGAGGTACCAGACCGGGCGGCCGGTGGCCACCCGCGTGCGGCAGTCGGTGGACGAGATCGCCATGGCCGGGACCTCCACGAGGCTGACCGCTCCACGGGGCAGGTGGTGATCGTTCAGGTGGTAACCGGGCCGGGTGACGCCGACGAAGTGCGCGAGGCTGAACAGTTCCTCCACCCGGTGCCAGGAGACGATCTGCTCCAGGGCGTCGGCCCCGGTGATGAAGAACAACTCGGCGTCGGGATAGGTGGCGCGCAGGTCGGTGAGCGTGTCGATCGTGTACGTCGGACCGCCCCGGTCGATGTCCACCCGGCTGACCGAGAACCGCGGGTTCGACGCGGTCGCGATCACCGTCATCAGGTAGCGGTCCTCGGCGGCGCTGACTTCACGATGCCCTTTCTGCCACGGCTGACCGGTCGGGACGAAGATCACCTCGTCCAGTTCGAACCGGGACTGCACCTCGCTGGCCGCCACGAGGTGCCCGTGGTGGATCGGGTCGAAGGTGCCACCCATGATCCCGACACGGCGAGTTGTCGATCCGGACATGACTGACCAGACTACGTGGCACGCCGTCGCCGCCGGGGTGGCCGCGCGACAATGTGATCGGCGTCGTGCGTCCTGTGTCGTAGGCGCGTCGCGGCCTCGGGCGTACCGGCGCGGGAGGCGCCGTCACTCCTCGGGGGCGAGCCGCTCCCCGGTCGACGCGTCGCTCACCGCGATGGCTTCCACCGGGCACGACTCGGCGGCGTCGATCACCACGTCGTCCGGCTCGACCAGCTCGGCGAGCGGCCTGGAGCGGTCCGCGTCGAGCGTGAAGTGGTTTGGTGCGGTCGCCGCGCAGATGCCCGACCCGATACACGTCTCCCGATCGACGCCGACCCGCCAGCGAAGCTCACCCATGCCGTTCCTACCTTCCGAAAGTCCGCGCGCCCACGATCCCGCTTGCCGGGCGAGGCTCGCTCACCAGCTGACGGGGAAGGATTCCAACCCCCGTACCAGCATGCCCGTCTTCCAGCGCAGCTCGGGCTCGGGTGTGGCGAGCCGCAGTTCCCGCAGGCGGCGAACCAGCGAACCGAGCGCGACCTGCAGTTCCATTCTGGCCAGCGGAGCACCGAGGCAGTGGTGCACGCCGTGGCCGAAACCGACGTGCGGGTTCACCTCGCGGCGGAGGTCGAGGGTGTCCGCATCGGGGAAGACGCTCTCGTCGCGGTTGGCCGAGGCCACCACCGCGAGCACCGGCTCACCTGCGCGGACGAGCACACCGCCCAGCTCGATGTCCTCGGTGGCGTAGCGGGGGAAGCCGGCTGCGGCGCCCAGCGGGATGTAGCGCAGCAGCTCCTCGACCGCGCGCGGAACGAGTTCCGGCTCGGCGCGCAGCCGCTGCCAGTGCTCGGGCTGGGTGAGCAGGACGTAGACGAAGTTCGGGATCTGGCTGGCTGTGGTCTCGTGCCCGGCGATGAGCAGGCCGACACCGAGCCGCACGAGTTCGTCCTCGCTCAGCCGATCCTCCTCGTCGCGGGCTCGGACCAGGGCGCCGAGCAGGTCGTCGGTGGGAGTGGCGCGGCGCCGGGCGACCAGGCCGGCCATGTACTCGTGCAGGTTGTCCAGGTACTCCTGCACCTGCTCCCTGCTGAGCGCGGTGGTGGACAGCGCGGCGTCCGACCACCGGCGGAAGTCCTTCCGGTCCTCGTATGGCACGCCGAGTAGCTCACAGATCACCGTGACCGGCAGCGGGAGGGCGAACTCCTCGACCAGGTCGGCAGGTGGGCCGTGGTCGATCATCTGGTCGATCAGCTCGTCGGTGATCTCCTGCGCGCGCGGCCGCAGCGCCTCGACCCGGCGCATGGTGAACGCCTTGGCCACGAGCTTGCGCAGCCGGGTGTGCTCGGGCGGGTCCATGGACAGGATGCCGCCGCTGGTCGGTTCCGGCCGGGTCCGCGGCTCGTCCCGGTCCAGCACGGCCGCCCGGCTGAACCGAGGGTCACCGAGCACCGTGCGCACATCCTGGTACCGGGTTGCCAACCAAGCGTCCTCTCCGTAGGGCAGCCGCACCCGGATCAGCGGCTCCTCGGCGCGGAGTCGCGCGTACCGGGGATCGAGGTTGAGCCGGTCCGGCAGGCCGAAGGGATAGGTCCTGGGTTCGGACGTGGTCGTCATCGGTCGTCCCCCTTGCGATGGCTGGTGCGTGAGCGCTTCGCCAGCGACCCCGCCCTTTGTAAGCATTCGCTTACATCCCACCGTAGTAGTGGTCACACGTACCGTCAAACATTCGAACAGCGGCAACCGGGCGAGCCGGCGGCGCGCGGACGTCGCGCCGCCCGCCTGCGGTGGGACCACGCCCACTGCGGGGCCGGCCGCCTTCGGATAGCGGGACGTGCCGGGGTGACGGCCCCGTCCGAGGGCTGCAGAGGCGGGCCCGCCGGCACGGGGTGCGGCGGTCGTGGAACGGTCAGGCGCCGGGACGGACGTGTCCCTCGCCCCAGACGACCCACTTGGAGGAGGTCAGCTCCGGCAGCCCCATGGGGCCGCGGGCGTGCAGTTTCTGGGTGGAGATGCCGATCTCCGCGCCCATCCCGAACTCGCCGCCGTCGGTGAACGCGGTGGAGGCGTTCACCATCACCGCGGCGGCGTCCACGCGGCCGGTGAACTGCCGGGCGCTGGCCACGTCGCGCGTCACGATCGCCTCGGTGTGCCCGGACCCGTGCTCGGCGATGTGCCGGACGGCGTCGTCCAGCGAGTCCACCACGCCGGCGGCGATGTCCAGCGACAGGTACTCGGTGTCCCAGTCCTGCGGGCCGGCGGGCACGACGGCGCCGGGCTCGACACCGGCCGTGGCGGCGAGCCTGGCGAACCGCGCGTCGGCGTGCACCGTGACACCGGCGTCGGCGAGTGCGCGGATGACGCGGGGCACGAAGGCGGCGGCCACGTCCGCATGGACCAGCAGGGTCTCCGCAGCGTTGCACACGCTGGGCCGCCGTGCCTTGGCGTTGACCACGATCCGCTCGGCGACGTCCAGGTCGGCCGCCGCGTCGACGTAGACGTGGCAGTTGCCCACCCCGGTCTCCACGGTGGGCACGGTCGCCTGCTCCACCACCGCCGAGATCAGGCCGGCGCCGCCGCGCGGGATGACCAGGTCGACCAGCCCGCGCGCGGTGATCAGGTGCTGCACCGACGCCCGGTCGTGGCAGGGCAGCAACTGCACCGCGTCGGCCGGCAGCCCGCTGGTCTCAAGCGCCTCCCGCAGCACGGTGACCAGTGCCGCGTTGGACCGCTCCGCCGAGGACGAGCCGCGCAGCAGCACGGCGTTGCCCGCCTTGAGGGTCAGCCCGGCGGCGTCCACCGTGACGTTGGGCCGCGCCTCGTAGACGATGCCGACCACGCCCAGCGGTACCCGCACCTGGCGCAGCTCCAGCCCGTTGGGCAGGATGCCACCGCGCAGCACCTCGCCCACCGGGTCGGCCAGGCCGGCGACGGTGAGCAGGCCGTCGGCGATGCCGTCGATGCGCTTGGCGGTCAGCGCCAGCCGGTCCAGCAGCGCCTCGGACAGCCCCGCGGCGCGGCCGGCGGCCAGGTCGGCCTCGTTGGCGGCGAGCACCTCGTCGACCCGCCCGCGGAGCGCCTCCGCCATGGTGCGCAGCGCGGCGTCCTTGTGCTCCCGGGTGGTGACGGCCAGTTGGGCCGCGGCTGCCCTGGCTCGGCGCGCCGCACTCAACACCTGCTCACGCAGCTCCTGCGAAGCGGCGCCCGCATCTCCGGCGCCGGTCGCACTGTCCGCAGTAGACGCTGTGGAAGCAGTCGAGGCGGTCGCGGCCAGGTCAGCGGTGCTGGGCGTAGTCACACCCCCAGCCTAGTCGCGGCGGACCACGGGCCTCGACGCGGTTTCGTGTTGTCGGCACCCGTCCGTGGCGCCCCGGGTACGTGTGGTGTCCGGTCACGCGGCCGACGCTGCCCTCACCCGGCGCCGGTGTCCAGCACTTCGTGGAGCGAATGGACCGTTGGGTAGCGCTGCGCGGGCGAATGGTCCATTCGCTCCAACTCCTCCGGCCGAAACCGCCGCACATGCGGTAGGCATGGGCGCGTGGACGACGACGCACTCCGAGAACTCGCCGAGGAACGGCTCCGCGCGCTGGCCGGCACGGAGGCGCGGCTGCGCCCGCACCAGTGGACGGCAATCCGGGCGCTGGTCGCCGACCGGCGCCGCGTCCTGGTCGTGCAGCGCACCGGATGGGGGAAGTCCGCGGTGTACTTCGTGGCCACAGCGCTGCTCCGGGAGTTGGGCGAGGGTCCCACGGTGATCGTGTCGCCGCTGCTCGCGCTGATGCGCAACCAGGTCGACGCCGCCGCCCGGGCCGGGGTGCACGCCGCCACCATCAATTCGGCCAACCAGCACGAGTGGCAGGCGGTCCAGGACGGGGTCGCCGCCGGCGATGTGGACGTGTTGCTGGTCAGCCCGGAGCGGTTGAACAATCCCGACTTCCGGGACGCGGTGCTGCCGGATCTGACCGCATCGGCCGGGCTGCTGGTGGTGGACGAGGCGCACTGCATCTCCGACTGGGGCCACGACTTCCGCCCCGACTACCGCCGGCTGCGCACGCTGGTCGCCGGGCTCCCCGAGAAGATCCCCGTGCTGGCCACCACGGCGACCGCCAACGACCGGGTGGTGCGGGACGTGGCCGAGCAACTCGGACTGGGCGGTTCTGGCGCGCTGGTGCTACGCGGGCCGCTGGACCGGGAGAGCCTGCACCTGTCCGTGCTGCGGCTGCCCACCGCGGAGGCGCGGCTGGGCTGGCTCGCCGAGCACCTCGGCGACCTGCCCGGTTCCGGGATCATCTACACGCTGACCGTGTCCTCCGCCGAGGATATCGCGTCCTTCCTGCGCGACCAGGGCTACCCGGTGGCCGCGTACTCCGGCCGCACCGACCCGGGCGAGCGGCAGCAGGCCGAGGACGACCTGCTGGCCAACCGGGTCAAGGCGGTGGTGGCCACGTCCGCGCTGGGCATGGGCTTCGACAAACCCGACCTCGGGTTCGTGGTTCACGTGGGTGCCCCGGCCTCCCCGATCGCCTACTACCAGCAGATCGGGCGGGCCGGGCGGGGTGTGCGCCGGGCGGAGGTGCTGCTGCTGCCCGGCCCGGAGGACCGGGACATCTGGCGTTACTTCGGCTCGCTGGCGTTCCCGCCCGAGCCCGTGGTGCGGCAGGTGCTCGACGCGCTCGCGGCCGCCGACCGGCCGCTGTCCACGGCCGCGCTGGAGCCGCTGGTGGAGCTGTCCCGGTCCAGGTTGGAGCTGGTGCTCAAGGTGCTCGACGTGGACGGCGCGGTGCGCCGGGTGCGCGGCGGGTGGTCGGCCACCGGTGTGGACTGGCACTACGACGCCGACCGCTACCAGCGCGTCGCGGAGGCCCGCGAGCGAGAACAGGGGGTGATGCTGGACTACCTCGGCACCCCGGACTGCCGGATGGAGTTCCTGCTCCGCCGGCTCGACGACCCACACGCCGCCCCGTGCGGCCGGTGCGACAACTGCACCGGCCGGCGCTGGTCCTCCGAGGTCTCCGGGACACGCTCCACAGCGGCCCGGGAGCGGCTGCGCCGCCCGGGCGTGTCGCTGGCGCCCCGGCGGCAGTGGCCGACCGGGATGGCCGCCCTCGGCGTACCGCTGTCCGGCCGGATACCCGCCGGCGAGCAGGCCGAGGAGGGCCGGGTGCTGGGCCGGCTCACCGACATCGGGTGGGGCAACCGGCTGCGCACGCTGTTCGCCGAGGGGGTGGGCGGGACCGCCGACGAGCCGGTGCCCGACGACGTGTTCGACGCGTGCGTGCGGGTGCTCGCCGCCTGGGACTGGCCGGCGCGCCCGGTCGGGGTGGTAACCGTGGCATCCCGCCGCCGGCCCCGGCTGCCGGCCAGCCTGGCCGAGCGGATCGCCGGCACCGGGCGGTTGCCGCTGCTGGGCGCGGTACAGCCGGCCGGTGACACCTCGCCGCGAGCGAACAGCGCACACCGGGTGGCCGCCCTGTGGCGAGGGCTCCGCCTCCCGGACGAGTTGGCCATACGGGTCGCCGGCCTGGGCGGCCCGGTACTGCTGGTCGACGACCGCGTGGACACCGGATGGACCATGGCCGTGGCGGCGCGGCTGCTGCGAACAGCCGGCGCACCTGCGGTGCTCCCGTTCGCCCTTGCGGCGACCAACTGACCGGCGGCGACCAACTGACCGGCGGCGCCCGCCGAGCAGCGGCGCTAGCCCTGCGTAGCGGCGTCCGCCTAACCCGCGGCGCCCGCCTGAGCCGCGGTCAGCGGGACGCGTGCCAGCGGCGCAGCGGGACAAGGTCGTCCGCGTGCACCACCTCGCGGCGCTGTTCGGGGGCGAGTTCGTGGCTGGATCGGCCGATCAGCGCGGGTAGCTCCGTGGCGTCGAACGCAACCACGCCGCGGGCGACCACGTGGCCACGCGCGTCGACCAGGTCCACCACGTCGCCGGCGTCGAAGGCACCTTCCACCGTGGTGATCCCCGCGGCGAGCAGCGACCGGCGCCGCCCGATCACCGCTGCGACGGCACCGTCGTCCAGGTGCAGCCGGCCAGTGACGTCCGCCGCGTGGCCGAGCCAGAACCGTCGCGCAGACAGCCGGGGCCCGGCCACCGCGAACGCCGTGCCCACGTCCGCCGGTCCCAGTGCCCGTGCCGCGTCGGACGCCGCGGCGAGCAGCACCGGAATCCCGGCCGACGCGGCCAACCGGGCCGCCGCCAGCTTGGACGCCATGCCGCCGGTGCCCAGGCCGGAGGCGCCCGCGACACCGGCCCGCACACCGTCCACATCGGACTCGCCGTTCACCTCGGTGATCCGCGTGGCGTCGCCGCGCCGCGGGTCGCCGTCGTAGAGGGCGTCCACATCGGACAGGAGGATCAGTGCTTCGGCGCCAACAAGGTGCGCGACCAGCGCGGCCAGCCGGTCGTTGTCACCGAACCGGATCTCCTCGGTGGCCACGGTGTCATTCTCGTTCACCACCGGGACGGTGCCCAGCGCCAGCAGCCGGGAGAAGGTGCGCTGCGCGTTGCGGTAGTGCGCGCGCCGGACCACGTCGTCCGCGGTGAGCAGCACCTGCCCCACGGTGCGCGCGTGCCGCGCGAACGACGCGGCGTAGGCGTGGGCCAGCGCGAGCTGTCCCACGCTGGCCGCCGCCTGCTGGGTGGCCAGGTCCCGGGGCCGCCGCCCGAGGCCCAGGGGGGCGAGCCCGGCCGCGATGGCCCCGGAGGACACCAGCACCAGCTGGGTGTCCCTGGCGCACCGCTCGGCGATCACGTCGACCAGCGCGTCCAGCCGGGCCTGATCCAACCCGCCGGCCGCGGTGGTCAGCGAGGAGGAGCCGACCTTCACCACGATCCGGCGGGCAGCCGCCACCGCACGCCGCGCCTCGGACATCGGGGGCGCCGGCTGTGGCGCCTCGGTCACCCGGCCAGGGGTTCGGTCGTGACCTCGGGCGTGCATCACTCGTCCTCGATGTCGTCCGCGTCCCAGCCAGCGTCCTCGACCGGGCCCGCCGACTGCCGGTCGGCGGATTCGGCGTCGCCGCCCGCCAGACCACGCCGGGCCCGCTTCGCGGACTTGCGCTCGGCGGCGGTGGGCCGGCGCGCGCGCCCGAGGCCGGCCAGCCGCGCGTCGGTGCCCCGGGCCCCGCTCACCGCGGCGATGCCGGCCGGGGTGGACGGCTCCCAGTCGAAGGTCACGTTGCCGATCGTCACCGGGCAGCCGGGCACCGCGCCCATCCTGGCCAGTTCCTCCTCCACGCCGAGCCGGGCCAGCCGGTCGGCGAGGTAGCCGACGGCCTCTTCGTTGTCGAAGTTGGTCTGCAGCACCCAGCGTTCCGGCCGCTCGCCGCGCACCACGAAGCCGTCCGGGTCCTCCGGGTCCGGCTCGACGGTGAACCCGGATTCGTCCACCGCGGCCGGCCGCAGCACCACCCTGGTCGGCTCGGCGGGCGGTTGCGCGGCGCGATGCCGCTCAACGAGGTCGGCGAGCGCGAAGGACAACTCGCGCAGGCCCTCCCTGGTCACCGTGGACACCTCGAACACCGGCAGGCCACGGGCCTCGAACTCGGGGCGCACCAGGTCAGCCAGTTCCCGGGCGTCCGGCACATCGATCTTGTTCAGCACCACTGCCCGGGGGCGGCTGGCGAGATCACCGCCGAGCGACGGGGTGTATCGGGCCAGCTCCTCCTCGAGGGCGTCCACGTCGGACAATGGGTCGCGGCCGGGCTCGTAGGTGGCGCAGTCGACCACGTGCACCAACACCGCGCAGCGCTCGATGTGCCGCAGAAAGTCCAGCCCAAGGCCGCGGCCCTCGCTCGCTCCGGCGATCAGACCCGGCACGTCGGCCATGGTGAACACGGTCTCCCCCGCGGTCACCACGCCGAGGTTGGGCACCAGCGTGGTGAACGGGTAGTCGGCGATCTTCGGCCGGGCCGAGGAGAGCACCGCGATCAGCGACGACTTGCCCGCCGAGGGGAAGCCGACCAGGCCGACGTCGGCCACCGACTTCAACTCCAGCACCAGGTCGCGTTCCTCGCCGGGCTCGCCGAGCAGGGCGAACCCGGGCGCCTTGCGCGCCTTGGAGGCGAGCGCGGCGTTCCCCAACCCGCCACGGCCGCCCCGGGCGGCGACGAACCGGGTGCCGTGGCCGACCAGGTCGGCCAGCACCTCGCCGTCCTCGGTGAGCACCACGGTGCCGTCCGGCACCCGCAGTTCGAGGTCGTCACCTGCGGCGCCGTGCCGGTTGCCGCCCTCCCCCTGCCGGCCGTTCGAGGCGCGGGCGTGCGGGCGGAAGTGGAAGTCCAGCAGGGTGTGCACGTTGGCGTCCACGACCAGCAT
Organism: Gandjariella thermophila; assembly: GCF_005405885.1. Taxonomy (GTDB): domain Bacteria; phylum Actinomycetota; class Actinomycetes; order Mycobacteriales; family Pseudonocardiaceae; genus Gandjariella; species Gandjariella thermophila. Next base: position 88,620 of record NZ_BJFL01000014.1, read on the forward strand.
GACGTCGCCGCCGCGCCCGCCGTTACCGCCGTCCGGCCCGCCGAGCGGCTTGTACTTCTCCCGGTGCACCGACGCGCAGCCGTTCCCGCCGGCGCCGGCGGCGACGTGGATCACCACCCGATCGACGAATCGGGACACGGCGCTTCCTCTCTGCGCTCACACAGTTCCTGACCTGGATGTTCGTGTTGTTCGGCGGCACCGTGCGGGCCTGCCATGCCTGTCACCACACCGGCCGCTCCCACGGCCCTGACGGCCCGTGGTCGCTGGGCCGGTCCCGAACAACGCCAACAAGACGGCGAGGGGCGGGCCGGTCATCGCCGGACCCGCCCCTCGCCGGGGTTCACGCTGCAGTCGTTCCCGCGGGTCCTCAGACCTCGGCCGGGACGATGTTCACGGTCTTGCGGCCACGCTTCTCACCGAACTGAACGGTGCCCGCGGCCAGAGCGAACAGGGTGTCGTCACCGCCACGGCCGACGTTGAGACCAGGGTGGAACTTGGTGCCGCGCTGGCGGACCAGGATCTCACCGGCGTTGACGACCTGCCCGCCGAACCGCTTCACGCCGAGGCGCTTGGCGTTCGAGTCGCGCCCGTTCCGGGAGCTGGACGCACCCTTCTTGTGTGCCATGGCTGGTCAGGTCCTTCCGATGAGCCGAAGCGTCACTTCGTGATGCCGGTGACCTCGACGCGGGTCAGCTTCTGCCGGTGACCCTGGCGCTTGTGGTAGCCGGTCTTGTTCTTGAACTTGTGGATGCGGATCTTGCGACCCTTGGTGTGCTCGACGACCTTGCCCGTCACCGAGGCCTTCCCCAGAGCGTCGGCGTCCGCGGTGACGTCGCTTCCGTCCACCACGAGCAGCACGGGGAAGGTGACCTCCGTGCCCGGCTCGCCCTCAAGTTTCTCAACCTCGACGACGTCGCCGACAGCCACCTTGTACTGCTTGCCGCCGGTCTTGACGATCGCGTACATCGGGACGGAAGTCTCCTGCTGCTCGACGATAACGGGGGTCACGCGGGCGCCCATGTCCCATGGTAAGTAACAGGGCTGCGCACGACGTGGCCCACCAGAGCGGCGGGCCGACCAACAGGTTACGGAATCCGCTCGACCGAGGTCAAACCGGGGGTCCTCTTCGCCGTCGTGCCTGGTCCGGATGCCTTCCGCCGGGCGAGACAAAGGGCGGTGCCGGTCGCCGCGGGTGGGCGGGAGAAGGGCACACGCCCGGCCACACGGGTGTGAGCTTGCGCACGGCGAGCACCGCCAGCAACCCGCTCCGTGACAGCGGCCGGCGGCCGTCCCCATCCCGACGCGGCCGAGCACAACGAATGCGCGCGGCCGCCGCCGCGGAACGTCCGTGGCGGCGGCCGCGCACCCGACCACGCTGCCGCGCGCCGCACATGGCTACCGCGCGGGCACGCACGGTGCTCGTCGAACGCGCCTACCCGCGCGGGCTGCCCCGGCCGGCGAGCGGCCGGCTACGGATCAGTTCTCCTTCGCGAGGCCCAGCGGGGGGCCGGCCGGCCGGGACGCGACGCGCCGCGGCGTGCGCCGGGTCGCCCCGACCGCAGCCGGGTGCTCGCCGGGCGCGGACTGCTCGTCCCGCGCGCTCGCCACATCCCCGGACTGCTCTGCCTCGGACGCCGGCCGCTCGGCAGGCTCCTGCCGCTCGGGCAGGTGACCGTTCCGCTCGGACGGCGCCGGCCGATCGTGCTCCGCCGCCGACTCGCTCACCGGCCGCTCGGCCGCTGACTGCTGATCCGCCGGCTGGTCACCCGGCGGCTGCTCGGCCACCAGCTGCTCACTGCGCTGCTCGGTCGGCGACGCGGTGGCCGCCGGTTGTGCGCTCACCGACCGCTCGGCGCGGGAACGTGCGGCCACGAACGGCCACGCCGTGGCGCGGTCGCGGCGACCGGCTTCGGCGCCCTCGGTACCGGAACCGGCGGCGGCAGGGCCTTCCGTGGCGGGGCGACCGGCTTCGGGGGCATCCACGCCTGAGTGGTCGGTCGCGGTCACCACCTCGGCCGCGGTCTCCTCGGCGTGCGGTTGGTCGGTGACCGGCTCGGACGCTGGACGCTCACCGGCCGCCGCGTGCTCGCCCGCCTCACCCACCGCTGGTGCCGGGCCCTCCGGCGCGGCGGCGCCGGACTGGTCGGTCTCCGGCGCGGTGACCGTGCGCTCGACTGCCTCGCCGGCCGGCGTGGCGACCTCCGGACGCTCGGTCGCGGGCTGGTCCTTCGCCGGTGCGGTCACCGGCGCCTCGGCCACCGCCCGCTGCGGCGCTCCGCCAGGCTCCACACCCGGCTCGCCACCCCCGGCCACCGGACTAACGCCCGCATCAGACCCAGCATGATCTACCGAACCACTGGCCGCCGGCCACTTCCGCACCTCCGGCTCGGCCCGCCGGACCGGCTCAGCCTGCCGGACCGGCTCAGCCTGCGACTCCGGCTCGGTTCGCTGCTCTCGCTCGCCCGCGTCCGCCACCGACGCGTCGCTCGGCGATCCGCCCGCCGGCACCGGAGCCGGCGGCGCCGCAGCCGGCGTTTCCGCGGCCGCCGGCTCGGAGCCCGCTGGCTCCCCGGCCCCCGACTCGGCCGCCGGCGACTCACCGGGCGCCTCCCGGACGGGCGTGGCCGCAACATCGGTCGCGGCCGGGCCGGAGACGACGACAGCACTCTCCGCCGCGGGGCGCCCCGTGTCCGGAGCGCCCGGCTCGCGGTGCGCGCTGCGCTTGGTCCGGCGGCCGCTGTCGGTCGCCGGCTCCAGCTGCGGCGCGGGCGCCGCCGGCACGAGGGTCTCCGCTTCCGGTTCGCCGCCCTTGCCGCGGCGGGACTTCCGTGCCTGCCCGCCGCCCTGGCCGCCACCGCCGTGCGAGTACACCGGCTCGGTGGACACGATCACACCCCGGCCGCGGCAGTGCTCGCAGGTGGTGCTGAACGCCTCCAGCAGGCCGGTGCCGACCCGCTTGCGGGTCATCTGCACCAGGCCCAGCGACGTCACCTCGGCCACCTGGTGCCGGGTGCGGTCGCGGCCCAGGCACTCGGTCAGCCGGCGCAGCACCAGGTCCCGGTTGGACTCCAGAACCATGTCGATGAAGTCGATGACGATGATCCCGCCGAGGTCGCGCAGCCGGAGCTGGCGGACGATCTCCTCGGCCGCCTCCAGGTTGTTGCGGGTGACGGTCTCCTCGAGGTTGCCGCCGGACCCGGTGAACTTCCCGGTGTTCACGTCGATCACGGTCATCGCCTCGGTGCGGTCGATGACCAGGTAACCGCCGGAGGGCAGCCAGACCTTCCGGTCCAGCGCCTTGGCCAGTTGCTCGTCCACCCGGTACTCGGTGAACACGTCGACGTTGCCGACGTGCTTGCGCAGCCGGGCGACCAGGTCCGGAGCCACGTGCTGGACGTAGGCGTTGATCGTCTCCCAGGCGTCGTCGCCCTGCACGACCAGCTCGGAGAAGTCCTCGGTGAACATGTCCCGCACGACCTTGATCAGCAGGTCGGGCTCCTCGTAGAGGAGCTGCGGGGCCTTGGCGCCGGGCTGCTCGGCCTTGCCCTTGATGACCTCCCACTGCGCCTGCAGCCGGCGGACGTCGCGGTTCAGTTCCTCCTCGCTGATGCCCTCGGAGGCGGTGCGGATGATCACGCCGGCCTCGTCCGGCACGATCCGGCGGAGGATCTCCTTCAGCCGCTTGCGCTCGGTGTCCGGCAGCTTGCGGCTGATCCCGGTGACCCCGCCGCCGGGCACGTAGACCAGGAACCGGCCCGGCAGGCTGATCTGGGTGGTCAGCCGGGCGCCCTTGTGCCCGACCGGGTCCTTGGTGACCTGCACGAGCACGCTGTCGCCGGTGGAGAGCGCCTGCTCGATCTTGCGCGCCTTGCCCTCCAGCCCGGCGGCGTCCCAGTCCACCTCGCCGGCATACAGCACGGCGTTGCGGCCCCGGCCGATGTCCACGAACGCCGCCTCCATGCTGGGCAGCACGTTCTGCACCCGGCCGAGGTAGACGTTGCCGACCAGCGAGCCGGACCCCGCGCTGGTCACGAAGTGCTCGACCAGCACGTTGTCCTCGAGCACGCCGATCTGGATCTGGTCGCCGCGCTCGCGGACCACCATCCTGCGGTCCACCGACTCCCGCCGGGCCAGGAACTCGGCCTCGGAGAGCACCGGCACCCGCCGCCGGCCCGCCTCGCGGCCGTCCCGCCGGCGCTGGCGCTTAGCCTCCAGGCGAGTCGAGCCGCGCACGCTGCGCACCTCGTCCTGCGCGGCCGGGGCCTCCGCCTTCTCCTCGCGGGCCTCCCGGACGTGCACCACCGTGTTCGGCGGATCGTCCTCGCTGGGCGAGGCCTCCTGACCGGACGCACCCTTTCGGCGCCGCCGCCTCCGCCGCCGCTTGGTGCCGTTGTCCTCGCCCTTCTCGGCGTCCTCCTGCTCCGCCTGGGCTTCCTCGGCGTGCTCCTCCGCCGGTGGCTCGCTCTCCCGGTCCTCGCCGGCGGAACCCTCGGCCGAAGCGGTCTCCTCGCCGCCCTGCCCGCCCCGGCCACGACCCCGACCGCGACGGCCACGGCGGCGGCGCCGGCGGCGACCGCCCTCGCCGTCCTCGGTGTCCTCGTCGTCGGCGTCGACCTCGGCGGTGTCGGCGCGCCCGACGTCCTCGGGCTCCTGGACCACCGGCGACACCGGCTCGGTCACCGCCTGCGGCGGCAGGAACAGCGGGGCGGGTGGCACCGGACGAGCGGACACCGTGTCCGCCTCGGACGACTCCACGGCGTCGTCACCGGGCTCGTTCGGGTCCGGCAGCAGCGCCTCGGCGACGCGCAGCGCGACCTCGCGGCTGACCGACGACTGCGGGCTGCGTACCGGCTCGCCGATCTCCTCCAGCGCGGTGAGGACGTCCCGACTGCTCGCGCCGATCAACCGCGCCAACGCATGCACCCGCACCTTCGCCGCCAGTTCACCCAAGACGGCCTGGGTAGGTGTGGTCGCATTCCCGCCGGCGTTGCCGGCGGGCTTTTCCATGTTCGACATCTAGCTCCTCCGCCCCCGGGCGCGTCCTGGCGAGGACGCGGCCGCACGGGGGCCCTGTTCGTTCTGTCTCCGCCGCTGCCAGCGGCGGGAATCCTTCCAGCGCCACCCGGGCCCGGGGCGCGCCCGGGCACTCAGACGGCAGGTCCCGCTACGACGCCCTGGCCCGACTCCCCGTCCCGTGTGGCTGGCTGGGGCGCCGCCACCGGGGCCAACGGATCGGCGAGGCGCCCATCGTCGTCGAGCTGGCCCTGGGCCATCCGGGTCGCCTTCGCGGGCACCGGCGGTTCCAGGCCGGCGACGACGCGGAGCGCGCTCAGCACGTCGTCTGGTCGTACCGCCGGCGTTGCCTGCCGTACGACCGTGACAAGTATCCCACACGGTCTCCCGGGTGCCGGCCAATCATCCGTTCGAGCGGCGCGGGTACCGATTTGACTACCGTGAGCAACATTATCGGCCGTCCGCTCGCCACGGCCGGGAACCGATGTCCCGTTCGAGGCAATTTCCTCGTCATCAGGAAAACGCCGCCGGAGCGGCCCGGATTCCACCCGGTCAGGTGACCCACCCGCCCCGGCGACGCTCGACGCCGCCTCGGCGGTGACCACCGCGGGACGGACGTCGATGGTGCGCCGGCCATCCTTGGTGAGCCGCTGCACCTCCACCCGGTCCGCGGCCAGCAGCCGGTCCACCGCCTCGGCCAGCGCGCGCGGGTCGACACCGGGCAGTTCGATGCGCCACAGGCTGGCGTCCAGCCGATCCGCCAGCGATCCGCCGCTGGCCGGCACCACCTGCAACACGTCCAGGCCGTCCGGCAGCGCCGCATCCAACTCGGCGCGCAGCACCTCCGGGTCCACCCGCTCGACGAGCTGGATCTCGACGTACTCGGCCTCGCTGGCCACGCCGGTGGGGGCGGCGCCCGCCCAGGAGATCTTCGGGTGCGGGTTGAAGCCCTGCGAGTACGCCATGGGCACGCCCGCCCGGCGCAGGGCGCGCTCGAACGCCCTGGCCACGTCCCGGTGCGAGGTGAACCGCAGCCTGCCACGCTTGGCGTAGCGCAGCCGAAGCCGCTGTACCGGTGCCGCGGACGGGTTGGGCTCGTGTTGCCGGCTCAGTTCTGCTCCCCTCGATGGTGCGCGGGTACATCCTCCTGGACGGTACCGACGCCGGTCAGGTGCCGTCCCGCTTGTCTGTCCGCGTCGGCGTGGCTACCGTCCGGCACGATCGGCGGCGGGCAGCCCCGGCCCGCCACACCCTGGAGGTTCCGCGTTGCCCCTGCTGCACCGTGCCCGCGTCGCGGCGGTGAGTGCCGCGCTGGTCGCCACGAGTTGCCTGGCGGTGGTTCCGCCGGCCGCCGCGGACCCGGGCGCGGATCCGGGCGGCTGCGTGGATCGCGGCCCGATGCTGCGTTACCTGGTGGTGTTCGACCGGGGGACCCCCGGCCAGACGGCGCACGCGGCGATCGGCACCGCCTGCGGGAGCACGGTCGTCTACTACCCGCAGATCGCGGTCGCCGTGGCCGCCTCGCCCGATCCCCGGTTCGCCGACCGGATGGGCCGGGACCACGCCTACAGCGCGCAGGCGGAGGCGCTGGCCGGCGGCGGAGGGCGGGTCCGCCGCAAGCCGGACGAGACGCAGAGCGGCCAGCTTCCCGCCGGCGGCACGGTGGACCCGGCGGACCGCACCGCCGAGCAGTGGGACATGGCGATGATCCGGGCCGACCGGGCGCATGCGATCACCGAGGGCAGCCGGGACGTGCTGGTGGGCGTGCTGGACTCCGGCGTCGACCCGACCCACCCCGATCTCGCCGCCGCCGTCGACCCTGCCCGCTCCGCCGGGTGCACCACGGGCGCACCGGACCGCGACCGGCCGGCGTGGGTACCGACCACCTCGCCGCACGGCACGCACGTCGCCGGAATCATCGCCGCCGCGGACGACGGCCGGGGCATCACCGGGGTGGCCCCCGGGGTCCGGCTGGCCTCGGTGAAGGTGGTCGACGACGACGGCTACATCTACCCCGAGGCCGCGGTATGCGGGTTCATGTGGGCCGCCACGACCGGCATGACGATCACCAACAGCAGCTACTTCGTCGACCCGTGGGTGTTCGCCTGCCCCGACGAGCCCGGCCAGTCGGTGGTGTACGAGGCGGTGCGCCGCGCGGTCGATTACGCCGCGTCCCGCGGCGTGCTCAACATCGCGGCCGCCACCAACACCGGCGCCGACCTCTCCGCCCCGGAGACCGACGCCAGCAGCCCGGACAACGCCGCCGAGCAGCGCACCCGCCGGCTCGGTGACGGCTGCGACGTGCTGCCGGCCGGGCTGCGCGGCGTGGTCACCGTGTCCTCGGTGGGAGCGCGGCGGCTGAAGGCCGGCTACAGCTCCTACGGCCTGGGCGTGGTGGACCTCACCGCGCCGGGCGGCGACCGCAGGCAGCGGCCGGACGGGCCTGGCCGCGGTTGCGTGCTGTCCACCGTGCCGGGCGGCTACCGCTACTCCTGCGGCACGTCCATGGCGGCACCGCACGCCGCGGGGGTGGCCGCGCTGCTCGCGTCCAGCCACCCGCACAGCACGGTGACCCAGCTCACCCGGATGCTCGGCCAGCAGGCGGACACCGTTCCCTGCCCGGCCGACTACGACCTCAACGGCACCGGCGTGCAGGACGCCTACTGCACCGGCTACTCCGGGTACAACGGCTTCTACGGGCACGGCCTGGTGGACGCGCTGGCCGCGGTGACCCCCGGCGCGGCACCCAGCCACTGACAGCCTGTTCCGGAACTGGACTGACTGCGATGCTCATTTGCGGAACGCGCGCGATCGCGGGGGCGAGGCGAGCCACCAGGACAAGCCGGGGCGTGCGCGGTCACCGGCGAGCCCCGGCGACACCATCACGGCGCAGCGTTCTCAGAGCAGGCCCTGAGGGTTCAGCTTCGCAGCGCCGGGTTGCGCACCGGAGACCCCTTGCCCACCGGGGTGATCGGCAGCAGCGCGGTGCCGCTCGGGCCGACCTGGATGTCGGTGCCCATCGACGGGCACACCCCGCAGTCGAAGCACGGCGTCCACCGGCAGTCGTCCTGCTCGCGCTCGTCCAGGGCGTCCTGCCAGTCGGCCCAGAGCCACTCCTTGTCCAGGCCCGAGTCCAGGTGGTCCCAGGGCAGCACCTCGGTCTCGTCCCGTTCCCGGGTGGTGAACCAGTCCAGGCTCACGCCCAGCGGTTCCAACTCCGCCGCGCAGGCGTCCACCCAGCGCTGGAAGGAGAAGTACTCGCTCCACCCGTCAAACCGGCCGCCGTCGCGCCACACCCGCTCGATCACCCGGCCGACCCGGCGGTCGCCGCGGGACAGCAGGCCCTCGATCAGACTGGGCTTGCCGTCGTGGTAGCGCATGCCGATGTTGCGGCCCAGGCTCCGGTCGGCGTTGACCGCCGCCCTCAGCTTGCGCAGCCGGTTGTCCACCGTCTCCGGGTCGGCCTGGGCGGCCCACTGGAACGGGGTGTGCGGCTTGGGCACGAACGCGCCGATCGAGATGGTGCACCGGATGTCCTTGCGGCCGGTGGCCTCCCGGCCCGCCCGGATCACCTCCTGCGCCATGCGGGCGATCTGCAGCACGTCCTCGTCGGTCTCGGTGGGCAGCCCGCACATGAAGTACAGCTTCACCTGCCGCCAGCCGCTGGAGTATGCGGTGGTGACGGTGCGGATCAGGTCCTCCTCGCTGACCATCTTGTTGATCACGCGACGGATCCGCTCGCTGCCGCCCTCCGGGGCGAAGGTGAGCCCGGACCGGCGGCCGTTGCGGGACAGCTCGTTGGCCAGGTCCACGTTGAACGCGTCCACCCGGGTGCTGGGCAGGCTGAGGCTGGTGTTGGTGCCCTCGTACCGGTCAGCCAGTCCCCTGGTGATCTCGCCGATCTCGGAGTGGTCCGCGCTGGACAGCGACAGCAGGCCGACCTCCTCGAACCCGCTCGCCTCGAGTCCTTTCTGGACCATCTCGCCGATGCCGTCGAGGGACCGCTCGCGCACCGGCCGGGTGATCATGCCGGCCTGGCAGAACCGGCAGCCCCGGGTGCAGCCGCGGAAGATCTCCACGCTCATCCGCTCGTGCACGCTCTCCGCCAGCGGCACCAGCGGTTGCTTGGGGTACGGCCAGTCGTCGAGGTCCATGGTAGTGCGCTTGAACACCCGGTACGGCACCCGGTCCCGGTTGGGCACCACCCGCTGGATGCGGCCGTCGGGCAGGTACTCGACGTCGTAGAACCTCGGCACGTACACACCGCCGGTCTCGGCCAGCCGGGCGAGTAGCTCGTCCCGGCCGCCGGGGCGGCCCTCGGCCTTCCAGTCCCGGACGATGGCGGTGATCTCCAGCACGGCCTCCTCGCCGTCGCCGAGGACGGCGGCGTCCAGGAAATCGGCGATCGGCTCCGGGTTGAACGCGGCGTGCCCGCCGGCGATGACGACCGGATGCTCGTCGGTGCGGTCCGTGGCGTGCAGCGGAATGCCGGCGAGGTCCAGCGCGCCGAGCAGGTTGGTGTAGCCGAGTTCGGTGGCGAAGCTGACGCCCAGCAGGTCGAACGCCCCGACCGGACGGTGACCGTCCACAGTGAACTGTGGGATGCCGTGCTCACGCATCAGCGCCTCGAGGTCCGGCCACACCGCGTAGGTGCGCTCGGCCAGCACGTCGGGCTGCTCGTTGAGGATCTCGTAGAGGATCATCACGCCCTGGTTGGGCAGGCCGACCTCGTACGCGTCCGGGTACATCAGCGCCCACCGCACGCTGGTGGCGTCCCAGTCCTTGACGGTGGCGTTCAGCTCCCCGCCGACGTACTGCACCGGCTTGGACACCCTCGGCAGCAGGGGCTCCAACTGGGGGAAAACGGACTCGACGCTCACGACGATCCAGGGTAACGGCAGCTCCCGGCGGGCACCGGCCGGGCGCGGCTCAGCCTGCCAGGACGGGCAGGTTGGCGTGCACGGTCCGCACCGCCTGCCCGGCCATGCCGTCGCGGAACCCGACCGCGGAGCCGTCGGCGAACCCGATCCGGACGAACCACTCCGGCACCGGCGTGCGGCCGCGCGGTACCGCGCGCACCTCCCGGACCTGGTCGATCGGCGCCTCCCGCAAGCCGGCCAGCGGGCCGGTCGCCGCGTCCGCGGCGGTGTCGAACCGGTCCTGCACGTTCCGGGCCAGTGAGCGGGCCCTGCCGAGCTCCCCGGCGGCTTCGGCGGCAGGCGCTTCGGCGGCCGCCAGGTGGGCGCTCTCGACGACCACGGCGACCCGCCGGGTGGTCAGCAGCAACCAGGTCTCGGCACCGCCGAGGACGAGGTGGTCGGCGCAGCGCGCGGCGGCCTGCTCCGGGTGCCGCGCGTGGCCCGCCCCCACACCGCCGGGTCGTGCGCCCACTCGTCGTTCCAGAAGCGGCCCTCGCTGACCGCGAGACGGTGGGCAGCGGCCACGCCGGCTCGGGCGCGCGCACCGCCGGCACCGGCCCCGCCGGCGCGGCGGGTGCGGGACACACACCAGGATCGGCTCGTCCGGGCGGCACCACGAGTGGCGGATCGCCAGGACCCCGTCCAGCTTGGGCGACCCCACGCTGCTTCCTTCCGCTCGCGCTACCAGGAGAAGCCGCGTTCCTCGGTCTCGCGGCGCTGCTGCTCGGACTGCCTGCCGGTGGCGGCGTCCTCACCGACTCCGTACGCGCCGTCGGCACCGAGGTGGATGGCGGCGTCGACCGCCGGTCGAAGCGGACGAAGGTCACCACCGCGGCGGATGACCGGAAACCCGCCCGCGGTCAGCGCAGCAGCAGCCGGCCGAAGCGGTGGGCGGCGACCACCGAACCGGCGACGGCCATGACGGCGAAGTAGGCGGCATGGCCGAGCATCGCGGGAGTCACCCAGCCCGTGGTGAGGCCGCGCAGCATCTCGACGGCGTGGTACAGCGGGAAGCACTCCACGACCAGTTGCAGCGGCCTCGGGAACACCGACAGCGGGAAGAACGTGGTGGAGAACAGGAACATCGGGATCAGCGCGAGCTGCACCAGGTCGAAGTCCTGCCAGGAGCGCATGTAGGAGGTGGCGGCCATGCCGACCGCGGCGAACGCGAACGCCTCCAGCAGCGCCACCGGCAGCGCGAGCAGCCCCCACGGCGAGGAGATCAGCCCGCCGCCCGCCATCACCAGCAGGAAGCCGGCGGCGTAGGTGCCGCCGCGCAGCAACGCCCAGGAGATCTCGCCGACCGCGATGTCCACCGGGCCGAGCGGGGTCGCCAGCATCGCGTCGTAGAGCTTGGCGTACCTGTACTTGAAGAAGATGTTGAACGTGGCGTCGTACACCGCGCCGTTCATCGCGGACGCGGCCAGCAGCGCGGGCGCGACGAACGCGACGTAGCTCATCGGGTGCCCGTCCGGGCCGGTGACCTGGCTGACCAGCCTTCCGAAGCCGACGCCCAGAGCGAACAGGAAGAACAGCGGCTCGAAGAACCCGCCGAGCAGGGTCAGCCACGCCCTGCGGTTGGCCAGCGCGGAGCGTTCCAGCAGCACCCGTGCCCGGCCGGCGTACAGGCCGGTGGGCAGCACCCGGAGCAGCAGGGCACGCCGCGGTGGTGCCGGAGTCCGCGCCGCCCGCGCCGCCTCGGCAAGGTCCCGTGCCACCGTCGCCCTCCTCACCGTGTCAGCCGTCGCCGGAACCGCCACCGGGCGAGCAGCACCCCGGTGGTGACCAGCACCGCCAGGTATGCCACGTGGCCCAGGCTGGGCAGCGGCAGCCACGTGCCGAACGCCGCACCCCTGGCCAGTTCGGTGCCGTGCCAGATCGGGGTCAGCCAGGCCACCGGCCGCAGCCACGCCGGGAGCTGGCTGATCGGGAAGAACGTGCCGCCGAGCAGCCACATGGGCAGCAGCACGAACCGGAACAGCGTGCTGAACGAGTCGCCCTCGTCGTTCACCGAGGCCGAGTACGCGACGATGGGTGCGCTGAACGCCATCCCGGTGAGCACCGCGAACAGTAGTGACAGCAGCACCCCGGGCCCGGTCAGCGCGCCGAACACGGCGGCGACCGCCAGGTAGACCGCGCCGGAGACGGCCAGCCGCACCGCGATCCAGAGGAGCTGGCCGGACACCAGCTCGCCGGTGCCGATCGGGGTCGCGATGATCCCCCAGTACGTCTTCTGCCACTTGAACGAGGACAGCACCGGGTAGGTGGACTCGAAAGCGGCGTTCTGCACCGCCGCCGCGACCAGCAGCCCGGGGGCCAGGTACACCAGGTACGGCTGCCCGCCGGTGGCCTCGCTCGGCGGCACCTGGGAGCCGAAGCCGAGACCCATGGCAAGCAGGTAGAGCACCGGCTGCAACACGCTGGACACCACGGTGGCCCGCCAGTTGCGGCGGTACCACGTCCACAGCCCCTCCACCACGAGCAGCGCGGCGCGCGACCCGCTCGGCGCGCGGCCGGCCGGGGCCAGTTCGACCACCATCCGGAACTCCCTATTCGACCAGGCTGCGGCCGGTGAGGTGCAGGAACACGTCCTCCAGGGTGCTGCGGCGGACCAGTGTGGACACCGGCCGCAGGCCCTTGCCGTGCGCGGCGGCGAGGGTGGCCTCGCCGTCCGCGGTGTAGAACAGCAGCCGGTCCGGCAGGGCCTCCACCCGCTCGGCCATGCCGTCCATGAACGGCTCCACCGGGGGTTGCTCGCCCGGCGGGAAGCGCAGTTCCAGCACCTCCCGGGTGGAGTAGCGGGAGATCAGCTCGGCCGGCGAACCCTCGGCCGCGATCCGGCCCTCGTTCATCACCACCAGCCGGTCGCACAGTTGCTCGGCCTCGTCCATGTAGTGGGTGGTGATGATCAGCGTGACGCCGGACTGCTTGAGCCGGAACAGCCGGTCCCAGAGCAGGTGCCTGGCCTGCGGGTCGAGCCCGGTGGTCGGCTCGTCGAGCAGCAGCAGGTCCGGGTCGTTGACCAGCGAGCGGGCGATGGTCAGCCGGCGCTTCATGCCGCCGGAGAGCGGGTCGACCTCGTCGTCGGCCCGGTCGGTGAGCTGGGCGAACTCCAGCAGTTCGGCGGCCTTCGCCCGCAGGTGCGCCCGGGACAGGCCGAAGTACCGGCCGTAGACCTGTAGGTTCTGCCGCACGGTCAACTCGGTGTCCAGGTTGTCCTCCTGGGGCACCACGCCGAGCCGGGCGCGGATGCGGGCGCCGTCGGTGTCCGGGTCCATGCCCAGCACGGTCAGCTCGCCGCCGGAGCGGGGCGACACGCAGCCGATCATCCGCATGGTGGACGACTTGCCGGCGCCGTTGGGGCCGAGGAAGCCGAACGCCTCGCCCCGGCGCACCTCGACGTCGATCCCGCGCACGGCCTCCACCGGGCCGAACCGCTTCACCAGTCCGGCAGCCTTCACCAGGGGGCAGACGTCGGTCACGTCCCGGACGGTAGCCGCCACCACCGACAGCGGCAGCGCATTATCGGCCGGCTCACCCCCGTCCGGCGACGTCCCGTGGCGGCACCGCGCGCGGCCACGGGTCGTCAGCCCGGTTGGATCTCGCGGTGGAACCAGACCTCGTCCCGCTCGTCGCCCGGTGCCACCCGGATCGCCCTGGGTAACCGGCCGACCTCCCGCCAGCCACGCCGCCGGTAGTACTCGGGCAGGCCGGTGCCGTCCCGCGCGGACAGGAACAGGCGCTCGATGCCCTGCTCCCTGGCCTGCTCCACGCAGGCGTCCAGCAGCCGCGCGCCCCAGCCCCTGCCCTGCAGGTCCGGATCCACCATCAACCGCACCACCCGGCCGCTGTGCTCGGTCATCCGCCGGGCGCCGCGCTCCAGGAACGCCACGCCGACCAGGTCCGTGCCGCGCCACACGACGAGCATGGTCGACCGGGGGTCGCTCGCCTCGGCAGCGGCGAACATCGCGGCGGCCCGCACCTCGGCGGGGTCGACGTCCGGGGTGAAGTCCACCGCGCCGCCCGCCCGGGACACGCGCAGCCAGAGATCGGCGAACGCGTCGATCAGGCCGGAGGTGACGGCCTTGACACGCACCGGTCCGCCGACCACCTCGGCCTGGGCGGGTTGCGCGGGATCAGTCACTGTCCCTGGTGCCCTCTTCGGATGTGTGCGAGTCACCGACCGGCGGCCCGGTCAGTGCTTGTTCCTGAACGCGCGCCGCGATCGCGTCGCCGGGGCGCGATCGGGACCCGGCACTCCGGTCGTGCCTGACCAGGCACCCCGCCCCCGCGATCGCGGGGCTTCGCCCTGGCGCGTTCCCACACTCGTCATCGCAGGGTCGGTCCGGTTCCGGAACAGGCTGTCAGAGGTCGGGGAACCAGAGCTTGATCTCCCGGCCGGCGGACTCGGCGGAGTCCGAGCCGTGCACCAGGTTGTACTGCACCTCGAGGCCGTAGTCGCCGCGGATGCTTCCCGGGGCGGCCTTCTCCACCGGGTCGGTGCCGCCGGCGATCTGCCGGAACGCCGCGATCGCCCGGGGCCCCTCGACCACGGCGGCCACCACCGGGCCGGAGGTGATGAACTCCAGCAGGTCGTTGAAGAAGGGCTTGCCGTCGTGCTCGGCGTAGTGCTGCTCGGCGAGCGCCCGGTCCACGTGGCGCAACTCCAGTGCGACCAGCTTGAGCCCCTTGCGCTCGATCCGGGAAATGACCTCGCCGACCAGTCCTCGGCCGACGCCGTCCGGCTTGACCAGGACCAGGGTGCGCTCGCTCACGGCCGTCAATCTCCTTCTGCGACTCCTGTGCTCGGTGCGGGCGCTCGGCCGCGTCACCGTCGATGCCGGCGCCTCGGCGGCGCTCCAGCGCAGCGTAGCGGCCCTACCCACGACCGTGTGCGGCAGTCCACCCTCGGGTGAGCGCCTCCCGCGCCTCGGCTCACGGAGCCAGCAGGGCCACCGTGGGAAAGTAGCTCCGATACCGGGCGGCGTCCCTGGTCAGCAGGCGCATCCGGGACACCGCGGCGTGCGCTCCGATGAAGAAGTCGGGCAACGGAGAGCGCTTCGCGCCACCCCGCCTGCGGTATTCCAGGAAGCACTTGCCGGCAAGGAAGGCGGCTGCCCACGGCAGCGGCACGCGGACAAAGTCCTCTGCCGGCAGGGCGTCGTCCAGTTCCTCGATCCGCGAGAATCGCACGGAGACCTCGGCGTAGACGACCGGGTTGATGACCAGCGGACCCTCTTCGGCGGCCCTCCGCAGCGTGTCGGCCGACCAGGTGGCCCATTTCTCGTCCTCGGTGAGCACGTCGAGCAGCACGTTGGCGTCGACCAGGGTGGCCCCGCTTGGCGCCGACTCACTCGCCACGGGTGAGCGCCATGATCTCGTCAGTGGTCAGATGGACGTCGCCCCGCCCGCGCAACCGTTCGACGATGCGGGACCCGCGGCTTGGTGCACTGTCGGACTTGACCACGCGGACCCCGTCGTCCGTCACCACGAACTCGACCTCGTCGCCGGGATGAAGGTCGAGGCGTCGCCGGACGTCGAGCGGGATGGTGACCTGCCCCTTGCTGGTGAGCCGCATACCAGGAGAGTAATACCAGTCCAAGTATTACCACCACCTGCTCTCGGTGAGCCGGCCGCGAAGGACACCGAGGTTCGCGGCGACGGGCGCGTGACCGCCGCCGTGGTCAGGCGGTCAGGAAGCAGGCGGCTGCTGGCCGGGCAGGCGGCCTGCGGCCAAGCGGCGAGCGACGTCCCGGCGCACCCACAGCACGTACCCCCAGACCAGGGCGAACACCACCCCGATGAACCCGAGCGCGGTCTGCAGCACCACGCAGCCGATCAGCGCGACCTGCAGCGCCACCGCCACCCACAGCCCCCAGCGGAACCGCACCAGGCCCGAGGTGACCAGCAGGGCGGCGACCAGCGCCAGCACCACACCGCCAGCCACGCTGCCCAGCCCCCCGCCGAGCCGGGCCACGACCAGCAGGGCCAGCGCCACCACGATCGCCTCGATCACCAGGATGCCGGACTGCACCGCGCGGAAGCTCCGCCACGGATCGCGCCGCGGCGCCGCGGGCCGCTCCGGTCCATCGGTCATGCCGGCTCCTTCGTTCCGCGGCTCCACCGGGGTCACTCCGGTTCCTTGCCGAACAGGGCGCGGGCGTCGCCCGCGGTCACCACCGACCCGGTCACCACGACGCCGGCGCCGGCCACCGGCTCCTCCGGGTCCTCGGTCCGCTCGGCGAGGTGCACCGCGGTCTCGATGGCGTCGGCCAGCCGCGGTTCCACCACGATCCGGTCCTCCCCGACGACCTCCTTGGCGATGCCGGCCAGCTCGTCCGGGTCCAGCGCGCGGGGCGAGGAGTTCGTGGTGAGCACGATCTCCGCGACCACCGGCTCCAGCGCGGCCAGGATGCCCCGGGCGTCCTTGCCGGCCAGCACGCCGACCACGCCGACCAGCCGGCGGAAGTGGAACTCGTCCTGCAACGCGGTGGCGAGGGCGCGCGCGCCGTGCTCGTTGTGCGCGGCGTCCACCAGCACGGTCGGCGCGGAACGGACCCGTTCCAGCCGGCCAGGCGTGGTCACCGAGGCGAACGCCTCGCGCACCGGGTCGATGGCCAGCTGCTTCTGCGCGCCGGCGCCGAAGAACGCCTCGGCGGCGGCCAGTGCCAGCGAGGCGTTGCGCGCCTGGTGCGCGCCGTGCAGCGGCAGGAAGATCTCGTCGTAGACGCCGCCGAGGCCCTGCAGCGCGAGCCGCTGGCCGCCGACCGCGATCTCCCGCTCCAGCACGCCGAACTCGGAGCCCTGCCTGGCCACCGTCGCGTCCACGTCCGCGCAGCGCTCCAGCACCACCCGGGCGGCCTCCGGGACCTGCTCGCCCATCACCGCGATCGCGCCCGGCTTGATGATCCCGGCCTTCTCCCCGGCGATACCGGCGATGTCGGAGCCGAGGAACTCGACGTGGTCGACGCCGATCGGGCAGATCACCGCCACCCGGCCGTCCGCGACGTTGGTGGTGTCCCACGATCCGCCCATGCCCACCTCGACCACGGCGGCCTCCACCGGGGCGTCCGCGAACGCGGCGAACGCCATCGCGGTGAGCACCTCGAACTTGGTCAGCGGCGGCCGCCCCTCGGCCCGCTCCCGATCGTCCAACATGGACACGTACGGTTCGACCTCGCGGTAGGTGGACACGTACAGCTCCGGGCTGATCGGGCCGCCGTCCACGCTGATCCGCTCGGTGGCCAACTGCAGGTGGGGGCTGGTGTACCGGCCGGTGCGCAGGCCGAGCCGGGTGAGCAGGGCGTCCAGCATGCGCGAGGTGGACGTCTTGCCGTTGGTGCCCGCGATGTGCAGCACCGGGTAGGTCCGCTGCGGGTCGCCCAGCAGGTGGACGAGCGCGGAGATCCGGTCCAGCCCCTTGACGATCTTGTTCTCGGGCCAGCGGGTGTCCAGCTCGGACTCGACCGCCCGCAGCGCCGCCAGCGCAGCGGGATCGGTACTCGGCACGCTCGAACTCCCTCTCCGCGTCGACACCTTTCGTCGGCTTGCGAGTCTACGGCCGGCCGTTCTCCCGCTCCCGCCACCCAGGTCAGGCATGGTCACCCACTCCGGCGACCAGCGGGTTCAGCCGCTACCACATACCGTAACGTCTCACTACACACCGTTGTTTCCCGAGCGTTTCGGGGGTCGGAGGCGCGCGGGCGGAGATGGTCGGGGGCTCCCTGATGCGTGCCTCAAGCCGCGGCAACCAACTGGTGCGCCTGGAGGACGCGATCGCGGTCGCGCGCGAACTCGCGGAAGGGAGGGCCACATGACCGAAAGCACCGCGCGGGTGCCGTTCGGCAGCGAGCTGCGCCGGCTGCGCGCGCAACGCGGGGTGTCGCTGGCCGGGCTGTCCCGGCTGGTGCACTACAGCAAGGGCTACCTGAGCAAGATCGAGAACGGGGACAAGCCGGTCACCATGGACGTGGCCCGCCGCTGCGACGCCGCGCTCGGCGCGGGCGGCAGCCTGCTCGCGCTGGTCGACGTGGTGCCCCGGCCGCGGGTCGGCGACCGGCCGGTGCCGCCCGTGGACGCCTGCCCGTATCGCGGCTTAGCCCCGTACGGGGCGGCGGACGCCCGGTGGTTCTTCGGCCGCGAACGCGCCACCGCCACGCTGGTGGCCCGGCTGGCCGACCGGGTGCAGCGCGGTGGCCCGCTCGCCGTGGTGGCCCCTTCCGGGGCCGGCAAGACCTCTCTGCTGCACGCCGGCCTGCTGCCCGCGCTGACCCGCGGTTCGCTGCCGGCGCCCGGCTCCGCCGAGTGGCCGGTGGTCGCGTTCACCCCGACCGCCCACCCGGTCACCGAACTCGCCGGGCGGGTGGCCGAAGCCACCGGCTCCTCGGTGCCGGACGTGCTGGCGGAACTCGCCGCGGGGCCGCAGCGGTTCGCCGCCGTGCTGCGCGACCGCCCGACCGGGCCGGCTCCGGCCGGCAGCCGCCTGGTGCTGGTCGTCGACCAGTTCGAGGAGGTCTTCACGCTGTGCGCGGACGATGGCGCGCGGCGGACCTTCGTGACCAGCCTGTGCGCGGCCGCCGGTACCGGCATCTCCCGGCACGACGACCCGCCGGCGCTGGTGGTGCTCGGCGTCCGGGCCGACCACTACGCCTCCTGCCTGGCCCACCCGCCGCTGGTGGCCGCGCTGCAGCAGGGGCACCTTCCGCTCGGCCCGATGAGTACCGCGGAGCTGCGCTCGGCGATC
Organism: Gandjariella thermophila; assembly: GCF_005405885.1. GTDB lineage: Bacteria > Actinomycetota > Actinomycetes > Mycobacteriales > Pseudonocardiaceae > Gandjariella > Gandjariella thermophila. The sequence goes on from NZ_BJFL01000014.1 coordinate 107,295, forward strand.
GTCGAGCCGGCCCGGCTGGCCGGCCTGGAACTGGAGCCCGGCCTGGTCGAGCTGATCCTCGCCGACCTCGGCGAGGACGGCCACCCGCCGGACGCCCTGCCGCCGCTCTCCCACGCGTTGTGGGCGTCCTGGCAGCGGCGGGACGGCCGCCGGCTGACCATGGCCGGCTACCAGGACGCCGGCGGGGTTCCCGGCGCGCTGGCCAGCACCGCGGAGACCGCCTACGCCGGGCTCGCCACCGCCGAGCGCCCGCTGGTCCGCGAGCTGATGACACAGTTGGTCGCGGTACCCGAGGACGGCGACCCGGTGCGCCGCCGGGTCCCGCGCGGGGACCTGGAGCGGTTCGGCGGCGTGCTGGCCGCGCTGGTCTCGGCGGGCCTGGTGACCGTGTCCGGCGGCGAGGTGGAGATCACCCACGACGCGGTGCTGCGCGGCTGGCCCCGGCTGCGGGACTGGATCGAGGACGACCGCGCCGGCCGCCTGGCCCGCCGCCGGCTGGCCAGGGACGCGGTCGAGTGGCACGCCCACGGCCGCGATCCCGACCTGCTCTACCGGGGCGCCCGCCTGGCCACCGCCCGGGAGGGGACGGCGGCGGACGTGCTGCCGCCGGCCGAGCGGGAGTTCCTGGACGCGAGCCTGCGGCGGGAGCGCGGATGGCGCGGCGGCGGACAGGGGCGGGACCGGCTGTGGCGGCGGCTGGTGGCGGCCCTGGCGACGCTGCTGGTGCTCGCGCTGCTCGCCGGCGCGCTGGCGCTGCGGCACCGGCAACGCGCGCTGGACCAGCGGCGGCTCGCGCTGTCTGGTGAGCTGGCGGCCGAGGCGAGCATGCTGGCCGGCCAGCCGGACGCGGCGATGCTGCTCGCCGTCGAGGCCTACCACCAGGCGCCCACCCGGGAGGCCAGGGGCGCGCTGCTGTCCACCCAGGCCCGGCTGTTCGCCGGCCGGCTGGCCGGGCACCAGGGGCCGGTGTACGGGGCGGCGTTCAGCCCGGACGGTGGGCTGCTGGCCACCGCCAGCGCCGACCACACCGTGCGGCTGTGGGACGTGGTGCAGCGGCGGCAGGTCGGCGACTTCACCGGGCACACCGACGCCGTGGTCGGCGTCGCGTTCTCACCCGACGGGCACCTGCTGGCCAGCCTCGGCGCGGACCACACCGTGCGGCTGTGGGAGGTGGCCAGCCGGCGGCAGGTGGACACCCTGCCCGGGGCGGCCAGCCGGATGACCGGCGTGGCGTGGCGCCCCGACGGCCGCGCCCTCGCCGTGAGCGGCGAGGACCGCGTGGTGCGGCTGTGGGACGTCACCGCGCATCGCCTGCTCGGCGCGCTGGTGGGGCACGCGGACGCGGTCGAGGCGGTGGCGTGGAGCCCGGACGGGCGCACCCTGGCCACCGCCGGCGCTGACCGCACGGTGCGGCTGTGGGACGTGGCCGGTCGCGGCGAGATCGCCTCGCTGGTCGGCCACCCCGCCGCGGTGTACGGGGTGGCGTGGAGCCCGGACGGGCGGACCCTGGCCAGCGCGGGCGGCGACGGCGCGGTGCGGCTGTGGGACGTTGCCACCCGGACGCCGCTGGCCAACCTTACCGGGCACACCGGCACGGTGTGGAGCGTGGCGTGGAGCCCGGACGGCACCACCCTGGCCACCGCCGGCGACGACCAGACCGCGCGGGTGTGGGACGTGGCCAGCCGGCACCAGTTGGTCACGCTGGCCGGCCACACCAGCGCGGTGCACATGGCCGCGTTCGCTCCCGACGGCCCGCTGCTGGCCACCACCAGCAGCGACGGCACCGCGGTGCTGTGGGACCTGCGGGCCTCCCTGCTGGTGGCCCACCCCAGCTCGGCGGTGTTCGCGGCGACCTTCCTGCCCGGCGGCCGCGGCCTGGCCACCGCCGGCGACGACGGCGCGTTACGGCTGTGGAACGTCACCGACCGCAGGCAGGCGGCGGTGCTGATCGGGCACACCGCACCGGTCCGCGCGGTGTCGGCGAGCGGCGACGGCCGGCTGCTGGCCAGCGCGGGCGACGACGGCACCGCCCGGCTGTGGGACGTGGCCAGCCGCGCCCCGGTGGCCACCCTCACCGGGCACGCCGGCCCGGTGCGGGCCGTGGCGTTCAGCCCGGACGGCCGGCTGCTGGCCACCGGCGGCGACGACGGCACCGCCCGCCTCTGGGACGTGGCCACCCACCGCCTGCTCGCCACCCTGACCGGCCATGCCGGCCCGGTGTACGCGGCGGCGTTCAGCCCGGACGGCGAGACGCTGGCCACCGGCGGCCAGGACGGCACGGTGCGGCTGTGGGACGCCGAAGGGCGCCGCGAACTCGGCGCACTCGGCCGGCCCGGCGCGGTGCGCGCGATCGCCTGGAGCCCGGAGGGCGACCTGCTGGCCAGCGCGGGCGACGACCGGGCGATCACGCTGTGGGACATGGTCCGGCAGCGGCGGCTGGCCACCCTGGTCGGTCACTCCGCACCGGTCTACGCCATGGCGTTCAGCCCGAACGGGCACCTGCTGGCCACCGCGGGTGCGGACCGGACCGCGAACCTGTGGCGGATCACCCGGCACCGCGAGCCGGCCACGCTCACCGGGCACACCGGCCCGATCCGCGCGGTGGCCTTCGACTCCACCGGCAGCATGCTGGTCACCGCCAGCGAGGACGACACGATCCGGCTCTGGGACCCCAGCCCGGAACGCGTCACCACCTGGGCCTGCCGCATCCTCGGTCGCCCCGACCGGGCGCGCTGGGACCAGCTTCTCCCCGACGTCCCCTACCAGCCCGCATGCGGATGATTTCCGAATCGACCCGGAAACCGGCGGCGCAGGCCAGTGCCCGGAAAAGGGTGTGAACCGCCCGTTACGCTAATCTTGCAGGCCAGGCGAGCCACGTACGGGGGCGGTGATGGGCTCGCGTGGAGTCTGGTGCATCAACCGCGGTAGAAGCTGGATGAGGTGGCGAGCGCGTGTCCGAGACCACGCCGAACGTGCCCGACCGGCCGTCGCTGGACGGCCTGGACGCGAAGTGGGCTGACCGGTGGGAGCGGGCCGGTGTCTACCGGTTCCACGCCCCCGGTGACCGTGCGGCGGTATTCTCCATCGACACGCCGCCGCCGACCGTCAGCGGGTCGCTGCACGTCGGCCACGTCTTCTCCTACACCCACACCGACATCATCGCGCGGTTCCAGCGGATGCGCGGCAAGCACGTGTTCTACCCGATGGGGTGGGACGACAACGGCCTGCCCACCGAGCGGCGGGTGCAGAACTACTACGGGGTCCGCTGCGAGCCCAGCAAGCCCTACGACCCGGATTTCCGCGCGCCGGAGCCGGTGGGCAAGAAGGGCGACCGGGGAGTGCAGAGCATCTCCCGGCGCAACTTCGTCGAGCTGTGCGAGCAGTTGACCGCGCAGGACGAGAAGGCGTTCGAGGAGACCTGGCGCAAGCTCGGCCTGTCGGTGGACTGGTCGATGACGTACACCACCATCGGCCGGCACGCCCAGCGGGTGTCGCAGACCTCCTTCCTCCGGCTGCTGCGCGCCGGCGAGGCGTACCAGGCGGAGGCGCCCGTGCTGTGGGACGTCGGGTTCCGCACCGCGGTGGCCCAGGCCGAACTGGAGGACCGGGACCACGCCGGCGCGTGGCACCGGGTGGCCTTCCACGGCCCGGGCGGGCAGCCGATCCACATCGAGACCACCCGGCCCGAGCTGATCCCGGCGTGTGTCGCGCTGATCGCGCACCCGGACGACGAGCGCTACCAGGGCCTGTTCGGCGGCACGGTGCGCTCGCCGATCTTCGGGGTGGAGATCCCGGTGCTGGCGCACCCGGCGGCCGAGCCGGAGCGGGGCGCCGGCATCGCCATGTGCTGCACCTTCGGTGACCTCACCGACGTGCAGTGGTGGCGGGAGCTGAAGCTGCCCACCCGCACCGTCATCGGCCGCGACGGCCGCATCCTCGCCGACCCACCGTCCGGTTTGGACGATCCGGAGGGCCGCAAGGCGTACGCGGAACTGGCCGGCGCGACCGTGCACACCGCGCGGGAGCGCATCGTGGCCATGCTGCGCGAGTCCGGCGATCTGGACGGCGAACCACGGAAGACCGTGCGCCCGGTGAAGTTCTACGAGAAGGGCGACAAGCCGCTGGAGATCGTGTCCAGCCGGCAGTGGTTCATCCGCTCGATCGCGCACCAGGACGTGCTGCTGGAGCGCGGCGCCGAGCTGAACTGGCACCCGTCCTACATGAAGGCCCGCTACGACGACTGGGTGCGCGGTCTCAACGGCGACTGGCTGATCAGCCGGCAGCGGTTCTTCGGCGTGCCGTTCCCGGTGTGGTACCCCCTGGACGAGGCAGGCGAGCCGCGCTACGACGCGCCCATCCTGCCCAGCGAGGACGCGCTGCCCATCGACCCGTCCTCGGACACTCCGCCGGGCTACGCCGAGGACCAGCGCGGCCGGCCGGGCGGGTTCGTCGGCGACCCGGACGTGATGGACACCTGGGCGACATCCTCGCTCACCCCGCAGATCGCCTGCGGCTGGGAGACGGACCCGGAGCTGTACGCGCAGACCTTCCCGATGGACATGCGTCCCCAGGCGCACGACATCATCCGCACCTGGCTGTTCGCCACGGTGCTGCGCGCCGAACTGGACGGGCACACGCTGCCCTGGAGGCACGCCACGCTGTCCGGCTGGATCCTGGACCCGGACCGCAAGAAGATGAGCAAGTCGAAGGGAAACGTGGTCACCCCGATCGACCTGCTCGAGCAGTTCAGCCCGGACGCGGTGCGCTACTGGGCGGCGAACGGGCGGCCCGGCACGGACACCGCGTTCGACCAGGGCCAGATGAAGATCGGCCGGCGGCTGGCCACCAAGCTGCTCAACGCCAGCAAGTTCGTGCTCGGCTTCCCCCGGCCGGCCGGCGGCGCGGCGTGCACCGAGGCGCTGGACCGGGCGATGCTGGCCGCGCTGGACGACGTGGTGCGGCAGGCCACAGAGGCGCTGGAGGCGTTCGAGTACACCAGCGCGCTGGAGCGCATCGAGCGGTTCTTCTGGTTCTTCTGCGACGACTACGTCGAGCTGGTCAAGCAGCGCGCCTACGACGAGGCGGGCGGGCCGGCCACCGAGTCGGCGCGGCTGGCGCTGCGCACCGCGCTGTCCACGCTGCTGCGGCTGCTCGCGCCGTTCCTGCCGTACAGCGCGGAGGAGGCGTGGTCGTGGTGGCACGACGACTCGGTGCACACCAGCCCGTGGCCCACTCCCGGCGCCGCCGAGGGTGACGCGCGGGTCATCTCGCTGGCCAGCAGCACGATCAGCGCCATCCGCAAGGCCAAGTCGGACGCCAAGCGGTCGATGCGCGCCCCGGTCGAGTCGGTGCGCGTGGTCGGACCGCGCGGTGAGCTGCGCACCATCGAGACGATCTCCGGCGACCTGCGGGCCGCGGGCAACGTCGAGTCGCTGGAGCTGACCCCGGACGACGACCACGAGTTGCGCATCGAGGTCAGCCTCGCGGACGCCTGATCCGTGGGCGCCCGCGGCGCCAACCGTCTCAGACCGGTGCCGCGAACGCGGGTGGCGGCCGCCCTCCCCCGGACGGCCGCTACCCGAAAGTCTGTGGCACAGCTCACAATTGCGTCCTGGGGTCGCTGCGTTCCCGCAGCACAACGTCGTGACCTCGCCCCACGTCAGGTGCGGCGATCGCGTGCTGCCGGCGGGCCTGAGCGCGGGGGCGCGTCGGCAGCACATCCCCGCGGGCCAGCGCCCGGCCACCGATGACGTCCCGCCGCGGCGTGCGCCGACCGCCTCGGGCGTCCGGCGGGCGAGGGACGCGGACAGTCGCCTGACCGGCGGGGCTTGGTGAACGGCGGCCGCCCGGCGGAGGATGTATCCATGACCCGCGAGGCGCCGCAGCAGGACGTCGACGAGACGCGACTGGACATCGACAAGCCCAAGGACTGGGCCGCCGGGGTGACCGGGGTGCTCGTGTCGGCGCAGCACGGGCTGGCGCAGATGGGGTTGGGCCGGTCGGTGCGCACCCTGCGGCTGGTCAACCAGCGGGACGGGTTCGACTGCCCGGGCTGCGCCTGGCCCGAGCCGCACGGCCACCGCAAGGTGGCCGAGTTCTGCGAGAACGGCGCCAAGGCGGTGGCCGAGGAGGCCACGCTGCGCCGCGTCGGGCCGGAGTTCTTCGCCGCCCATCCGGTCGAGGAACTGGCCCAGCGCAGCGACTACTGGCTGGGCCAGCAGGGCCGGCTCACCCGGCCGATGGTGCTGCGCCCGGAGGCCACCCACTACACGCCGATCTCCTGGGACGAGGCGTTCGCGCTGGTCGCCGACGCGCTGCGCGGACTGTCCACACCGGACGAAGCCGCGTTCTACACCTCCGGCCGCACCAGCAACGAGGCCGCGTTCTGCTACCAGTTGCTGGCCCGCTCGTTCGGCACGAACAACCTGCCGGACTGCTCGAACATGTGCCACGAGTCCTCCGGCGCGGCGCTGAAGGAGGTCATCGGCGTCGGCAAGGGATCGGTGAGTCTGGCCGACTTCGACCACGCCGACCTGATCGTGGTCGTCGGCCAGAACCCGGGCACCAACCACCCGAGGATGCTGTCGGCGCTGGAGCGGGCCAAGCGGAACGGCGCGCGGATCGTCGCGGTCAACCCGCTGCCCGAGGCCGGGCTGATGCGGTTCCGCAACCCGCAGAACCTGCGCGGCGTGCTCGGCCGCGGCACGCCGCTGGCGGACGAGTTCTGCCAGATCCGTCTCGGCGGCGACATGGCGTTGTTCCAGGCGCTGGGCAACCTGCTGCTGGCCGCCGAGGACGAGAACCCGGGCAGCGCGGTGGACGCGGAGTTCGTCGAGACGCACACCCACGGCTTCGAGGCGTACGCCGAGCACGTCGGCAACCTCGATTGGTCCGAAGTGGACAGCGCGACCGGGTTGCCGCGCGAGCAGATCGCCAGGGTGGCCCGGATGTTCGCCGAGTCGGAGCGGACCATCGTCTGCTGGGCGATGGGGCTGACCCAGCATCCGCACGCGGTGGCCACCATCCGCGAGGTGTGCAACGTGCTACTGCTGCGCGGCATGATCGGCAAGCCGGGTGCCGGGGTGTGCCCGGTGCGCGGCCATTCCAACGTGCAGGGCGACCGCACCATGGGCATCTGGGAGAAGGCGCCCGAACCGTTCCTGGCCGCGCTGGACGCCGAGTTCGGCATCAGCACTCCGCGCCACCACGGCTACGACACGGTGAACACGCTGCGCGCCATGCGGGACGGTCGGGTCAGGGTGTTCTTCGCGCTCGGCGGCAACTTCGTCTCCGCCACCCCGGACACCGAACTCACCGAGCGGGCGCTGCGCTCCTGCGAGCTCACCGTGCACGTGTCCACCAAGCTGAACCGCTCGCACGTGGTGCCCGGCCGCACCGCGCTGATCCTGCCCACCCTGGGCCGCACCGAGCGGGACCTGCAGGCCGCCGGCGAGCAGTTCGTCACCGTCGAAGACTCGATGTCCGTGGTGCACGCCTCGCGCGGCCGGCTCGAGCCGGCCAGCGAGCACCTGCGTTCCGAGGTAGCCATCGTCTGCGGCCTGGCCCGCGCGCTGCTCGGCGACGACCACCCCGTGCCGTGGGCCGAGTTCGAGCGCGACTACGACGCCATCCGGGAGCGGATCGCCCGAGTGGTGCCGGGCTGCGACGACTACAACCGCAAGGTCCGCCAGCCGGACGGGTTCGTGCTGCCGCACCCGCCGAGGGACGCGCGCACCTTCCCCACCGCCACCGGCAGGGCGAACCTCACCGTCAACGCACTCCACGTGCCGCGGGTGCCGGAGGGCCGGCTGCTGCTGCAGTCGCTGCGCAGCCACGACCAGTACAACACCACGATCTACGGGCTGGACGACCGTTACCGCGGCGTGCGGGACGGCCGGCGGGTGGTGTTCGTCCACCCGGACGACCTGGCCGCCCTGGGCATCGGCGACGGGTCCAGGGTGGACCTGGTCAGCGAGTGGCCGGAGGACCCGACCGGCACGGTCGAGCGCCGGGTCAAGGACTTCCGGGTGGTCGGCTACCCCACCGCGCGCGGCTGCGCGGCCACCTACTTCCCGGAGGCCAACCCGCTGATCCCGCTCGACTCGACCGCCGCGACCTCCAACACGCCCACCTCGAAGTCGATCGTGGTGCGGCTGGAGCCCGCGCATGCGTGACACGTGCGGTTCCGGGAGGCTGGTGGCATGGGTCGGGTGACGGTGCGGCGTCCGGTGCTCAAGCTCTCCCCCGAGCTGGAGCGGCGGCGTCCGGACGCGCTGGCCGCGGAGGAGCCGCTGGAGCTGCGGGTGGGTGGCACCCCGCTCGCGGTGACCATGCGCACGCCGGGCCAGGACGTCGAGCTGGCGCACGGGTTCCTGCTCACCGAGGGCGTGATCGGCGGCGCGGACGACGTGCTGAGCGCCCGCTACTGCGCCGGAACCGGCCCGGACGGCCAGAACACCTACAACGTGCTGGACGTCCAGCTTGGCCGGCACATCCCGCCGCCGGACACCGGGGTGGAGCGCAACTTCTACACCACGTCCTCGTGCGGGGTGTGCGGCAAGGCCGCGCTGGACGCCGTGAAGCTGCGCACCCGCTACTCCCCCGCCGGGGACGGCTGCCGGGTGCCGATGCGGGTGCTGTCCGAGCTGCCCGGCCGGCTGCGGCGCGCCCAGCGGGTGTTCGACGCCACCGGCGGGCTGCACGGCGCCGGCCTGTTCACCGCGTCCGGCGAGCTGCTGGCGGTGCGGGAGGACGTCGGCCGGCACAACGCGGTGGACAAGGTGCTCGGCTGGGCGCTGCTCGCCGGCCGGGTGCCGCTGGCCGGATGCGTGCTGCTGGTCTCCGGCCGGGCGTCGTTCGAGCTGGTGCAGAAGGCGGCGATGGCCGGCATCCCGGTGCTCGCCGCGGTGTCCGCGCCGTCCTCGCTCGCCGCCGAGCTCGCCGAGGAACAGGGCATGACCCTGGTCGGCTTCCTGCGCGGCGAGTCGATGAACGTCTACACCGGCGCGGAGCGGGTGCTCCGCGAGGTGCCCGCCGCCGCGCGCCGCTGAATCGTTACGGACGTGGACCCACGCGGTCACGTGGCGTGATCAAACGATGTCGACATGGCCACGTTCCGTCCCCCGCGCTTGTGAACCGGCGAGCGGCCCACCACGATGGTCGCGATCGGTCGACGGGAGGGGTCGACCGGCCATCGCCGGTCAACGTCCTTGAGGGGGTCCGCGCCACGTGCGCGGACGGGAGGCTGGATGGACGACGGGGACCGGCCCGCCGCGCGCCCGCGGCTGGGCCGTCGCACACTGCTGGCCGCGGCCGGCATCACCGGGATCGCGGTCAGCGGGCTGGCGGCGAGTGCCACGAGGGCGCCGAACCCGGGCGGCGCGACCGTCCGCCGGGCGCTGGAGGCAGCCGGCTCCGCGGTCACCGGGTACCGGCCGGTGACCAGGGTGGAGCAGGTCTTCTCGCGGGCCAGGGGCCGGCTGGTGACGATGCTCACCATCCTCCCGCCGGGGGTACCGGCCGGGGGCATCCCGGTGTCCCTGCTGCTGCACGGGCTGAACGGCAACGCCCGGTACGCCGCGGTCGGCGGCATGCCCACCGTGCTGGCCGACCTGGTGTCCCGCGGGGTGGTGCCGCCGTTCGCGTTCGTCGCCCTGGACGGCGGCAACAACTACTGGCACGAGGCCCACCCAGGGGACGACCCGATGGCCATGCTGCTCGACGAGGTGCCGGGCTGGTTGGCCCAGCGTGGGCTGGGTGCCCGCGGGGTGCCGTTCGCCTGCACCGGGGTGTCCATGGGCGGGTTCGGCGCGCTGCTGTACGGGCGTCGCCGCGCCGAGCGCCGGCAACCCGCGCAGGCCATCGCCGCCATCTCCCCGGCGCTGCTCACCTCGTGGACGGAGATGGACAAGCGGCACGCGTTCACCGACGCGGCCCAGTGGGCGGCCCTGGACCCGCTGCGCAACCTGGACAAGCTCGGCCCGCAACCGATCGGCGTGTGGGTCGGCGACCACGACCGGTTCATCGACGGCACCAGCAGGTTCATCCGGGAGGTCAAGCCGGAGGTCGGGGTGATCACCTCGGGCGCGCACAACGACGCGCTGTACCGGAAGGTGGTGCCGGACGCGATCCGGTTCCTCGGCCGGCACGTGACCCCCCGGCCGCTCACCCACCACGTCTGAACCGCGCTTCCGGCAGCGGGGTGGCGGTCTGGCCGGCGGCCCGCAGCGGGGTGGCCCCGGTGCGGACCCAGTCCAGCGCGGCGGGCCAGGCGCCATAGCCGGCGGCCGGGTCCAGGTGCCCGCCGTGCGGCAGCACGTCCAGGTCGACACCCAGCGCGCGAGCCATCCCGGCGGCATCCGCCACCGGGCAGGCCGGGTCGTCCGAGCCGACCACCAGGCGGGTGTGGCCGCCGGCGCGGCGCAGGCCGGCCGGGTCCAGCGGCACGGGGTGGAAGCCGACCATCTCGGCCCGGTGGCAGCGCGGCGCGGGTGGGGCGACGAGCAGCACCCGTTCCACCCGCAGCCCGCGGTCGAACCGCCCGGCGGCGTGGTGCAGCCACAGCGTGGCACCCCAGGAGTGGGCCAGCACCACCCGCCCGGCCGCGGCCGGCGCGACGGCCAGGTGTTCCCGCAGTTCGGTGAGCCAGGTGTCGCGCACCGGCCGGTCCGGGTCGGTGAAGGTGGGCACGTCCACCAGCGCCCCTCGGCGGGCCAGCTGGCCGGCCAGCCAGCTCTGCCAGTGCCGGGGGCCCGGGTCCGGGTCCTCGTGGACCAGCAGTACGTACGGCCAGGCCACCGGCGGCTCCCCGGGCCGCGGGGCGCCGGTCAGGCCGACTTCTCGCGGCGCTCCCGCCGGGTGGGCTGCCGCGCCACGATGGTCGGGTTGACGTTCTCCCGCACGGTCTGCTCGGTGATCACGACCTTGGCCACGTCGGTGCGGCTGGGGATGTCGTACATCACCGGCAGCAGCACCTCCTCCATGATCGCGCGCAGGCCACGCGCCCCGGTACCGCGCAGGATGGCCTGGTCGGCCACCGCCTCCAGGGCGGTCTTGGTGAACTCCAGCTCGACGCCGTCCATCTCGAACAGCTTCTGGTACTGCTTAACCAGCGCGTTCCGCGGCTCGGTGAGGATCTGCACCAGGGACGGCTTGTCCAGGTTGGTGACGCTGGCGACCACCGGCAGCCGGCCGATGAACTCCGGAATCAGCCCGAACTTGATCAGATCCTCGGGCATGACGTCGCTGAAGAAGTCCTGCGTCTCGGTCTCGGCCTTGGACCGCACCTCCGCGCCGAAGCCCAGGCCACGCTTGCCCACCCGGTCCTGGATGATCTTCTCCAGTCCGGCGAACGCGCCGGCCACCACGAACAGCACGTTCGTCGTGTCGATCTGGATGAACTCCTGGTGCGGGTGCTTGCGACCGCCCTGCGGGGGCACGCTCGCGGTGGTGCCCTCCAAGATCTTCAGCAGGGCCTGCTGGACGCCCTCGCCGGAGACGTCCCGGGTGATCGACGGGTTTTCACTCTTCCGAGCGATTTTGTCGACCTCGTCGATGTAGATGATGCCCGTCTCGGCCCGCTTGACGTCGTAGTCGGCCGCCTGGATGAGCTTGAGGAGGATGTTCTCCACGTCCTCGCCGACGTAGCCGGCCTCGGTGAGCGCGGTCGCGTCAGCGATGGCGAACGGCACGTTGAGCAGCTTGGCCAGGGTCTGCGCCAGGTAGGTCTTGCCGCAACCGGTCGGGCCGAGCATCAGGATGTTCGACTTGGCCAGCTCGACCCCGTCGTCCCGCCCGTCCCTGGTCCGGTCGCCGGCCTGGATGCGCTTGTAGTGGTTGTAGACGGCCACCGACAGGGTGCGCTTGGCATCGTCCTGACCGATCACGTACTGGTCGAGGAACTCGTGGATCTCGGCCGGCTTGGGCAACTCGTCGAGCTTGACGTCACCCGCCTCGGCGAGTTCCTCCTCGATGATCTCGTTACAGAGGTCGATGCACTCATCGCAGATATACACGCCGGGGCCGGCGATGAGCTTCTTGACCTGCTTCTGACTCTTCCCGCAGAAGGAGCACTTCAGCAGGTCTCCGCCGTCACCGATACGCGCCATGACCGCTGACCTCTGTCCCCTCCGGCACACCCCCGGGGTGCGCCTGGCTGTTCGATGGCTCGCCCCGCTGCCGCGGGCCTCACGCGTTGCTCTCGACGGTACCCGTACACCCACCGGAGCGGGAGCACTAGCGTGCCCCGGCCGCGCCGAGCGCACCGGCAAAGGTGGTGCGCTCGGCGTGTCGGCTCCGCCACGCCGTCACGGCGTGGGGGACAGCTTCCGGTAAGGGAGCACCTCGTCCACGATGCCGTAGTCCTTGGCCTCGTCCGCCGTGAGGATCTTGTCACGCTCGATGTCGGCGCGGATCTCCTCCGGCGACTTGTTGCAGTGCCTGGCCAGGGTGTGCTCCATCATCCGGCGCACCCGCTGGATCTCGTTGGCCTGGATCTCCAGGTCCGAGACCTGGCCGTAGGCGCCCTCCATGGCCGGCTGGTGGATGAGCACCCGGGAGTTCGGCAGGGCGTGCCGCTTGCCGCGGGTACCGGCGGCGAGCAGCACCGCGGCCGCCGAGGCGGCCTGGCCCAGGCAGTACGTCTGGATGTCCGGCCGGACGAACTGCATGGTGTCGTAGATCGCCATCAGCGACGTGAACGACCCGCCGGGCGAGTTGATGTACATCAGGATGTCCCGGTCCGGGTCGGTGGACTCCAGCACGAGAAGCTGGGCCATCACGTCGTTGGCCGAGGCGTCGTCGATCTGCACCCCGAGGAAGACGATGCGCTCCTCGAAGAGCTTGTTGTACGGGTTGGACTCCTTGACCCCGTAGCTGGTCCGCTCGATGAACGAGGGCAGCACGTACCGGGACTGCGGGAGGTGGTACTCGGTCACTGTGGTTGGCTCCTCGACGAAGGTCCTGCTGGCCGGCGGCCGGGTCAGCGGCGGTTGCCGCGGGTGTTGCCGATCTGCGCCGCCCGCGTGATGACGTGATCGATGAAGCCGTACTCCCGGGCTTCCTCCGCGGTGAACCAGCGGTCCCGGTCGGAGTCGGCGATGATCCGCTCCACGGACTGGCCGGTCTGCGCGGCGATCAGCTCCGCCATCTCCCGCTTGTGCTTGGCGAACAGCTCGGCCTGGATGGCGATGTCCGACGCGGTGCCGCCGACCCCGGCGGAGGGCTGGTGCATCATGATCCGCGCGTGCGGCAGCGCGTAGCGCTTGCCCCGGGCGCCGGCGGACAGCAGGAACTGGCCCATCGACGCGGCCATGCCCATGGCGAAGGTGGCCACGTCCGGCTCGATCAGCTCCATGGTGTCGTAGATGGCCATGCCCGCGGTCACCGAGCCACCCGGCGAGTTGATGTACAGGTGGATGTCCCGGTCCGGGTCCTCGGCGGCGAGCAGCAGCAACTGGGCGCTGATCCGGTTGGCGACCTCGTCGTCCACCTGCGAGCCGAGAACGACGATCCGCTCGCGGAGCAGCCGCTCGTACACCGAGTCGGTGAGGTTGAGCCCTGAGCTGGTCACCCGCATCTCGTCGGTACGGGAAAGGTCCTGCGTCACGTCTGCCTGCCTTCTCCGGGGGTTGGCGGACGCGAACTCGGCACGTCGCCGGTGTTCCGCCGTGTTGCCCTGATCTCTACGTCAACGACCCTAACCAAGGCGGGCGGCGCCGACGTGCCGGCACCGCCCGGTTTCGCTGAGAGCGTGCCGGATAGCCGCCCGCGCCGCGGGCCGCCCGGTCACGCCCGGCGTCACTCGCCGCGCTCCGCGGCCGCCCTGGCCTCGGTGGTCGCCTCGGTGGCCTCGGTGGCCTCAGCCGTCTCGCCGGCCTCGCCGCCTTCCTCGGTGCCGAACAGCTCGTCCAGGTTCACCGGGTTGCCCGACTCGTCGGTCACGGTGACCTTGCGGACCACCGCGGCCAGCGCCTTGCCACGCCGCACGTCGGAGAAGATGGCGCCGAGCTGGCCGGCCTGCTGGGCGTGCTGCACGTACTCGTCCGGGCTCACGCCGTAGCGCTGGGCCTGGTAGACGATCCGCTCGGTGAGCTCGGACTCGCTCACCGAGATCTGCTCGGCCTCCGCGATGGCGTCCAGCAGCAGCTGGGTCTTCACCGCCCGCTCGGCCGACTCGCGCAGCTCGGCGTCGAACTTCTCCCGGTCCTGGCCCTGCTCCTCGAGGTACTCGGCGAACCGGTCCTCGTCGTGGTCGAAGGCGTGCACCGCGTCGTGCTTGCGAACCTCCACCTCGGACTGCACCACCGCGTCCGGCAGCGGCACCTCGGTGGCGTCCAGCAGCGCGTCCAGCACCTTGTCCCGGGCCTGCACACCCTGCTGCATGCGCTTCACCCGGCCCAGCCGCTCCCGCAGGTCGGCCTTGAGCTCGTCCAGGGTGTCGAACTCGCTGGCGAACTGCGCGAAGTCGTCGTCGGCGTCGGGTAGCTGGCGCTCCTTCACGGACTGCACGGTGACGGTCACGTCAGCGTCCCGGCCCGCGTGCTCGCCGGCCACCAGCTTGGTGGTGAAGTTCTTCGTCTCGCCGGCGGAGGCGCCGATCAGCGCGTCGTCGATGCCCTCGACCAGCTGGCCGGAGCCGATCTCGTAGGACAGCCCGGTGGTGCGGGCGTCCTCGACCTCCTGGCCGTCCACCGTCGCGGACAGGTCGATGACCACGAAGTCGCCCTTCTGCGCGGGCCGCTCCACGCCGGTCAGGGTGCCGAACCGGGCGCGCAGCTCGTCCAGCTGCGTGTTCACGTCCTCGTCGGTGACCTCGACGTCGTCCACGCTCACCGAGATGTCCTCGAAGGACGGGATGGTGATGTCCGGCCGCACGTCCACCTCGGCGGAGAAGGCCAGCGTGTCGCCGTCCTCGAGCTTGGTGACCTCGATCTCCGGCCGACCCAGGGCCCGCACGTCGCCGGAGTTGACCGCCTCCAGGTACTTGGCCGGGATGGCCTCGTTGACCACCTCGTCGAGCACCACGCCGCGGCCCAGCCGGCTCTCCAGCACGCGGGCCGGGGCCTTGCCGGGACGGAAGCCCGGAATCCGCACCTGCTTGGCGAGCTTCTGGTACGCGCGGTCGAAGCTCGGCCTGAGCTCGTCGAACGGCACCTCGACGTTAATCCGGACGCGCGTCGGGCTCAGGTGCTCGACGGTGCTCTTCAACGTGGTCTCCTCGTAGAAAACAATGACGTGCCTGATACCCCGATACGCCAGAGCGGTCGCCGGGTCCGGGCCGAGTCTAGGCGAGTCGCCGCTGCTGGTTGTCCCGGGTCGGTGCCAGCCCGTTACCTCGCCGCCGACGTCGGCACCTGGCCGTCGCGTCGGTCCGGCCGGGTAGCGCCGCCCCCCTCCGCCACCGGCCGCCGCGGGCGCCCGATGCCGACCCGCCCGGCGGCCAGGGACGTTCCGGTTTGTCCTTCGTCACCGTACGCCTCGGTAACCCGCCTGGCACCGCGCCGGACGCGGACGCGAAAAACCCGCCGACCAGGACTTCCGCCCCGGCGGCGGGCTCGCGGCAGTCGGGGTGGCGGGATTTGAACCCACGGCCCCTCGCTCCCAAAGCGAGTGCGCTACCAAACTGCGCCACACCCCGTTCGCGCCACACAAGCCGGTGGTGCGCGACGAGCGTATCGCGACGCGCTACGCTTGTGCGCGCACCCAGTGATCGGGTGCGCGCGGGTGTAGCTCAATGGTAGAGCCCCAGCCTTCCAAGCTGGTTGTGCGGGTTCGATTCCCGTCACCCGCTCTCGGCGTTCTTGCTGGTAGAGCGCTTGCGAGTCGTCCCACGTGGACGGTTGCCCCGCTTCGGGGCCTTCTTCGTGCCCTCCGCGTGCCCCTTGCCCCCCTTCGGGCCGTCCACGCCGTCGCTGGCCGGATGCTTCGCGGCCATTGAGACCATCCGGTCGATCCCGAGTGCAATCGCCTGGTCCCGCTCCTCCCGAGCGTGCAGGTAGATCAACGCGGCCCGCGTGCTGCTGTGGCCCATGCGTGCCATCAACTCCTGCAGCGTCGCTCCGGTCTCCGACGCGATCGTGTTGCCCGTGTGGCGGAGGTCATGCAGATGCAGGTGGGGGATGCCGGCCGCCGTCCTGGCCTCGTTCCACAGGGGGTGAAAGTTGGCTCGGGTCGGTCGGCCACCCTTCGGCTCAACGAACACCCAAGCGTCCGGCGGGTCGCCCACGTAGGCACGTAGGTGCCGTTTGATCTCTGGTAACAGGAACCGGGGCAGACTGACCCGCCGCTTGCCCGCCTCGGACTTGGGGGTATCCGTCAGCAGCTCCCCCGCGTCCGTCTGGACGGCCTGGCGCTCGACCCGCACGCGGCACCGATCGAGATCGAAGTCCGACCGCTGCAGACCCACCATCTCCGCAAAACGGAGGCTCCCGAACGTCGCCAGCAGCACCATCAGCACGGCCCCGGCAAAGTCGCACTTCAGCTGATCAGTAGCAGGTTGATGGGGCGGAGTGGGTCCCAGGCCTGATGTCGGAGGGCTTGGGCGATGTTGGTGGCGCCGTTGAGGCGTAGCACGCTG
>NZ_BJFL01000015.1:0-89834 GCF_005405885.1 Gandjariella thermophila
AACACCGCCGGCCCCACCGGCCTGCTGCCCGAGGAATACGACCCCCTGGCCGAACGCTCCCTGGGCAACCACCCCCAGGCCTACTCCCACCTCGGCCTCATCCGCTGCGCCCAACTCCTGGACCGGATGCTGTGACGGCTCACCTGGTCGACGCCGACCGGGCCCGGCGGGACCACAGCCGCCAGGCCCGCGGTTCGCCGCGCGCGTGATGGGCGCCGGCCTCGCCGAACCGGAGGCGGATCCGCGCGCCCCGCAGCCGGCCGCGATCGACGAAGATGGTGCCGCCGGTGGCCTCCACCGCGTGCCGTGCGATGTCCAGGCCCAGGCCGGTGGAGCCCTGGCTGCTCGCGCCGCGCCGCAGCGCCGCCTCCGGGTCGGCGATACCCGGCCCGCCGTCCTCGACCACCAGCGTCACCCAGCCGCCGTGCCGGACCAGGGTCACCGCCATCGGCACGCCGCTCGGCGTGTGCTGGAAGACGTTGCCGGCCAGGGCGTCCACCACGGCGGCGAGGTCCTGCGCGGGGAGCGGCACGGGCGCGGTGTCCGGCTCGCAGGTGAACTCGCAGCGCCGGTTCTGGTGCTCGGCCAGCGCGGACCAGAACGCCATCCGGTCCCCGACCACCACCGCGGCGTCGCAGGTGGTGCTCGCCTCGCGGCAGGTGTCGCCCGCGGTGCGGATCAACTCGTCGACGTCCGCGCCGAGGGTGGCCACGGCACGGCGGATCCGGTCGGCGACCGGGCCGCCGCCGATGGACTCGGAGTCCAGCCGCAGCGCGGTCAGCGGAGTGCGCAGCCGGTGCGACAGGTCCGCCACCATCTCCCGCTCGCTGGCCAGCAGTTGCCGTACCCGGTCGGCGATCCGGTTCAGCGACGCGGCCAGGTCGGTGAGTTCCTCCGGGCCGTCGATGCTGATCGGCGGGTGTTCCCGGTCGCCGCCGATGGTGGCCGCCGAGGCGGCCAGCGTGCGCAGCGCCGTGACCATCGACGCGGAGCGCAGCCAGGCGACCAGCCCGGCGGCGAGCACACTGCCCACCGCGACCAGGAGCAGCGCCCCGAACCTCGGCAGCAGCCCGGCGAGCGCCGCGTCGCCGGGCAGGTAGACCTCGACCACCGCGGTGTCGTGGTCGACCGTGGTGACCGGCCGCAACCGGGCTGTGCCGCCGGGCGCATCGACGTCGACGGAACCGGACCGCCCCGCGGCCGCGGCCACGTCCTGCGGCCCGACGTGGCTGGTGCCGACGGTCGGCCCGCCGGCCAGGTGCACGGCCAGGTCGCCGCGGGCTCCGGCGCTGGTCATCGCGACCGCCCGGCGCAGCGCGTCGTGATCGACGGTGATCGACAGCACCTGTGCCACCGCGGTGGCCTGCGCCGTGGCGTCGGCGGACGCGCGCGCCCCGGCGTCCCGCCAGTCCAGCACCGTGACCGCGCCCAGCAGCAGCGCGGCGACCAGGGCGGAGGTGAGCAGGGTGATCCAGATCAGGGCTCGTCTCATGTCGGTGCGCAGAGCTTGAGTCCCACGCCGCGGACGGTGTGCAGGTAGCGCGGTCGCGCGGCCGACTCGCCGAGCTTGCGCCGCAGCCAGGACACGTGCACGTCGATGGTCTGGTCGTCGGTGACGTGCGGCTGGTGCCACACGGCGTTGATCAGCTCCCGCCGGGTCACCACGTTGCCCGGCCGGGCGGCGAGGTAGGCGAGCAGGTCGAACTCGCGCCGGGTCAGCTCCAGGTCCTTCCCGGCGAGCTCGACGCGGCGCTGGGTGAGGTCGACCCGCAACTCGCCGACCACGAGTACGTCACTGGTCGGTGCGCGGCTCGCGGTACGGCGCAGCAGCGCGGTGATCCGGGCCGCCAGGTGCTCGCTGGAGAATGGCTTGACCACGTAGTCGTCGGCACCCGAGTTGAGCATCCGGACCACGTTGGCCTCGTCGCCGCGCGCGGTCGCGATGATGACGGGGGCATCGGTGACGCCGCGCAGCATGCGCAGCGTGGTGGCCCCGTCCAGGTCGGGCAGGCCGAGATCGAGGATCACCACGTCGGGCTCGTCCGTCGCCGCCTCCCGCAGCGCGTCGACCGCCGTGCCCAACGCTCGGACGAGATGGCCGCGGTCGGTCAGCGCCTGGGTGAGCGCGGCGCGGACCACCTGGTCGTCTTCGACCAGCAGAACGGTAGCCATGGGAGAGCACGGTAGAGAATGAGTTGTGTGCCGGGCATCGGCCCGCCGGTTTTTCTTCGCCCGGCATGGTCGCCGATCGTGCCGCCGGCCACGCGGTGTGCAGCAGGTATAACGGTGCGCACCCGGTCGATGACGCTCGGTGGATCGGCGGATCGCCTGTTTAAATCAACTGCGACTCAGCCTTAAGGTTTTCTTCGGCCGACCCTCGCTAGCATCTGTGCACCCAAGGAAAAGGTGTGGTGCGGATCACGGGCTGGTTCGCACCGGAATCGGCGCCCGCGCCGGCCGATGACCCGTATCGGTCGCGTCGGTCCGGTGCCGCCAGGAGGTGTCGTGTCGTCAGTTGTGCTCACCGGACTGGGAAAGGTCTATGGGGACGGAACGCGTGCCGTCACCGACCTGAACCTGGAGATCCGGGACGGAGAGTTTCTCGTCCTTGTCGGGCCTTCCGGATGCGGCAAGACGACGGCATTGCGGATGATTGCCGGTCTGGAGGAGGTGAGTGAGGGCACCATCGAGATCGGGGACCGCGTGGTGAACGAGGTCCCTTCCCGGGACCGGGACGTGGCGATGGTTTTCCAGTCCTACGCGCTTTATCCGCACCTGAACGTTTTCGACAACATCGCGTTCGGCCTGTCGCTGCGGAAGCTGCCGAAAAAGGAGATCGAGCGGCGGGTGCGCGAGGTGGCCGGCATTCTCGAACTGCAGGACCACCTGCGCCGCAAGCCCCGGCACCTCTCCGGCGGCCAGCGCCAGCGGGTGGCGATGGGGCGGGCGATCGTGCGCGAGCCGCAGGCGTTCCTGATGGACGAGCCGCTGTCCAACCTGGACGCCAAGCTGCGGGTGCAGATGCGGGCGCAGATCGCCAGGATCCAGCGGGACCTCGGGGTGACCACCGTCTACGTCACGCACGACCAGACCGAGGCCATGACTCTGGGCGACCGGGTGGCCGTGCTCAAGCGCGGCATCCTGCAGCAGGTCGGGCCGCCCCAGGAGTTGTACGACCGGCCGGTCAACCTGTTCGTCGCCGGTTTCATCGGCTCGCCCGGCATGAACGTGCTCGGCGCCACGCTGGAGGTGGGCGACGACGAGCGGTACCGGGTGCGGTTCTGCTCCCAGTCCCTGGACCTGCCGGACAGCGTGCTGCGGGAACGACCGGCGCTGCGCCGGTACGCGGGCCGCCCGGTCGTCCTCGGTATCCGGCCGGAGGACATGGAGGACGCCGAGATCGTCGGCGCGGAGCAGGGCGCCACGCTGCGTTCCAGCGCGGAACTGGTCGAGGCGATGGGCTCGGACGTGCTGGTGCACTTCCCGGTGGACACCAAGCCGGTGACCACCGACGGCGTGCGCGAACTGGTCTCGGACGGCGGGGTGGTGGACCCCGGCCCGCTGGGCGCGGCCGGCGGCACCGTCCTGGTTGGCCGGTTCAGCCCGCGCACCCGGGTCTTCGAGGGGCAGTCCATCGAGGTCCGGGTGGACACCGCCCGGCTGCACTTCTTCGACCCGGAAACCGGATCGTCGATCTGGCACGAGTGAAAGCGAAACCCCACAGGAGGACGGCCTCCACAGGCGAACCGTGTCCACAGGAGACCACAGAGGAGCTGTTGATGAGCCGAAAATTCGGTGCCGTCGCCGTGGCCGGCGCCGTCACCCTGGGCCTTTCCGTCTTCGGGTTGACCGGCTGCGGCGGAGCGAGCGGATCCGGCGGGAACGGTGAGCTTGCCGGCCAGACCATCGAGGTCACCGGGCCGTGGTCGGGCGACGAGCAGAAGGCTTTCCAGAAGGTGCTGGCCGTCTTCGAGAAGCAGACCGGCGCGAAGGTCAACTACACCGCGGCCGGCGACGAGGAACCGACCGTGCTGCAGAGCAAGGTGCAGGGCGGCGCGCCGCCGAACATCGCCATCCTGGCCCAGCCCGGCGCCATCGCGCAGTTCGCCCGCGAGGGCGTGCTCAAGCCGGTGACCGCCGACGTCGAGCAGCAGGTCGACGCGCACATGGCCAAGGCGTGGAAGAACTTCGGCACCGTCGACGGCAAGCTCTACGGCGTCTACTTCAAGGCCGCCAACAAGTCGATCGTCTGGTACAACGACCGGCTGCTCACCCAGGCCGGCTACCAGCCGCCGGCGACCTGGGACGACTTCGTCAAGACGGTCAACTCGCTGTCCGACACGGGGGTCGCCCCGCTGGCGGTGGCCGGGGCGGACGGCTGGACGCTCACCGACTGGTTCGAGAATGTCTACCTGCAGACCGCTGGCGGCGAGGCGTACGACAAGCTCGCCAAGCACCAGATCCCGTGGACCGATCCGTCGGTGAAGCACGCGCTGCAGGTGCTCCAGCAGGTGTTCCAGCCCAAGCTGGTCGCGGACGGCAACGCGGGCGCGCTGCAGACCGACTTCTCCAGCTCGGTGACCAAGGTGTTCAGCGACGCGCCGAAGGCGGCGATGGTGTTCGAGGCCGACTTCGTCGGCCAGGTGATCGCGTCGAACACCAAGGCGAAGGTCGGCGACGACGCGCGGTTCTTCCCGTTCCCGGCGATCGGCAAGCCCGCCGGCAAGCCCAGCGGCTCGGTGGTCACCGGCGGCGACGCCGCGGTGGCGTTCAAGGACGACAAGGCGACCATGGCGCTGATGAAGTTCCTCGCCTCCCCGGAGGCCGGGGTGGAGTGGGCCCGCTCCGGCGGATTCCTGTCGCCGAACAAGGACATGCCGCTCGACTCCTACACCGACGACCTCACCCGCGCCATCGCCAAGCAGATGCTCGGCGCGGACGATATCCGGTTCGACATGTCCGACCAGGCCCCCGCGGAGTTCGGCGCCACCAAGGGCGCGGGCGAGTGGAAGGACCTGCAGGACTTCCTCGGCAACCCGGCCGACGTCGACGGCACCGCGCAGCGGCTCGAGGCGGACGCGGCGAAGGCCTACCACACGTGATGAGTACCCTGCTGACCAGTGATCAGGGCCCTGCCGCCGGCGCCGCCGGCGGCACGGCCCGCACCGGCCGACCGAAGGGCCGTACCGGCACCCGCGGGTCGCTGCGGGTGGCCGCGCTCTACCTGCTGCCCGCCGTCGCGCTGATCGCGATCTACCTGGCCTACCCGGTGGTCTACTCGATCGGTCGCAGCCTGTTCGACCGGTCCGGGGCGACCTTCGTCGGCCTGCACAACTACGCCGAGTTGTTCACCGACCCGCGCACCCAGGTGGCGCTGCGCAACAACGTCATCTGGGTGCTGGTGGCACCCGCGCTGGTGACCGGCCTCGGGCTGATCTTCGCGGTGCTGACCGAGAAGATCCGGTGGGCGACCGCCTTCCGCCTGGTGCTGTTCATGCCGATGGCGATCTCGCTGTTCGCCTCCGGGATCATCTTCCGGCTGGTCTACCAGGAGGACCCGAGCCTCGGCCTGGCCAACGCCGCCGCGGTCACCGTGCACGACGCGTTCCTGGAGCCCTCGAAGTACCCCGGCGCCCGGGCCAGGGACGCGCGGGCGCTGGTCGCCGACCACGGGAACCTGACCACGACCGCGAACTACGGCCGCGGCGACGTGGTACGCCTGCCGCTGGTCGGTCTCTCCCCGCAGAAGCTGCCCCGGCAGGCCGCGCCGGCCCAGGACCTCCGCCCCGACCCGAGGGACCTGCGTGGCGTGGTGTGGCTGGACGTCGCCGCGGGAGGCGGACCTCCGGGCACGCTCGGCGGCGGGAAGCGGGGTATGCCGGGCGTCACCGTGCAGGCCCTGCGGGACGGCCACGTCACGGCGACCACCACGACCGGGGACGATGGCAGCTTCGCCTTCCCGGACCTGTCGCCGGGCACCTACACCATCCGGTTGCCGGCGTCGAACTTCGCCCAGCCGTTCCGCGGGCTCACCTGGCTGGGCCCGGCCCTGGTCACCCCGGTGATCATCTCGGCATGGGTGTGGATCACCACCGGGTTCGCCATGACGTTCATCGGCGCCGGGCTCTCGGCGATCCCCAGGGACGCGCTGGAGGCCGCCCGGGTGGACGGCGCCACCGAGTGGCAGGTGTTCCGGCGGGTCACCGTGCCGCTGCTGTCCCCGGTGCTGCTGGTCGTGTTCGTCACCCTGGTGATCAACGTGCTCAAGGTGTTCGAGCTGGTGTTCGTCATCGCACCCGGCTCGGCGCAGGCCGACGCCAACGTGCTCGCGCTGCAGCTGTGGCAGGTCGCCTTCGGCGCGGGCGGCGGGGACCAGGCCATGGGCAGCGCCCTCGCGGTGGTGCTGTTCCTGCTCGTGGTCCCGGCGATGCTGTTCAACATCCGCAGGTTCCGACGGGAGCGCCGATGACTGCTCTGCCCACCACCGAACCGGTTCGCATCGTGGTCGCCGGCGCGCCCCGCCGGTCCGCGCTGGCCCGGCTGCTCGGCGTGTTCGGCTCCGGCGTCGTCCGCGCGGTGCTGGCCGTGGTCGCGGTGTTCTGGCTGGTGCCGGTGCTCGGGCTGTTTGTGGCCTCGCTGCGGACCGAGTCGGACAACAACACCAGCGGCTGGTGGACGGTATTCACCGCACCCGCCCAGCTCACCCTGCGGAACTACCGCGCACTGCTGGACAACACCGAGATCATGCGGTCCTTCGGCAACACCGTGCTGATCACCGTGCCGGCCACGGTGCTGGTGATCGTGATCGCCGCGCTGGCCGCGTACGCGCTGGCGTGGATCGACTTCCCCGGCCGGGACTGGCTCACCGTGCTGATCGTCGGCCTGCTGGTGATGCCGATCCAGGTCGCGCTGATCCCGATCTCCCGGCTGTACGGGCTGTTCGGGCTGTTCGGATCGATCGCCGGGGTGGTCATGTTCCACGTGGCCTTCGGCCTGCCGTTCGCGGTGTTCCTGCTGCGGAACTTCTTCGCCGGGATTCCTGCCGACCTGCTGGAGGCGGCACGCATGGACGGCGCGAAGGAGTGGCTGATCTTCCGCAGGGTGGTGCTGCCGATCGGGCTGCCGGCCATCGCCTCGCTGGCGATCTTCCAGTTCCTCTGGGTGTGGAACGACCTGCTGGTCGCGCTGGTGTTCGCGGACGACCGGTCCGCGCCGATCACCCTGGCGCTGCGGTCCCAGCTCCGCGAGTTCGGTACCAACATCGACGTGCTGGCCACCGGCTCGTTCCTGTCGATGGTGGTCCCGCTGGTGGTGTTCTTCGCGTTCCAGCGGTTCTTCGTGCAGGGCGTGCTGGCTGGCTCCACGAAGTAGCGAGGTGGCGCCCGGCCACCCGGCGCCGGGCGCGCCGAGGACCGCGCCCCGCGGGTCGTGCCCGAGCCCGGCCCGCGGGGCGTCACCACGCCGGGACCCGGCTGGGGTCAGCCGGCCGTGGGTGGGCGTTCCACGAGTTGGCTGTGGTAGAGCGGCTCGCCGAGGGTGTCCAGCAGCTGCAACTGGGTCTCCAGGTAGTCGATGTGTTGCTCCTCGTCCCGGAGGATGTCCTCGAACAGCCTGGCGGTGGTGATGTCGCCCTTCTCCCGGCACATCGCGATGCCCGGCCGCAGCCGGTCCACCACCTCCAGTTCGATCGCCAGGTCGGCGCGGAACTGCTCGGCCACGGTCTGCCCGATCCGCAGCGGGAACAGCCGCTGGTAGTTGGGCAGCCCCTCGAGGAAGAGGATGCGGTCGGTCAGCCACTCCGCGTGCCGCATCTCCTCGATGGACTCGGCACGGGTGTGCTCGGCCAGCTTGGTGAAGCCCCAGTTCGCCTGCATCTTCGCGTGCAGGAAGTACTGGTTGATCGCGGTGAGCTCGCTGGTGAGCTGCTCGTTGAGCAGAGAGATGACCTCGTCGTCGCCGCGCATGCCGCTCACCCTCCGGATCCGGCCCGACCGCCCGTTCCGCCTGACGGTGGGACCATACGCCCGCGTGGCGAATTCGCCATGGCAAGACACCGGGCCGACCGGCAGCTCACCCGAACCGGGGGGCGGCGCCCTGGTGGGCCGGCGGGCTCAGGCGACGCGTTCCGGCGCGCCGACCTCCCCGGCCATCTCCGCCACCAGCATGCCGAGCCGCTCCACGCAACTTCCGCAGCCGGTACCCGCGGCGCAGCGGTCGCCGATGTCCTCCGCAGTGCGCGCGCCGGCCAGGATGCACTCCCTGACCTCGGGCTCGCTCACCGCCGCGCAGATGCACACGTACATCGACTCCGGTTCCTTCGCCTTGTCGTCCGCCCGCCATGGCCATTTAGGTAAGCCTAAACTAACGGCACGGGCGGGTGACTGGCAAGCGGTCGGCGGTGCGGACCGGCCGGCCGTGCTCGCAGCCGGTCCGGCCCGCCCGCCGGGTGTCAGTGCCTGTTCCGCGAACGCGCGCCGCGGGAGGCGACCGTCAGTTGTTGTCGATGAACTGCTGGGCCAGCGCCCGGCCGCGGGCGACCGCGGCGGCGTGGTTCTCGATGGGCGACACCTTGGAGTTCTTGAACACGATGTAGGTGACCCCGGAGTCCACCCCGCCGTTGCTCGGGTCCGGGTTGATGCCCAGGGCCTTGGCGGTGGCGTAGGACGCCTCGCCGATGATGCCGCTGGGCCCCTCGTCGCCGAAGACGGCGTACTCGACGTGGCCGTTGTAGATCACCGCGACCACGTCGCCGCCCTGGAGGCCGGCCTTCTGGTAGTCCCACCTGCCGCTGGGTAGCGGGATCACCACGTACGGCAGCTTCGCCGCGTTCAGCGGCCGGCCGTCGGACTGGTGGAACGAGGTGTCGGCCTGGAAGCAGCAGTCGGTGTTCTCGTTGCACTGCGACGTGCGCTGGCCGTCGCAGTCGATGTCCATGTCGGCCTTCCAGAAGTAGGCCCCGTTGGCGCCGCAGATCGCGACGGTGGCCGAGCCGGCGTCCTCGTCGGTCTTGTACTTGCCGTTCGAGACCTGGTTGCAGTTCTTGGTCTTGGCCAGCAACTGGCTGGCCGTCGGGGCGCCGTCGTCCGCCAGCGGCGCGGCCTGGACCGAGCCCGCGGTCGTGCCGGCGGCCGGGGAGGCGACCGCGGGTTGGGCGGCCGCGTGCGTCCAGGACGTGCCCAGCGCGGGTAAGACGGCGGCGCCCACGGTGACCAGCGCGGCCCCGAGCACCTTGATCCTGTTCATGCCACCTCGCCGAAATTAGGAAAGTTACTTAACTAACTGCGGCGGCAGAGCAGAAATATGGTCCGCGCCGGGTCCGGCGTCAAGACCGGGCGGTGACGTTCGTCGGGATGGCCGTCATCGGTCGTTCCGGGCCGGATGGCGGACCCGTTGCCGCCGTTCGGCGCCGTGCGTGAACCCGGCCGCCTCGGTGCCGCGGATCGGCGCGGCCTGCCGCTCCAGCAGCGGCAGCGCCCGGCGCAGGTCGCCGATCAGCAGGTCGGCGAGATCGTGGGTGAAGCCGTTGCGCACCACGATGCGCAGCGCCGCCAGGTCCTCCCGGTGCGCGGGGAAGGTGTAGGCGGGCACCAGCCAGCCGCTTTCGCGCAGCGCGGCCGACACGTCGAACACGGAGAAGTCGCGCACCTGCTCGTCCAGGGTGAACGCGAACACCGGCAGGTCACAGCCGTTGGTCAGCAGCCGGAAGGGACCGAGCCGGGCGATCCGCTCAGCCAGGGACATGGCCACCTCCCGGCAGGACTGCTGCACCCGCCGGTAGCCGTCGAAGCCCAGCCGGACGAAGTTGTAGTACTGGGCGACGACCGGGGCCCCGGGTCTGGAGAAGTTCAGCGCGAAGGTCGGCATGTCGCCGCCGAGGTAGTTCACCCGCAGCACCAGGTCCTCGGGCAGGGCCTCGGGGTCCCGCCACACCACCCAGCCGACGCCCGGGTAGACCAGCCCGTACTTGTGACCGGAGGTGTTGATCGACGCCACCCGGTGCAACCGGAAGTCCCATTCCAGGTCCGGGTCGCAGAACGGGGCGACCATCGCGCCGGAGGCGCCGTCCACGTGCACCGGCACGTCCAGCCCGGTGTGCCGGTGCAGCTCGTCCAGCGCGGCACAGATCTCCGCGACCGGCTCGTAGCTGCCGTCGAAGGTGGACCCCATGACGGTGACGATGCCGATGGTGTTCTCGTCGCAGTGCGCCACCGCCTCCTCGGCGCCGAGGTGCAGCCGGCAGCCCTCCACGGGCACCAGGCGTGGCTCAACGTCCCAGTAGTTGGCGAACTTGTCCCAGCAGACCTGCACGTTCGCGCCCATCACCAGATTGGGGCGCTCGGTGGGCCTGCCGGCCGCCCGGCGGGCGTGCTGCCAGCGGCGCTTCAGCGCCAGCCCGGCGAGCATGCACGCCTCGCTCGACCCGGTGGTGGAGCAGCCGGGTGCGGCGGCCGGATCCGGGGCGTTCCACAGTTCGGCGAGCATGTGCACGCACCGTGACTCCAGGTCCGCGGTGCGCGGGTACTCGTCCCTGTCGACGATGTTCTTGTCGAGTGTTTCCGCCATCAGCCGCTGGGCCTGCGGCTCCATCCAGGTGGTGACGAACGTGGCGAGGTTCAGCCTGGCGTTGCCGTCCAGCATCAGCTCGTCGTGGACGAGCTGGTAGGCCACCTCCGGATCGACGCCCCCGAACGCCAACCGGTCGCGCGGCACCCGGACCGGCTCCCTGGTGAAGAGCGGGTTGACCGAGACCTCGGCACGAGGGTGCGCGCGATCGTATGTCGGATGTGACAGGGGCATGCGAGCGACCCTAACGACCACGGGTCGGCACGGCCGGGCGAGCGAAGCGGGCGAATGCGACCTTCAACCGGACGAGCGAGCGCGGCCACCGTGCGAAGCAACCGGAACCGCCCGAACCGGCGACCGCCCGGACGGATGACCGTTCCGCCCGGCGGCATCCCGCGGTTCACCCGCTGCGGATGAGACGTCCCGGCGTTTCCGCTGGTGGACTGGGTTGAAGGGAGGGTGCCACGCGCGCGGATGTCGAGTGTCGAGGAGGCACGACCATGGCGGATCTGATCGCAATCGGGTACGACGACGAGGCCACCGCGGCGCGGGCCGCGGACGAGGCCCGGCGGCTGGCGCGGGATCTCATCATCCAGCCGGACGCCATCGCGGTGATCGTGCGGGACAAGGAGGGCAGGTTCCACGTCACGACCAGCCACCATCCGGTCGGTTCGGGTGCGGTGTGGGGAATGTTCTGGGGCATGCTCTTCGGGCTGCTGTTCTTCGTCCCCTTCTTCGGCCTGGCCGTCGGCGCGGGCCTGGGCGCGCTGATGGGCAAGATCGCCAAGTCCGGCATCGACCGCGAGTTCCAGGAGCAGGTGCGGGAGATGGTGAAGCCGGGAACGTCCGCGCTGTTCCTCATGGTGGAGAAGGTCACCCCGGACAAGGCGGTCGAGGCGTTGCGGCAGTACGGCGGCACGGTGCTGAAGACGTCGCTGAGCAGGGAGGGCGAGCAGCAACTCCAGGACGCGCTGCACGGCGGCGAGGCCAAGGTGCCGGAGCCGACGCCGGCTCCGGGTGCGGAGACGCCGACCCGGACCCAGCGGAGCTGATCATCGGCGTTGCGCATGCCGTTCATTGTTGGGGCCCGCCGCCGCCGTGCGGCGGGCTTCGACCGGGTGAACCCGCGCCGCGGCGGCCGCCACCAGGCAGAACGCCG
The DNA here is from genome assembly GCF_005405885.1 of Gandjariella thermophila. Lineage (GTDB taxonomy): Bacteria > Actinomycetota > Actinomycetes > Mycobacteriales > Pseudonocardiaceae > Gandjariella > Gandjariella thermophila. The sequence continues at coordinate 11,723 of NZ_BJFL01000015.1, forward strand.
GCGGGTTCACCTCGTGCGGGCGTGTCGGCCCTGGCCTGCGGGCCGGGTGGTCAGCCGCGCAGAATCCGGGCCTTCGCGGCGGCGAACTCCTCGTCGGTGAGGGCGCCGCGACGGTACATCGCGTCCAGGCGGGCCAACTGGTCCAGGATGGACGGTGTCGGCTGCTCGGGCACTCCCGCCGCGCGGGCCGGTTGCCCCTCCGACCCGGACTCCGAAGTGGACGCCGCGGTGGCCGTTGTGGACCCGCCCGCCGACCCGGTGTCCGGTGTGGACGCTGCCGGGATTCTCCTGCCCGGGTGGTGGCCGCCGCCCACGGCGGCGGCGCGCAGCACGGGTCGTCGCCGGTAGATGGTCATGGTGCCTCCGATCAGGAGAACTCCTCGCCGCCGGGGAGGGAGAGGCCGAGGGCGAGCGCGATCTCCGGGGCGGCGGCGACCACCTTCGGCATGCCGACCTGCGAGGCGACCGCGCGCAGCACGCCGAGCATGTCCGCCGGGGCTACTCCGGCCTCCAGCGCCTGCGGGATCTGCCCCAGGTAGGACGCCGGCGGCGCGTCGAGCGCGATCAACACCGCGATCCGGACCAGGGCGAAGGTCCGCGCATCCAGCCCGCTGCCGGCCCGATCCTCGGCGCGTGCCTGCTCGGCCGGCCGCAGCACGCCGAGGTCGCCGGCGGACAGCCTGGCCAACGCCTCGCGGGTGGGCTGATCGACCTCGACGGTGGGGGTGTGCGCGGTCATGCGTACCTCCATCCTCCGCGGGTACGAGTACGGCCCCGGCACGGAAAGTTCGGAGTGCCCGGTGGCCACCGCGAGTTCCGTGGCCCGGCGCCGGCCGGGCCGTCACGGGGAGACCGCCGCCCTCACGCTGCGCCGCCGCCGGCGAGCGGCACATCACCCGCGCCGGGTGAATCCCCCGGTGGGCCGCACATCACCGACGGCGCGACGACGGTCGGTCCCAGCGCGGGCACGCTGACGGACCCCCGGGGGCACAGGAACCCGGGGGTCAGCATGGGTTCGATCACTCGGCGCGACGCTCGCGGCGACCGGTCCACCGAACCGGCGGACGGCCAGGGCCAGCGTTTCCAGGAGTTCCGCCAGCGTTGTCAGCTCCGCGCTGCTGATCGCAGCCACAGGCACCGGTGTGTGGCGTCGGCGATGACCCACTCCGCCTCCCGCGGCCACACCGCGAGCGTGCGCGCGTCGGGCGTCGGTGGTCGCTCCGGCGCGATGTCCGTTCCTCTCACGGCTGTTGACCTCCGGCCGGCCCCGTTGGTGTTTGGCTCCACACCGTGGCTGTGGCAGCTACAGCTACACCAGTGCTCCTTTCGGGTGGCCTTTGTCGGCCCCCGCCGGACACGAGAGGATGTGTTGCATGCCTGCTAACACCTCGCCACGCGCGCCGCGCTGTCGGCGGCGTTACGCGAGGCACGGAAGGCCAGCGGCATCGGCGTGCGTGAGTTGGATCGTCTCCTGTCCATCTCACCGACGGAAATATCCCACTGGGAGAACGGGCACCAAACGCCGAAACTGGAAACCGTGGCGGTGATACTCGCGGCCATTCGGACTTCTCCGGAAGAGCGGGAACGGATCCTCGACCTGGCGCGCAACGAGAGCGAACCGAATTGGCTCACGGTGGGCATGAACGGCATCCCTCAGCAACTCGCGGGCGTGGTCGAGCATGAGCGGGCAGCTTCTCGGCTCACCGACTGCCATGCGTCCGAACATCACGATCCGCGTGATACCAGTTGGATACTGGTTGGCATCCGGGTGTGGCCGGGCCGTTCGTACTCTTTGAGTTTCCTCGCGCCTCACCCGTTGTCTGTTTCGAGCCCCACAGTTCCGGGGCGTTCGTCCCCACAGAACACGACGTGACGGAGTATCGAAGGGCGATTGAATGGCTCCGTCGGATAGCGAAGACCCGGAAGACTCCTGCGACTTCCTGCCCACCGTCGTTCGAGAATTGGAGGTAGCAGCGTCGTGAACGCATACCGTTGGCGAAAGTCAAGCCGTTCCAGCCTCAACGCTCCTGCGTTGAGGTTTCCGGCACGCTGGACGCGATCCGTGACAGCAAGAATCCCACCGGCCCCGTGCTGCGGGCGGACGTGACCGCGCTGGTGCGGGCCGTGAAGGCGGGCAAGCTGGACCGCTGAGCAGCCGAGCGGCGCGGCGAACCCCCGGCCATGGTGGCCGGATCGCGTCTCGGCGCTCTGGGTGCTCCGGCCGGCGGAGAGCACAATGCGGGCATGTGCCGGAGCATCAAGACGCTGCGCCCGCCGTACGCGGAGAGCGTCACCGAGACCGACATCCGCGCCGCCGCCCTGCAGTACGTGCGCAAGGTGTCGGGCTTCCGCCGGCCGGCCGCGCACAACGCGGCGGCCTTCGACCGGGCCGTGGCCGAGATCGAGCGGGCGACCGCCGAGTTGCTGGCCGCGATCGAGGTGCGCGGCGCCCGCTGATGGCCGCTACCCGGGGTGCCCACCACCGGCACGCGGCTGGCACGCCCCGGTTGAGGAGGCGCACGCGTGCTCCGATTCGCCGGGCCAGGCGGCGACCGGTCGCCGGCCGGGTGGACCGCGACGTGCACGGACGGCCGGTTTCGCCTGACGAACGGCCGACCGTCAGGGTTACGGTGTGTCTCGAGCAACTGTCTCGGGAGCTGCGGTGGCGGTACCAGCGGACAACGAGGTCGGCCGGGAGCGACCCTGGCGGCTGTTCGCGCGCGCCGAGCCGGCGGCCACCCTGGCCGCCGCGCGCCGCGTCGCGCGGCAACTCGCCGAGGGTCTCACCGGCCCGCGGGCTCGCTCGGCCGCCCGTGCCCTGCGCCGCCTGCTCGGCGTGCCCGCGGTCGGTCTCGCCGACCTGTCCGGCGCGGCCGAGTGGGGTGGGCGCCTGCCCGCCGCCGGCGAGGTCACCGCACTGATCGAGACCGTGCTGCGCACGGAGAACCAGGCGGGGAAGCCGCCGCTGGTCGCGTACCCGCTGCACGTGCACGACGAGCTGGCCGGGGTGTTGCTGATCGCCGGCACGCCCCAGCCCGCCGCGGTGCGCGAGACGGTGGGCTGGGTGGCCGAGGCGCTCGAGCGCGCCCGGCTGGACGCCTCCGCCGACAAGGCCGCCCAGGCCGAGCTGCGGGCCCTGCGCGCGGAGATCTCCCCGCACTTCGTCTACAACGCGCTCACCGTGATCGCGTCGCTGGTCAGCTCCGACCCGGACCGGGCGAGGGAACTCATGCTCGACTTCGCCGACTACAACCGGTACAGCCTGGCTCGGCACGGTGAGTTCACCACGGTGGCCGAGGAGTTCCACGCCATCGAGGCGTACCTGGCCCTGCAGCGCGCGGTACTCGCTGACCGGCTGCGCGTGCAGGTACGGGTCGCGCCGGAGGTGCTCGCCGTGCCCGTGCCCTACCTGGTGCTCCAGCCTCTGGTGGAGAACGCGGTGCGGCACGGCATCGAGCCCCGGTCGACGGCCGGGCTGGTCCAGGTGCGCGGTGAGGCCGAGGGCAACGACTGCGTGATCAGTGTGGAGGACGACGGCGTGGGCATGGAGCCGGAACGGGCGGCGGCCATCCTTGCCGGGCAGGGTGATCCGGGCAGCGTTGGACTGGTCAATGTGGACCGTCGACTGCGGACGGTCTATGGCGCGTGGTACGGGCTGGTGGTGGAGACCGCGGCGGGCGCGGGAACCCGCGTGGTGGTGCGGGTACCGCGGTTCCAGCCGGGGGTGCTGGCGCGATGACCGGGACCGCGCCGCTGCGGGTGCTCGCCGTCGACGACGTCCCACCGGCGCTCGACGAGCTGTGCCGGCTGCTGCGGCAGGCCCCCGAGGTGGGCGAGGTGGTCGCCGCGCAGGACCCGGTGAGCGCGCTGCGCCTGATCCAGGGCGAGCGGTTCGACGCGGTGTTCCTGGACATCGCGATGCCCGCGCTGAACGGGCTGGAGTTGGCCTCGCTGCTGGCCAAGCTGGCCGAGCCGCCGGTGATCGTGTTCGTCACCGCGTACGACCGGCACGCGGTGGCCGCGTACGGCATCGGCGCGGTTGACTACCTGCTCAAGCCGGTGCGGGCGGAACGGCTCGCCGACGCGCTGGCCAGGGCGTCCACCATCGTCTCCGCACGCGGTGAGACCACGCCGGACGAGCCCGGGCCGGTGCCGGCCATGGCCGCACTGCCGGTGGAGACCGGTGGGCGCACCTACTACGTCCGGCGCGCGGATGTCGCCTTCGTCGAGGCGCACGGCGACTACGTTCGGTTGCACACCCGGTCCGGAGTGCACCTGGTTCGGATGGCCATCTCCAAGCTGGCCGAGTACTGGGAATCCGCCGGCTTCGTCCGGGTGCACCGCGGCTTCCTGGTCGCGCTCACCGCGGTCCGCGAGCTGCGCAGCGACTCCAGCGGCGGCCTGCTCGCGCACACCGACCTCGGTGACGTCCCGGTCAGCCGCCGGCACGCCCGGGAGCTGCGCGAGGCGCTGCTGCAGGCGGCGCAGCGCGGGGAGCTCGGCAGGTTCGAGCGGAGGGCCCGGTGAACCGCGGCAGGCGGGTGGCGGTGACGAGTCCGCAGACACGCCTCGCCCACGCGCGGCGGCGGTCCCGCGGGCGGTGGCGTCCCACGCCGTTGCCGCCGGAGGACGCCGAGCGAGCCGCCCTGCTGTACCTGCGCCAGCGTCGCCGCGCGGTCGGCGCACTGCTGCTGCTGTTCGCCCTGCTGCTGGGCCTGCCGCTGGTGCTGGCGGTGTTCCCCGGGCCGGATTCCGTGCGGCTGCTGGGCGTTCCGCTGTCCTGGCTGGCGCTCGCCCTGCTGCCGTACCCGATGCTGCTCGGCCTGGCCCGCTGGCAACTGCGCCGCGCCGAGGACGCCGAGGAGAGGCGATGAGAGCCGCTCCGCGGGGCCCGGGCGTGCGCGCCGCGCAGCGCGGCGGCCCGGGTGCCCCGCGGGGAGCCGTGGAGCGACCGTGATCATCGCGTTCGCCATCGCCCCGCTCGTCCTGGTCACCCTGTTGATCGGGGTGCGCGGGGTGGCCGCGATGCGTACCACGTCGGACTTCCTCGTCGCCTCGCGGCAGGTGTCACCGCTGGTGAACTCCGCGGCCGTGTCCGGGGAGTACCTGTCGGCGGCGTCCTTCCTCGGCGTGGCCGGCCTGGTGGTCAAGGACGGCGTCGGCGCGCTGTGGTACCCGGTCGGCTTCACCGCCGGCTACATCGCGATGCTGGTGCTGGTCGCGGCGCCGATGCGGCGCTCGGGCGCGCTCACCGTGCCCGACTTCGCGGAGGGCAGGCTGGCCTCGCCCGCGCTGCGACGGCTGGCCGCCGTGGTCGTGCTGGTGATCGGCGGCCTGTACCTGGTGCCGCAGTTCCGCACGGCCGGGCTGGTGCTCAGTGAGGTCAGCAGCACGCCGTACTGGGTGGGCGTGGTGATCGCTGGTGCGGCGGTGAGCATCACGCTCGCGCTCGGCGGCATGCGCGCGGCCACCTATGTGCAGGCGTTCCAGTTCTTCCTGAAGCTGTGCCTGTTCATCGTGCCCGCGGTGTGGCTGATGCTCCAGGTCGGCCCGGCCGTCCGGGACCAGGCGGTGCATCCGGTGGAGTTCACCACGTTCCCCCGCGACACCCCGGTCGTGTTCCGGGTGCCGGTAGTTCTCGACGTGCGTGAACCGGTCACGGTGCGGGACAACCGGGGACACCCGTCGTTGCTGCCGGCCGGGCCGCAACCGGTCGCGGCGGGTCAGTCCCTGGTGTTCCCGGCCGGATCGGCGGTGCCCCGGGTACGCGGGGAGAGCCCACCGGGCGGCCCGGGCTGGCAGCGGCCCCTGCTCGACCTGCGGCAGGCCGGCCACCCACTGCTCGGCACCTGGGCGGTGCTGATGGCCACCATGCTGGGCACCATGGGGCTACCGCACGTGCTGGTGCGGTTCAACACCAGCCCGGACGGCCGCTCCGCCCGCCGGACCGCGGCCCTGACCGTCGGCCTGCTCGGGATCTTCTACCTGTTCCCCGGCATCTACGGGGTGCTGGGGCGGGTGCTGGTGCCGCAGCTCTACCTGGCCGGCGCCACGGACACCGCGGTGGTTGCCCTGCCGGCGCAGGTGAACCAGGGCTGGGCCGGGACGCTGTTCACCGGGCTGCTCACCAGTGGGGCGTTCGCGGCGTTCCTGGCCACCTCGCTCGGGCTGCTGCTGGTGGTGTCCGGCGCGATCTCACACGACCTGCTGCCCGGCGGGCTCGCGCGGCTGCGCGCCACGGTCGTGGTCGCGGCCGTGGCGGTGGTGCTGCTCGCGCTCCCCGCCGCGGGTATCGACGTGAGCACCCTGGTGACCTGGGCTTTCGCCGTCGCTGCCTCCACCTTCTCGCCGCTTCTGGTGCTCGGCATCTGGTGGCGGCGGCTGACTCCGGCCGGGGCGCTGGCCGGCATGTCGGTCGGGCTGCTCGCCTCCGCGGGCGCCATCGCCGTCACCCTGTTCGCGCCGCCGCTGCACGGCGCCGCCGCCATCCTGGTGGCCCAGCCGGCGCCCTGGTCGGTGCCGCTCGCGTTCGCCACGATGCTGTTGGTCTCCCTGCGCGGCCGACCACCGGCCTGGTCCTGGGCCGCCATGCTGCGCCTGCATCTCGACGAGCCGCCCGGCGCCACCCGCGATCGGAGTGACCTGCGCCACTCGACCCGCGTTCGACGCCGTTCGTCAGCCGTTCGTCGCGCGGCTCGGCGGTTGGTCGGCTGACCCTTCGGCGCTCGCCGGTGGCCTCCCTAATGTGCGGTGGGTCACAGAGTTGCGACAGGGAGGCCGGCGTGAGTATCACCGAGCCCACGACCCGGACGCCGAGCGGCGGCGTCTGGGCGGAGGTGCAATCCAGTGCGGAGTTCGCCGGGTTGCGGCGGCGGTTGCGCACCTTCGCGTTCCCGATGACCGCGGCGTTCCTGCTCTGGTACCTGCTGTACGTGCTGCTGGCCGACTACGCGCACGGGTTCATGGCGACCAGGCTGGCCGGGAACATCACCGTCGGCCTGGTGTTCGGCCTGCTGCAGTTCGCGTCCACCTTCGTGATCACCGGGTGCTACGTGTGGTACGCCAACCGCCGGCTCGACCCGGTCGCCGAGCGGATCCGCGCGGAGATCGAGGAGGGGCGGCGATGAGCGTGCTGGCGCAGGGGACGGGCGGGAACCCGGCCCTCAACATCGGCATCTTCGCCGCCTTCGTGGCGATCACCTTGGTGATCGTGTTCCGCGCGTCGCGCAGCACCAGGTCGGCGGCCGACTACTACGCGGCGGGCCGGGCGTTCACCGGACCGCAGAACGGGATCGCCATCTCCGGCGACTACCTGTCCGCCGCGTCGTTCCTCGGCATCGCCGGGGCGATCGCGGTGAACGGCTACGACGGCTTCCTCTACTCGATCGGCTTCCTGGTCGCCTGGCTGGTGGCCCTGCTGCTGGTCGCCGAACTGCTGCGGAACACCGGCAAGTACACCATGGCCGACGTGCTGAGCTTCCGCATGCGGCAGAGGCCGGTGCGGACCGCCGCGGCGATCTCGACCCTGGCGGTGTCCTTCTTCTACCTGCTGGCGCAGATGGCCGGTGCCGGTGGCCTGGTCGCCCTGCTGCTCAACGTGAAGGACAAGACCGGGCAGGCCGTGGTGATCGCGGTGGTCGGCGTGGTGATGATCGCCTATGTGCTGATCGGCGGCATGAGGGGCACCACCTGGGTGCAGATCGTCAAGGCGGTGTTGCTGATCGCGGGCGCCGCGGTGATGACGCTGTGGGTGCTGGGCAAGTACGGGATGAACTTCTCCCACCTGCTCGACGGCGCGATCCGCAGGAGCGGCAGCGTGGGCGACAAGGTGCTCGCGCCCGGCCTGCAGTACGGCAAGACGGAGACCACCAAGCTGGACTTCGTCTCGCTGGCCATCGCCCTGGTGTTGGGCACGGCCGGCCTGCCGCACGTGCTGATGCGGTTCTACACGGTGCCGTCGGCGCGGGAAGCACGCCGCTCGGTGGTGTGGGCGATCGTCGTGATCGGGCTGTTCTACCTGTTCACCCTGGTGCTCGGGTACGGCTCGGCCGCGTTGGTCGGCCCGGACACGATCAAGAAGGCGCCCGGGGCGGCGAACTCGGCGGCCCCGCTGCTGGCGCAGGCGCTGGGCGGGACTCTGCTGCTCGGGTTCGTCTCGGCGGTCGCGTTCGCCACCATTCTCGCCGTGGTGGCGGGCCTGACCATCACCGCATCCGCGTCGTTCGCGCACGACGTCTACGCGAACGTGATCAGGGGCGGCGCCGCGGACGACAAGGCAGCCGAGGTGCGGGTGGCCCGCTGGACCGCGGTGGTGATCGGCATCCTGGCGATCATCGGTGGCATCTTCGCCAACGGGCAGAACATCGCGTTCCTGGTCGCGCTGGCGTTCGCGGTGGCGGCATCGGCGAACCTGCCCACCATCCTGTACTCGCTGTTCTGGAAGCGGTTCAACACATCGGGAGCGCTGTGGAGCATCTACGGCGGTCTGTTCTCCTGCGTCGTGTTGATCGTGTTCTCGCCGGTGGTCTCGGGCAAGCCGATCGACAGGGCGACCGGCAAGAGCCCGTCGATGCTGCAGGGCGTGGACTTCCACTGGTTCCCGCTGGACAACCCGGGCCTCGTCTCGATTCCGCTGTCCTTCCTGCTCGGTTTCGTCGGCACGGTGCTGGCCAGGGACCGGGCCGCCGAGGAGAAGTACCCCGAAATGGAGGTGCGCGCGCTGACCGGCGCGCACGCAGAGAAGGCGGTCGCCCACTGATCAGGTGGCGACCCCTGCCGGATCCGCCCCCGTGGCCCCCGAACATGGGGGCGGGTCCCCCACCGGATCCGCCCCCGTGGCCCCGAACATGGGGGCGGGTCCCCCACCCCGGGGCCGCTGCTGGCGCCCTCGGCGGGCTGGTCGCGGAGGTGCGCGGCGCCCACCGCCGGCTACTCCCGGGGATCCGAGTGCTGGTGCGGCGGCGGCTCGGGGATGCGCGGCTCCGGCGGCTCGGCCGGCTCGTCGCCGTGCTCGGCGACCAGCTGGGCGGTGAGGTCCAGCCGGTACAGCAGGGCCAGGGCCGGCACCACGAGGGCGAGTGCCACCAGCGCGGCGGCCACCAGCCAGCGCTGCGTCTGCGGGTCGGCCGCGGCCTGCTCGATGGTCAGCGCGGTGGGCAGCAGGTAGGGCCGTTGCGCCAGCGCCCAGGCGAACACCGCCGAGCCGACCGCCACCACCGCGGTGATCCGGGTGATCCAGCGCAGGCGGTGGCCGACCAGTGCCGCGGTGCCGACCGTGGCCACCACGGTGAGCACCGCGAAGCCGAGCGCCCAGCCGCGGCCGAGCCCGCGGAACACGTAGGCCGCGTCCCACCGCCACACCGCGAGGCTGGCCGCCTCGACGACGAGCAGCGCCGCCGCGCTGGCCACCGCGCGGCGGCGGAAGTAGCCGACCAGGTCGGGCACACCGAACCGGCCGGCGTCCCCGGTGAGGTACACCGCGCCGAGGAACGCGGTGCCGGCCACGGCCATCACGCCGAACGCGATCGAGGTGGGGTTCCACCACGAGGTCACCGGGTCGCCGGCGCGGTTGCCCACCGGGATCCGGCCGGACGCGATGCCACCGAGAACGGTGCCGAAGAAGAACGGGGTGAGCGCCGACGAGATCGCGTAGGTCGCCCCGGCGCGGCGCTGCTGGGCCAGCCGCCGGGTGGGCTTGCGGAAGGCGAACCCGGCGCCGCGCAGCACCAGGCCCAGCGCCGCGAGGGTGAGGGCGATCCAGGCGGTGGAGAACACCGACTCGAACAGCACCGGGAACCCGGTCCAGGTCAGCACCAGGGCGAAGACCAGCCAGACGTTGTTGGCCTCCCACACCGGGGCCATCGCGTAGTCGATCAGCGCGCGGGGCCGGGCGCCCCGGTCGGCGCCGCCGGCCACCAGGTCCCAGAACCCGGCGCCGTAGTCGGTGCCGCCTCCGCAGGCGTACGCGGCCATGACCAGGACCAGCGCCAGCGCGTCCAGGTTCGCCGCGGTCACCGGGCGTCTTCTCCTCGCGGCCCGGTGGGATGCGGCGCGCCGGGCCTCGGCCCGTACGGGACCTCGGCCTCGGGCGGGCCGTACGGCACTCCGGCATCCGGCGGGCCGACCCGCGCCGCCCGGTGGTCCTGCGCCCGCCAGCGCAGCCGCATGTGCCGCAGCACCGCGACGAGCCCCCAGCCGATCAGCCCGTAGATCACCAGGATCGTGCCGAACGAGATCCACAGCGCCGCCGGGCCGATGTTGGTCACCGCGTCGGCCACATACATGTACTGGTAGACGATCCACGGCTGCCGGCCCACCTCGGTGGTCACCCAGCCGGCCTCCATGCAGACCACCGCCGCCACCCCGGCGAGAGCGGCGGCCCGGTAGAACCACCGGGACTCCGGCAGCCGCCGGTGGCGCAGCAGGACGACCCCGCACCAGATCGCGAGCAACAGGAGCAGCGAACCGACCACCACCATGACGTCGAACGCCGTGTGCGTGATGTTGGCCAGCGGGATGGCCGGCCGGGTGTTCGGCGGCACCGCGGTCAGTCCCCGCACCCGGGTGCTCGGGCTGAACCCGGCGAGGATCGAGTCGAACCAGGGAATCGGAATGCCGCCGGAGACGGTGCCGTCCGGGTTGAGCCGGCCGAAGACGTACTCGGTCACATGAGTGTCGGTGTTCCAGACCAGTTCCATCGCGGCGAACTTGGTCGGCTGCAGGTTGAACACCGCCCTGGCGACCACGTCGCCGAGGACCACCTGCACCGGGGCGGCGATCGCGCCGACGCCGAACGGCACGGCGAAGCCGAGCCGGTGGTAGCGGTCGCGGCGGCCGCGCAGCCAGCCCACCGCGTACACGCCGGCCACCAGGAACGCCGCCGTCATGTACGCCGCGCCGAGAAAGTGCCACAACTCCGGGCCGAAGATCGGGGTGAACAGGGCGCGGCGGATGTTCACCCTGCTCGGCGTGCCCGGCGGACCCTCGACGAACCCGGTCGGCGTGTTCATCCACGCGTTGGCGGCCAGCACCCCGAACGCGCCCACCACGGCCACCAGCGGCAGCGGCAGGCCGGCCAGGAAGTGCGGCCACGGCCGCATCCGGCGCCAGCCGTACAGGTAGATCCCGATCAGGATGGCCTCCAGGAAGAACGCCCAGCCCTCGATCGTGAAGCCCAGCCCGAACACGTCGCCGAACCGGCCCAGCATCGCCGGCCAGAGCAGGCCGAACTCGAAGGACAGCACGGTGCCGGTGACCGCGCCGACCGCGAACGTGACCGCCATGACCGCCGACCAGCGGCGCGCCAGCTGCAGCGCGACCGGGTCGTTGCGGCGCAACCCAAGGAAGTTCATCAGCAACGTGATGAACGGCAGCGACACCCCGATCGGCACCAGGATGATGTGGTAGGCGAGGGTGAACGCCATCTGCGCGCGGGCGGGCAGCACCTGCGCGGGTACGGACAGCACCATCAGGTCCGTCATGGGAAACGCCCCGTTCTCCGCGACGTCGCGCGCGGCCGCCGTCGGCTCGGCGGCCGGGGCGGGGACCGGGGCAGGGTTCGCGGTACCAGGATGTCGGCTGCGCCGGCCGCGGGCATCGCCCCGGCCGGGTGGTGCGCGTCCCCCACGGTGGGGTCAGCCCGGCGCTACCGGGGAGGACCGCTCGGCGGGCCGGCTTCCGGTGTGCACCAGCAGGGCCACCAGGAACGACACCACCATCAGCCCCGCGACGACGGCGAACGCCACCGCCAGCGAGCCGGCGAAGGCGGCTTTCGCGGCGTCGATCACCCAGGCCGGTATCCCGCTGGGCAGCGTGCCGCCCCGGGAGTGGGCGAGCGCGGTCTGCACGGTCTCCGTGGGCCGGCCGACCGACGCGGCGAGCCGGTGCACGAACAGCGGACCGAGCACGGCCGTGGTCACCGCGGTGCCGATCGTGCCGCCGAGCAGCGGGCCGGCGGCCACGCCCAGCGCGGAGGCCCCGGCGTAGATGCCCAGCGCCCTGCCCGCTCCTGGCGCGGGAAGGCGTTGGTGACGCTGGCCTGCGAGGTCGGGGTCATCAGCGCGGCGACGAGCAGCGTGCTGGTCCGCGCCAGCCCAGCGAGAAGCGACGCGACGACGAACGTGAGCAGGCCGGCCATGAACAGCCGGCGCTGCCCGAGCCGGTCGGCGAACCGGCCCGCCGCTGCGATGCACGCGGTGTAGACCAGCAGGTACGCGTTGACGATCCAGACCCGCCCGGAGTTGCTCAGGTCCAGTTCGCGCTGGATGGTCGGCAGGGCCACCGAGACGATCGTGGCGTCGATCATGGTCACGGTGAACGCCAGCGACATCGCCACCACCCACTGCCGGCGAGCCGCCGGCTGCTTCCCGGCCACCGTCGGTGCGGGCACGTGCGGTCCCCTTCTCGCCGTCGCGCGCGATCCCGGCCGGGTCGCGGCGCACCCGGCCCACCCCCCAGGTGCGGGCCGGGTGCGGGTCCTCCGCCGCCGCGGCTACCGGTCCCGGCGGGGCCGTTGCGCTCGCGACGCGGAGAGTTCCTCGGCCGAGCGCCCCTCCAGTTCCCCGGCGATGTCCTCGGCGATGCCCAGGGCGCGTAGGGTCCGCGCCGCCGCCGAGGTCACCCTGGCGCTGCCGACGATCGGGGCGATGGCGGTGAGCACGCCCTGCACGTCCCGGGCGTTTACCCCGGCCTCGTGCGCGGCGCCCAGGTTGACCAGGTAGGACACCGGCGCCGCGTCCAGCGCGACCAGCGCGGCCAGGCGCACCAGGTGATAGGTGTGCTCCGGCAGCTTGGAGCGTTCCAGCGTGTCCAGGTGCATCTGCCCGAGCGTCTCCAGGACCGGTGCGTCGCCGTGCGCCACGGCGCCGAGTGCCTCCTCGGGTCCCATTTCGGCTGCCATGACCACCCTCCTCGTCCGGCGTCCGCACGGCGTCGACCCGCCGTCGCCACCGGGTCGACGCACTGCGGCCAGCGTGACAAGGGCACGGGCGGCCGGCCTCACCCTCGGCGGGTGGTCCGCCGACTCAGGGCGTCTCGGCGGCCGGCTCGGCACCCACCGGGTACAGGCGCTCGCGCAGCGTCTTCTTGGAGAACTTGCCGGTGCTGGTCTTGGGGATCTCGTCGACGAACAGCACCTCGTCCGGCAGCCACCACTTCGCGACCCGCGGTCGCAGGTGGTCGATGATCTCCTCCGCGGTCACCGTGGCGCCCTGCTCGACCACCACGCAGGCGACCGGCCGTTCCGACCACTTCGGATCCGGCTTGGCGATCACCGCGGCCTCGGCCACCGCGGGATGGGCCATGATCTCGTTCTCCAACTCCACCGAGGAGATCCACTCGCCGCCCGACTTGACCAGGTCCTTGGTGCGGTCCACCAGCCGCACGTAGCCATCCGGGTCGATGGTGGCCACGTCGCCGGTGCGTAGCCAGCCGTCGTCGGTGAACGAGCCGCCGCCGTCCTCGGCGTGGAAGTACTCCCTGGCCACCCACGGGCCGGACGCCTGCAACTCGCCGAAGGCCACGCCGTCCCACGGCAGTTCCTCGCCCGACTCGGGGTCCACGATGCGCAGGTCCATCAGCGGCACCGGCTGGCCCTGCGCGGCCCGCACGTCGGCCAGCGCGTCCGCGGCCAACCTCTCGTGCTGCGAGCGCGGGGTGGCGATGCTGGCGATCGGGCTGGTCTCGGTCATGCCCCAGGCCTGGGTGATGGGCAGCCCGATCTTCTCCCGCCACGTCTCGGACAGTGACCTCGGTACCGCCGACCCGCCGCAGACCACCATCCGCAGGCTGGACAGGTCGTGGGAGTCCAGCAGCGGGACGGCGCCCATCCAGATGGTGGGCACCCCCGCGGTCACCGTCACCCGGTGCCGCTCGATCTGCTCCAGCAGCGCGGCCGGGGTCATCGACGGCCCGGGGAAGACCAGGTTCGCGCCGGCGAACACGGCGGCGTAGGGCAGCCCCCAGGCGTTGACGTGGAACATCGGCACCACCGGCAGCAGGGTGTCCCGCTCGCACAGGGCGACGGCGTCCGCGGTGAGCAGGATCAGCGAGTGCAGCACCGTGGAGCGGTGCGAGTACACCACGCCCTTGGGGTTTCCGGTGGTGCCGGAGGTGTAGCACATCGCGGCCGCGGCGTTCTCGTCCGCGACGGCGAACCGGCCGGCGAACGGTTCGGCGGCGGCGAGCAGCGTCTCGTAGTCGTGCACCCGCGGATCGCCGGGCATCTCGCAGTCCGCGCCGTCGTCGATCACCACGACGTGCCGGACTTCGGGCATCTCGGCGACGATCGGCCACAGCGCGGGCAGCAGCGAGCGGTCGACGAAGATCGCCTCGTCCCGGGCGTGCCGCACGATGTAGCGCACCTGGTCGGCGAACAGCCGGATGTTCAGCGTGTGCAGCACCCGGCCGGTGCACGGGACGGCGAAGTACAGTTCCAGGTGCCGCTGGGTGTTCCAGGCGAAGCTGGCCACCCGCGCGTCCGGTGCCAGGCCGAGGGTGTCCAGCACGGTGGCCAGCCGCCGCACCCGCCGGGCCCACTCCGCATAGCTGACCGTCACCTCGCCGGTGTGCGTGGCGGTGACGATCGACCTGTGCCCGAAGAGTTGCTCGGCGCGGTGGAAGACATGGGGAAGGCCGAGTGGCCGGTCCTGCATCAGTCCGTACATCGAAACCCCTCACGAACAACTCTGGTCGCAGGTCGCCGACCGGAGTGTCGCCCACCGGAGGCGCCGGGTCCACACGTCGGCCGGCAAAACCGTGCCCGCCGGCGGAAGTGGCTTCCCGGCGGAGGTCGGTGACCAGCAAGGTGATCGCCGATCCATGGGTGCCACCGACTATGGTGGAGATCTCGGCAACCGCGGAGAGGGCGACATGAACGCGAGGCGATCGCCGGACGGCAGGCGCTGGATGGGGGTCGGCAGATCGGCGGAGCCGGACTCGCGCGCCGCCGCCTCGGCCGCCGCGCGGGCCGCGCTGGCTGGTCCGGAACCGAAGTTACTGATCGTCTTCACCGCGGTGCACCACGACGGCGCCGCGGTGCTGGCCGGCGTCCACGACGTCGCCCCGGACGTGCCGCTGATCGGCTGCTCCACACACGGCGAGATCGGCCCGGGCGGTCCGGCGGACGGCACGGTCACCATTGCCGCCATCGGCGGCGCGGGCTTCTCCGTGGCCACCGCGACCGCCGAGGCGGTGTCCGGCCGACAGCGGGTGGCCGGTGCGGAGTTGGCCGGCTCCGTGCGGCGGGTCGACGACCTGGCGCACCGGGTCCTGCTGCTGCTCACCGACGGCCTGGTACGCGAGCAGGAGACGCTGCTGCGCGGCTGCTACGCCGTGCTCGGCGCGAGCGTCCCGCTGTTCGGCGGGGCCGCCGCCGAGGGGTTTCAGCGGTGCGGGCCGTACGTGCTCGGCGGCGAGCGGGTGCTCAGCGATGCCGCGGTCGCGGTGACCATCGCCTCGGAGGCGCCGCTGTCCGTCGCGGTACGGCACGGCTGGCGCACCGTCGGCGACCCGATGATCGTGACCGGCAGCGGCAACGGCTGGGTCTACACCCTGGACGACCAGCCGGCGCTGGACGTGTACCTGGACCGGCTCGGCGCGCCGCCCGAGGCCTACACCGACGCCGGCGCTTTCATCGACTTCGCCCTGCCGCGGCCGCTGGGTGTGCAGCGGCGCAGCGGGGTCGAGCCGCGCAACCTGGGCAACCGGGTGGACATCGAGCGTCGTGCCATCTCCAGCGGCACCGCCATCGATCACGGCGGGCTGGTGTGGGTGATGACCGGCGACGAGGAGTCGATCCTGGCCGCCACCGACACCGCGTGCGCTGAGGCGGTGTCCGGGCTCGGCTGCGAGCCGGTCGGCCTGTTCACGTTCTCCTGCTCCGCGCTGCGCCCGGTGCTCGGCGAGCACGGCGTCCGGCGGGAGAACGACCGGATGGCGAAATGGGCCGACGGGGCACCGTTCGCCGGCTTTTACACCTACGGGGAGATCGCCCGCGTGCGTGGCATCGACGGCTTCCACAACCAGACGCTCGCCGTCCTGGCACTCGGCTGACAGCCTGTCCCGGAACTGGACTGACCTGCGATGGCGCATCCCTCCGGCTTCCAGGTCCAGCAGATCCTCGAACTGCTGGCCGTCGTGTCCTCCTACCCGGACGAGGACTCGGCGGTGCAGGGCGCGGTGGAACGGGCCGCGCAGGCGCTGGAGGCCGAGGTCGCCGCGGTGGTCTTCGCCGACCGGGTCGCCGCCTGCGTCGGTTTCCCGGTCGGCGCGGTGCCCGAGGCCGACCTGTTCGCGGTGGCCCGGCGGGAGCGGGACCGGCTGGACGTGCCGGGCGCCGGCCGGTGCCACACCGTCGCCGCCGGCTGGGGTGGCGGCCACCCCGGGCACCTGGTCCTCGCCCGCGGCGACGACCCGTTCTCGGTGGAGGAACGCAACCTGGTCCGCGGCATGGCGCGGCTGCTCGAACTCACCCTCACCATGCTGCGCACCCTGCAGGCCGAGCACGCCATGCGGGAGCGCAGCGACCGCCAGGCCGCGGAGAACGCCCGGCTGCTGGCGGACCTGCGGCAGCGGCAGCGATTACTGGAGAACCTGTTCGAGAT
This sequence comes from Gandjariella thermophila, assembly GCF_005405885.1. GTDB lineage: Bacteria > Actinomycetota > Actinomycetes > Mycobacteriales > Pseudonocardiaceae > Gandjariella > Gandjariella thermophila. The sequence goes on from NZ_BJFL01000015.1 coordinate 28,324, forward strand.
CCAACGGGCGATCTCCCACCGCCGCCCGCTCGGCCAGGTGCTGAACATGATCACGCGGGCGGCGCAGGACCTGCTCGGCGACGATATCGTCGCCTTGTGGCTGACCGACGGCCAGGGCGCCGACCGGTGCACCCTGGTCGCCGGGGTCGGGCTGTGCGAGGACGTCACCCGGCGGCGGCCCACGGTGACGCTGGCGGACGCGGGCGCGGTGGGCGAGTCGGTGTTGGCCGACGACGTGGTGGTGTGGTCGGCCGCCCGCGGCCCCGGCGCGACGCTGTCCTGGCTCACCGGTGGCCGGCTGCGCGCGTCGATGGCCGCGCCGGTGCACGACAGCGGCACGGTCACCGGTGGCCTGCTAGTCGGCTCCTTCCAGCCGGGCCGCGACTACGCCGAGGCGGACGTGCAGACGCTGCGCGCCTTCGCCGAGCACGCCAGTCTCGCGCTCACAGACGCCAACACGGTGGACCGGATGTACCGGGCGTTCCACGACTCGCTGACCGGGCTGGCCAGCCGCGGCCTGTTCGTGGAGCGGCTGACCCAGCACCTGGGCATGGCCGAGCGGGAGAACCAGCGGATCGCGCTGCTGTTCATCGACCTCGACCGGTTCAAGGCGATCAACGACACGCTCGGCCACGCCGCGGGCGACCAGTTGCTGACCACCACCGCGCAGCGGTTGACCGCGCAGCTACGCGGCACCGACGTCGCCGCCCGGTTCGGCGGCGACGAGTTCGCCATCATGCTCTACGGCGTGTCCTCGCTCGCCGACGCGTCCGTGGTGGCCGAGCGGATCATCCGCGCGATCGGCGAACCGATGATCATCGGCGGCCGGGAGTTCCGGGTCAATGCCAGCATCGGCATCGCGTTGAGCACGCCGGGCATGCCCAACCCGGCGGAACTGGTGCGCCGCGCGGACATCGCCATGTACCAGGCCAAGCGCAGCGGGCGCGGCCGCTACCAGGCGTTCGCCGAGGACATGCTGCTGGCCTTCCCGGAGTCCGGCTGACCGACCGCCGCCGCCGCGCGACGGCAACGTGATCACGGCCCGCGGCCGGGAGTGAGCGCTCAGCGGGCCGTGCACGGACCGTCGTCCGCCCACGCGCCCTGCTGGTTGGCGCCGGGCTCGTCACCGCGTGTCCACCACTTCGCCGTCCAGGTGCGGCCGGCGTGGGTGACCGTGTCACCGCGCACGTAGGTGCCGTTCGGGTCCCACGCCGCGGCGGTGCACGTGGCGACCGGCCGGCCGGAGCCGGCGCACGGGCCGTTGTCCACCCAGACGTTGTCCGGGTTGGCGCCGGGCACCTCGCCCTGGTTCCACCACTTCGCGGTCCACGCGTGCCCGTTGTAGGCGACCACCGTGCCCCCGACGTAGGGGTTGGTCGCGTTCCACGGCAGCGCCGAGCAACCCGCCCGCGCCGACCCGCCGGGGTTCGGCCGTGGTGGGGTGGTCCTGGTCGTGGCGGGCGGCCGGGCCGGCGCGGGTGGCCGGGCGGGCTGGGCGCCGGGCAGCACGGCGGCCGCGTCCTGGTTGCCGAACCGCGCGGTGAACCCGGTGAACTCCCACGGGCTCTGCGGGACGTCGCTGCAGCCGGGGCCCGGCTGCAGCGGGTCGCACGGGCGGTCCCGGTCGACCGCCCAGAAGGTGAACCGGCCCAGCCGGTTCCGCAGCGCGTAGGTCAGCACGGAGCGGAAGTCGGCCTGGGTGAACACCTCGCCGGCGTCGGTGCGGCCGTTCATGCCGAGGACGCCCTCGTGCGCGTAGGCGGTGGCGGAGTCCCAGTCGAAGGTGGTCATCAGGATGCCGTGGAACGTCTCCAGCGCGGCGATCTGCGCGCGGTCGCCGGTGAAGCCGTTGTCGAAAGCCATGATCGTGAAGTTGTCCGGGACGAACCCCATGCTCTTCGCCAGGTTGAGGATCTGCTGCCCGAAGCCGCCGGTGCCCGCGGTGGTGCCCGCCGTGGTGATCGACACGTACAGGCCCGGGTTGCGCTGCCGGAGCAGCTGCGCGGCGCCCACCTCGTTGGCCAGCGCCGAGGAACTCTCGTAGCCGGGCGCCTCCAGGTCGAAGTCGACCGCCCGGACCTGGTAGGCGTCCACGACCTGCTGGTACGCGTCGGCGGTGGCCTGCGGGGTGGGGCAGCTCTGGCCGAGCTTGGCGCCGCCGAAGCCACCGAAGGAGACCACCACGTCGCCGCCCGCGCCGCGCACGGTGTCGACCAGCCGCCGGACCGCCCCGTCGACGATCGGCCGGTCCCCGTTCCAGGTGGGTGTGCAGCCGCCGCTGGTGGCGGCCAGCACGAACGGCAGGGTGAAGGTCTTCTGGCCGGTCGCCGCCATGATCGCGGTCAGGTCGGGCGGGTTGTCCGGGTCGGTCAGGTACGGCGCGGCGCCGTACCAGGCGGGCAACGCCGCACCGCGGGCGCCGACCTGCGCGCCCAGCGTGGTCTGCGGCTCCAGCGCGGTCGGATCGGGAGAGCTGCTGGTAGTGGCGACGACGGTGGCGGCGACGATCATCACCGCGGCCGCCGTCAACGAGTACGTCCCGACCTTCGACCGGCCGACCTTCGAGTGCCCGACTCTCGACCGCCCTACTATCGACCGCACCGTGTCCTCCTGTCGCAAGGCGTGCTGTCCTTTGCTACGCCGTGCCGGCGGGGAACGTTCACCAGCCTGCCGCCAGCCTGTCGAGTGAGCCGATGCTGGGCCAGCCGGTCGATATTCGCTGGGTCGAACGGGTCGCGGCGGATCGGTTGCCTTGCCTCGCCCGGATCCCGCTCGGCACTGTGCCACCGGCGGCGCGATCGATCGGCGGCGGTGTCGCACGCGCCGCGGCCGCGACGCAGGGGGTGACCATGGCGCAGGACGACGGGCCCGGGGACGCGGGCGAGCACGAGGTGTCGGGTGCCGCGCCGGCCGGGCAGCGCCCGGCCGTGTCCTTCGCCGCCACCGTGCTGCTGGCCGTGCTGCTGCCCTACGGGACCTACCGGCTGCTGCTGGACTACGACTTCGAGTCGGTGGACGCGCTGGTGCTCGCCGCGGTTTTCCCGGTGGGTCTGGCCACCGTGGACCTGGCGCTGCGGCGCCGGCCGGACCCGCTGACCGGGCTGTCCGTGCTGACCATCGCGCTGGGCATCGCGGCGGGTGAGTTGACCGTGGACCCCCGCCTCGCGCTGGCCCGCTACTCGCTGTTCAGCGGTGGCTTCGCGGTGGTGCTGCTGGGCTCCCTGGCGGTCGGCCGGCCGCTGGCATTCGTGCTCTGCCGCACGTTCGTCGCCCGGCACGACCCGGAGATCGAGCGGGTCTGGCTGAACCGCTGGCGCGGCTGCCCGGCGTTGCGGGCCACGCTGCGCCGCATCACCGCGGCGTGGAGTGTTCTGCTGCTCGCCGACGCGGCGGCGCGGGTTGCCGTCGCCTACACGTTGCCGGTGACGCGGGCGACCACGGTCAGCCACCTCGCCGCGGTGCTGGCGGTCGCGCTGCTGCTCGCCGTCACCGCGGGATACCTGCGTCGCGGGTTGCCGGCGATCCGCTGGGAGTTCGCCGAGCAGGACCGGGCCTGACGCCAGCCGGAGTCGCCGACTCGCATGGTCTGAACCAATTGCCCTACTATCGGGACAGCCGTCGGGGATGGTCGTGCGGCGCGTCCGGCGCGGCGAACCGGCGTGTTCCCGCCGGTCAGCGCTCCGGCGACCGGGAGAGCAGGAGGCTTTGGTGGTAGTTCTCGACCGCGCCAGGATCGTCACCGAAACCGGCATCATCAACGACGGTCACATCGCGGTCGAGGGCGAGACCATCGTCGCGGTCGAAGCGAACGGGCCCGGCGCGGCGCCCCCGCGGCTGGCGGCGGAGGCGGTCGACCTCGCTGGCCACTGGGTGCTGCCCGGCTTCGTCGATCTGCACAACCATGGCGGAGGCGGCGGCTCGTACGCCACCGGCGACCCCGAGTCGGCGCTGCGCGCCTACCGCTTCCACCGGAAGCGGGGCACCACCACGTCGATCGCCAGCCTGGTCACCGCCTCGGTGGACGACCTGGCCAGGGACGTGGCGGCGCTGGCCGAGCTGGTCGACGACGGCGTGCTCGCCGGCCTGCACCTGGAGGGGCCGTTCATCAGCCAGGCCCGCTGCGGCGCGCACGATCCCCACCTGCTGCGCGCGCCGGACCTGCCCGTGCTGCGCTCGCTGCTGCGCGCGGGCCGCGGCGCGGTACGGATGGTCACCCTGGCGCCCGAGCTGGAGGGCGGTATCACTGCGGTGCGGCACCTCGCCGAGTCCGGGGTCACCGCCGCCGTCGGGCACACCGACGCCGCCTACCACACCGCCAGGGACGCGTTCGCCGCCGGCGCCACCGTGGCCACCCACCTGTTCAACGCCATGCGGCCGATCCACCACCGCGAGCCGGGGCCGATCACCGCGGCGCTGGAGCACGACGGCGTAATCGTCGAACTGATCAACGACGGGGTGCACCTGCACGACGCGGTGGTGCGCGCGGTCTTCGGCGCCGTGGGAGCGGAGCGGGTCGCGCTGATCACCGACGCGATCAGCGCGGCCGGCCTGCCGGACGGCTCGTTCCGCCTCGGGCCGATGCGGGTGCGGGTATCGGCCGGGGTGGCCCGGCTGGCCTCCTCCGACGCGATCGCCGGGTCCACGCTCACCCAGGACGCCGCGCTGCGCAGGGCCGTGCTGGACGAGGGACTGTCCATCGTGGACGTTTCGGCGGCGCTGTCCGCGACGCCGGCGCGGGTGCTCGGCCTGGACGGGGAGATCGGGACCGTGCGGCCGGGCAAGCGGGCGGACCTGGTGGTGCTGGACGCCGACCTGGCCGTGGTGGGGGTGATGGCGCGCGGCCGGTGGATCACCCGGTTCACCGGCAACGGCCACGCCGGCGCCGGCGGGAACGGCCACCGGGCGCGGACCCCTCCGGCGACCGAATCCGCCTGAGCGGCCGGTCGGCCCGCCGCCACCGGGTCGCGGCGCCCGCCGGGCGTGGTCCTCAGGCCGGGTGGGACGGGCGCTCGGTGACCCAGGCCGCGACCTGGGTACGCGAGGTGAAGCCCAGCTTCTTGAGGATGTTCTCCACGTGGCTCTCCGCGGTGCGCTCGGAGATGACCAGCGTGGCGGCGATCTTCTTGTTGCTGTATCCCTCGGCGAGCAGCTCGGCGATCTGCCGCTCCCGCCGGGTGAGGCCGCCCGGTGCGGGCTCGTCCGCCGCGCCGCCGGGCTCGGCCCGCTCCTCCAGCGCGTAGCCGATCACCTCGTCCGGGCTGAGTTCGCTGCCCCGGCGGAACGCCTTCTCGTAGGCGTGGTCGCCGAGGGCATGGCGGGTCATCGCCTCGTACCGGTGGTGCGGCTCGTCCAGGTAGCTCAGCCGGGACAGTCCGGTCACCTGCCAGATCCGGGACAGCCCACCGAAGAGGGTGGCGGCGCGCTCGGCGCGTTCCGTGGCCGCGATCCAGGCCAGCGCCTCGATCGCCACGCACACCCCGAGCAGGTCGTCGAACTCCGACTTCAGCCGGATGCACTTGTGCTCGAGCGCGATGGCCCGCCGGTGGCCGCCCTGCTCCCACCGCGCGATGCCGAGCACCCACAGGGTGTGCGCGCGGAACCATCGCTCGCCGTGCACCTGGCTCATCGCCAGCGACTGGGTGCACAGGGTCACCGCGGTGTGCGCGTCGCCCAGCAGCACGGCGGCGGTGGCCAGCCGGATCAGCGCGTGCGCGGTACCCACCGGGTCGCCGGTGGCCTCGTGCAGCCGGAGAGCCTGCCGGATGAGCGCGACCGCGTTGGTGAGGTCGCCCCGGTGCAGGGCGACCAGCCCGGCGATCTGGGTGGTGTAGGCCAGCGCCGTGTCGTCGTCGAACCTCCTGGCCAGCGCCCGGCTCTCGGCCAGCATCGGCTCGGCCGCCTCGACGTCGTTCTGCAGCGCGGCCAGCCACGCCCCGCACCACAGGCCCTTCACCCGCTCCGGGCTCGGTTCCTGGTCCAGCGCGAGAAACTGGTCCAGCCAGCGGCGCCCCTCGCTGACGAAGCCGGTTCCGGACAGCCAGTAGACGCGCAGCGTGCCGGCGATGGCCAGCCCGCTGCGTGCCTCCCCGGGCTCGGTCAGGCAGAAATCCAGCGCGGCACGGAGATTGGCGTGCTCCTGCCGCAGCCGCGCGGACCATTCCACCTGGTCGGGGCCGAACCATTCGGCCTCCGCGCGCGCCGCCATGCGCTGGTACCAGTCACGGTGCCGGGACCGGAAGACGGTTTCCACGCCGGTGGCACGCAGCCGGTTCCTGCCGTAGTGCTGGATGGTTTCCAGCAGCCGGTACCGAACCCGGTCACCGGAGCCGTTGCGGATCAGCACGGAGCGGTCGACCAGGGACCGCAGGGTCGCCGCCACCCGATCCGGTGCGAGTTCGTCGTCGACGCAGCAGACCTCCTTCGCCGCGTCCAGGTCGAAGCCGCCGGAGAACACCGACACCCGCATCCACAGCGTGCGCTCCTCGGCGGTGCACAGTCCGAAGCTCCAGCCGATCAGCGCGTGCAACGTCTGGTGGCGCGGCGCGGCGATCCGGCTGCCGCCGCGCAGCAGCCGGTACCGGTCGTCCAGCCGCTCCAGGACCTGCTCCGGAGACAGCGCGCGAAGCTGCACCGCGGCCAGTTCGATGGCCAGCGGGATGCCGTCCAGCCGCCGGCACAGCCGGGCCACCGCCGCGGAGTTCTCCGGGGTGACGTGGAAGTCGGACACCGCGGCCGAGGCCCGTTCCGCGAACAGGTTCACCGCCTCGTACTGCAGCAGCCGAGCCGGTTGCAGCACCCGGTCCTCCGGCAGGGACATCGGCGGCACCCGCAGCACCCGCTCCTCCGGCAGCCGCAACGCCTGCCGCCCGGTAGCCAGCACGACCAGCCCGGGCGCCGTGGCGAGCAGCCGCCCGACCAGCTCGGCGCAGGCCGAGGACAGGTGCTCGCAGTTGTCCAGAACCAGCAGCAGCCGCTTGCCCGCGAGGTAGCTGGCCAGGCTGTCGGCCATGTGCCGCGCCGACTGGCTGCGCGCCCCGACGGCGGAGGCCACCGTCTGCGGCAGCAGGCCCGGATCGCTCAGGTCGGCGAGTTCCACCAGCCACGCGCCGTCCGGGAAGCCGCGCTGCAGCTCACCCGCCACCCGCAGGGCCAGCCGCGTCTTGCCCACCCCGCCGACGCCGGTCAGCGTGACCAGCCGGGACGCCGCCAGCAACCGCTTCGCCTCCGCCACCTCGCGGCGGCGGCCGACGAAGACCGTGACCTCCGCAGGAAGGTTTCCCACCCGCCGCGGCGACTTGGACACCGGTAACGCCCCATGGTCGTATGTGTCGGACCAGCGGCAAACGCTGTCACCGCACGAGAACGATCAGTTTTCCATCATGCATGCCAGCTCTATTACTCTATCATCACCACTTCAACCAAAACGGCGACACGCGTGGTTCCGCGAAGAACGTTGGTTGATACGACGATCTGGACGTAACAACGATCGAGACGGAAAAGCGATCCAGTCGAAGAACGCCAGCTCCGGAGGCGGGCCGGCGAGGGCGGCTCCGGAGATTTCCGTCCGCCCCGGAGCACTCGATTCGCCGGTCTTCGACATCCTTTGACCGCGCTACGCGCCCGGCATAGCGTGAGGCCGTGGTCGCTGCGGCGGAGAAGCAGCGGGCCGGCAACGTACCGAAGGATGCGACCAGTTTCGTCGGCCGCCGGCGGGAGACCGCGGAAGTCAGGAGGATGCTGGCGCGGTCACGGTTGGTCACCCTGACCGGTCCGCCCGGGGTGGGCAAGACCCGGTTGGCCCTGCGCGTGGCTCGCCAGATCCACCGCGGCTTCCCGGACGGCGTGTGGTGGGTGGACCTCGCCCCGCTGTCCGACGGCGCCCTCCTCACACACACCGTGATGGACACCCTCGGCATCACCGACCGCCTGGCGCACCGGCCGGCGGGCGCACTCGCCGAGCCACTGGGCACCCGGCGGCTGCTGCTGATCCTGGACAACTGCGAGCACCTGCTCGACGAGACCGCGCTGCTCGTTGACGGGCTGCTCGGGGCGGCGCCGCGGCTGCGGATCCTCATCACCAGCCGGCAGGTACTCGGCGCCGCCGGGGAGCACGTGCTCACGGTGCCGCCGCTGTCCCTGCCGGACCCGGAGGAGCCGCCGACCGTGGCGGCGGCCGAGCACCACGACGCGGTACGGCTGTTCACCGCTCGGGCGGCGCGGGCCGCGCCCGGGTTCACCGTGCAGCCCGGCAACGTTGCCGCGGTGACCGCGCTCTGCCGCCGGCTGGACGGCATTCCGCTGGCCATCGAACTGGCCGCGGTGCGGCTGCGGACGCTGTCCCCGGAGCGGATCCTGGCGCTGCTGGACACCCGGTTCGACGTGCTCGCCGAGGGCGAGCGGGACGGTACGCACCGGCACCACGCGCTGCGCGCGGCGATCGGCTGGAGCCACGAGCTGTGCACCCCGGACGAGCGCCGGCTGTGGGCGCGGCTGTCGGTGTTCGCCGGCGGCTTCGACCTGCGCGCCGCCGAGGAGGTGTGCTCGGACGCCGACCTGCCCGAACGGGCGGTGTTCCCGGCACTGGCCGCGTTGCTGGAGAAGTCGGTGCTGTGCCGGAAGGAGGCCGGCCGGCGGGTCCGGTACCAGATGCTGGAGACCCTCCACGCGTACGGCCGCGAGCGGTTGCACCAGCACGGCGAGCGGGGGGTGCTGCGCCGCCGGCACCGGGACTACTACCAGCGGTCGGCCGCCCGCGCCAACGTCGAGTGGATGAGCCCGAACCAGGTGAGCTGGCTGTCGTGGCTGCACGAGGAGTGGGCCAACGTGCGTGCCGCGCTCGGCTACTGCGCCACCGAGCCGGGGGAGGCGAGCTCCGCGGTGGGGATGGCCACGGCGCTGCGCTACTACTGGATCGCCGCCGGCGCCGTCCGGGAGGGCGGGCACTGGCTGTCCACCGCGCTGCATCTGCACCCGGAGCCCGACAGCACCCGGGCCAGGGCGCTGTGGGCGGACAGCCACTTCGCCCTGCTGAGGGGTGACATCCGGGGCGCCGAGGCCCGGCTGGCCGAGTGCCGCGCGCTGGCCGAGCGGCTGGGCGACGCCGAGGCGGGCGCGTACGCCACCCAGTTCACCGGCCTGGCCGCGCTGATGCGTGCGGACTTCCGCGGCGCGGTGCGGCTGCTCCGGGAGGCGCTGGACCGCCACGACCGCAGCCACGCCGGCCGGATCAACGACATCTGGCTCGCGCTCTACCATCTCACGCTGGCCAACGCGCTGTGCGGGGACATTCCCGCGGCGGTGCGGGCCGGGCGCGAGTGCCTGGACCTGTGCGCGGAGCGCTCCGCCGAGCTGTCCCGGTCCTACGCGCTGTGGGCGCTCGGCTTCGCCCGGTGGAGCCAGGGGGACGCGGATGCGGCGGCCGGTCTGATCGAGGACGCGCTGCGGGCCAAGCGGTCCCTCGGGGACCCGTGGGGCATCGGGCTGTGCCTGGAGACGCTGGCCTGGACGGCGGCCGCGCAGCACCGGCCGGTGCGGGCCGCTCGGCTGCTCGGTGCCTCCGCCGCGCGCTGGCAGTCGTTCGGCGCCGCGCAGCCGACGCTCGGCCTGCTGGTCGCGAACCACCGGCGGTGCGTCGCCGCGATCCGGCACGCGCTCGGCGAGCGGACCTTCGACACCAGCTTCGACCAGGGCCGCCGGCTGAGCGTCCAGCAGGCCGTCGAATACGCGCTGCACGACCGGGTGGACGTGGCGCCGCCCGCGCCGGCGACCACGTCCTCGTGAACCCGGCCACGCCGGCGAGCCGGCGGCGGCCGCTACCGGTGGGTGCTCCGGTGGCCGGCCCAGCCCAGCGCGCGGGAGATGCCTCGGGCCGAGGCCCGCACCGGCGGCACGATCGTCCGCGGATCGGTGCCCTCGGCCGGCACCACCACGGACAGCGCCGCGACCACCGTGTCCGCCGGTCCGTACACCGGTGCGGCCACGGACAGCGAGAACGTCTCCACCTGGCCGTCGCACATGGCCACCCCGTCCCGGCGGACCGCGGCGAGGACCCGGCGCAACTCGCCGGCGTCGGTGACGGTGTTGCCGGTGAACCGCCGGAGCGGACCGGAGAGCACCCGCTCCTGCAGGTCCCGGTCGGCGTAGGCGAGCAGCACCTGACCGACGCCGGTGGCGTGCAGGGGCAGCCGGCTGCCCGGGCGGGTGATCACGCTGACCGCCCTCGGCCCGGAGATCCGCTCCACGTAGACCACCTCGGCCCCGTCCAGCACGGCCAGTTGCACGTTCTGGTGGGTGATCTCGTAGAGGTCCTCCATGAACGGCAGCGCCGTCTCGCGCAGCCCCAGGCCTCGCGGGGCGAGCGAGCCGACCTCCCACAGCCGCAGGCCCACGTGGTAGCGGCCGGCGTCGTCACGTTCCAGTGCCCCCCACCGGACCAGCTCGCCGACCAGCCGGTGCGCGGTGGTGAGCGGCAGCCCGGTGTGCCGGCTGATCTCGGAGACCCCGAGCGTGACGCGCTCCGCGCTGAACGCGCCGAGGATGGCGAGCACCCGGGAGGTCACCGACCGGGGCGCGCCACGCGACATCGCTGGCATGGGATCTCCCTGCTGGGCCGTCCCCGTCCGCGGGGCAAACGCCGCGCCGTGCACGTGGCCGGCGCCGGACATATCGTGCCAGGTGTCCGTCTTCCGTTGAATGGAAGGCCCAGTTCTTTCCCGGTGCGCGGCGCTGCACCCTGGCACCCGAAGCCAACCTGGAGGTGGTCAACGGTGCGTACCTCGGTGGGCCGGGTGCCCGTGGGGATCGTCGGCGCCGGCCCGGCCGGGTTGCTGCTCTCCCACCTGCTGCACCTGGCGGGCATCGAGTCCGTGGTGCTCGAGGCGCGCAGCCGGGAGTACGTGGAGCGCCGGGTGCGTGCCGGCGTGCTCGAGCAGCCGACCGTCGACCTGCTGCGCGAGGTCGGGATCGCCGAGCGGCTGGACCGGGAGGGCATGCCGCACCACGGGCTGTCGCTGCGCTTCGACGCGGCCGACCACCGGATCGCGCTCACCGAGCTGACCGGCCGGTGCATCACCGTCTACGGGCAGCAGGAGGTGGTCAAGGATCTGATCGCCGCGCGGCTGGCCGCCGACGGGCGGATCGAGTTCGAGGTCACCGGCGTCGCGCTGCACGACATCGACGGCGACGCGCCGCGGATCAGCTACGTCGACGCCGCGGGCCGGCCAGCCGAGCTGCGCTGCGACGTGGTCGCCGGCTGCGACGGCTTCCACGGCATCTGCCGGCCGAGCATCCCGGCCGGGGTGCTCACCGAGTACCAGCACACCTACCCGTTCGCCTGGCTGGGCATCCTGGCCAAGACACCGCCCTCGCACGCGGAGCTGATCTATACCCACCACGAGCGGGGCTTCGCGCTGCACAGTATGCGCTCACCCGAGCTGACCCGGCTGTACCTGCAGGTGGACCCGGACGAGGACATCGCCGACTGGCCGGACGAGCGGGTCTGGGCGGAGCTGGCCGCGCGGCTCGCGGTGGACGGCGAGTTCACCCTGCACGAGGGTCCGTTGCTGGACAAGGGCGTCACGCCGATGCGCAGCTTCGTGGTGGAGCCGATGCGCTACCGGCGGCTGTTCCTCGCCGGCGACGCCGCGCACATCGTGCCGCCCACCGGGGCCAAGGGGATGAACCTGGCGGTCGCCGACGTCCGGGTACTGGCCCGCGCGCTCACCGCGCTGCTGAAGGAGAACCGCACCGACCTGGCGGAGTCCTATTCGGACACCTGCCTGCGCCGGGTCTGGCGGGCCGAGCACTTCTCCTGGTGGATGACCTCGATGCTGCACCGCTTCGGCGAGCACGACGCGTTCCAGCGGCGGCTGCAACTGTCCCAGCTCCGCTACACCGTGACGTCCACCGCGGCGGCAACCAGCCTCGCCGAGAACTACGTGGGCCTGCCGTTCGACTGACCGAACCTCCACAGTAGACACCGGAGAAGGAGAGTATGGCGCGGATACTGTCGCTGGCCGACGCGGTCGGCGAGGTGGTGCACGACGGGGACACCGTCGCGCTGGAGGGGTTCACCCACCTCATCCCGTTCGCCGCCGGGCACGAGATCATCCGGCAGGGCCGGCGTGACCTCACCCTGGTGCGGATGACCCCCGACCTGATCTACGACCAGCTCATCGGCGCCGGCTGCGCGCGGAAGCTGGTGTTCTCCTGGGGCGGCAACCCCGGCGTCGGATCGCTGCACCGGTTCCGCGACGCGGTGCAGAACGGCTGGCCGGTGCCCCTGGAGATCGAGGAGCACAGCCACGCCGGGATGGCCAACCGGTACGTGGCCGGAGCGTCCGGGCTGCCGTTCGCCGTGCTGCGCGGCTACACCGGCACCGACCTGCCCGCGCACAACCCGAACATCAAGCAGATCACCTGCCCGTTCACCGGCGAGACGCTGACCGCGGTGCCGGCGCTCAACCCGGACACCACCATCGTCCACGCGCAGCAGGCCGACCCGGCCGGCAACGTGCAGGTGTGGGGCATCACCGGGGTGCACAAGGAGGCCGTGCTGGCCGCGAAGCGCAGCCTGGTCACCGTGGAGGAGATCGTCGACGAACTGCGGCCCCGGCCGGGTGCCATGGTGCTGCCCGGCTGGGCGGTGACCGTGGTCGCCGAGGCGCCGCGCGGCGCCCACCCCTCCTACGCCCAGGGCTACTACGACCGGGACAACGACTACTACCAGGCCTGGGACGCGATCGGCCGGGACCGGGACGCCTTCCGGGACTGGTTGACCGAGACGGTGTTCAACAACACCGCGACGGCAGGGGGAGGGACACGATGAGCCAGACCGCCTCGGCGCGGCCGGCCGCCGGCTACACCACCGACGAGATGATGTCCGTCGCCGCGGCCCGGGCGCTGCGCGACGGCACCTCCTGCTTCGTCGGCATCGGCCTGCCCAGCACCGCGGCCAACCTGGCCCGCCGCACCCACGCCCCGAACCTGGTGCTGATCTACGAGTCCGGCTGCCTGGGCGCCAAGCCGGACCGGCTGCCCCTGTCCATCGGCGACGGTGTGCTCGCGGACACCGCCGACGCCGTGATCGGCGTGCCCGAGGTGTTCAACTACTGGCTGCAGCCCGGCCGGATCGACGTCGGCTTCCTGAGTGCCGCCCAGTTGGACCGGTTCGGCAACATCAACACCACGGTGATCGGCGACGACTACGCCGACCCCACGGTGCGGCTGCCCGGCGCGGGTGGCGCCCCGGAGATCGCCGCGTCCTGCCGCGAGGTGTTCGTGGTGGTCCGGCAGAGCCGGCGCAGCTTCGTGGAGCGCGTCGACTTCGTCACCTCGGTCGGCCACGGCCGCGGCCCCGGCGACCGGGAGCGCCTGGGCCTGCCCGGCGCCGGGCCGGTGCTGGTCATCACCGACCTGGGCGTGCTGCGGCCCGACCCGCACACCCGGGAACTGGTGCTCACCGACGTCCATCCCGGGGTGGAGGTGGACGCGGTGCGCGCGGCCACCGGCTGGGACCTCACCGTGGCCGACGACCTCGGCCGCACCCCGGAACCCACCGAGCGGGAACTGACCGCGCTGCGCGCCCTGACCGCGGCGAGCGCGTGACGCGTCGAGGAGCCCCGCGAGTTCGCCGAGACGGCGGAGGAGGAGAAGACCGGTGACCAGCAACCCGACCAGCACCCGCCTGACGCTGCCCGGTTACCGGCGGGACCACGAGGACGCCGACCCGCCCCTGGACTCCCCGGAGTACCGCAGCACCCGGCTGCGCGCCCCGAAACGGCCACTGATCCTGTTGCCGCACCTGCTCACCGAGGTCACCGGGCCGCTGCTGGGCCACGAGCGGGTCGGCCCCACCGACCATGACCTCACCCGGCAGCACGAGGGTGAGCCGCAGGGCCAGCGGATCATCGTGCACGGCCGGGTGCTGGACGGCGACGGCCGGCCGGTGCCGGAGACACTGATCGAGATCTGGCAGGCCAACGCCGGCGGGCGCTACCGGCACGCCAACGACAACTGGCCGTGCCCGCTGGACCCCAACTTCACCGGCGTCGGCCGCACCATGACCGACAATGACGGCCGCTACGAGTTCGTCACCATCAAGCCGGGCGCCTACCCGTGGAAGAATCACGACAACGCCTGGCGTCCGGCGCACATCCACTTCTCGCTGTTTGGGCGGGCGTTCACGCAGCGGCTGGTCACCCAGATGTATTTCCCGGACGACCCGCTGTTCTTCCAGGACCCGGTGCTCAACTCCATCCCCGACCCGAACGCCCGGCGGCGGCTGATCTCCCGGTTCGACCACTCCCGCACCCGGCCGGAGTGGGCGCTCGCGTTCCAGTTCGACATCGTGCTGCGCGGTCAGCTGCCGACCCCGGTGGAGGAGGACCACGACGATGAGTGAGCTGCTGGCGCCGACCCCGTCGCAGACCGCCGGCCCGTTCCTGCACATCGGCCTGCTCTGGGACGACGGGCCGGACGTGGTGCCGGAGGGCACGCCCGGCGCGATCATCCTGACCGGCCGGGTGTTCGACGGCGCCGGACAGCCGCTCGCCGACGGGCTGGTGGAGACCTGGCAGGCCGACCCGAACGGCCGGTTCGCGCACCCGGACGACCCGCGCGGCGCCACCGACCCGCCGGTGCCCGGCTTCCGCGGCTTCGGCCGGTGCGCCACCGACGCCGAGGGCCGCTACACCATCCGCACCGTCAAGCCCGGCCCGCTGCCCGCCCCGGACGGCCGCACCGAGGCGCCGCACGTCAACGTGTCGGTGTTCGCCCGTGGCCTGCTCGCCCGCGTGGTCACCCGGCTGTACTTCCCGGACGAGGGCGAGGCGAACGCCGCCGACCCGGTGCTCACCTCGATCGACGACCCGGCGGTGCGCCGGACCCTGATCGCCGGGGCCGAACAGGGCGGCTACCGGTTCGACATCTACCTGCAGGGCGAGAAGGAGACGGCGTTCTTCCGTGTCTAGGCGGTTGTGCCGTGGGTAGCACCAGGTTCGGCGGGCTGCTCGGCCCGGTGAGCGGGGACGCCGAGGTGGACGCGGCGCTGGACGACCGGGCGCTGCTGGCCGCGCTGCTGCGCTTCGAGGCCGCGCTGGCCAGGGCGCAGGCGCGGGTCGGCGTGCTGCCGGCGGACGCGGCCGAGGCGATCGTCGCGGCGTGCGTGCCGGACCACTACGACGCCGACGACCTGGGCCGCCGCGCCGCGGGAACCGGAGCGCCGGTGGCCCCGCTGACCCGGGACATCGGCGCCCGGGTGCCCGAGGACGCGCGCCGGTGGGTGCACTTCGGCGCCACCACCCAGGACGTCATGGACACCGCGCTGATGCTGCTCGCCCACCGGGCCACCGGGCTGGTCGGCAGGAGGCTGGCCGCCGCCGCGGACGCCTGCGCCGAGCTGGCCCGCCGGCATCGGGACACGCCGATGGTCGCCCGCACCGTCGGCCAGCACGCACTGCCCACCACGTTCGGGCTCAAGGCGGCCGGCTGGCTGGCCGCGCTGGACGTCGCCCGGGCCCGGCTCGCCGCCGCCCGGGCCCGGCTCGCCGTGCAGTTCGGCGGCGCCGCCGGCACCCTGGCGGCGCTGGGCGAGCAGGGCACCGCGGTGCTCGCCGCGCTCGCCGAGGAACTCGGCCTGGCCGCGCCGAGCCTGCCCTGGCACACCGACCGGACCAGGGTGCACGAGCTGGCCGGCGCGCTCGGGTCCACCGTCGCCGCGCTCGGCAAGATCGCCACCGACGTGGTACTCGGCTCCCAGCAGGAGGTCGGCGAGCTGGCCGAACCCACCGGCGGCGGGTCGTCGGCCATGCCGCACAAGCGCAACCCGATCGCCTCGGTGCGGGTGATCGCCGCGGCCCGGCGCACCCCCGGGCTGGTGGCCACGCTGCTGGCCGCCGGGTTGCCGGAGAACGAGCGGGCCACCGGCTCCTGGCACGCCGAGTGGGAGCCGCTGCGCGACCTGCTGCACCTCACCGGCGGCGCGGCCGGCCGGACCGCCGAGGTGCTGGCCGGCCTGCGGGTGCACCCCGACCGCATGCGCGCCAACCTCGACCTCACCGGCGGGGCCATCCTCGCCGAGCGGGTCACCGGCCGGCTCGCCGACACGCTCGGCCGGGCCGCCGCGCACGACCTGGTCGCCGAGCTGGCCAGGACGGCCGCTGAGCGGGGCGTGCCGCTGCGCGAGGTGCTGCTCGCCGACGACCGGGTGAACCTCGCCAAGGCGGACGTGGACGCCGCCCTGGACCCGACCACCTACCTCGGCTCGACGGGCGCGTTCGTCGACCGGGCCCTCGACGAGCACCGACGAGGCGGAGGCGACGAGTGAGGGGTGCACGGCTCGGCTACGACGTCACTGGAGACGAGCACGCCGACGTGGTCGTCATGGCCGGTTCGATCGGCACCACGCGGGAGATGTGGCGGCCCCAGCTCCCGGTGCTCGCCGAGCGGTTCCGGGTGGTGCGGGTCGACCACCGCGGCCACGGCGAGTCCTGGGTGCCGCCCGGCCCGTACACCATCGCCGACCTCGCCGGCGACGTGCTCGACCTGCTCGACGCCCTCGGCGTGGCCCAGGTCCGGTTCTGCGGGCTGTCCCTGGGCGGCATGGTCGGCATGTGGCTGGCCGCGCACGCGCCGGACCGCATCCGCCGGCTGGCCGTGCTGTGCACCTCGGCGGCGCTGAACGTGAACGGAAGCTGGGAGAACCGGGCCGCCACGGTGCGCGCGCAGGGCATGTCCGCGATGCTCGGCGCGGCGCCGGGGCGCTGGTTCACCGAGGACTTCCGCCGTGACCACCCGAACGTGGTGGACGACATCCTGGCCATGCTGGCCGGCACCCCCGCCGAGGGGTACGCCGGCTGCTGCGACGCCATCGCGGTCATGGACCTGCGCGCCGACCTGGCCAGGATCACCGTGCCGACGCTGGCCATCGCCGGCGCCGACGACCCGGCCACCCCGCCCGCGCACCTCGAGGAGATCGCCCGGCGCGTTCCCGGTGCCCGGCTGGAGACGATCCCGCGCGCCGCGCACCTGGCCAACGTCGAGCACCCGGAAACCGTCAACCGGCTGCTGCTGGCGCACTTCACGGAGGAGTAGCAGATGGACGATGCCGCCCGGCACGAGCAGGGCATGGCGGTGCGCCGGGCGGTGCTCGGCGACGAGCACGTCGACCGGGCCGTCGCCCGCACCGATGACACCACCCGCGACTTCCAGGACTTCATCACCCGCGTCGCCTGGGGCGACATCTGGTCCCGGCCCGGGCTGGACCGTCGCACCCGCAGCCTCGTCACCCTGGCCGCGCTCATGGCGCTGAACCACCACGACGAGCTGGCCATGCACGTGCGGGCCGCGCTGCGCAACGGCCTGAGCCCGGAGGAGATCTCCGAGGTGCTGCTGCACGTCTCGGTCTACGCCGGCGTCCCGGCCGGCAACCGCGCGTTCGCCGCCGCCCAACCGATCCTGGCCGAGGCTCGTGCGCACGCACCACGCGCCGACTGATCGGCCGAACGGTGTTACGGCGGGCCGACATCTGGAAAAGAATTCTTGCCATATGGGAGACGTGGGGACGTGTATGCCATGGACTACCCCGGCGGCGCCTTCGACGTGGTGCACGCGCACCAGGTGCTGCAGCACCTCGCCGACCCGGTCGGCGCGCTGCGGGAGATGCGCCGGGTGTGCCGGCCGGGCGGGATCGTGGCCGTGCGCGACGCGGACTTCGCCGCGATGGCCTGGTACCCGCGGTCGCCGGGGATGGCCGAGTGGCTGTCGGTGTACCGGCGCGTCGCCCGGTCGGTCGGGGGCGAGCCGGACGCCGGGCGGCGGCTGGTCTGCTGGGCCGGGCAGGCCGGCTTCTCCGATATCACCGCGACCGCGTCGGCCTGGTGCTTCGCCACCCCGGCGGAGCGACTGTGGTGGAGCAGGACGTGGGGCGACCGGATGGTGGACTCGGCGGTCGCGCGGCACGCCGTCGCCGGCGGGCACGCCGACGAGGCCACCCTGCGGCGGCTGCGGGACGCCTGGTACGCCTGGGCCGAGGCGGAGGACGGCTGGTTCGGGATCATTCACGGCGAGATCGTCTGCCGGGCGCCCACGCCATGACCGGCGAGCACCCGCCGGGCGGCGGCGTCGAACTGGCCACCCGGCCGGCCACCCCGCGGTCCCGGTTCCTGGCCGCCGCCGTCTACGTCGGCGGCCTGCTCGGACCGTTCGGCGGCGGCGTGGTGGCGCCGATGCTGCCCCAGATCGCCGCCTCGGTGCACGCCTCGACCAGTGCCGTGGCCGGCTCGATCACCGCCTACTTCGTGCCGTTCGCCGCCATCCAACTGGTCTCCGGCACCTTCGGCGAGCGCTGGGGCCGCCGCCGCACCGTCCGGATCGCCTACCTGGTCTACGCGCTCGGCTCGGTGGTGTGCGCGCTGGCGCCGACGCTGCCGATCTTCCTGGCCGCCAGAGCGGTGCTCGGCGCGGCCAACGCGTTCACCACGCCGCTGCTGCTGGCCGGCCTGGCCGACATCGTGCCGCCGGAACGGCTCAGCCGCGCCGTCGGCGTCTACTCCAGTTGCCAGGCCGGCGGCCAGTCCTTCGCTCCGCTGGTCGGCGGGCTCGCCGCGGCGACCTCGTGGCGGTTGGGGTTCGTCGCGGTCGCGGTGGTCGCGGCGCTGCTCGCGCTCGCCCCGCCACCGGGCGCGCCGAGGTCCGGGGCGGCCACCCCGCCGTGGCGGCCGCTGCTCGGCCGGGACATGGGGATGCTGTCCGCCGGCGCGTTCCTGTCCTACTTCGGGTCCTCGGCGCTGCCCTTCCTGGTCGCCCTCGACCTCGGCGAGCACCTCGCCGTCTCGCCCGAGCAGACCGGCGTGGTGCTGCTCGGCTACGGCGTTGCCGGGCTGCTGCTCGGCTCGCTGTGGGGCCGGGTCACCGACCGGTTCGGGGCGCGCGGCTGCGGCGCGCTGGCCGCCGTGGTGAACGGCCTGTTCGTCGCGCTGGTCGGCATCTCGGGCTCGACGCCGACGCTCGCCGCGTACTGGGCGCTGGCCGGCGCCGCGTCCGCGATGCTCACCGTGGCGCTGCAGAACCTCACCGTGCGGGCCGTGCCCGGCAACCGTGGCGGCGCGCTGTCCGTGGTGGCCGCGTTCCGGTTCGCCGGCGCCGCGGTCGCCCCGCTCGCCTGGCTGCCCGTCTACCAGGCGAACCCGGCCGTGGCCTTCGCCGCCGCGGGTGCCTCGATGCTGATGGCGGTGCCGGCGCTGGCGGCCCTGCGCCGGCGCCCGGCGGGGTGAGCGGCGTTACCCCGGAGATCATGGACGCGGCCGCCGCCGGACGGCGATGGTGGGCGTGCACCGGCCTCCGGCCGGGCCAGCCGGGGACGGCCGACCGGTGTTGCGCCGGTTGCCGGTCGCCACTAGTGCGAAAGGCGGCCCGGCGCTAGCGTCCAGCCATGGCGGTCGAGACGCCCGACGTCGTGCAGCTCGGGCCGCGCGGGGTGCCCGCCACGCTGGTGGGGCAGTTGCTGGCCGACATCGACGGGGTCAACCAGCGGTTAGTGGACGCCATCCTGGCGGACAACCGCGGCTACCTGGACTCCTCCCTGGTGTCGCTCGCCGACCTGCGACGGTCGTGCCGGAACAACGTGGAGCGGGTGCTGCAGATCCTGGCCGACGCGGTACCCGACGGGGTGCCCCGGTACGGGCCGGCGCGGGAGACCGGCCGGCAGCGCGCGCTGCAGCGCGTCCCGCTGGACGACGTGCTGCGCTCCTACCGGCTCGGCGGCCGGGTGATCTGGCAGGCGCTGCTGGAGGCGGCCAGGGCCGGCGGCGGCATCGACCCCGCGGACCTGCTGGACGTCGGCACCTCGGTGTGGACCGTGGTGGACGCGGTGTCCTCGGAGGTGGCCCGGTCCTACCGGGAGACCGAGCTGGACCTGATCCGCCAGGACGACCAGCGGCGCAACGCGCTGATCGACCAGTTGCTGCGCGGCCGCGGCCGGGACCACGGCTTCGCCCAGACCGCCGCCCGCACCCTGGGCCTGCCCGCGGACGGCCGGTACCTGGTGGTGGCCGCCGAAGCAGCCGAGGACGGCGGCACGGCGGGGCGGCCGGCACTGGCGTGCGCCGCCGACGCGCTGGCCGGGTGCGGCATCCGCTCCGTGTGGCAACTCCGCGGCGAGGGCCTGGTCGGCCTGGTCGCGCTGGAACAGCACGGCGCCGACGCGGTGCTCGCCGAGCTGCGGCCCAGGCTGCGCGGGCGGGCCGCGGCGGCGCCGCCGGTGACCGGGCTGGACGAGGTCGGCTCCGCCTACGAGATGGCCCGCACCGCCCTGCACACGCTGGCTCCGGGGCAACGGCAGCTGATCACCCTGGACGAGCGGCTGCCCGAGTCGCTGCTGATGCGCTCGCCGGAGCTGGCCAGGCGGCTGGTCGAGGTGACCCTGCGTCCCGTGCTGGAACTCCCGCCGCACGAGCGCGACGCTCTGCTGACCACGGTGGCCACCTGGTTCTCGGTCAACTGCTCCGCCGCACACGCCGCGGCCACCCTGTACTGCCACCGCAACACGGTGCTCAACCGGCTCAACCGGTTCGAGGAACTCACCGGGCAGCGGCTGCACCACCGGGCCGACTCGCTCACCCTCGGCCTGGCGCTGATCGCGGTGCGGCTCGGTTTCGACTGAGCCGCCGGGAGCCGCGCGGCTTGTGCAGGGTGCACAGCGCCGTCCCGCCAACGGTGGGCAGCCAGGCATTGTCCGGTGGGTGTGCGCTGCGTCACGCTCCGCTGCACGGCGGATGCGGATCACCCGCCCTTCGGGGGATCGCCGGCGTCCGTCCGGTGCGCACCACAGCGCAGCTTCGGCACCAGGCTCGTGGAGAGGAACGTCGTGGCAGACCAACGTCGATCGCCTTGGCCCGCAACGGAGATCCGGCCGCCCGGCGTGCGGCGGCGCCGCTTCCTCGGCTATCTCCTTGCGGCGCCGACCCTCGCGGTGGCCGCCGAGATCGGCGGCGCGGCCGTCGACCCGGACACGGCGGAGGGCGCCATCCCCTCGCCGCCGGAGCCGGCCGACACCTACGACCTCAGCGACGCGCTGACCGACGCGGCGATGCCCACCGCCAACCTGATCACCGTCCAGGTCAACCCGGACGGCACGGCGTCGTTCGCGTTGCCGCGCGCCGAGGTGGGGCAGGGCATCACCACCGCGATCGGCATGCTCATCGCGGAGGAACTGGACCTGCCGCTGTCCAAGGTCACCGTGACCCTCGCCGACGCCCGGCCGGAGCTGCTGTTCAACCAGCTCACCGGCGGCTCGAACACCATCCACGCGATGTACCAGCCGGTGCGCACCGCCGCCGCGATCGCCAGGGCCCGGCTGCTGGCCACCGCGGCCGCCCAGTGGGGCGTCCCGGTGTCCTCGCTGTCGGTGAAGAACGGCGTGATCCGGTCCGGTAACGGGAAGACCGCCAGCTACGGCTCACTGGCCAGGGCCGCGGCCAGCGACACGGTCCGGCCGGTCACCGTGACACCCAAACCGGAGTCGGCGTTCACCCTGGTCGGCACCCCGCAGAACCGGGTGGACGCGCACGACATCGTCACCGGCAAGAAGAAGTTCACCCTGGACCTCGCCGTGCCGAACGCCAAGCCCACCATGGTGTGCCGGCCGCCCACGATCAACGGCACGGTCCGGGCGGTGCGCAACCTGGCACAGGTCAGGGCCATGCCCGGCATCACCGACGTGGCGGTCGTCTCCACCGGCGTCGCGGTGCGCGGCGAGACCTTCGGTCAGTGCATCGACGCGGTCCGCGCGCTCCAGGTCACCTGGGGACCGGGCAGCGTGGACGGCGAGTCCGACGACACCGTGCTGGACAAGCTCAAGGCGGCCACCCCGCCGCCCGCGGTGCCGCCGGTGCTCACCAAGTCGATCGATGCCGAGTTCGTGTTCGCCTTCGCCAGCAACAGCGCGCTGGAGACCAACTGCGCCATCGCCGACGTCCGCAAGGACCGGGCGGAGATCTGGTCCGGGCTGAAGTCGCCGATCACCACCCAGGAGCAGATCGCGAAGATGCTGGGCCTGCCGGTGAGCGCGGTCACCGTGCACGTCACCCAGGGCGGCGGGTCCTTCGGCCGCAAGCTGTTCGGCGACGCCGCGCTGGAGGCCGCGGAGATCTCCCACAAGATCGGCAAGCCGGTCAAGCTGATGTGGCACCGCACCGACGACTTCCGGCACGGCCGGGCGCACCCGATGAGCTACTCGCGGATCCGGGTCAACTACTCCGGTGCGAACGTGGTCAGCTACGAGCAGCGGCACGCCAGCTCCGCCACCGACTTCAGTCACGGTCTCGGCGAGATTCTCACCGCCACCTCCGCCAAGCTGCCGGTCGGCGAGCTCGGCTTCTCCGAGACGGTGTTCACCCTGTCCCAGTCGGTGCCCTACAACTTCGGCGCCACCACCCAGACGCTCACCGAGGTGCCGCTGAAGTTCCACACCGGCAGCATGCGCAACGTCTACTCGCCCAACGTGGTGTGCGCGCGGGAACTCGTGGTGGACCAGCTCGCCGCGAAGATGAGCCAGGACCCGGTGGCGTTCCGCCGGTCCTTCTTCAAGGACGACCGGTTCCGCGCGGTGCTGGACAAGCTCGCCCAGGTCGGCCAGTGGGGGCGGTCGATGCCGAAGGGCACCGCGCAGGGCGTCGGCTTCCACCACGAGTACAAGAGCTGCAGCGCGGTGCTGGTGGAAATCGACTGCCGCCCGGAGACGGTCAACCGCGAGGTCCGCGACGGCGTCACCGGCCCCCGGGTGACCAAGGCGGTGATGGTCGTCGACGTGGGCCGGCCGATCAACCCCCGGGGGCTTCAGGCGCAGATGATGGGCTGCATCTCCGACGGGATCGGCCTGGCGCTCACCGAGAGCCTGCACATCGCCGACGGGCTGCCGCTGGAGGGAAGCTGGGACAACTTCTTCTACACCCGGCAGTGGAACACGCCGACCGAGATGCAGATCGTCGTCATGCCGACCACCACGGGCGACCCCGGCGGCGCCGGCGAACTCGGTGTGGCCAGCTCACTGGCCGCGGTCGCGTGCGCCTATGCCCGCGCCACCGGCACCATGCCCACCCGCTTCCCGATCAACCACGGCACCCTCGGCTTCGATCCGCTGCCCCGGGTGCCACCGATTCCGCAGTCGCCCACCGACGGCCTGAAGTACGCGTTCTGACAGCTCTTCCGGAACCGGACGGACCTGCGATGACGAGCCCAGGAACGCGTCGGGGCGAAGCTCGCACGTTCAGGAACAAGCACTAGGAGCCGTAGTGTCACAGCACACCTTCATCCTCAACGGCCAGCGGGTCACCGTGGAGGCTCCGGACGACCTGCGACTGCTGTGGGTGCTCCGCGACCTGCTCGGCGTCACCGGCCCCAAGTACGGCTGCGGCCTCGACGTCTGCAAGGCGTGCACCTGCCACATCAACGGCAAGGCGTTCAACCCGTGCTCGGTGCCCGTCTCGCAGATCAAGCCGACCGACGAGATCACCACCATCGAGGGACTCGCCGACCGCCAGACCGGCGCCCTGCACCCGATGCAGCAGGCGTGGCTGGACCACGACGTGGCCCAGTGCGGCTACTGCCAGCCCGGGCAGATCATGGCGGCCATCGCCAAGGTCCGGCAGGCCAGGACCGAGGGGCGCGAGATCAGCGACGCCGACCTCGACGAGTTGCGCAACATCTGCCGGTGCGGCACCTACTTCCGCATCCGCGAGGCGGTCAGGAGCGCGGCCGCCAAGATGTGACACCGGCATCCGTTGCGGGAATTCGCCCGGATATGCCCGGACGATATGCCGGCAGGAGGTGGCCGGGCCGGTGGGCTCGGGCGCCGGGGGACCGGACGGGTACGGCCGATGGCCCGGCGAAAGCCGTACCCGGCCCGGCGCCCCGAGCCTGCAACGCGTGCGCAAGCGTGGCCGGCGGTTCCGCGCGCGTTCTCCGCTGCTTCTGCGCGGCCGCGTTACGTGGCCAAATGGGCAGGTGCGGCCCGTCGGTCGGTGGGGGCGGTATTGCCCGAGCGGCGAGATGCCGGGAATGGCTAGGCGGCGGGGTTCTTCTTCTTGCGGCCGTGCGCGCTCTCGAATGCCTCGATGATGTGTGACGGGATGCGGCCGCGCTCGGACACGTCGTGCCCGTTCTTCTTGGCCCACTCCCGGATGGCCTGGTTCTGTTCGCGGGTGTAGCCGCCAGTGGAACTGGTCTTCGCCTTGGGCGCGCTGCCCGCGGTACCCCGCTTGGCCCGGCCGCCGACCCGGCGGGCGGCGGCGATGAAGTCCTCGAGGCCCTTGCGCAGCTTCGCCGCGTTCGCCTTGGTGAGGTCGATCTCGTAGGTCACGCCGTCGAGACCGAACTGCACGGTGGAGATGTCGTTGCTGGTGGTGCCGTCCAGATCGTCGACAAGCTGGACGAGAACCTTCTGTGCCATCGAGTGATCCTCGCTGTGCCAGGGAACGTGTTTGTGTTGTCGGTAAGCCTGATGTTCGGCATCCGGTTCGCGGGCGAAGGTGCGGCAAGCCCGGCACCGCGCCCTGAATGCGGAGCGTAGCACGGCGAAGAAGACTGATCGCCGACACACGCGGCGCGATGATCGAAGGAAGGATGCCGGATCGTCGGCGCGAACTCGAAAAACGTTTGGTGGTGGATCGGCGGGCGGGACGGGATGCGGTCCCGGAGGTGGGGAACTCATGCCGGCACTGCCACCCGATCAGGTGAGAAAATTCGTCGAGGACGGCTTCGTCCATCTGCCCGGTGCGTTCTCCCGGTCACTGGCGGACGAGTGCCGGGCCATTCTCTGGGCGGACAGCGGAGCCGATCCGGACAACCCGACCACGTGGCGGCAACCGGTGATCCGCATCGTGGACGGCGCCGAGGAACCATTCCGGCTGGCCGCGAACACGCCCCGGCTGCACGCCGCCTTGGACAACTCGTCGGTCCGGGGCACTGGGTGCCCCGGGTCAGCCTCGGCGGCTTCCCCGTCCGGTTCCCGCACCTGGTCATCGCAGGTCGGTCCGGTTCCGGAGCAGGCTGTCAGAGTGCCCGGATACCGTCGAGGACCGCCTGCAGCAGGTGCCGGTCCGGGGCGTGTGCCGGCTGGACGGGCGGCCGGACGGTGACGTCTCCGCGCTCGACCAGGTCCCCGACCAGCACCTTGGCCACAGCCAGCGGAACGTCCACGTAGACCGCCAACTCCGCGATCGACCAGGGCCGCTGGCACAGCTCCAGGATGCGCAGGTGCTCGGGCTGCAGCCCGGCCAGGTTGGTCCGCGCCCGGGTGGCCACCACCTGGGCGGCCAGATCCAGGCGCTCGCCCGCCGCGCCGGTCCGGCCACCGGTCAGGGCGTACGGGCGGACCACCGGGCCCGCCGCCTCGTCCACCCATTCCGCGCCCTCGTGCTCGCCGTCGTACCCGGTCATGGCGACGTCCTCTGGTCGCCGCCCCGCAGCCGGCCGTCCGGGACGAACTGGTGGCGACTGGCCGCGCTCAGGGCCGTGCCCACCTGCTTGACCAGCAGGTTCATCTCGTAGGCGACCATGCCGATGTCGGCGCGCTCCCCGGCGAGCACGGCCAGGCAGGCGCCCCGGCCGGCGGCCATGACGAACAGGTACGCGTGCTCCAGTTCGACGATCGTCTGCCGGACCCGCCCGGCGTCGAAGTGCCGGCCGGCCCCCTTGGCCAGGCTCTGGAAACCCGAGGCCATCGCGGCCAGGTGGTCGGCGTCGTCCCGGGCCAGCCCGCGCGATCGGCCCACGAGTAACCCGTCGGCGGAAAGCACGACCGCGTGGCGCACCTCGGCCACCCGTTCCACCAGGTTGTCCAGCAGCCAGTTCAGATCGGCTGCCGCGTTCGGCTTCTCGCTCATGGGCTGACCCGAC
This sequence comes from Gandjariella thermophila, assembly GCF_005405885.1. GTDB lineage: Bacteria > Actinomycetota > Actinomycetes > Mycobacteriales > Pseudonocardiaceae > Gandjariella > Gandjariella thermophila. The sequence goes on from NZ_BJFL01000015.1 coordinate 54,217, forward strand.
TTCCCGTTCCGCACGTTCGTGACCATGTCGACCCGCCGCCGCCGCGGTTGCCGGCCCGTTCCGGGACGGAGCCGGCTCGGCCGGGGAGACCGCCGGCTCCGCGGGAAGGCGCGCACCGGCGGGTCATTCCTCCGCGTCCTCGCCGGCTCGGCGGGCCTCGCGGGAGCCCCGCTGGAACGCGGAGAGCATGTCGCGCATCCGCTCCGGGGACCGCTCGCCACCCCCGGCGGCACCGCCGTCGCCGCCGTTCTCGCCGCCAGCGCCGGCAAGAGCTGTGGCCCGCAACTGCGGGGCCAGGTTCTGCCGTGGCCGGCGCCGGGGCAGCGGCGGCGGGTCCGTCGCCTCGCTCGGCGCCTGCTCCGGCACCTCGACCGCGGGCGGCTCGTCCGCCCGGACCGCCGCGGCGCCGGTGCCGCTGATCCGCGCGCCGTTCCGGCCCGGCTCGGGGCCACCCGTGCCGGGGAAGCCGCCGGCGCCCGCCCCGCGGTCCGAACCGGCCCGCCGCACCCGGCGGGGGACCGGCGAGTCGCCGGCGGATTCCTCCGGATGCGTGTCGGTGGCCACCAGATGCGCGGGGACCCGCACGATCGCGCGGGTCCCGCCGTACGGCGACGCGCGGAACTCCACCCCGATGTCCAGCCGCGCCGCCAACCGGGCGATGACGAACAACCCCAGCCGCGCATCGCCGCGCAGCGCCATCGCATCGAAGTCGGGCGGATCGGCCATCATCGCGTTGGCCCGGGCGAGGTCCTCCTCGCTCATGCCCAGCCCGCGGTCCTCGATCTCGATGACCACCCCCCGCCTCACCGGCGCGCCGCTCACCTGCACCTCGGACCGCGGCGGGGAGAACGCGGTGGCGTTGTCCACCAGTTCGGCGACCAGGTGGACGGCGTCGGCGACGGCGGAGCCGACCAGCGACACGTCCGGCACGCGATCCACCCGGACCCGGGTGTACTGCTCGGTCTCGGCGACCGCCGCGCGCACCACGTCGATCAGCGGGATCGGCCGGCGCCACCGGCGGCCCGGCTTCCGGCCGCCCAGGATGACGAGGTTCTCCGCGTTCCGCCTGGCCCTGGTGGCCAGGTGGTCCAACCGGAACAGCCGTTCCAGCAGCGCCGGGTTCTCCTCCTCCCGCTCCATCTCATCCAGCAGTTCGAGTTGCCGGTGCACCAGCGCCTGGTTGCGGCGCGCGATACCGAGGAAGACGTTGTGCACGCCGTCCCGGGCCTGCGCCTGCCGCACCGTCGCGGACACGGCCGCCGCCTGCGCCGCGTTGAACGCCTGGGCGAGCTTGCCCACCTCGTCCTCGCCGTAGTCCAGTGCGGCCAGTTCGCCGGCCACGTCAACCGGTTCTCCCGCCCGCAGCCGGCGGACGATGTTCGGCAACCGCTCGTGGGCCAGGGCGAGCGCGTCGTTCGTCAGCCCGACCAGGCGGGCCACCAGCGCGCGGTCCACCACCGTCCGGGACACCCGCGTCGCGGTGACGACCACGGTGAGTGCCGCGAGCAGCGCGACCACGCTGCCGGCCAGGGTGGTCACCAGCCTGCGGGTGCCGTTGGCCAGCGCCTGCGCCGACGACTCGTCCGCCTGCGCGACGGTCAGGTCGGTCAACGTGGCGGAGACCTGGTTGGTCAGGCCCTGCCAGTCGACCTGGCTGACCGGAATGGTCGGCTGGCCGGGACCGGACCACGGCCCGTGACTGATGACGGCGTTCTCCGCCTCGGCCAGCCGCCGCCCGGTGTCGCCGGCCAGCAACTGCCGGTACCGGTCGCGGATGTCCGGCTCCAGATGCGGCGCGGTCTGGTCCAGTGCGCTGCGGTACCCGCCGACCAGGGTGGCGAACCCGAGGTGGTCCTGCGGGGTGAGCGTGCCGGCGGCGAACGCCGCCGAGGCCAGCGACGTCGCCCGGGACATCTGATCGGTGGCGCGGAACAGGGCGGTGACGTCCAGCCCGCCGCGGGTGGCGAACCCGCTGGGAAGCATGCGGGCCTGGGTGTCGAAGAGATCGGCGGCGATGTCGAACACGCCGTTGTAGAAGCTGAACACCTCGGCCCGGTCGACCGCGCCCACCCCGATCTGGGCGCGCTCCCAGGGAAGCTGGTCCAGCGCGTCGTCGAGGCGCCGTACCCGCTGCGCCACACCGCTCGGGACGTCGCCGAGCGCCGCGGTCACCGCGCCGCGCATCTGGGCCAGGGCCTGGTCGGTCTGCTGCTGCTGCGCGCGCAGGTCGCGCATGCCACTCGCCGGCCGGCCCAGGTACGTCATGCTGAGTTCGCGTTCCCGTTGCACCGCGGCCAGCGCCCGAACCGCGGGAACCGACACCTCGCGGACGCTCACCGCCACCTGCCGGTCGCGGTATCCGCCCAGCAGCAGGTACGCCGACGTCAGCGCCCACATCACCACGAGGGTGACGCCGGGGATGAGCACCGCGGCGGTCAGGCGTTTCCCGATCGGCCGGTGGCGGGGGCGGGAGTCACTCTTTTTCTTCACGACGCTCCACCAACTCGAGAAACCGTCCTGAGGATTGTGCGGTTCGGTGGTCCTCGGCCATTCCCGGTCGTCATGGGAACTCATCGGTCGACGAAAGACCGCCGGTACCGCATGGCTTTTCGCGTGCCGCTCCCGCGGCGACGCGGCTCGTCACCCACTCCCTTGCGGTCTGCCTGTTTCGTCCGGACCTCGCGGGACACCGGCGGTGCCCGGCGACATCCCATCACCAAAACTTCGGCGGAGCAACATAACGCCATACTGACGATGTGGGTGCCCCTCTTTTCAGGTCGCCTGCCATTTTCCGGGTGGCGTTGCTCGGGCTGGCCGCGCTGCTGCTGCTCGGCACCTGGTGGACCGTGGTGTGGTGGCGGCGGACCCGCGCGGAGGTGTTCGCCGCCGAGGCGCGCGGTGAGGAGGTTCCGGTGCGGCTGTGCCAGCGGCGCTGGGACATCGCCCCGGAACTCCAGCCGGCCTGAGCCTCCGCCCGCGGGAAACGCCAGCCCCGGGGGCGCTCGACCGGTCCCGGACGGCGCCGAAACTCGTCATTTCGTTGACGACCGTTAAGCGTGATGCATAGCATCGGCGCCGCGACGCGACGACGAAGGGGCGGCGCCATGGACTCCTCGGGCGGGCCGGACATCGACCTCGCGGGCCTGGTCGCCATCGACGTGCACACCCACGCCGAGGTCTCCGCCACCGGGCACACCTCGCTGTCGCAGGAGTTGCTGGACGCGTCGGCGACGTACTTCGGCGCCCACGGGCACCGGCAGCCGACCATTGACGAGTTGGCCGGGTACTACCGCGAGCGGAAGCTGGCCGCGGTGGTGTTCACCGTGGACGCCGAGCACGCCACCGGTCACCCGCCGATCGCCAACGAAGAGGTCGCCGAGTCCTGCGCGCGGCACGCGGACACGCTGATCCCGTTCGCCAGCGTCGATCCGTGGCGCGGCCGTGCGGCGGCGCGGACGGCCCGCCGGCTGGTGGCGGAGCACGGGGTGCGCGGCTTCAAGTTCCACCCCAGCCTGCAGGGCTTCCAGCCGAACGACCGGATGGCCTACCCGCTGTACGAGGTGATCGAGGAACTTGGCGTGCCGGCGCTGTTCCACACCGGGCAGACCGGGATCGGCGCGGGCGTGCCCGGCGGCGGGGGCATCCGGCTGGGGTACTCCAACCCGATGTTCGTCGACGACGTGGCGGTCGACTTCCCGTACCTGAAGATCATTCTGGCGCACCCGTCCTTTCCCTGGCAGGACGAGGCGCTGGCGGTGGCCACGCACAAGCCGTTCGTCTACATCGACCTGTCCGGGTGGTCGCCGAAGTACTTCCCGCCGCGGCTGGTCCGCTACGCGAACTCGCTGCTGAGGGAGAAGGTGCTGTTCGGGTCGGACTACCCGGTGATCACCCCGGACCGGTGGCTGGCCGACTTCGCGAAGCTGGACATCAAACCCGAGGTGCGGCCGCTGATCCTCAAGGAGAACGCCGCGCGGTTGCTCGGCCTGGCCAGGGAGGGATAGCGGTGCGCAACGAGGGCATCGGGTCGTGGCCGGCCCGCCGCGCGCGCAAGACGCCGGGCAGGACCGCCGTGATGTACGGCGAGGACCGGCACACCTACGCCGACCTCGACCTGCGGGTGCGCCGGCTCGCGCACGCGCTGCGCGGCCTCGGCGTGCGGCGTGGGGACCGGGTGGCCTACCTGGGCGCGAACCACCCGGCGTTCCTGGAGACGCTGTTCGCCGCCGGCACGCTCGGCGCGGTGTTCGTCCCGCTGAACATCCGCCTCGCCGGTCCGGAGCTGGCGCACTGCCTGGCGGACTCCGGCGCCGAGGTGCTGGTGCATGCCCCGGACCAGGCCGAAGCGGCGGCGGTTTCGCCCGGAACGATGCGGCACCGGATCCCGCTGGCGGGATCGGGCGGGTACGAGGAACTGATCGCCGCGGCGCCGGCCGGGCCGATCGACGAGCCGGTCGGCCTCGACGACCCGTGCATGATCATGTACACGTCGGGTACCACCGGCCGGCCCAAGGGCGCCGTGCTCAGCCACGGCAACATCATCTGGAACAGCATCAACGTGCTGGTCGACATCGACCTCGCCGCGGACGAGGTGACCCTGGTGGTGGCCCCGCTGTTCCACACCGCCGGGCTCAACATGACCTGCCTGCCCACCCTGCTCAAGGGCGGGACGGTGGTGCTGGTCCCGGCGTTCGACCCGGTACGTGTGCTCGACCTGATCGAGCGGCACCGGGTCACCTACATGTTCGGCGTGCCCACCATGTACGACGCGATGGCCGCCTGCCCGCGCTGGGCCGCCGCCGACCTGTCCAGCCTGCGGCAGGTCAACTGCGGCGGCTCACCGGTCCCGCCCACGACCATTCGCACCTATCTGGACCGCGGGCTGGCGTTCAGCCAGGGCTACGGCATGACCGAGGCCTCGCCCGGCGTGCTCTACCTGGCCCGCGAGAACAGCGCCACCAAGGCCGGCACTGCCGGGGTGCCGCACTTCTTCACCGACGTCCGGGTGGTCGACGCCGCGATGCGGGACGTCGCGCCGGGCGAGAAGGGCGAGGTGCTGGTGTCCGGCCCGAACGTGATGCGCGGCTACTGGAACCGACCCGACGACACCGCCAGGGCCCTGGACGGCGGCTGGTTCCGCAGCGGCGACGTGGCCACCGTCGACGAGGACGGTTTCGTGTCCATTGTGGACAGGATGAAGGATATGATCATCTCCGGCGGGGAGAACGTCTACCCCGCCGAGGTGGAGGCGGTCATCCACGAGCATCCCGACGTGGCCGAGTGTGCGGTGATCGGCGTGCCGGACGAGCGGTGGGGAGAGGTCGGCCGGGCCGTTGTGGTCGCCATGCCCGGCACCGCACCGTCCGAAGCGGACATCCTGTCCTTCCTCGCCGGCCGGCTGGCCCGCTACAAGGTGCCGAAGTCGGTGGTGTTCGCGACCGAGCTGCCACGCAACCCGAGCGGAAAGCTCCTGAAGAAGAGCCTGCGCGAGCGCTACGGCCTGGCCGGCAGCCCGGAGGCACAGGTCTGAGCGACTGGCAGCCGCACAGGTCTGCCTGACGCCGGCCGGCGCCGGCCACCATGACAACCGCGCCGGTGCCACGGCCGCTTCCCGCCGCACGTGCGGGGCCGACGGTGACCGGTCCACGCTGACCAGTGCGCTGTACCCGCTCGCGCCGTAACGGCCCGCCGGGTCAGGGCTGGGAGAGTTGCTCGGGTAGCTCGCTGAGCTTGTCCACCTCGCGGGTGAAGGCGTCGGATGCGGCGCGGAGCTGCACCTGGATGGCGTGGCAGAACGCGCGGAGCCAGGCCAGCCGGCGCTCCATCTCCTCCAACTCGGCGGCATGGTTGTGGCCGGCGTTGTGCCGGTACGCCTGGACCGCCTCCTCCGCGGCTTTCTCGGCGCGCTCCTGGGCGTCCTGGAGAATCGTCTCGGCGTGCTGCCGCGCCTCCGTTGTCAGCCGGCGCGAGTACGCCTCCGCCTGGGAGATGTACGCCTCGGCCTGGAGCTGCGCCTCGGACAGCATGTTCACCGCCTGGGCGTTGACCCGGGACCGGCCGGCGGGGCGGGGCGAGTCGACGTCCACACCCCGCTCCCGGTACCAGTTGCGGAGCCGCAGGATCTCCGCCTGCAGCCGGGTCTTCTCGGTCTCGCTCGCGGCGATCTCCTCGGCCACCCGGTGCAGGAAGAGGTGTACCTCCTCGATGTCGTAACCACGGCGGGCGAGGGAGGTCCTGGTGAAGGCGGTGGTACGGATCCGCTCCGGGGTGAGCGCCGGTCGCCGCCTCCGCGTCGTGTTTCCTCGGTCGTGTTGGTGCATGCTGCCTTGCCCTTGTCCTGTGCTCGGATCCCGCTCCACCAAGCAGGTCTGGTCGGCCGGGGTCAGGTGTACTGCGTGGGTTGACGCGGGGTGGCTTGGCTCATGGTGGATCGACTGGGCGCCTCCGTTGGTAGCCCGTGCGGTTGCTCGTCTGGTTGTTCGTCCAGTGGCGGGTCCACCGACCACCCGGTGAAGGTCTCGTGGCGGACGTGCTGGTCGGGGATGCCGGCCGCGCGCAGTGCCTGCCTGCTGCCGGCCACCATCTCCGACGAACCGCAGACGTAGATCTCGTGGTGCGGCCACGGCCCGTGGCGCAGCGCGACATCGGCCACCTGGCCACGTTCTCCGGTATGGCGCGGATCGTCCGACACCGCGGGGACCACCCGCAGCCGGGGCACCCTGCTCGCGTACTCCTGCAGCGCCCGCAGGTCGTACAGCTCGCGGGAGTTGCGGGCGCCAACGAACAGGTGCACGTCGCGGCGCCCGCCCTCCCGCATCGCCTGGTCCACCAGGGCCTTGAATGGGGCCAGACCGGTCCCGCCGGCGATCAGCACCACGTCGTGGTCGTGCTCCATGGTCAGCCGCTCGCCCACCGGGGCGCCCAGCCGCAGCACGTCCCCGGCGCGGACGGCCTGGACCAGCGCGGTGCTCACCGCCCCGCCGTCCACCAGCCGGACGTGCAGTTCGATCGTGCCGTCCTCGCGCGGCACGTTGGCCGGCGTGTAGTAGCGCCACAACCGCGGACGGAGTTCGGTTTCCACCGCGATGCTCTGCCCCGGCAGGTAGTCCAGCGGCTGGTTGGTGCGCAGCAGCAACACGGCGATGTCCGGAGTGCGCTGCTCGTGGTGGATGACCTCGGCCTCCCACCACGGCGGCGACACCTTGGCGGCCTCCTCCGCGGCCTCGATCATGACCTTGGCGACGAGCCCGTACGCCTCCTCCCAGTCGGCGGCGAGCTGCGGTGTCCACCGGTCGCCGAGGAAGTGCTCAAGGGTTGTCAGCAGGGCGTTGCCCACCGCCGGGTAGTGCTCGGCCATCACCGAGAACTTGCGGTGGTCCCGGCCCAGTTGCTGGATCACCGGGACCACGCTGTCCAGGTTCTCCACATTGGACACCACGGTGCCGAGGGCGGAGACCAGCTTGTCCCGCTGGCTGGACATGGACGCCGGGAACAGTTGACGCGTCTCGGGGTGTTCGAGGAACAGGACGGAGTAGAAGAACAGCGGGAGCTGGATGCCGTATTCGGCCACCGCGTTCCAGCTTTGTCGCAGTCTTGCCGTGTCCACGAGCTAGGGGGCCTCCTGCCCGCTGGTGCCGGAGGCGGCCTGCGGCGCTTCCGCGCGCGGCTGGCCTGCCGGTTCGGCTCCCGGCTCGACGATCTGCTCCCGCAGGCTGTCGAGGGTGACCGAGACCGCGGTGACGACCTCCGCCGGGGCGCCGAGGTCCCGCAGTGTCGCGGCCAGGTGCTCGGCCACCTTGGCGTAGTGCTGCCCGGTGATGCCCCGGCCGCGGTGCGCCACGGCCAGGTCCCGGCCCTGGTACTCGTCCGGGCCGCCCAGCGCGGTGGTGAGCAGTTGTACCTGGTGCCGCTTCAGCCGCGGCATGTTCGTGGCGGTGAAGTACGAGGCCAGGTCCGGATCTTTCAGGACCCTTTCGTAGAATGCGTCCACGGCGGCACGAATCGTCGGGGCACCGCCGATCTGGTCGTAGTAGCCGGGCGCGGAGGCTGTCGGCTTTTCCGATTCTTCCGGCTTCGCTGCTCTTCCCGGTTCGTCGGAAACGGTGGCGGTGCGCGGAACGTCCCTTTTCGGGGCATCCTCGTGGACGTTCTCGATCTCGCGTGCGCTCACAGGGGGTTTCTCTCCTTAAGCTCTCATATCGGGGGAAGAGCCGGAGCGTCCCGCCGGCCGGACGCGTCGGGGGAGCACGTCCCGCGGGTGTGGCGGGAGGCGATGGCATGTCCTCGCGAGTCGCGGCGAGGTTACGTGCGATCGGCACGTCGCGACAAGGACGGAGGTTACGGTGATTAATCTTACATTTTTTCAGTGGCACGAAACGAAACGTCTGTGCTTGCCGATATCGGTGAAGGAGAGTGTCGTGCCCAGCGAAGATATATGACTTCAGCTGTCCGGCGACCACTATGCGTGACATCGTACGGATCAAGGGCCGTGATTCCGGTGCCACGCCGCGTACGCAGCGTGATCGGCTGCCTGGCCGCCCCCGCAGGTCCGCCCGGCTGCCCCGACAGGCGCGCTGTCAGCTTTTTGATAGCGCGCGGTGTGCGGGCGTCCGCCGAACGCGCTCGGCAGTGCCTCAGGAGGCGGACACGTCCGGACGCCGCGGAGCGGGGCGGGCCGTGACGTCATGGTCGGTGTCGCGGGCGTGGACGTAGTGGCCGGCCTCGGTGTAGACGGTGGCGAGCAGCCACGCGACCAGGCCGATGTCGCCGGGGATGCCGATCAACGGGAACACCACGTCGGCGATCACGTCGAGCGGGGAAACCAGGTACACCAGGGCGACCAGCCACAGCACCGTCTGCGACCGGGGCAGGGTTCCCCGGCCGCGCCAGGCGTCCACCACCATGACCGGCACCGCGCGCAGCCGGCGTACGGGTCCGCCGGCGGACGGCAGCGGGCCGGCGGCCCGGCGGGCGGCCCGGAACGGCAGGAGCCGGCGGCGCGCGGCGGCGACGACTCCGGCCAGACCCACGCCGATCCCGGCGGCGAGCAGTCCGGGCGGGACCAGCCACCACGGCGAAGGGGCGTGGTGCACCCCCGCGACATAGCCCACCAGCCCCGCCACGGCGAGGAGTATTCCGGTGCGAATCACTTGAGCCCTCCGTTTCACCACCCGCCGCCCCTGCCGTCCGAGGCCGCCGCGCGGGTGGTCAGTGTGCGTCCTGCCGGCCGCTGGCGATCGCGGTGAGCACCTCGCCGAGCACGGCGAGGCTGTTCTGGCCCGCGGTGCTGGCCGGGTGGCTGGTCGCGGCCGGCGTGGGCCTGCTGGTCGCGGACGCCACCGCGGGCATTCTCGCGCGGTGGTTACGCCGGGCGGCCGGCCGGCGGCCGGTTCGGCGAGGCTGACCGGGCGCCGCCGGCGCGGCCGCGGCACGGACGACCGGCCCCGAAAGGTCGACGGCGGGTTCGTCATGCCCCGGTGCCGGCGTGCCCCGCACCGTGTTCCCCGTGGCCGTGCCGCGCCGCGGCCTCCGGTGCGCCACCCATCATCCGCAGCATGTCCCGCCCGCCGGTGCGGAAGAACCGGGCGAGGAGTATCCCGGCGATGACCAGGAAAGCGATGTTCAGCCAGGTCGTGTAGTCCCACGAGACACCTTCGGCCATCACCCGCGCCGAGCGCTCGGCGGGCACCAGACCGGCCGCGCCGAAGAGCAGTTCCACCAGGTAGCCGGCCAGGGCCATGGCCGCGTAGAAGGTGCCCAGCACGACCAGCGTCATCCGGGTGCCGTAGTAGCGCCGGTAGATGTTGAGGATCGGCAGGATGATCAGGTCGGCGTAGATGAACGCGATCACGCCGCCGAAGCTGATGCCGCCGTTCCACAGCACTGCGGCCAGGGGCACGTTGCCGATCGAGCAGACGAAGGACAGGACCGCGACCAGTGGCCCGACGACGGGTCCCCACAGCGCGGATGCCATCGGATGGCCGGTGAGGAAGAAGGCGCGCCAGAACTGCTCGGGCACCCAGGCGCCGATCGCGCCGGCGAGCAGCAGGCCGAGCACGAGGTCGCGCAGGATCGCCGCCCATTCCATGACGAACACGTGGGAGACCGCGGTGAAGCCGCGGGCCGAGGCCAGCCGCCGCCAGAACGACCCGTCACCCGGCACGGACATGTCCATCGCCGCGTGGCCCTCCATCGAGCCGGCCAGGCCCCGCTCGGCCTGCTCGCGCGCCCTGGCCAGCAGCCGTTCGCGCAGGAAGACGCGCAACAGCACGGCCAGCAGCACGATCATGATCGGGCCGCCGACGAACTCCGCAACGGTGAACTGCCAGCCCATCAGCAGCGCGAGGATCACGCCCAGTTCGACGACCAGGTTGGTGGAGCCGATCTCGAAGGCCATCGCCGCGGTGAAGTGGGCGCCCTTGCGGAACAGCGACCGGGCCAGCGCCACGGCGGCGTAGGAGCACGACGAGGACGCCGCTCCCAGCCCGGCGGCCACCGCGAGCGTGCGCGGCCGGTCGTCGCCGAGCAGCCGGACGACGGTGGACTTGCGCACCACCGCCTGCACCACGGCGGAGAGGGCGAAGCCCAGGATCAGCGCCCAGAGGATCTGCCAGGTCATTGAGCCCGCCAGGGCTAGCGCATGCCCGATCGCGGCCACCCATCTCACCCCTTACAGGTACCCCCTAGGGGTATTTGCCCCGCCACGCTACCGTAACGGGCCGGCGCTGTCATCCCGAACGCCATCGGTCGGTCCGCACCGTGACCGCCGCACCTACCTCGAACGCCACGGCACCTCCGGCCGGACGTGGTGAACTCGCCCGTGGTGGGTACCCGGCGGGCGACCGCTGCACCGGACCAACCGGCGACCTGGGGGGTGGCCAGCGGGAATGACGGAAGCACAGCCGCCGGGCGGCGGTATCTCCCGCCGGCAGTTCGGGCTGCTGGGGGTGGCGGCCGGGGCGGCCGGGATGACCGGCGCCGCGGCGTGCGGTGCGGCACCGTCCGAGACGCCGTCCACCTCGGTCGCCGGCGCGGACGTCGGATTCGTGCTGTCCCACGAACAGTTCCGCACGCCGGACCTGGTGTCGTTCGCGGAGCGGGCCGAGCAGGCCGGCTTCGGTCACGTCTGGGCCAGTGACCACCTGCAGCCCTGGCAGGACAACGAGGGTCACTCGATGTTCCCGTGGTTGACCCTGGCCCTGGTCAGCCAGCGCACCCGGCGGGTGCCGTTCGGGACCGGCGTGACGTGCCCGACCTACCGTTACCACCCCGCGGACGTCGCGCAGGCGTTCGCCTCACTGGCCCTGCTGGCGCCGGGCCGGGTGTTTCTCGGCGTGGGCACCGGCGAGGCGGTCAACGAGCAGGCCGGCACCGCCCACTACGGCCGGTACACGGAGCGGCACGACCGGCTCGCCGAGGCCATCGACCTGATCTGCCAGCTGTGGACGGGGCAGCGGATCTCCTTCCGCGGCCGGTACTTCCAGACCGACCAGCTCCGGCTGTACGACTTGCCGGACCGGCCGCCGCCGATCTACGTGGCCGCCGGCGGGCCGAAAAGCGCCCGGCTGGCCGGGCAGTACGGGGACGGCTGGATCGGGCAGGCGGCCGCAGTGACCGATCCCGGGTTGCGGGCCGCGTTCGCCGACGGCGCGCGTGCCTCGGGCAAGAACCCGGACGCCATGCCGCGATGGGCGGAGACCTTCGCCGTGGTCGGCGACCAGTCGCAGATCGACCGCGCGGCGGAACGGTGGCGGTTCACCGCGGCCGGCACGGACCAGCCCAACCCGGTCGCCATCCAGCAGGCCGCCGAGCGCGGCGCCCCGCTGCCGAGCGTCAGCGCTCACTGGGCCACCGGCACCGATTCGGCCCTGCACGTCGGCGCCGTGCAACGCATCCTCGACGCGGGCGCCACGCCGTTCATGCACTTCCCGCAGGACGACCCCACGGCGGCGATCGACTTCTACCGCACCAACGTGCTGCCCCGGCTGCGGCACTGATGGCGGCGGCGAGTAGGCGGCGGCGATGACCCGCGATCCCGGCGCGGCACCCGAACTGGTGGTCATGGTCGGCGTGCCCGGCTGCGGCAAGAGCACCTGGGTGGCTGAGCACCTCGCCGCGACACACGCGGTGGTGAGCAAGGACCACTGGCCCAACGCGCGGCACCGGGAACTCCGCCAGCGCCGGATGGTGGACGAGCTGCTCGCCGCCGGCCGCAGCATCGTGGTGGACAACACCAACCCGACGCCGGCCGACCGCGCCAGCCTGATCGAGTCGGCCAGGGCACACGGCGTCCCGGCGCGTGCGGTTCACGTGGACGCTCCGCTGGAGGTGTGCCTCGCGCGCAACGCCGCCCGCGAGGGGCGCGGCCGCGTGCCGGAACGCGCCGTCCTGTCCATCCACCGGCGCCTGGTACCGCCATCGGTCGCGGAAGGGTTCCAGCGCGTCGACGTGGTCCGGGGCTGACCCGGGGCCCTGCCCGCGGACCGCCGTGGCCTCCGGCGTCAGACACGGTCACGCGCGGGGCGCTGGCGCGGTACCTCCGCCCGGGGCTCGCCCGCTCCCGCCTCGTCGGTGGTGAACCGCGTCTCGATGTCGATGTTGTGCGCCTGGTGCTCGCGCTGCGGGTAGGACGCGTAGGCCCGCCGGTCGGCCGCGGTGCTCGCGCGGGCGGCGAGCGCGCTGGACAGGCCGCGCGGCCACAGCCGGCGACTGGCCACCACGTTGATCTCGGCGCAGACGAGCGTGATGTTGGCCAGCACGTAGAACCAGAACAGCAGGCCGATCACCACGGCGAAGGTGCCGTAGGCGCTCTGCGCGCCGTGCACCTTGGTGTTCACCAGTGTGGTGCCCACCTTCTGCAGCCCGAACCAGGCCACCGCCGCGACCACCGCGCCCGGCACGGACTCCCGCGCGGTCACGCCCGCCACGGTGAGCCGCCGGAACAGGTAGACGAACAGCGCCGCGTTCGCCACGACGCCGAGCAGCGCGGCGAGGACGACGCCGGCGACGCCGATGTGCAGGCCGTACGTCTCGCTGCCGCTGACCATGCCCTGGAGCAGCGTGGTGCCGATGAGGCCCAGCCCACCCACCGTGACCAGTTCGCCGCTGCGCACCAGCCGGTTCGCCAGCGACGGCCACCGGATACGCGGCACCGCGTAGACGGTGTTGACCGCGGTCTGCGCGGTCTGCGCCACCGCGAGGCCGCTCCAGATGGCCAGCACCAGGCCGACGACCAGGCCGAGCGCGTTGCCGGTCAGCGGGCGCACCGGGTCCTGCGTCCCGATGATCGGGAACTGCGCGATGGCGCTGGAGTACACCGCCTGCCGCAGTGCCGGGGACCCGGCGAGCACGTAGCCGAGTACCGTCACCATGGCGAGCAGCAGCGGAAAGACCGAGAAAAACGCGTAGTAGGCGATCAGTGCCGCCAGGTTGCCGGCCTGATCCTCGCCGAACTTCTGCACGACCGCGAAACAGAACCCCGCCCAGCGGTGTCGCTGCTGGTAGGCGTCCAGGCGGTGCACCAGGCTGCGCATCACCGTCGTCCCCTTCCCGCGTCCGTCCTGCCCTGTGAGGTACCCAGTCCGGCGAGCGGCACCGCGACGGCCGAGCGGGATGGTCCGGTCCTCGGGGTGGAACCGGGACTCCGCGCTGGGTAGACCAGGAGCCGAGGGGTAACCCGAGCGACCAGGGAGCCGTTCTGGACGACCTGGAGGAGGTAGCCACCGTGCCACTCACGGCCTTAGCAGGCGCCGGCCCAGCGGCCGCCCCGGGAGCGCCGGCGCCGGTCGCCGGCCGGCTCGTCGCCGCGGCGCCGGAACCGGTGACGCCGAACCCCACCTGCGGCGACGCTCCCGGAACCTGGTGCCAACTGTTCTACGACATGACCCACACCGCGTGGCTCGCGCACCTGGCGCAGGCGGTGATCACCCCGGCGGTGTCGATCCTCGCCATCGCGGTCGCCGCGGTCCTGCTGCGTTGGCTGACCCACCGGCTGATCTCCCGGATGACCACCGACTTCGCCGAGGGCCGGGTGCCGGCGCCGCTGCGGCCGCTGCGTGACCGCGCGGCACACCGGCCGCAACGCGGCCCGGTGTCGGCCCGCCGTGCCCAGCGCGCCAGGACCATCGGTTCGCTGCTGAAGTCGATCGCCACCTTCCTCATCTACGGGGTGGCGTTCCTGCTGGCGCTGTCCAAGGTCGGGATCGACGTCGCACCGATCATCGCCTCCGCCGGGGTGGTCGGCATCGCGGTCGGCTTCGGCGCGCAGAACCTGGTGCGGGACTTCCTCTCCGGCATCTTCATGATGCTGGAGGACCAGTACGGGGTCGGTGACGTCGTCGATCTCGGCACCGCGTCCGGTGAGGTGGAGAGCGTGGGACTGCGTATCACCAGGGTGCGCGACCTCAGCGGCACGGTGTGGTACGTGCGCAACGGCACGATCACCGCGGTCGGCAACTCCACCCAGCACTTCGCCGTCGCGGTGGTCGACGTGCCGGTCGCCTACGGCGCGGACGTCGATCGGGCCGCGGAGATCGTGCAAACCACGGCCCGGCGCGCGGTCGCCGCGCCACCGCTGGCCGACGACGTGCTCGGCGACATCGAGATGCTCGGCGTGGACAACGTCACGCAGGAGGCCGTCCGGCTCCGGTTGACCGTCACCACGAAGCCCGGCAGGCAGTGGGCGGTGCGCCGGGCCCTGACCGCGGAGATCCTTGCCGCACTGGAGGACGCCGGTATCCCGGCGCCGCTCACCGGGCTGCTGACCGCGCTGTCCGGCCAGGGCCCCGGGCAGTCCGCCGCGGCCTGACCTGGCCGCACCACCCGGTGAAACTCCACCGCTCCATGCGCGTCGAGCAACCGCCGACCCGCCCGCCGCGTCCCCAGAGCGGTAGTCCACGGATGTCGAGGAGAGGAACTGTGATGTCGCAGCCGTCCCGGATGCGGGTGGCGCTGGTGCTGCCGGAGTTGCTGGGAACCTACGGCGACCGCGGCAACGCCACGGTGCTGGTGCAGCGGCTGCGCTGGCGCGGCATCGACGCCGAGATGATCGAGGTGAGCGGGGACACCCCGGTGCCGGCGGACTGTGACATCTACGTCATCGGCGGCGGTGAGGACATCGCCCAACTCGCCGCGGTGCGGTGGCTGCATCTGCACCCGGGTCTGCAGCGGGCGGTGGCGCGCGGTGCCGTGGTGCTGGCGGTATGTGCCGGATTCCAGATCCTGGGCACCAGCTTCGCCGGCACGGACGGCGCCATGCACCCGGGTCTGGGGCTTTTCGACGTGGTGACCCGGCCGCTGTCCCGGCGGGCGATCGGCGAGATCGTAGTGGAGCCGGCGCCCGGCCTGGGCATCCGCTCGCTGACCGGGTTCGAGAACCACGGTGGCGCCACCCAGCTCGGTCCGGGCGCCGCGCCGCTGGGCCGGGTGGTCACCGGGATCGGCAACGGCTTCGACGGCGTGGAGGGCGCGGTGCAGGGCCGGATCGTCGGAACCTACCTGCACGGGCCGGTGCTGGCCCGCAATCCCGATCTGGCGGACCTGCTGCTGACCTGGGCCGTCGGCCATCCGCTCGCGCCGCTGGTGCTGGAGGAAACCGAGGCGCTCCGACATGAGCGGCTGCGCCGCACCGCGTCCCGGTAACGTCTCGGTGCGAAGGACGCGAAGGCGCGCTGGCCGGATACCGGTGCCCGGTACCGGACGGCGCGCCACCGGGAGAGTATGCGCCGGTGAGCAAGGTGCCGAGAGAGTTCGTGGCTGGGCCGGGTCGGTCGCCGGAACCTGGCCTGCTGCCGGGTGCGCTGGTCGGTGCCGGCCGGTACCGGCTGCTGGAGGCCCTCGGCACGGATCCGGCTGGGCGGATGGGTTTCTGGCGCGCCCGGGACGGCCAACTGGGCCGGGAGGTCGCGTTGACCGTGCTGGCCGGTCCGCCGGGGCCGGCGCAGGTGACGCTGGAGCGGGTCACGCGGGCGGCCGGCTTCGTTCACCCCGGGACGGCGCGCATTCTCGACGTGCTGGCCGTGGGGGAGGGCGTCGCGGCCGCCGAACCTGTCGCCGGGATCGTCGCCGCCGCGTGGACGCGGGGCCAGCCGGTGCGCGGGCCGGTACCGGTGGCCCAGGTGGGCCGGTTGATGGCGCCGCTGGCCGCGGCCGTGGCGGCGGCGCACCAGGCCGGCCTGGTGCTGGGATTGGACGGGCCGCGGCGGCTCCGGGTGGCTCCGGAGGGTGGGTTGCGGCTGGCCTTTCCCGGTCCGCCGCCGGGGCTGGGCGCACGGGACGACATCGTCGGCCTGGGCGGGTCGCTGTACCTGCTGCTCACCGGGTACTGGCCAGGGCCGGCCGTCGCGGCGGAGGCCGTGGGGTTGCCGCGCGACGAGCGGGGGGCCGTACCGCCGCCACAGGCGCTGGTCGCCGGGGTGCCGGCGGCGCTGTCCGGGTTGGCGTGGCGATGCGTGCACGAGCCGGACACGTTGACCGCCGCCGCCGTGGCAGCGGAACTCGAGGCCCTGGCCGCGGGCGCCGGCGAACGGCAGGGTGAACCGGATCGCGAACCCACCACCGTCACCATCGCCGCCGCCGAACCGTCGGCCGGGGACGCCGGCGAGGGCGACGAGAACGGCGCCGAGGAGGTCCGGCCGGCCCGCCGCCGCTCCGTGGTCGGCATGGTGTTGCTCACCGTCGCCACCCTGGCCGTCGCCGCGTGGGTCGGTGACCAGGTGCTCGGCTACTTCACCGTGGCCCACACCAAGACGCCCGACGTGCAGCCGGCGCGGGCGGTACCGGCGCCGCCGGAACGTGTCCAGCCGACCGGTGTGGTGGTCTACAACGTCGCCGGCGACGCCGACCGCGCGGACACCGCGAACCGGGCTATCGACGGCGACCCGACGACGGGTTGGCGCACGGACAACTACTTCCAGAACTTCCCGATCTTCAAGCCGGGCATCGGGCTCGTGGTCACCTTCCCGCGCACCGTGACGCTGAACCAGGTGACCATCACCTCGCCCAGCGGCGGCGCCACCGTGGAGATCCGCACCGCACCATCGGACAACCCCGACCTGGACCAGACCAACGCCATCGGGCAGGCCACGCTCGCCCCCGGAGACACCCGCATCCCGCTGCAGAAACGCGCGCCCACGCAGCGCATCCTGGTGTGGATCACCGGCTTGGCCGGGGGCGGTGACCGCTGGTCCGCCGAGATCGACGAACTCGCGTTCACCGCGACGCGGTAGCGGCTACGTTCTCTCCGTCGTGCCCGGAGCCGACGGCTCCCTCGCGCTTTCCGCGCTGTTCAGCGCGCTCGGGGTCGCCCCGATCCGGCTGCTGTGCGTCGGCTGGCCGCCTCAGCTCTCCCGCGGTTCCTCGGTGGTGGTCGCACCGCGGGCGAGACGCGTCCGAGCCCAGATCGTCAAGCCGGCCGCGAGGGCGAACCCCGCGACGGTTTCCACGGCCAGCGCAGCGGCCACTGTGGCCATTGTTCGCCTCCTGACAAAACAACGCGACGTCATGGTGATTCGGGAGAGCGTGTCGCGCCTGAGGCGATTTCGGCAGACCTGCCTTGTCGTCCACGGTGCCCCGTGCGATCGGAACCCGATCGCCGTGTGGTGCTCTCCCACCGGGTACATCGCCAGCCGGGCCGGCGGGTATTTCGTTCGCGACCGCCCCGGCGCCTATGAGCTGTGCCACGGTTTCCGGCCTGCGCCGCCCGTTCGCCCAGACAGCCACCGGAACAGCCTTCCGATGCGGCGCTCTGCGTACGGCCACGCTGAACCGTTGTGGTGGTCGGCGGCGTAACTGGCTCGATGTGGTGGGGGTTCGCCGACGGGACCGGGTTGCTGTTCTCGGTGCATGGTCGTGGCTTCGCTGCCGCGGCGTCGCTGCCGTGTTTCCGCGCTGCCGTGTTTCCGCTGTCGTAACGGCGTTTCGCGGTCCCGCGCACGCGCCGTCACGCCGGTCGGGGCGGGTGACGCCCCGCCGTTGGCGGGCCACCAGGCCAGCGACGCACAGGTAAGGAGCCGAGGATGAAACCACGCCTGCGCACCATCGGGGCGATCATGGCCCCGCTCGCGGTGGTCGGCACCGTGGTGGCGATCACCCAGTCCGCCGATGCGTCGCCCGGGCAGCAGCCGAGGGCGGCGTTATCCGGGAACATGCTTCCCGATCTCGCTCAGACACAGCGGATGGGCGACGTGCCCGACACGCAACGGATGTCGGTCGCGATCAGTCTCGCCCCGCGGAACCAGGCCGACCTGGACCGGTTCGTCGCCGAGGTGAGCGATCCCGCGTCACCGAACTACGGGCACTACCTCACCTCGCGGCAGTTCGCCGCCCGCTACGGCGCCGCGAAGGAGCAGGTGGACAAGGTCAGCGACTACCTGCGCGCGGGAGGGCTGTCGGTCGACTCGGTCAGCCCGAACAACCTGATCATCGAGGCGAGCGGCCCGGCGAGCGCGGTCGAGCAGACGTTCGCCACCCACCTCTCCGACCGCTACGACGCCCGCACGAAGCAACACTTCTACGCCAACGACAGCGAGCCCTCGCTGCCCGCGGACCTCGCCACCGGCGTGGTCGGCGTCGCCGGCCTGGACAACCACGCCCGGTTCCGGCACCCGTCCCTGCGGCCCGCCGCGGCGGCCCCGCAACGCCCGGGGTTCACCCCACCGCAGTTGCAGGGCGCCTACGACGTGCCCGCCACCAAGGCCGACGGCGCCGGCCAGAAGATCGCGCTGTTCGAGCTGGACGCCTTCCAGCAGGCCAACATCGACACGTTCGACAAGCAGTTCAACCTGCCCGCGTCGAAGCCGAAGGTGCAGAAGGTGGACGGCGGCGTGCAGCTCGGTGAGGGGCAGACAGAGGTCGAGCTGGACATCGAGACGATCCAGGCGGTCGCGCCGAAGGCCCAGCTCACCGTGTTCGAGGCGCCGAACACCGAGAAGGGCGCCATCGACGAGTACGCGGCCATCGTGAACAGCGGCATCCCGGTGGTGTCGATCAGCTGGGGCGCTCCCGAGCAGGCGAACTCCGCCGCCTCCCTGAAGGCGCAGCACGCGCTGTACCAGCAGGCCGCGGCGCAGGGGCAGAGCATGTTCGCCGCGTCCGGCGACAACGGCTCGGACGACGCCGGCAACGGCGGCAAGTCGGTGGACTACCCGGCCAGTGACCCGTTCATCACCGGTACCGGCGGCACCCACCTCACGGTGAATCAGAACAACACCTACGGCGGCGAGACCGGCTGGGTCGGTGCCGGCGGCGGTAGCTCCGCCCTCTTCAACGTGCCGAACTACCAGGCCAACCTGCCGAACAACGCGGCGCGTAAGCGGATGGTCCCGGACATCGCCGCGGACGCCGATCCGGCCAGCGGCATCGTGGTGTTCAGCGCCGGCAAGCTGCAGGTCGTCGGCGGCACCAGCGCGGCGGCGCCGCAGTGGGCGGGCCTCGCCGCACTGTTCAACCAGACCGCGGCGGCCAAGGGCAAACCGCGGCTCGGCTTCGCGAACCCGACCCTGTACAAGCTGGCCGGCTCGGCTGGCGGGACGACCGCGCTGCACGACATCATCGGCGGCAGCAACGGAGCGTTCACCGCGGTGCGGGGTTACGACCAGGTCACCGGTCTGGGCAGCTTCGACGCGGCCAAGTTCATCGCCGCCCTGCGCGGGTAACCCACCGAGTCGCCATGCCGGCTCGGCCCGCCGCGAGAGCCCCTGCGGCGGCGTGACCGGCCTGGCGCCGGCGGCGCGGGCGGTGTGCGCAACGGCCGCCGCCCGCGCCGGTTACCCGCTTCCGCGCGTGCTGGTGGCGAGCACCCGGATCCGCTCGGCGAGCTCGCGGGCCTCCCGGGAGTTCGCGTACGGCGGGCAGTTCAGCGTCGCGTGGATCGCGGCCAGCTTGGCGCCGAACTGCGCGGGGCGACGGTCCTCGGGCGCGGTGACCACCGGTTCCAGGTCGGCGCCCGCGGCGTCCAGCGCGTGGTCGATCAGGTGGGCGGCGGTCATCTCCAGCCGGGTCGACGCCTCGCCGCCGTACCGGCGGTTCCGCTCCGCCGTCGACGGGTAGAGCCGCAGCGCCCGCTCGGCCGCGCGCACGGCCAGCTTCGGCATGCCGAGCTGCACGTAGGCGCCGGCGTTGCAGAACGCCTGCCGTGCCTCGTCGAAGCCGAACTCGCCGCCGACGACGTCGTGCAGCTCGTCGGGCGCGGCGGGCAGGTCCCGGGTCCGGTGGCCCATGGTGATCACGCGTTCGGTCTCGGCGCGGTTGCCGAGATGCGCCCAACCCCGGCTCTCGATGTTGCACAGCCGGACGAAGCCGGTGCCGCCCCGCAGGTAGTCCCGGCCGGCCCTGGCCAGTTGCACCGACTCGCGTGCCCGGCCGGACCAGAACGCGATGAGCGCCTGGGTGCCACGCAACCAGGCGCGCAGCCCGCGATGGCCGATGATCTCCGCGTACGCCCAGGCCGCGTTCGCCTGCTCCACGGCCGCGTCGTGGCAGCCCAGCTCCAGGCTGGCGCTGGCGAGCAACCCGCACGCCTGGCCGGCGAGCAGGTAGAGGTGGGTCTGCTGGGCCGGGCGGGAACGCCGGGCCAGCAGCCGGTACACCCGGTCCCGCAGCCGGATCAGCTCGGTGAAGATCTCGCCGGGGTCGACCAGGATGTAGCGGCGGGCCAGTTCGGTGGCGTCGTGGTCGAGCTGCTCCAGGGTGACCGGGCCGACCTCGGTGACCTCGGCCCACTCGGCGTGCTCGCCGGACACGTGCGCCGCCGCGCGGATCGCCGCCGGCGTGAGCGCCACCGGTGCCAGGGCGGCCGGGCCGAGCGGTGCGGGGCGGGGCGCCGGCCCGGGAACCTCCGGACCCGAACCCTCCGGTCCGGGGTCATCGGCATGCGATGCGTGGTGTTCCGTCTCGTCCGGGACACCGATCCAGGTGGTGACGAGGTGGCCGAGCACCAGCCGGTCGGACTCCGGGACCAGCGGCCACTCGTCCGGACCGAGCAGGTCGCCCGGCCGCGCCCCATACACCTGGGCGAGTAGCGCCAGCACCCGCACCGTCGGGCGGCTACCGCGTTGCGGCCAGGCCTCGTAGTCGCTGATCCGCTTGCCGGTGAGCGGAGCGCGGTCACCACCGCGCAGCGCGGTGCACCGGGCCGCCACCTCGTCCTGGGAAAGGCCGTGGGCGTACCGCCAGGCCTGGCGCGGGTTGAACCGCCACCTCCGGACCATCTCGGCGGCGATCTCGGCGATGCCGCGACCACTGGCGAGCATCTCGTGCCGCAGCCGCTCCCGCTCCGGCTTGCTACCCGACTTCATCCCACCGGAGCGCGTCATCTCGACTCCCGCCACCCTCCGCATGGTCAGCATCACGGTCCGGGGCGACTCACTGTAGCGGAGCAGCACCTGGAAGTGTGTGTTGCCCGACACATCAACGTCGCTCGAGTGGTCGCACAGCCACGCGCCGCAGACGGCATCCGGAAACTCCGCCGAAAAATCCGCTCCGCCGGGAATCCGTACCGCCGCGTGGGGTGCCAGCCTCACCGCGGGCCGGCGACATCGGAATCGTGCTCCGGGCGATCGCTCGAGCCGGCCGCTCGTCCGGGTCACGGCGGAGGGAGAGACATGGCGACGGGCCACGAGGGGGCCCCGCGGGTCAGCGGGTACCGGCGTCGCGGTGCGACCGCCGCGGCGAGGTGGGCCCGCAGCGGCCGCGACGGGCAACGCCACCTCTTCCGCGGGGTGCGCGGCCGCTGGCCGCGCGCGGTGTGCGGTTACGGTGCGCCGCACGCCGATGTCCACCCGCGCGATCCCGGGCCCCGGTGCTGGTCATGCCTGCTGGTGGAGCGAACGATGTGGGGAAGGGTGAGGTCGATGGCGGGTGCCGCCGACGCTGCCGGCTCAACGGCACCGGTCGACTCCTCCGATTCCGTCGAGGGTGCGCTGCGCGAGTTGGTGGCGCGCGGATTCCACTTCGTGCACCCGCGCGACGGCTCCGGAGAGTTGGTCGCGGTGATCGGCGTACGCCCGCACCACGGGGTGGTGGACGTGCTGCGCCTGCACGCCGAAGACGACGCCACGGCATGCCGGATGCCCGGTGGCGAGCCGGACGTCCTGGCGCCGCGCAGCACGCTGTGGCAGGTCAGCGGTGCCGCGCGGGAGGTGCTGCGGCAACTGCTCGCGCTGCCCGAGCGGCTGCCCGCGGCCGCCCCGGACGACCGCGGGGAACGCGTGGCGCGCGGCTGCTGGGTGCCGGTGTCCGCCGGCCGGTTCCGCTGGCTGGCGAGCGTGCCCGTGCGGTGAGCCGCCGCCGGTTCCCGCTGGTGTTCCTGCCCGCAGCGGATGCGTGCCACCCGCGAGTGTGAGACGGTCGGTGGGCGATCCCGGTGCTCGCGGTGTCTCGCCAGGGGATCCGGGTACCGGGGATGGTGTGGACCGACATCGTCCAAGTGGGAGCCGTCCCGATGACCACCACCGTGCGTCCGAGCGCCGTCCACGCCGCGCCCCGGCGGCCCGCGCCCAAGGGCGGCCTGTTCCTGGCCTATCTGCGCACCACGGACCACAAGCAGATCGGGGTGATGTACACCGTCACCGCGTTCGTTTTCTTCCTGCTCGGTGGCGTGATGGCGCTGCTGATGCGGACCGAGCTGGCGCGGCCGGGCTTACAGTTCCTGTCCCACGAGCAGTACAACCAGCTGTTCACCATGCACGGCACCATCATGCTGCTGCTGTACGCGACGCCGATCCTGTTCGGCTTCGCCAACCTGGTTCTGCCGCTGCAGATCGGGTCCCCGGACGTGGCGTTCCCCCGGCTGAACGCCTTCTCCTACTGGCTGTTCCTGTTCGGCGGAACCATCGTGATGTCCGCCTTCCTCACCCCGGGCGGCGCGCCCGACTTCGGCTGGTTCGCCTACACGCCGCTGTCCGACGCGATGCACTCGCCCGGGGTCGGTGGGAACCTGTGGATCACCGGCCTGGCGGTGTCCGGTCTGGGCACCATTCTCGGCGCGGTCAACATGGTCACCACGGTGGTGTGCCTGCGCGCACCCGGCATGACCATGTTCCGGATGCCGATCTTCACGTGGAACATCCTGGTCACCAGCCTGCTGGTGCTGATGGTGTTTCCCATCCTGACCGCGGCGCTGGCCGCGCTGCTGGCGGACCGGATCCTGGGGGCCCACGTGTACGACCCGGCCAACGGCGGCGCGATCATGTGGCAGCACCTGTTCTGGTTCTTCGGCCACCCCGAGGTCTACATCGTGGCGCTGCCGTTCTTCGGCATCATCACCGAGGTCATCCCGGTGTTCAGCCGCAAGCCGCTGTTCGGCTACAAGGGCATGGTCTTCGCCACGATGGCGATCGCCGGGCTGTCCATGACGGTGTGGGCGCACCACATGTTCGCCACCGGCGCGGTGCTGCTGCCGTTCTTCTCCATCCTGACGTTCATGATCGCCGTGCCGACCGGCATCAAGTTCTTCAACTGGACCGGCACCATGTGGAAGGGCCAGCTCACCTTCGAGACGCCGATGCTGTTCAGCATCGGTTTCCTGATCACCTTCCTCTTCGGCGGGCTGACCGGGGTGTTGCTGGCCTCGCCGCCGCTGGACTTCCACGTCTCGGATACCTACTTCGTGGTGGCGCACTTCCACTACGTGCTGTTCGGCACGATCGTGTTCGCCACGTACGCCGGCATCTACTTCTGGTACCCGAAGATGACCGGCCGGATGCTGGACGAGTCGCTGGGCAAGCTGCACTTCTGGACCACGTTCATCGGCTTCCACACCACGTTCCTCATCCAGCACTGGCTGGGCAACCAGGGCATGCCCCGCCGGTACGCCGACTACCTGCCCAGCGACGGGTTCACCACGCTGAACACCATCTCCACCATCGGCTCCTACATCCTCGGCGCCTCGCTGCTGCCGTTCATCTACAACGTCATCAAGTCGTACCGGTTCGGCGAGCCGGTGGACGTGGACGACCCGTGGGGCTTCGGCAACTCGCTGGAGTGGGCCACCTCCTGCCCGCCGCCGCGGCACAACTTCACCGAACTGCCCCGGATCCGCTCCGAGCGACCCGCGTTCGAGCTGCACTACCCGCACATGGTGGAGCGCATCCGTGCGGAGGCGCACACCGGTGGGCGCGGGAGGCACCGGGAGACTCCGCCGGCACCGTCGGAGATCGCCGCGGCCGCCGCCCTACCGGACGGCGGGCGCGCGGCGGACGATCCGCGCGAGAAGTGACTCGTTGTGGCCGTCCGGTGGGCGGCCACAACGTGCGCTTCCCCCGTCCTGCGGTTAACGCGTCGTGCGAAAGGCGATCACCGAAGGTCGCCGAGACAGTCGCGTCCTGCGGCCGCCGGGCACCGTGTCCGAACTGAACGCGGCTCCCGCGCGTACATCTGGCCGCGACCACTCCGTCGGCAGGGCCGGTCGCGCGGACTCGCGGAGGGACAGCGGTGACTGACAAGCAGGAAGAATCCATTCCCGACATCAACAGTCTGGTGGAAAGCCTCGCCCGGCAACACGCGCCGGACGTGCTGGCCGCGGCGCTGCGCGAGGCGCGCAACCGGGCGCACACGGAGCTGACCCGGCGGCTCACCCACGCCATCCTGGACCGGGCCCGCAACACCGAGGCCGGCGTGGCCGCGGACGGGGACCGGGACAGCCCGCGGGACGACCTGCCCACCCGGTTACCGCCGGCCCTGAGGGTGCCCCCGCCCGCCCGTGAGACGCCGTCCTGGCCCACCGAGCAGGCGGTGTTCGACGCCGCCTCGGCGGGCGGGAGTGCCTCGGCGGTGTTCGACGCCGCACAGTTCGGCGCCGGCACGGTGCCCGACCACGGCCTGTACGCGTACCTGGTCACCTGGGAGGGCACGCTGGACCCGGCGGCGCTGCGGACCGCGGCCGGGGATGTGGACCTGCGGATGGTCAACCACGCCGGCCTCGGCGTGGTCGTCGCCGACGTGGACCCGACCCGCTACGCCGCGCTGGGCGCCGCCGCCGACGGCCGGGCGCTCTCCGAGGACAGCGAGCTGGTCGTGCTGGCCCGGCAGCACGACGAGGTGGTCCGGATGGTCTTCGCCCAGCGGCCGGTGCTCCCGCTGCGGTTCGCCACCGTGCTCCCCGACGAGGACGCCGCGGCGCGGCTCCTGGGCGCCTACGCGGACCAGGCCCGGGGCTGGCTGGAGCGGGTGCAGGGGCACCGCGAGTGGGGCGTGCGGGCCCGGCCCGCCGGCGGCAACGCCGACGCCGACAAGGACACCGCCGAGGTCAACCTGGACGAGCTGACCGCGGGCCAGTACCTGCGCCGGGACCGGGCGGCCGCCGCGCAGACGCGGCAGCGGCGCGGGGTCAGCTCCACCCGGTCGCTGCACGAGACGCTCAGCCGGTACGCCGCGGACAGCGTGATCCGCGGCCACAACCACGACCACGACCTGCTGCTGGACGCCGCCTACCTGCTTCCCGTCGACCGGGAGAAGGCGTTCCAGGCCGCGATCGAGCAACTGCTCGTCGACCTCGATCGGGAAGGGGTGAGCGTGGAGGTCACCGGACCGTGGCCGCCGTACTCGTTCACCCAGTTCGAGTGGGATCTCGACGAGCAGCGGATGGAGGTGGCCCACCGGTGACCGAGTCGCTCCGGCCGCAGCGGCCCGCGGCGACCAGTCCTGTCCGAACCGGCATCGTGGACCTGCTGGACCGGGTGGTCTACCGGGGAGCCGCGGTCAGCGGTGACGCGGTGATCTCGCTGGCCGGCGTCGATCTGGTCCGCCTCGACCTGCGCGGACTGCTCACTGCCGCGGCCGGTGGCCGGCGGGCAGCGCCGGCGGCCGCCGCGCACGACACGGTCCACTGACGCGCGCGGTGGTCCGGCGCCCGGTGGCGGGGCGGTGCGCGCCGGCACACCGCGATGACGACACGCGATGACAACACCACGGTATGGATTGTCTCAGGCCGTGGACACGGTGCCCGGAGACCGTGTACCAGAGGAAACATGCGGGGTGAGGCGGGCCTGAGTCGGCCGGTGGGGTTGCTGGTGGTGTGGTGCGCGCTCGCCGGGGTGCTCGTCGCGGGCGTGACCTTCCCGGTCGCCGGCGGGTTGGGCGAACTGTCCAACCAGATCAGCTCCTCGGTGAGCGGGGTGTCCGGTCAACTCGCCGCCGTGCCGCCGCCGCTGGTCACCACGCTGACCGACGCCGAGGGCCGGCCCGTCGCCGCGCTCTACGACCAGTACCGGTTGCCGGCGTCGTGGCAGGACATCGCGGTCACCATGAAGGCGGCCATCGTGTCCATCGAGGACCGCGGGTTCTTCTCCGAGTCCGCGTTGGACCCGCGCGGCATCGTGCGGGCTGCGCTGAACAACGCCAGGGGCGGGTCCCAGCAGGGCGGGTCCACGATCACCCAGCAGTACGTGAAGAACTACCTGATCAACGTGGTCGACCGGAACGACCGGCGGGCCCAACAGGAGGACCAGGACGCGACGCTGGCCCGCAAGCTGCGGGAGGCCAAGCTGGCGGCGACCGTCGGCCAGCGGCAGAGCAAGGAGCAGATCCTCACCGGCTACCTCAACGTGGTGTCCTTCGGCAACCAGATGTTCGGCGTGCGCGCCGCCGCCCAGTACTACTTCAACACCACGCCGGACCGCCTCACCATCGCCCAGGCGGCGTTGCTGGCCGGGATGGTGGACAACCCCAACTTCTTCAACCCCTACCAGTTCCCCGACCACGCACTGGCACGCCGGAACATGGTGATCGACGCGATGGTGGACACCGGCACCATCACCGCGCGGCAGGCGGATGAGGCGAAGGCGCAGCCGCTGGGTGTGGTCGAGCCGCGCCCCGCGCTGCCGCCGAACAACTGCTACGCGATCGCGCCGGAGGCCGGTTTCTTCTGCGACTACGTGGTGAACTACCTGGAACGGGCCGGCATGACCCGGGACCAGATCTACACCGGCGGCTACACTATCCGCACCACGATGGACCCGCGGATCAGCGCGATCGCCAAGCAGGCCGCCAACCGCCGGGTGCCGACCACGCAGCCCGGTGTGGCCAACCCGTTCGTCATCGTCAAACCCGGGCCGGACGGCCACCGGGTGCTGGCGCTGGTGTCCAACCGGGACTTCGGTACCGACGCGGCCGCCGGGCAGACCAGCTACAACCAGCCGGCGGACGTCAGCGTGCCGTTCGGCGCCGGATCGGTGTTCAAGATCTTCACCGCGGCGGCCGGAATGGAGCAGGGCAGGGTGGGCCTGCAGACCCCGATGAGCAACCCGTACGAGCAGTGTTTCTTCCCGCCGAACCGCAACCAGTACACCCGGTGCTCGCCGATCCACAACTACTCGCCGAACTACCCCAACCCGATCACCCTGCGGGAGGCGCTGGCCACCTCGCCGAACGTGGCGTTCACCAACCTGGAGGTGCAGGCCGGGATGGGCAGCGTGCTGGGCATGGCGTCCCGGCTGGGGCTGCGGCAGACCATGCAGGCCAACATGTACGGCCGGCCGCCCGGCCCGGCCCCGCAGGGAGCGAGCAACCCCACCGCGTACAGCGAGCCGCAGAGCGTCTACAACCTGAACAACGTCGCCTTCACCCTCGGCTTCAACCCGTTCAGCCCGCTGGAACTGGCCAACGTCGCGGCGACCCTGTCCGACCACGGCCGGTGGTGCCCACCGACGCCGATCGACTCGGTCGTCGACCGGGACGGGCATCCGGTGACGGTGCCGCAGTTGCCGTGCGAGCAGGTGGTCGCCCCGGCCCTGGCCGACTCGCTGGTCGCCGGGCTCGGCGACGACATCCGGCCGCCGGGCACCTCGGCGGCGGCCGCCCGCAACGCCGGCTGGACCCGGCCGACCGCGGCGAAGACCGGCACCACGCAGGAGAACGAGTCGGTGGCCTTCCTCGGCATCACCGACGGCTACGCCGCGGTGTCCGCGGTCTACGCCGACGGCGACGACCCGGGCACCATCTGCGCCACCAACCCGCCGGTGATCAGGGAGAGCTGCGCCGGAGCGTTCGGCGGCACCATCGCCGCGCCGACCTTCTTCGACGCGTTCAACCAGATCCTGGCCGGCCAGCCCGATCAGCCGCTACCCGGTCCGGATCCCGGCTACCTGCGCGCGCAGGACCACGGCCCGATCGTGCCGGTGGTCGTCGGTCAGCCGGTGGAGCGGGCGCAGCAGGCGCTGGCGCAGGCCGGCTACCCGGCGCGGATCGAGCCCATCCCGGCGGACGCCCCGGGCGGCACGGTGATCGGCCAGACCCCGCAGGGTGCCGTCCCCCGGGGCACCCCGATCACGCTCTACGTCCCGGACCCCACCGGCCGCTGAGGCCGGTCCACCGAGCCGGAACACGCGAGCCGGCGAGCGGCTACTCGACTTCCAGGCCGGGCAGCACCCGCTCGGCGATCTCGCGCAGCGTGTCCAACTGCTCGCCGGTGATCCGGTCCAGGAACAGCTCGCGGACGGCGGCCACGTGCCGGGGCGCGGCCCGCTCGATGGCCCGCCGGCCCGCCGCGGTGAGCACCACGAACGAACCCCGGGCGTCCTCGGGGCAGCCCTCCCGGTCGACCAGGCCGCGCCGCTGCATGCGGGTGAGATGGTGGGAGAGCCGGCTCTTCTCCCACTGCAGGAACCGGGCCAACTCGACAATCCGGACCCGGGCGTCGGGCTGGTCGGTGAGGCAGACCAGCACCTCGAAATCGGCCAGCGACAGGCCCGAGTCGTCCTGCATCCGGCGGTGCAGGCGCGCGGTGAGTCGCGCGTTCATCGCCAGGTACGCGCGCCAGGCGCACTGCTCGCGGTCGTCCAGCCATCGGGCCCCGGTCATGCACGCGAGTATACGCGGAAAGTTGACACGTCACCTTTACCGAGTAGGGTGGTAGATGAAATCTCAACCACTTGGAGGTACCCGATGACCGCACCAACCACCCTGGCGGAGTTGACCGGGGACTACACCCTCGACCCGGCGCACAGCCGCATCGGCTTCGTCGCGCGGCACGCGATGGTGACCAAGGTGCGCGGCGCGTTCAACGAGTTCAGCGGCACCGTGCACATCGATGGCGCGGACGTGTCCCGGTCCTCGGCCACGGTGACCATCAAGGTGGACAGTATCGACACCCGCAACGCCGACCGGGACGCCCACCTCCGGACCAACGACTTCCTGCAGGTCGCCGACTACCCGGAGATCACCTTCACCTCGACCGACATCAAGCAGACCGGCGAGGACAGCTACGAGGTGACCGGCGACCTGACCATCAAGGGGGTGACCAGGTCGGTCACCATTCCGCTGACCCTCGAGGGCGCGGCGCGCGACCCGTTCGGCAACAACCGGGTCGGCTTCGAGGGCTCCACCACGATCAACCGCTCGGACTTCGGCGTCACCTGGAACGCGCCGCTGGAGACCGGCGGCGTGCTGGTCGGCGACAAGGTCACGCTGGAGTTCGAGATCTCCGCGATCAGGCAGGCCTGAGCCGGCGCGCCATGCCCGCCGGGCCGGTGGCCGCCACCACGGACGACCACCGGCCCGGACCCGGCAGCCCACACGAGGTCAGTCGGTACCGCCCCGGGTGCCCGGCGCCCACGGCACCTGCGGGGAGGCGTGGAAGTTGATGCCCATCACCGTCCACATCGGACCCTGCGCGCCGAGTCGCTCGGCGAAGGAGTTCCAGTCGTGCGTGGCCCGCGGTGACCAGCCCAGCTCGGCGATCGCGGGCAGCCGGGGGAACGCCAGGTACTCGATGTTCGCCATGGTGACCAGGGTTTCCGACCACAGCGGCGCCTCCACGCCGAGGACCGAGGGCCCGGTCACGCCGCCAAGGTAGCTACCCGGGTCCCAGTCGTAGGCGTCCCGCTCCTCGATGTAGCCGGCCCAGTTCAGGCCCAGCCTGGTGCTCGGGTCGTACTTCTGGTCCAGGTACGCCCGGTTCGCCGGCGCCATGACCACCCTGTTGCCGCGGGCGGCCGCGGCGGCGGTGGGCTGGTCGGAGCCGGTGGTGCCCCAGAACTCCAGCACGGTCGAGGTGGGCGGGTTCACCTTGGCGATGTCGTGCCAGGCCATCGCCGCCTTGCCGGTGTCCGCCACGATCGGCAGTTCCCTGCCCTCGAAGGTGGCATAGTCGGCCGCGCGGGTGGAGTGCGCCTCGTCCCCGCCGATGTGCAGGTACGGGCCGGGGGAGAGCCGGGCGAGCTGGTCGAGCACGTCGCGGAGGAAGGTGTAGGTGACCGGCTTGCTTACGCACAGCGAGCTGAACCCGACGTCGATGCCGGTGTAGCGGGGCGGCGCGACGCCGTCGCAGTTCAGCTCCGCGTACGAGGCCAGTGCCGCGTTGGTGTGTCCCGGCCCGTCGATCTCCGGCACGATGGTGACGAAGTGCGCCCGCGCGTAGGCGACGAGCTGCCGGAACTGGCCCTGGGTGTAGTACCCGCCCGGACCGCCGCCGACCTCGGTGCCGCCGCCGTAGCTGGCCAGCCGGGGCCAGCCGTCGATCGCGATGCGCCAGCCCTGGTCGTCGGACAGGTGCAGGAGATAGTTGATCTTGTACAGGGAGATCTCGTCGATGTAGTGCTCCACGTCGGCGACGCCGAAGAAGTGCCGGGCCACGTCCAGCATGGCGCCCCGGTAGGCGTACCGCGGGTGGTCCACCACGTGCCCGGCGGGCACCAGCCACGGTCCGGGCTGCCGGCGGTCGCTCTCCGCGGCTGGCGGGAGCAGTTGGCGCAGCGTCTGCACGCCGTGGAACAGACCGGCCGGCGCGGCGGCGCGGATCACCACGCCGCCGGGCGCCGCGTCGAGTTGGTAGCCCTCGTCGCCGAGCCCGGCGAGGCCGGCCAAGCGGAGTTCGATACCCGGCCCGATCGCCGCGACCGAGCCGGCCGGCTTCTCCCACACCGGCAGCGGGTAGCCGGTGGAGCGGCGCAGCAGGCCGGCCAGTTGCTCGCCCACCGCGCGGGCCTCAGCCGACCCGGCGGGCACCCAGACGGCGGTCGCCGGAGTGATCCGGTAGGGCGCCGTGGCGGACGGCCGCACCAGCACGGGTTGCGGCACGAGGAGGTTCAGGCGCGCGGCCGCCGCGGCCCGGTCGGTCTGCCCGGGGGCGCCCGCCGCGGCATCCGCCGTCACCCCGGTGGTCACCATGGTGACCAGTCCCACTGCGGCCACCAGCACGGCCAGCCGCGCCGACCGCGATCGTCCGCTCATGTCCAGCCTCCCGGCGTGGCGGTTGCGCTCGACTGGCCTGTCTACCCGCCCACCGACCGGATAGGTATAGACCACTTGGTGCAACCTGGTGGTCGCCGGGCTACCGGCTACCCCGGTGCGGCTCCGTGACTGGCCGCACCAGGTGTGCTTGACTGGCGATCACGCGCGGCCGGCCGACCGAGGGGGGCATGTCCCGGATGGCGACCTGGGAAGATCTGGTGACCTACATCCGGAGAAGCTACGAGGTCATCCGCGTCGAGCCGGACGAGATCCGGATCAACATCAGGTGGGGCACCGAGGAGGACGAGGAGGAGCGCACCCAGATGGTCGTGGTCGCCCGGGAGGTCCTGGACGGCCAGGAATGGGTGCAGCTCGCCGCGCCGTTCGCCCGGGTGGACGAGGTGGCCCTGCATGCCGTGCTGAGCGAGATCGGCAACACCACGGTGGTCGGCGGCGCCGTGGTGATGGGCGACTACCTGGTGTTCCGACACTCGCTGCCGCTGGTCAACCTGGACATCAACGAGTTCGTCGACCCCCTCGAACTCGTCACCGGCTCCGCCGACCTGCTGGAACGCCATTTCATCGGCCGCGACGACTACTGACCCCACCGCGCTCGACGAGGGGTCACTCCTCATGGTCGGCTGGATGGTGAACGGCACCGGGGGCTGTTGCGCCCGGCCGGCGAGGGAGCGCTTGGGTCGGGGCGCGGTGAGTAGTGCGCGGGTGTCGGTGAGGTGGTCGAGCAGTTCGGTGGTCCGGGTGCGGCTGAAGGCCAGTAGCACCCGGTACCGGCTGGAGGCCGAGGGTGACCGTGAAGGCGTTCAGGCAGGCCAGTCTGAGGACGACGCCGTTTCGGCCGGGGTGAGGTCGACGGCGGTGCTGCAACTGGTGGCGAAGTCGGTGTCCAGGCACAACACGTGCCGGGGAAAGGCGCTGTTGCCGTGATTCCGGGACTGCTGCAGACCGAGGCGTATGCGCGGGCGGTGCACGTCCTGGCTCGCCACATGACCGAGCCCGCCGGGGTGGACCGGAAGGTCTCCGTGCGCATGCGGCGGCAGCAGCGACTGACCGCCGAGCAGGATTCGCTGGAGTTCCACGCGGTGATCTCGGAGGCGGCGCTACGCCGCATCGCGGACACCGACCTTGCCGAGGAGCAGTTGCGGCACCTCCTGGCCATGGCGGAGCGGCCCAACGTTTCCGTCCGCGTGCTGCCGTTTCGGACCGGCCTGCACGAGAGCATGTCCGGAAGCTTCGTGCTCCTCGACTTCGCCCCCGAGGTCTCCCTGCCGGTGGCCTTCCAGGAGTACGCGGTGGGCGGCCATCTGGTCGACGATCAGGACGTCGTGGCCGAGCTGTCCACGCTGTTCGATCATCTGGGCAGGCAATCACTCGACGACGAGGAGGCTGCTCGGCTCATCGCGAACATGTTGAAGAGAACGAGGTAGACAGTGGATCTGTCCCGTGCAAGGTGGCGGAAGTCCAGTCGCAGCGGTGGCGGCAACCAGTGTGTGGAACTCGCACTCCTGCCCGCTGGCGCCGCCGTGCGTGACTCGAAGAACCCGACCGGCCCGGCGCTCGTGGTCGGCCGAACAGCGTACGAGACATTCCTCGACGCGGTGAGGGCCGGCCGCCTCGGCTGAGAAACCCGAACGACGGGCGGCCCGGCGCGCCGGGCCGCCCGTCGTTGTCAGCCTCTCCCCGATCCCCTCCGTCAGCGCAGACCGCGCCGTATCTCGTCGAGTCGGGCGGTGAGTGACTGAGGGCTTGCCGGAGCCGCGGTGACCCAGATCTGGCCAGACGAGTTGGTGTGTTGCACGAACCACCGGCCGTCCGGCAGGTCGCGCACGTTCAGCGGGTAGGGGTTACGGTGCCGGCGACCGGAAGCGTCCCTGACCGCGACGTAGAACTGCGCGGCCGCGGTGCGCGGCGCGGCGTCGAGCCGCCGAATCGCGCCCGCTGCCGGACTGCCCGTCTGTGGCGGGGACAGTCCGGCGAACACTTCGTCGGGACCATGGGCCGTTCCGGTGCCGAGGTCACTGGCCGGGGCAGTGATCGACTGCGCGTGCGCCGGCGGCGTGCGCGGCAACAGGTCGACCAGCGCCCGGGCATTCGCGTCCGGCCGCAACGGCGTCAGCGTGAGTGCGTCCCCGTTGAGCACGGCAAGCACGGCGTCGTTGCCGCGCGCGGCGGCCACCGCCGAGAAGTTCGCCGGCGGCCGTTCGGTGGCTATCCAGCCGTAGAACTCGATGCTGGGACGGGCCAGCAGTTGGAACGTGGTCAGGAGGTCCCCGTGGAGCCCGCCGCGTCGATCGAACAGGCGGCTCCGCTCCAGTTCGGCCACGGCCCGCTCGATGCGTCCCGCCAGCGGGGTGTCATCCTCGTGCAGCGGCGCGAGCAGCGCCGGATGCTGCGGGCCGAGTTCCTCGGCGGCCCACGCCACGGCGTAACTGCGTGCGGAGATGGCCACCTGATGGCGCACCACCATGTTGTGTTGTGTCCCCCAGTACCTTTGTGGTCTGTCTGTTGTGGACTATTCTCCGATGACCGGCGGCGCGGTCAGTGGGAGGCCACCCACGATCTCGTTCCCGTTGTCCTCACTGACCAGATACGCGGCGGCGCGGTGCTCCCCGTCCTCCTCGCCGCGACCACCCCGGCCACCGGCCCCCATCGCTCCGGCGCCGGCAGTGCCCGCCGCGCCCGGCCGGCCCGCTGCTCCGGCGACGCCGCCGCGGCGCAGCATGCCCTCCTCCTCGGCCGCTGCCCCGGCCGCGTTGCCCGGACCGCGCGTGCCAGTACCGGCACCGCTGCCGAAGCGCCCGCCGTCCGCGCCAGCGCCGAACCGTCCACCGCGCGCGCCCCAGCCGTCCTCACTGGCCCCACCGCCCCGAGCGAACACCGAGCCAGAGCCCTCACCCGGCCCGTAACTCGCCCCGCCGGCCGGACCGAACATGTGCCAGGAGCCCCCGTCCGGCCGGTAACCGGCGCCACCGCCCGCCGGGGCGCCGGTGGGGTCGAAGGTGCCCGCAGCCGCGCCGGTCGTGGTGGGTGGCACGTATCCGGCCGCACTGGTGCTGTCGCCCGGCCCGGTGTATCCGCCGGTCCCCGGCGGTGGAGTCCAGCCGCCACCGGAGCCGACGTGGCCTCCACCCGAGGCGCCGCCCGGTCCGCCGGTGCTGCCGCCCGAGCCGGGACGCCACGCGGTACGCGGCGGCGGCTGTACCCCGCCGCCGGGCGGTGGCGGCGCGCTGCCCGTGTCCGACCTCCCCGGGTCCACCGGGCCGGGTTGCTGCGGGATCGCCGCGGCGTTCTGCTGCGTCGGCGGCTGGTACGTGCTGAACGCCTGCTGGTTCTGGTGCGCGTTCTGCTGGTACGTGGTGACCTGCCGGTCGGTGTCGATCGCGTTCATGACGGCGGGTCCGGCCGTCATCGGGTTCACCGCCATCGGCACCATCAACGGATTCGCCTGCGGCGGGTCCTTCGGTACCAGCACCACGCTGTTCTTGGTGCGCTCCCACAACGGAATCTGCGAACCGTACGAGTTCTGCCTGGTGGCCACGTGCTGATGGAACGCCGCCGCCGTCGTCACGATCGGCGTCATGTTCTGCTGCGCCGCCTCGGCCGCTGAACCGCTCCAACCGTCACGTAACGCGGCCTGCGCGTTCCGCGCGTGTGTCTCGCACTCCTGGTAGGTGCCCGCCATCGCGCGCAGGTCTGTCTCGCCGTGCGCGTAGTCGCCGGTGCCGTGCGCCTGGGGACCGTGGAACCACTGGTAGATGTCGGCGGGATTGTCCCCGGCCGGCGCATGGCCGTCGAAGAACAGCCGGTCCGCGGCTCGGTCGATCTTCCCCTCGATCGCGTGGCCGCCCGCCTTGTCGCCGGTGATGGCGGAATACCCGTGGCCGACCGCCCATCCCAGCGCGTGTCCCCCGGCGTCCGCCGCGCGGTCGATCGCGCCGACGGCCCCGTGGTACCACTCGCCGAACCCCATCTACGATTCCCCCTTCAACGTCTTCATGATCGCGTCGGCGACCTTCTGTGTTCGCGGACAGGTGTCGGTGTAGTCCGGCGGCGCGTCGACGCCGCTCTTGAGCTGGACGAAGACGTTGACCGCCAACTGGTTGGTGACGCCCACGTCGATCGTGCAGGCTCCGCTGTGTCCCGTTTCACTCCCACTGACGGCGATCACCGCGGGGTAGCCTTCGATGTCCGGCAGCGGCTGGAAGCGCCCGTAGGTTTCCTTCTGGCTGTAGATGTCGCCGAGGCCGTGTCCGGCGGTGAGGAAGCCCACGCCCAACGACATTTTCGACGGGCCGTTGGTGTCGGTCCAGCCGCAGGCGGGGCCGGTGGGGTCCTGGTTGTCCACTTCGCCGCGTGCGGCCACGTTGAGCGCTCGCAACTGGGCGGGGGTGAGCACGCCGCACGGGTCCTTCTGGAACCGGGTGGTGTCCAGGGGG
>NZ_BJFL01000015.1:90331-114806 GCF_005405885.1 Gandjariella thermophila
GTACGGTCGCTGTCGATGTTGACGCGAGCCTGAGGATAGCGATCATCCCGGACGCGCAAGGGGCGTTCGGCCCGAGATCACGCCCTACCGGTTTCGATGCCGGGGTGAGCGCGCCCGGTTCCGGCCGTCCTCGGAACTGACGCCGCTGGGTGTGTTGGCGGCCTCGGAGAGTAGTGGTGCGCTTCGACGCGTGCCCGCCGGTGCGCGCGGCCCTACGATCGGCCCGTGAGGCTGCCTGTGATGCCGCCGGTGCGGCCGATGCTGGCCAAGGCGGTGCGGGAGGTGCCCAGGGCGCCCGGGATGATGTACGAGCCGAAATGGGACGGCTTTCGCTGCATCGTGTTCCGGGACGGTGCCGAGGTGGAGCTGGGCTCCCGCAACGACCGGCCGCTCACCAGGTACTTCCCCGAGCTGGTCGAGCTGCTGCGGGAGACGCTGCCCTGCCGGTGCGTGGTGGACGGTGAGATCGTCGTGGTCACCGACGCCGGCCTGGACTTCGATACGCTGCAGAACCGGTTGCACCCGGCCGAGTCGCGGGTGCGCAAGCTCGCCGTGGAGACGCCGGCCAGCTTCGTCGCGTTCGACCTGCTCGCGCTGGACGACGCGAACCTGATGGGCGAGCCGTTCCGGGAGCGGCGCCGCCGGCTTGCCGGTGTGCTCGACGACAGCTTCGCCCGCGTGGTGCTCACCCCGGTCACCGAGGACCCGGAGGTCGCCGAGGACTGGTTCACCCGGTTCGAGGGCGCCGGATTCGACGGGGTGATCGCCAAGCCCGGCGACCTGCCCTACGAGCAGGACCGCAGGGTGATGTGGAAGGTGAAGCACGAGCGCACCGCCGACTGCGTGGTGGCCGGGTTCCGCTGGCACGCCGACGGCCACGGGGTGGGCTCGCTGCTGCTCGGCCTGTACGACGACGGCGGCACGCTGCACCACGTCGGGGTGGCCAGCAGCTTCACCGCCGCCCGGCGCAGGGAACTGGTCGGCGAGCTGGCGCCGCTGCGGGAGAACGCGCTGGCCGAGCACCCCTGGCGGGACTGGGCTGACGCCGAGGCGCACGAGCGGGGCCGCATGCCCGGCGGGGTCAGCCGCTGGACCGGCACGAAGGACCTGTCGTGGGAGCCGCTGCGGATCGAGCTGGTCGCCGAGGTGCGCTACGAGCACCTGATCTCCGGGCGGTTCCGGCACGGCGGCCGGCTGGTCCGGTTCCGGGCCGACCGCCGCCCGGAGTCGTGCACCTACGCGCAGCTCGAGGAGGTGCCGCCGGCCGAGCTGGCGGCGCTGTTCGGGGCGGGGCCGGCGGCATGAGCGAGGCCGTCACCATCGACGTCGACGGCGTCGAGCTCACCATCTCCCACCCGGACAAGGTGTTCTTCAGACAGCGCGGGGAGACCAAGCTCGACCTGGTCCGCTACTACCAGGTGGTGGCCGGGCCACTGCTGGACACGCTGCGCGGCCGCCCGCTGCTGCTCGAGCGCTATCCCAACGGCGCGGGCGGCAAGTCCTGGTTCCAGAAACGGGTGCCGAAGTCGGTGCCGCCGTGGCTGGTCACCACGGTGGTGTCCACCCCGAACGGCACCACCAGTGACGCGCTGGTCGCCGCGGACCTCGCGCACGTGCTGTGGGCGGTGAACCTCGGCTGCCTCGGCTTCCACGTGTGGCCGTTCCACGCGGACACGCCGGAGGTCACCGACGAGTTGCGGGTCGACCTCGACCCCTCGCCGGGCGTGACGTTCGACCAGGTCCGGGAGGCGGCGGCGGTCACCCGCGAGACGCTCGGCGAGCTGGGCATCGAAGCGCTGCCGAAGACCACCGGATCCCGCGGGCTGCACCTGTACGTGCGCCTGCAGCCGCGCTGGGACGGCTACCAGGTGCGCGCCGCCGCGGTGGCGCTCGCCCGCATGCTGGAACGCCGGCGGCCCGACCTGATCACCGCGCAGTGGTGGAAGGAGCAGCGGGGCGCCCGGGTGTTCGTGGACTTCAACCAGAACGCGCCGCACAAGACGGTGTTCGGCGCCTGGTGCGTGCGGCCGCGGGTGGGCGCCCAGGTGTCCACGCCGATCCACTGGGACGAGGTGGCCACGGTGCAGCCGGACACCCTCACCATCGCCACCGTGCCCGCCCGGCTCGCCGAGCGCGGCGACCCCTGGGCCGGCGCCGCCGAGCGTCCGCAGTCCATCGAGCCGCTGCTCGAGCAGTCCCGCCGGGACATGGAAAGCGGCCTGATGGACGCGCCGTGGCCCCCGGTCTATCCGAAGCAGCCCAACGAGCCGCCCCGGGTCGCCCCCAGCCGGGCCCGGCGTTCCTGAGCACGGTCCCCGCCCCGCCGGCCGCTTTCGGCGATCCCGGCCGGGTCCGCGTCCCGGTCGGATTCGCCGATCCAAACTCGCCGCGCGGCCACGCCCGATACGCTCCGAGCCCATGGGTGAGCCAATGCCGCAGCAGTTTCCGATCCTCCTGTCCACAATGAACGACGTGCCCGGATACCAGGTTGTCCGGGTGATGGGGGAGGTGTTCGGGCCGACGGTGCGCAGCCGCAACGCGTTCTCCAACATGGGTGCCGGTTTCAAGGCGATCGCCGGCGGTGAACTGAAGGGGCTCACCAAGCTGCTACAGGAGTCGCGGCAGGAGGCGTTGGCCCGCGGCGCGAACGCGGTGCTGGCGATGCGGTTCGACTGCAACGAACTCGGCGGCACGGCCAGCGAGATCGCCGCCTACGGCACCGCCGTGTGCGTGGTGCCCGCCACGCCGGCCGGCCAGCAGCCGCCCGGCATGGCCGCCCCGCAGCAGCAGACCTATGGATCCTGAGCCTCATCACCACGATGAGCGAGATCTCGACCGGGCCGGCGGGCTTCGCGGCGCGGCTGCGGGCCGGGCACCGCACCGTGGGCTACTGGGTGGTCTGCGACAACGCGCTGGCCACCGAGCGCATCGCCGGCGTCGGCTACGACTACGTGTGCCTGGACGCCCAGCACGGCCTGGTCGACCACCGGGCGTTGCTCGCCGCGATGACCGCGATCGACGCGCGTGGCACCGCCGCCGGCATGGTGCGGGTGCAGGCCAACCACCCGTTCTGGATCGGGCAGGCGCTCGACGCCGGGGCCCGCGGGGTGATCGTGCCGATGGTGGACACCGCGACGGACGCCGAGGCGGCGGTCGCCGCGTGCCGGTACCCGCCGGTCGGCCAGCGCAGCTACGGGCCGATGCGGGCGGGGCTGCGTGTCGGCCCGAAACCGGCCGAGTCGGACGCGGAGATCGCCTGCCTGGTGATGATCGAGACCGCGGAGGGGCTGCGCAACGTCGCGGAGATCGCCGCGGTGCCGGGCATTGACGGTGTCTACATCGGACCGTCGGATTTGCGGCTGGCGGTCGGCGGGAGCACGTCCACCGACCCGGCCGTTGACGCGGAGTTCGATGCGGCGGTCCGGACCGTGTTATCCGCGGCCAGGTCGGCGGGCATCGTGGCCGGGTACCACTGCCCGGACGGGGCCAGCGCGGCCCGCCGGCTCGCCGCCGGCTTCACCGTGGTCAGCGTCGCCAGCGACCTGGTGCACATCGAGCAGGCCGCGCGCGGCCACCTCGCCGACGCGCTGCGCCCGCCCGGTTCCTGAGCGCGTTCCGCGCGTGCCGAGGACGCGGGGTGCCGGGCGCCACCGGCCCGGTGGCGCCCGGCACCCCGCCCGTCCCGGCTAGGAGCCCGCCTGCTCGGTGGCGAGCAGCTCCTGCAACTCGTACACGGCCTCCCGGAGCTTCTCGGCGAACCGGTACATCTGCTCGGCCACCGGCCGGGGCGTGCTGAGGTAGATGTTGAACCGGTCCGGCAGCAGCACGTACGCCACGCCGATGCACTTGCTGCTGGTCATCCCGAAGCCGAAGTACTGGATGTTGACCGAGGGCGCGGAACTGGTGCTCAGGTAGTCGTCCCGCATGATCAGCCAGCCCGGCGTCTCGTACAGCGCCGGCGGTTCGGTCACGCCCAGTTCCGCGCCTTGGCGCCGCTGGATGAGCTGCAGCTCCCACAGGTGCTGCTCGGGCGCCTGGCCCGCCTGGCATTCCTTGGCGCGGGCCACGTGCTTCTCGGCGGCCGCCCGGAACGCCGCCCGGCGGGTGGCCGCGTCCGCGTCCGGATCCTCCATGGTCTCGACGAACCGCAGCACCTCGGGGGTGACCACGCGCATCGCCTCGGTGCGGCCGCGCCGGTACTGCCGGGTGGCGATGGACTCGTAGGTGGCGCCGATGAGTCCCTTGGCCCGCTGGTGCGCGAGCTGGTAGGCCATCTGCACGAAAGCGTCCGGCGACATCCGCAGCTCCTTGGCCCGGTTGGCGCCGAAGTCCGGGAAGGACAGCAGCGTCGTCGCGGTGTCCGCGCGGTACGCCTCGAACGCCGCCGCGGCGGCGCCCACGTCCGCGCGCAGGTCGCCGTCAAGGACGAACTCGACGGCCTCGACCGTCGGCAGGCCCTGGGACCGCGCGCCCGCCGGCGGCTCGTCCGCCGTGCCGAGCAGGGTGTCGACGAAGCTGAGGATGGTCGTGCCGTCCAGGCCGCAGTGCTCCACGTTGATCCCGGCCCGGCCGTCCGCGAACACGATCAGGGAAAGCGCCTTGTCGAACCAGCGGTTGCCGCTGTCGCCGTGCAGCAGGTGGTCGCACGCCTGCAGGGTGTCCTCGGGGGCGAGGTCCTCCAGGCAGAGGCAGAACAGCGCGGTCTCCACGGTGTCCAGCGCGGCGGCGTTGCCCGGGTCGCAGGCCAGCAGCGCCTGCCGGCTGGCCGCCCACTCGGCCCGCGCCTTGGTGGTGAGATGCCCGACCGAGGTGTCCTTCGCGGCGGGCGTCGCACCCGCCTTCATCACCGCGCGCAGCCCCGCCGCGATGTCGTCCACTGTGTACGGTTGGCCGTGCTCGCCGAGCACGTCCAACCGGAACATGTTGCCTCGGAAGAACACCACGATGTGCCGCGCCGGCGAGGGGCCCGGCCACTCGTCCGAGTACGGTGCGCGCACGGTGTCCTGCCCGGCACCCGGGATCCGGGTGGTGGAGAACAGGAACTTGTTCTGCTCCATGGACAGCGGCTGGCCCCGCTGGATGATCGGCGGGATACGCTCGTCGTCCAGCCGCAGCTTGTAGTCCACCGCGGCGGCGACCAGGCGCGCGGCCCGGTCCACCTGGCCCTGGTCGGAATCCCGGAACAGGAAGAAGAAGTTGGCGTTGAGCGCGATCCGGTCGCGGCGGCCCAGGTACCGGGAGCGCCAGAACGAGTCCAGCCAGCTGTGCACGCCCTCGGCCTGGTCGTACCGCTGCAGTGCCGCGTGCAACACGGGGCCCGGACCGTCGCGGAACTCGGCCACCGCGCGCTCGGTGGCGGCCAGCTCGTCGGCGGTCAGCAGCGGCGCGCACCACTCGACGAACCGCTGGCACGTTTCCGCCAGCGGCGGCAGTGGCACGCGCGGCAGCCGGTCCTCGTTGCCAAAGGTTCGGGTCGACCACTCTTGACTACGGTTCACTTCCATCCTCGATCTCGGTGGTTCCGCTGACCTGGACGACTGCCCGCGCGCGGCGAGGTCCACGACCGTGCGCTCGCTCGCGCCGAGCGGGCGGGACACGTACAACTGAGCGTAGAGCCAGCCGTCCGCCTCGAGACCACGTGGATCGACCCCGACGGAGGCGAGCGTGTCCAGCACCTGCGCCTGCTCCTCGGCGGAGGCGAACCGCCGCTGCCGGAACACGCCGGCCACGCGCGCCGTCCGGTAGCCGAACCCGGCCAGGCGCTCGGCGATCGGCTCGAACGGGAACATCCGCAGCACGAAGTGCGCCATCCACGGCCGGTGCTCGCCGCTCGCGGCGACCACCCTGGCCAGGGTCGTGCCGGTGACGTAGCCGAGGCAGCCGGTGGAGATGACCAGATCGGTCCCGGCGAGCTGGGCGCGCTGCCGTTCGGTGGGCTCGCCGCGCTCCAGGTCGGCGTGCACCGCGTCGTCGACGAACCCGGCGGCGAGCGCGTAGGACAGCGCGGCGCCGGAGGCGTCCAGGCCGACCAGCCGGCTGCGGTCCCAGCGGCTGCGGGAGCGGACGAACTCCCGGTCCCTGGCCAGCAGCCGGTCGCGGGTGGCGGCGCGGGCGTCCGCGGCGCCGTAGTGCTCGTACAGCTCGTCCATGGTCGCGTCGCATTTCAGCAGCGCGCCGTTGATGCCGTAGGAGCAGCCGATGTCCACCACCTTCGGCCCGGTGACCTGCCGCGATTCCCGGTACTCCTGGATGAGTTTCACGAAGTACGGTTTGGCGAGCTGGGGAATGCAGTAGTCGAGTTCGCGCAGGGTGTTGAAGTACGGGCGCGGATCGGGCTGGGTGTAGATGTGCTCGAGCGACACTTTTCCGGTGGCGTCAAAACGCACGGGTCGCGCTCCTCCTCGGCTGGCCGGCGTCCTGGTGGTGGGGTCGTCGAAGCGCGCGCCCGACCGCCTCGATCGGGAACGTGCGAAGGGCCGGGCATGCCGCTTCAGTCCAGCAGCTCGTCCACCCGCACGGCGCGTCCCTCGGCCGCCAGGTGTTCCGGGGTGATCCGGCCGAAAAGCTGTTTCGTGCGCGCCACGCTGCCGATGACTCCGGGACGTTCACTGTAGGCGAAGATCGCCGTGTGCCGCTCCGTGTCACCCTGCACCTCGGTCACTCGATGCAGTGAATAGCGGCCCTTGAACAGTTGCAGGTCGCCCGGTCGCAGGGCGAGGCGGCGGACCATCCGCCCACCGTCGCCGGTCAGCACGGCCCGCACGTCCTCGAAGTTCTCCGCCTCCGCCGACCTGATGTTCGGGCAGTACTCGAAGACGCCGCCGCGCTCCGGTGCCTGGGTGAGCAGGCTGACCGCGAACTCGTTGGTGTCGAAGTGCCACGGGTGCTCCATGCCGGGCGTCACCACGTTCAGTACCAGCCCGGCCAGCGGGTCGGTGAGTTCGTGCAGCGCCGGAAGCTCGAAGCAGGCGGCGAGGAAGTCCTGGAACGGTGCGCTGGCGTAGAGCCGGTGAATGACGAACTCGCCGGGAATGTGGTCACGGGCCACGAACGCGTTGCCGCGTCGCATGGCGATGCGACCGGGATGGTCCTCGGGCAGCGACGCGTCGGTGTCGATGTTGTAGACGTTGACCGTCTCGACGTCGTAATACGCCTTCGGGGCGATCGTCGCGCATTCCCGGCGGAGCGTTTCGTGCAGCGCGGGGCGAATGAAGTCCGGCAGCACGCTGCAGCCCAGAGTGCGTAGCTCGTGCCTGGTCCGGGAAACGACCTCCCGCCAGGCCGCGCCGCCCGGCTCGTCCAGCGGATAACGGGTTGTGTCGACGACCTGTTCAACCGCCTGAGCGTGCGTCGTGCTCATGAGGGTCCTCTCCGCGTGCCCGCCCCGGGGCGGAACGCTCCGGCCAACTCGGCGGTCCCTGAGTTCGACGCTCGCGCAGGCGTTCGACGTGCGCGGCGGGCCAGCAGCGTGATCCGCTCGCTGTCAGGACCCTCACCTCCCGCGAACGGACCAGCGACCGCGGTGTCCTGTCCTTGTCGCGATCATCGGACGGTTCGGAACAATCATTGTGTTCCATTCTTTAATGTGAACGACTTTGTGACACGCGACACGGAGTTGATCTGTGCTAGATCGATACCGAGGCGGAGCGGCCGTCCCGCCGAACCGGGGCACCGGTGTGCTCCACATGGCGGTACAGACGCCGGGCCGGAACGCCTCCCCGCGCGCCGACCCTCGCCGGGGGCGGCCGCGCTGCGGTAGGTTACGGAAAGCGCTTTCCAGACTAGGGAGGTCGCCGGAGTGGCAGCGAAGGACCGGGTGCGGGCCGCCGTGGTGGGCACCGGCGGCATCGCGCGCAGCCACCTCGCCGCGTTCCGGGCGCACGGCGACCAGGTCGACGTGGTGGCAGCGGTGGACGTGGATGCCGCCCGGCTGCGGGAGTTCTGCGCCGACGCCGGCACCGCGACGCCCTACGACGACCTCGAACACATGCTGCGGGAGCGGCGCCCGGACCTGGTGGCGATCTGCACGCCGCCGTCGCTGCACGCCGACCAGGTGGTGACGGTGCTGCGGCACGGTGCCTGGGCCTGGTGCGAGAAACCGCCATGCCTGTCGCTGGCCGAGTACGACCGGATCGTGGCGGCCGAGCGGGCGGGCGGTCCGTACGCGGCGATCGTTTTCCAGCATCGGTTCGGCTCGGCCGCCGAGCACCTGCGCACCCTGCTGCGTACCGGTGAGCTTGGCCGGCCGCTGGTCGCGCACTGCCAGACCACCTGGTACCGGGATGACGCCTACTAC
Organism: Gandjariella thermophila; assembly: GCF_005405885.1. GTDB lineage: Bacteria > Actinomycetota > Actinomycetes > Mycobacteriales > Pseudonocardiaceae > Gandjariella > Gandjariella thermophila. The sequence continues at coordinate 98,628 of NZ_BJFL01000015.1, forward strand.
GCGGTGCCGTGGCGCGGGCGGTGGGAGACCGAGGGCGGCGGCCCGACAATGGGGCACGGCATCCACCAGATGGACCTGATGCTGCACCTGCTCGGCGACTGGGTCGAGGTCCGGGCGATGGTCGGCCGGCTGGTGCACGACGTGGCGACGGAGGACGTGTCCACCGCGCTGGTGCGCTTCGCGTCCGGGGCGATGGCCACCGTGGTGAACAGCGTGCTCTCCGCGGACCAGGTCAGCCGGATCCGCCTGGACTGCACCGACGCCACCGTCGAGCTCACCCACCTGTACGGTTACCGCAACGAGGACTGGGTCTACACGCCCGCCCCGCACGTCACCGACGAGCGCAGGGTGAGCCGGTGGCGCAGCCCGGCCGAGGACGTCGCCAGCTCACATGCCGCGCAGTTGCGCGGGTTACTGGCGGCGCTGCGGGAGGGCGCGCGGCCGGCGTGCAGCGGGCCGGACGGTCGGCGGGTGCTGGAGTTGGTCGCCGCGCTGTACAAGTCCGCGCTCACCGGGCTCCCGGTGCGCGCCGGGGAGATCGGCGCGGAAGACCCGTTCTACGCCGCCATGCACGGCGGGATGGCCGGCGCGCAACCTGGCGCCCGGCCGGGGACACCGGGCGAGCCGCTCGGAACCGGCGCGGCCGCCGCGGGGGGCCGGGTTCCGGCCGGAGGCAACGGCGCATCGATCGACGGCGCCCACGGGGAGTAGCAACCACTCCACCCGTCCGGGGTCGCGAATCCCTCCGTGGGATCAGGTATCGCCGAGTTGTGATCGGTACGATGCCTGATGGTCATCTTCCCGGGAGGCGCGGTGGGAGCGGATGACCGGCACCGCTGGGGTTAGCCACGACTGGTCACGACGGGCAGGGGGTCACCAGTGACAAGGACCGTCGGCGCGGGAACATCCGTGCCGGCTCCGGAGGCGGGCGATCCGGAGCTACCCAGTGTCGCCAGGATCCGTGACTGCTGGTTGGGCGGGGCCCACCACACCGCCGCTGACCGGGGTGCCGCCGAGCAGGTCGCCGTGTGCGCACCGCACCTGCCCTACCTGGTGCGCACCCAGCGCGCGTTCCTCCGCCGGGTCCTGGAGTACCTCACCGGGATCGGCGTGCGGCAGTTCCTCGACTTCGGTTCCGGCCTGCCCACCGCGGGCAACGTGCACGAGGTGGTACAGCGCGTCGACCCGACGTGCCGGGTCGTGTACGTGGACGTCGATCCGGCCGTGGCGGCGACCGGCCGGGACGTGCTCGCCGGCAACGGCAACGCCGGCTTCGTCGAGGCCGATCTGCGCGAACCCGAGTCCGTGATCGCCGCGCGGGAGACCCGCCGGCTGCTCGACCTGGACCGGCCTGTCGCGGCGCTGATGATCGACGTGCTGCACTTCCTCCCGGACCGTGATGATCCGCGGGCGGTGGTCGGCGCCTACCTGGGGGCGCTGTGCCCGGGCAGCTACCTCGCCGTCTCGCATCTCGCGCACGACCAGCGCCTGCTCGACGGCCTGCGAATCTACGGCAACCTGTACCACGGGCCGCTGCCGGAGCTGACCCTCCGTTCGCCGCTGCAGGTCGCCGCGTTCTTCGACGGCCTGGACATGGTGGAACCCGGTCTGGTGCCGATGCCGATGTGGCGGCCCGAGCCGGCCGACCTGGACGACAACCGCAACCCCGACAGGTTTCCCGGTTATGCGGGGCTGGCCCGCAAGCCGTGACAGCCCGTTGCGGGCAACCGGGTGGTGGCGACGGGCGGGGCCGCCGAGGATGGTCGGCCTGCGCCGGCGAGCACCGGAACGTGTTCCGGAACAGGCACGCCGGCCGCGACGGCCGGCCGATCACCCTCCGGCGAGCGGGAGCGCGACGAGCAGGAGATCCGCCGTGAGCAGCAGCGGCATGACGTGGGTGCGCAGGTGCCGCGCGCTGGGCGGTGCCTGCGCCCGGTACCGGTAGAGCAGCGCCAGGACGCCGGCCGAGGCAGCCGCGGTCGCGGCGGTCCCCACGGTCGCGACGGCGGCTCCGTAGCGCAGCGCGAGGCCGGCCCCGAGCAGCGCCAGCGCGCCACCGGTGAGCACGCCGGAGGCGTCGATGGTCGCGCGGCCGCCGAACCGCGCGGGCGGCGTCATCAGACCCGCTGCCGCGTCGGCGGCCCGGTCCGGCACCGACCACCACAGCGCCCGGCCGGCGACCAGCACGCCGAAGCCGGCGAAGACCAGCCACGCAGGCCCGCCGGGCAACGCGCGGACGGCCCCCGCCGACACCAGGCAGGGCAGGAACCCGACCGACAGACCGAGCGCGAGGGGGTTGGCCGGCGCGCGCCGTTTCAGCCGCACCGGCTCCACGTTGTAGAGCAGGTGCAGGGCGGCGACCAGCGCGGCGGCCGCCGCGACGAGCCAGTGACCGGTCAGCGCCACGACCATCCCGGCGAGCAGCAGCCCGACCGCCAGCTCCACCCCGGCGAGGACCGCCGCCCGGGCGGGGCCGATCCGCAGCGCCGCCCTCGCCACGGCGCTCTTGCCCGGATTGCGGGCATCGGTGCGCACGTCGACGGCGGTGTTCAGCATGTTCAGCGCCATGATCTGCACGAGATTGGCCAGCACGGCGAGCAGGACCGGCAGCCGGACCAGCTCCGCCGGTCTGGTGGCGACGTAACAGGCTCCCCACAGCGCGTAGCACAGGTAGCGCAGCGGGAACGGGTACTCGAGGCGATGCGCGAGCACGACGTCGCGCCACCGGGGGGAATGCGGCCGGGCACGGAGTGTGGTGCTCATCTGGCCTTTCCTTCCGCGAGTTCTCGCGCGGCCGCGATCACGTCGCCAGGGCGCGCGAGATACGCGCCGGTCACGTCCCGGGGCACGGCGCCCTGCCGCCGTGATCGCGGGGCCTGGCGGCCATGGCGCGCGATGTGGTCACGTTGGCTGCCGCGGCTCGACGCACGCATCAGGGAGCCACCCGCATGGTCACCGCGGGCGAGGGAGCCAGGACCGGGCCACGACGGTGCGGAACCACCACCTCCGGATTGACACACCGCAACCCGGCGCGGCGCAGCACCGCGGCGACGATCACGCGGATCTCCGTCATGGCCAGTTCCCGGCCGAGGCAGCGCCGGACGCCACCACCGAACGGCAGGTAGTGCCCGGCCGGGACGCGGGCGCCGAGAAACCGGGTCGGGTCGAACCGGCCCGGGTCGGCCAGGCCACCCGGGTGGCGGTGGGCGAGGTAGACGCAGGGGGTGAGCACGGTGCCGGCGGGCAGCGGCCTGCCGAGCAGTTCGCCGCCCGCGCGGAGGATCCGCTTGCCCGCGACCAGCGCCGGCGGCGTCAGCCGCAGCGACTCCTGGACGACCGCGTGCAGCAGCGGCACCCGCGCCGGGTCGGCTCCGTCGTCGGAGGTTCCGCGTAACTCGTCGAGCACGTCCCGACGCAGCCGCTGGTCGCGGTCCAGCCAGCACAGCGTCCACGCGGTGGCCGACGCGGTCGTCTCGTGCCCGGCGAAGAGCAGCGAGACGACCTGGTCCCGTAGCTCGGCGTCGTCCGGCGGGCCGAGCGTGGCGAGCCGGGCGGCCAGGCTGTCCGGTGCCTCCGTGACCGCGGCCCGGGCGCGGCGCAGCAGCGCCCGGTCGAGTGCGGTCCACGTTTCGGCGCGGTGCGCCCGCGGGTCACGGCATCGGCTCGGCGCGCCGAGCGCCCGGTCGATCCGGCGCGCGAACCGGGCCAGCAACGCGTCGTCGGCGGGACCGCCGTGGCCGAACACCAGCCGGCCGACGACCCGGAGCGTGACTGCCCCCGTCCACCGGGTCAGCCGGACCAGCGCGCCGGGAACGAGTGCGTCGACCGCCGCGCGCACGGTCTCCGCGACGACCGGGAGCCGGGTGGTCAGGCCGCGGCCGTGCAGCGCGGGGGCCAGCACACGCCGGTACCCGGCGTGCCGGGCACCGTCGGCCCACAGCAGCGAGCGCGGCCCGAGCAGCGGGCCCAGCGTCCGGCTGCCGCCGTGCCGCATCCACCGGTCCGCCAGGAAGATCGCGGCGACGGCGTCCGGATGCCACACCAGCAGCCGACCGGGGCGAAGCTCGAGCACGCCGCCCGGGTCGACCGCTCCACCGTCCAGAACGGACAGTGCGGCGCCGAGCGGGTCCGCGGTCACCGGGAACCCGCCGCGGCGAGGCGGTCCCGCGGTGCCTCCCCGCCGTGCAGCAGGCCGGCGACGCGTGGGTCGCCCAGCGCCAGCTGTAGTGCGGCCGCGCCCTCGGCCCGCACCACCCTGACCGGGGTGTAGAGGTCCTTGTCGTGCCACAGCGGCGGGTGCGCCTCGCCCCGGGGCCACCGCAGCAGGACGGCGCAGCCCCGGGCGGCGGCCCGTGCGACGGTGTCGTCCGGCACCCGCGCCCCGGCCAGAAGCAGCGTCTGCACCGCGTACGCGGTTTCCTCGAACGTGCCGGCCCACCGGCCCCAGGAGCCGTCCGGGTGCTGGCTGGCCAGCACCCAGCGCACGGCCGCGCGCGCCGCGGCGGCGCCCACCGTGCCGCCATGGCGGGCCAGCACCGTCGCGCACCGGGCGGTGGCGTAGTAGGGCGAGGCGTGCCACTTGTCCCACCACGATCCGTCCCGCTCCTGCCGCTCCACCAGCCACTCGACCACGGAGGAGATGGCCGGCCGGCACCGGGGCGCGGCGGCGGGGTGCCGCCGCGCGTCCTCGCCGATGGCCCGGAGGACGTGCGCGTTGGTGCTGGTGGACGGCGTTCGCTCGGCCGGGAAGCAGTGGAAGTGGCCGCCGGCGGCGCGGTAGGCCCACAGGGGGTCGACCGGCTGCCGCGTCCCGAAGTGGGCCAGCACGTACAGCGCGGCGGCCGTGTCGTCGGCGTCCGCGGGAAGGCCGGGCCCGGACGGGACGCCGAGTCCGCCGAACGCGGCCGACAGGTCGTCGAGCAGGACCGGCGGCACGGCGACCGGGATGCCCGCGGTCGCCGCCGCGGCGAGCACCCAGGCGCGCTCGAAGGTGGTGATCGGCGAGACGCCCGGCACCGGACCGCCGTGCCGGCCCTGCACATGCTCGAGGTAACGCAGCGACGGGTGGTCCGCCGCGACCGGGCGGCCGCCGAGCCATGCGGCGGTGGCTGCCGGCGAGCAGCCGAGCGCACCCCCGGTCGGGACGACCCCCGGCGCGCCGCGCGCCGCACCGCCGAGCGCCTCCAGCGAGTGGTGCAGGGTGGTGGGCAGCGTGCCGCCGGTGCGCACCGCCCTGCCCAGGCGGCACACCAGGTCAGCGTCCACATCGGAGGGAAGGTCGAGACGCGCGCCGCCCGACCAGGAGTCCAGGCCGGGCAACGGATCCGACGCCAGCCGGTCCAGATGCGCGTTCACCGCGGCGACCAGCGCGGGAACCAGAATCTCCGCCGCGACGGTGTCCGGAATGGACGGTCGGCCGGCGAGCCGGCGGACCAGCCACCGTAGCCCGCGGTCCACCGCGGTGATCAGCGTGCCGCGGTCGACGCCGGCATCCGGCGGCCGCCGCAGGCTGGTCAGCAGCGCCTCGGTGGCGCTGAGCGTCGGGACGAGGTCGTAGCCGTCCGGCCCGCCCCACCCGCCGTCACCGCGCTGGCCGGCCAGCAGGAAGCGCAGCCGGTCGGCATGCCCGCGCAACCACGGTGCCAGCGTGACCAGCCTGGCGGTCTCGTACACGGATGGGGACACCTCGCCGTGCGGGTCGGCGCACATGTCCGCCAGCAACGCGGCCACCGCGTTCGCGGTATCAGTCGAATGGTGATCGGTTAAGCCCATCGGACGCTTCTCCCTGGACGAAGGCCAGCACCGACGACGAGAACAGCAACACGATCGAGTCCATTTCGTAGTCGAACAGGCACGCAACGTAGCAGGATGCGGGAGAATGTAGGCAGTCTTGACGCCGCGTGGACTACCGAAAACGGGCCGAACGGGCGTATCGGTCGCGGATGCGCCGTTCGCACCGTGCTCCCGGCTGTTTGCGCAGGTCAACCGTTGTCGTACGGATTGGGCTGTTCGCGCGCCGCCGCCCACCGAGTGGTCCTGAGCTGCGGTAAGCGATGTGGAAGCGCGGGGAGGAATCGTCACGCGTGGCCGGCGGCGAGTTGGGCGACGCGGGCCACCACCATGCCCACGGCGAGTACAAGGTAGCCGCGCAGCACGGCCAGACCGAGCCGGCGGCCGGCGCTGAGCCTGGGGCGGGCCAGCAGCGCCAGCGGCGGCATGCGCCAGGTGGCGCGATCCTGCCGGTCGGGCGGGGCCGCCGGCGTGGCCGCCGCCCCCGGGCGTAGCCGCCGGTGGGCGGCGAGGGCGAGGCCGCCGAGCATGGCCAGCGCGGTGCCGGCGGCGAGGATGGTCAGGATCGCGGTGCTGCTGATGTCCGGGAACACCACGCTCGCGGTGAGCACCACGGACAGCGTCACCAGCAGCGCGATGACCGCCGAGGTGAACACGTTCATCGCTCGGCCGTTGACCCACGGACCGAGTACCTCCCGGTCGTTGCACAGCAGCAGGAGGAACACCGTCGCCGAGGGCAGTAGCACCCCGGCGAGGGTCTGAACTCCCTCGGTGAGCAGTCCCAGTGGGCTGCCCGGGGTGACCACGACGGCGGCCGCGGCGAGCAGCAGCCCGGCGAACACCGCGTAGAACCCCTTCGCCTGCTGGGGACCGCGGTGCAACGAGTGGCGCAGGCCCAACACGTCGCCGATCGCATACGCCGTGGCCAGCCCCACGGCAGCGGCGCCGATGATGCTGGCGTCGACCAGCGCCAGCGCGAACAGCACCCCGGCGGTGGTGTTCACGTAGCGGCCCAGACCGGCGGCGACGCCGGCGGCGTCGGTGAAGTTGCCGGCCTCCGGGTGCCCGGCGAACGCGGCGGCGCAGAACGCCATCATCGCGGCGGCGCCGAGCACCACGATGACCAGGCCGATGCACAGGTCCACCCGCTCATAGCGGATGAACCGCGGGGTGATCCGCTTGTCGATGAGGTAGGACTGCTGGAAGAACAGCTGCCACGGCGCGACCGTGGTGCCGACGATCGCGATGACCAGCAACATCACCGTGGACAGCGCCGATCCGCCGGGCATCCCGGGCACGACCAGGTCGTGCGCGACCTGACCGAGCGGCGGGTGGGTCATCACCAGGATCGGCACCAGCAGCAGGCTGCCCGCCACCAGCGTCACGCAGACCTGCTCGAAGCGCCGGAAACTGCCCGTGCTCGCCGCGGCGATCACCACCAGCGAGGACAGCAGCACACCGGGAACCTTGGGCAGGCCAAGGTAGGCGAATCCCAGGCTGATCCCGATGAACTCGGTGACAATGGTCAGCGCGTTGAGCAGGAACAGGTCGATCACGCTGAACGCGCCCCAGAACCGGCCGAAGCGCTCCAGGATCAGCCGGGCGTGGCCGACGCCGGTGACCGCGCCCAGTCGCACCACCATCTCCTGGTTGACGTACAGCACCGGAACCAGCAACAGCAGTGTCCACAGGAGACGCGTGCCGTAGTTCTGCCCGGCCTGGGTGTAGGTGCTGAAGGCGCCGGCGTCGTTGTCACCGACCATGACGATCAGGCCGGGGCCGACGATCGCCAGCAGAGTCTTCAGCCTGGCCAGCAGGCTACGCCGGGCGCCGAGGTCGCCGCGGCGGATGGTGCCGAACGCGCCGCGGATGTCGCCGACGTGCGCCTCGTCCAGCACCGCGCCCCGGTCCTGCGGTGGCTGCGCGTGCGTGTCCGTGACGTGGGTGGTCACCGAGTTCCCCTTCTGCGAGGGTGGGGCCGGCCGCGGTCGGCCGACCGCCCCACCGGGCGGGCGTGCGGAATGCCGAGAAAGGTGCGGATCGCCGGTGCGGTGTCAGCGGCGCGGCGGGTAACCGCCCAGCACAGCGGTCATGGTCATCGCCATGGGCGCGGGCTCGTCACCGGCGCGGATCAGATCCGCCGCACCGGGGCGGGCGCCGGGTGCGGCACGAGGGTGCCGGGCCGGCCGCAGTGTGGCCCACAGCGACCGCCATCCGGTGCGACGGGCCGCGTCGTGCCCGAGGACATGCGTGAGGACATGCGTGAGGACGTGCGTCATCGCGGGTCATCCCTCGACGGAGCGGGCGCCCGGCGAACGGCACCGAAGGCGTGGCGGGGCGAACCGCTCAGGCGGTGCCTGCGGGCGCGAGGCGGGCGGAGGTGTCCGAACGGTGACTGTGATAGTCGTCGGTACTCATCGCTCACCTCCCCGCGGCCGGGCACGCACGGTGCGCCACCATCACCTGCACGCAGCAGGAGGCGCCCACCGATGGTCAACGTCGCCGGCGGGCGAGACACCTCCTCGTCAGAGCTTTGGCACTGCGCGGCGTACCCCCGCCACGGGCGGCGGGGAAGCCACCTCGGGTCACCCCTTAGGCCGGGGAGACCTGTCCTGACCCGGGGCGTCTCTCGACGTTGGGGGTCAGTGGCCTGTGTCCGCGCAGACGCCTCACCGAACGAGGTGCTGCGATGTCACCAGTAGACGCCCGGCCGGCGCACACTGTCAAGCGATTACGCAACTAATAGAACTTAAGTCACAGCCGCCGCGCTCACGCGCCCCGCGACCTCCGGGTCGCGCGGCCGTCGGGCCGTTCCCGGTGGTGGCCCACCGCCAGCCGGACGAGTTCGACCACCTGCGGGTTCTCCACCAGGTACACCTGCCGGCGGCCCTCCCGGCGAGCACGCACCAGGCCGGCCAGCTTGAGCTTGGCCAGGTGCTGACTGACCGTGGCCACGCTCTGGCCAACCTCCGCAGCCAGGGTGCCGACATCCCGTTCCCCCGTCGCGAGCAGCCACACGATCTGCAGCCGGGCGGTGGCCGACAGCATGCCGAAGGTCCCGGCCACCTGCTGCAGGAGATCCGGCGCCAGCGGCTCGGGAGATTCCGGGGGGTCAACGGGGGACACGATCATCCCTTCGCACGATACCGGCCATCCTGACTGCTTCCGGAAGTTTGCGCAAGTATTTGACTATGTTGCCTGACCTGCGGTGTACTCGGGTGGCCGACCGCCGCGTTCGGGCGTGAGCCAGCGTAGGGGGCCGGTGAGCCGGGCACGTGGCGAGGGACACCGCGTCGCGCCCCGGTACGGCACCGTGCCGGCCCGCCCCGACGGCGGTGCTCGCCGTTGCCGCTCCTCGGCCACCGCCGACGCCTCGATGGACCCGGGACTGCACATGCTGCGAGACGCTGCCGCCGCGCGCACCGGTGCGGCCACCGGCGGGCGCGCGCCCGAGGCGGACCTGCGGGAGTTGGCCGGCGCCACGCCGTTCACCGTGTTCCAGCGGTTGTCCAGCTCGCCGAGGGGGCTGACCGAGGCCGAGGCCACCAGCCGGCTGCACCGGTACGGGGAGAACCGGCCGGAGCGCACCGCCGAGCCGGGCTGGTGGGCGGGGGTCGGCGCCGCGGTGCGCAGCCCGTTCGTGGCGCTGCTGACCTGCCTCGGCGTGGTCTTCGCCGCGCTCGGGGATCCGCGCGGCTCGCTGACCATCGGCGCGATGGTGCTGCTCAGCATCGCGGTGCGGGTGGCCCACCAGGCGCGCTCCGACCGTGCCGTGCGGGCGCTGCGCGCGCGGGTGCGCACCACGGCCACGGTGCGCCGCCGGGCCGACGAGGACAGCGAGCCCATCGAGCGGGAGGTACCCACCGAGGACCTGGTTCCCGGCGACGTGCTGCACCTCGCGCCCGGTGACCTGGTGCCCGCCGACGTGCGCGTGCTGACCGCGTGGGACCTGCAGGTCGACCAGTCGGCGCTGTCCGGTGAGACGTTGCCGGTCCGCAAGCAACCGTCGCCGGTGAGCACCCCGCCGGGGCGAAGACCGGGCGTGGAGATCGTCGAGCTGCCCGCGGTGTGCTTCGCGGGGACCGCGGTGGTCGGCGGCAGCGCCACCGCGGTCGTCACCGCCACCGGATCGGGCACCTACTTCGGTGCGATGGCCCGCGAGGCCACCGCCCGCCGGCCCGAGTCCAGCTTCGACCGCGGGGTACGCGCGGTGGGCTGGACTCTCGTCCGGTTCATGATGGTGATGGTGCCGATCGTGCTGGCGGTCAACGGCACCGTCACCGGCGACTGGGCGCAGGCGCTGATGTTCGCCGTCGCCGTCGCGGTGGGCCTCACCCCGGAGATGCTGCCGGCCATCGTCACCACCAACCTGGCCCGCGGCGCGGTGGATCTCGCCCGGCAGCAGGTCATTGTCAAGCGGCTCAACGCCATCCAGGACCTCGGCGCGATGGACGTGCTGTGCGTGGACAAGACCGGCACGCTCACCGAGGACCGGATCGCCTTCGCGCACAGCATCGACCCGGCCGGCGTGCCGGACGACGAGGCCGCCGAGTACGCCTACCTGGCGAGCCACCTCCAGGACGTGCCCGGCAACCGGCTGGACGAAGCCCTCCTGGACTACCTCGGCGAGGAGCGGAGCATCGTCGCCGACGCGACGTTCGACAAGGTCGACGAGATCCCGTTCGACCACACCCGGCGGCGGGCCACCGTCGTGGTCCGCCGGCAGCCCGGCGAGCACATCCTGATCACCCAGGGCGACCCGGAGGAGGTGCTGCGCCGCTGCACGCACCTCCGCCGCGACGGCGAGATCACCGAACTCACCCGCGCGCTGCGCCAGCGCACCGGCGTGGTGATCACGGCCCACCAGCGCCACGGCATGCGGCTGCTCGCCGTGGCGGCGAGACCGGGACCGGCCCGACTCGGCGGTTATCACGAGGACGACGAGACCGACCTCGTGCTGGTCGGTTTCGTCGGGTTCGTCGATCCGGTCCGCGCCACCGCCGCCGCGGCGGTGCGCGACCTCGCCGCGCACGGCGTGGCCGTCAAGATCCTCACCGGGGACCATCCGAGCGTGGCCGCTCGGGTGTGCGAGCAGGTCGGCCTCGACGCCGGTGAGGTCGTCCTCGGCCGGGACGTCGACGCGGCCGACGACGCCGCGCTGCGTGCCCTGGTCCGCGAAGCCACCGTGTTCGCCAAGATCAACCCGGCGCACAAGGCCCGCATCGTGGCCGCACTGCGCGCGGAGGGCCACGCCGTCGGGTTCGTCGGCGACGGGGTCAACGACGCCCTGGCGCTGCGCACCGCGGACGTCGGCATCTCCGTGGACACCGCCACCGGCGTCGCCAAGCGCGCCGCCGACCTGATCCTGCTGGACCCGGACCTCGGCGTGCTCGCCCGCGCGGTCACCGGCGGCCGGCGCACGCTGGGCAACACGCTGAAGTACGTCACGATCACCGCCAGCGCCAACCTCGGCAACGCGATCAGTGTGCTCGCCGCCAGCGCCGTGCTGCCCTTCCTGCCCATGCTGCCGATCCAACTCATGGTGCAGAACCTGCTCTACGACGCCGCCCAACTCGCGTTGCCCTGGGACCACGTGGACCGGGAGTACCTGCGCCGCCCGCGCCGCTGGGACGCCCGTGGGCTGGCCCGGTTCATGCTGGTCTTCGGGCCGCTCAGTTCCGTCTTCGACCTGACCACCTTCGCCGTGCTGTGGTGGGCGCTGGGGGCGGACAGCCCGGAGCGCCAGGCGGTGTTCCAGGCGGGCTGGTTCCTCGAGGGGCTGCTGTCCCAACTGCTCGCCGTGCAGCTGCTGCGCACCCGGGACACGCCGCTGCCGCGTTCCCGGCCGGCCCGTCCGGTGGTGGCCGCCGCCCTGGCCGCTGCCACCGCAGGACTGCTGCTGCCGCTGTCGCCGCTGGCCGGTCCGCTGCGGATGGGCAGCCTGCCCGCCGGCTTCCTGCCCTGGCTGGCCGGCATTCTGCTGGCCTACGCCCTGGCCGCGGCGGTGGTGAAGCGGCGTTACCTGCGCTGGCGGCCGGATTGGCCGTGAGCCGCGACAACCCCGGGCGGGCCGGCCGCGGCACCGCCCCGCCGAACAGGACTCACCCACGTCCGTCCCCTGTGGACGGCCGGAAGGAGGATGGCCGATGAGCGAGGTGGTCTCCGACCCGGTGGTCGCGGCGACCGGCAGCGGGCCGAGGGTGCGGCCGCCCACCCGGCGGGGCACCGAACTCGGCATGCTCGCCTTCGCCGCCGGCCTGGTCACCCTTGCCCTGGTGCTGGTGGACGGCAACCAGCAGCAGTCGCTGTCGATCCAGGTCGTCTTCTACGGGCTGGCCTATCTGATGCTGTTCGGCGCGGCCCATCTCGCGGTGCGCCGCTGGGCGCCGTTCGCGGATCCGCTGATCCTGCCGTGCGTGGCGCTGCTCAACGGCCTCGGCCTGGTGGTGATCCACCGGCTCGACCTGGCCTTCGCCGCCCGTGCCGCCCGCAACGCCGTCACCTACTCCGCGCTGACCCCCCGGCAGCTCGTGTACACCACCGTCGGGCTCGCGCTGTTCGCGCTGGTCCTGGCGCTGGTCAAGGATCACCGCGCGGTGGCGAGATACGGCTACACCTGCGGGATGGTCGGCCTGGTGCTGCTGGTGCTGCCCGGCGTGCTGCCGTCGAGCATCTCCGAGGTGGCCGGGGCCAAGCTGTGGATCAAGCTCGGCCCGCTGGGCACCATCCAGCCCGGCGAGTTCGCCAAGATCCTGCTGATCCTCTTCGTCGCCGCCTTCCTGGTGTCCAAACGGGACCTGTTCACCACCGCGGGCCGCACGGTGCTCGGCCTGGAACTGCCGAGGGCGCGGGACCTGGGACCGCTGCTGGTCGCCTGGGGGATCGCGGTCGGCGTCCTGGCCCTGGAGAAGGAGCTGGGCATGTCCCTGCTGTTCTTCGGGACCCTGCTCGCCATGGTGTACGTGGCCACCGAACGCTCGGCGTGGGTCGTGATCGGTCTCGCGCTTTTCCTCGCCGGCGCGTACGTGGCCTACCACCTGTTCAGCCACGTCCAGGTGCGCGTGCAGAACTGGGTCGACCCGTTCGCCCACTACGACAGCACCGGGTACCAGATGGCCCAGTCGCTGTTCAGCCTTGGCAGCGGCGGCGTGGCCGGCAGCGGCCTGGGCGCCGGGCGGCCCGACCTGATCCCCGCGGTGCAGAACGACTTCATCGTCGCGGCGATCGGCGAGGAACTCGGCCTGGTCGGGGTGGCCATGCTGCTCATGCTCTACCTGCTCGTCGCGCTGCGCGGGCTACGCAGCGCGCTCGCCGTGCGCGACTCGTTCGGCAAGATGCTCGGCGGCGGCCTGTCCTTCCTGATCGCCCTGCAGGTCTTCATCGTGGTCGGCGGCGTCACCAAGCTCATCCCGCAGACCGGGCTGACCGCCCCGTTCCTGTCCTCCGGCGGATCGTCGCTGCTGGCCAACTACATCCTCGTGGCGTTGCTGCTGCGCATCTCCGACACCGCCCGGCGGCCGCAGGAACCGCCGAAGGCCAAGGTGCCGCAGGCGCCCCTGGACCAGGCGAGCACCGTGCTCGTGCAGCGACCCTCCTGACCGGAACGCGTTCCCTCCAGCGAAGGCGGTGCCCCGATGACACCCATCGTGCTGCTGGCCGGGCGGAGCGGCCCACCACCGCTGACGGCGGGCACGCTTGTCACCTCATGGACGCCGGACCCGGTGATACTGGTCGTGGTGCTGCTGGCCGGCGGCGGGTACGCGTGGGGTGTGCGGCGGCTGCGCCGGCGCGGCCGGCGCTGGTCCCGGGCCAGGGTGGCGTTCTTCCAGGGCTTCGGGCTCGGCAGCCTGGTGCTCGCCACCATGTCGTTTCTCGGCGCCTACCAGGACGTGCTGTTCTCGCTGCGGGCCGTGCAGGTGATCGTGCTGCTCATGGTCACGCCGCTGGCGCTGGCCCTGGGCGCGCCGGTCACGCTCGTCCTGGAACTGCTGCCGGAGCGGGCCCGCCGCCGGGCCGAGACGATGCTGCGTGGGCATGCCGCACGGGTGCTCACCTTCCCCGCGGTGCCCTCGGTGCTGCTCATCGCGACGCCGTGGCTGTTGTACTTCACCGCCTGGTACCCGGCGGTGCTGCGCAGTGCCGCGCTGGACGAACTGCTCAAGGTGGTGCTGCTCACGGTCGGCTTCCTGTACTTCTACAGCCGGCTCCAGCTCGATCCGGTGCCCCGGCAGTACCCGCACCTGCTGTCCCTGTGGATCACGCTGGTCGAGGTGGTCTTCGACGCCGCGCTCGGGTTGACGCTGTGGCTGGGCGGTCACCTGGTGGCCGCCGACTACTACCAGGCGCTCGGCCGGATCTGGGGGCCGAACCTGCGCACCGACCAGATCCTGGGCGCGGGCGCGTTGTGGCTGATCGGCGATCTGGCCGGGCTACCGTTCGTCGGCGCGCTGACACACCAGATGGTCCGCCAGGACGAGCGGCAGGCCGCCGAGATCGACAGCCAGCTCGACGAGGAGGCCGCCGCCGCGCGGCGGTCGTCGCCGCAGGGCGAGCCGGACCAGGGGCCGGAGATGATGCGGCCGTGGTGGGAGAACGACCCGGTGCTGGCGGAGCGCTTCCGGCGCCGGTGAACGGCTGGCCTCCGGTGTGGCCGGCGACCGCGCGAAGAGGTCCACTGTGGACGTCAGGGACGGGTGGTCCAGATGCCGGTGATCGGCGGTGTGGCGGCCGCGGCACCCAGCGGGGGCAGGCCGTACATGTCCTCCAGGGTGCGCAGGAGGGTGTCGTGGTTGATCCGCCGCGCGGTGTCTCCCGGCCGGACCATGGGGCCGACCAGGATGGTGGGGATGTGGTTGTCCGCGGTGCCGTTGTCCTCGTCGAAGGTGACGATCAGCAGGCTGTTGTGGTGGGCAGCCCAGTCGACGTAGCCGGGCAGGGTGCGACCGGCCCAGGCGTCCCCGGCGGAGACCGGGCAGTCGTGCATGTCGTCGCACATGTTCGGGATGAGGAACGACACCGTCGGCAGCGTGGCGAGGTCGGCGGGGAAGTCGCCGGCGGCGCGGTTGGCGGCGGCGGGCACGGAGGCGAAGTCCGCCCACGGGTTGTGCTTGCGGGCGTACCGGCCGTCCGGCGAGGCGCAGCCGGTGAACCCGTCGGCGGGCAGGTCCTCCGAGTAGCCGGCGAAGCTCAGCCCGGCGTCGAGCAACTGGCGGGCCAGGTTCGGCGCGTCACCGAGGTTGCGCGGGCAGGAGTCGTCGGTGACGCCGCGCGTCGACCCGGACAGCAGCCTGACGTAGTTCGGCTGGCTGGGGTGGGTCTCCCCATGGGCGTCGGTGAAGTTGGCCCCCGCACGGGCGAGTGAGGTCAGGTAGGGCGCCTCGGGCGCGCCGATGACCTGCGCGTAGCTCTTGTTCTCGAAGATCACCACCAGCACGTGGTCGGGCCGGGGCAGCGCGGCGGGTACGCCCGGCACGGACGTCGGCGGCGACTCCGGGGCGGGCGCGGTCGACTGCCGGACGCACCCCGCCAGCGCCAGCACCACCACCGCGGCCGCCGCGAGGCACCTGGCCGCTCCGCGGCGCTGAGCCCGACCACCCATGCCCGGAAACCTAACGGCTTCTGGTCGCACGGATCGAACGCGGCCGGAAACCTGCGTCAGGCGATCAGCCGGTGCGCCACGCCGAGCAGGTCCCGCCAGTCGCGGTGGAGTTCATGGCCAAGTTGGTGAAGGTCGACCCGACCCAGTTCGCGAAGTCGGGCCGGTTGGGGGCGGCGTTGCGGCGGCGGTGCCGCAGCGAGGGGGCCGAGCCGTCGGCCGAGGGGCAGGTCGATCGGGTGATCGGCTCGGCGCTGCGCCGGCACGAGACAGCGTTCGCCCAGCAGATCGTGGGCCGGCTTGGCTCCGAGGTGTGTGCGGCGTTGCGGGCTCTGCTGGAGTCCGAGGGTGTGCTGGCCGAGGTGAAGGCCGATCCGGGACCACTGGGACTGGACACGTTGATGAGCGAGATCGCGAAGCTGACCACGTTGCCGGCGTTGAAGCTGCCCCAGGACGTGTTCGCCGACATCTCCGCGCGTCTGGTGGCGGCGTGGCGGTCGCGGGCGGCGCGGATGTTCCCCTCGGATTTCACCGCCTGCGATGAGCCGGTGCGCTACACGCTGCTGGCGGCGTTGTGCTGGGTACGCCAGGCCGAGATCACCGACGAGCTGTGGACCTCGACCTCGCCGCGTAAGCCCTGACGGTTCGCGGAATACCCAACTATTTGGCCTCTGATGGCATGAAGGGGCGGGGCCTCCGTCCCTCGTGGTCCCGAGCGGACACTCGGGTTCTCACGTCAACGCACGACGAAGGAGGCCCCTTGTGTCCGAGTATGACGCGACGCAGGTCGTGGG
>NZ_BJFL01000016.1 GCF_005405885.1 Gandjariella thermophila
ATCCGAGCCGCTTGCGGTGAGCGCGGACCAGGCCGGACACGAAGGTCAGGGTTCGATGTGACAACGGCAGAGCGGCACGGTAGAACAGCACGTGAAGCCCCTGGCATCTGCTGAGCGATCTTAATCGATAGTTCTGCTACCAGGGGCTTCGCCACATCCAGACGCCGACGCGCCAGTGCACATCAACCCGTGATCAGCAAGAAGCCTTGCACGCCAACACATCCAGCCCAGGATGAAAATGGCTCACCATGGCCGCTACCGCAGCCCGCGAGGCAGGTGCTTATGACCTGTGGGCTTGCGCGCTGACCAGACACGCGTTTATCGAGGTATATGAGAGGCATTTTGACAGGGCTGCTCCGATGTTGCACCTCGCGTCCGAACTCGCTCGCCGGGGCGATTCGCAGCTTTCCACACGCCACTGGGTCGCTGTCGTCCAAGCGGAAGCGTGGGCGGGACTCGGTGAACTGACCGCTTGCGAGCGCACGCTCGACGCGGCGGAGGAAGTGCACGGGCTGCCGGGGCCGGTGCACAACGGTGGATGGCTCAGGTTCGACGGGTCGCGCATGGCCGAGGAGCGTGGCACCTGTTACGTCGAACTTGGCCGGCTCGATCTCGCCGAGACGGCCCTGAACCAAGCACTGAACCAACCGTTGTCGGCGCGGCGACGGGGTTCGGTTCTCATCGATCTCGCCGCGCTGGGCGTGCGGCGCCAGGATGTGGATCAACTCGTCTCTTACACCAACGCAGCGCTCGTGACAGCGCGGCAGACCGGTTCGGGCGTGCTCCAACGTAAGCTGACCGTGCTGGCAGACCGGTTCGGCCCGGTCCTCCGCGACCGGCGTGCTCGCCAGGTTCGCGACGAGATTTCGTCGCTCGCTCACCCGTAACCGTATCGTGTGGACAATGGAGGAGGCATACATCGTGGCGAACGAGGGTGGCCGCATCTTTCGGGAGGCGTGGATCGAGGGAGTCAAGCGGCACTATCCAGGCGATCCGAAGCCTGGGTACATCGCGCCGTGGGAAGAGACTCCTGAGTGGGAACGGGAGAGTGCGGCGGCCGTCTTCGACCAGGTCCGTTCGTTCGTGGAAGCGTCGGCCGGTGCCACCGCCAAGCTGAGCCGGGAACAGAAGGCTCGATTCGTCGCGCTGTGCTGGATCGGCCAGATCTACAAGCACTTTCCGGACCCCAAGCCCAGTTATGTCGCCGATTGGGATGAGATGCCGGAGTGGCAGCGGGAGACGGACGCGGATATCTTCGAGCGGATCGAGCGCGAGTCGTGAGCTTCGGACCGCGCCACGGTCAGCGATCGGCCATTGCCAGGCCGCCCATGCGCTGAATGGTTTCGGTGGCCTGCTCCACCACGCCGGCGATCACCTCGGCGACGGTCGGCAGGTCGTCGATGACGCCGACGACCTGGCCGGCGGCCAGCACCCCAGCATCGGTGCGGCCCTCCACCAGGCCGGCGCGCAGCAGCATCGGGGTGTTCGCGGCCATGATGACCTGCGCCCAGCTCAGGTCGCGGCCGTGCCGCATGGCCAGGCCCTCCCGGATCATCGCCGACCAGGACAGCCCGGTGAGCCGGCGGAACCGGGCCGCGCTGGCCACCGCGCTCACCAGGCCGCGGACCGGGCCGGACCGCTCCAGGCGGTCCACCAGGTCGGTGCGCAGCACGCGGTGCGGCAGGCCGTCCACGCGGGTGGTGACCACGGTGCCGGTCAGGCCGCGCGCCAGGTACTCGCGCTTGACCGCCTCCGGCACGGTGCTTTCCCGGGTGAGTAGGAACCGGGTGCCCATGGCGACCCCGGCCGCGCCGTAGGCCAGCGCGGCGGCCAGACCGCGGCCGTCGAAGAACCCGCCCGCGGCGATCACCGGGATGTCCACCGCGTCGACCACCGACGGCAGCAGCAGGGTGGTGGCCACTCCTCCGGTGTGACCGCCGCCCTCACCGCCCTGAACGACCACCGCGTCGGCGCCCCAGGAGGCCACCTTCTCCGCGTGCCGCACCGCGCCCACCGAAGGGACGACTAGCACGCCGGCGTCCTTGAGCTTGCCGATCAGCTCCCGGCGCGGGGCCAGGGCGAAGGAGGCGACCCGGACACCCTCGCGGATCAGCAGGTCCCCCCGCTCGTCCGCGTCCACCGCGTCCGCGCGCAGGTTCACCCCGAAGGGGCGGCTGGTGCGCCGCCTGGTCTCCGCGATGGCGGCTTCCAGTTCCGGGTAGGTCATGGTGGCCGAGGCGAGGATGCCCAGCCCGCCGGCCTCCGCGGTGGCCGCCACCAGGCGCGGGCCGGCCACCCAGCCCATGCCGGTCTGCACCACGGGGTGACGCACACCGGCCAGCCGGGTCAACGCCGTCTCCAACCGGGCGGTCACGAGGGTACTTCCCTGTCGCGGAGCGACTTCGGATCGAGCACGGTGCGCAGCAGCCGCAGCTCCTCCGCGGTGGGCCGGCGGGTCTCGCCGACCTCGCCGGCGTCCACGGGAAAGCCGGTGCTCTCCCGGACCTCGTCCACCGTGACGCCGGGGTGGGTGGACACCAGCCGCATGGTGCGGTCAGGGGTGTCGAAGTCCAGCACGGCCAGGTTGGTCACCACCCGGTGCACCGCGTGGAACCGGCCGGCCGACGGATGTTTGGCCGCGTTGTCGTAGCCCACACCGGAGACGACGTGCACGGCGTCCACGAAGACGCGGGTGCTGTGCCGGGGCACCCAGTACGACGTCTTGTGGTTCACCGTGTTGCCGGGCGCGCCGCGGAACCCGAGCAGCTGCCGGGTCGGCCGGTCGTGCGGGCCGATGCAGGAGATGTTCTGGTTGCCGTACCGGTCGAGTTGGTTGGCGCCCATGACCACGTGCCGCCGGCCGTGCGCGACCACGTCGAACACCTTCCGGTACGGCAGCCAACCCTCCACAGTGGACGTCTGCTCGCCGGGCGCGGGCACCTCGGCCAGCAGGTACGCCTCGCCGTCGGAGAGCAGCAGGTCGGGCTCGCTGGTCAGCCGGGCCAGCCGGGCGCCCAGTGTGGGAATCAGCCCCATCGGGCTGGCCAGCACCTCGCCGTCGCCGCGGAACAGGTTCGCGCACGCCACCACGCAGATCTCCGCCCTGGTCGCGTCCATGGTCACGCTCCCACCCGCGCCGCGTTCACCGCGGCCTGGTAGTCGGTCTCCGTACCGGACAGGAACTGGTCCACAAAGGACGGCCACTGGTCGGGGTCGGCCGCGGCGTCCGCGTACCGGCGCTGGAATGCCTCGTCCCGGCCGTAGTCGGGCACGCAGCTGGTGAAGTGCGCGCCGCCGGGCGTCTCCACCACCCCCTCCACCATCATCCGGTTCAGCAGCAGGGACTGCGCCGGTCCGCCGGCGGTCAGCTCGGCGGTGTCCACGATCCGCTCGCACGAGACGTACCGGCGGTCGGCGGCCAGGCAGAACAGGTCGTCGAAGTACGGGTCGGGGCCGAGGTACTGGGCGTTGCCGTGCCGGTCGGCGCGGTTGAGGTGCACCAGCGCGGCGTCCAGGCGCAGCGGGGGCATGGCGAGTACCTCCTCGCCGTCGTACGGTGATCGCACCGTGCGTAGGTCCGGGTTGACCCGGAGCACGTCCGAGCCCAGCCCGGCGCGGATGGGCAGGAACGGCAGCCGGTGCCCGGCAGCGCGCAGCCCGCACTGCAGCATGCCCTCGTCCAGTTCGCGCACCCGTAGCTCGCCGGATTCGCGGGCGCGGCGGAACCACGGGTCGTACGGGATGGAGTCCAGCGAGACGAACCCGTAGACGAGTTCGCGGACCTTGCCCGCGGCGCAGAGCAGGCCCACGTCCGGGCCGCCGTAGGAGACCACGGTGAGGTCCCGCAGCGGGGACCGCAGAATGGCCCGTACCAGCGCCATCGGCTTGCGCCGCGACCCCCAGCCGCCGATGCCGACGGTCATCCCGTCGGCGAGTTCGGCGACCACCTCGTCGGCGGTCATTCGCTTGTCGCGCATCATCGCCCCCTGGAGTTGCCGTCCAGGAACGCCTGCCGCGCGGTGTCGGCGGCGTCGGTGAGGTTCAGTTCGAAGGTGAAGCCCTGCTCGAACCGGTAGCTGCGGTGCACCGGTTGCGGGTCGATCCCGTTGATCGCCTCCTTGGCGCGGCGGATTACCCGGGTGTCCTTGGCGGCGATCTCGCTGGCGACGGCGAGCGCCGCGGCGTCCAGTTCCGCCGGCGGCACCACCTGGTAGACCGAGCCGTGGTGGTGCAGTTCCGCCGCGCCGATCGTGCGGGCCGTGTAGTACAGCGCGCGCATCAGGTGCTGCGGCACCAGCCGGCCCAGGTGGGTGGCCGCGCCCAGTGCGCCCCTGTCCACTTCGGGCAGTCCGAACGTGGCGTCGTCGGCGGCCACCACGATGTCGGCGTTACCGACCAGGCCGATGCCGCCGCCGAGGCAGAAACCGCGTACCGCGGCGACCACCGGCACCGCGCAGTCGTACACCGCGCCGAACGCCGCCGCGCACCCGTGGTTCGCGCCGAGCAGCCCCTCGTGGCCCGCGCTGCGCTGGATTTCCTTGATGTCCACGCCGGCGCAGAAGCCGCGGCCCGCAGCGCGCAGCACCACGACGTGCGTGTCCGGGTTCTTCCCGGCGTCGGTCACCGCCTCGGCGAGGTCGAACCATCCCCGCACCGGCAGCGCGTTGACCGGCGGGAAGTCGATGGTGACGGCGACGACGGCGGGTTCAGGCTGACTGCTCGAGATCCCCATGGCCTTCTTCCAAACCTAGCGATTGCTTGGTTAACTTAGCAGGGGACGGGCCGCCGGAACACCCGTCGGGGACGGAGGTGCGCGTGGCAGCCGAGTTGGGCCTGCGAGGCGCGGTGGTGCTGGTGACCGGCGGGATCCGCGGTGTGGGCGCCGGGATCAGCCGGGCCTTCCTGCGCGCCGGAGCCATCGTGGTGGCCTGCGCCCGCAACACGCCCGACGAACCGGTGCGCACCGCCGGCCGCGCCGCCGAGTTCCTGACCTGCGACGTGCGGGACGCCGAGCAGGTGGAGCGGATGATGGCCACCATCACCGAGCGGTACGGCCGGCTGGACGTCCTGGTGAACAACGCCGGCGGGGCGCCGTTCGCGGAGGCGGCCACGGCGTCACCGCGCTTCCACGCCAAGGTGATCGAGCTGAACCTGCTGGCCCCGCTCGCCGTCTCGCAGGCGGCCAATGCGGTGATGCAGGGCCAGGCCTCCGGCGGGTCGATCGTCATGGTGTCCAGCGTCAGCGGTCGCCGGCCGTCCCCGGGCACCGCCGCGTACGGCGCGGCGAAGGCCGGGCTGGACAGCCTCACCGCCAGCCTGGCCGTGGAGTGGGCACCGAAGGTGCGGGTGAACGGCCTGGGCGTGGGCATGGTGCGCACCGAGTCGGCGCACCGGCACTACGGCGACGAGGACGGCGTCGCCGCGGTGGCCCGCACCGTGCCGCTGGGCCGGCTCGCCGAGCCCGACGAGGTCGGCGCCTGCGCGGTGTTCCTGGCCTCGCCGCTGGCGTCCTACGTCACCGGGGCGACCCTGCCGGTGCACGGCGGGGGAGAGGTGCCCGCGTTCCTGCGCGCCAGCAATGCCAACCACGAGGAGACAACGAGGACATGAGTGGGCTGTGCGAGGACAGGGTCGTCATCGTCACCGGCGCGGGCCGGGGCATCGGCCGGGCGCACGCGCTCGCCTTCGCCCGCGAGGGCGCCCGCGTCGTGGTGAACGACGTCGGCGTGGCACTGGACGGCACCGGCGCCTCCGGCGGGCCGGCGCAGCAGGTGGTCGAGGAGATCCGCGCGGCGGGCGGGCAGGCGGTGACCAACACCGACGACGTGGCCGACTGGGACGGCGCGGCGCGGCTGGTGAACACCGCGATCGAGACGTTCGGGCGGCTGGACGTACTGGTCAACAACGCCGGGTTCCTGCGCGACCGGATGCTGGTCAACCTGGATGAGGCGGAGTGGGACGCCGTGATCCGGGTGCACCTCAAGGGCCATTTCGCGCCGCTGCGGCACGCCGCGGCCTACTGGCGTGCCGAGTCCAAGGCTGGCCGGCCGGTGGATGCCCGAGTGATCAACACCAGTTCCGGCGCGGGCCTGCAGGGCAGCGTCGGCCAAGGCAACTACTCGGCGGCCAAGGCGGGCATCGCCGGGCTGACCCTGGTCGCCGCGGCCGAGCTGGCCCGCTACGGGGTCACGGTGAACGCGATCGCGCCGGCCGCGCGCACCCGGATGACCGAGCAGGCGTTCGCGGAGACGATGGCCGCCCCCGACGGCGGCTTCGACGCGATGGCCCCGGAGAACGTCTCGCCGCTGGTGGTGTGGCTGGGCAGCACGCAGTCCGGCAAGGTCACCGGCCGGGTGTTCGAGGTGGAGGGCGGCAGGGTGTCCCTCGCCCAGGGCTGGCGGCATGGCCCGGCGGCCGACCGGGGCGCCCGCTGGCAGCCGAGCGAACTCGGCCCGGTGGTGGCGGACCTGCTCGACCGGGCCGAGCCGCCGGAACCGGTGTACGGGGCCGCCGGCAGCTAGGGCGCGCCTCGATGATCTGGATCGCAGACCTCACCCAGACAGTCCGTTGATCACGACTCGATGCGCTCCCTGGGCGTGGCTCCCATATGCGCGGTGAGGCGGCGCTGCGTGATCGCCGGGTGAGTCCGTTGCGGTACCGTTCGTTGTCCGAACAGATCGAGCCGTTGCCGCCGTCGAACGTCGGCCGGTGTGAACACGCGGCCCCTCAGTCGAGGCAGAACTCGTTGCCCTCGATGTCCTGCATCACGATGCACGACTCGTTGTAGCCATCGGCAGGCGCTCAGGTTCTGCGCAGTCGAAGGTGACCTGGAACTGCTTGACCGACGCCATCGTCCCACCATAGTGGCGCGTGCTGTCCACCGAGACCTCGGATGTCATCGCCGCGTCGGGTCGAGGTCTCGCGTGACATGAGTTGGGCGCGGGCGAACGCCGCGGTGTACCCGGCTCAGTCCGCCTGGCGCATGGTGGCCATGGCGCGGTCGACCTCCCAGAAGGCGCGCATGGACTTGATCAGGCCGTCGTCGCCGACCCGGTAGACGAACACGCCCTCGGTGTCCACCCGGGTACCGCCGGGCAGGAACGCGGTGATGGTGCCGATGTTGGCCACCTCGTTGCCGGCGGCGAACGAGTCCCGCATGACGAACTCGAACCGCTCGACCCCGGCGATGGCCATCTCCCAGAACGCGGCGATGCCGTCCCTGCCGTGGTGGCCCGTGCCGTCCGGGTCGAACATGGACGGCCCCACCGGGTCCTCGACCACGCCGTCCTCCGCGAAGAGGGCGAGCCATTCTTCCTTGGCGCCGCGGGACACCGCGTCCATCGACCGGCGGGACGCGGTGCGCGCCGGGTGCTCCTGGTCGGTGGCCGTCCAGGTGATCGTCGACGCCGTCATGGGGAACTCCCGTCACATCCTGCTGATCACGTTGTCGGCGAACCGCCTCATCGAGTCGGCCTTCTCCGCCAGCGGCGCGTCGAACCCGAGGCCGTCGAGGACCCAGGGCATCACGATCGCGTCGGTCACCCCGATCTCGGCCTGCTGCCGGTAGCCGTCCAGGCCGAACCGGTCCACGCACACGGCTTGGATCTCGAACGGCACGTCCGCGCGGTCGTGGTCGGCGCGCAGCTTCGCCAGCGTGGTGATGGTGTCCCGCAGGTCGTCGAAGCCGATCATCGCCGAGGTCCAGCCGTCGCCGACGCGGGCGGCGCGCTTGAGACCGGCGCGGCTGTGCCCGCCGACGTAGATCGGCACCGGCTCGCTGGGCGCCGGGCTCATCTGCAGCCTGTCGAAGTCGAAGAACTCGCCGTGGTACTCGACCATGCCGCCGCCGAGGATCAGCCGCAGCACCTCGATGGCCTCGTCGGCGCGGCGGCCGCGATGTGCGAACGGCACGCCGCACCACTCGAACTCCTCCGGTGTCCAGCCCAGCCCCACGCCGAGGCCGAACCGGTTGCCGGTCAGGTTGGCCACCGAGCCGACCTGGCGGGCCAGCGGCACCGGGTAGCGGGAACCCAGCTTGAGCACCTGGGTGTAGAACCGGATCCGGGAGGTCACCGCGCCCATCGCGGCGGCGGCGACCAGCGGGTCGACCCACGGGGTGTCGGCGTCCCAGAACCGGGCACCGTCCGGGGTGTACGGGTACTGCGCGGACACCTGCTCCGAGTAGAACACCGAGTCGGGCAGGGCCACGGAGGAGAAGCCGCACTCCTCGGCCACGCGGGCGATCTCGGTCAGTTGGTTGAGCGGGCTCAGCGCGACGCCGACGGTGAACTTCATGATGGCACTCCCTGCTTGGCGGCGCCGACCAGCCACATGGCGAAGAACTGCGAGCCGCCGCCGTAGGCGTGGCCCAGTGCGGTGCGCGCGCCGGCCACCTGGTGCTCACCGGCCCGGTCCATCACCTGCATCGCCGCCTCGGCGAACCGGAGTAGCCCGGAGGCGCCGATCGGGTTGGAGCACAGCACGCCGCCGGAGGGGTTCACCGGCAGCCGGCCGCCGATCTCCGTCTCGCCGGCCTCGGTGAGCTTCCAGCCCTGGCCCTCCGGGGCGAAGCCGAGATTCTCCAGCCACATCGGCTCGAACCAGGAGAACGGCACGTAGATCTCGGCGGCGTCGACCTGCTCCAGCGGGTTGGTCACGCCGGCCTGCCGCCACAGCGCGGCGGCGGCCTCCTGCCCGGCCTGCGGGTTGACCTGGTCCCGACCGGCGAACATGGTCGGTTCGGTGCGCATCGCGGTGGCGTGGATCCAGGCCACCGGCCGGGGCGCCATGGCGTCTGCGGTGGCCTCGTCGCCGATCACCACCGCGCACGCGCCGTCCGACGACGGGCAGGTCTCGTCGTAGCGGATCGGGTCCCACAGCATGGTGGACGCCTGCACCGACTCCAGCGTGATGTCCGGCTGGCGCAGGTGCGCGTACGGGTTGCGGGCGCCGTTGCGCCGGTCCTTCACCGCGACCATCGCGCCGACGTGCTCGGGCGCGCCGGAGCGTCGGATGTAGGAGCGGACGTGCGGGGCGAAGTAGCCACCCGCCCCGGCGTGCACGGGCATGACGAACGGCGGGTGGATGGACAGCGCCCACATCGCGTTGGACTCGGACTGCTTCTCGAACGCCACCGCGAGCACCCGGCGGTGGACGCCACCCTGTACCAGGCTGGCCGCGACCACCCCGGTGGAGCCGCCGACCGAGCCGGCGGTGTGCACCCGCAGCAGCGGCTTGCCGGTGGCGCCGATCGCGTCGGCGAGGAACAGCTCGGGCATCATCACGCCCTCGAACAGGTCCGGCGCCTTGCCCAGCACCACGGCGTCGATGTCCGCCCAGTCCACGTCCGCGTCCGCCATGGCCCGGTCGATCGCCTCGCGGCACAGGCCGGCCATGGAGACGTCCAGGCGTTTGGTGGTGTGGTGGGTCTGACCGGTGCCGAGCACCGCGGCGAGTTGCTTGCCCATTACTCGCGCCCCTCCATGACGCAGACCAGGTTCTGTTGCAGCGCCGGCCCGCTGGTGGCGTGCGCCAGCACCCGGCCGGCGGCGCCGCCCATGACCGCGCCGGCAGCCTCGCCGATGCGGATCAGGCCGCCGGCGAACATCGGGTTGCCCGCCAGCGGGCCGCCGGACGGGTTGACGCGAACGGCGTCGCCCAGCCCGAGCGCCTGGCGCAGCAGGATCTCCTGGTGGGAGAACGGCGCGTGCAGCTCGGCCACCTCGACCCCGTCGATGCCGGCGGCCTTGGCAGCCGCCACGGTGGACGGGGAGGTGGTGAGGTCACGGGCGCCGATGTGCGGGGTGTCCACCCGGTGCGCGAACCCGGTGATCCACGCCGGCCGCGCGGCGATCTCGCGGGCCTTCTCCCCGGCGGCCAGGATGATCGCCGCCGCGCCGTCGGTGATCGGCGCGCAGTCGTGTTTCCGCAGCGGGTCGACGAAGTACGGTTCGGTGAGCAGGTCGTCCACCTCGACCTGGCCGGCGAGCTGGGCGTGCGGGTTGTCCACCGCGGCGGCGCGGCTGCGCGCGACCACTTCCGCCATGTCCCGCTCGGTCCACAGGCCGGAATCCAGGCCGAGCCGGGCCTGCATGCCGGCGATGCCCACGGAGTCGGGCCACAGCGGCGCGACCAGGTAGGGGTCCAGTTGCAGGGCCAGCACCCGGCGCAACTGGCCGGCCGACGACTTGCCGAACCCGTACACCAGCGCGGTGTCCACCTCACCGGTCTGGATCTTCACCCACGCCTCGTACAGCGCCCAGGCGGCGTCCGCCTCCACGTGCGACTCGTTGATCGGCGGGTACGCCCCGATCGCGTCCACCGCGGACACGAAGGAGAACGCCCGGCCGGCCAGGTAATCCGACGATCCCGAGCACCAGAACCCGATGTCCCGTTTGGACAGCCCGGTGCGGGCGAACAGCTCCTGGAACACCGGCACCAGCATCTCCACCCCGTTGGTGGTGCCTTCCGTCTCGCGCACGTGCGGGGCCTGCGCGAAGCCGACGACGGCCACGTCCGTCACTTGTGGACACCCCCAGGGCTACAGGTGCTGGGCATAGGACTCGTACGGAGCATCTGGCTCCCCGGTCGGCCGGAAGTGGTCGATGTTCTCCAGCGTGGGGCCCCACTGCTCGCGCGGCTTCCACACCGCCTCGACCCGCATGCCCATCCGCACCTCCTTGGCGTCACAGCCGAGCACGAGGTGCTGGAAGGCGATGTCCGCGCCGTCCAGCAGGATGTACGCGGCCACGTACGGCGTGGGGATGCGCTGGCCGAGGTACGGCACGTTGACGATGCAGAAGGTGGTCACCGTGCCCCGGTCCGGCAGTTCCACCTCGTCGGTGGTCGGCACGCCGTCGGTGGGGCAGGCGCCGCGCGGCGGCACGTAGACCTTGCCGCACACCGGGCAGCGCTGGCCGACCACCCGCCCCTCGGTGAGCGCGCGCAGGAACCGGGACTCCTCGGCGGACGCGGAGTGCTGGTAGTGCAGGTGCACCGGGGTGGTCACCATGGTCACCGGCTCGGCGGGAGCCGGTTCCGGCCGCGGGCGTTCCGGCGCGTCCAGCGGTTCGAAGCAGGCGATGTCCCGGATGTGGCCGGCGGTTTCCTCGGCCCAGCGCACCCGCACCCGCATGCCGGTGCGCATCGCCTCCGGGGAGCCGGCGTCCACCGCGTGCAGCATCGCGGTGTCGGCGCCGTCCAGCCGCACCAGCGCCCAGGCGAACGGGCGGTCCAGCGGCTGGCCCTCCAGCGGTTCGGCGATCCACGACCAGGTGAGCACGGTGCCCTCCTGGCCGACCTCCACCGGTTCGGTCAGCGGCTCGGCGGTGACCGGGTCGTACTCGGCGGGCGGTACGAACACCCGGCCGTCCGATCCGCGCATGCCCTCGATCCGGCGTTCGGCGAGCGCGGTCATGAACCGGCCGAGGGTGGGGCCAAGTGACCGGGTGTAGTCGAAGCCGATGTCCAGCGGAGCGCTGAGCGGTCTGGTCACGAGGCGAAGTGAAACACGTTCTCGATTTGATGGCAAGATAGCGTTGTCCGCTCGCCGGGACAGGAGGTTCGCCGTGAAGTTGGGACTGCAACTCGGGTACTGGGGCGCCGCGCCGCCGGAGAACGCGCCGGCGCTGATCGCCGAGGCGGAACGGGCCGGCTTCGACGCGGTGTTCACCGCCGAGTCCTGGGGTTCGGACGCGTTCACCCCGCTGTCCTGGTGGGGGGCAAGCACGTCCCGGATGCGGCTGGGCACCTCGGTGGTGCAACTGTCCGCACGCACCCCGACGTCGGCCGCGATGCACGCGCTCACCCTGGACCACCTCTCCGGCGGCCGGTTCATCCTCGGGCTGGGCGTTTCCGGGCCGCAGGTGGTGGAGGGCTGGTACGGCCAGCCGTTCGCCAAGCCGCTGGCCAGGACCCGGGAGTACGTCTCGATCATCCGCAGGGTGCTGGCCCGCGAGGAGAAGGTGGAAAGCGACGGCCCGCACTACCCGCTGCCCTACACCGGGCCGGGAGCGCTCGGCCTGGGCAGGCCGCTGCGGCCGATCACCCATCCGCTGCGCGCCGACCTGCCCATCTGGCTGGGCGCGGAGGGGCCGAAGAACGTGGCGCTGGCCGCGGAGATCGCCGACGGCTGGCTGGCCATCTACTACTCGCCGCGGCTGGCGCCGATGTACGACCAGTGGCTGGACGAGGGTTTCGCCCGGCCGGGCGCGCGGCGCAGCCGGGCCGACTTCGAGATCGCGGCCACCTGCCACGTCGTGGTCACCGAGGACCGGGACGCCGAGTTGGCGGCGTTGCGGCGGGTCATGGCGCTCTACATCGGCGGAATGGGCGCTCCGGGGATGAACTTCCACGCCGACGTGTTCTCCCGGATGGGCTACGCCGAGGAGGTCACCGAGATCGGCCGGCTGTTCCTCGCCGGCCGGCGGGACGAGGCCGCCGCCGCCATCCCGGAACGGCTCCTGGACGACGTGGCCATTGTCGGCGACGCCGAGTTCGTCCGCGCCGAGGTGCGCCGCTGGGAGCAGGCGGGGGTGACCATGCTGCTGGTCACCGCGCCGCACCGGAAGGCGGTGCGCGCGATCGCCGAAGCCGTGCGCTGACCCGCCCCTTGTCCTGAACTGAAACGCGTTCTAGATTGGCGGGTCACGGGCGACGTCGGGCTGTGGCACATCGCGCGGACGCGGCCGGGGCTGACGGCCGTGGTCGACCCGAGCGGTCGGGAGGTCGGCTACCGCGAGCCACCCCGGGAAGACCGGCCGACGGAGACCACCGTGGTAACTCCCTCCCGGAGAACGCTGGACCGCCGTGAGACCCGCGGCGGTCCAGCGCTTCGCGGGAGGAGTTCAGCGGCCGCGGAAGTTCGGCCGGCGCTTCTCCGCGAACGCGCGCGGGCCCTCCTTGGCGTCCTCGCTCATGAACACCCGCAGGCCGAGCCGCGCGTCCACGGCGAACGCGTCGTTCTCCGGCATGCCCTCGGTCTCCCGCATGGTCCGCAGGATGGCCTGCACGGCCAGCGGCCCGTTCGCGGCGATCGTCTCGGCCATCTCCATGGCCTTGGCCAGCGCCTGCCCGTCCGGCACCACGTGGCCGATCAGGCCGATCTCCCTCGCCTCGGCCGCGGTGATGTGCCGCCCGGTGAGCAGCAGGTCGGCCGCTACCGTGTAGGGGATCTGCCGGGGCAGCCGGACCGCCGAGCCACCCAGCGGGAACAGCCCCCAGCGGGGCTCGGACACGCCGAACCGGGCGCTCTCCCCGGCGATTCTGATGTCGGTGGCCTGCAGGATCTCGGTGCCGCCGGCGATCGCCGGCCCCTCCACCGCGGCGATCAGCGGCTTGGTCAGCCGGCGACCCTTGAGCAGCGGCTCGATCCGCGACGGGTCGAACTCGCCGCGCGCGCCGGTGTCCCCGGGGTGGTTGTCGCTCATCGCCTTGAGATCCGCGCCCGCGCAGAACGCGCCGCCGGAGCCGGTGAGGACGCAGACCCGGATGTCCGGGTCCTCGTCCACCTCGTCCCACGCCTGCCGCATGATCGCCATCATCGGCCCGGACAGCGCGTTGCGCGCCTTCGGCCGGTTCATCGTCACCACCAGCACGTGGCCGTGCCGCTCGACGAGGCAGTGCGGCTCCTCGGCGTGCTCGGTCTGCGTCTCGGGCGCGGTGGTTGAGGTCATCGGGTCTGGCCTCCTGGTGCTCGCCGGCGGAAGGTCAAGCCGCCTCAGGGATTGTCCTCGACAATAACATGTTCTAGTTTTGGGACGTGGCACTCAATATCGCGGACCTGGTGGAGCACGCCGTCGATCTGGTTCCGGACCGCGTCGCGGTCATCTGTGGCGAGCGCCGGGTGACGTACGCCCAGTTCGAGGAGCGCACCAACCGGTTGGCTCACTACCTGGCCGAACGCGGGGTGGGGCCGGGCGAGCACATCGGTGTGTACGCGCGGAACTCCATCGCGGCGATCGAGGCGATGGTGGCCGCCTACAAACTCCGCGCGGTGGCCGTGAACATCAACTACCGGTACGTGCAGAACGAGTTGCGATACGTCTTCGACAACGCGGACCTGGTGGCGCTGGTGCACGAGCGCCGGTACGCCCCGCTGGTCGCCGAGGTGCTGCCCGGCGTGCCCAACCTCAAGCAGGTGCTGGTCGTCGGCGACGAGTCCACCGAGGACTTCGCCGGCTACGGCGGCGTGGCCTACGAGGACGCGCTGGCCGGGGCGTCCCCGACGCGGGACTTCGGCGAGCGCAGCCCGGACGACGTCTACATCCTCTACACCGGCGGCACCACCGGCTATCCCAAGGGCGTGCTGTGGCGGCACGAGGACGTGTGGCGCACCCTCGGCGGCGGCATCGACTTCCTCACCGGTGAACCGCTGGCCGACGAGTGGCAACAGGCCCGCGACGGCGCGAACGGCGGCGTACTGGTGCGCTTCCCGCTCGCCCCGCTGATCCACGGCGCGGCCCAGTGGGCCAGCCTGCAGAGCCTGTTCAGCGGCGGCACCGTGGTGCTGTCCCCGCGGTTCGACGCCGACGAGGTGTGGCGCGCCATCGAGCGGCACCGGGTGAACGTGCTCGCCATCGTCGGCGACGCCATGGCCCGGCCGCTGATCGAGGCCTACCACCGCGGTGGCTACGACGCGTCGTCCCTGGTGGCGGTCTCGTCCACCGGGGCGCTGTTCTCGCCGAGCGTCAAGGAGCAGTACCTGGACGCGCTGCCCAACGTGGTGATCACCGACGCGGTCGGCTCCTCGGAGAGCGGGTTCGCCGGGATCGGCATGCTCCAGCGCGGCGCGGACTTCTCCGGCGGCGTGCGGGTCAACCCGGGGCGGGACACCGTGGTGCTGGATGAGGACAACCGCCCGCTGGAGCCCGGGTCCGGGCTGGTCGGTCGGCTGGCCCGCGGCGGTCACGTCCCGCTCGGCTACTACAAGGACCCGGAGAAGACCGCGGCGATGTTCGTCGAGGTCGACGGCAGGCGCTACGTCACCCCCGGCGACTTCGCCCGGGTGGAGGCCGACGGCTCGATCACCCTGCTGGGCCGCGGCAACATGTGCATCAACACCGGCGGGGAGAAGGTCTATCCCGACGAGGTGGAGGGCGCCCTGAAGTCCCACCCGGACGTCTTCGACGCCCTGGTGGTCGGCGTGCCGGACGACCGGCTCGGTCAGCGGGTCGCCGCGGTGGTGCAGCCGCGGCCCGGGCACACCCTGGACTACGCCGCCCTGGACGCGCACGTGCGCACCCGGATCGCCGGTTACAAGACCCCACGCAGCCTGTGGGTGGTCGACGAGATCACCCGCACGCCGAGCGGCAAGGCCGACTACCGCTGGGCCCAGCGGCTCACCCGGGAACACCAGGCCACCCACGACACCGCTCCCGCGGCCACCGGCCGCGCCTGACCCGCCCGCCGGCCGATTTCCCTGGCCGACTCAAGCCGCGGCACGCAGCGAAACCACTGGCGGCCAAGGAGGCACGATGCGTACGGCCCTGTGTGACACGCTCGGCATCGAGCACCCGATCGTCGGCTTCACCCCGTCCGAGCACGTCGCGGCCGCGATCAGCCGGGCGGGCGGGCTCGGCGTGCTGGGCTGCGTGCGGTTCAACGACGCCGCCGAACTGGACCGGGTGCTGGACTGGATGGACACCCACACCGACGGCCGGCCGTACGGGGTGGACGTGGTCATGCCCGCC
Organism: Gandjariella thermophila; assembly: GCF_005405885.1. GTDB lineage: Bacteria > Actinomycetota > Actinomycetes > Mycobacteriales > Pseudonocardiaceae > Gandjariella > Gandjariella thermophila. The sequence goes on from NZ_BJFL01000016.1 coordinate 15,690, forward strand.
AAGGTGCCCACCGAGGTCGCGGGGATGGACCCGGACTCGCTGATCCCGGCCGGGCACCGGGAGTTCGTCGACCGCACGCTCACCAGGCTCGGGGTGCCGCCGCTGCCCGAGGACGAGGCCGCGCGCGCGGGCGTGCTCGGCTGGCTGCACTCGGTGGCCCGCTCGCACGTGGAGGTCGCGCTGAACCACCCGGTGAAGCTGATCGCCAACGCGCTGGGCTCCCCGCCGGTGGACGTCATCGAGCAGGCGCACCAGTACGGCCTGCTGGTCGCCGCGCTGGCCGGCAAGGCCGAGCACGCCAGGCGGCACGTGCACAACGGCGTGGACATCGTGGTCGCCCAGGGCTACGAGGCCGGCGGGCACACCGGCGAGATCGCCTCCATGGTGCTGGTCCCGGAGATCGTCGACGCGGTCGGCGACCGGGCACCCGTGCTGGCCGCCGGCGGCATCGGCACCGGCCGGCAGGTCGCCGCCGCGCTCGCGCTGGGCGCGGTGGGCGCCTGGACCGGGTCGATCTGGCTGACCACCAGCGAGTACGAGCTGACCGCGTCGGACACCGCGGTGCAGCAGGCCCTGCTCGGCGCGTCCTCCAGCGACACGGTGCGCTCCCGCATCTACACCGGCAAGCCCGCGCGGCTGCTGAAGACGAAGTGGACCGACGCGTGGGCGGAGCCGGACGCCCCCGAACCGCTGCCGATGCCGCTGCAGAACCTGCTGGTCAGCGAGGCACACCAGCGGATGATGCGAGCCGGCGACCCCGAGGTGGTGTCCATGCCGGTGGGTCAGATCGTCGGCCGGATGAACGAGGTCCGCCCGGTCGCCGAGGTGATGGCCACCCTGCTCCGCGAAACTGAGGAAACCTTCGCCCGCCTGGACAAGCTGCGCTAGTGCCGGGGTGGCGTTCCGGGCCGGTGCCGCGTGTGATGGGGGCACGGGCAGGGACACACATGGCGGGAGCGGAACGTGGCCGACGCGAGCGGGAACAGGGCGGCGCTGTTCGAGTTCGTCCGCTACTCGGCGCGGCTGCGCGAGGTGAGCCGGCACAACGAGGCGGTGCCCGGCCGGCGGGAGTCCGTCGCCGAGCACTCCTGGCACCTGGCGCTGGTCTGCTGGGTACTGCACGGCGAGTTCGAGCGGGAGTTCGGCACCGCACTCGACCTCACCCGGATGATCAAGATGTGCCTGATGCACGACCTGGTGGAGATCGAGGTTGGCGACATCTCCGCGTGGCACGGGGACGACCGGGTCAAGAGGGCGGCCGAGGACGCGGCCGCGCGGCGTATCTTCGGCACGCTGCCGGAGGAACTCGGTGGCGAGTTCCTCCGGCTGTGGCACGAGTACGAGTCCGCCACCACGCTGGAAGCCCGGCTGGTCCGCGGTGTCGACCGGCTCAACCCCGCGCTGCTGCGCCACCTCACCGGCCAGGGATGGTCCGATGTGGACGCCGCCGCGGCCGACCTGGACGCGCTGCAGCTTCCCCGGGTCGGGGTGAGCGCCACGCTGACCGAGCTGTACCACAGCATCCGGCGGGACGCCATCGCCGCCGGCCTGCTCCGCGAGTGAACCGAACGTGCCGCCGGCTCAGACGATGCCGTGGTGCTGCAGGTAGCGGAAGGCCGCGATACCGGGCAGGACCGGCAGCCAGTAGGTGAGCAGCCGGGAGGCGAGCACCGCGGCCACGGCCGCCGTCGGTGGGATGCCCAGCGCGGTCAGGCCGGCGACCATCAGCGCCTCCACCGCGCCCAGGCCGCCGGGGATCGGGGCGATGTGTCCCAGCGTCTGGCCGACCACGAACACCACCAGCACCGCCAGCCACGGCACGTGCGAGTCGAACGCGGCCAGGCTGGTGGCCAGGCCCAGCCCGGAGATCCCGAGGTAGGCGGCCGCCCCGCCGAACAGCTGCAGCGCGCGCACCGGCTGTCTCACGGTGTCCAGCAGGTCCCGCAGCACCGGCAGCAGGGTGCGGTTGAAGTGCCGGCGGCCGAACGGTGAGCCGAGCACCGCGCCGGCGACCACCAGCGCCCCGCCGACCCCCACCAGGACCGGCCAGCCGTGCGGGATGGACACCCCGCGCAGCAGGCCCAGACTGCCCACACCGAGCGCGCCGAGCACGCACCAGACCACCCCCACCGCGCCGGTGGCGGACAGGTTCAGCATCGTCACCCCGACCGCCTGGGACCGGCGCACGCCCAGCCGCTCCATGAACGAGATGTTGATGCCGAAGAACCCGATGCCGCCCGGCGTGGTGCGCCCGGTGAACGCGGCCGCGACCTGAACGACGGTGGTGCGCCAGAACGGCAGCGGGGTCGGGCTGGACCCCTGCACGGAGATGGCCGCCGGCACGATCGCCACCAGCCCGGTCACCGTGGCCACGACCAGCCAGACCCAGTTGGCCCGCCACAGCGAGTCGACCACCGCGCGCATGCTCGACAGCTGCGGCAGCAGCGTGTAGACCGCCGCACCGAACAGCAGCAGCGTGACCACCGTCCGCGGCCGGACCGGCGCGCGGAAACCGGGGATCGGCCGGCCGGTCCGCTCGGCGAGCGTCTCCCGCAGGTCGGGAAGCAGGTAGCGATCCTGGCCGAACTGGGACCGGATCCGGCGGGGCAGGGCCAGCGGCTGCAGATACTCCAGCGCCTGTTCGAGCATCTCCACCGGGAGGGCGCGGCAGGCGCTGGCCACCGCCCGTTCGACGCCCACGATCGAGGCCAGCGACACCAGCGCCTCGGCGACGTCCTGGGCGACGCGCGCCTGGGTGGCGCCGATCCGGCCGAAGGTCAGGTTGAGCACCCACGGCCGGCCCCGGGTGTCCACCAGGAAGTTCTTCGCGCGCAGGTCGTGGTGCGCGATCCTGGCCCTGCCGAGGGTGGCGATCTCCGCCCAGATGGCGTCCAGCAACGTGTCGTCGATCTCCTCGGCGGGCAGCTCGGTCAGCCGGCGACCCTCGACCTGCCGGCGGACCAGCAGCGGGGAGCCGCGGGTGTCGCAGGCCAGTACGACCGGCGGGGTGCGCAGCCCCGCACGCTCCGCGAACAGGGTGACCAGCGCCTCGTGCTCGGCCTCGTGGTAGGTGGTGGACAGCGGTGGCTCGTCCTCCACCTCCAGGGAGGCCAGCAGCCGGCGCAGCCGGTACGTCGGGCCGGCGCGGCGATGCATCCGGCGCACCACCTCGACCCGCAGCCGGTCGCCCTCGGCGGTGGTGACCGCGAACTCCAGTGGCCCGGTCAGGTGTTCCCGCAGCGGTACCACCTCGGCCGGCACCAGGCCGGCGTCGCGTAGCGCCCGGCACACCACCGGCTGGGACGTCCGGCGGCCCGGCGCGCCCCACACCAGGTGGAAGATCGCGCCGATGCCCCAGCCGAGGAACGCCCCGGCGAAGACGCCCAGCGGCAGGTTGTTGCCGAGGTAGACGTCCGCGGCGGCGACCAGCACCACCACCGCCCAGGCCACCCCGCGGTGGCGGGCCTTCAGGTAGGGCGCGGCGACCGCGACCATCGCCGCGGCGACCGCGGGGTGCCCGGCGGGGAAGAGGAAGCCGGTTACCGCCGGCAGGTGCGGCTCGGCAGGCTGGAGCAGCCAGCCGGGCACCGACCGCCCACCGACCGCGCCGCGCACCACCACCGTGAGTCCCCAGGCGAACGCTCCGGCCGCCGCGCACTGCAGGCCGAGCCGGAACCGCCGGAAATACAGCAGCACGGCGGCGACCACGGCGATCCCGGGCCAGCCGCCGAGCCAGGTGAGCACCCGCCACACCATGGTGGAGGCGGCGGGAATGCGCTGCACCTGCTGGTAGATCGCCACCTCGACGGGGTTGATCGCACCGGAGCGGGCCACCAGCGCGCACAGCACGACGACGGCGGCGGCACCGAGCAGCACGACCACGTCGCGCGGATGCCGTCCGATCGACATCGTCGAAGGGGCATGCTCGGCCACCGCGGCCGCCGGCTGGTCCATCGCGGGCCGCTCGCCCACCGTTCCAGTCCTCGGCTCGCCATCGTTCGGGTAGGTCGGCACGTCCCAGTGTGCCCGACGGCGGCGCTGATCACGTCACGCCCGGTGGGGCGATGCGGTGGCGGCCGCGCCCGACCAGCCAGCCGGTCAGGGGCAGTTGCCGTCCGGGTGCCCCTTGCACCGGCGGGAGGTCGACGGCCGGGGCGGCGGCCAGTCCGGCGGCGTGACCAGCGTCGGCACCCCGGGTGGCGCGGTGACCGGCGGAGGTCCGGGAGTCGTGGCCGGGGCGGCTGGCGGCGGTGTGGTTGGCGGCGGCAGGGTCGTCGGTGGGGTGACGACGGTGACCTCCTGCTCCACCGGCGCCGAGGTCGTCGTGGGCGTGGTGGCGGTGGCGGGGACGGTGATCGGGTGCGGCGGCGGGAGCCGGCTGGCCCACAGTGTCCCGGTGCCGAGAAACGCCACCGCCAGGCCGGTCGCGAGCACGATGAACACCGCCGGCCGGCCCGCACCTGATGCCATTCCGCTCCCTTGTGTCGCGGTGACGCTTGCCCTACCTAACGCCCGAACGGAGTAACCGTTACGCGTTTCAGGTGAGCCCGAGGGTGGTGGCCAGCAGGCGGGCCGGTGCCCCACCGGCGTCGATGGCGACGTCCAGCGCCCCGGAGACGTCCAGGTCGCCGGCGAGCCGCCGCCGGGTTTCCGCCACGGCTGGGGCGCCGACCTCCGTGGTGCGGCCGGCGGCCCGGTAGAGGTCCTCCAGGCGGCGGGTCGCGGCCGCGAGCCGCTCGGGGGTGTAGTCCCAGGACTGCGCCCACGGCCGGTCCAGGATCATCAGCCGGACCGCGCCCGCGGGGTGGTCCGCCAGCAGGTCGTCGAGCATCACGAGGTTGCCGGCGGACTTGGCCATCCTGGTGCCGCCCACGGTGACCGTGCCGGCGTGCAGCCAGGCGCGGGCGTAGGGGGTCACGCCGGTGAACGCCTCCGCCATGGCGGCGTGGTAGGCGTGGTGCGGGAACCGCAGGTCGGCGCCGCCAGCGTGGACGTCGACGCCGAGCCCGAAGACGGACAGAGCCATCGCCACGCACTCGGCGTGCCAGCCGGGCCGGCCCGGTCCCCACGGCGAGTCCCACGCGGGGTGACCCGGTTCGGCGGCCTGCCACAGCGCCACGTCCAGCGGGTCGTCCTTGGCCGGGTCGTCCGGCCGGCCGCCGTACTCGGCGGACAGCCGCACCGCCTCGGCATGGTCGAGGCCGGCCCGGTCCGCCACGGCCCGGCCGCGGAAGTAGACACTGCCGCGCCTGACGTACGCGGCGCCGGCGTCCAGCAGCCCGGCGGCCAACCGGACGACGTGCCGCACGTAGCTGTGCGCGCGTGGCTCATAGCTGGGGACACGCACGTTGAGCGCGGCCATGTCGCGCTGGAACTCGAACTGCTGGATGGCCGCGAACGTGTCGTAGCGCGACCCGGCGCGGTCGGCCGCCGCGTCCAGCACGTCGTCCACGTCGGTGACGTTGCGGCAGATGTCGGGCTCGACGCCGAGGTGGCGCAGCACCCGGCCGAGCACGTCGACCCACACGAAGGTGGCCGCGTGGCCGAGGTGGGTCACGTCGTAGGGGGTGATCCCGCAGGCGTAGACGCGTGCCCGGTCCAGCAGCGCGATCCTCCGGCCGCCGATCACCACCGCGCCGGGCGGGGCGATCCCCCGGCTCTCACCCATGCGCCCAGTGTGACGCCGGACATCCCGGCGAGCACGCCCGTGATGACCGGAATGTGGGCCGTTGTGCCTTATCGACGCCGGTGGGCGCCGGGAACAGTGGGTCAGGGACGCCTCGGGGACACGTGAGGAGGGTCCGTGATGAGCGAGGACGCGACGCTCGCCGACCTGCTGCGCGAGTCCCGGCGGTTCCCGCCGCCGGCGGCGTTCGCCCGCGCCGCGAACGTCACCGCGGACGTCTACCGCGACGCCGAGCGGGACCCGCTGGGCTTCTGGGCGGGCACCGCCGAGCGCCTGTCCTGGGCTCGGCGGTGGGACCGGGTGCTGGAGTGGCAGCCGCCGTTCGCCACCTGGTTCGTCGGCGGCCGGCTCAACGTCGCGGAGAACTGCGTGGACCGGCACGTGGCCGCCGGCCGGGGTGACCGGGTCGCGTTCCACTGGGAGGGCGAGCCCGGGGACACCCGCACCGTCACCTACGCCGACCTGCACCGCCAGGTGTGCCAGGCGGCGAACGCGCTCACCGACCTTGGTGTGCGCACGGGCGACCGGGTGGCCATCTACCTGCCGATGATCCCGGAGACGGTGGTCGCGATGCTGGCCTGCGCCCGGATCGGCGCCCCGCACACCGTGGTGTTCGGCGGCTTCTCCGCCGAGGCGCTACGCGGCCGGATCCAGGACTGCGACGCCCGCGTGGTGGTCACCGCCGACGGCGGCTACCGGCGCGGCGCGCCCAGCGGGCTGAAGGTGCACGTGGACGCCGCCCTGAAGGAGTGCCCGCAGGTGCGAAACGTGCTGGTGGTCCGGCGCACCGGCCAGGACGTCGACTGGGTGGCCGGCCGGGACCGGTGGTGGCACGAGGAGGTCGACCGGCAGCCCGCCGAGCACACCGCGGCGGCGTTCCCCTCGGAGCATCCGCTGTTCGTGCTCTACACCAGCGGCACCACGGCCAAGCCGAAGGGCATCCTGCACACCACCGGCGGCTACCTGGCGTTCGTGGCCTGGACCCACTGGGCGGTGTTCGACCTCAAGCCGGACACCGACGTGTACTGGTGCACCGCCGACGTGGGCTGGGTGACCGGCCACTCCTACACCGTCTACGGCCCGCTGGCCAACGGTGCCACCTCGGTGCTCTACGAGGGCACCCCGGACACGCCGCACCGCGGCCGGTGGTGGGAACTGGTGGAGAAGTACCGGGTGTCGATCCTGTACACCGCGCCGACCGCGATCCGCTCGTTCATGAAGTGGGGTGAGGACATCCCGCGCGAGTTCGACCTGTCCTCGCTGCGCCTGCTGGGCACCGTCGGCGAGCCGATCAACCCGGAGGCGTGGGTGTGGTACCGGGAGCACATCGGTGGCGCTCGGTGCCCGATCGTGGACACGTGGTGGCAGACCGAGACCGGCGGCATCCTGATCAGCCCGCTGCCCGGGGTGCACGACGGTAAGCCGGGCTCGGCGTCCCGGCCGCTGCCCGGCGTGGCCGCGGAGATCTACGACGAGGGGGGCAGGCAGCTGCCGCGGCGCAACGCGGCCGGCTACCTGGTGCTCACCGAGCCGTGGCCGGGGATGATGCGCACCATCTGGGGCGACGACCAGCGCTACCGGGAGACCTACTGGTCCCGGTTCCCCGGCGTGTACTTCGCCGGAGACGGCGCCAAGTGGGACGACGACGGCGACATCTGGCTGCTCGGCCGGGTCGACGACGTGATGAACATCTCCGGGCACCGCATCTCCACCACCGAGGTCGAGTCCGCGCTGGTGTCCCATCCGGGGGTCGCCGAGGCGGCCGTGGTGGGTGCCCCGGACCCGACCACCGGGCAGGGCATCGTGGCGTTCGTCATCCCCCGGGCGGGCGGCGAGGACACCGCGGGCGAGGACGTGGTGCGGCGGCTGCGCGAGCACGTGTCGGCGCAGATCGGTCCGATCGCCAAGCCCCGGCAGATCCTCGTGGTTCCCGAACTGCCCAAGACCCGGTCGGGCAAGATCATGCGGCGGTTGTTGCGCGACGTGGCGGAGCACCGGGAACTCGGCGACGTCACCACCCTCACCGACAGTTCGGTGATGGACCTCATCAGGCAGCGGCTTCCGGACCCGCGCCACGGCGACGCCGAGTGACCCCGGGCACGGTGCCGGGACCGCGCGGGTCCGGCTGCGCTAGTCTGGCGGCCTGTTCCGGAACCGGACCGATCCTGCGACGCGATCGCGGCGGGCGTCCAGGAACAAGCACTGAATCGATCGCGGCGGTGGGGCTCGCCGCTTCCCAGCGCGGGAGAACCGCGGTGCGCACACCGCCAACGGTCCCTACTGAACCTGATGGATGCTGTCGGGCTCACGTAGGAGGCTCACCCATGGACAGCGACGTGCGTGTTCACGCCGCCGTCGATCCGGACGTCGATCTGCACATCCCCGACCAGCGCCGGGAACTGGTCCGCACCCACGGTGCCGTGCTGCTGGTCATCGCGCTCGGCGGCGGCGCCGGCGCCCTCGCCCGCTACGGGATGTCCCAGGTCCTGCCCACCGTTCCTGGCCGGTTCCCGTGGGGCACCTTCACCGTCAACGTGCTGGGCTGCTTCCTCATCGGCGTGCTCATGGTGCTGATCAGCGACGTCTGGTCGACGCACCGGCTGCTGCGGCCGTTCCTCGGCGTCGGTGTGCTCGGCGGCTTCACCACGTTCTCCACCTATGCCGTCGAGGTGCGGGAACTGCTGCGGCCCGAATCGGTGGCCACGGCGCTCGGCTACCTGGTCGCGACCCCGGTGTGCGCGCTGCTGGCCGTGCTGGCCGGCGTCGGGCTGACCCGCTGGGTGACCGGCGTGCCACGCGCGGCCACCGAGGACGTGGTGATCCCGGCCGAGGTGGAGACCGTCGGGGCGGCGGGAGCGGAGCCGCGGTGACCGTCCTGTGGGTGTTCCTCGGGGCCATGGCCGGCGCGCCGCTGCGCTACCTCACCGACCGCACCGTGCAGAGCCGGCACGACAGCGTGTTCCCGTGGGGCACGCTCACCGTCAACGTCGCCGGCTGCCTGATCCTGGGCGCACTGGCCGGCGCCGGGCGGGCGCTGCCCGGCTCCGCGTTCGCCGTGCTGGGCACCGGTTTCTGCGGCGCGCTGACCACCTACAGCACGTTCAGCTACGAGACGCTGCGGCTGGTCGAGGAGCGGGCCTACTTCTACGCCGGGGCGAACGTCCTGGTCAGCGTGGTCGCCGGGATCGGTGCCACGCTGCTGGGCTACACCGTCGTGGGCGCGCTCGCCGGCTGAGGCCGCCCGGCCCCGGTCCGGGGGTCAGGCCGGCACGTACTGGCGGAACCACTCGACGGCGGCGATCCAGGCCGCCTCGGCCTGGGTGGCGTCGTACCGCGGGCCGGTGTCGTTGTGGAACGCGTGGTCGACGCCGGGGTAGACGACGATCCGGTACGGCCGACCTGTCTTCTTCAGCGCTGCCTCGACGGTGTCCCGGGACGCGGTGATCCGCGAGTCCCGCTCCGCGTAGACCGCGAACACCGCCGCCCTGGTCCTGGCCAGGCCGGCGATGTCGCTCGGAGCCGGACCGTAGAACGGGACCGCGGCCCGCACGTCGACGCCCGCCGCCAGCGCGTTCCACACCATGCCGCCGCCGAAGCAGAAGCCGGTCATGCCGAGGCTGCCGCCGACACCCGAAGCGGAGAGCGCGCCCAGCGCCTGGCGGAGGTCCGCCACCATCGCGTCCACCGGCCGCCTGGCCAGGGCGGCCGCATACGCCGCGGGGTCGCTGAGCCGGTCGGCGCCGCCGTCGCGGGACAGCAGGTCGACGGCGAGCGCGGCGAAACCCGCGGTGGCCACCCGCCGCACCACGTCCTTGATGTGGGGCACCAGGCCGCGGTTCTCGTGCACCACCAGGATGCCGCCCGCCGGCTGCCGGCCGGCCGGCGCCGCGTGGTAGCTGATCAGCGCGGCGCCGTCGGTGCCGGTGACCGGCAACGGCGTCACCCTGATCCGCGGGTCGTCCTCGCGCACCGTCACCCCGTCCCGGGTCGGCTGAGCCGGTGGGGTGGCGAAGTCCCGGGGCACGCTGCTGGCGCGGGAACTCGGCCCGGGCGGGGTGCTGGTCGGCCGCGTGCCGCAGCCCATCGTCTCCAGCAGGGCCGCCGCGGCGGCGACGCTGCCGGTGACCAGGCCGACGCGGCGCAGCAGTTCCCGCCGGCTGATCAGCCCGTCGTTGAAGTCCTCGACGTGTTCCTCGATCACGTACCGCTCGAACTCTGTCATCGGACCTCCGGTCCTGCCGTGGTTGGTGCCGGTGGGGACGCGGGACGCCGCCAACCAGTTCACCCGCCCATACCGGCGCGCGCCAATCACGGTCAGCGCCGGCGCGGCGGCCGGGCGGCGAGACCGAGCGCGACGGCGAGCGCGAGCGTGGCGACAACGGCGGTCAGCCGCCGCCCGGCACGCCACAGCCGGACGGGCAGCCCCACCCAGGGCACCCGCAGCCGCGCCACCCCCTGGATGGCCGAGAGCCGCAGCGGGGTGGGGTCCGGGGTGGAGTTGGCGTCCCCCTTGGTGATCACCTCGTCGCCACGCGCCCCGACCACGCGGTGCGTGAGCAGGTCCGCCGGCCTGCCGGGGTCGTGGGCCAGCACGATCTGCCCGACGGCCGGCACCCGGCCGCGCAGCGGCTGGTAGAGCACGACGTCGCCGGGCAGCAGGGCGGGACGCATGGACCCGGACTGCACCACGGTCGCCGCCCAGCCCAGCGTCAGCACGGGCAATTGCGCCCACAGCAGCAGCCCGGCCAGCGCGCCCAGCACGACCCGGGCGAGGCTCGAGACGACCTCGCGGGCGCCGGGCCATGCTCGTGGAGCCGGTGGACCGCCCGGCGCGTGGTCGCTCACCGCGCCTCGTGGGCTTCCCAGCTGAACGTCACCTCGTTGGTTTCCACGCTCTGCGCGCCGTTGGGCGCGTCGGGACTGAACCGCCAGATGAAGCGGAAGCTGAGCGCGTTCGGCGGCTTCCCGGGCAGCGTCCACGGGCCCACGCCGGTGCGGAAGTCGGTGTGCAGGGCGAGGAAGGTGTCCAGCGTGCCGACAAAGGCGGTGTCGAAGGGCGAGAAGCCGGCGCAGTCGCCGAAGCGGCCGCCGGTGCCCACCTCGATCCTGAGGTCCACGAAGGACTGGAAGTTGGTGGGCCAGTTCGGCGAGGAGCTGTAGAGCTTCAGCGCCGTGGGGAAGTCGGCGTTCGACTTGATCACGATGCAGTTCGCGCCCGAGTCGCCGGGCTTCATGTTCTCGACGTTGAACATCGGCACCCGGCTGTCGTTGGCGAGGCCGAGGGATCCCGAGGACCACTTGTTACCGGCGTTGCTGGTGTTGCCGGTCCAGTCGGCGTAGGACGCGCCCCAGACTAGGGCGCCGCTGAGCACCAGGCCGAGCGGTACCGGCAGCACCCGCATCATCGCGTTCAGCCAGGAACGCCTCGTCATCAGCGGCCCCCGTGGAAGTTCCGTTCCCAGCGTCGCGTCAACATCCTGGCCGGGGAGGGGAGAGGCGCGCCCGGCGAGCGCGGGCCGTCCACCCGTTCGAGGACCCTCGACCGCCCTGCCGGGGTGCGCGGACCTGACCGATCGGACAGGTCGGCGCACCGCGAAGAACGGTGCCGGCCCCCTCCGCGCGTATTACCGTGAGCTGCCACGAATGACGGTCGCTTGCGCGTGAGGTAACCGGGCCGCGTTGTAGCCTGGCTCACCGTAGTCGGAGGTCGGGAGGTCCCCGTGCCCCTGCTGCTGGAAGGCACCGCGATGACCGACGGCGACTGGTTCGGCGCCGACTGGTGCGGTGCGGACGGACCGCGCGAGCTGTTGGGACCGCAACCGGTGGACACCACCCACGCGGCGGAGCGCGCGCATCTCGCCAAGTTCCACGCGCCGGAGATCGTCTTCGGCCCGGGTTCGCTGGCCGAACTGGGACACTGCACGCTTCGGGTCGGCGCGCGGCGCCCGTTCCTGGTCACCGATCCGGGCCTAATCGAGGCCGGCTGGGTGGACGAGGCGGTCGGTCACCTGCGGCAGGCCGGGCTGTACCCGGTGGTGTGGCACGACGTCACGCCGAATCCCAAGGACCATGAGATCGAGGCCGCCTTCGAACGCTATGTCGACAGCGGCAGCGACGTGATCATCGGGCTGGGCGGCGGGTCGTGCATCGACGCCGCCAAGGGCGTGGCCATCCTGTCCGGCAACGGCGGCCGGATCCTCGGCTACGAGGGCGTGGACAAGGTGGTGCACCCGATTCCGCCGACGGTGATGGTGCCGTCCACCTCCGGCACCGGGGCGGACGTCTCCCAGTTCGCCGTGATCACCGACACCGCCGCGCGCATCAAGATCACCATCATCAGCCGTACCCTGGTGCCGGAGATCTCGGTGATCGATCCCCGGCTGCTCACCACGATGCCCGAGGAACTGAACGCGGCCACCGGGCTGGACGCGCTCACCCACGCGATCGAGGCGTTCGTGTCCCGCGCGCACAACCCGTTGACCGACAACCATGCGCTGCACGCCGTCGAGTTGATCACCGGGCACCTGCTGCGCACCCAGCTTCGCCCGAAGGAGACCAACCCCCGGCTGGCCATGGCGCAGGGCTCGCTGGAGGCCGGGATGGCGTTCACCAACGCCATCCTCGGCGCCACGCACGCGATGAGCCACCAGGTCGGCGGGCTGCTGGACGCCCCGCACGGGGTGGTCAACGGCGTGCTGCTCCCGCACGTGATCCGGTTCAACGCGGCGACGTCGCCCCGGCGGTTCGTGCCGCTGGCCGCGGCCGCGGGGATCCGCACCGACGCGGTACCACCCGAGGAGGTGGCGCTCGAACTCGCCGAGCGGGTGCGCGACCTGGCCGACGCGGTGGGCGTGCCGCGCGGGTTGACCGCGCTCGGCGTCACCGAGGACGACGTGCCCCGGCTGGCCCGCAACACGCTCAAGGACGCCTGCCTGGCCACCAATCCACGCAACGCGGACGCGCGGGACATCGAAACGCTGTTCCGCGCGGCGCTGTGAGAGGCGGCCCGCGTGCCCGAGCCGGCGCCCGACCCGCAGGTGGCCACCGACCTCGGTGTGCTCACCGGGCTGCGTACCGGAAAGCGCTCCTTCTATCCGGAGTACGTGCGCTCCACCGAGCGGCTGGCGCGCGCGGTGCAGGCGCTGGACGGCATCTCCCGCGCCCTGGTGCGCACCGCCGAGGGGCCGAGGACGCTGGTCGAGACGGTTGCCAGGACGGCGGCCGACCACCTCCAGGCACGCTGGCTGCTGCTGGCCATCGCCGACGGCGCGCTGCGCGCGGCGCGACCACGGTTCCTGCTGCTCACCGCGGGCGATCTGGTCGAGGACGAGCGGCTGCTGCCGGACGAGGTGCGCGACCACCTCGAGGTTCTGCGCAGCCGCCCGTGGGAGGCGGAGTCGTCGGCCAGCGGTCCCCGGTGGGTGCGGGCGCCGATGACGCTGGACGACGAGCCGGTCGGCGGGATCGTCGCCAGCCCGGGCGCCGGCATCGAGGTGGCCGCCACCGACCTGGCGATCCTGCGCGTGTTGGCCAACCAGGCCGCCGTCGCGCTGCACAACTCGTACCTGTTCCACGCCGCCGCCCGGTTGCGCGGGCGTACCGAGCAACTGTCCCAGGCGGCCGAGCGGCAGGCCCGCGATCTCGCCGAGCGCAGCGCCGAACTGGCCGAGACGCAGCAGCGGCTGGTCGGCGCGATGCAGCGCCAGGCGCTGGACGACGAGCGGCACCGGATCGCCCGCGAACTGCACGACAGCGTCACCCAGTACGTGCTGTCCGCCGGCATGACGATCGAGGTGTGCCGGGCCGAACTGGACGGCCTGGGCGGCGCCGCCGCGGACATCGCCGGCCGGTTGGCCGGCGCCAAGGACCTCACCCGCCAGGCGGTGGAGCGGCTGCGCGCGGCCATCTACGCGCTGCACCACACCTCGGAGGAGCAGCCGGGACCGCTGCCGGCGATGCTGGAGCGGCTGTCCGTGGTGCACCTGCCCACCGACCTGGAGGTCAACGTGCGGGTGGAGGGCAACCCGGTGCCGCTGCCGCCGGCGGCGGAACAGTCCATCCTGCGGCTCACCGGCGAGGCGCTGTTCAACTCCGCCGCACACGGCAAGGCCAGCCGGGCGCTGGTGCGGTTGCGGTACCGGCCGGACGTGGTGGTGCTGACGGTTTCCGACGACGGCACCGGCGAGCCGGCACAACTGCGCCGCGCCCTGCGGCTGTCCCGGGCCGGCGACCTCTCCGGGCGGCACCGCGGCCTGGCGAACATGCTGGCCCGTGCCGAGGAACTGGGTGGCGCGCTGTCCATCCGCCGGTCGCGGATGGGTGGCATCCGGCTGCGGGTGGACGTGCCGCTGCCGGTGCCGACCGAGGAGGTCCCCTGATGCGCGTGCCACGTCGCGGCACCCGGCCGACCCGCTCCCGGGGCGGGCGATGACCACCGACCGTGCCGTGCGCATCGCCCTGGTGGACGACCACGCGATCGTCCGCCAGGGGCTGCGCTCCGTCCTGGACCGTGAGCCGGACCTCGAAGTGGTCGCCGAGGCCAGCACCGCGGGCGAGGCCATGGCCGTGATCGGGCGCACCACGCCCTCGGTGGTGCTGCTGGACCTGAAGCTGTCCACCGGCGAGGACAGCGAGGGCCTGGACCTGTGCGCGCGGCTCACCGAGCGGTGTCCGGCCGTCGGAGTGCTGGTGCTCACCACGTTCCTGGACGACGCCCTGGTGATGGCCGCGGTGCGGCACGGCGCCCGCGGCTACGTGGTCAAGGACGTGGACACCACCGAACTGGTGCGGGCCATCCGGGCGGTGGCGCGCGGGGAGAGCGCCTTCGACTCCCGCTCGGCCGCCGCGATGGTCCGCTCGGTGCGGGTTCGTCCCGAGCAGCCGACCTTCACCGAGCGCGAGCAGAAGGTGCTGGAACTGCTCGCCCACGGGCTGAGCAACCGGGAGATCGGCGGGCGGCTGTACATCTCGGAGACCACGGTCAAGTTCCACGTGCGCAACATCATGCGCAAGCTGGACGCGGCCAGCCGCGCCGAGGCCGTGTACGAGGCGAGCAAGATGGGGGTGATCTAGCCGAACTCAGCCGGCGTTGACCACCAGCCAGCCGCCGTGGTGCTCGGTCACCGCGAACCGGCGGCCGGTGCGCCGGCCGAGCCGGGTCAGCGCGGCGCGGTCGAACCGGCGGACGTGTCCGTAGGCGGTGGTCGGTTCGTCCTCGAACGGCACCGCGACCACCACCCGCCGCCTGGCCACCCGCACGGCCTCGCGGAGAACCGCGTCGCCGTGCGGCTCGTCCAGGTGTTCCAGCAGGTGGATGGCGGTCACCGTGTCCACCGAGCCGTCCGGCAGCGGAATCCGGGCCGCGTCGCAGACCAGCGTGTCCAGCCGGGCCCGGCGCATCCGGGCCACCGCCTCCAGCAGTCGCATGGATCCGGCGGACAGGTCGGACGCGGTCACCCGGTGCAGGGGGCGCTCGGCCAGCAGCAGCGCGAGGAACCCGAAGCAGGAGCCGAGGTCCAGCACCGAACCCGGTGGCACCAGCCGTAGCGCGCGCCGGTAGACCGGGGCGAACCCGGCGATCGACGAGTGCTCGCGACCCGGCGCGGGAACACGCCAGCACGCATGGATCCGGGCCAGCGTGTTGCCGTAGAAGGTGGCCCACGCCGGCAACGCACCGTCCACACAGGACCGTACCACCCCGGTGAAGACGCGCTCGAAGATGTCCGGGCCGGACAGCCAACCCGGGGCGAACAGCTCGTCGGCGAGCAGCCCGGCCAGGTCGTTGTCCAGCCGCCGCGGAGGCAACCGGTGGCTCACCTCCACGCGGCGGCCACGGCGGCGCAGCGAGAAGTGCTCGGTGCGCACCACGGGCGGCACGATGTCCGGCACTCCGGGGTCCTCGCGCACCACACCCACGAGGTGATCGGCGTACTGGCCGGGCGGGCACGGTGCGAGCGGGTCGATACCGCGGCCGGCGAGGCGCACCGGCCCGGGCACGGTGTCCTCGGCCTGGGCTCCGACGCTCACCGCCCGGTCACCGCCGTGGACATGCGCTGCGCGGTGTGTTGCAGCCCGGCCAGGTCGGCCACCACCTCGACGGTGTCGCAGAACTCGGCGTAGCGCGGCAGGTCGCAGGAACCCAGCCGCCAGGAGTACCGGGGTTCCGGGGTCAACCACACGGTCTGCCGCACCCGGCGGGTGATCTCGGCGAAGCCGTCCAGGTTCGGGTCGTTGCCGTTGCCCCGGCCGTCGCCGAGCACCAGCAGGGTGGTGCGCCGGTTCAGCGCCGAGCCGTACTCGGACAGCAGCAGTTCGAAGGTGCTGCCGTAGTTGGAGTTGCCGTCCACGTCGAGCAGCCCGCCCGCGGGTAGCCCGTCGAAGACCAGCCCGAGCGCGCGCTCCAGCGGGTACTCGGCGAACAGTTCGGTGATCTCGACGGGTTCGTCGACGAACGCGAACGAGCGCACCTGGGTGAACAGCGACTGCAGGCCGTGCACCAGGTGCAGGGCGAACCGGGCGGTGGCGCGCACCGACAGCGACACGTCGACCAGCACCAGCACGCGCGGCTTGTCCTCGGCGCGGGTGGTGGTCACCGGGCGGAACGGCACGCCGTCGTAGCGCATGTTCCGGCGCATGGTGCGGCCCGGATGCACCCTGCCGTGCGGGGTGGCCCGCTTCCGGCTGGTCAGCGCGCCGCGCATGGTGCTGGCCACCCGGCGCAGCGCTCGCTCCAGCCGCTGCCGGTCGTCCTCGTCGATCGACTCGGCGCGGGCTCGTTCCACGATCCGCGACTCGATCTCGGGCCGGAGCGCCACCAGCCGGTCCAGGTGCCGCTTCAGCAACTCGGGAAGGTTCGCGACGACCCCGGCGAGCTGGCGGCGCAGCGCGGCCACCACCTGCTCGTCGGGCTCGCCGGACGGGTCGTCCAGCCAGCCGAGCAGGGCCTGCTCCTGGGCCACGGTCAGCTCGGTGTCCAGCCGGGGCGCGGTGCCGGGGGAGAGCTGCCCGGGGACACCGGCGCCGTGCAGCCGCTCCGTCTCCAGTCGCACGGTGGCACCGTCCGGCGTGCCCGCGGCACCGTCGCTGGCGAGCACGATCTCGTCGGTGGTGGACGCCAGGTCGAGCTTGTTGGCCTCCTGGTGCAGGTTGTACCGCTCGGCGAGGTCCTCGGCGTCGAAGTAGTCCCGGATGTCGTCCGGTTTGCCGTGGCTGTGGCCCTGCTGCGGGGTGCCCGCGGGTTCCTCGGACACGGTGTAGGACTCCAGCTCTCCGGTGTCGGCCAGGTCGTCGTGCTCGTGGCCGTGGCCATGCCCGGTGCCGTCCGGGATGACCGGGCGCAGCGTGAAGAAGGCGTCGAACAGCTCGTCGAACAGTTCGGCGTCGCGGCGGTCCTTGACCAGCGTCACGCGCAGCGCGGCGCGCAGGGTGTCCCGGTCGGCGAGCACCCCGGGCTGCGCGGCGGCACGCATCGCGTCGGTGGCCTCAGCCACCGAGACCCGCTGGCCGAACAGGCGCATCAGCCGGACGAACCGGTGCAGGGCGCTTTCCACGGTGCCCCTGCCTCAGGTGCCGCGCCGGCGGGTCACCGCGGCGAACGACCGGGCGCCGCGGCCGCCGGCGGATGCGGCCGGACGGTCCGGGCCGGGGCCGGGCGCGCCGTAGTAGGCCGCGTCGTGCCGCCCTGGCCGGTCCATGGCGGCGCGGACCGCGCGCCCGTCCGGCTCGTCCGCCGCGCCGGCCGCATGCCCGTTGGCGGGGTTCGCGCCGTGCCGGCCCGCGTGCCCATGCTCATGTCCGTGTCCGTGGCCGTGCGGATGGCCGAGTTCGGGCAGCTCGCGGTTCGGGTCGACCAGCCGGGGCAGCACCTCCAGCGCCCGGTCCATGTCCCGCTCGTACTTGAGCACCACGTTGGCCGTCTCGGCGAGCACCGCGGGCTCGAGTTCCTCGACGCCGAGCACGGCGAGGGTGCGGGCCCAGTCCACGGTCTCGGAGATGCTCGGCGCCTTGCGCAGCGGAAGCTCGCGCAGGCCGCGCACCACGTGCACCAGTTGCCGGGCGGCCGCCTCGGCCAGCCCGGTGCGCTTGGCGCGCAGGATCGCCAGCTCGCGCTCGGCGTCCGGGTAGTCCAGGAACAGGTGCAGACACCGGCGCTTCAGCGCGGCGGAGAGGTCGCGGGTGTTGTTCGAGGTGAGCACCACGTACGGGACGGTGGTGGCGGTGAAGGTGCCGATCTCGGGCACCGAGACCTGGAACTCGGCCAGGCATTCCAGCAGCACCGCCTCCAGCGCCTCGTCCGCGCGGTCGACCTCGTCGACGAGCAGCACGCACGGCTCGTCGCCGCGGATGGCGTCCAGCAGCGGGCGCGGCGCGAGGAACTGCTCGGAGAAGAACACGCTGTCCTGCTCGCGGATGCGGCGCACCGCGGTGGCCAGGTCGGGCGCGCCCGCGGTGATCTCACCGATCTTGTCCCGCAGCATCTGGGTGTAGAGCAGTTGCTTGCCGTAGTCCCACTCGTACAGGGCTTTCGTCTCGTCCTGCCCCTCGTAGCACTGCAGCCGGAGCAGCCGCCGACCGGTCGCCGCGGCGAGGGTCTTGGCCAGCTCCGTCTTGCCCACCCCGGCCGGTCCCTCCAGCAGCACCGGCTTGTCCAGCCGGGACAGCAGGAAAACGGTGGTTGCCAGCCGCCGGTCGACGAGGTAGCCGTGCTCGGCGAACCGCCGCGTCACCTCCTCGATCGAACCGAACGGATGCTCCTCACGCGATGTTTCGGGCACGGTTCCTCCGTCCACGCCAGCCGCGGCCGGCGGGCCCACACCGGGTGGACCCGCCGACCGCGGTGCCGGGTCAGCTCAGCAGGTCATCCAGGTCACCGGTCATGCAGTGCTCGACCACCGGGCGGACCGTGTCGAACGTGCACTCCTTGGCGTTGCCCGGGGTGCAGGCGTCGCCGAGCACGTGGTTGGTGATCCGGTCCACGTCCTCCGCGTCGCCCTTGATCACCGAGGCGTTCTCGTAGAACTTCGTCGGCCCCTTGCCGAGCCGGTTCTTGACGTAGCTGTCCTGGCGGACGTCGGTGAACTTCTCCGGGATGCCCACGTCGCGCAGCAGCCGGATGCCGGCGGCGAGCGCCGCCTCGGCCGCTCGCACCCGGGTCATGCCGTGCGTGTCCACCCCCATCGCCTCGGCGATGTCGGCGAACCGCTGGTAGGCCACCGGCATGTTGAACGCCCACACCCGGGGCAGCGCGATCGCGTTGTTCAGCCCGTGGTGGGTGTCGTAGAAGGCGCTCACCGCGTGCGAGATGGAGTGGACGATGCCCAGGCCGCCGGAGTTGAACGCCTGCGCGGCGATGTACTGGGCGTACATCATGCCCTCGCGACCGGGCAGGTCCTGCCCGTTCCATACCGCCTGCCGCAGGTGCTGCGCGGTCAGCTTGATCGCGTGCAGCGCGTTACCCAGCGACGGCGGGAAGTTCAACCGCGACACGTACGGCTCCGAGGCGTGTGCCAGCACGTCGAAGCCGCACTGCGCGGTGTAGTCCATCGGGCAGTCGTAGTACAGCGTCGGATCGTCGATGGCCAGGCTGGTCACGCAGGAGTCGTCGAAGGCGACGTACTTGTGCGGGTTGTCCGGGTCGGTCGTGGTGTCGGTGATGACGTACGCCCACGACGTCTCCGATCCGGTGCCCGCCGTGGTGGACACCGCGATGTGCGGCGGATTCTGCGGGTTCTCCGACTTGTTGAACCCCTCGAACTCGTTGACGTTGCGGCCGTCATGCGCCACCGAGATGCGCGCGCCCTTGCACGCGTCGTGGGCCGAGCCGCCCCCGATGGAGACGAACGAGTCGCACCTGTGCTCCTGGTACAGCGCCACGGCGTCCATGACGTTGTAGTCCTTGGGATTCGACTCGACCCGGTCGTAGAGCACCGGCTCCAGACCGTGGTACTTCAGCGACTCGACGATCTTGTGCACGGTGTCGCTGCCGCGCAGGCCGGTGGTCATCACCAGGGTCCGCCGAAAGCCCAGCTTCTTGGCCTCCGGTCCGATCAACTCGTGCGCGCCCGGTCCGAGAAGCGCCCGGGGAAACGGGTGGAACTCCTTGATGGGAAAGGGCTTGAGCAGTTCTTCGACCTGCATCGTTGCATCGGTCCTCTCTGCGCGGGTCGGTCAGGCGGACGGCGACGGCTGCGGCGTCTCGGGCGGCGCCGCGGCCACCGAGGCGCGGACGCGGGCAGCGTGCCGCGCGGTCGCGGGTTGGCGGAACGCCGAGCCGGCGAAGACGGCTCGACCGGTCACCGGGTCCGGCACCGAAGCAGGGGAACGGCCCCCTCCGACCGGGCAGGTATCCGGCGCGCGGTGCGCCGGCCGGGACACCCGAGCCTGGAAGCGCTCCCAGAGCGGGTGGCGCGTCAGCCGCTGGCGCGGGCGACGAGTTCGGTGGGCAGCAGCACCGACGGCGGGAGTTGGTCCTCGGCGTCGAGTTCGCCGAGCAGCCGCCAGGTGGCGGTGCGCCCCAACTCCTCGACCGGCTGGCGGACCGTGGTCAGCGGTGGCACGGCGGTGGCGGCCAGGTCGGAGTCGTCGAAGCCGACCACCGCGACGTCGTCCGGGACCGTGCGGCCAGCCGCGCGCAGCGCCCGCATCGCGCCCAGTGCCATCAGGTCCGAGGCGGCGAACACGCCGTCCAGGTCGGGGTGGTCGGCCAGCAGCCGGGTCATCGCCGCCGCACCACCCTCGACGGTGAAGTCACCGTGCGCCACGCCGGCGGTGCGCCGGCCGGCGGCGGCCATCCCGCACCGCCAGCCGGCCAGCCGATCGATACCGACCGCCATGTCCCGTGGCCCGGCGATGGTGACCAGCGTGCCGCGGCCCGCGGCGGCCAGATGCCGTGCGGCCGCGACCGCGCCGTTGAAGTTGTCCGCGTCCACGTATGGCAGGTCCACGGTGGACAGTGGCCGGCCGACGAGCACGGTGGGCACGCCGGCGGAGCGGAGCTGGCCGGGCAGCGGGTCCTCGCCGTGCAGGCTGACCACCAGTGTGCCGTCGACATGCCCGGCGCACAGGTAGCGGCCGAGCGCGGCGTGGTCCTGGCCGTCCTGGTCCATCAGCAGCACCAGTTGCAGGCCGGTGCCGGCCAGCCCGGCGTACACGCCGCGCAGCAGGCGGGCGAAGAACGGGTCGTCCAGCACCCGGCTGCCGTGCTCGGAGACCACCAGGGCCAGCGAGTTGGTTCGCCGGGTGGCCAGCGACCGGGCCAGCATGTTGGGGCGGTAGCCGAGCCGGGTGACGGCCTCGGTCACCGCGGCCCTGGCCCGGGCGCTGACGTAGGACTGGCCGTTGATCACCCGAGAGGCGGTCGACCGGGACACCCCGGCCAGCCGGGCCACCTCGTCCAGCGTCGGCACCCGCCGGTCCGTGCGCGCCCCTCGTTTCGTGGCTTCCCGCTCGACCGCCGCCGTGTCGGCGGGGCTTCCGCCGGCCACCCCGGTCGCGGGCCGGACGGCGGGGCGCGCGCCGTGGTCCCCCCGAGTGTCGCGGCCTGACGCACGCATGCGGAAGCCTCCTACCCGCCGGGCAGCGCGTTGGCCCGCGCCACCCTCGAGTACCACAGCCCGCTCAGCTTGGGGGTGCGGGCGAGCGTGTCGAAGTCCACCCGGACGATGCCGAACCGTTTCGCGTAGCCCTCCGCCCACTCGAAGTTGTCCAGCAGCGACCAGCAGAAGTAGCCGCGCACGTCGACGCCGCGCTCGATCGCGTCGTGCACCGCGGTCAGGTGCCCGCGCAGGTAGTCCCGCCGCTCGACGTCGTGGGTGGTGCCGTCCTCGGCGGGATCGTCGTCGTAGGCGGCGCCGTTCTCGGTGACGTACAGCGGCAGCACCGGGTACTCGGTGTGCACCCGGAGCAGTACCCGGGTCAGGCCCTCGGGCTGCACCTCCCAGCCCATCGCCGTCCTGGGCAGGCCCCGGTACACCGGCCGGACGTGCTCCGCGCCGATCCACTCCGCCCGCCGCCGGTCCGGCCCGCCGTGCCCGGTGACGCGGTAGCCGGAGTAGTAGTTGACGCCCAGGGCGTCGACGGGCGCGGCGAGGGTGGCCAGGTCCGCCGGCCGCACGTGCTCGTCGAAGCCGAACCGCGCCAGGTCGGCGCGCACGTCGTCCGGGTAGCGGCCGCGCAGCACCGCGTCCAGCCACAGCCGGTTCTGCAGGCCGTCGACGCGCCGCGCGGCGTCCCGGTCCACCGGGTCGTCCGGGTCGGCTGGATCGACCGGGTACAGGTTGAACGTGATCGCCACCCGCGCGCCCCCGTCGGCGGCGCGGATGGCCTGGGTGGTCAGGCCGTGACCGAGCAGCAGGTGGTGCGCGGCGGCCGCGGCGGCGCGCGGATCGCGCCGGCCCGGGGCGTGCACGCCGGCGCCGTACCCCAGCAGCGCCGCGCAGTAGGGCTCGTTCAACGTGGTCCAGTGCAGCACGCGGTCGCCGAGTGCGGCGTGCACGGTCTGCGCGTACTCGGCGAACCGGAAGGCGGTGTCCCGGCTGGTCCAGCCGCCCCGGTCCTCCAGGTGTTGCGGCAGATCCCAGTGGTACAGCGTGACGAACGGGGTGATCCCGCTGTCCAGCAACCGGTCCACCAGCCGCCGGTAGAAGTCCAGGCCGCGCTGGTTGACCGCGCCGTCCGGGCGCAGCACCCGTGGCCAGGCCACGGAGAACCGGTAGCCGCCGAGGCCCAGTGACCGCATCAGCGCCACGTCCTCCGGCATCCGGTGGTAGTGGTCGGCGGCCACGTCGCCGGTGTCGCCGCCGGCGACCGCGCCGGGAGTGCGGCAGAACGTGTCCCAGATGGAGTCGGTCCGGCCGTCCTCGGCGGTCGCGCCCTCGATCTGGAACGCCGCGGTGGCCGTCCCCCAGACGAACGCCGGCGGGAAGCACCGCATCGGCGCCAGCGTCCGGTCGTGCTCCTCGGCGATGTGCACACCCCGCCCCTTCGCGCCACCCGTCTCCCCAGTTCTGAGAGCGCTCCCACATTCGGCGGCGAGTCTTCTCCGGGCCGGCGCGGGTGTCAAGGCGACCGCGCACCCGGCAACGGGGTCGGGCACCCGCCCGGGCAACAGGGTCAGGTGCCGGCCGCCGCGCCGGGATCTCCCGGCCCGCCGGGTCGCCGGTTTCGCGGGAGGCGTGGACCGTGGTCAGGCCGGGAGGGCGAGCACCTGGCCCTCGGCGGCGAGCCGCTCCTGCAGGTCGGTGACGTCCACCCGCTGCACGGCGCGGTCGCCCTTGAGCGCCAGCGCCGCGGCCAGGCCGGCGGCGTGGCCCAGCATCTCGTACTGCACCTCCATGCGGACCGAGCC
The DNA here is from genome assembly GCF_005405885.1 of Gandjariella thermophila. GTDB lineage: Bacteria > Actinomycetota > Actinomycetes > Mycobacteriales > Pseudonocardiaceae > Gandjariella > Gandjariella thermophila. The sequence goes on from NZ_BJFL01000016.1 coordinate 38,720, forward strand.
GAACGCCACGTGCGAGGCGCTCAGGCACACCGGGACCAGCAGGTTGGTGCACTCCGCGTAGCGCGGCACGATGGACCGGTACGGGATCTGGTACGGCCGCACCGGGACCGACAGGTAACCCTCGTTGAACACCATGGGAATCGGGTCCGGGTGCTCGTACACCCACCGCCAGGTGCGCCGCACCTCGCGGATGTCGATGTGGTACGAGCCCATGGCGACCGCGTCGTACTGGGGTCGCGGCCGGGGCAGCAGGTCGTGCTCGGTGAGCACGTACTCGCCAACCATCCGGCGTGCCTCCCGGACGTAGAGCTGGTGCGGCAGGCCGCCGGTGTCGGTGAACTCGTCCGGCGGCAGGCCCCACGCGGTGATGCCCCGGCGCACCGCCTCGGGCACGGCGGGATCGTGGCTGAGGAAGTACAGGAAGTCCATGGTGTACTCGCGGTGCCGCCGCCGGATCCGCTCCCGGCCCGCCTCGTCGGCCTCCGGGTAGGCCCAGTTGGTGCCGTCCAGCAGATTCAGCGAGAGCGGTCCGATGGAGTTGCCGTCGCACTTGCCGTTCGGCAGGTTCGGCACGAGGCCGATCAGGTCACCGGCGGTCACCTCGATACCGCGCTCGGCCAGCAGCGCGAAGTACCGGCGGGCCAGTTCCCACTCGTCCTCCCGGTAGCCGTCCCGCCGGGGGAACGGCAGCCGGTCGCCGGCGCTGGTCAGGCACACCCGGTAGCCGTAGGCCATCACGCCGCCGTCGCCCTCGCCGGCGTCCACCGCGGGCGCGTCGTGGATCAGCGGCAGCAGCCGGCCGCCGGCGTCGAACGGGGACAGGTACGGCACGAAGTTGTGCTTGCCGGGCGCGGGCTCGCGCCGGCCGGCGAACGTCTCGCCGTACCGGGAGCGGCTCTCCCGGCCCACCCGGTAGCCGACGCCGGCGGCGGCGAGCAGGTCGCCCTCGTAGCTGGCGTCCACGTACACCCCGGCCCGGCACTCCCGACCGTCCGCACCGGACACCGAGAGGATTCTTCCGTCCACTATGGACGCGGCGGTGAGGGTGGTGCCGAAGCGCACCGTCACCCCGGCGCGGTCCAGCCATTCCAGGAAGATCCGCTCGGCCACGTGCGGTTCGGGACCGGCGTGGTGGCCCGGCGGCACGCCGTAGTAGTCGCCGACCGCGGCGGCGAACTCCCGGGCCAGGCCGCCGACCACGGCGGGGTTGCCGATGTCGGTGTAGCCGAGCCCACCGGAAACCATGCCGCCCACGTGCCGCCCCGGCTCCAGCAGGGTGACCTGGACCCCGTGCCGGGCCGCGGCCACCGCGGCGCACACCCCGGCGGCTGTCCCGCCGTACACCAACAATTCGGCGTCACTCATCGGTATCTCCGTCCACCGGCAGCACCGTGTTCGCGGCGATCACCCGTGCGTAGTAGCGTGCGCTGTCCTTGAGCGTGCGGGCCTGGGTGCGGTAGTCCACGTGCACCAGCCCGAACCGGGGCGTGTAACCCATCGCCCATTCGAAGTTGTCCAGCAGGGACCAGTGCAGGTACCCGACTACCGGGACACCGCGGTCGATCGCGGCGCGCACCGCGGCGAGATGGTCGTGCAGGAACCGCACCCGGCGCCGGTCGCGCACCCGACCGCCGGCGTCCGGCTCGTCGCCGAACGCCGCGCCGTTCTCGGTGACCAGCACCGGCACGTCGCCGTAGTCGTCGCGCAGCCGGAGTAGCAGGCCGATCAGCGCGTCGGGGGCGATGCGCCAGCCGAGGTCGGTGACCGCGGTCCCGTCCGGCGCCGGCACCACCTCCCACCCGAACGGTTCGCTCTCCGGCGCGGCCCGCACCACGCGCGGCGTGTAGTAGTTGACGCCGACGAAGTCGGCGCCGGCGCCGATGATCTCCAGGTCGCCCGGCCGCACCGCCGCCAGCGGTCCGGCCAGATCCTCGTAGCGCCGGCACATGTCCTCCGGGTAGCGGCCGCGCAGCACCGGATCGAGGAACCAGCGGTTCACGTAACCGTCCGAGCCGTGCGCGGCCTCGACGTCCTCGGCGGCTTCACTCGCCGGGACGTGCGGGAACAGGCTGAACGCCACCCCGGCCCGGCCGCCGCTGCCGCGGGCGCGCAACGCCTGCACCGCGCGACCGTGGCCGAGCAGCAGGTGGTGCATCACCCGCACCGCGCCGGCGAGATCCCGCTCGCCTGGGGCGTGCAGCCCGCGCAGGTGGCCCAGCACGCCGACGATCCACGGCTCGTTCTGCGTCACCCACCAGGTGACCCGGTCGCCGTAGGCGGCGAAGCAGGTGTCGGCGTAGTCGGCGAACCGGTCCACCACGTCCCGGTTCCGCCAGCCGCCGCGGTCCTGCAACGCCTGCGGCAGGTCCCAGTGGTAGAGCGTGACCACCGGCGTGATGCGGTGCGCCAGCAGTGCGTCGACGAGCCGGTCGTAGTGGTCCAGGCCAGCCCTGTTCACCGGGCCGGTGCCGTCCGGGAACAGGCGCGGCCAGGCCACGGAGAACCGGTACGCGCTCAGCCCCAGGGCGGCCATCAGCCGCACGTCGGCCGGCCAGCGGCGGTAGTGGTCGCAGGCCACGTCGGCGGTGTCGCCGCCGGCCACCGCGCCCGGGGTGTGCGCGAACCGGTCCCAGACGGACTCGCCGCGACCGTCCTCGCGGGTCGCCCCCTCGACCTGGTACGCGGACGTGGCCGCGCCCCACAGAAAACCTTCGGGGAACGGATCAGTCATCCGCGAACCCGCCCTCGATCGCGGCCTCGCAGGCGTGCAGCAGCACCCCCACGCACCACGCGTGCGACAACGTCAGCAGCATCCCCTTCGGCTGGTAGCACGCGGTCTGGTAGAACCGCTCGCTCACCATGCCGCGGTAGGCGTTGAAGTCGCCGTCCGCGCGGGCGACGAACTGCCGGAAGCAGGCCAGGTTCTCCCGGGCCGAGGCGAGGTAGTACTCGTCCTGCGTGCGCGTGCCCAGCCGGAACAGCTCGGGCACGCAGATCAGCCCGTAGGAGTGCAGGTGCTGGTTGGCCGGGGACGCCTGGTCCGCTCCCCGGCTACGGAAGCCGTACGCGCCGAGCAGGGTGTGCGGCGGGAAGGCGACGTCGTAGGTGTAGCGGAAGGTCAGCGTCCAGTCCGCGGCCCGCCCGGCCGCCGCCAGCCACCGCGGCGCACCGTCGTGTTCGGACAGTGCCAGGTAGCCGAGCACGGCCAGGTAGCCGTCCTCCGAGGTGGGCGCGAGGTCCACGTCCTCGGGGGCGCCGTGCAGGAACTCGTTCTCGACGGCGGGCAGGTAGGCGTAGCCGGCGCGGCGCGCCGCGACCAGGTAGCGCGGCTCGTGCCAGGCGGTGGCCGCCTCCACCAGCGCCGGGATCCACGCCATCCCGGCGGTGCCGGCCCAGTCCAGCACCGAGCCGTCCGCCGCGTGGTAGGCCGAGCCGAACGCGCCGTCCTCGCGCTGCCCGGCGCAGGCGACGTCCAGATTGGACCGCACCGCGGACTCCCACTCCGGCCGGGGCCGGCCGGCGCCCCGTTCCGCGACCGCCGCGCGCAGCAGGAACAGCGCCGCCTCGCCCAGCGTGCGGGCGTGCAGCCGCTTCGGGTCGGGCGTCCATCCGGCGCCCCAGCCGCCGGCCGCGGTCCACTGCGCCCAGAAGGTGCCGGCCGGGGCGAGGTTGCCGGCGATGTGGTCGAGCACCGCGCCCGCCGCGGCCACGTACTCGGCGTTACCGCGCCGCCGGCCGTGCCGCAGCAGCGCGGCCGCGTACGGCGCGCCGCTCAGCCAGGAGACGTGCATGGCCGGCCGGTCGCCGCGCTCGCCGAGGGCGTGCCGGTCGAACGCCGCGGTCTCCAGCAGCACCGGCGGGTCCGGCCGGTAGTGCCAGCGGTACAGGCCCCACGCCGCCAGGTCGGCGGCCTCGGCGACGGACACCCACGGCACCGCGCCGAGGTCGGCGGGCGCGGTCCGCCGGTGCACGTCGCGCAGCACGCCGGTGTAGTCGTGCCGGTCCGGGCCGAGCCGGTACACGTCGAAGCACAGCGTCGCGGTCTCCCCGGGCGTCCACCGGTGGCCGGGCACGTCCGCGGGCCGCGGTTGCGGTGAGCCGTCGTAGACCACCGGCTCCTCGCGGTACGGGAAGTGCAGCCGCAGCACCGGGCAGGTCCCGGCCATCGCGAAGCCCACCCCGGACTGGCCAAGCGGGGAGCGCTCGGTGGTGACCAGCGCGGCGCCGCCGGTGCGGTCCCAGCCGAACACGGCCGGGGTGGCGCACCGGTCCGCACGCAGGTGCCAGGTGTCCGACTCCAGCAGCGCCGGATCGGGCTTCGCGGTGGTGAACCGGGGAAACGGGGTGGTGCAGCCCGGCACCCGGTTCTCCCGGTAGAACACGCCCGGCACCAGCCAGCCCGGGTCGTCGGTGGGGCCGAGCCGCAGCTCCACCCGGAGCCCGGCGTCGATCGGCGCGGCGGCCCGGCAGGTGACGTCCAGTAGCACCCGGAACCGCCCACCGTCCTCCGTGGACACCTGCTCGGTGAACGCGAAGCAGGTCGCCTCGATCGGCTCCTCGTGGCCGTCGGCGAACAGCACGCTCACCGCGAACGGCGGTGGCTCGCCGGTCACGCCGGCCACCCTCTTCGCGGCTTCGCGCGCCCCCGCTCCCAGGTCGGGAGGGCTCCGGCCGGCCACCCTGGGAGCGGGCCTGACGGCAGGGCGCGCCCCATGATCACCTCGGGCATCGCGGCTTCATACCCGCATGAGGGAGCCACTCCAGCAGGTCGGTCTCCACGATCGGCCCGCCGTCGCGCGGCACCCGGAAGGTCTTCACCTCGGCCGGGCCGAACTCGGCGCGGATGGTGCGGCCCACCAGCGGCAGGTCGATCGACGCGGCGGCCGGGCGGCCGGCGGTCTCGTAGGCGCGGACCACCAGCGCGTCGTCGTCCTCGGCGAGTTTCAGCACGGTCGGCAGCACAGCGTCGTGGTCGACGGCGCAGAACGAGGCCTGCCGCGGCAGGTCCCCGGTGTGGTAGGACTCCAGCAGCGCGAACGGCGGCTGGTTCAGCTCCGCCGCCAACCGGACGGTGCCGGCGGCCCGCCAGTCGCCGCCGTGCGGCAGCAGCCGGTAGGTGAACCGCTGGATGCCCTGGTCCAGGTAGTCGTAGTACTCCTCGCCGTCCAGCTCCTTGGGCTCGTGCCAGGCGTAGACGGGGCTGCGCGCGACCGTGATGCCGATGTCGCCGCCGCGCACGTCGTGCCCGTACTTGCCGTCGTTGAGCACGGACAGCCCGGCGGCGCGGCCGTCCGGCAGCCGCCCGGACACGTCCACCCACGCCTGGGCGGCCTCCTCGCTGCCCACGGCCGGCCGCTCCAGATGGCCGTACGGGATCTCGAAGGTGGCGATCTCGTCGGTGACGGCCGTGGGGAAGCGCAGCTTGAACAGCCGCTGCCGCTCCCGCCAGTCCAGCGTTACCCGCACCTCGACGTGCCGCGCGCCCGCGCCCAGGACGAACTCCTCCACCAGCCGGGACGCGCCGAACCGGCCGCACACCCGCAGCACGGCGCGCACCGGTCCCTTCTCCACCAGCCGCACCGACTCCGGGGTGAACTCGCCGATCACCTTCTCGTACGCCCAGACCCGGTGGCCCCAGGTGTCCGAGGGGTCGTCCACGACGACCGCGTGCGCGCCGGGCCGCCGGACCAGCTCGACGTCGTTCACCTTGTCGTGCAGCCGGCGCAGCCACCCCGACTCCGGGTCGATCTCCACCGCGACGCACGCGTTCTCCAGCACGGAGTCGGTGGCGTGCAGCCGGCCGGCCGGTTGTTCGGCCGGCGCCGGGTAGATCCGGTACACCCGGTAGCCGAGCGGCGGCAGGTCGGCGGCCACCACCAGCCGGCGGCGCCGGCCGTTCACCGTGGCCGCGGACCGGGTGCGCTGAACCGCGACCTCGGCGCCGGTGTCGTCGACCACCCGAGCACCGGCCTCCGGGAACCCGCCGAACTCGAACTCGACGTCGGCGCCGGTGCGCCACGGGTGCGGGTTGAACACCACCAGCGGCGTCATGTCCGGCTCGGCCGGGATGTCGACGCGCCGGCTCAACGCCTGCACCGCCCGGTTGAACGCCTGCCCGGCCAGCGAGTTGGCGTGCCCGTACTGGTCCCGGCTGTCCGCGTAGGCGTCCCGGATGGCGGTGCCGCCGAGGGTGTCGTGGAAGGTGTTGAACAGCACCAGCTTCCACGCCTCGGTGAGCGCTTCTCTCGGGTACGCCACGCCGGCGGTCACCGCGCTGGCCGCGGCCCACTTCTCCGCCCGCAGCAGGGTGTTCTCCGCGTGCCGCTGCCACCGCTTGATCCCGGAGTGCGCGGAGTAGCAACCCACCGCGTGGTGCTGCAACTCCCCGGCGTGCACGGGGATCGGCGCGCCACTGTCCAGGACCCGGTCGAAGAACTCGCGCGGCGAGCTGCACCGCATCCCGGGCAGCCCGTCCGTGGCGTCCAGCCGGCGGATCGAGTCCAGGTTCGCCCGGGTGGGGCCGCCGCCGTGGTTGCCCACCCCGTAGAACACCATCAGCTCCGGCACGTCCGCCGGCACCTGGGCGAGCGAGGAGTCCACCTGGTGGCCGAGGTCGCCGGCCGGGCTGCCGTACTCGTGCGGGATGCGGTAGGCGAGCACCCGCGATCCGTCCGGCGACTCCCACCAGAAATAGGGGCCGGGCAGGGCCATCTCGTGCGGCCCGGGCCGCAGGAAGATGTAGGCGTCCATGCCGGCCTTGCGTAGCAGTTGCGGGAGGCTCGCGTTGTGCCCGAACGGGTCCACGTTGCAGCCGACCGTGGCGGTGACGCCGAACTTCTCCCACAGGTACCGCTGCGAGTACAGCGCCTGCCGGGCGAACGACTCCCCGCAGGGCAGGTTGCAGTCCGGTTCCACCCACCAGCCGCCGACCATCTGCCAGCGCCCGTCGGCGATCCGCCTGCCGATCTCGGCGAACAGTTCGGGATCGCTCTCCTCGACCCACGCCAGGTAGCAGACCGAGTCGCAGGTGAAGACGAACTCGGAGTACTCGGCCATCCGGTCGATGGCGGCCCGGAAGGTGGCCCGCACCTCCTGGTAGCCCTCCGGCCACTGCCACAGCCACACCGGGTCGATGTGCGCGTTGCCGATCATGTGCAGCAGCCGCCGGTCCGGCGCCGTGGTCATGGCGTGCCCGCCGCGGTCGGGGTGTCGCCGGCGGCTGGCGCGCCGTCGCGGCGGCGACGGCCCAGTGGTGGAACACGTATGGACATCGGGGTTTTCTCCCGCCGGGGGAAACGGGAAGGTGACAACGATTCCGTATGGGATCGTTACCACAAGCTAGAGACCGGGTGTCGCCACGTCAAGAAGGCATCCGGGGGGCTACCGGCCGGGGGTCAGCGGGGATTCCGCGTCGGTGGCGCGGTCGAGGAGCGGACCACGAGTTCGGGTTCCAGGTTCAGCACGGTGGTGCCGCGGTCCGGATCGCCCTCGGCCAACCGGTCCAGCAGGACGCGGGCGGAGCGGCGGCCCAGCTCGACGCTGTGCTGGCTGACCGTGGTGATGGAGGGCCGGACCATCGACATCCACGGCACGTCGTCGTACGCGGCCAGGGACAGTTGCCGGGGCACCGCGACGCCGCGACGCTGGATCTCCTGCAGCGCGCCCTGGGCGAGGACGTTGTTCGCGGCGAACACCGCGGTCAGGTCCGGATGCTCGTCCAGCAGCCGGCCGGTGGCCTTGCCGGCGGCCTCCGGGTCGAAGCCGGCGTTGCGCGCGATCAGCCGCTCGTCCGCCGGCACGCCGGCGGCCTGGTGGGCGGCGTGGTAGCCGGCCAGCCGGCCGGCGCCGCTGGTCCACCGGGTCTCGTCGATGACCAGGCCGATCCGGCGGTGGCCGAGGTCGAGCAGGTGCCGGGTGACCATCTCGGCACCGGCCTCGTTGGCGCCCAGCACCGCGTCGCCGTACCGGCGGCTGACCCGGCGATCCGCCTGCACCACGCGGATTCCCTGCTGGTGCAGCGTCTTGACAGCGCGGGCTGACACCGGCGTGAGGATCACCCCCGGCACCCGCATGGCCAGGAACTCGGTCACCGCCCGCATCTCCTCGTGGGCCTGACCGTTGTCGTTGACCAGCACCATGTGGTAGCCGGCGGTGCGCAGTTCCTGCTCCACGCCGGCCGCGAGGTCGGCGTAGAACGGGTCGCGTAAGTCGGAGATGAGCACGCCGATGGAGCGGCTGGACCGGTTGCGCAGGGTGCGCGCGTTGGCGTCCGGCACGTAGCCGATCCGGCGAACCGCGGCGAGTACCCGCTCCCGCACCGCGGCCGCGGCGTAGCCGTTACCGGACAGCACCCGGGACACGGTCGACGCCGAGACCCCGGCCTCCCGGGCGACATCGGCGACGGTAGGCCGGCGAGCACCGGTGCCGCGAGCGGATCGCCTGGCATGGGGCCGTACCGTTCCGCCGGTCACGACCGGAGAGTCTAACCCGGACCGGGCGCCGCGACCGGAGTCGCCAGGTAATGCACCCGGCGGTAGTCCCGCCAGACGCGGGCGACCTCGGCGAGATCGTCGGGGCGCAGTGGCTCACCGCTGTGGTCGATATAACCGGTGGTGACGGCTCCGGTCACCGCACGTCCACGAGCGCTTCCGCATGCTCGCCGAACCGCCGCCGGCCCACGGTGAGGTCGGCGGCCACCCTGGCCCGGCGGCAGGTGACCGCCGGTGGGGTCAGTGTGAAGGTGAACGTGGTGGTCCGCCCGCCGGGCACGGTGCCCGCCGCCTCGGCGGGCGCGCAGGACCATCCGGCCGGCGTCGCCATCCGTACCCGCACGGTTTCGGTGCGGTCGAACGGGTTGCGCGCCTCGACGGTCAGCCGCACCGGGGTGGCCGGCGCGGTACGCACCCGGTACGGCCGGATCCACGCGCCCACGCCCTCGGCCTCGAAGTCCACATCGGACAGCGGGAGCAGGTCGCGGTGCAGTTCGGCCAGTTCCTCCCCCTTGGCGAGCAGCATGTCCAGGTAGGACGCGTCCACCCGGCGCGGATCCCAGTGCCCGCTGATCATCAGGTCCGGGCTGAGGTTCTGGTAGAGCTTCGCGCTCGCGACGAAGTCGTCGATGCGGAACCGGTTCTTGTACTGGAAGTTGAGGATCTCGGTGCGCTCGCCGGGTTGCCAGGTGGTGGACTGCTGGTCGCCGGTGGCGATCACCCGCTGCCCGTCCACCTCGAAGCTGATCGCGACCGCGTGCAGGGTGTGGCCCGGCAGCGGGTAGGTGGTGAGTTCGTACTCGTGCCAGCGCACCGGCCGTTCCGCTTCGAGGATCCGGTCGGTGGGGATCGGGTCGTACCACAGGCAGGGCAGGTCGTACCGCCACGGCTCGGCCAGCACATCGGCGACCGAGCGCTCGCACCAGACCTCGGTGCCCTCCACCTCGCGCAGCAGGTTCAGCCCGGCGACGTGGTCGTCGTGGTAGTGGGTGGGAATGGCCACCTCGATCCGGTTCACGCCGAAGTCCCGGCGCAGCGCGGTCAGGCTGGGCAGCCAGGGCAGCCGGGACGACCGGTCGGCGCCGACCGGGGCGCCGACCACCATGTCGCAGCCGAAGTCGAGGAACAGCGCGTTACCGGTCTCGGAGAGCAGCACGTAGCTGGTGGCCAGGCTGGTGCGGTTGCGCAGCAGGTGCGGGGTGACCACCTCGAACGGCCGATCGTGCCAGTCCCGGGCGTCCCACGGCGTGTCCCGGCGGGAGTCGGTCAGCGCCCGCAGCCGCGCCTCCAGCAGGTCGAACGCGGCGGGCGGGTCGTCGATCGGATCGCCGTGCGCGGGCAGCACCAGGTCGGGCGCGCGGTCGGCCAGTTCGTACAGGGACAGCACGCTGTGCCGTACGCCCTCCAGGCCGGAGTAGGACCACTGGGTGGCGGCCAGCGACCACACCTTTCCCGGGCCGTAGATCAGGTCGCCGGTGAACGCGAGCCGGCGGCCGCCGGCCTCCAGCAGGTAGGACACCGAACCGAGGGTGTGTCCCGGGGTGGGCAGCGTGGTGATCCGGTGACCGCCGAAGTCGCGGGTCTGGTACGGGGGCACCGTCCCGGTGATCTCGACCGGTTCCCGCAGGGAGAACCGGTCCTGCCGGAGGTCGTAGTAGTTGTCCAGGTCGCGGCGCTGCCAGTGCTCGTCGACCCGGGTGAACAGGTCACGCTCCACCGGTGGCACCCATACCCGCGCGCCGGCGGCCACCGCGCGGGCCAGGCCCTGTGCCTGGTCGCGGTGGTGGTGGGTGAGCAGCACGTCGGTCACCCGGTCCGCGCCGAAGCCGTCCAGGTGGTCCAGCACGTCGCCGGAGCCGAAGTCGATCAGCACCGCGTCGCGGCCCCGGACCAGGACGTACACGTTGCAGGTGTCCCGGAATAACCACACGCCCTCGGACAGCGCATGCGACATCGACGGTCCTCCCTGCGTGTGGCAACGTTGCCACATAGTGCCGGACGGGGGTGTGGCGCACAAGAGCGGCCGCCGCGCCGCTCCGGGCGTGCCCGGACGGTTCTCGGTGGGCCGACCTGCGACATGACTCACGCGGCACTCCCAATAATAATTGTCATCTGCAACACTTGCCTCGTGCAAGAGCTTGCCGGTGACCAGGTGGCCTCCGCGCCGGCGTCGGGCCGTGACGGGCGCGGCGACGGGCTCGCGGGCGCCGGCGCCGCGGTGCCCGGTCGGGCCGCGCGCAAGGCGTCCCACCTGGGCGACTTCACCGTCCGGCCACGCATGCTGCTGATCACCGGCTGGGCGGTGGGCGTCGGCGCGGCCAGCGCCCTGGCCGCCTGGGTGCTGCAGAAACTGATTGGGCTGATCACCAACGCCGTCTTCTACCAGCGGTGGAGCACCGATCTGGTGGCTCCGGGGCTGCACCGGCACGACCCCGCGCTGGTGCTGCTCGCGCCGGTCGCCGGCGGCCTCGTCGTCGGGGTGATGGCGCGGTTCGGGTCGGAGAAGATCCGCGGCCACGGGATGCCCGAGGCGATCGAGGCCATTCTCACCGCGGGCAGCCGGGTCGCGCCCCGGGTCGCGGCGCTCAAGCCGGTGTCCGCGGCGGTCAGCATCGGCACCGGTGGCCCGTTCGGCGCCGAGGGACCGATCATCATCACCGGGGGAGCGGTGGGTTCCATCCTCGCCCAGGGCCTGAGGTTGAGCGCGGACGAGCGCAAGACCCTCCTGGTGGCCGGCGCGGCGGGCGGCATGGCCGCGACGTTCAACTCGCCGCTGGCGTCCGTCCTGCTCGCCATCGAGTTGCTGCTTTTCGAGTGGCGGCCGCGCAGCTTCGTGCCGGTGGTCGCCGCGGTGGGCACCAGCGCGGTGGTGCGCGGATTCCTGCTCGGCACCGGTGCGCTGTTCCCCGTCCACGTCACCGACCTGCACCTGGCCCCCGGCGTCCTGGCGCTGTGCGTGCTCTCCGGCGTCACCGGCGGCGCGCTCGCGGTGGCCGCGACCTGGCTGGTGTACCTGGCCGAGGACGGCTTCGCCCGGTTGCCGGTGCACTGGATGTGGTGGCCGGCGATCGGCGGTCTGGTCATCGGCTGCGGCGGGCTGTTGCAGCCCCGCGCCCTCGGCGTCGGCTACGACGTGATCGGCGCGCTGCTCACCGGCCAGGCGACGATCGGACTCATCGTCGGCATCCTGGTGGTCAAGACGATCATCTGGTCGCTGTCGCTGGGTTCCGGAACCTCCGGTGGCGTGCTGGCCCCGGTGTTCATGATCGGCGGTGCGCTCGGCGCGCTGGAGGGGGCCGCCTTTCCCACCGTGGCGCCGGGCTTCTGGGCGATGATGGGGCTGGCCGCCGTGGTCGGCGGCGTCATGCGTTCCCCGCTCACCGGGGTGGTGTTCACCCTGGAACTGACGCGCGCGTGGCCGGCGGCGCTGCCCCTGCTGATCTCGTCCACCGCGGCGTACGCGCTGTCCACGCTGGTGCTGAAGCGGTCGGTGCTGACCGAGAAGATCGCCCGCCGGGGCCTGCACCTGACCCGGGAGTACTCCACCGACCCGCTCGAGGCGTTCTTCGTGCGGGACGTCATGGACTCCGACGTGTTCATGCTGCGCGACACCGACACTCTGGCGGAGGGCCTGCGCCGCACCCGCGCCGACCACGAGGGCCCGGCGGACCGGGTGCAGCACCTGTACCCCGTGGTGGACGAGCACGGCCGGCTGGTCGGCGTGGTGACCCGCAACGACCTGCTGGAGCGGATGGCTGAGGGTGGCGACGCGGCCACCGTGGCCGACGTGATGCGCCGCGACCCGATCACCGTGCACCCCGACGACACGCTCAGCCATGTCGCGTACCTGTTCGCCGAGCACGGGCTGACCCGAGCCCCGGTGGCGGCGCGCGACGACCACCGCGCGGTGCTCGGCATGGTGACCCTGGCCCATCTGCTGCACGGCCGGCGGCACGACCTCACCGAGGACCGGCACCGGGAACGGGTGCTGTCGGCGCCGATCCCGCGGACGGTGGCCCGCCAGGGCTGAGCACAGCGTCGCGCTGCGTGGCGGCATCATGCCGCACAATCTCCGCCGGCCACACCCGTCTTCGGGTCCTTCGGCTACCAGTCGGTGTTCGTCTACATCGCCGCGTGCTGGGCGATCGTCGCGGTCACCGTCGGCGCGTTCGGCCCGCGCACCGGGATGCGGAACCTGGAGCGGCTGACCGAGTCCGCCCCCGACTCCGGCGCCGCCGTGTCCGAGGCGGCCGCGTCCGTCGCGCCGCGCGCCGCGGACTGAGCCCGCGGTCGGCGACTTTCCGATCGTTGACCGGCGGAACGTCCGGCGTTGACGGTCGGCGATCCCTGGTCATAATCGGACAACATTGGTTGTCAGTTGGCTGCGGGGCGGTCCGATGACGCGGCAGGGGAGCGGGACGAGCGCCGAGGCCTCGACCACCCGGGAGCAGCCGCGCCCGCTCGGACCCGACTCGTTGACCTGGAAGTACTTCGGGGACTGGCGGGGGCTGCTGGCGGCGCTGTGGGCAGGTTCGATGCAGAACATGCACCCCGAACTCGGCGTGGCGGTGGAGCAGCACTCCCGGTTCTTCGAGGAGCGCTGGCAGCGGTTGTTCCGCTCGATGTACCCGATCGGCGGCGTGGTCTACGACGGGCCGCGAGCCGTGCGTACCGCCCACGAGGTGCGCGGCTACCACAACACCATCAGCGGCGTGGACCGGCACGGCCGGCCCTACCACGCGCTCAACCCGGACACCTTCTACTGGGCGCACGCCACGTTCTTCATGAGCGTCATCCTCACCGTCGAGTACTTCGGCGGCGGTCTGTCCGAACTGGACAAACGTCGGCTGTTCGACGAGCACGTGCGGTGGTACCGGCTCTACGGCGTGAGCATGCGCCCGGTCCCGCCGGACTGGGAGAGCTTCCAGGCGTACTGGGAGCACATGTGCCGCGAGGTGCTGGAGGACAACGGGGCCACCCGGGACGTGCTCGACGTGCACGCGCTGGCCAGGCCGCCCGCGCTGTCCTGGCTGCCGGCCGCGCTGTGGCGGTTACTGCGGATCCCACTCGGCCGCGGCTACCTGTGGATCACCGTCGGCATGTACCACCCGGCCGTGCGGGAACGGCTCGGCTACCGGTGGACCCGCACGGACGAGCTGCTGCTGCGGTGGTTCGGCCGCCTCGTCCACCACGGGTGGAAGCTGGTGCCGCGCTCCCGGCGGTACCACCCGAGGGCGCGGGCCGGTTGGCGGCGCGCGGCCGGTGAGATCCCGGCCGACGCGCCGCCGGTGGAGACCCCGGTGCGCAATCTGCCGCCGGCCAGTGAGTGGCACAATCCCGCGCACTACGTGCCGGCGGACCTGCGGCGCCGGGCCCACCGCTGACCGTCTCCTACCGCACCCGCAGAGTGTCCTTTTCGGACTGGACGGCGGTGTCCCAGTCGATGCGGTACCGCTGCTCCGGTCCGAGGGCCTTCTCCGGCCGCATCACGGTCTTCGTCATCAGCCGCATCAGCACCGGCAGCAGCGCGCTGGTCAGCGGACCGGGTGCCTTGACATGGTTGACCTTCGCGGCGCGGGCGGCGATCCGCTCCACCCGTGGCCGCCTGCGGCGCTCGTAGGCGGCGAAGGCGGCCCGAGGGTCTGCCGCGACCGGCCCGGCGATCCCGCCGCCGATGACCAGTGCGGTCCGTACCTTCGTCATGGTGTTCTCCCAGGGGATCCGGCGGACCGGGGGATCCCGGTGCCGACGCGTGCCAACCCGCCCCGCGGGAGAACCCGGCTATCCTTGCGGCTGCCACCTCGTGTCCGGATTCGCATGCCGCGGGTATCGGTTCGAGGTTCGCCGGCCCCGGCGGTGGTGCGGCAACACCCCCGCCGGGGCCGGTGCTCTACTCCGTGCCGCCTCCTTCCGCCAGTTCGGCGAGGTCGAGCGGCACCTCACCGGTGGCATGCCAGTGCCGCCACCCGGTCAGGTCGGGAAACGTGCCGGCGGCGAGGTCGTCGACCAGCGAGCGGATCCAGGCCGCCTCCGCCTCGCGAACCGCCAGTTCGTACTCGCTCTCCACCAGGAACAGCCGGGGCACCTCGCGGCGGTACTCGGCCAGTGACTCGCGCAGCGCGGCGATGCCGCCCTCCACGGCGTCGAGCCGGCGGCGCAGCAGGGTGGTGGCCTCGTCCGGGGTGAGCGCGGCGAGCATGGAAAGGCCGGCCTTGAACCTCGGGTGTTCCGGCTGCGGGGTGGAGACCAGTTCGCGCACCCAGTCGACCAGTTCCGCGCGGCCGGCGTCGGTGATCCGGTAGACCGTCCGCTCCGGGCGGGCGCCCTCCCGCGTGCTGTCCGCGACCTCGATGAACCCGTGCTTGGCCAGGTTCCGCACCACCGTGTAGAGCGAGCCCCACTTGATCTCCATGTCGTCCTCCTTGCCGCGGGAGCGCAGCAGGGAGGCGATCTCGTAGGGGTGCATCGGCCGTTGTACGACGGTGCCGAGCACGGCGAGCCCGAGCAGGTTGCTCACCTTGCGTCGCTTCGCCATGGCCTCCGCCTCATCTGCAAATACTCGCGGCCGAGTATACGCAAGCGAATATACCGCGGGCAAGGAGGCGGCTGGGAAGGCCGTGGCCGGGAAGGACGTGACCGTTGCCGCCGAACGGTGCCGTCCACACCGCCGGCTGGCTGCCGGGTTGGGATTCTCACGTTCACCTGGTGCCGCGCGGTCCAGCCGCGAGAATGGCGGAAGTGTCGATCCCCGAGGTGGTGCTGCTCTCCGTCGCCGGCGTCGGGGCGGGGCTGATCGGGAGCGTCGCCGGGCTCGCCTCGCTGATCAGCTACCCCGCGCTGCTCGGCATCGGGCTGCCGCCGGTCACCGCCAACGTCACCAATACCGTCGCGCTGGTGTTCAGCGGGGTCGGCTCGGCGCTGGGCTCCCGGGTCGAGTTGACCGGGCAGGCGACGCGGCTGCGCCGGCTCGGCGTGGCGGCACTGCTGGGCGGTGCCCTCGGCGCCGGCCTCCTGCTGCACACCCCACCCGGCGCGTTCGCCCTGGCCGTGCCGTGGCTGATCGGCGTGGCGTCGGTGCTGATCCTGGTGCAGCCGCAGCGGCTGGTGCGGCGGCTGCGAACCGCCGAGGCCGGTGCGGTGCCCACCGCCGCCACCTTCCTGGTCGCCATCTACGTCGGCTACTTCGGCGCCGCCGCCGGCGTGCTGCTGCTGGCGGTACTGCTCGCCGTCACCTCGGAGACGCTCGCCCGCAGCAACGCGCTGAAGAACGTGACGATGTGCCTGGCCAACGCGGTGGCCGCGGTGGCGTTCGGGTTCTTCGGGTCGGTGCGCTGGGCCGCGGTGCTGCCGTTGGCGCTCGGGTTCCTGCTCGGCGGCTGGCTCGGCCCGCTGGTCGTCCGGCACGCCCCCGCCCGCGCGATGCGGGTGGCCATCGGGCTCGCCGGCCTGGGGCTGGCCGGCTACCTCGGCGTCAAGGCCTACCGCTGACAGACTGTTCCGGTCAGGACTTACCTGCGATGACGAGCACGGGAACGCGCCAGGGCGAAGCCCCGCGATCGCGGCGGCGGGGCGTTCTGTCAGGCACAGCCGAAGTGCCATGTGCGGTCGCGCCCCGGCGACGCGATCGCGGCGCGCGTTGACCGAACAGGCACTGACACCGTGGTGGCCGGCCGCCGGTGCTGGGATGCTGGCGGTGGAGGTTCCCGGTGTCCCGGAGAGCGGTGCTGCTGGCGGGACTGGTGACCGTGCTGGTCGCCGCCGCGGTGCTCGCCGCCCTGCTGGGCCGCGGTGCCCGGTCCCCGCACGCGGCCGGACCCGCCGGCCCGGCCAGCCCACCCGCACCGGCCACCACACTCGGACCGGTGGGGGTCACCGCGGCGTGGGTGATCGAGGAGAACCGGCGGCCGGGCAGCCCGGAGTGGCGGATCGGTGGCACGCCGGGCGGCATCGAGGGTTTCGCCGACCAGGTCTACGCCAGCCGGGGGCAGACCGTGACGCTGTACGTGTCCGGCGACGCACCCCGGTTCCACGTCGAGGCCTACCGGGTGGGCTACTACCAGGGCGCCGGTGCGCGCCTGGTGTGGCGCTCCGACGAGGCGCCGGCGGCGCGGCAGCCGCCGTGCCCGGTGACGCCGGGCACCAACATGGTGGCCTGCGACAACTGGGCTCCGTCCCTGCGGATGGCCCTCACCCCGGCGTTCGTGCCCGGTGACTACCTGCTCAAGCTGGTCGGCAGCGGCGGGGCACAGAGCTACGTTCCGCTCACGGTGTGGGACCCGGCGAGCCACGCCACCTACCTGGTCAAGAACGACGTGTTCACCTGGCAGGCGTGGAATCCCTACGGCGGCTTCGACTTCTACGCCGGCCACGGCACCTGCCGGGGCGGGTACCCGCTGTGCTCGCGGGCCCGGGTGGTCTCCGACGACCGCCCGTACGGCGACGGGCAGGGCACCGGGGACTTCCTCGACCTGGAGGCGCCGCTGGTGTGGTGGGCGGAGGAGAACGGGCTGGACGTCTCCTACGCCACCGATCTCACCCTGGTGCAGCATCCCGAGGTGGCGCTGGCGCACCGGGCGCTGCTGTCGCTGGGGCACGACGAGTGCTGGTCGCTGGCGGAGCGGCGGGCCGCCGTCGCCGCCCACGACCACGGGGTCAACCTCGTCTTCTTCGGCGCCAGCCCGATCCTGCGGCACGTGCGGCTGCAGGACTCCCCGCTCGGGCAGGGCCGCGAGGTGGTCGACTACCGGGACGCCGCGGAGGACCCGCTGAACGGCCGCGGTGATCCGCTGGAGGTCACCGGCAACACCTGGGCTGCGCCACCGGCGAACTGGCCGGAGAGCGACTTCGTCGGCGCCGCCTACAACGGGTTCCTCCGGCCGAACGCCCCGCCCGGCGGGTTCACCGTGGTCGACGCCGGGGCGTGGATCTTCGCCGGCACCGGGCTGCGCGACGGCGCCGTCGTTCCCGGGGTGATCCGGTCCGATGTGGACCGTTTCGACGCCGGCGGGGGCCACCCGCCCGACGTGCAGATCTTCGGCCACTCCCCGCTGCCGGTGGCCCAGGCGGAGGCGAACACCCGGAACGGGCCGGTGTTCTACTCCGACATGACGTACTACACCGACCCGCGCGGCCACGCCGGCGTGTTCGACTCCGGGACCAACAACTGGATTCCGGCGCTGGCCCCGTGCCCGCGGGGCGTCCCCTGCCCCGCCGAGGTGGTGCGGCGGATCACCGGCAACCTGCTGCGGGTGTTCGGGCAGGGCCCGGCCGGGGACGTCCAACCGTCTCAGCCGAACTGGCAACGCATCTACCCGCCGGCGGCGCGCTGAAGCGCCCGCAGGTCACGGAACGGTGACGAAAATCGGTGCTCCGGCGCTGACGAGGTGAGAGGACCGAGTGACCGGCCGTGGGAGGGTTCCGATGCCAGGAGGCGATCACATGGACGACGGTGGCCACGGATGCGGACTCGGCTCGGTGTGGACGCCGTATCCGTTCGGCGACGGCACTGGCACCGAGTCGATCCGGGCGCGGGACGTGCTGCTGCGGATGGCGGAGGTGCTGATCGCACACGGGGTCGCGGAGGAGGACGTGGAACTGGTGCTGCCGTCGCCGCGCCGGTTGCAGGTCGCGCTGGCACGGCAGCGGCAACGCGAACGCGACGCCGCCCTCGCCGCTGACCAGGACGTGTGCTCGGTGTTACTGGCGGTGTGCCCGCAGCACGGGGACACCCTACGGCCGTCGCCGGAGGGAATCCGGTGCTCGGTGCGCACCTGCCGGCGCCGCTGGCCGGGGCCGCGCTGGGTGCGGCACTGTGACCAGCCGGCGGTCGCCGTGGTCGACGATCCCGACATCGGCGAGCGGCGGCGGCTGTGCGCCAGGCACCTGGCCGCCGAGCGGGGCGAGAGCACCGGGGTGCCTCTGGTCAGCACCGCGCCCGCGCCGAGCCGCTGACAGCCCGTTCCGGAACCGGACCGACCCTGCGACGCGATCGCGGCGCGCGTTCAGGCACAAGCACCGTGGCCGGTGTCCGCGCCGAAGCCGGCCACGGAGCGTGCACCGGTCGGCGCGCTCGGCTACAGCCGGGGGTCGACGGCCTCGGACTCCAGCGCCAGGACGGCGAACACCGGTTCGTGCACCCGCCACAGCGGTTCCCCGGCCACCGCGCGGCGCAGCGACTCCAGGCCGAGGGCGTACTCCCGGAGCGCCAGCGATCGCTTGCGGCCGAGGTGACGTTGCCGGAGCCGGTCGAGGTTGCCGGGTTCGAGGTAGTCCGGCCCGTAGACCAGTCGCAGGTACTCGCGGCCGCGCACCTTCAGCCCCGGCTGCACCAGCCCCCGCGGCCCGTGGACGAGGTTGGCCGCGGGTTTCACCACCATGCCCTCACCGCCGGTGCCGGTCAGTTCCTCCCACCAGGACACCGCGGCCGCGGTCGACGCGGGGTCGTCCAGGTCGACCGGCAGGCGGCGGGTGCCGCGCAGCAGGTCGGGGTCGGCGGCGGCCAGCCGGTCCGCGATCGCCAGGTGCCAGCCGTGGTCTTGGGTCTCGTAGCCGGCCCGGTCGCTGGCCAGGACCTGGAAGGGTGCCAGGGCCACGCCGGACAGCCCGTCGGTGGGCCAGTGGTAGCCGCGGTAGGCGCGGGTGAACGCCTCGGCGTTGGCCGCCCGGGACCGGGTGCGGGCCAACAGGTCGGCGACGTCCAGGCCGCGGTCGCTGGCGCGCCGCAGCACGGCGACGGCGGCGGGCAGCGCCGACCGGGCGGCCGCGCCCACCGCGGCGTACTGCTGGCGCAGCAGGTCCTCGGCCTTCGCCGACCAGGGCAGCAGCTCACCGTCGAGCAGCAGCCATGCCGCGTCGAGTTCGGCCCACAGCCCGGCCCGGTCGGCCGCCGCCCGCACCCGGGCCAGCAGTTGCTCGGTGCGCTCGGCGTCGAAGAACCGCCGCCCGGTGCGGGTGTAGACGGCGCCGGTGACGCCCGGGTCGGCGCCGAACCGGTCCCTGGCGACCCGCTCGTCCCGGCACACCAGGGTCACCGCGCGCGAGCCCATGTGCTTCTCCTCGCAGACGACCCGGGTGACGCCGGCGCCGCGGTAGGCGTGGAACGCCTCGTCCGGATGTTCCAGGAACTCCGGGCGCGCCGAGGTGGGGCAGGGCGCCATGGTCGGCGGCAGGTAGATCAGCCAGCGGGGATGCAGCGCGAACCGGCTCATCACCTCCAGCGCGCCGGCCGCCTGGTCCTCCCGGACGGTGATCCGGCCGTGGTGGGCGGTGGCCACGACCCGCCTGCCGGTCACGTCGGTGAGGTCCAGTTCGCCCGGTCCTCGCCGGTCCTCCCCGGCCGGGCGCAGCGGCTTGACCGGCTGGTACCACTCGCGCTCGGCCGGCACCGAGACGAGTTCGCGCTCCGGGTAGCGCAGCGCGGTGAGCCGGCCGCCGAACACGCAGCCGGTGTCCACGCAGATGGTGTTGTTGACCCACTCCGGGTCCACGGTCGGCGTGTGCCCGTACACCACCATCGCGCGGCCCCGGTAGTCGTTCGCCCACGGGTAGCGGACCGGCAGGCCGTACTCGTCGGTCTCCCCGGTGGTGTCGCCGTACAGCGCGAAGCTGCGTACCCGCCCCGAGGCGCGGCCGTGGTACTCCTCCTTCAGGCCGGCGTGCGCGACCACCAGCCGGCCGCCGTCCAGCACCAGGTGGGACACCAGGCCGTCGCAGAACAGCTCGACCTCCCTGGTGAACTCCTCGCCCTCGGCGGACAGTTGCTCCAGCGTCTCGGCGAGCCCGTGGCTGACCTTGACATTGCGCCCGCGCAGCGCGCGCACCAGCTTGTTCTCGTGGTTGCCCGGCACCGCCATCGCGTGCCCGGCGCCGACCATGCCCATCACCAGCCGCAGCACGCCCGGCGAGTCGGGGCCGCGGTCCACCAGGTCGCCGACGAACACGGCCGTGCGCCCGTCCGGGTGCTTGGCGTCGACGGGGCGCCCCGCGCCGTCGCGGACGAGCCGGTGCCGAGCCGGGTCAACAGCGACTCCAACTCGGCGCGGCAGCCGTGCACGTCCCCGATCACGTCGAACGGGCCGGTCTCGTGCCGGTGGTCGTTGCGCAGCTTCTCCCGGACGATCCGCGCCGCGTCCACCTCCTCGACGCCGCGGAGTACGTGCACCACGCGGAAGCCCTCCCTGGCCAGGCCGCGCAGCGAGCGGCGAAGCTGGCCGTGCTGCCGGCGCACCACCCCGGCACCGAAATCGCGGTCGGCGCGGGCGGCGTTGCGGGCCACGCACACGTCCTCGGGCACGTCGAGCACGATGGCCACCGGGAGGACGTCGTGCGCGCGGGCCAGGTCGACCAGTTGCCGGCGCGCGTCCTGCTGCACGTTGGTGGCGTCGACCACGGTGAGCCGGCCGGCGGCCAGCCGCCTGCCGGCGATGAGGTGCAGCACCTCGAAGGCGGCCGGGGTGGCGGACTGGTCGTTCTCGTCGTCGGCCACCAGGCCGCGGCAGAAGTCGCTGGAGATCACCTCGTAGCGCCCGAAGTGCTTCGCCGCGAAGCTGGACTTGCCGGACCCGGACACGCCGACCAGCACGACCAGGGACAGCTCGGGAATCGGCAGCTCCCGGATCACGGGCTCACCTCCGTGTCGGCGCGCCGGAACACGGCCATCTGGGTGGGCGGGCCGACCTCCGGGTCGTCCTCGCCGACGGGCCGGAACCGCACCCGGTACCCGGCGTGCGCCGCGACCCGCTCCGCCCACGCGCGGAACTCGGCCCTGCACCACTCGAACCGGTGGTCGGGATGGCGGGGCGCGCCGGGCGGCAGCCACCGGAACCGCACGTTGTGCTCGGCGTTCGGCGTGGTCACCAGCACCGTCGCCGGCCGGGCCAGGTGGAGGACGTTGTGTTCCAGCGCGGGCAGCCGGTCCGGGTCCACGTGCTCGATCACCTCCATTAGGACCGCGGCGTCGAATCCGGCGAGCCGCCGGTCGCGGTAGGTCAGCGAGGACTGCCACAGCCGCAGGCGTTCCCGCTGCCGGTCCGGCAGCCGGTCCAGGCCGAGCCGGCGTTCGGCCGCCCGGAGCGCCCGGTCGGCCACGTCGACGCCGACCACCTCGGTGAAGGACGGGTCGGCGAGCAGCTCACGCAGCAGCGCGCCCTCACCGCAGCCGAGGTCGACCACCCGGGACGCCCGTGCCTCGCGCAGCTCCGCGAAGACCGCCTGCCGGCGCTGCCGGGCCAGCGACTCGCGGTGCGGTGCGTCCGCGCCGGCCTCCTCGTCGGTGGGCGTGCCGCCGTCCAGCCCCTCCAGCTCGGCCAGCCTGGCCACCGCGTCGTTCACCAGGCCGCGCTGGTTGACCAGGTACCGGCGGGTGATCAGGTCGCGTTCCGGATGGTCCGGCAGCCAGGTCCCGGCGGTGCGCAGCAGCTTGTCCACCTCGTCGGCGCCCACCCAGTAGTGCTTGGCGTCGTCCAGCACCGGAAGCAGCACGTAGAGGTGGCGGAGCGCGTCGGCCAGCCGCTGCTCCCCGGTGAGCCGAAGGTCGACGTGGTGGGAGTCGCCCCATTCCGGCACCTCGGGGTCCAGCGGCAGCGGGGTCGCGTCCACCCGCCACCCCAGCGGCGCGAACAGCCGCTCGGCCAGGTCCGGGCCGCCGCGGCAGGGCACCGCCGGGAGTTCCACCCGCAGCGGCCACCGCCGGTCGACCAGGTCGGGGCGCTGCTCGCAGCGTCCGGCCATGGCCGTGCCGAACACCCGTCGCACCGCGACCGCCAGCATCGACGACGCCGCGTAGGGCCGGTCGTTGACGTACTGCCCGAGGGCGAACGCGTCCCCGCCGGACCGCCCGCGCCGCACCAGGCCGACCGGGTCCACCTCGAGCAGCACCGCGACCGTGCACCGGTCGTCGGTCGCCTCCGGGTAGCAGACGTGCACCCGGCCGACGGACTCGTCGAAGGTCTGCGCCCGTCCCGGATGCTTGTGCAGCAGGTAGCCCAGGTCGGTGGCACGTGTCTCCGCCGGGGCGGCATCGGGAACGGTGGACGTGAGGGTCAGCAGCACGCCGTGAGTGTGCCCAATCCGGCGGCCCGCGTCCGCCGGATTAGGTGATCGACGGCGGCGAACGGCAGCGGCGTTAGGGTGCGGTCGCGCCGGTGACCGGGCACGGGGAGGGCAGCGATGGACGGGCTGGATGAGGAGCAGCGGGCGATCGTCGCCACGGTCCGCGACTTCGTCGACCGGGAGGTCCGGCCGGTCGCGCGCGAGCTGGAGCACGGCAACACCTATCCGGAGCGGCTCATCGAGCAGATGAAGCGGCTCGGCGTGTTCGGGCTGGTGATTCCGCCGCCGTACGGGGACCTGCGGGTGTCCACCGAGTGCTACGCGCTGGTGACCGAGGAGTTGGCGCGTGGCTGGATGAGCCTGGCCGGCGCCATGGGCGGGCACACCGTGGTGGCCACGCTGCTGCTGGCCTACGGCACCGAGGAGCAGAAGCGGCGCTACCTGCCCCGGATGGCCACCGGCGAGCTGCGCGCGACCATGGCGCTCACCGAACCGGGCGGCGGGTCGGACCTGCAGGCCATGCGTACGGTGGCCTGCCGCGACGGCGACGGGTACGTGGTCAACGGCAGCAAGACCTGGATCACCAACGCGCGTCGCGCCGGGCTGGTCGCGCTGCTGTGCAAGACCGATCCGGAGGCCCGGCCGGCGTACCGGGGAATCAGCATCCTGCTGGTGGAGAAGGGCCCCGGGTTCTCGGTGTCCCGTGATCTGCCCAAGCTCGGGTACAAGGGCGTGGAAAGCTGCGAACTGTCCTTTTCGGACTTCCGGGTGCCCGCGGCCGCGTTGCTCGGTGAGCGGGAGGGTGAGGGTTTCGCGCAGATGATGCGCGGCCTGGAGATCGGGCGCATCCAGGTGGCCGCGCGGGCCACCGGGGTGGCGCGGGCCGCGTTCGACGACGCGCTGCGCTACGCCCAGGAGCGGGAGAGCTTCGGCCGGCCGATCTGGCAGCACCAGTCGATCGGCAACTACCTCGCCACGATGGCCAGCAAGCTGACCGCCGCGCGGCAACTGCTGCTGCACGCCGCGCGACGGTTCGACTCGGGGGAGCGCTCCGATCTGGAGGCGGGCATGGCCAAGCTGTTCTGCTCCGAGGTCGCCATGGAGGTAGCGCTCAATGCGCTGCGCATCCACGGCGGTTACGGCTACTCCACCGAGTTCGACGTGGAGCGGTACTTCCGGGACGCCCCGCTGATGATCGTCGGCGAGGGCACCAATGAGATCCAGCAGAACGTGATCGCCCGCCAACTCGTCGCCCGCGGCGGCCTGGAGTAGCACGCGAACACCGCCGGGGCTGGACCGACCACCCGCGGCATCGGCAGCCAAGCGCTTGTTCGGCCTGTTGCCGCGCCGAGCTGGACGCTAGTCTGGACAGTAGTCTTGCAACGCGCGAGAGGCCACCGCGATGGACATCGACCTGCTCGACGGCGACCTATACGCGGGCGATCCCGGCCCGGTCTACGCCTGGCTGCGCGGCAACGCGCCGGTCTACCACGACGCGGCGAACCGGCTGTGGGGCGTCTCCCGGCACGCCGACATCTGCGCGATCGAGCGCGACCAGACACTGTGGACCAACTCCGGCGGCTACCGCCCGCAGCTCATGCCCGCCGACCCGTCGATGATCGGCACCGACGACCCGGAGCACACCCGGCGCCGGCGGCTGGTGTACCACCGGTTCACCCCGCGCGCGGTGCTCGAGTACGCGGACCGGATCCGGGCCACGGTGTCCGAACTGCTGGACGCCGCGCTGGCCGAGGGCACGGTGGACGCGGTGCCCGCGCTGGCCGCGCCGCTTCCGGCCCGCACCATCGGTTGGCTGCTCGGCTTCCCCGAGGACGCCTGGCCCCGGCTTGCGCACTGGTCGGCCGCCGCGGTGGTGGCCGGCGGCGGCCAGCGCTACATCACCGAGGCGGCCACGGTCGCCGCCGCCGAGTACGCCGAGGCCGTGCTGGGCATGGCCGAGGACCGCAGCGGCCGGGCCACCGGCGACCTGCTGTCGGTGTGGTGCAACGTCGGCGACGGCGACCCGAACTACGACGAGGCCGAACTCGCGCACGAGGCGCTGCTGCTCCTGGTCGGCGGCGCGGAGACCACCCGCACGGTGATCGCCGGCGCGATCGACGCGCTGATCCGGCACCCCGACCAGTGGGACCTGCTGCGCGCCGACCCGGCACTGGTGGAGAACGCGGTCGAGGAGTTCATTCGGTGGACCACGCCGATCCTCAACATGTGCCGGGTGGCCGCCGCCGACGCGGAGATCGCCGGCCAGCGCATTCCGGCGGGCGGCCAGGTGATGCTGATGTACGGGTCGGCCAACTGGGACGAGGCGGTGTTCACCGACCCGGACGCCTTCGACGTGACCCGGCCCGCCGGCGGGCACATCGCGTTCGGCCTGGGCACGCACTTCTGCCTGGGCGCCGCGCTCGCCCGGCTGGAACTGCGGCTGTTCTTCGAGGAGTTCGTCCGCCGGGTGGGCACCGCGGAGCGGGCGGACGAGGTGGGTCCGCGCATCCTGCCGAACGCGTTCGTCCGGGGCGTCACCTCCTTCCCGGTCCGGCTCACGCCCCGCTGACCCACGATCGGCGTGCTGTTCCGCGGGGGACAGCGCGCGGCGGCCGGGTTCGAGCAGGCTGCGGGCCATCCGCTCGGCCGCTCCGCACGACCGGCCGACCATGCGACGGAGCCGCGCTGCGCGGGTTTGGCCGCGGCGCCCAGCGGGCAATCAACGGAAAAGAATTGCACCGCACAAATGTTGTCCTAGCCGACAGTTGTGCGGGACGGTGCGACGGGCAGCGGCGGGCGGGTGGCGTGGGATGCCGCCGCGGCCAAGGCCGCGTTCGGGTTTCGCGGCGGCAGGGTATCCGCGGGTTACGGCGATGTGCGGCGCTGGCCCGCCGGCACGGTGAGCGCGGAGAGGAGCACGAACGCGATGGCCGGACATGCTGGACTGCGGGATCGGGTCGCCGTGGTCACCGGCGCCAGCGGCGGCGTCGGCCGGGTGACCGCGCGGTTGCTCGGCGAGCGGGGCGCCGCGGTGGCGTTGCTGGCCCGCGGCGAGGTGGGCCTGGAGGCCGCCGCGAAGGACGTGCGGGACGCCGGTGGCCGCGCGCTACCGGTGGCCGTCGACGCCAGCCACTACCCGGCGATGCGGGACGCCGCGGAGCGGGTGGAGGCCGAGCTGGGGCCGATCGACGTGTGGATCAACACCGCGTTCAGCTCGGTGTTCGGCCCGTTCACCGAGCTGGACCCGGAGGAGTTCGAACGGGTCACCCGGGTCACCTACCTGGGGTTCGTCTGGGGCACCCGGGTGGCGCTGGAGCGGATGCGCCGACGCGACCGCGGCGTGATCGTGCAGACCGGGTCGGCGCTGGCCTACCGTGGTGTTCCGCTGCAGTCCGCCTACTGCGGGGCCAAGCACGCCATCCAGGGCTTCACTGAGTCGCTGCGCTGCGAGTTGCGGCACGAGAAGAGCAACGTGCGGATCACCATGGTGCAGTTGCCGGCGGTCAACACGCCGCAGTTCGACTGGGTGCTCTCCCGGCTGCCGAAGCACCCGCAGCCGCTGCCGCCGATCTACCAGCCGGAGGTGGCGGCGCGGGCACTGGTGTACGCGGCGGAGCATCCGCGTCGGCGGGAGTACTGGGTGGGCGGCTCCACGGCGCTCACCCTGCTGGCCAACAAGGTCGCGCCCGGCCTGCTGGACCGCTACCTGGCCCGCACCGGCTACCGGGCCCAGCAGACGTCCTCGCTGCCGCCGACCGGAGTGGGCAACCTGTGGCAGCCCGCGGACGGCCCCGGCGGCCGGGACTACGGCGCGCACGGCGCCTTCGACCCCTCGGCGCACGGCCGCAGCGTCCAGCTCTGGGCCTCGCAGCACCACGGTGCGCTGGCCGGGGCGGCGCTGGCCGGCGGCGCGGTACTCGGCCTGCTGCGCCGCCGCCGGAACGGCCGCCCGGGGTGAGCCGTGGCACCGGCGACCGCGCGGATCGGACAGGGGTGAAGCATGATGGGCGCCGCCGTGGTGGACGAGGTACGCACGCACGCGTTCACCGTGCCGACCGACGGCCCGGACGGGGTGGAGTCCGACGGCACGTTGGAGTGGGACTCCACGACGATGGTGCTGGTCGAGGTGTCCGGCGGCGGGCGCACCGGCATCGGCTACACCTACGCCGACGCGTCGGTGGCCACGCTGATCGACTCGAAGCTGGCCGGGGTGGTGCGCGGCGCGGACGCGGCCACCCCGGCGGCGTGCTGGCGGCCGATGCTCGCCGCGCTGCGCAACGCCGGCCAGCCTGGGGCCGGTGCCATGGCGGTCGCCGCGGTGGACATCGCGCTGTGGGATCTGCACGCCCGGCTGCTTGGCGTGCCGCTCTACCGGGCGCTGCCCGCATGCCACGAGCACGTCCCGGTCTACGGCAGCGGCGGCTTCACCAACTACCCGCTGGACCGGCTCACCGAGCAGCTGGCCGGCTGGGTGGACAGCGGCATCCCCCGGGTGAAGATGAAGACCTCCCGCGACCCGGACGCCGATCCGCGCCGGCTGTCCGCGGCGCGCAAGGCCATCGGCGACGACGCGGACCTGTTCGTGGACACCAACGGGGCGCTGGGCCGCAAGGAGGCGCTGTCCTGGGCCTGGCGGTTCCACGACGAGTGGGGCGTCACCTGGTTCGAGGAACCGGTGACCTCCCAGGATCTTGACGGGCTGCGCCTGCTCCGGGACCGCGGACCGTCCGGAATGGACATCGCGGCCGGCGAGTACGCCTTCGGGCTGGACGACTTCGCCGGCCTGCTGCGCGCGGGCGCGGTGGACTGCTTGCAGGCCGACGTGACCCGCTGCGGTGGGATCACCGGCCTGCTGCAGGCGGCCGGGCTCGCCGCTGCCTGGCGGGTGGACCTGTCCGCGCACTGCGCACCGGCGGTGTCGGCGCACGCGTTCTGCGCCGTGCCCCGGCTGCGTCACCTGGAGTACTTCCACGACCACGTGCGCGTCGAGCGCCTCGCCTTCGCCGGGACTCTCGACCCGGCCGGCGGGGTGCTGCGGCCGGCCACCGACCGCCCGGGACTCGGCCTGGACGTCCGCTGGAGCGACCTGCAGCCCTACCGGGTCCACGCGACGCGCCGCGACTGACCTCCCTGCGCCGCGCGGAAAGGTGCACCGGCCGGCGTTCAGCCCGCGGGTTCGCAGATGACCACCGGGATCTGCCGGTCGGTCCAGGACTGGTACGTCTCGAAGTCCGCGTACATGCGCACCAGCCGGGGCCAGAGCTCGGCGCGCTCCCGCTCGTCCGCCACCCGCGCGCGCATGCGGCGGGTCTGCCGCCGGATCTGCACGGTGACCTCGGGATCGGCGCGGACGTTGTGGTACCAGGCCGGGTGGCGCGGCAGGCCGCCCTGGGAGGCCACCAGGATCACCCGCTCACCGTCGGCGAGGTAGAGCAGGGGAGTGGTGTGCCACTGACCGGTGCGCCGCCCCCGCGTGGTGAGCAGGCAGACCGGAACGCCGCGGGGAAAGGCGCTACCCACCCGCCACCGGCTGCCCAGCAGCCCGCCGGTGGCCCGGTAGATCCGGGTGTTCAGCCGGGACATGATTCTCATGGCGCGCGGCACGATCGGCGAGTCGAGCTGTGCCGGCCTGGTTCTGCGCACCGCACCCTCCTCTGGCCTTGCCGGACGGCGACCACCCGCCCACAGTAGAACAAGTTCTACCAAGTGGGTAGCTGCGCCGTGGCTCAGGCGGACACGGCGGCGGGTTCCTCGACGGCCAGGTCACCGGGCAGCGGCCGGTTGATGTGGTCGCGGTAGCGCAGCAGCGCGCGCGGGGCGTCGAAGGCGACCGCACCGAGCAGCACCTCCTGGCCGGTGCGGTAGTGCGGCCGGAGGAACCCGGCGACGAACCGGCCGCTTCGCATCGACCCGTCCAGCACGCGCAAATCACCCCCCAGGCCGGGCATGCCGACGCTCTGGATGCGCACCCCGTGCTGGTGCGACCAGAAGCGCGGCACCGGCGTGAACGGGTCGACGCCGCGCGGCCCGGTGAGCAGCGCGGTCGCCGCGTGCTGGCCCATCTCGATCGCGTTCAGCCAGTGCTCCACCCGGCGGGGCACCGGGTCGATGCGCAGGTTCGGCCACCGGGCCACGTCACCGGCGGCGACGATCCCGTCCAGCGGCCGGCGGTGCGGGCCGAGCACGTGGCAGGTGGGTGTGCAGGCCACGCCGTCGGAGAGGTCCAGCCCGTTGCCGGCCAGCCAGTCGGCGCGGGGCACCGCACCGATCCCGATGACCACGGTGTCCGCGCGCAGCCGCTCACCGCCCCGCAGCCGCAGGGTGATCCCGCGCCGGCTCTCGCTCCACTCGGCGACCGCGTTGTCCAGGTACAGGCGCACGCCGTGGCGCCGGTGCAGCTCGGTGGCGTACTCGCCGAGTTCGTCGCCGAGCGGGCGGGCGAGCAGGGTCGGCGCGGACGCCACGATGCTGACGTCCAGGGCGCGCTCCCGCGCGGTGGAGGCCAGCTCGCAGCCGATGAAGCCGCCGCCGACGACGACCAGGCGGCGGGCGGTGGCCAGGCTGACGTCGAGGGCGCGGGCGTCGTCCACGGTGCGCAGCAGGTGCACCCGCGGCGAGGCCGTCGGCGCGCCCGGCAGGTGCCGCGCCTCGGCGCCGGTGGCGATGACCAGGCCGTCGAAGTCCAGCCGCTCGCCGTGCGGCAGGGCCAGTACCCGGCGGCGCAGGTCCACGCCGCGCACCTCGGTGCCGGTCCGCCACACCGCGTCCAGCTCGGTGTGGCAGCGCAGCCGCAGCTCCGCCGGCTGCCGGTCGCCGGTGAGCAACTCCTTGGACAGCGGCGTGCGGTTGTAGGGGCGGTGTGGCTCGTCGCCGACGATCACCAGCTCGCCGTCCCAGCCGTGCTCGCGCAGCCGCTCGGCGGCGGACAGCCCGGCCAGACCCGCGCCGACGACGACGATGCGGTCCGGGCCGGTCACGCCGAGCGGTGCGTCAGAGTGATCGCCTGCATCGGGCAGCACCGCGCCGCCTGCACCACCCGCTCGGTGTGCTCGGCGCGGGGATGCGCGCGGTACCGCAGCCGACCGTCCGGCCCGAGCTCGAACACGTCCGGCGCCTCCTGCTGGCAGATCGCGAACAGCTTGCAGTGGTTGTTGTTCACGTCCACGTGCACCCGCCCCTTCGGCAGCAGCGGCGGCGGGGCCGTCGCGGGAGCCGGCGGGTCGATGGGCTCGGGCTCGGGCTCGGGTTCCGGCGCGGCGTGCCGGGGACGATAGCGGGTGGGGGCACTCGCCGGCGCGGCGTACGTGGTCACGGGTCACACCTCCTGGGGGGCGATGCGGGTGCCCACGGCGCGGGTGGCCGGCAGCAACCGCAGCAGGAACATCAGGCCGACCGCGCCCGCCGCGCCGACGACGAGGACGCCGATGCCGGCGAAGGCCTGGACGTCCTGGGACATCACGAAGGCGTGCGCCAGCGCCAGCCCGAACGCCGCGTAGGCGGCGTAGTGCAGCATGTGCCAGCGCCGGTAGCCGAGGAGGCGCTGCGCCCACACCGACACCGCCACGACGATGCCCAGTTCCAGGGCCATGGTGCCCAGCGCGACGTCCATCCCGCCGCCGCCAAGGAACGGCACGAACGCGGTCAGGTAGGTGAACGTCTCGGTCTGCTGGAAGGTGAACGACAGGCCGTGCAGCACACCGGAGGTCAGCGTCATGATCGCGAGCATCATGTGCGCGCCGTAGAGGGTCTGCCGCTTGACGGCGTGCCGGGCCCAGCCGGTGGTGGTCAGCATGCCGAAGCACACGGTCAACGCCATCAGGCCGTAGGTCAGGTAGCCGGCCGACGTCGCCAGGTCCAGCACCCCGGCGTCGTGGGCGGCGGCGGTGTCGGCGTCGGCCGCCGCCGTGGTCGCGGTCATCAGTGGTCCTGCGGAGAGCAGTGCGGACACGGGCCACCCCTTCCCGGTCGGGGACATCCCGGGATACGTGTGCGGCGCCGACCGCGGTTCACCATGGCCGGACCCGGGCCTGTGACCCGAACGGCCGAATGGCGGAGACGGGTGATCGTTGGTACATGTGGATCAGCCACCGGCGAGCGCCGCGTCGCGCCGGTGGTGACCAACCCGTGACGAGGGGGGTCAGTGTGGCGAACCCGTTGGCCGGGCTCCGGCAGGAGAAGCTCCGCATCGCCAGGGTGGAGAACGTCGTGGTCGGGTACCGGAGCGAGTACCCTCTGCTGGACGTCGCTGGCCCGGGAAACGTGGTGTCGCTGTGGATGGCGCTGGGTGGTGGCAACATGCCGGCGCTGGACGCGCGGCTGCGCGTCTACTACGACGGGTCGGCCTCCACCGCGATCGACATCGACTTCGGCACGCTGCTGGCCACGCACTGGGGTGCCGGCTCCGCGTACGGGTCGCACTCCACGCCGCACGTGCACGTCGAGATCAACTCGAACACCGACGACACCGGCTTCCTGATCACCTTTCCGATGCCGTTCGGCGCGCGCATCCGGATCGCGTACTACAACCCGAGCACGACCCAGCAGGCCAACATCTACTCGATGGCGACCTACGCGCTCACCGCGACCGACGAGGCGAACGGCAAGCGGCTGCGCCAGCAGGGCGCCCGTTACGTCGACCAGGCCGTCCGGCGCTCGGCCACCGACGTCACCACGCTCGCCGACATCCGCGGCGGGCCGGGTTGGATCGTCTACCACTCCCAGGTCGGCGGCGTCGACGCGGCCAACGACTCG
The DNA here is from genome assembly GCF_005405885.1 of Gandjariella thermophila. Lineage (GTDB taxonomy): Bacteria > Actinomycetota > Actinomycetes > Mycobacteriales > Pseudonocardiaceae > Gandjariella > Gandjariella thermophila. Next base: position 70,009 of record NZ_BJFL01000016.1, read on the forward strand.
TGGCTGGAACGCGACATCTCCATCCAGGTTGACGGCGAGGCCAGCCCGCAGATCGTCTCGACCGGCACCGAGGACTGGTTCGACTCGGCGTGGTACTTCAACGGCTGGAAGGACTACGGCACCAGCGTGCACAGCTACGTGGGCACCGACCGACCCGCCCAGCAGCCGCACGCCGTGGGCATGGCCACCGACCTGTGGAGCAAGTGGGGCGGCGTGCCGTTCCAGAGTTCCGCGGTGATGCGGGCGGAGACCGAGCCCGCCTGCACCACCGGCGACACCGTGTGCTGGTGCGTGCTGTACTACCAGTAGGACCGCGCCGGTGCCACTGGTCCGGCTCGGAACCCCCGGGAAGGCAGACCGGGGCTCCGAGCAGGTGATCACTCGTTGGCTGTCAGGAAGCTTGCGTGGACGGCATCACCTCACTTTCTCGCTCCGGCGGTGTCTCGACCCCTGGCGGCGCCTTTCTCAGCCCCGCCAGGAGGAGCCTCAGGCCGTGGTTCTGGCCTGCCACGGCGCCGGGCTTTCCTCGCCGATTCGCGGCAGGTAACCGGTCGGGCAGTCGTCCGTGGACCAACCGACCGGCGCGGAAATGTCGCCGCTCGGCCACGCCAGCCGGATCGGCAGGCCCTCGGCGGCGATGCGGTCGATGATGTGGTGCACGGGAATTCCCCAGCCGTGGTTGTCCCGGTGGTGTAATCCCATGTCAGGGCTCCACGGCGTGGCTGACCACGGATACCACCAACCCGGCGTGCAGGCGGACGGCGTGGGCCAACCGGTCGAGCACGTCGGCGAGCGCGGCCTGCTCCGCCGTGCCGTAGTGCCCGGCGGGCAGCCGGTGGGCGGCGTCGGCCAGCACCCACTCGGCCTCGCGCAGCCACACCGCGAGCGCGCGTGTGCTCGGCACCGGCGGCGCCGAGGGAATGGCTGGCGGACGCGCACGATCACTCACCCGTGACCTCCCGAAGTGCCTAGACTGCTGATCGCGCCGGAACGGGATCTCTCGTTACGAAACCGTCCCTCGTTGCGGAAAAGCACCGCAACTAGTTCGATCGGGTGAACGTCGATGACGTGCCCAGTTAGGATGTGGTTCGTGGGTGAAACAGCAGGTACGCCGCGTGCCAGGGCATTGGCGGCGGCGCTGCGGGAGGCTCGCGAGGCCAGCGGCCTGGGTGTAACGGCCCTCGCGCGCCGCCTGAACATCTCCCACACGCAGATCTCGCTCTGGGAGAACGGCCGCCGGATTCCGAACACCGAGAACGTGGCGATGGTTCTTGCCGCGCTCGGCACGCTGCCGGACGAGCGGGAACGAATACTCGAATTGGCGCGGAACGTGCGGGAGCGTAACTGGCTCACCGCGGGCGTCGAGGGCATCCCGGCGCAACTGGCCGGCGTGGTCGAGTGCGAGCGGGCCGCCTCGAAGATCACCGAGTGGATCCCGATGGGCATACCGGGGCTGCTGCAGACCTACGACTACCGGCGTGCGGCTGCCAGAACGGATGGCTTCTCGGACAACGACATCGAGCTACGCGTCATGGTGAACGCCAGCCGCAGCGAGGTGATCACGCGGCGGCGCAATCCCACCGAGTTCCTCGCGCTGATCTGCGAGGTCGGCCTGCACGAGGTACTCGGCTCCACCGAGGTGCTGATCGACCAGCTTCGGCACCTCATCGATATGGCGCAGCGCCCGAACATCACCGTGCGGGTGGTGCCGCTGCGGGTCGGCTGGCACCCGGGCTGGAACGGCCCGTTCATCCTCTACGACTTTCCCAAGTCGCCGGCCGTGGTCTACTTCGAACATTACAGCTCCGGGGCGTTCGTACCCACCGAGCACGACGTCTCGGCGTACCGGAGAGCCATTGACACGATTTCCGCTCTCGCGTTAGGTCCCGACGAGTCGCTGAGCCTCATCGACAAGGTGGCGACCAAACTAGAAGGTGAAACAGATGATCGGTCCCCGCTGGCGCAAGTCTAGCTACAGCCAAACAAACGGCGCCTGCGTCGAGGTGTCCCACACGCTCGACGCGGTGCGTGACTCCAAGAACCCGGCCGGGCCGGCGCTGCGCGTCGACGTGGCCGCGTTCCTCCGCGCGGTCAAGGAAGGCCGCTTCGACCGCTGACCCGGCACGACACGTCGGCCCCCGGGCCCGCACGGGTCCGGGGCCGACGCGTGCGTGCCGGGCCGCGTCAAGCGATGGTCCGTCTACGGAGGGATTTCGCCGGCTCGAACCGGTGAGCCGCCGGAATCTTCGGGTGTCGACCATCACGCGAGCGCGCGGCGCCGCCGATGGCCAGGGAGATCCGTCCCGACCTGGTCACGAGGAGGAACCGTGCGCCCCGTCCATCTCGCCAGAGCACTGGCCGGCGCGGCGATGCTGGTCGCCGGCATGGCCGGCCTGCCAGGGCTCGCCGCCGCCCAGCCCCCGGTGCCGTGCAACGCCGCCGCGCTGATCGCGGCGATCAACGCGGTGAACAACCCGGCCGGCGGCACGCTGGTGCTCACCCCCGGCTGCCCCTACATTCTCACCGCCCCGTTCGGCCTGACGGACGACGGCCTGCCGCCCATCCAGGGGCCGGTAACCATCTTCGGCAACAACGCCGCCATCGTCCGGTCGTCGGGAACCGACTTCCGCATCGCCGAGGTTCTCGGTAGCGGCCACCTCACCATCGACCGGCTCACCATCAGCGGCGGAAGCCTGCCGACCAGCTCCGGCGGCGGCATCGCCGTGCAGCCCGGCGGCGCCCTCGACGTGCTGGACCTCAGCACGATCCGCAACAACACCGCCGACTTCTCCGGCGGGATCGGCAACAACGCCGGCACCGTGCACGTCACCAACAGCGCGATCATCGGCAACCGGGCCAACCAGCGCGGCGGCGGCCTGGCCAACAACGGCACGCTGACCATCAGCAACAGCCGGGTCTCCGGCAACACCGCCAGCGCGGGCGGCGGCCTGGCCAACCTCGGCAACGCCACGCTCACCGACGCCACCGTCGCCGCCAACACGGCAAACGGCGCCACCGAACCGGCCCAGGGTGGCGGGATCTTCAGCTTCAACGGGCAGCTTGGCCTGGACCACAGCGTGGTGGCCGGCAACGTCGCCACCGGGCCGAACGCCCAGGGCGGCGGTGTCAGCAACACCGGGGGCAGCACGCTCACCGTCAACCGGACCGCGCTGACCAACAACACCGCCACCGGCCTCGGCGCCCAGGGCGGCGGGCTGTTCAACGCCAACGCCGCCACCATCCACCAGGGCCAGATCGCCGGTAACTCCGCGGCCGGCCCCGGTGCCCAGGGCGGCGGCATCACCAACACCGGCACCGCCGATCTGTTCAACACCGCCGTGGTGGTGAACCGGGCGAGCACCGCACCGGGCGGCATCAACAACTCCGGCACCCTGACGCTGACCGCGAGCCTGGTCGCCGGCAACGTTCCCACCAACTGCGCCGGCAGCGCCGTCGTGCCGGCCGGCTGCATCGGCTGACCGCCGGCGGGCCGGCGCGGAATGCCACGCGTTCCGCACCGGCCCGCCGTGCGTTGTGCCGGCACCGCGAAGGTCGCTACACTCCCGGACGCCAGCCGCCACGGATCAACAGTTTCGAGGAGGCTGGACTGTGCGGAGATACTCACTGCTCGCCTGCGTGCTGGCCATCGCCGCGCTGTTATGGGCGGCGCCCAGCGCATCCGCCGCAACCCCCGTCGAGTCCGGTGGCTGGGTCGAGGACTCGCCGGCCTTCGATGTCCAGGAGTGCGCCGGAGGCCAGGCGGAGGGGCTCACCTTCACGCTGCCCGCCGTGCAGACCTTCGACGCGTGCAGCAACGGCGCTCCGCGTGCGGAACGGCGCTACCACGACTACGCCGGTGACGGGAAGAACTACTCGACCGGGGTGCGGCAGTTCGCCGGCACGTTCACGATCAACAGCATGGGCGGGGACCGGATCAGCCTGAAGCAGACCTTCAACGGCGACGCCGGCCCGTACTTCATGCTCGCCGTCGACCACACCGGGCGGCTGTACAGCGTGGAGGGCGGCACCACCATCGCCGACGGCGTGGCCACGGTGGGCGCGACAGTTCGGGTCAACACCGTGCATGACGTCGCGGCACACAGCTTCCGGGTCTACATCAACGGAGAACTCGCCTACACCGACGACAACGCGCCGGACGGCGAGTTCTACGACAAGTTCGGCGCGTACCAGACCAGCAGCGGCCACGGCGACATCAGCGTCACCTGGAGCGACGTCCACTTCTGGCACAAGTAGTGGCCGGCGCGCGGCCGCCGGGATGCTGCCCGGCGGCCGCGTCACGGCGGACTGGACAGGGCGGCGGACACGCCGCGCATGCCCACCGAAGGGGAACTCGCCGAACTACTCACCGTCGCGCTGTGACCGGGTGGCACGCGGGCGGTCAGCGACCGACGAAACCCTTGTCCTGCAACCAGGTCTGCGCGACCTGGGCCGGGTCCTGGCCCTTGATGTCGACGGCGGCGTTGAGCTGTTGCAGCACATCCGTGGTCAGCGCCGCGGCGATCGGGTTGGCGATCTTCGCCAGGTCGGGGTGGGCCTGGTACACGTCCTCCCGGAGGGTGAGCGCGGGGTTGTAGATCGGGAAGAAGTTCCGGTCGTCGGTGAGCACGGTCAGGCCGAGCCCGCTGATGCGCCCGTCGGTGGTGTCCGCCTCGCCGAAGTTGCACGGGTTGTTGTTGGCGACCGCGTTGTAGATGGCGCCCTCGGCCAGGTTGGCCGGCGTGACGGTGAACCCGTACGCCCGCTCCAGGCCGGGCAGCCCGTCGTTGCGACCGAGGAACTCGCTGGCCGCGCACAGCGACGCCTTGGCCGGGTCGGTGTGCGTCAGCCGGGCGTAGTCGGAGAGCGTGCTGACACCCAACTCCCTCGCGGTGCTGGCCTTCACCGCGATCGCGTAGGTGTTGTTCGCCGGCGACGCGTCCAGCCACCGCACGTGGTTCGCGGCCAGGTCCTGCTGCGCGACGGCCTGGTACTGCCGTGCGGCGTCCGGGATCGGGTCGGTGTGCTTGAGGTAGTTGATCCACGCGGTGCCGGTGTACTCCCAGTACATGTCGATGCTGCCGGAGGTGAGCGCGGTGCGGGTGGTGTCGCTGCCGGACAGCCCGCACTTCTCCCGGACGGTCGCCCCGGCCGACTGCAGCGCCAGGCTGGTGATGTGGCAGAGCACCAGTTGCTCGGTGAACTCCTTGGACCCGACCGTGAACGTGGCTCCCTTCAGCGAGACGCCGGCGGCCAGGCTGCCGGGCTTGGCCGAGGTGGTCGGGTTGGCGTTCAGCGAGCAGGCCGCCGTGGCGGCGAGTGCGAGCGCCGCGACGGCGGCGCGGAGCGGGCGGATGCGCATGTCGGCTCTCCTCACGGGGGCGCTACAGACCACGGGGGCGCAGGACGTGTTCGGCGAGGCTGACGAGCCAGTCGATCGTCAGCGCCAGGAGTGCGGTCAACACACTGCCGGTGAGCAGGATCGGGGTGCGGTTGAGCACGATCCCGGTGTTGATCAGATCGCCCAGCCCGCCGGCGTTGGTGAAGGTGGCCAGCGTCGCGCTGCCCACGTTCAGGATGAGCGCGACGCGCAGGCCGGCGAGCATGACCGGGACGGCGAGCGGAAGCTCGACCCGCAGCAGCACGGTGGCCCTGCTCAGGCCGATGCCCCGGCCGGCGTCGATGAGCGCCCGGTCGATGCCCTGCAGGCCGACCATGGTGTTGCGCAGTACCGGCAGCGCGGAGCACAGCACCAGCGCGACCAGCGCCTCCCGAGTCCCGATGCCGACCACCACCGCGAGCAGCACCAGCACCCCGATGGTGGGCACGGCCTGGCCGATGTTGGCCACCGCGAGCACCGCCGGGATCAGCCGGCGCAGCCGCGGCCGGGTGAGGAGCACGCCGAGCGGCACCGCGATGGCGATCACCAGCAGGGTGGACAGCCCGACGAGTTCCAGGTGCTCGGTGAGGCGGGCGAGGACGACCTGGACGTTGATCGACCGCCGCTCGATGGCGTCCAACGGCTGGCCGCGCAGGTACGCCAGCAGCGCCGCCCCGGCCACCACGACGAGCGCCGGTGTGGTCAGCACCCCGAGCGCGGACAGCCGGGTGCTCTCCTCCCGCTGGGCGGTCAGGGTCATCGGGCATCCCCGAACGACGGCGCGGGGCTGGAGTCCCCGGCGGGGTGCCGGCGCACCACGGTCGACCAGGACAGCGCGCCCACCGGGTCGCCGTGCGCGTCAAGAACGAGGGCGGCGTCGTCGCGGGCCCGCACCATCGCGTCCAGCGCGTCGTACACGCTGTCCTCGGTCCGCACCACGGCGACGCCGGCGGCGCCCCGGCTGCCCGCGGACGCCCAGCGCACCGGTCGCCCGGCGTCGTCCAGCAGCACCGCGCGCGCCGACCGGTCCACCGCGGCGGCACCGGGACGGACCACCTCCACCGGTTCCAGCGCGAGGGCACCGACCCGCTCCAGCCGCAGCCCGCGCAGCGCCGCGCCGGAACCGACGAAGGAGGCGACGAAGTCGTTGGCCGGCTCGGCGAGGATCGCCGCCGGCCGGTCGTACTGGGCCAGCCGAGCGTGCGGCTCGAACAGGGCGATGCGGTCGCCCAGCTTGACCGCCTCGGCCACGTCGTGGGTGACCAGCACGATGGTCTTGCGGATCCGGGCCTGCAGGTCCAGCAACTCGTCCTGCAACCGCTCCCGGGTGATCGGGTCGATCGCCCCGAACGGCTCGTCCATCAGCATCACCGGCGGGTCGGCGGCCAGGGCGCGAGCCACGCCGACGCGTTGCTGCTCCCCGCCGGAGAGGTGTTTGGGGTAGCGGCGCCGGTAGGTCTCGGGACTCAGGCCGACCAGGTCCAGCAACTCGTCCACGCGCGCCCGGATGCGCGCCCTGTCCCAGCCGAGTGCGCGCGGAACGAGACCGATGTTCTCCGCGACGGTCATGTGCGGGAACAGCCCGACCTGCTGGATGACGTAGCCGATGCGGCGGCGCAGCCGGTCCGGGTCGACCCGGGTGACGTCCTCGCCGTCGACGAGGATGCGCCCCGCACTGGGCTCGATCAGCCGGTTGATCAGCCGCAGGGTGGTGGTCTTGCCGCAGCCGGACGGGCCGAGCAGCACCACGATCTCGCCGGCCGGGACGTCCAGGGACAGCTCGGCCACCGCGGGCGCGGGCTGGCCGGGATAGTGCTTGCTGACCCGGTCGAGGCGGATCATCACGTCGCCGCTGATCATGGCTTGTTCTCCGGGAGTTCGCGCGCGACCGCGATCGGGGCGCCCCTCACCCCAGCCCCCGCGAGGTGGTCAGCCGGGACAGCGCGACGAAGAGCAGGTCCAGCGCGAGCGCCAGGACGGCGACGCCCAGCGTTCCGGCGAGGGCGTCGTTCAGCGCGTTGGCACCGCCGATGCGGGCCAGGCCGCCGAAGATGAGCTGGCCCAGGCCCGGGCCGCTGACCCCGGCCGCGATGGCGGCGATGGCCACGGTCATGATCGTGGCCACCCGCACACCGGTGAGCACCACCGGCCAGGCCAGCGGCAGCCGCACCAGCCGCAGCCGGGCCCAGCGGCTCAGACCCATGCCGCGGGCCGCGTCCTCGACCGCGCCGGGCACCGAGGCCAGCCCGGTGACGGTGTTCCGCAGGACCGGGAAGATCGCGTAGAGCACCAGCGCGGCGATGGCCGGCGGCGCTCCCAGCCCGAGCACCGGGATGAGCAGGCCGAACAGCGCGAAGGACGGGATGGTGAGCATCGTGCCGGTGATGTTGAGGGCCACCCGGCTGGCGCGCGGGTGGCCCTCAACCACGATCCCGACGCCCACCCCGATGGCGGCCGCGACGGCCACCGCGATCAGCACCATCTCGGCGTGCTGCACCGCCAGCACCCCGATCACGGGCCACCGTTGCCCGAGGTAGTCGGCGAAGCTCACCCGCGTACCGCCGGTCGTGGTCGGGGTCGACGGGTGACCGGGGCGGTGGCTGGGTGGGCGCCTCGTTCGGGGCGTGGCACGGTGGTCGGCACGAACCCGATCTTTGCGTGATCGCCAGCGCGGCGAAAGGCCCATGGCCGCCAAACGGGTGACGAGATCGGCAACCTCACGGCTACGAACGGCGGTGCGGGGACGCTCCTGCCCCCCGCCGCCCGGCCGTAGGGGGCGACGCGGCGGCCACGGACAGGCCGTAGGCGGACCATCCGGACCTGGGTCTTCCTGCCCTGGGGCCGGCGCGCACGCGCTGCCTACGGTCCGGTCGGGAGGTGATGGCGATGCGCAGCATGCATGCGGTCCGGGCACACGCCCGGGGCGGACCCGAGGTGCTCGTCTACGAGGACGCGCCACGACCGGAGCCGGGACCGGGGGAGGTGCTGCTCGCGGTTCGAGCCGCGTCGGTGACGGCCAACGAACTGCGCTGGGAAGCGACGTGGACCGACAGTTTCGACGGCACCGGCCACGCCCGGCTCCCGGTCATTCCCTCGCATGAGGTCGCGGGCGTGGTCGCGGACGCCGGACCCGGTGTGGCAGGGGTCGGAATCGGGGACGCCGTCTACGGGCTGATCCCGTTCACCCACGACGGCGCGGCCGCCGAGTACGTCAGCCTGCCCGCGGACATCCTCGCCGCCAAGCCGGTGAACCTCGACTACCCGGCCGCGGCGGCCGTGCCGCTTGCCGCGCTGACCGCATGGCAGGCACTGGTGGTGCATGCCGGCCTGCGGCCGGGACAGCACGTGCTCATCCACGGCGCGGCCGGCGGGGTCGGCTCCTTCGCGGTCCAGATCGCCGCCGCCCTCGGTGCGCGGGTCATCGCGACGGCGTCCGCCATGGACGCCGGGTTCGTCGCCGACCTCGGCGCCGCGGAGGTCATCGACCACCGGACCCAGCGGTTCGAGGAGCACGTTCGCGACATGGACGCGGTCCTCGACATCGTCGGCGGGGAGACACAGCGGCGGTCCTGGAGTGTGCTGCGCCGGGGTGGGGTGCTGGTCAGCCTGGCCGAGCCGATCGACTCCCGGGAGGCGGACGCGCATCGGGCCCGCGGCGTGTTCTTCATCGTCGAGCCCAACCGCGAGCACCTGCGGCAGATCACCCGGCTGATCGAAAGCGGCCAGCTCGCGCCCGTGGTGGACCAGATCGTGCCGCTGGCCGAGACGCGCGCCGCCTACGAGGCGCTGGAGCACACGCACCGGCGGGGCAAGATCGTCATTGAGGTCGCGGCGTGACGGCCACCTCCGGTGATCTCGGCGGCACCGAGATCACCGGGGCGGCGGCCGCGGGCGGCGGGGCGACGTGTCCCCTTCCGCGGGGCGGAACATCAGCAGCGAAACCCACATCCCGGCGGGCAGATCCTCGCCCCGGCACATCGACCGGGACAGGCCGTAGGCCATGCACACCCCCAGGGCGGCCAGCGCCACCGCGTAGCCGATGAACAGCACACCCAGCGCCCACCGCGCGGCGGGGAACGCGGCCAGCAGGCCCAGCAACGGCGCGGCCGCCAGCGCGACCACGATGAACGCGGCGGAACCCGCCTGGTCGAGCCGGAGGACCAGGCGCAGCAGGCGATGCTGGCGGCGAGGGCCGCCCGACGGGGCTCGGCGTGGTGCCATCGTGACCGCCTCTCCGGTGCGGGGCCGCCCGGTGCCGGCCGGCGACCGCGGTTCGCCGGTGTCCACACGCGCCGGTGCACGTGTGCGGCGCTGGCCGGGCGGAACTCTCACCGATGACGGTAGGGCGGGGCCGGGCGCCTGGCGATGACCTCGCGGGTCATGGCCGGGCGGCTACCCCGGATCCCGGGCAGGCGCCCCGGGCGGATCGGCGGCCGCGGCGGGCCAGTCGCCCGGGCGCCAGCGGTCCGCGGCGGCGACCAGATCGTCGGCCCAGCGGGCGAGTAACCGGGCTCCCTCGGCGGCGGACGCGCCGGTGGGGTCGCCGAGCACGCCGTTCCCGCTCACCGCCCGCACTCCGGACTCGCGCAGCGCGGGCAGCACCTCCGCCAGCGGCCGGGTCACCCCGGGTTCGGCACGGTCGCGGCGCACCGCGCCCGGCCGGAGCGCGAGCATCGCCGCGGTCTCCGCGCCGCCGGCGTGGCTGTCCGATGTGGACCAGCGAGGTGACCAGGCGCGCACCCGGCGGCCCTCGCCGCGCAACCGGCCCACGGCGCGGCGCAGCGGGTCCGCGTTGCCGCCGTGCCCGCAGACCAGCAGCACCCCGGCGAAGGCGTCCGCGGAGCGGGCCAGTTCCACCAGCAGCGTCTCGGTGGCGTGCCGCCCGATGGACAGGGTGCCCGGAAAACCGGCGTGCTCGCCGCTGGCGCCGTAGGGAACCGGGGGAGCGACCACCACCCACGGGCGGGCCGCGGCGAGCCGGTCGGCCAGCGCCGCGGCCACCTCGGTGTCCACAGTGAACGGCAGGTGCGGCCCGTGCTGCTCGGTGGCGCCCAGCGGCACGGCGAGCACGCTGCGCCCGGCGATGCCGGCGATCTCCGGCCAGGTCAGCTCGGCCAGCCGGCGCGGCGGTCTCATGGGGCCGTCCCGGCGTCGACGCCTCCGCGGCCCGGCCAGTCGGCCAGGTCGGGTAGCAGCGGGGCGAGGGTGCGCCGGCGCAGCGCGCCCCACCACACCCCGGCGCCGTAGGCGAGGTCGTCGGCCACCCGCAGCAGCCACCAGCGCACCGGATCCACCGGCGGGCGCCGGCGGTACCACTCGACCAGGTGCCGGCCGAGGGCGGCGGCGAGCAGCCACCGGCCCCGGCGGGTCGCCGCGAGCAGCGGCACCGCGACCGGCCACCACGCCCGGGTCGCCGCGCCGGCCAGCAACCGGCCGGCGCCGAGGTGGCCGAGGCAGGCGAACCGCACCGACTCCCGGGCCGGCACGCCCACCCGGCCGAGCCGGCGGGGCAGCAGCGCCGCGGTGACCGCCGCGACGCCGACACCGGCCAGCGGGCGGCCGGCGGCGACGGCGGCCCACGCCAGCGCGCTCCACGGCGCCATCCGGACCGGGGCCACCGCCCGGCCGTGCCGCTGCCCGAGGGGTGCGGCCGAGGTGCCGTAGTCGAAACGCTGCCGCAGGAACCCCCCGAGCCCGTCGCGGGGCGCGTGGCCGACCACCGCCGCCGGCTCGTAGCGGACCTGCGCCCCGGCGGCCACCAGCCGCCACACCAGGTCGACGTCCTCGCCGAACCGCAGCCGCTCGTCGAAACCGCCGTGCTCGCGCAGCGCCGCCACTCGCACGACCAGCGCGGCGGACGGCACGTAGCTCACCCGGCCGCCCGGCCGCACCGGCGCGGGCGCGCCGCCGAGGTCCAAAGCGGACCGTTGCCGCTCGTAGCGGGCCAGCGCGGAGGGGCCGGGGACGCTGCGCACCCGGGGTGCCACCGCGGCCACGTCGGGATCAGCGAAGTGCGGCAGCAGCGGGTCCAGCCAGGCCGGTTCGGGCAGCACGTCGGCGTCCAGGAAGGCCACCAGGTCGGTGGTCGCCAGCGCCCAGCCGGCGTTGCGCGCGGCGGCCGGACCCCGCGCCACGTCGTGCCGGACGGTCGCACCGGGCACAGCGACGGTGGACCCGTCGTCCACCACGACGACCGCCGCGACCGGGCCCACCGCGGCGAGCAGGTCGCCCACCGCGCGGTCGCGAACCGGCACCACCACGGTGACGTCCCCGCGGCCGAGCCGGCCGCCGGCGTAGGCGGGGTGCGCGATGCCGGCGCGCACCAGGCGGCTGGCCAGCGCGCGGTGCGCCGGGGACACCGGTTCCCCGGCCAGCCAGCCGCCGACCAGCCGAGCGCCGGACTCGGTGAGCCGCAGCACGCGCAGCGGCGCGCCGCCGACCAGCACCCGCCCGCCGGCCCAGCTCCGTGTCCCCGCGTCCGGGACCAGCCGCAGCTCCGCCGCGTCGCCGGGCGTCATGCGGTGAACCCCCCGTCGGCGTGCACCACGGTGCCGGTGACCGCGGACGACGCCTCGCCGCACAGCCAGCACACCGCGGCGGCCACCTCCTCCGGTTCCAGTAGCCGCTCCACCAGTTGATGCCGGGCGAACTCCTCGACGTCCGGCAGGTCGTACAGGCCGGCGGTGGCGGTGAGCATGTCGGTCCGGGTGGAGCCGGGGGAGACGGCGGTGGCGGTGATCCCGGTGCCGCGTAGGTCGGTGGCCAGCCCGCGGATCAGCCCGACCACGGCGTGCTTGGCCGCGTTGTAGCCGGCCAGGTGCCACAGCCCGCGGTGGGCGGCGGCCGAGGCGAGCGCGACGAACCGGCCGGACCTCGGCGCGGGGCGGCGCAGCAGCGCCGGCACCGCCGCCCTGGCCAGGTTGGTCACGCCGCGTACGCCGACCTCGAACAGCGCGTCCCACTCCGGGTCGGTGGTCTCCCACAGCGGCCGGCCGCCGGCCATCACCGCGGCCGCGGCGACCGCCGCGTCCAGCCCACCGAACTCCCGCTCGGCCAGCTCCACCGCGCCGGCCAGCGCGCCGGCGTCGCGCACGTCCGCGACCACCGGGCGCACCGTGCCCGGCCACCGCGCGGCCACCGCCCGAAGCTGCTCCACGCTGCCCAGCGGGTAGCCGACGCCCGGCAGGTCGGCGCACACGTCCACGGCGACCACCCGCCAGCCCTGCCCGGCGAGCTGGTGCAGCACCGCCGCGCCGATGCCCCGCGCCGCGCCGGTGACCACCGCGACCCGCCCGCCCATCACGCCGGAACGATCATGTCGCTGGCCGCCAGCGAGGCGAGGGCGCGCAGGTAGGCGGCGCGCCGGGACTCGGGCAGGCCGGCCAGGGCGTCGTGCACGCACGCGTGCCGGTCGAGGTCGCGCACCAGCCTCACCAGTTCGGGCGCCTTGAGGAAGGACAGCCGCCGGTTGCCGAAGTGGTAGGCGAGCGCGCCGAACGGCTCCGGCCGCAGCGCCACGCTCGGGCTCAGCCGGTAGCGCGCGGCCGGGTCGAACGGTGTGGGCTCAGCGGGCACCGCACACCCCGCCGATGGCGACCTCATCCTGGACCACCTCGGGCTCCGCCGCCCGGTTCCGCTCCTGGGCCATGACACACTCCGGGTAGGTGACGGGGGCAAACGTCGCCCCCGACAGTATTGGCACTCGGTGCCGAAGGGAAGGGGTCATGGCGACGAGCGTGGAGGCGGACGCCGGCACGCCGGTACCGCAGGCCCGCCGGTCCGGGCGTCGGCCCGTCACCTCGCGCGCCGAACTCGAGCACGTGGCGTTCGACCTGTTCGCCGCCCGCGGCTTCGACCGGACCACCATCGACGACATCGCCCGCGCCGCGGGGATCGGCCGGCGCACGTTCTTCCGGTACTTCCCCTCCAAGAACGACATCGCCTGGGGCGCGTTCGACGAGCATCTGGACCGGCTGCGGGCCTTCCTGCGGAGCCGCCCGGCGGAGACGCCGCTGATGGACGCGATCCGCGAGGCGCTGCTGGACTTCAACCGGGTCGACCCGGCCGAGGTCCCATGGCACCGGCGCCGGATGGAACTGATCCTCCGGGTGCCCGCGCTGCAGGCGCACTCCACCCTGCGGTACGCCGCCTGGCGGGCGGTGATCGCCGAGTTCGTCGGCCGGCGGCTGGGCCAGCCGGCGGACGCGCTCGCGCCGCAGGCGATCGCCTACGCCACGCTCGGCGTCGCTGTCGCCGCCTACGAGCAGTGGCTGCGCGACGAGGACGCCGACCTGGGCGCCCTGCTGGACGCGGCCATGCGGGAACTGGCCGCCGGGTTCGCGGGTTCGCTTCGCTGATCGGTTCAGCGCATCGCCCCTTCCATTTGGGCACCCAGTGCCACTACCGTGCGAACGGTCATGCCCCGGCGACTTGACGAGGAGTGGACGCCATGAGCGAGGACCGGACCACCGCGACCCCGACCGTCCCGGACACCGACCCGGTGGAGGAGGACCTGCTGGTCGAGGACGTGTCGATCGACGGCATGTGCGGCGTGTACTGAGTCATGAAGCTGGTCGACCATTTCCAGCACGGTCTGGCCGCGCCGATCTGCCTGACCTGGGAGCTGACCTACGCGTGCAACCTGGCGTGCGCGCACTGCCTGTCCTCGTCGGGCCGGCGGGATCCGCGGGAGCTGTCCACCGCCGAGTGCCAGGCGGTGATCGACGAGCTGCAGCGGATGCAGGTGTTCTACGTGAACATCGGCGGCGGCGAGCCGACGGTGCGGCGGGACTTCTGGGACCTGGTGGACTACGCGGTCGCGCACCAGGTGGGGGTGAAGTTCTCCACCAACGGGGTGCGGTTGACTCGCTCGCGCGCCGCATGGCTGGCCGGCACCGACTACGTCGACGTGCAGGTCTCCCTGGACGGTGCGACCGAGGAGGTCAACGACGCGGTCCGCGGCCCGGGATCGTTCGCGACGGCCTGGCGGGCCATGGAGTACCTCGCCGAGGCCGGGTTCAGCGGGTTCAAGCTGTCCGTGGTGGCGACCCGGCACAACATCGGGCAGCTCGACGAGTTCCGGCGGATCGCCGAGAAGTTCGGCGCCCAGCTGCGGATCACCCGGCTGCGGCCGTCCGGGCGGGGCGCGGACGTGTGGGACGAGCTGCATCCCACCGCGGAGCAGCAGCGCCGGCTGTACGAGTGGTTGCTCGAGCACGGCGAGAACGTGCTCACCGGCGACTCGTTCTTCCACCTCAACGCCCTCGGCTCGACGCCGCTGCCCGGGCTGAACCTGTGCGGCGCGGGCCGGGTGGTGTGCCTGATCGACCCGGTTGGCGACGTGTACGCCTGCCCGTTCGCCATCCACGACGAGTTCCTCGCCGGCAACGTGCGCGACCCGGGCGGTTTCACCGCGGTGTGGCGGGAATCGGAGCTGTTCGCACGGCTGCGGCAGCCGCAGACCGGCGGCGCGTGCACCTCCTGCTCGGCCTACGACTCCTGCCGGGGCGGGTGCATGGCGGCGAAGTTCTTCACCGGCCTGCCGCTTTCCGGCCCGGACCCGGAGTGCGTGAAGGGCAACGGCGAACGGGCCCTGGCGCTCGCCGGTGCCGCGCCCCGGCCGGACAAGGACCACTCGCGCCGCACCCCCGTGCCGCTGGGCATGCCGACCGCCCGGGCCGGCGTCCCGGACCGGGCCTGTGACACCAGCCCGCTGGCCGGCTTCCGGCCCTGACCCCGGCCCCGGCCGGGGTCAGGGCCGGGGTCACGGCGAGACAACGCGCAGCGAGCAGCACTCGGCGGTGCGGAACGGCCGGAGCGCCTCCGGCCGCCCGCCGTCGACCACCACGGTGTGCTGCCGATCCAGCGGTGTCCAGTAGGAGAACGGCGCCTGCCCCAGCTTGGAGTGGTCGACCAGCACGTAGGCCTCCCGCCCGGCGTGCAGCATGGCGTACTTGAGCTGCGCCTGCTCCAGGGTGGGCGAGCACAGGCCACGTCCCGCGGTGAGGCCGTCGGTGCCGAGGAACACCCGGTCCGGCTGGATGTGCCGGAGCTGCTGCTCGACCGAGGCACCGAGGATCGCCTCGTTCGGGTGACGCAGCCGGCCACCGAGCACGACCACCTCGACCTCCGGGCTGTCCGCGAGCGCGAGCAGCACGGACAGCCCGTTGGTCACCACGGTCACGCCGGCCCGGTCGGCGAGGTGGCGGGCCAGCCGGCCGGTGGTCGTGCCGGCGTCCAGCAGCACCACCTCGCCCTCCCCGACCAGCTCGGCGGCGGCCCGGGCGACCGCGTCCTTCTCCTCGGCGTGCAGCGCGTCCTTCTCTCGCAGGGTGCGTTCCACGCTGTGCGCCGTGTCCAGGGCCCCGCCGTAGGTGCGGATGACGTGCCCGGCGCGGGCCAGCTCGGCGAGGTCCCGCCGGATGGTCGAGGGGGACACCGCGAACTGCTCGGCGAGCTGCTGGATGCTGCCCTCGCCGCCGCGGACGGCGGCGAGGAGCAGGGTGCGCCGCTGGCGGGTGGTGTGGCGAGGGACGGTCACCGGATCACCCTACGACCGGGCCGTGAGCCGCCCCGCCGGCGCGGGTGACTCGCTCGGCCGTCCGGCCGGCCGGACGCCCAGCACGGTGATCAGGGCGGCGGCCACCAGCAACCCGGCGAGCACCAGGAAGCCGGCCGCGCTGCTGCCGGTCAGATCGGTGAGCCAGCCGACCAGGTACGGGCCGGCGAAGCCGCCGAGGTTGCCCAGCGCGTTGATCAGTCCCAGCGCGACCGCGACCACCTCGAACCGCAGCACCGTGCTCGGGATCGCCCAGAACGGCCCGTACGGCGCGTACACGCCGGCGGCAACCACACACAGCAACGCCATCTGCGCCACCGCCGAACCGTGCGTGAGCTGGCCGACCAGCAGCGCGGCGGCACTCACCAGCAGCGGGACGGCCAGCGCGAGCCGGCGGTTGCCGGTGCGGTCGGACCAGAGCGCGACGCCCACCATGCTGACGAACGCGACCAGGTAGGGGATCGCGGTGAGCCAGCCGACCAGGCCGGGCGAGCCGTTCCCGGTCATCTTCTTGACCACCGAGGGCAGCCACAGCGAGAACCCGTAGAACCCGCTGATCCAGCAGAAGTAGACGGCGACCAGCAGCAGCACGGTGCGGTCGCGCAGCGCCCGGCCGTAGCTCTCCTGCGCCGCCTTCGGCTTCTCCGCCTCCTCCCGGGCCAGCGTGCCCTCAACGTACTCCCGCTCCGCCGGCGAGATCCACTTCGCCTGGGCGGGCCGGTCGGCCACCGCGAACCACCACACCACGGCCCAGAGCAGCGGCGGCAGCCCCTGGATGACGAACACCCACCGCCACGACATCGCGCCGAGCATCCAGCCGGACAGCGGCGACATGACCACCGCCGAGACCGGCAGGCAGGCCATCCACAGCGCGTTGGCCCTGGCCCGTTCCCGCTGCGGGAACCAGGAGGCGAGCAGGATCAGCACCGCCGGCCACACCCCGCCCTCGAACACGCCGAGTACGAAGCGGGCGACGTGCAGCTGGATCTCGCTGTGCACCAGGCCGCAGGCCATCGCGGCCAGCGACCACGCGAGCATCAGCAGTAGCACCGTCTTGCGGGCGCTCCACCGGGCGGCCAGCACCGCACCGGGAATCTGCAGCAGCAGGTAGCCGACGAAGAAGATCCCGCTGGCGAACCCCTTCGCGCTCGCCGAGAGCGGCAACTCCTTGCCGACGTAGGGCAGGATCAGCGCCACGTTGGTGCGGTCGATGTAGGCGAGCATGTACATCACCGCGGCGACCGGGATGACGTACGCCCATCGCTTCGCCGGAGCCGCCGCCGCGGCAGATCCGTCGCTCATGGACACTCCTTCCTTGCGCCAGCCTGCCGGCCGCGCGTGGTCGGGCCGGATGCCGCGGGCTTGCGGCGCTTGTGGACACTCCTGTTCGGACGGTCGGATCGTCAGGCGGTCGGCGGGTAGACCTCGCGCAGCCGGCCGGCGAACGGGGAGAGTTCGACGGCCGCCCGGAACGCGGCGCGCATCGTGCCCGGATCGGCCTGGCCGGTGCCGGCGATGTCGAACGCGGTGCCGTGGTCTACCGAGGTGCGCAGGATTGGCAACCCGACCGTCACCGACACGGTGCCGTTGAAGTCCACCGTCTTCGAGGCGATGTGCCCCTGGTCGTGGTAGAGCGACAGCACCCCGTCGTACCGGCCCTGTAGCCCCTGGTGGAACACCGAGTCGGCGGGGATCGGGCCGACCACGTCGAGCCCGTCCGCACGGGCCTTCTCCACGGCCGGGGTGATCGCGACGATCTCCTCGTCGCCGAACCTGCCGCCCTCGCCGCCGTGCGGGTTGAGCGCGGCCACCGCGAGCCGCGGCTCCCGGGTGCCGAAGACCTGCAACGCGGTGTAGGCCTCGCGGATCGCATGCTCCATGTTCGGCGCGGTGATCCGCTCCAGCGCCTCGCGCAGCGACAGGTGGCGGGTGGCGAAGAAGATCTTCAGGCCGCGCACCCAGAACATGGTGTTGAACCGGGTGGAGCCGGTCAGTTCGCCGAGCATCTCGGTGTGCCCGAGGTGTTTCGAACCCGCCGCCCAGATGGCCTCCTTGTTGATCGGTGCGGTGACGATCGCGTCCACCTCGCCGTCGAGCGCCGCCCGGGTCGCGGCCTCGATCGCGGCGACCGCGGACCGGCCCGCGGTGCCGTCGACCCGGCCCCACGGCAGATCCGCCGGGGCGATGCCCAGGTCCAGCACGTCGATCACGCCCGGGCTGAACCGTGCCTCGGCGACTGATCGGACGGGGTTGACCCGGACATCGAGCCCGCACACCTGCACCGCGCGGCGCAGCGCCACGGCGTCGCCGACCGCCAGCGGCCGGGCGATGTCGGTGGCCTCCGGTTCGGCGAGCGCGCGGGCGGTGATCTCCGGGCCGATACCCACGGGGTCGCCGAGGGTCACGGCCAGGATCGGGCGGGTTGATGCGGTGCTCACGGAGCGGTCCCTCTCTCTCCTCGGGCAGTCGTGGTGATCAGGTGTTCCAGGCAGGCGACGGCCGCGGTCTCGTCGCCGATCAGCCCGCCCTTCGTGGCGAAGGCCAGACCGTCGTGCGGACCGCCGACCAGCCGCCCCGCCACGGCCAGCGGCAGCACCTCGGTGTCGATGGCGAACCCGTCGCTCGCCAGCGCCTCGGTGACGGCCTGGGCGACGTCGCCGCCGGTGGCGTACAGGCCGGCGAACCGGTGCTCGCCGAGCAGGAGTGCGGTCGCCTTGGCCAGCACACCGGGAATGCGGGCGGCGACCGTCGGGTCCGGCCGCTCGCCCGGCGCGGGCGGGCAGGCGCGGATGCCGACCACCCGCCCGCCCGTGCCCAGCAGCGCGGTGACGCGGTCGGCGATGGCGCGCGGATCGAGCAGGTCGGGCGGCACGTCGACGTAGCGGGCGCCGAGGGCCTGCTCGGTCTCCAGGATCTGGTGGTGCGTCGTGGCCGTGATGCTGCCGACCACGGCGAGCACCGGCGGGGCCGCCGGCACGCCCGGCCCGATGCCGAGGGCGGCGGCCAGCCGCACCGCGAACGGCCCGCTGTCCACCGACACCCAGCGGGTGCCCCGCTCGGCCCGTACCCGTGCGGCCGCCTCGGCGATCGTGGCCAGGTGGGCGTTGGTGGTCGCGTCGCAGACCACCAGCGGTGCTTCCGAGGCGGCCAGGCGCTCGGCGACCGCGCCGGTGCCCTGCTCGACGACGTCCAGCGGCAGTTCGGCGATCGGCCGGTCCGTCCCGCGCCGCAGCACGGTGGCCACCCGGGAGTGGCGCACCGGGGCCAGCGGGTCGCGCGCGGCGAAGGTTTCCGCCAGCGGCACCCCGGCCACCAGGTGCAGCCCGCCCACGGTGGTCCGGCCGGCGTCCGGGAACGCGGGAACCACCAGTGCGCGGGTGCCGAGTTCCAGCGTGTCGAGCAGCGCGTCCACCTCCGCGCCGACGTTGCCGCGCAGGGTGGTGTCCACGCGCTTGACGAGTAGCCGCGCGCCGCGCGCCGCGGCGGCGGCCCGGCATACCAGCGCCCTCGCCCGCTCGGGCGCGGCGTGCCTGGTGCCCAGGTTCACCACCACGACGTCGGCGTCACGGGCGCAGGGCACCCGCTCGATCCCGGTCACCGAGATCGTGCGCAGGCCGGCCCGGGCGAACCTCGCTCCGGTCGCGTTGCTCCCGGTGAGGTCGTCCCCGATGACCAGAACCCGAGGCATCGGTGCCTCCCTGCCGTTGGCGGTGATGCCCCGGCAGCGTAAGAGCATCGAGCAGTGTGCGCAACTAAGTTGCTCCAACTGCGCAACCGGGGAACACGCGGCGGCCACCGCACGGCCACCGGCGCCAGCGGGTCAGCGCACGGTCGTTTCGGGGTCCCGCCGCTCGAGCCGGGCGGCACCGACCGCGCGGCGCAGGGCCCGCGCCACGTCCGCCCGGCCCGGCTCGGTGAGCACCGCGGCGACGTGGGCGTCCGGCCGGATCACCCACAGTTCACCGGGGCGGGCGTCGAGGGCCTGGCGCAGCGCGCCGGTGGCGTCGACCGCGGCGATCTCCCGCAGCCGCACCGGGCCGCCGGCCGCCCCGGCGGCCAGCCGGGCGGCGGCCGGGTCGACGCCGGGCATGGCCAGCAGCAGGAACCCGTCCCGGGCGATCTCGCGTAGCCGGGTGGCCGCCGAGCCGGCGAGGGAGATCGGCGCGTCCGGGACGATGATCCCGGGGCCGGCCGGTGGCACGGTGCCGCGCGGCGGTCGACCGGCGAACGGTCGCGAACCGTCCGGGCTGGTCAGCGGCGAGGCCACGTACCAGAACGGCTCGGCCAGCCGGCCGGAGTCCACCCGCGCGCGGGCAGCCGGGTCGGTGGCGGCGCGGGCCAGCACGTCCAGGCGGGTGCGCCGCTGGTCCTCGGTGGCCGGCACCAGGAAGTTCATCGTCGCGGTGGTGACCTCCAGGTTCTCCTCCGCGGCGGCGTGCCGCTCGGTGTGGTAGCTCTCCAGCAGTTCCGCACCGGCCCAGCCGCGCAGCACGTAGGCCAGCTTCCACGCGGCGTTCTCCGCGTCGGCCACGCCGGAGTTGAGCCCACGCGCGCCGAACGGGGAGAACAGGTGCGCACAGTCGCCGGCGAGCAGCACCCGCCCGACCCGCATGCGGTCCGCGATCCGGGAGTGGAACCGGTACACCGAGCGCCATACCACCTCGTACGGCGTCTCGCCGACGATCGCGCGGATGCGGCGGTCGAGCGCACCGGTCGCGGCCTCGTCGGCCAGGTCGTAGTCGGCCGGCACCTGCCAGTCGATCCGGAACGTCGAGTCGGGGCACGGGTGGATGAGCACCTGCCGGCCGGGGTTCCACGCCGGGTCGAAGTAGAACCGGCGCTCGTTCGCCCAACCCGGCAGCCGCGCGCGGATGTCGCAGATGAGGAACCGGTCGTCGAAGGAGTGGCCGCCGAAGGTCACCCCGAGCATTCCGCGCACGTCCTCGCCCCGGGCCCCGGCGCAGGCCACCGCGTAGTCCACGTCGACGCAGGCGGCGCCCGCCGGTGTCTCGCAGGTCAACGTCACGCCCCGCGGGTGCTGGGCGATGCCGGTGACCCGGTGGTTCCAGCGGACGTCGATCAGGGGTTGCGCCGCGATCCGCTCGTCCAGCAGTTGCTCGGTGCGGGACTGCGAGATGTTGACGAACGGGGGAACGCGGAACGCCCCGGGTCCGGCAGCGTGATACGGAGCAGTTCGCGGTCCCGGTAGAAGGTGCGGGCGGTGGTCCAGGTGACGCCCTCGGCGGCGATCCGCCGGCCGGCGCCGACCGACGCCCAGATGTCCAGCACGTCCCGCTGCTGGCAGATCGCCTTGGAACCGACCGGGTCCCGGGCCGGCCGCGAGTCCAGCAGCACCACCGGGACACCCCAGCGGGCCAGCAGCAGCGCGGTCGTCTGCCCGACCGGTCCGTTGCCCACCACCGCGACCCGGCCAGGCGCCTGGTTCACCCGCATCGCAGGGCCATCAGTGCGTGTTCCGGAACGCGCGCCGCGATCGGGTCGCCGGTGCGTGGCGCTGCCATGGACATGCCGACCGCACCCGCTGCGAGCCCCGCCGCGATCGCGGGGCTTCGCCCTGGCGCGTTCCCGGGGTCCTCATCACAGATCCCTCCGGCTTCGGAACGGACTGTCAGTCCTGTAGCTGGTCCCAGACCTCGCGGTCGCGCTGCGCCGTCCAGATCACCGGACGCTCCACACCGGACAGTTCGTCCCACAGCCGGGCCACGTCGAAGGGCATGCAGTGCTCGAAGATCGGCCAGCCCCCGTAGCGGTCGACCAGCGCGGCGTGCGCCGCCCGGAACGCCTCCCTGAGCGTGCCGCCGCGCTCGTGCACCGCGCCGACCTCGCGCAGCATCACCTCGAGGAAGTGCCGGGTCTGCTCGATCGCGGCGTCCACCGCGGCCCGGCCGCGGGCCACCGCGCCACGCCCGCCGACCAGCGCCTCCGCGCCGAGCGCCGCCACGTTGTCCAGAGTGGACGTCGCCCACTCGCGGTGGAAGGCGTCCCCGGTGTACAGCGCGGCCTGCGCCTCCACCAGGTCGCCGGCGAAGAGCACCCGCTGCTTCGGCAACCAGGCTACGATGTCGCCCTCGGTGTGCCCGCGGCCCAGGTACCGCAGGTGCACCTCGCCGCGCTCCCCGCCGAGGTCGATGGTCACCCGGTCGGAGAAGGTCAGCGTGGGCCAGGTCAGCCCGGGAATCGACGCGGGCTCCTTGAACAGCCGGGGCATCCGGCCGTACTCGGATTCCCAGTCCTCCTTGCCACGCTCGGCGATCAGTGCGCGGGTGTTGTCGTGCGCGATGATCACCTCGGCGTCGAAGGCGCTCGCGCCCAGCACCCGCACGGCGTGGTAGTGCGACAGGACCAGGTACCGCACCGGCTTGTCGGTGTGCTCGCGCAGCCGGGCCAGCCACTCCCGGGCGGCCACCGGGGTGGCCAGCGCCTCGAAGCAGACCAGGAAGTCCTCGCCCTCGATCGCGCCCACGTTCGGGTCGCCCTCGGCGGTCAGCGCGTACACGCCGTCGCCGAGGATCTCCAGTTCCTGCCGCTTCTCGGTCAGGTCGGCCGAGGACGCGAACGGCTTCGTGGCCACGATGCCACCTCCGCTTTCGGCAAGGCGCTCACCGGATCATCGGCCACCGTAACGCGCGTTACCTGGGAGCGGAACACACGAGCTCGCTGCTACCTGGCCGTCACCGCGGCCGCTGTGGCGACCTCGCCGGTCGGTCGGGCACCGTCGGCTTCTTCCACACGTGCCAGCGTGGTCGCCTGCGCCCATCGTTTCCAGACCCGCGTCGCGCGCCGGGTGCTGGCTCTCCGCACGTTGGGGGGTGCGCACCGCCGGGTGTGGGGACCGCCCGATGGTTCGGATCGCCGCCGTGGCGGACGCTTTGTCACAAACCACGAGATCCGTGGATCTCCGCGGCCGTGGGCGTCGCCGACCCGCCTGCTCGATGGGGCTCGGCGGTGAGCGACAAGCGAACAGGGAGACCGAGATGTCGTCCACGTGTCCCGCGCCACCGCTCGACCCGTCGTCGCGGGTCGGCACGCCGCCGATGGTCCGGGTGACGCCCACCGCCGACGCGCCGGGCTGGGTGGCCGCGCACCGGGACGCGCTGCGCGCCGCCGTCGCGGTGCACGGTGCGGTCCTGGTCCGCGGCCTCGGGCTGGGTGGCGCGGCCAAGGTCACCGCCGTGTTCCGGCGCCTGGCCACCAGGCTCACGGCCGAGCGGGAGCGCATCGCGCAGCGCCACGTCTACGCCGAGGGCGTGTACTCGGCGTCGCGGTGGCCGGCGAGCCAGCCGATGCCCATGCACCACGAAATGAGCCACGCCCTGGAGTTCCCCGGGCTGCTGCTGTTCGCCTGCCTCCGCGCACCCACCCGGGGCGGGGAGACCGCGGTGGCGGACGCGGCGGCCGTGCGGGGCGCGCTGCCGGCCGACCTGGTCGCCCGGTTCGAGCGGGAGGGCTGGCTGCTCGACCGCAGCTACACCGACGCGATCGGCGCGTCCCTGTCCGAAGCGTTCGGCACCGACGACCGGGCGGCGGTGGAACGTTACTGCCGGGCCAACGCGATCGAGTTCGCCTGGCGGCCCGACGGTGGCCTGCGTACCCGGCAGCGCCGCAGCGCGGTGGTGCGGCATCCGGTCACCGGGGTCCGCTGCTGGTTCAACCAGGTGGCCTTCCTCAACGAGTTGACGCTCCCGCCCGAGACGCGCGAGTTCCTGGTGGATGTGGGCGGCGCGGACGGGTTGCCGTTCAACACCCGCTTCGGCAACGGCGACCCGATCGGCGCGGACGTCGTTCACCTGATCAACAAGGTGTACCGGGTCCACACGGCGTCGCTGCCGTGGCAGGTGGGTGACCTGCTGATCGTCGATAACGTGCGCATCGCGCACGGCAGGGAGCCGTTCACCGGGCCGCGTGAGGTGCTCGTCGGGATGGCCGACCCGGTGCGCCTGGCCGACTGCGCGCCGACCATCGAGGTGACCGGGGGATGACCACCGTGCGTGCCGCCGCACGCGAGGCCACCATGCCGGTGCCGGCCAGCGCACCGCCGTTCGCGGTGATCTCCGGCGCCCAGGTGCGGCGGGCGCTGCGCGGCCGGGAGCGGGAGATCGTGCGGTTGGTCGAGGCCGCCTACTGGCTGCACAGCGCCGGCGAGGCGACCAGTTCGCCCTCGTGCGTGCTGCGCTTTCCGGACCGCCCCTCGGCCAGGATCGTCGCCCTGCCCGCCTCGATGGGCGGCCGGGTGCGGGTGCACGGCCTGACGTGGCTTGCCAGCTTCCCGGAGAACGCCACCGCCGGCCTGCCGCGCGCCTCGGCGGTGCTCATCCTCAACGACCACGACACCGGCTACCCGATCGCCTGCCTGGAGAGTTCGGTCATCGGCGTGACCAGGACCGCCGCGTTCGCCGTGCTGGCGGCCGACCGCCTCGGCCGTGGCCGGCCGCGCCCGGCGCGCGTCGGGTTCCTCGGGGCGGGGCCGATCGCCCGCGCCGTGCACACCTTCCTCGCCGGCACCGGCTGGTCGTTCCGCGAGATCGGGGTGCACGACCGGTCCGCCGCCGGCGCGGCCGGCTTCCGCGGCTACCTGGAGCGGTGGCGCACCACCGGCCGGATCACCGTGTACCGCGACGCCGAGTCCCTGATCCGCGGCAGCGAACTGGTGGTGCTCGCCACCGCGGCCGGCCGGCCGCAGGTCCACGACCCGTCCTGGCTCGACCACCGCCCGCTGGTGCTGCACCTGTCCCCGCGCGACCTCGCGCCCGAGGTCCTGCTCGCCTCGACCACCATCGTCGACGACGTGGTGGCCTGCCTGCGGGCGAACGCCTCGGCGCACCTCGCCGAGCGGCTCACCGGCGGCCGGGACTTCCTGTGCGGCACGCTGGCCGACGTGCTGGCCGGCCGGGTGGCGGTGCCGGCGGACCGGCCGGTGGTGTTCTCACCGTCCGATCTTGGCGTGCTCGACCTCGCGGTGGCCAAGGACGTCTACGATCGGCTCGCCCGGGCCGGCGAGTTGCGCGTGGTCGAGGACTTCTTCCAGGGGCCGGCGCGGCCCGGCTGAGCCGGGGGAGGGCGCCGCGCCGCTCAGCCCTGTGCCTCGATGCGCCGCTCGCGCAGGTAGGTGAGCACGGCCAGCACCCGCCGGTGGTACCGCGTCGCGTTCTCCGGCAGGCCGAGCTTGGCGAAGATGCTCGCGACGTGTTTCTCCACCGCCTTGGGGCTGACGTAGAGCTGGCGGGCGATGGCGGTGTTGGACCGGCCCTCGGCCATCAGCCGGAGCACGTCCTCCTCCCGATCGGTCAGCGAGGCGAGGCTCTTCTCCGCACCCCCGCGCGGCCGGTCCACCAGGCGCTTGGCCAGCTCGGGCTCGATGACGATCTCACCGGACTGGATCCGGGCCAGGGTGTCGCCGAGCACGTCGACGCTGGCGATCTTCTCCTTCAGCCGGTAGCCGATGCGCTCTGTGCCGATCCGCAGGATGCGCATCAGGTAGTGGGTCTCGGCGTAGTGGGAGAGCAGCAGCAGCCCCAGCTCCGGCTGCGCCGCCCGCAACCGCTCGGCGGTGACCAGCCCACCTTCCGCGCCCGGCGGCATCCGGATGTCCAGCAGCGCGACGTCCGCGGCCTGGTTCGACAGCAGCTCGATCAGCTCGTCGCCGCCGGACACGCAGCCCACCACGTCGTGGCCCGCGGCGTCGAGCAGCATCACCAGGCCCTCCCGGAACAGGGCACCGTCCTCGGCGATCGCGATACGCATGGCACCCTCACCGGGGTCGCGTCGTGCTCGGGCCCGCGCGGCTCCCCGGCGACGCGGGCCCGCTCACCTGGACCACCCCCATCGTGTGCCGGCCCCGCCCGACCCGCACCTCGGGGCCGGGATCGGCCGCTTGCCCGGGTCGGCACGGGTGGTCCAGGTGCCTCCGGTCGCCCGGCATCCGGTGATCAGGCAGGTCGGCGGAATGCAGATGGCGTGTGCCGGAGCCGGCCCCGCGTCGTCCACCTCGGGCAGTCGCTGCAGCGCGGTCACGTCACGTGTCGTCATGGGTCACCTCCAGCGGCGTGCGCGTCGATGTGGCCGGCGCGGTGCCCGGGGGCGGCGTCGTGCGGTCGGCCGCGGCCGCGTGGGCTGGGCGCCGGCCGGTGTGCCACCACTCGCCGGTGTCGACCATCCACGGCCGGGGGCCGCCGTGCCGCAGCCGGAGCAGGAACGACAGCACCCCGGCCAGGCCGGTGGCGTAGCCCGCGCTGACGCCGGTGCCGGACTCGTCGGGCACCAGCCGGTAGCCGTCCCGCAGCACGGCCCGCACGTCCAGGCAGGCGGCGAGTTCCTCGGCCCAGTCGCGGTAGCGCGGCTCGCCCAGTGCGCCGGCCAGGTCCAGCAGGAACTCGCCGTCGCCGGGCAGGCCGTGACAGGTGGCGGTGCCCGTCCGCCAGCGGGAGCCGCGCACCGCGCACGCCGCGGCCTCGGCCCATTCCCGGTAGCGGTCCACGCCGGTGGCCTGCCACAGGCGGGCGAGGAAGGTGCCCACCCCGGATGAGCCGCTGCACCAGTGGGGGAGGCGATCCGCCGCGGTGGCGTCCGGCTCCTCACCGGTCGGCCACCAGGCCGCCGCGCCCTCCCGCCGGGCCACCGTGCACAGCGTCTCGCCCGCCTCGCGCGACAGGTCGAGGCAGCGGTCGTCGTCGAGGGACCGGGCCGCGGCGAGCAGGAAGGCGCCGACACCGGCGACGCCGTGTGCGAACCCGTAGTGGGTCGCGCCGGCCAGCGCCGAGTCGAAGCCGGCGGGGATGGGCCAGCGCACCTGGCCGTCTCGCCGGGCGGCGGCCGCGCGCAGCCCGTCGGCGCAGTCCCGCACCCGCGTCCCGAGTTCCGCGTCGCCGGTGGCCCGCCACAGGTGCAGCAGGGCAAGGCCGGCGCCGGCCGCGCCGTGGCAGACGTCCGGGTTGGGCCAGCGCGGCGGGATCCGCCTCGCCATCCTGAGCGCGCTGTCCGCGAGTGCCGGGTCGCCGAGCGTGCCGGCCGCCTCGAACAGCGCCCACAGCGCGCCCGACGCACCGAAGTACAGCCCGGGGAGCAGCCGGTCGCCGGTGCGGAGCCGGCGGTCCAGCCAGGTCGCGGCGCGCCGAACGGCACGGGCCAGGCGGGGGTCGTCGCGCACCGCGGTGGCCCGGGTGAGCACCGCGAGCACCCCGGCGGCGCCGCACTGCACGGCTCGCGGGTCGTGGTCGGCATAGGGTTCGGGCGCGGGCCACAGCCGGTCGCCGGTGCCCGGCGACATGGTGTCCACCAGGAAATCGAGCCCGTCGGTGAGCAGGGCGTCCTGTGCCGGCGCGGGTAGCCGGTCCGGTTCGGGCAGCAGGGACGGCCGGTGCGGGCGGGCCAGCGCGTCGCGCACCTGCTCCAGGGTCCACCGCCGGTCCGGGTCGTCGGCCAGCAGGCCGCGGATGGTCACGCCCAGCGCCCGCGTCGCCGGGTTGCTCGCCGCCACCCGCCGGACGAGCCGGGTGAGCCGGTCCTGCCCTGGCCGGCGAGCGGGCCGGTCCGGGGCGAGCGCCGGGTCGGCTCCGCTGGTGAGGAAGAGCAGCAGCGCGCCGAGGCTGTAGCGGTCGGCCGCCGGGCCGGGCACGGGGGTGATGCCCACGGCCGCGCCCGGCGGGTCCAGTTGTTCTGGGGCGGCGTACCCGGGCGTGCCGGCAACCGGGGCGGGCGTGCCGGGCACGGCGGCGAACTCCAGGTCGACCAGCCGCACCGCCCCGCCCGGGGTGACCATCAGGTTGGTCGGGCTGAGGTCCCGGATGACCAGGCCCTCCGCGTGCAGCGTGGCGATCGTCGCGACCAGTCGCCGGGCCATGGGCAGCACCTCGGCCAGCGGGATGGACGGCTGCCCGGCCGCCTGGGCGTGGGCGATCCGCTGGTGCACCCAGGCGAACAGCGACGTGCCCTCGACGCGTTCCTGGGCGAGGAAGAGGTGACCGTCCTGCTCGAACAGGCCGAGCGGGCGCGGGGTGACGCCGTGCGGCGCGAGCCGGCGCAGCAGCGCGGCCTCGTGGCGGAGCAGGTCCCGCGCGTCCGTGCCGTCCAGCAGCGCGCCCACGTGCGGCCGGGCCTGCTTGATCACCACCGGCTCGCCGGTGTCCCGGTCGACGCCCCGGTACACGCCGCCCTTGTTGCCGTGCCGGATGGCCTCGCCGACCACGAACCGGTCGGCCAGGAGCACCGGCTCGGCGCTCGGGGTGGGCGGACGCGGATCGGGCGCCGTCCCGCCGAGCGGGCAATCCGCCCACCCGGGCGGGTCGAACCAGGGCCGGTGGTGGTCCGGGACGAGACGGCCGTCCGGCGCGCGCAGCCTCGACTCGTGCCGGCCGTCGTTGCCGAGCACCGGGTAGCCGGCGAACGCGCCGAACCGGTAGTGCACCAGGCTGCCCGGGCGGTACGGGCGGTCGGAGAGGATCGTGGGGCCCGGCAGGTGCTCGGTCGCCCGGTGCAGGCGCTCGGCCAGCCGGGCGAAGTGCTCGTCGTCGTCCGGGTAGGCCGTGACGACCTTGCCCGACCAGGCGCGTGCCGCGTTGACCGACACCAACTCGGCCACCTGCGGCAGGCCCCTCGCCACCTTGAACGCGCACGCCTCCGCCACCAGCACCTCGGCGGCCCGCCGGGTCACCAGCACCGCGGACAGCGGTGTGGCGGAGACGTGCAACTTCCATCCCTGCCGCCGCTGCCGATGGCCGGGCGGCTCGACGAAAAACCAGAAGTCGTCGGCGCGTTCGGTCCAGCCGCCCGCGCCGTGCCGCCACAGCACCCGGCGGACCTGCTCGGCCAGTAGCGAGTCCCCGGCGCCGGGCGGCTGCGGGCCGAAGAGGTCGGACGCCGTGGCCATCTGCCTGCCCGGGTCAGTCATGCGGACACCCGCCCGCCTTCCGCGACGGTTGCCTGCCGTTGCGCTCCAAGCACGCCATCCTGTCGCGCGGACGGTTCCACGGCGATGGGGCGGGCCCCCGAAGCACCGGGGGAGAACCCCCGGTTCCGCGTGGGGACCCCTCCCGCGGTCACCGGGCCGGTTCGCCGGCGGCGAGGAGCAGGGCGCAGACCCGCCGCACCACCACGGCGTCGACCGGCAGGGTCAGGTGGCCCACACCCGGCACCAGGATGTTCTCCGCGCGCAGGTCGGGATGGTCGATCCGGGCCCGGGTGGACGGGATGACCACCTCGTCGAGATCGCGGTAGAAAGCCACGAAGCGGGTGCGGCAACCGGGCGCCGGCAGCGCCAGCTCCGCGATGGCCGCGCTGTGCGGCACGAGTTGGCCGACCAGGGGCAGCCAGGGCAGCAGCCGGGCGGCGGTGATGCCGCCGTGCGGGGTGCCGAGCGTGACCAGCACGTCCACCTGCCGGTCGCCGCCGAGCCGCTGCACGAAGTACCGCGCGATCAGGCCACCGAGGCTGTGGCCGACCAGGTGCACCCGTCGCCGCCCGGTCCGCCCGCACAGTGCCTCCACCTCCGTGGACAGCAGTTCCGCCGCGGTCCGCAGTCCACCGGTCAGCGGGCTGTAGCTCACGATGTGCGTGCGGTCGGCGCCGTCACGGCGCAGCGCCCGCCGTAGCGGCTCGAAGATCGACGACGTCCCGGCGAATCCCGGTACCAGCAGCACGGGTGTGCCGGCCCGGGTGGGTTCGCGGGGCGTGCCGGGCCGTTCCGGCCGGAGGGGCGGGGCGGCCAGCTCCCAGGTCGCGGTGGCGTGGCGGTGGCGGTCCGCCGCGATGTCCACCGGGTACCGCAGGAGCTGGCCGACCAGCGAGGCCACCTCGGCGGCCGCGCCCCACGCCGTGGTATGCGTCAGCGTGGCGGCCGCAAGGTCGGGGACGAGGTGGGGAACTCGCTGGCGCATCCGACTCTCCCCGGCTTCCCGTGTTGGCCGGTCCAGCATGTTCCTCCGGGCACGGAGAATCGATGGAGGCCGCCCCCGGCCTGCCGGAGGCGCGCCACCGGTGTGGCGGTGGGACGGGCCCCACCCGGTGTCTCGGGGTGGCCCGGCACCGCACCGGGGCCGGCGACCACGCCTCCGCCCGCGGCGTGCCCACCGTGCGGGTCCTCGGGCGGCACCGGGGCCGCGCCGCCCGCTGGTCGGCCGGGACGTTGTGCCCCCGCCACCTGGGCCGTCCCGCCTACTGCGCCCGGTTCCCCCCGACCTACCGTGAGTTTCAGGGCGCGCAGCGAGGCGGCGCCCATCGCCCCGCCGGCTGCCGCTCCGGGGAGCGGTGATGGTGAACCGGGTGGTCCTGGCCCGCGTGCTGCGCCGGCTGTCGCTGGCCGGTTACGTGACGCTCGTGTACGCGGTGGCCATGACGACCGCCGTGGTGTCGATCGGCCCGTCCGGGCCGGGCGTGATCGCCATGGCCTTCGTCGCCGCCGCGCTGAGCGTGGCCGGCGCCCGGCCGGTACAGCACCAGGTCGACCGGCTGCTGCGGCGGGTGCTGCTCGGCACGCCGCTCACGCCCTACCATGCGCTGGCCGCCGCGGCCGGGCGCCTGCGGGTCCAGTCGTGGGAGCAGGCCCTGCCCGGCCTGGCCAGGGCGGTCGCCGAGGGCACCTCGGCACGGCAGGCCTCCTTCTGGTTGGCCGCCGGCGACCACCTAGTCCGCGCCGCGACGTGGCCCTCCACGGCGGGCGGCTTCGTCCGTACCGTGCCAGACCTCACCGCGCTGCGCGCGCTGCCGGACGTCGACCACGCCGTCGCCGTCCTCGACGGCACCACCGAGCGGGGCGCGCTCGCCATCCACAAGGCCGGCCCGGCCGCCGTGAGCCAGGACAACCGGCGCCTGATGCGGGATGTCGCGAACACCGCCGGGCTGCTGCTGCGCGGCCTGACGCTGAACGCCGAACTGCGCGAGCGGGTGCGGCTGGCGGAGCGGCTGGAGGAGGAGCTTCGCGCGTCGCGGAGCCGCCTCATGCAGGTCCGTGACATCGAGCGCCGCCGGTCCGTCACCGAGATCACCGGAGTCACCGGTGCCGCGCTGGCGGCCATCCGCGTTGAGCTGTCCCGCGCCGGCGCGCTGGTCACCGAGGATCCGGAAGCCGCGGCGCGGGCGCTCGCCCGGGTGCGGCCCGCGCTCGACGAGCTGATCGAGCGCTTCCGCGCCGTCGTCCGCGGCGTCTTCCCCGCGGTGCTCCGCGACGAGGGCCCGCGCGTGGCGCTCGAGGAACTCGCCGCCGACCTGCCCCGCCCGGTGCTGCTGACCGGCGGGTTCGGAGCGCGCGGGGAGTGGGAGACCGAGTCCGGCATCTACTTCGCCGCTGCCGCGGTCCTGCGGGCGCTGTGCCAGCGGTCCACTGCGGACCCGATTCGGCTCCACCTGCGCCGGAACGCCGGCCGGCTGGTCGTGCGCGTCGACGACCGCGCACCGGCGGTGCCGCTGCCGGCCGGGCTGCGGGACGGTCTGGCCGACCAGGAGGACAGGCTCGCGGCGCTCGGTGGCGGCCTGCGGCTGGTCACGACGGCATCGGCGGTCACGGTGCTGGCCTGGCTGCCCGACCGGGTACGGCCGGTCGAGGTGGCGGCGCCGGCCGGCGGTGCGCCGCCGCGGGCCGGCGCGCCGACCGGGTCGGCGACCACCGTGCCGGCGTCGGCCCGCCGGCCGCGCGCGGGCGTCGCGGTGGCCGCGTCACCACGTCACCGGGTCACCACGGAATGCGCCCCGCCACGGTGGTTCCCGCGCCGGGTGCGGAGTGGACGGTGAGCGTGCCCCCCACGGCGTTGGTCCGGTCGCCGATGCCGTGCAACCCGTGGGTTTCCGGAAGGTCCGTCGCGCCGAAGGCGAATCCGGGGCCGTCGTCGGTGATCCGGAAGGCGAGCCACCGGTCCTCGGCGCGTACCCGCACCCGTACCGCGGCCCCGGGGGCGTGCTTGCGGGCGTTGCCGACCGCTTCCAGGCAGGCGAAGTAGACGGCGCTCTCCACGGCCGGCGGGAACCGCCGTCCCGCCACCACGCCGTCCACGTCCAGGTCGACGGCGGGTTCGACGTCGCGGAACTGTTCCGCCAGCGCCGGCAGCAGACCGCGGTCGGCGAGCGTGACGGGGAACATCCCGGCCGCGGTGTCGGTGAGCACCCGCCGGGTGGTGTCCACCTGGTCCACGACGTGCCCGAGGCGCTCCCGCGCGGCCCGCGGCCGGCGGTGCGCGAGTTCGTGCTCGATCAGGCCGACCGCGGTCCGCAGCGCCACGAGGTGATGCTGTGCGCCGTCGTGGAGGTCGCGTTCGAGGGCTTGCCGTTCGCGGTCCATCTCGGCGACGCCACGGCGGCGGGACGCGGCGATCGCCTCGGACCGCCGCCGTGCCTTCCGAAGCTGATCGGCCAGTTCGACGCCGAGCCGGCTGTTGCGCAGCACGGGTCCGAGCACACCAGCGAGGTCGTCCACGAGGCGGCGCCGGTCCCCGGTCAGCCGGGTCACGCTGGTCCGGTCCACGGTCATCGCGCCCACCCGCTCCCCGTTGTGCAGCAACGGGAACGTCACGTGCTCCGCGGGCAGGGCGGCGCCGGCCGGCCACTGGTGGTGCCGGTCACCGAGGTCCGGCAGGCGCAGCGTGATCCGGCAGAAGGACGCGTCCAGCCCGCCCGCGACGGCCTCCGCGAGCGCCGCCAGGTCCGGGTGGTCGGTCTCGGCCGCCCGGGACAGGTCGGCCACCCGGGCCAGCACCGCGTACGGGACCGGCGTGCTGCCGTACACCAACCGGTCCAGGAGCCGCTCCACCTGGATGCGCAGCGGCTGGAACAGCACCGCGACGGCGAGCACCGCCAGCCCCACGGCGAGCACACCACCGCCACCGGCGAAGATCGCGTTGATGCCGGCGACGAGGACCAGGAAGACGGTGCCCAGCAGTACGGTGATCAGCGGGTAGGCCAGCCCCCGGCCGAAGAACCGCTCCACCTTCCAGGACCACGTGCGCGCGGCCACGATCAGCAGCGCGCACGGGATGGCGGCGAACACCAGCCGGACGAACCAGAACACCAGCGCCGTCGGTTCATACAGCGACCCGGCATCGGAGGTCATCGGGGCGTACAGCGTCAACCCCGGAACGTGCAGCCAGGACAGCGCCACGGTGACGGCGCCGAGCACGACCGCGAGGGTCAGCGCCATCGTCAGCGCGGTGAACAGCAGCCGGGACTGCCTGCGGACGTCCAGTGTGGACCCGTGGCGGGCGCGGTGACGCTGCGCCACCAGCCCGACGAGCGGCGTCACGGTCCCGAAGAAGACCACGAAGGTCAACGGGTGGGGATGGCCGCCGGCGGAGAAGGCCAGCAGGGCCGGTGCGCCGGCGACGCAGCCGCCGACCGCCGCGCCGGCCAGCCACCGGGCCGGCCCGCCGATGTCCCAGCGGCCGGTGGGGAACAGGGTCAGCGCCACCACGTACGCCACCCCGCCGACGCCGTGCAGCAGAACGAGCACGACCCACCAGACCGCGGCCGGTACCCGGAACGCGGCCTCCACGACGCTGATGTCGGCGTGTGCCTGGAGGTTGAAGGCGGCCGCCGAACCGACCATGGCGACGGTCAGCAGCCGGGCGGTCCGATCCCGGCGGCCGTGCCACCACAGCGCCGCTGCGATGGCCAGGTTGACCACACTGAACAGGTAGTCCAGCACCGCCTGCCCGACCGGCTCGCTGCTGCGCGCGCCCGCCAGCACCCCGCGGGCCCACGCGCCGGTCCACCCGGCGCTGCCCGGACCGCCGGCCGCGGCGAAGACGGCATGCGCGCTCGGCCAGTAGCCCGCGACGGTCACCACGGCGCCCAACGCCAGCCATGCCACGGCCAACAGTACGTACCCGATCAAAAACGGGTACCAGACGCGAATCCGCTGGCCGGGCGGCGAAACGCCGGTTCCGGCTCCCCCCATGACCGGTGCCTGGGCCATCGAGCCTCGGCTTCCGCTGAAAAAGCTCCGAGTACGTCGCGGTGGCGCCGCTCGTGCCGCCGCCGCGATCCGTTGCCGCGATTGTCGCAGCGGCGGGTCCGGCTGTCGAGGCGATCCGGACCCGGAACATGAGCGGTATTCGTTATCGGCTTCGTCGCGGCGGGCTCGCCGCGCTCTCGCTGGTCGGCTGTTGCGGTGCGGTGACATCACCGCGCCCGGCTACGTCGAGTAGTGGCGGGCCGCAGCGCGCGTTGAACGCGCACGGCGAGGCCGCGGTGAGCGTGGCGTCCGGGCACGCCGGGGAGCCCGGCCTGCCGGGCACGTTCGTGGACTACGAGGTCAGCCCGCGCGAGTACGAGCTCAGCGTCGCGCAGACCGTGCTGCGGGTGCACAGCCGGGTCGCGGATCTCTACGACAAGCCGATGGACCAAGTCGAGCAGCAGCTCCGGCTGACCATCCACGAGCTCCGCGAGGAGCAGGAGAACGAGATGGTCAACAACCCGGAGTTCGGCCTGCTGCACAACGTCGATCTCCGGCAGCGTATCCACACCCGCAGCGGCCCGCCGACCCCGGACGACATGGACGAACTGCTGTCCTGGTGTGGAAGGAACCGGCCTTCTGCCTCGCCCACCCCCGGGCCATCGCCGCGTTCGGCCGGGAATGCAGCCGCCGTGGCCTCTACCCGCACAGCGCGGAGGTGGGCGGGCACCACGTGCCGGCCTGGCGGGGTGTGCCCATCTTCCCGTGCAACAAGCTGCCGCTGAACCGGTACCGCACCACGTCGATCCTGCTGATGCGCACCGGCGAGGCCAACCAGGGCGTGGTCGGGCTGCGCCAGACCGGCCTGCCGGACGAGTACGAGCCCGGCCTTTCCGTGCGGTTCATGAACATCAGCGAGAAGGCGATCATCTCCTACCTGGTGAGCACCTACTACTCCGCGGCGGTTCTGGTTCCGGACGCGCTCGGCGTGCTGGACAACGTCGAGATCGGCCGGGAAGACTGACCACGGCCGATGCGCGAGCAACCGTTCGAGCTGCCCGAGTTCTACCTGCCCTGGCCGGCCCGGCTGAACCCGCACCTGGCGGCCGCCCTGCAACACAGCAAGGCGTGGGCCCGGGAGATGGGCATGGTCGCCGATGATCCGGCCGGGCACGGCACGGCGATCTGGGACGAGCCCACCTACGACGCGGCCGACTACGCCCTGCTGTGCGCCTACACCCGTCCCGACGCGACCGGCGAGAAGCTGAAACTGGTCACCGACTGGTATGTGTGGGTCTTCTACTTCGACGACCACTTCCTCGAGCACTACAAGCGCACCGGCGACCTGACCGGCGCAACTAATCGCTTGTGCTGGCTAATTCTCCGCGGTGACCATGGCGGGGTGGCCGAGCAATGCGAGATCCCCGCAAGCAGACCGCCGACCGCCGTCGTCGCGGGAGGGACCGGCCGGGCGGTGGCGGCCGCCGCCGTCACCGTGGTGGTGTGGGCCTCGGCCTTCGTCGCGATCCGCCAGGTCGGGCATGCGCTGTCCCCGGCGCCGATGGCGCTGGTCCGGCTGGCCGTCGCGGCCGCGGCGCTCACCGTGCTGGTGGTGCTCCGGCAGCGGCGCGCGCCGCAGGTCCAGCCATCCCGGCGGTCGCTGCTGCTGATCGCGGTGTACGCGGTGCTGTGGCTGGCCGGGTACACCGTCGCCCTGAACGCCGCGGAGCGGCACGTCGACGCGGGCACCGCCGCACTGCTGGTCAACCTCGCCCCGCTGCTGGTCGCCTTCGGCGCCGGGCGGTTGCTCGGCGAGGGCTATCCCCGGCAGCTCTTCGCCGGCCTGGTCGTCGCGCTGGGCGGGGTCGCGCTCATCGCGTTCGGTACCGCCGCGCACCGCGACGGGGCCGGCGTCGTGCTCTGCCTGCTCGCCGCCGTCCTGTACGCCGCGGGCGTGCTCGTCCAGAAGGTCGCGCTGCGCCGGGTCGACGGGCTCACCGCGATCTGGCTCGGCTGCGTCATCGGCGCCGCGGCACTGCTGCCGTGGCTGCCGCAACTCGGCGAGGAACTGCGGACCGCGCCGGCCGGTGCCGTGCTGGGCGCGGTCTACCTCGGCGTGTTCCCGACCGCCATCGGCTTCACCTCCTGGGCCTACGCCCTCCGCCGCATGGACGCCGGCCGGCTCACCGCGACCACCTACGCCGTCCCGGCCGTGTCCGTGCTGCTGTCCTGGCTGCTGCTCGCCGAGGTACCGACGGGTTTCGGGCTGCTCGGCGGCGCGATCTGCCTGATCGGGGTGGCCATCTCCCGCCGGAAGGGCCGGCTGGGCAGCGCCCGGTCCGCGACCCTCAGTGAAGGCGGCTGATCACCGCGACAACCGCGTCGGCGAACTCGCCGGTGCCGGCCATGCCGCCCAGGTCCGGGGTGGCGGTGCCGTCGCAAATGGTCCGTTCCACGCCGGCCACCGCCAGGTGCGCGGCGCGGCGGAGTGGGTCGTCGCCGTGCCGCGCACCCAGCCAGTCCAGCAGCATCGCACCGGAGAGCATCACGGCCGCCGGGTTCGCGATGCCCCGGCCGGCGATGTCCGGGGCGGCGCCGTGCGCGGCCTGCGCCATGGCGCGCTCGTGCGAGGCGTTGAGTGATCCGGCGATGCCCAGCGAGCCGGCGATCTCGGCGGTGAGGTCGGAGAGGATGTCGCCGAACATGTTCTCCGTGACGATCACGTCGAACTCGTCGGCACGGCGCAGCAGGTGCACGGTCATCGCGTCGATGTGGTAGTCGTCCACGGCGACGTCCGGGTAGTCCTCGGCGACCTCCCGGCAGACGTCCCGGAACAGGCCGCTGGTCAGGCGCAGCACGTTGGCCTTGTGCACGATGGTGACCCGGTTGCGGCGCCGCCGGGCCAGGTCGAAGGCGGTGTGCGCGACGCGTGCCACGCCGGGCCGGGTGACGATGCCGTGCGCGATGGCGACATCGGCGGTGGGCATGAACTCTCCGGTTCCGGCGCGGGTGTTGCGGTCGGCGTAGAAGCCCTCGGTGTTCTCCCGGACGACCACCAGGTCCGTGCCGGCCACGATCGCCCGGGCACCCTCGAACGCCCTCGCCGGGCGGATGTTGGCGAACAGGTCGAAGTGCCTGCGGATGGCGCCGCCAGGAGTCAGCCGCGAGCGGTGCGGCTCGGGATAGCTCGCGCTGTCGTGCGGACCGAGCACCCAGCCGTCCAGTTCGGCCAGCGTGGTCAGGGTGACGTCCGGAACGGGCGTGCCGAACTCGTCGATCGCCGCCCGGCCGAAGGGCAGCGGCACCCATGCCACGCCCGGCGCGCCCGCCGCGCGCAGCGCGGCGTCGACCACCCGCATCGCCGCGGGCACGATCTCCGGGCCGATGCCGTCGCCGTCCAGCACGCCGAGCCGGTATCGGCGCCCGGCGGTCCCGGCGCCCGGTGTGGCAACGTCCCGCTGCGCGCTGGTCATCGAAACTCCTCCCGCGAGTCCGCATGGGACAGCATGCCGTCCGGGGCCGCCGTCGCCCGCTTGGCCAGGCCATCAGTCCTTCGCGTGGTTTCCGGTAGCCTGATCGCCACGCTGAGTCGCGGAGCGAGGAGGGGCCGTGTCCGAACAGCGGACATCCTGGGTTCCGGAGAGTGTCGATGTCGACGTACCGAGCGCCGCCCGGATCTATGACTACCTGCTGGGCGGCGGCCACAACTTCGCGGCCGACCGGGAGATCGCGCGGAAGTTCGAGGAGGCGCTGCCCGGGTCGCGCGAGATCGCCCGGCTCAACCGGGCGTTCCTGCGCCGCGCGGTGCTGTTCATGGTCGACGCCGGTATCCGGCAGTTCCTCGACCTCGGCTCCGGGGTGCCGACCGTCGGCAACGTGCACGAGATCGCCCAGCAGGCCGATCCGCGGGCGCGGGTGCTGTACGTGGACAACGAGCCGGTCGCGGTGGCGCACAGCCAACTCATGCTCGCCGACAACGACCGGGCCGCGGCGATCGAGGCCGACCTCGGCGAACCTGAGGCGATCTTCCGGTCACCGGAGACGGAGCGGCTGATCGACTTCACCGAGCCGCTGGGACTGCTCATGGTGGGTGTGCTGCACTTCGTGCCGGACAGCCGCGATCCGGGCGCGATCCTGGCCCGCTACCGCGAGCGGCTGGCCGCGGGCAGCTACCTGGCCGTTTCCCATTTCACCGCCGACACCAGGCCCGCCGAGATGGCGGCCATGGTGGAGGTGATGAAGCGCAGCAAGGACCCGATCTACCCGCGCAGCCGGGCGGAGTTCACCGCGCTGTTCGACGGTTTCGAACTCGTCGAGCCGGGCGTGGTGAGCACCGCGCAGTGGCGCCCCACGTCGCACGGCGACCTCGGCCACGGGCCCGGCCGCGAACAGATCTATGCCGGCGTCGGGCGGAAGGTGGCCGGCATCTGACGGAGGTGTCCGCCGCCCGCCGGAGTTATCGTGAACCATGGCCGGCACGGAGATGATCGTGGCTGTCAGCCGGTTCCCGGTGACCGAGGTGGAGCAACTGCCCGACGACCTGCGCGAGCGGGTCACGGCGGTCGCGGAGAAGACCGGGTTCGTGCCGAACATCTTCCGCGCGCTCGGTCACCGGCCGGACGAGTTGCGGGCGTTCCTGGACTACCACGAGGCGCTGATGGACCGCCCCGGCGGGCTGAGCAAGGCCGAGCGCGAACTCGTGGTGGTGGCCACCTCGGGGGCGAACCACTGCACCTACTGCGTGGTGGCGCACGGCGCCATCCTGCGGGTGCGGGCCAAGGATCCGCTGCTCGCCGACCGGGTGGCGGTCAACCCGTGGCGCGCCGAACTCGACGAGCGCGGCCGAGCTATCGTCGACTTGGCGCTCGCGCTGACCCGCGAGCCCGAACTGTTCGGCGAGGACCACCTCGTCGCGGCGCGGGATGCGGGCCTGAGCGAGGACGAGATCTGGCACGTCGGCGCGATCACCGCGCTGTTCGCGCTGTCGAACCGGCTGGCGCACCTCACCGCGTTGCTGCCCAACCCCGAGTTCTTCACGATGGGCCGGTAACGGCCGAACAGGAGTTCGCCGGTTCCCCGCCGGGCCGGAATAGCATCGGGGCGTGACCAGCACGGTGCCCGCGGAACTGTTGCCGTACCTGCGGCGGGCACGCGACCACATCGATCGGCACTACGCGCGGCCCCTCGGCCTCGACCAGTTGGCGGCGGTGGCCGGGCTGTAACGATTCCACTTCGCCCGCAGCTTCGCGGCGGCCTACGGCGAGACGCCGATCCGCTACCTCACCCGGCGCCGCATCGAGCGCGCCCAGGACCTGTTGCGCGGCGCGAATCTCACGGTGACCGAGGTATGCATGGCGGTGGGGTTCGCCAGTCTCGGATCCTTCTCGTCCCGGTTCACCCTGCTGGTCGGGGAGAGCCCGACGACCTACCGGAACCGGTGGGCGGTGCGCGGCAGACCACACGTGCCCGGCTGCTACCTGTTCATGCGCGGCGTGCTCGACCCGCGCGGCACGGCCGGCGCCACCGGAGCGGACCCGCGCGGCGACGCCGACGCGGATCGCGCAATCTGAGAGAAGCGCCCGCCCCGACCTCCTGCCTACGGTATTTCCTATGATCACGAACGTCTCCCTGGTCACGGTGTACTGCCTGGACCAGGACAAGGCCCGCGACTTCTACGTCGACGTCCTCGGCTTCCAACCGCGCACCGACATCACCGTGGGCGACGGCTTCCGCTGGCTTACCGTGAGCCACCCGAACCAGCCCGAGTTGGAGATCACCCTGATGACCCCGGGTCCGCCGCTGGACGCGGAGGCCGCCGAGTTCATCCGGCGCCAGTTGGAGAAGGGCCAGATGGGCGGCCTCGGCCTGCGGGTCGATGACTGCCGCAAGACCCACCAGGAACTGAGCGCCAAGGGCGTGGAGTTCCTGCAGGAACCGTCGGATCGTCCCTACGGGGTCGAGGCGGTGATGCGGGACAACTCGGGCAACTGGCTGGTGCTCGTCGAGCCCAAGGAGTTCACCGACGCGGACTTCGGCTGAGGCGGAGGCGGCGGGCCGGTCCGCGGTCAGGCGAGCAGTGCGATGGGGCGCCAGTCGAGCACGTCGCGGTCCCGCGGATCGCCGGCGGTTCGGGCCCGTACGCGCACCCGCAGGTGAGCGAGCGTCCCGCCGCCGGCAAGCGGCTCAACCTCGTCGACGGTCGCCGCGCCGTACAGCGTGTCGCCCTCGCGCACCGGTCCGGTGTGGTCGCACCCGTGCCAGCCCGCCACCGTGACCATGTCCGGGATCGCCCTGACCAACTGTGACATCGCGATCCCCACGGTGTGCCCCCCGTACACCAGCCGGCCACCGGGCCCGGCGAACGCGTCGTGGTGCACGCTGGCCAGATTCAGCGTCAACCGGGCAAGTTCCGGCGCGGACGACACCACGTCACCGCCGGTGATCCGCCACGCCGCTCCCGGCGAGACGCCGCGCCCGGTGGGAACGGCACGCCGGAACGCGTCCAGATCGAAGCCGGCGGCCAGCCCCGCCAGCACCGCGCCCGCCGGGGGAGCGCCGACCGCGTCCAGGTCGGCGTGCTGCCCGGTGTCCACTCCGGCACGGCGCATCGGCAGCATCGCGCACCGCCAGAAGTCCAGTACCGGCCGAGCCTGCTGGTCGGTTGTGGTGATCCGGAGGGCGGCGAGCCCGGTCGGTCTCGATCGGTTCTGCCGCAGCGCCACGACTTCGGTGCGGGTGTGCAGCGTGTCGCCCAGCACCGGCGCCCGGTGGAACGCCAGTCCCCGGTAGAACAGGTTCGCCACCACCCGCTGGGTGACCACCGTGGACTGTCCTATTGCGACATCCCATACGAGGCCGGGGTGCGCCATGGCGGTGCCGTCGCCGAGCACCGTGCGGCTGAGAGGTTCGTCCAGCGGAAGCCGCAGTCGGTCGCCGAGGATCATCTGGTGTACGGCGGCCTGACCGGTGGTCAGTGTGACCGCGGGGGCCTGGTCGAACACCTGCCCCACCCGGAGGTCGTCGAAATAGGGCCCGTCGACGGCATGGTCGGTCATGGCTCGGCGCTCCTTCCGCGGGTTCGCGCGCCCACGATCCTCGACCGGGCGCGTTCTCGTCGATGGCGTCGGGGCCGCGGCGCGGTCCCGTTGCCTGTCAGCACGGGCCGGCGACCACACCGTCGTCATAGAGCGCGCCGATCTCCGCCTGCCCCAGTCCGAGCACCTCGGCGAGCACCTCCTCGGTGTGCTGGCCGAGGGCGGGGGCGGGGAACGCCTCGAGGTAGCAACCCGCCCAGCGCAGCGGCGAGCGAGCCGCGATCGTCGGCCCGATGCCGGGCTGGTCCACGGAGGTGAGCACCGATTCGCCGCACCCGGCTCGGTGCGCGGCGACCACCTCGACCATGCCCCGGTAGCGGGCCCACAGCACGCGTGCCGCGTCCAACCGGTTCCGGACCTCCGAGAACTCGCGCGCCGCGAACCACGGTCGCAGGATCGCGGCGATCGCCTCCCGCATCTGGTAGCGGTCGGTTTCCCTGCTGAAGTCCGCGCCCGTCGCCTGCTCCAGCGCGGTGAGCACCTCGCCGGTCCCGGTGACCGTGCGCAGCGCTTGCCACTGGCCCGCGGTGAGCGCGACCACCATGATCCGCTCTCCGTCGTGGGTCCGGAAGTCCACCCCGAAGCTGCCGTACAGGTGGTTGCCGTGCCGGGGCCGCTCGGCACCCCGTAGCTCGGC
The DNA here is from genome assembly GCF_005405885.1 of Gandjariella thermophila. GTDB lineage: Bacteria > Actinomycetota > Actinomycetes > Mycobacteriales > Pseudonocardiaceae > Gandjariella > Gandjariella thermophila. The sequence goes on from NZ_BJFL01000016.1 coordinate 111,565, forward strand.
CTCGGCCAGCCATCCCAGGTTCGCCACCCCGGCCAGGGCCACATCGGCCAGGGCGAGTTCGAGGTAGGCGCCGCGCCCGGTGGCGGTCCGCTCGTGCAGTGCGGCGAGCACGCCGGTCGCCGCGGTCATGCCGGTGACCAGGTCCCATGCCGGCACCACCTGGTTCACCGGCGCCGCCGTCTCCTCGCTTCCGGTGATCAGCGGGACGCCCACCTCGGCGTTGACCGTGTAGTCCACGGCGGGCCGGCCGTCGGTGTGGCCCTGGACGCGCACGTGGATGAGGTCGGCGCGGCGGGCGGCCAGCGCCGGGTAGGACAGCCAGCGCCGGCCGACGCTGTTGTCCACGAACACGCCCGCCTCCGGGCCGGGCGCCGTGACCAGCGCCATGAGCAGTTCCCTGCCGCGTTCCGTGCGCAGGTCCACGGCCGCCGACCGCTTGCCCTTGTTCAGCGCGGCCCAGTAGAGGCTGCTGCCGTTCGCCGCGATCGGCCAGCGGTGGTAGTCCGCGCCACCGCCGATCGGGTCGACCCTGATCACGTCGGCCCCGAGTTGCCCGAGTGCCATGCCGCACGAGGGACCGGCGACGAAGCTGGCGCACTCCACGATCCGCAGGCCGCCGAGCGGGCGGGCGCTCACCACCGCCACCCCCACCCGCTGCCCGCGCCGGGGTGAGCGCCGTGCTTCCCGGGTTCGGCGGTGGTCACGGTGGCCGGGGAGGTTGGTTCCGCCGCGGCGGGCGCCGCGGTTCGTTTCGGTGCCGCGCTTGACGTGGTCATTCGGATTCCTCTCGGTCGCACGCACACTGCGCGAGTGGTGCGCCGCGATCGCGGATGCCGGAGACAGCGCCGGCGCCAGACCTGGACCGGCGAGGCGCGGGCGGTCGATGAGCCCGCGTATGCCACCGGCCCCGGGCGCCGGTTCTCGGCGGCCCGCGGCGCGGTGGCTTGTCGGGTCAATGATCCGTGCGGGCACCGGGGCCCGCGACCGCTCTTCAGCGGATCACGACAGGGCCCGTTGGGCTGTGCGGTAGGTTGCCGCGGGGAGTCAGGTCCAGACGTCTCGGCCGGAGAGGTCCGGTCCACCACCGGGTGCCGAGCCGCGACTCGCGCCGGTGTGGCGCGGGATCAGGCCTGCTCCATCGCCTGGCCGACGCCGCGGGTCACCCGCGACCAGTGCTGGTCGGCGAGCAGGTGACCGCCGGCGATCACCAGCGCCACCGGCCAGTCGATCAACCCGAGGGCGGCGAGCAGGCCGAGGCCGGCGAAGTAGGCGAGCCGGTCCGGCGGCGGCATGGTGACCGGCCCGAGCAGCGGCAGTTCGAGCGCGCCGTCCTCGTGCCCGGTCGCGGTTGCGCGAGAGGTGTTCCGGGCCATCGCATACCTCCCTGGTGCGGCTATTCCCGGGTTCCCCACCGCGCGCCCCATACGCCTCCCGGGAAGCGATCGGGCGGCCACCGCTGTCGCGCCAGCCACCCGACCCCGCTGGGGCTACCGGTGGCGTGGATGCCTTCGGTAAGTTACATACTGACTGGTCGGTAACTTGACGGGAGGGTGTATACGGTGACCGCAGGTGAAGTGCGCCGCGGCGTGGCGGCGTCGTCGGAGGGCGTCGACCCGGCGCTGGCCCGCGAGACGTGGCGGCTGGTCGAGCCGCTGCACGCGATGATCTATTTCACGCCGGAGGCCCGTGACCGCTACGCCGAGCTGGGCCTGCGCGGCCAGGCGGGTTACTTCGCCTCCCGCGCGGCCGCGTTCGGGCGGGCCTCGGCCGAGACGGTGGTGGCGACCTTCTACAACTTCAGCCCGGCGATGGTCCGGCGCGCGATTCCGGCCGCGTGGGACATCACCGAGCCGGAGACGGTGCTCGCGGCGCGCCTGGCGGCCGTGGACGCCGCGCTGCGGCGCGTGCTCGGCCCGCTGCTGGAGTCACCGGAGGTGGCGGAGGCCGCCGACCTGGCCAGGCGGGCCGCCGAGGCGGCCGGCGAGCACCCGTCGGGCCGGCCGCTGTTCGCCGCGCACACCAGGCTCGACTGGCCGGATGAGCCGCACCTGGTGCTCTGGCACGCCCAGACGCTGCTCCGGGAGTTCCGCGGGGACGGCCACGTCGCGGCCCTGACCGTGGAGGGCATCGGCGGGCTGGAGGCGCTGGTGCTGCACGCCGCGACCGGCACGGTCCCGGTGGACTTCCTCAAGTCCAGCCGCGGCTGGAGCGCGGAGGACTGGGCGGCGGCCGAGCAGGAACTGCGGGCTCGCGGGCTGCTGGAGCCCGGTGCCGAGCTGGCCTTGACCGACGCCGGCCGGGCACAGCGCGAGTGGCTCGAGCACCGCACCGACCAGCTGTCCGTGCCCGCATACCGGGCGCTCGGCGTGGCCGGCTGCGTTCGGCTCGGCGAGCTGGCCCGACCACTGTCCCGCGCCGTCGTCGACGCCGGCCTGCTGCCCGGGTACCCTGCCCGGTCCTGAGCCCTCCGCATCGACGAACCGTGGCCGGTGGCGCGTGCCGCGGGTGACGAGACGCTCGCTCGGTCTCGTCCGTGCGACACGGCCGGCCGCGGTGCGCATCAGCCGGCGGATTGCCGGGTACTCGGCGCGCGGCGGGCACCGTGGCGCGGCCGCTCGGGCGGGTCCGCCACGCCGGCGGCAAGGGGGATTCCCAATGAAGTTGTCAAGTCATGGGGATGAGGCACCGTGAGTGGCTCAGGCTGCCGCGGTAGGGGGAACGGACTGGTAGAGGGCGCCGTCGCGCAGCATGGCCCACAGGACGTT
>NZ_BJFL01000017.1 GCF_005405885.1 Gandjariella thermophila
CAGCAGCTCGATCACCCGCTCGGCGCTGGCCGCGGCGGCGAACATCGAGTTGGACAGTTGCCCGAAGGCCCGCACCGGGCTGTAGAGCTGCTGCAGGAAGACCAGGAACACCAGCAGCCCGCCGAGGGTGATCGCGTCTCGGGCCAGCTCCCAGGTGCCCAGCCCGATCACCAGCAGCACGCCGGCCATCTCGAGCAGGTCGACCAGCGGGACGAACAGGGCGCGCAGCCGGGTGGAGCGCATCTCCGCGGCGAAGCTGCCCAGGTTCTCCCGGTGGAAGCGTTGGGTCTCTGCGTCCTGCTGGTTGTAGGCCTGCACCAGGGCGATGTTGCCCAGGCTCTCCTCGGCGACGGTGGTGATCGTCCCGTTGCGCCGCCTGGCCTCCCGGCTGGCGTCCTTGATCAACCGGGCGAAGTGCCTGGCCAGCAGCCAGAACGCGGGCACCGCGACCAGCGACACCACGGCCAACTCCCAGCGGATGTAGAACAGCGCCGCGGTGAAGAACACGATCTTGAAGGCGTTGGCGAGGATGGCGGCCACCCCGCTGAGCACGAGGCTCTCGATCGCGGCGATGTCCCCGGTGAGCCGGGCCAGCACGTCGCCGAGCCGGCGGCGCTCGAAGAACGCCACGGACAGCGTCTGCAGGTGGCCGAACACCCGGGTGCGCAGGTCCATCGCGAACCGCTCGCCCATCCAGTCGGACAGGTAGTGGTCGGCGAACCCGACGAGTCCCATGAGGACGGTGACCCCGAGGAACACGCCCGCGATCACGAGCAGCAGGTGGAAGTTCCTCGGCGTGAGGACGTCGTCGATGAGCACCTTGAACAGCCAGATCGCCACCGTCTCCAGGCCCGGCCCCAACACGAGCAGGACCAGGCTGCCCCACAACCAGGGGCGGATCGGGCGGGTGTCCGGCCAGAACCGCCGGAACGCCTGCCGCACAAGAACCTGTGGCGCCGCCTCCACCAGTCCCTCGGGTCGCGCGGCCGGTGACCCGGACGACGCGCGAAGTCGTTTCCTCAACATGGCACTCGCTTCCGGTAGACGCGGCGGACGGCGGTCCGGGCCCTGCCCGGGCCGCGGACCGCCGTCCCTCAACGGGCCGTGTGGTGGGCCGCTAGGTCACCACCAGCCCCAGCCCCAGCCGCAGCGGTGGTGGCGGCGGCGACCCCACCAGCCGCCCCACCAACCGCCCCAGCCCCAGCCGGAGCCCCAGCCCCAGCCGCCGCCCCAGCCCCACTGCTGGTGGACGGCACGGCCCGGAGTGAACATCTTTCCAATCATGATTCGATCCCCTCAGTCCCTAAAGGTGCAATTACTGCCCTGTACGGACGCCAACCACGTTACCCAGACCAAAAGGGCTGTCAAGGAAAAACGGCACGACTTCGCGGACCGCCGGGAACGGAAACACTCCCCTATCTATTCGTCGCCACCAGATAACTGCGATATTCGGGTAGCAACCAATCCGATGGCTGATGAGCTGCGAAAACGTCGCCCGCGCCGACTCGCTGACGGGCTGGACCAGACACCGGAAGACGGGGAGGCAACATCATTCAGACGGTGCCCGGACCCGGTTCTCGATCAGATTTCACCCAGAAAGTATGAGACTTCGCGGACCCGGCCCATTCGCCTCACCCGATTCGACCGTCCGTGCCCAGGTGCGGGTGCGCACATGCCGACCGGGCGCCCTGAAGGTTCGGGCGCCCGGTCGGGGTGCGAGCGGCGTCAGGTGACGGTGGAGACGTACAGCGTCACCGGCTGGCCGCGCGGCACGTTGCCCTGCGGCGTCTGGCCGGCGACCGTGCCCACCGCGCGGTCGGAGCGGACGCGTTGCACGTGGACCGGGTAGCCGGCCCGGGTCAGCGCGTCCTCGGCCTGCCCCACGGGCCTGCCCACGGTGTAGGGCACGATCGGGCCGTGGTTCGCCGCCTCCAGGTAGCTCGGGTCGGGGGCGGGAATCGGCAGGTCGGGCTGGCCCTTGAGGATCTCGTTGAAGGCCTCGAAGAAGGTCGGCGCGGCGATGATGCCACCGAACGCGCCGGCGCACCCCGCGCCGATCACCGGCGGGTTGGTGGCGCAGATGGTGCCGGGATGGTCGCCGTCGGCGTACACGGCGGACACCGCGGCGTAGCCGTCGGTGATGCCGAGGAACGCCACCGACTCGTTGTTCTCCGTGGTGCCGGTCTTGGCGGCGGTGGGTCGTTTCCACCCGGCGGCCGACGCGGCCGCCGCGGAGGTACCGGCGCCGGTGATGTCGTCACTGAGGCCGTGCATGAGCGCGTCGGCCAGCGCCGGGGCGACCACCTGCTCGCAGGGTGACTCCGGCAGCGGCACCGGCCGGCCGTCACGGTCGGTCATGGACAGGATCGGGTTCGGCGGGCACCACCGGCCGTGGTCGGCCACGGTCGCCGCGACGTTGGCCAACTCCAGCGGGCTGAACGGGCTGAAGCCCAGGGTGAAGACGATGTTGTTCAGGTTGTAGACGCTCTGCGGCTCGGTGTACGCGGCGGTGTTGGTGGCGCCCTTCGGCGCGGGGCCGGGGTTCTGCCCGAACATGTTCGACCGCATGGTGTGCCGCAGCCCCAGCCGGGACGCCATCTCCAGCACGCTGGGCAGCCCGGCGCGCAGTTCGAGGTCGGTGAACGCGACGTTCGGCGAGGTGGCGAGCGCCTGCTGCAGGCTGATCGGGTTGGGGTAGGCCGGGCCGGCGTTGTGGATCACCGCGCAGGGGGCGCCGCGGGGCTGCGGGAAGCACTGCGCGAACGGGTTGGGCAGGGGTGTGTTCAGGCCGGCCTTGCCCTGCTCCAGCGCGGCCGCGGCGGTGAAGATCTTGAACACCGATCCGGCGCCGAACGGCACGCTGACGTCGGCGGCCTGGTTGAAGCTGGTCTGCCCGGCGTGCGCGTCGGTGCCGTAGTCCCGGTTGGACACCAGCGCCAGCACCCGGTGGCCGTCCGGCCCGGGTTTGACGATGACGAACGGGTTGGCGACGCCGGGTTGGTTGGTGGGCACCCGGTGGTTCGCCGCCTGCTTGGCGAGCGCGCTGATCCGCGAGTCCATCGTGGTGCGGATGGTGTAGCCGCCGGAGGCCAACTGCTCTCGGGTCATACCGGCCTGTTGCAGGTAGCTGACCACGTAGTCGCAGAAGAACCCGGACTCCGGCGCCGCCGCGTAGCAACTGTTCGGCGGCAGCGGCGGCCGGGGCGTGACGATGCCCAGTGGCTTCGCCTTCGCCTCGGCCGCCTGCCGGGCGGTGATGGCGTGCGTGTCCAGCATCGCGTCGATCACCAGGTTGCGGCGCTGCAACGCATGGTCCGGGAACCGGTACGGGTTCTCGTAGTTCGGGTTCTCCACCATCCCGGCGAGCAGCGCCGCCTGCTCGACGGTGAGCCGGTCCGCCGTGGTGTTGAAGTAGTAGCGCGCCGCGGCGCCCACCCCGAAGGTCTGGTTGCCGAAGGACACCACGTTGAGGTAGCCGGTGAGGATGTCCTCCTTGCTCCGGGTCTGCGCGACGTTCGCCGCGAGCTTGGCCTCCTTCAGCTTGCGCAGCAACGTGGGGTCCTGATCCCGCATCTGCGCCAGCCGGTCGTGCCGGTCCACCACGTTGATCAGGTAGTTCTTCACGTACTGCTGGGTGATCGTCGAGCCACCCTGGCGGGCGCCACCGGTGGCGTTGTTCACCGCCGCGCGCAGCATCCCCCGGGCGTTCAGGGGCGGCTCGGAGAAGAACCCCCGGTCCTCGATGGCGACGATGGCCGCTTTCATCGTGGTGGAGATCTGGTTCCAGGTGGTGGGTATCCGGAACTGCTCGTACAGCGTGGCGACCGGGCGGCCGTCGGCGTCGGTCAGCGTGGTCATCAGCGGCGGCGGCACGTTGGCCAACTGGCTGGACAGGGTGGCCACCGAGGTGCTGATCCGGCCAGCAAGCACGCCCAGCCCACCGGCGACCGGGAACATCACGCCCGCGACTAGCACCCCGGCCAGCGCACACAACCCCATCAGCACACGAAGCTGCCGACGCACAGCGCACGCCCCCCACGTCTTCGCGTCACCCGATCCGCCTGCGACACCGCATACGTTCGCGGAAAGTCGCGACCACCGCCGGTTGATCGCACCCGAACGGGTGGCGGCGATCAGACTGTTCCCCCGGACAGGTGGTGGCGGTGTTGATGATCACGCTCCGTCGTGGCGACGGCCGCCCTTTTGGCTCTGACGGTCGACGCCTTCCTGGCCGTACTGTCCGACCGGCAACCCGGCGCCCGCGACCGACACCGGCGGCTGGACGGGCACGAACCCGGAGGATCACGCTGATGACAGACTCGTCCCGCCCGCTGGTCATCGACCCGACCGGCCGCGACATCCACGGCGAGAACGCGAGAATCCGCGCCCGGAGCGCGGTCACCCAGGTGGAGTTACCCGGCGGTGTGGTGGCCTGGTCAGTGACCAGCTACGACCTGCTGCGCCGGCTGCTCAGCGATCCCCGGGTCTCCAAGGACGCCCGGCAGCACTGGCCGCAACTGATCAACGGCGAGGTCAACGAGGAGTGGCCGCTGCACCTGTGGGTGTCGGTGCAGAACATGTTCACCGCCTACGGCGCCGAGCACCGGCGGTTACGCGGGCTGGTGTCCAGCGCGTTCACCGCGCGCCGGGTCGCCGCGCTGCGGCCGCAGGTCGAGCGGATCACCGCGGATCTGCTCGACGCGCTGGCCGCCGCCCCGGAGGGTCCGGTCGACCTGCGGGAGGGTTTCGCCTACCCGCTGCCCATCGAGGTGATCTGCCAGCTTCTCGGCATTCCCGACGACGCGCGGCCCGGCCTGCGCCGCACCGTCGACGTGGTGTTCAACACCACGATCACCCCCGAGGAGGCGCAAGCCAACCAGGTCGAGATGTACGCCATCCTGGACAACCTGGTCGCCACCAAGCGGGCCGCGCCGGGTGACGACATGACCAGCGACCTGATCGCCGCACGGGACGCCGACGACGGCTCCCGGCTGACCGAGTCGGAGATGGTGGACACCCTCATCCTGCTCATCTCCGCCGGCCACGAGACCACGGTGAACCTGCTCGACCAGGCCATCACCGCGCTGCTCACCCACCCCGACCAGCTTGACCTGGTCCGCACCGGCCGGGTGTCCTGGGACGACGTGATCGAGGAGGCGCTGCGCTGGCAGGCGCCGGTCGCGCACCTGCCGCTGCGCTACGCCGTCGAGGACATCGAGATCGACGGGTTCCGGATCGGCAAGGGCGAGGCCATCCTCGCCGGCTACGCCGCCGCCGGCCGCGACCCCGACCTGCACGGCGCCGACGCCGACACGTTCGACCTCACCCGGGCCAACAAGAACCACCTCTCCTTCGGCCACGGCGCGCACTACTGCCTCGGCGCCCCGCTGGCCCGGCTGGAGGCCGCGGTCGCGCTGCCCGCGCTGTTCGACCGCTTCCCGGACATGGCCCTCGCCGTGCCCGAGGCCGAGTTGAGCCACATCGACTCGTTCATCTCCAACGGCCACCGCGTACTCCCGGTCACCCTGCGCGCGGCCGCCTGAACGGTTTTCGGCGCCGGCCGCCTCGTCCTGGTGGCGACGCGGCCGGCACCCCGCGGACGACTCCGGGGGTGGCTCACACCTTCGGCGAGTGGGCATCGAGGGGCGTCACCGGGGTGGCGACTCCACTGGTCCTCTGTGGTTGGGAGGCCGGTGGGCGTCGTGAGCGGAGGGGCGGCGTAGCGCGGCGGCAAGCCGGTCAAGTACGTCGGCGAGAGCGTGGCGCTCGTCAAGGGCGAACGTTCCCTGCGGTATGCGGTGTGCCGCATCGGCTAACAACCACTCGGCCTCGCGGAGGAACACCGCCAGGACCGCGCGCTCAGACGTCATCGGCGCTTCGCACGAGGCAACGCAACACGGTGATCGCCGGCTCTGGCATGATGCCGTTGCCTGTCATCAATACGCCTCCCAGCGGGGTGGTTCCTGGTGCCTGTCGTGGTGCGACGACAGCGGGAACGATGCGCCCATCCGGTCGGAGCGGCAACGCTGTGATCGTGGGCGCATCAGGTGATCTCGCTGCCCTATGCTGACCACGACAACAACGGAGACGGGCATGGCAGGGACTCCGAAGGCACGCGCTCTCGGGCGGGCACTGCGTCAGGCACGCGAGGACAAAAAGCTGACCCGCCGCGAACTCGGCGCCAAGCTGAACCGCGACCACGGTGTGATCTCCCGGTGGGAAACCGCCGAGCGGACGCCGCGGCCCGACCAGGTGGCACAGCTTCTCACCGTGCTCGGCGTCAACGGCGAGCGCTACGACGAGATCATCGCGCTCGCGTACGACAACGGCGAGCCCAGTTGGGTTGCCACCACCGTGGCCGCCCAACGCCAGCAGTTGACCGCGTACGTCGACCTGGTCGAGAAGGCCACGAGGATCGTCCAGGTGGAGCCGCTGCTGGTTCCCGGGTTGCTGCAGACCGACGGCTACATCCGGGCGGTCATGGCCGACGGCCTTCCGCCGGACGAGAGCGCCGCCCGCACCGCCATCCGCGTCGGGCTCCGTGCCGTGCTCAAACGGCCGGAACTCACCGCCTACCTCGCCCTGATCGGCGAGGCCGCCCTTTACCAGCAGGTCGGCGGGCCCGACGTGCTGCGGGACCAGCTTCGTTATCTGATCGCCAGCGCCCGCCATCCCAAGGTGGAGCTGCGGATCCTCCCGTTCCGCACCGACTGGCATCCGGCGCTGGACGGTCCGTTCGTCATCGTCGACGCGGAACGCTCCAGGCCGATGGTGCACCTGGAGGGCCGAACGCAGTCGCTCCTGGTTTCCGACGCGGCGGTCGTCACCGAGTACCAGCGCGCCGCGGAGCGGGTCTGTGAGGTGGCGCTGACCGCGGAGGAGTCGATCGCCTACATCGTCCATAATTCTCGGCAGGATGGAGAGGACGCGAGATGACAGTCGGACGCGCGTGGCGGAAGTCCAGCCGGAGCCAGACCGGCGCGTCGTGCGTGGAGGTGTCCCGTCACCTCGACGGGATTCGTGACTCCAAGAACCCGGACGGGCCGGTGCTGCGGGTCGACGTGTTGGCCTTGGTGCGGGCGGTGAAGTCGGGCCGGCTCGACCGGTGACCACCTGGTCACGGTCTCCCCGGTCCGACGCGGCGGTCCACTGTGGTCGGATCGCCGGTACCAGCATGCGACGGGGCGTCGACCACCTATGGTGGCGCTTCAGGTCGCGAACGCGGGCCGGGCCTGCCCGTACCGGGGCGGCAGGTGCGGCCAGGTGAGCGGCCGGCCGTCCAGCCGGCCGGGCGGGGCGATGCCGGTCCAGCCGTCGCCCAGCGGCACCCGGTAGGCGTCGCCGTCATCCGCGCCGGGTGGCCCGTCGCCGGCCCGGGTGCCCTGGTCGAGCAGCCACTGCGCGGTGCGGGCCAGGGACAGCCGCACGTGCGTGGTCTCCCCGGTGCGGGCCCGCCTGGCCAGCGCGGCCAGCGCGCCGGCGGCGACCAGGTAGCCGGTGGCGTGGTCGAGCAACTGGCAGGGCAGCGCGCCGGGGCGCGCGCCGTCCCGGCTGGTGGCCCAGCCGATGCCGGTGGCGATCTGCACCAGGCTGTCGAAACCCCGCCGGCCGCCCCACGGCCCGGTGGTGCCCCACGCGGACAGCGTGACCACGACGGTGCCCGGGTGGCGCTCCGCCACCTGGTCCGGGTCCAGGCCGAGGCGGCGCAGCGCCCCCGGCCGGTATCCGGTGACCAGCACGTCGGCCTCGTCCAGCAGGGCGTGCAGGGTCCGCCGGCCGTCCTCGGTGCCGGCGTCGACGACGGCGCTGGCCTTGCCGACCACCCCGTCCACGGTGTGCAGCGGCAGTTCCGGCCGGTGCGGGTGGTCGACGCGGAGCACGTCGGCGCCCAGCGCGCCAAGCATCCGGGTGCCGACCGGTCCGGCGATCACCCGGGTCAGGTCGAGTATCCGCAGCCTGGACGCCGGCAGCGCGCCGGCCGCCGCCCGGCCCAGTGGTGCCGCGGTGCCCAGCGGTTCGCCGGTCACCAGCGGCGTGGCCGCCACCGCCCGGCCGGTGTCGCCGGCCCGCCACTCCGCCTCGGTGCGCGCCGCGACGGCCAGGCCACCGGATTCGTCCACCCGGCGCTCCACGTGCCGCGCCGGCCGCCCGGCGATCGCCTCCGCCAGCGGGCCAGCCACCTCGGTGTCCGGTCCGTCCGGCACACCGAACGCGGCGAGCAGCGCCTCCCGGTGCCACGGATAGTTGGCGTGCGTCCGAACCCAGCCGTCCGCGGCCGGCCACAACCGGGACAGCGCGGCGAAGCCGGCCACGGCGCGGCCGGCGGGATCGCGCAGCAACGCCTCACCGCGCACCGCCGCCGCCACGTGGCCGGTGTCCAGCGCGACCGCCGGCCACCGCCCGGTCCGCGCCAGCGCCAGGTCGGCCGCCGCCACCAGGCACGCCGCCACCGAAGCCACCGCGCAGTCGGCCACCGCCAGCGGCGCGGCCAGCGCCGCCGGGCGCGGATCGCCGGTCACCTCCAGCTCCCCGGCAGCCGCGATGCCGAGGTCGGCCAGTACACCGTCGAGCAGGTCGTCCACCCGGCCATCATCGCCGGCCGCGACGGCCACCCACCACCCGCCAGCCACCGGGATGTATCCCCGGCCGGGTGGGCGGCCTCCTTGACATCCGGGTGCGCGCACGGCGACCGCCGATTCGCGGACCCGACACAGACAAGGGGGCAGTCGCGTTGACGAACACCATCGAGAATCCCACTCTGGCGGCGACAGGTCGGACCTTCGGGCTCACCAAGTTCGTCGACCCGCTCCGCGTTCCGCCGGTGCTGCGGCCGCACTCGTGGTGGCACCACGACGAGATCACGATCACCTCGAGAGCCACGGCGGTCGCGCTGCACTCGCAGCTACCGCCGACCACGGTGTGGGCCTACGACGGCCACTTCCCCGGCCCGACCATCGAGGTCAAGAGCGGGCAGCGGCTTCGGGTGTCGTGGACCAACGACATCGAGGGCACGCTGCCGCTGGTGGCGGTGCAGGCGCCGATCGCGACCCGCCCGGGGAACACTCCCGGCTACCGCAACCCCGACGGGTCGCTGCCGGACGGTGTGTCGATCATCGATGGTGTCACCGACGTGCCCGCATGGCAGGTCGTGCACCTGCACGGCGCGCGAACCGGTGGCGGCAACGACGGCTGGGCGCACAACGCCGTGCTGCGCGGCGCCTCGCAGCTCGCCGAGTACCCGAACGCGCAGCCGTCCACCACGCTCTGGTACCACGACCACGCGATGGCCGTCACCCGGTTCAACGTCCACACCGGACTGTCCGGAATGTACCTGATCCGCGACGGCGAGGAGGCCGCGCACGACCTGCCGCACGGTGACCGGGAGATCCCGCTGATCATCGCGGACCGCAACCTGGACACCGACCCCGGCGGCGCGCTCACCGGGCAACTGCTCTACAAGGTGGCCTACGTGCCCTCCGGCGCGCAGATTCCGTTCACCGGGCCGTTCAACCTCGTCAACGGGACCATCTGGCCGTACCTGGAGGTCGAGCCGCGCTGGTACCGGTTCCGGCTGCTCAACGCGGCCAACTCGCGGTTCTACACGCTGAACCTGGTCGACGAGGCCGGCGTGACCCGCAACGACGCCGTCCGGCAGATCGGCACCGACGGTGGCCTGCTGCCGGTGCCCACCCCGCTACCGGCCGCCGGGCTGACCCTGGCGCCGGCCGAGCGGGCGGATCTGCTGGTCGACTTCGGCCGGTTCGGTGGCCAGCGGCTGCGGCTCACCGACACGAGCGTGCCGAAGGAGGCGGCCGGGCAGCCGGTCACCGAACCCGACCTGATGGAGTTCCGGGTGGACGGCACCGCGGAGCACGACCGGTTCACGCCGCCGGCCACGATCTCCCCCTCCTACGTGCGGCTGGAGCACGGCACCACGGTGCCGGAGGACCACGACCACGTGTGGGTGGCCCTCGTACCGCCGGGAACGGCGGGCGAGGCCCACCCGCAACTGTGGGAGCTGGCCGAGATCACCGACGCGGCGCAGATCCCGCCGCTGCCGGCGGCCGGCGTCATCCAGGTCACCGACCCGGGCACCGGCGAGGTCCGGACCTTCCAGCGGGTCGCCGACCTGTTCGACGACACGGTCAACGTCTTCATCGACCACGACCGCTGGGCCGTGTGGAACCTCATCCACCTCGGCGGCCCGACCCACCCGATGCACATTCACCTGGCCGAGTTCCAGGCGCTGTCCCGCAGGACCGTCGCCGCGGCGGACGGCGGCATCCCCGAGTTCGACGCGACCGTGGGCGGCACCACGGCCGGCAACCCGCTGCGGGTGCGCGGCGACCGCGGGCTGGACGAGAACGAGAAGGGCTGGAAGGACGTGTTCCGGGTGGCCGCCGGGGACTGGGTCAGCGTGGCCGGCCGGTTCGCCGGTGCCACCGGCGAGTTCATGTACCACTGCCACATCCTCGACCACGAGGACGAGGGCATGATGCGGCCGTTCGTGGTCATGCCGGCACCGGTGTCGAAGTTCCACGTCCGCCACGGCGGCACCGGGCACCGGCACTGACAGTCCGTTCCGGAATGCGGTGGCCGCCACCCGCTGCGGTGGCGGCCACCGCCATATGCCCGACCAGTACCGGTATCGTCAGAAACAGGCCAGCGGCATCGGCGCACCTATATGAAATCACAAAATGCGCGAAAGTCCCGCGCATTCCGGTATGTTCGCCCCCAAGACTCCTGCCGAAGTCCACTGGGGAATTGACGATGACCACACTGGCCACGCACGTCCTTGACGAGTTGACGCCGCGGCCGATCGACCACCGAGATCCGGCGAGCCGAATCGCGCAACTGATGGACCAGGACTCGGTTGTCCCGCTGGCTCCGGCGGACTCCTCGGGAGTGCTCGCGGCACGCGGACGAATCGACGGCGCCCGGGTCGTCGCCTTCTGCACGGACGCCACCACGATGGGCGGCGCCATGGGTGCGGACGGCTGCCGGCACATCGTCGCGGCCATCGACACCGCGGTACACGAGCGCTGCCCGGTGATCGGGATATGGCACTGCGGCGGCGCGCGGCTGGCCGAGGGCGTCGAGTCGCTGGACGGGGTCGGGCAGGTGTTCGCGGCCATGATCCGGGCGTCCGGCCGGGTGCCGCAGATCTCCGTGGTGGTCGGCCCGGCCGCCGGCGGCGCCGCCTACGGGCCGGCGCTCACCGATGTGGTGATCATGGCGCCGGCCGGCCGGGTGTTCGTCACCGGACCGGACGTGGTGCGCGCGGTCACCGGCGAGCAGATCGACCAGGAGGGGCTCGGCGGGGCGGACGCGCACGGCCGCAGGTCCGGGGTGGTGCACCTGCTCGCCGACTCCGAGCCGGACGCGTACCACCGCGCGCGCCGCCTCACCGGGCTGCTCGCCCGCCCGGGGATCTTCGACATGGCGCCGTTGCGGGAACCCCGGGACCTGCGCCGCTTCCTGCCCGACCGGCCGAACCGCGCCTACGACGTCAAACCCCTGCTCCGCGCCCTGCTCGACACGGAGCCCTCGGGCCGGTCGACGTTCGAGGAGTTCCAGGCCCGGTGGGCGGCCAACATCGTGGTGGGGTTGGGCCGGCTCGGCGGTCGCGCGGTCGGCGTGGTGGCCAACAACCCGTTGCGCCGGGGCGGTTGCCTGGACTCGCTGTCCGCGGAGAAGGCGGCGCGGTTCGTGCGCATGTGCGACGGGTTCGGCGTGCCGCTGGTCGTCGTGGTCGACGTTCCGGGCTACCTCCCCGGCGTCGGCCAGGAATGGGGCGGCGTGGTCCGGCGCGGCGCGAAACTGCTGTACGCGTTCTCCGAGGCGGTCGTCCCGCGGGTCACGCTGATCACCCGCAAGGCCTACGGCGGCGCCTATGTCGCGATGAACTCCCGGGCGCTCGGCGCCACGGCGGTGTTCGCCTGGCCGCAGGCGGAGATCGCGGTGATGGGAGCCCGCGCGGCCGTCGGCATCCTGCACCGCAGGCGGTTGGCCGCCGCGCCCGAGGAGGAGCGCGAGGCACTGCACGCGCGGCTGGCCGACGAGCACGAGCGGCTCGCCGGCGGCGTGCGCCGGGCCGTCGCCATCGGCGTGGTCGACCAGGTCGTCGACCCGACGCACACGCGCGCGGCGCTCGCCCGGGCGCTCGCCGGCGCCCCGCAGGGCCGCGGCGCGCACGGCAACATCCCGCTGTAGCCGGGGTCGGCGGGCCTCCGATGAGTTTCCGGCGCGCGGACGGTCGGTACGGGAGGATGGACGGCCTACGCGTGAGGAGAAGCCATGACCGACAAGGCGCTCACCACCTGCCTGTGGTTCGACGGGCAGGCCGAGGCGGCGGCGAACCACTACACCAGCATCTTCCCCGACTCCAAGATCCTCCGGGTCGGCCGCTACACCGAGGCGGGCCCCGGACCGGCCGGCTCGGTGATGGTGGTCGAGTTCGAGATCAACGGCCAGAAGTTCGTCGGCCTGAACGGCGGTCCGCAGTTCACCTTCGACGAGGCCATCTCGTTCCAGATCCCGTGCGCGGACCAGGACGAGGTGGACTACTACTGGAGCCGGCTGTCCGAGGGTGGGCAGGAGGGCCCGTGCGGCTGGCTGAAGGACAAGTTCGGGCTGTCCTGGCAGGTCGTCCCGACCGTGCTGATCGACATGATCAGCGACCCGGACCCGGAGAAGGCAGCCCGCACCACCCGGGCGATGCTCTCGATGAGCAAGTTCGACATCGCCGCCCTGGAGAGGGCCTACGCCGGCGAATAGCCGATCTCCGTCTGGTGGCCGCATGGCCGAGAAGCCCCGGCTAGCCGGCGCCCTGCCGGCAGCCGCCGGGGCTTCGCTCGGCGGCCGCGGGTGATTCCCGACGACCGGAGCATTCCGGACCAAGCCGAACAGTCCCGCGACAACGGAAGAACGGGATTATCACTGGTTTCCGTGGTGGGCGTTGAACCGCCGACCGGTGCCTCGCGTATCCCTCGATCGGCCGGCCACAACGAGGAGGCGTCACGGAAATCCCGAAATGAGGGGACGGCAGTGAATTCCCGAACCATCCGCATCACCCTGGCCGCGATCTGCGCACTCGTCGTCGCGTGCTCGAGCGCCGCATGTGGCACCGGCGCGGCCCCGCGGAACAACGCGCAGCCCGGCGGCGCCTCCCAGCAGGCGGCGGTGCCGGCCGCCGACCTGAGCCTGAGCCCGTCGCCGTTCGGCCCGCTCAGCGCGGCCGACAAGAAGCTGCTGACGCTCGTGCGGCAGACCAGCCTGCGGGAGATCACCACGTCGCAGATGGCCTTACAGCGCTCGTCCGATCCGCGCATCAGGCAGGCTGCCCAAATGATCATCAACCAGCACATCGACCTTAACCAGCGGGACCTCGACGTGGCGCAGAAGCTCGGCCTGCAACTGCCGAACGAGCCCGCCCCGGACATGCAGGTCGGCATCGACCGGATGAAGACCGAGAACGGCAAGGAGTTCGAGAACGACTACACGAACACGCTGCGCCAGGCGCACGGCGAGGCACTCGTCCTGATCGCGAAGGTCCGCGCGGACACGCAGAACTCCCTGGTGCGCTCCTTCGCCGACGTCGCGGGCGGATTCATCCGGATGCACATCCAGATGCTCGAGCAGACCGGCCAGGTCAACTACACGAAACTCCCGGTGCCCAACCCGCAAACCTCCTGAGCGCCGCGGGTCACCCGTGGTGGACGTCGCCTGAGGCGCGCTGCGGCGTGAAGGCGATCGCCCGGACCGAGCCGACGACCTCGGACCAGCGCGGGTCCGCGAGGTCCCTGGGAAAGCCCAGCACCGGCGCGATGCGTTTCCACGCGTGCGGGTGCGCACGCTGGTAGGTGTGCAGCACCCGCAGCGTCTCGGCGTCGTCCAGGAACCGGTGGTGTGGCCGCTGCCAGCGCTGTGCGCCGATCCGGACCTCGAGGGCCGGCGCCACCCGCAGGTTCCGGTACCAGTCAGGGTTCTTTCCCCAGGCGGCCACCACGACGACCTCGGGAACCTCCCGCCGGTAGCGGACCACCTCGACGACGACCTCGCGGCGCGCGCCGGTGCGCCGGCCGCGGTGGGCGATGTAGAGCAGCCGGTGGCCGGCAACCCAGCCCAACCGCGCCCGGTACAGCCAGATGGGGGCGCGCAGCAGCCCGCGCAGCAACCCGGTGGGCTTGCGGTCGGTCAGTGCCATGTCCCCTCCATGGTCCAGAGCGGTGCCGGGCCGGAACGAGTGTGGCACTGAGCCGACCGCAGTGCCCACGCCGCTTTGCCAGCGGGTGCGGATCGTCGCCGCGTGCACGGCACGGATCAGCCGGGCGTGCTCTGAACGGCGCCGGCCGGGTGTCGACCGCTCGGCGTCAGTTCCAGCGGCGGGCGAACCTCAGCTTGAGGACCCTGCGCACGGTCGTGAACTGCTCCCTGGTGCGGGGAAACGCCTGCATCTCCTTGCCTATCGAGAACCGCTTCCGGGTGGTGGCCTTGGGCCGGCTGAACTCGCGCAGGCCGTCGTCGCCGTGGAACCGGCCGAATCCGCTGTCCCCCACGCCGCCGAACGGCAGCGATGGGATACCCACGAACGTCATCACCGAGTTGATCGTCGTACCGCCGGCACGTAGCTTGGCCGCGATCTCCGGACCATGCGCCGCCGAGAACACCGACGACGCCAACCCGAAGTTGGTGGCGTTGGCGCGGCGCACCGCCTCGTCGGTGTCCGGCACGGTGTTGATCACGAGGACAGGACCGAAGGTTTCCTCGCGCACCGCGGACGACTCCTCCGGCACGTCCACCAGCACGATCGGATAGATGTACGGCGGCTTGATCGACTCCAGCCCGCCCACCAGCGCGGTGCCGCCGCGCTCGAGCGCATCGGTCACGTGCCGGCGCACGATCTCGATCTGGCCCGGCATCGTCATCGGGCCGTAGTCGCTCAACTCGTCCAGCCCGACGGTGAGCTTCTCGACGCGTTCCCGCACCCGGCGCAGGAACGCGTCCCGCACGGCCTCGACGACGTACACCCGTTCCACGCCGACACATGCCTGCCCGGCGTGCCAGTAGCCGCCCCACACCACGGCGTCCGCCGCCGCGTCGAGGTCGGCGTCCGCCGCGACGACCGCCGCGTCCTTCCCGCCGAGTTCCAGCAGCACCGGCACCAGGTTATCCGCGCAGGCGGCCATCACCCGCCGGCCGGTCGGCACTGATCCGGTGAACGCGATCTTGTCCACCCCGGAGCGGCACAGCGCGGCGCCCGTTTCGCCGAACCCGCTGACCCAACCGACCAGGCCGTCCGGCGCGTCGGGATTGGCCCTGGCGAACGACTCGACCGCGTACACGCCGGTGGCCGTGCTCAGTTCGCTGGGCTTGACGACCACGCCGTTACCGGCGGCGAGGGCGTAGGCCATGCCACAGAACGGGGTGTACAGCGGGAAGTTCCACGGCGTGATGATGCCGGCGACGCCGAGCGGCAGGTACTCCAGCCGTGCCGCGAAGTTCATCATCGCCGCGCCCGGGCCGACCCTGCGGGGCTTCAGCACGCGCTCGGCGTTCTTCGCCGCCCACTTGATGTCCTCTAGCGAGGCCACCAGTTCGAACTGGACGTCGCCGCGCGGCTTGCCAGTCTCCTGGAAGCCGAGTTCGCACATCTCGTCGGAGTGCTCGGCGAGCCACCTGGTCCAGGCGATCAGGCGGCGCCGGCGTTCGGCGGACCCCAGCCCGGCCCACCACCGTGCCGCCTCGCGCGAGCGGGCCACCACCTCCGCCACGTCCTCGGCGGTGTGCACCGGGTAGGTGCCGACCAGTTCCCCAGTGGCGGGGTTGGTCAGGTCGAACGTCGGGGTTGTGGCGGCGGCCGTCTCCTTGCTTAGCTGACCGGTCACGCGGCACCGTCCTCGGGGCTCGTCACGACAGGACGAGAACACGTTACAGTTTTGGACGGGCGGGGGCGAGCCCCGATTCCCGATCAGCGCCCTGTCCTCGCCGGCACCAGCAGCGACCGCGCGAGAACAGGTTGCACACTGAGCGGGGGCCGCGGTCGATCGCCCGGTTCCGGGCGACGGTCAGCAGCCACGCGACGGGATCGTCGGGCACCCGCGCCTGCGGCCACCGGCGCAGCGCCTGCGCGCAGGCGTCCCGCAGCGCGCCCTCGGCCAACTCGAAGTCGCCCAGCGCACGCACCAGCGCGGCCAGCATCCTCCTCGGCGAACGCGTTCACCCGCCGCAACGCGTCCTCGAACCCGGGATCGCCGGGTTTCGGCCGCTCGCAGCCGTAGATCAGCAGCATGTACCGCACGACGTCCCTCCCAACTCGGCGCCCGGCGCGCCGCCGAAGAGGATGACGACCGAGCCTGCCCCGACTCGACATCCGGGGCGGAGCTTCCCCGCCCGCCACGGCCAGGCGACACCGGCAGTGACAGCGGCGCAAAGACCACCCGACCGGCGCCGCCGGCTCACCGCCACGGACAGTATGTGGCCAAATACAGTGAGCGATGGCCACGGGCGGCGGGGCCGAGCCAGCGGAATTTTCCGTTCACCTCGGAAAGGACACCACCGTGCGACCCATCACTGCCGTGCGCGCCGCGCTCACCGCGGCCGCCGTCACCATCGGCCTCGCCGCCGTGCCCGGCGTGGCGAGCGCGCAGACACCGGTGCCGTGCAGTGCCGACGACCTGGTCAGCGCGATCACCGCGGCCAACGCCTCACCCACGGGTGACACGCTCAGCCTGGCTCCGAACTGCGTCTACGTCCTCGACGACAGCAGCGGCCCACTGCCGACCGTCACCGCACCCATCTCGATCTTCGGCAACAACGCGACCGTCACCAGGTCCCCCTCGGCGTCCGCGTTCCGGATCTTCGACGTGGACACCAGCGGCACGCTGACGCTGAACCACCTCACCGTCAGCCACGGCGACGCCACCGGCGATTTCGGCGGCGGCATCCGCAACTTCGGCACGCTCACCGTGGTCAACAGCACGGTCACGCGGAACACCGCCGACTTCTCCGGCGGCATCGGCACCGCCAGCGGGGCGACCACCACGGTGTTGTTCTCCACCGTCGCGGCCAACAGCGCCGGCATCAACGGCGGTGGGATCGCCAGCGACGGCAGCCTCACCGTCCGGCACAGCGTCGTCTCGAACAACACCGCCGGCGAGAAGGGCGGCGGCATCGCCAGTGACGGCACCCTGGAGATCAGCGACAGCACCGTCGCCAACAACACCGCCTCCGGGCCCACGGGCGTGGGCGGCGGCGTGGCCACCACCGGCGGCGGCACGACCACGCTGACCAACACCGTGGTGCGCGACAACAGCGCCACCAACGCGCCCGGAGGCCTGGACAATGCCGGCGCCAGCACCACGCTGACGGACACCACCGTGACCGGCAACCTGCCCACCAACTGCGTGCCCACCCCGGTACCCGGCTGCCCTGACTGAGCGCGGGACGGGCTGGTCAGGACGGCAACTCGCGGCTGGCCAGCCCGTCCAGCATCCGCCGCAGCATGTCCACGTCGCGGTTGAAGTCGAGCACCTGGGCCGGGGTGCTCCAGCGGGCGTCGGCCCAGTTGCGGATGAACGCCCGGCACATCATCACCACCGACAGCGCCACGGCCTTGGCGCTGCCCGGAGTCGCCGGGTCGCCCTGCGAGGCGCGTGCCTCCAGCGCGTCGGCGAACGCACGGAGTTCTCGCACGGTGTGCGCCATCCACCCGCGGGCGAGCCCCAGCGTCTCGGCGTCGATCGGCCGCACCGTGGGCGCCAGCACCGGATGGTGCGCGACGAACACGGCCAGCCCGCGCCAGATCTCGCGGTCGTCGCCGCAACCCTGGTCGTCCGGGTGGTACGGACACCCAGCAGGGCCCATAGCACCCATGCGGGCAGGGTATGAAGCCCCGGGCAGGGTAGGACCACGGTAGGAGGTCCCACCCTGCACCGGATCGGGCGCCGCCGTCCTGCGTACCCATGTGGGTAGTCATCCCCATGGCGCCGGCCGCCTCGCGGGTCGCGCTCACGCGTCCGCCGGAGCGCGGCGATCACGCCGGCCAGGTGCTCGCACATGGCATGCTCGGCGGGGACCGGTCACCCGCGGTCACCGCGTCGATGAGACATTTGGCCGGGCACGCCGCCCGGCGACCCCCAGCCGCCGGGCGGCGCGTCCAGACCCCTTCGCTCTTCTCCCCGGGGCGGGTCCGGCCGGGCCGCCATGCCGGCTGACCCAGTCCGTTATAGTGGACTACGTATCGTCAAGGTATGCTTCACTGGACCATCTGTCAACTACGGTGGACATCAAAGGCGAGACAGTCCGTCATAGTGGACGGTCCGGAGCCGTGAGGGGTGGCGCAGTGTCCGGTTCCCAGCAAGACATGACCGACGGCGGTGAGACGTTCGCGACGCAGCTTCGCCGCCTCTTCGACGGTGTCCGGCGCGAGGACGGGACGAGGTACTCCCCCCGCGAGGTCGCCGAGCAGGTGACCCAGCGCGGGCACAAGCTGTCCAAGAGCTACCTGTACGCGCTGCTCAATGGCGAGAGCGAGCCCAGCCACGCGGTGGTGAAGGCGCTCGCCGAGTTCTTCGGCGTTCCGCTGGACTACTTCAGCGACTCCGAGCGGGGCCGGGAGCTCAACCGCCAGTTCGAGATCCTGGCCTCCCTCGGCGAGAAGAACGTTCGCAAGATCGCGTATCGTGCGAGTCAGCTCTCCCCGAGCCAGATCCGCAGCGTGCTCGCCTACATCGACTTCGAGGCGAGCCGCCAGGACACCCCGGGGGACGACGACCCGGACTGAGCCGGGCGCCGATCCGCGACGGCGATCCCCATGACCGACCAGACCGGAGGACACCGACCGTGAGCCGCCTCGGGCAGTCCCTGCGTCGACGAGCCACCGAGTCACGATTACGGCGCCGCCTGCGCCGTGAGCTGGCCGCGTTGCACATCGAAGGCCCGACCGACATGGCCGACGTCTGCGCGCGGCTGAGCGAGCGGCGGGGCAAGCCGATCCGGCTCCTCGCCTACCCGCTGGAGGTGCCCGGGCCGTTCGGCCTGTGGCTGAACACCCCGTCCGCCGACTACGTCCTCTACCAGGCGGAGACCACCCGGCTGCACCAGGAGCACATCATCGCCCACGAACTCGGGCACCTGCTCGCCGACCATCCCTCCGACGAGGACGACGACGCGGTGTGGCGGGAACTCATGCCGGACATCCCGCCCGAGCTGATCCGCCGGGCGCTGCGCCGCACCTCCTACGACACCGAGCACGAGCGCGAGGCGGAGACGGTGGCGACGATGCTGCTGGAGTCGGCCGCCGTCGCCGGTTACGTGCCCGACACCGCGCACACGCCGCGTGCCAAGCGCGCCCAGCGGGCCCTCGGCGACCGGCAGGACTGGCTGTGATCGTGCTGCAGGCGGCGAGCGTCGCGGCGCTGCTCGCGGCGCTGGCGTGGCGCGTGCCCCGGCTCGTCCGGGCACCGCACGATCTCGCCACCCGCGCGGTGACCGCCTGCCTGGCGTTCGCGGCCGTCGGGCTGGGCCTGCAGTGGGCCGCGGCGGACGCCGCCGGGCACGGTTCGGTCGCCCCCGGTGTGCTGAAGCTGGTGCAGAACCTGGTGCAGTACATCGCGCTGTGGTGCCTGATGCTGTTCTTCCTGTTCGCCGGGTTCGGCCCCGCCGCGCGCGGCCGCGCCCGCCGGGAGATCCTGCCGCTGGCGGCCGCCGCGGTCGCGCTGACCGCCGCGATGTTCGCCACGCCGCCCGGCCTGCGCGACCACACCTTCGCCAGCGCCGACATGCGGGTGCCCGGCGTCGCCGCGTTCTACGGCCTCGGCGGGCTGTACTTCCTCTACGTGCTGGTCCAGACCGGCCGGTGGGCCTGGCAGTACGCCGACGAGTCGGACCCCAGGATGCGGTGGGGGCTGCGCACCGCGTCGGTCGGGCTCGGCGTCTCGGCGCTGGCCAGCGCGGTCCGCGTGGGGTTCGTGGTGGTCCGCTTCGCCGGCGGCGCGGTTCCCGCCTCGGCGACCGGTGCCGCCGCGCTCGCGCTGGTGCTCGGTGGCCTGCTGTTCATGCTCGGCGTGATCTACCCGGCGGTGCTCACCCGCGCCGCCGCGATCCGGGCGTGGTCCGACCACCGGCGGGTCTACCGGGAGTTGGCGCCGCTGTGGGAACTGTTCCACGAGGTGTACCCGCAGGACGCGCTGCACGGTCCCTATGGGCCACGGCGGGACCGGTTCGCGCTCTGGCGGGTGCACCGCCGGTTCTGGCGCCGGGTGGTCGAGATCCGCGACGGCCTGGTCCAGCTCAGCCCGCACCTGGCGGACGTCGCGTTCAGCGCCGAGGAACCGCGGCAGGAGCAGATCCGCAAGCTCACCGAGGCGGTGCGCCGCCAGCGTTCCGGGGTGCGCCCCACCTCGTCGGCCGCCGTGCTGGTCGCCGCGCCGGCGACCGCGGCCCCGGAGGCCGACGTCGAGCAACTCCTTGCCCTGTCCAGGGCACTGCAGGCACGGCAACTCCAGGACGGAGCTTCATGACCTCCTTCGAGCAGATGACACCGCGGGAACGCAACGCCCACATGATCGAACGGATCCGCGGCGGCGAGCATGCCCCCTACCAGGAGGGCCGGCACGTGCTCCGGGTGCTCAGCGCGCCGGGCCGGGTCACCGGCGAACCGCGGCCGTGGCCGATCGCGGTGACCCAGGTCGACGGCCGGCACTACGTCGCGGCGCCGAACCGGCGGCGGGACTGGGTCCGCAACCTGCTCGCGGCCGGGCGCTGCTCCGTCGAGCGCGACGAGCAGCCCGATCGCCGGGCCACCCTCGTCGAGGGTGACGAGGCGGCCGCCGCGGTCGCGACCTACCTGGCCGCGCTGGGCCGCCCCTCGACGCTGTGGCCGTTCCCGTCGGACGCGCCGGTCGAGCGGATCCGCCGGCACACCGCGGAGATCGCCGTGTTCCGGCTGGAGCCGATCGGGGGTGCCGCATGCGCCAACTGATCATCACCGACCAGGTGCTTCCCGGCCCGCACGGGGAGCGCATTCCGGACGGCGCCGTGCTGGTCGACGGCGACACCATCACCGAGGTCGGGCCGCGCGCCGAGGTCGAGCACCGGGCCGGTCCCGGCGCGCGGCGCCACGACTTTCCCGGCTGCGCCGTGCTGCCCGGTCTGATCAACTGCCACGTGCACCTCGCCTTCGACGCCGGCAGTGACCCGGTGGGCACCTTGCGGGCCAGCGACGACGAGACGCTGCTGCCGGCGATGGCCGAGCGCGCCCGGGATCTGCTGCGCTGCGGCGTCACCACCGCCCGGGACCTGGGTGACCGCGGCGGGCTGGCGGCCCGGCTGCGCGACACGATCAACCGCGGCGAGGTCACTGGTCCCCGGCTGCTCACCTCCGGAGCGCCGCTGACCATCCGCGACGGCCACTGCTGGTTCCTCGGCGGTGTGGTGACCGGCGAGTCGGAGATCCGGGAGCGGGTGTGGCGCACCGCCGAGGCGGGCGCCGACCTGATCAAGGTGATGGCCTCCGGCGGGCAGTTGACGCCGAACTCCCCGCCGATGTGGCAGTCCCAGTTCGGCACCGAGGACCTGCGCGTGGTCGTCGAGGAGGCGGGGCGGGCCGGGCTGCGCGTCGCGGCGCACGCGCACGGCACCGAGGCGATCGCCTCGGCCGTTGACGCCGGCGTGACCACCGTCGAGCACTGCACGTGGATGGGTCCGGAGGGCCAGGACCGGCGCGAGGACGTCGCCAGGCGGATGGCCGCGCGCGGCATCTACGCCTGCGCGGCGTCCTCCCGGAACTGGCGCGCCATGGTGGAGAAGTTCGGCCCGGACCGGGCCGGGGCCATCTACGGCCGGCTGACCTGGCTGGACTCCCTCGGCGTGCCGCTGATCACCGGCACCGACGCCGGCCTGCCCGGCTCGGTGTTCGACGACTTCGTCGGGGCCCTCGAACTGTACGAGTACCTGGGCTTCCCGCCCGGCCGGATCATCGAGATGGCCACGGTGACCAGCGCCGCCGCGCTCGGCCTCGGCGACGAGGTGGGGCGCCTCGCACCGGGCTACCGCGCCGATCTGCTGGTCGTGGCCGGCGATCCGCTCGCCGGGCTGGAGGCGCTTCGCCACCGGCGACTCCTGCTCGCCCGGGGACGCGCGGTCGAGGGCGACCAGGCGGCGACGCCGACCGGGTGAGGGTTCAGCGACGGGTATCGCCCGGAACCGCGCCGTTCCGGTAGGGTCACACCGAGCGCGGCTCATTCCCCCGAGAACAGCATTCAAACATGGTCGGCGTTAATTCTACGCTGCCAGACTTTGAACGTTCAGACAACAAGGCTCAGCTGTCAACTGTTGATCACGCTGTTCCATTTTTCGGCGGGTTTTAACTACCCGGAGATATCCGCAGGTCAGCGCCTCGCCCGGCGCCGGGCCCGCGCGTTACCCACCACCATCCTCGGCCGCCTCGGCCGGCAATCACTGTCTATTCTAGTGAGCGTGGAGTGAGTCCCATTAGCGTCGCTCGCGCCAGGCCTCAAGGACTGGCGGACCGAGGACGACCACAACCAGGGGCGGAGCGACGCACAACGGCATGGTCACCCGTCACGACGACATTTCAGTTACGAACACGCAACCGCAGGATGACACAGTATCGAGCTACCGAAAAAGTCGCGACGTCCATCACATACCGGCTGACGTCGCGATGTTCCAGCGGCAGTGTGAGGGGTCGGGCGGCCTGCGCGGGCGGGCCGCCACGGTGCCCCGGCGGGTGACTGGGGAGGGGTCGTTTCCACTTCGGCAGGGGTTCCTGCGACAGAGGTTCTTCGTCAAAGTGAGCGGTCGCGAACGATGGTAGCGATCGAGGAGGATGGCGAAAATGACAATGGCAGCATCCGCCTGCCGTTCTTCATCCCTGAGTTTCCGGATACTCGGCCCACTGGAAATAGAGTGTGGTGGCCGCCGAATCACACCGACCGCACCCAAGCCACGAGCGGTTCTGGCGCTTCTGCTGTTCCGGGTGAACCGGGTGGTGCCAAACTCGGTGCTGGTCGAGGAACTGTGGGCGGCCAACCCGCCGAGCACGGCCCTCAACACCCTCCAGACCTACATCTTCCAGATACGCAAGCTCATCGCTGACGCCTTGGGCGTGAAAACCGCGCAGGTCGCCCGGGACATTCTCATCACCGACACCGCCGGGTACATCCTCAGGGGCGGATGCCACCAACTCGACGTCTGCGAGTTCGAGGACCTGATGAACAGGGGTCGGGACGCGCTCGACAACGACGATCACGTCGGCGCCGCGGAACTGTTCCAGCGTGCCCTGGAAACCTGGCGTGGTCCGATCGCGCTGGACTGGCAGAGCGGCCGCGCGATCCAGGCCCACGTCGCTCGCCTGGAGGAGCAGCGTCTCTACGCCCTAGAACAGCGCCTGGAGGCATGCCTCGCGCTGGAACGGCACCGGGAGATGCTGAGCGAGCTGGCCTCCCTGGTCGTGGAGCACCACCTGCACGAATCGCTGCACGCCAAGTACATGATCGCGCTCTACCGGGCCGGACGCGTCTCCGATGCGCTGACCGTCTTCCGCAGCCTCCGGCAGCGCATGATGGACGAGTTGGGTATCGAGCCGTCGGCCGCGCTCCAGGCGCTGCACCGCGCCATGCTGTCCTCCGATCCCGGGCTGGCCAGCACGCCGGCCCCGACACCGCCCGCGCCACCAGCCCGGGTGCTCGCATCCGAACCGTAGGGCACACCTCAGCCGGCCGGCGCGCGATCCGCACGCGGCCGAAGGCTCCGGCACCGCGGCCACACCCGCATCGACGCTGCTGCGGGGCAGCCCGCGGTCCGCTGGGAGGACGCGGCCGGCGACTCAGTCCTCGCCGCCGACCAGTTCGGCCAACCGTTGCGAGCTCTCCAGAAACCCCTTGACCGCCCGAAGGAACAGCACGGCGTCACGACCGTTGATGACCCGGTGGTCGTAGGACATACCCAAGGTGAACACCGGCCGCTGACCGATCTCGCCGCCTCGTTCCCGGCGCAGCTCGTGCTCGATACCGCACAGCGAGAGCATGCACACCTGCGGCGGCAGCACCACCGGAACCGACAGGACCACGTCGGCGTAGGCGGTGACCGAGACGGAGATATTTCCGTCGGCCATGTCCTGTTCGCGCAGCGTCCCCCGGCCGGCCCTGCGCCGGTAGTCGGAGAGGATGCCCGCGATCTCACCCGGTGTCTTCCGATCGGCGTCGTGGACGACCGGAACGAACAGGCCGTTGCCGGTGTCGACGGTGACGCCCACGTGTGCCCGTTCCGGTACGGCGAGGGTGTGCCCTTCCAGCAGGGAGGCGAAGCACACCGGGAAGTCAGCGCGCAGCCGCGCCACCGCCGCGATGACCAGTTCGAGGATGTCGAAGCCGGCCCGGCCGCTGGCGAGCACGTCGCGCCGGACGTGCAGCGCCGCGCGCGCGTCGACCTTCATCGCGGCGAACGCCGCCGGGATCTCCCGGTGCGAGGCGGACACCACGTCGGCGATGGCGACCTGGTTGCGGGACAGCCGCCGGACGCCCTCGTCGCCGGCGCCGGCGCCGGCCAGGAGCGCTTCCACGTCGCTGCGGCGAATCGTCCGCTTGCCGAGCGCGCGGACCCGGTCCAGGTCCACCCCGTGCCGCTCGATCAGCGCCCGGGCGGGCTCGGTGATGACGGGATCCGCCGACGCGTCCCCCGGGAGGGCGCTCCGCTCGGCGTCCGCCAGGAACCGGTCGCGTTCCGCCGCGTCGGAGAAGAGGTGCCCGACGAGGTCGCCGTCGGTACATTCCTCTCCGGCCCGGCGCACCCGGTGCAGCACGCCGCCCTTCTCCGCGACCAGTTCCTCGACCGCCTTGGCCGTCTCGACCAGGGCGACCGCGGCGCCGGCAGGCACCTGCTGGCCGTCCTCGAACATCCACTCCACCAGCACGTACGAGGCGTCGTTGTTGTTGAGCTTGGGCACCACGATCTCAGTCACGGATCGCCTCCCGCACGGTCGCGTAGACCGACTCCGATTGCACGAGTACCTGCCGTTCCAGATGCGGTGCCGTGGGGATGATGCTCGGTGCCGAGTGGACCAGCCGGATCCGGTCGTTGAGCCGGTCCCAGAGCCGGCCGTAGATGTGCTGGGCGACCTCCGCGCCCCACGTTCCGCCGGCGACGCTCTCCTCCACCACCACGATGTGGTCGGCCCGCTCGAGGAGTGAGCTGATCGGGTCGATGTCGAACGGGTAGAGCCGGTAGGGCACCAGCACGTGGCAGGCGATCTCGGACTCCAGGAACAGGCGCCGGGCCGCCTCCAGGGCCAGCGGTGCGGTACCGCCGGTGGCGATCACCACGCAGTCCGGCCGGTCGACGTCCTCGGGAGTGGCCCGGCCGTACTGACCGCGCTCGCCGAGGAAGTCGAAGCGGAAGACGTCGTCGTCACCGTCCACCCAGCGGCGCTGCCCGTACAGCGTCTTGTCCTCGAAGAACACACAGGGTTCCTCGCGAGCCAGCATCTCGGCGAAGACGGCGCCGTTGTCGTGCAGCGGCGTCATCTCGTAGAGCCACAGGTTCGGCACCCCGATGAAATGCTTCTGGACCGACTGGCTGTGCGTCGGCCCGTAGCCGCGGTGGCCGCCGACCGGGCATCGGACGACGAGCCGCAGCGGCAGCCTCGACCCGTACATCGTGACCGACTTGGCCGCGAAGTTGCACAGTTGGTCGAAGCTCAGCAGGGCGAAGTCACCGAACATGATCTCGGTGACGACCTTGTTCCCGCACAGCGCCAGCCCGTTGGCGACCCCCACGAAGCCGCTCTCACTGAGCGGCGTCGTGAGCACCCGGTCCGGGTACTTGCTGGACAGCCCCTTGGCCACCTTGAAGGCGCCGCCGTAGGGGTCGAGCAGGTCCTCTCCGATGAGGTAGACCAACTCGTCCTCGGCGAACAGCCGGTGCAACGCCGCGTTCAGGTTCTCTACGATTCGCTCTGACCTGGGCATGAGCCTTCCCACCTGGACGGGGTCCGGGCGTCAACATCACGGGTGATCCGCTCGATCGCTTCCCGCTGGCGGGTGTCGAGCCGGGCGAACTGGTCCGGGAAGACCTTCTGGTAGGCGAGATACCAGTCGCGGGCACGCACCGAACGAAGCTCCTCCTCGGTACGCGTGTCGTCGCCCTTGCTGTGCGGGCCGATCCGGGTGGTCGCGAACTCCAGAACGAGCGGCCGGTTCGCCTGCCGCACCCGCTCGACGGCCGGCGCCACCAGCCCGCGGATGGCGTTGACGTCCGCCGATTCGACACGCCGGTGTTCCACCCCGAACGCCGCCGCCCGTGCCGCGATGGTGCCGGCCATCTGCAGCGTGGTGGGCGTGGATTGGGCGATCTCGTTGTGTTCCACCACGACCAGCAGCGGCACCTGCCACAGTCGCGCCATGTTCAGCGCCTCGT
The DNA here is from genome assembly GCF_005405885.1 of Gandjariella thermophila. GTDB lineage: Bacteria > Actinomycetota > Actinomycetes > Mycobacteriales > Pseudonocardiaceae > Gandjariella > Gandjariella thermophila. The sequence continues at coordinate 26,437 of NZ_BJFL01000017.1, forward strand.
AGACGCTGCCCTCGCCCCAGGTGCCGTCACCGACGAACACGGCGGCGAGGGCTCCGGGCTCGTGCCTTTTCAGATGCAGTGCCACCCCGACCGCCACGGGCAGGCTCTCGCCCTGCACGCCGGTGGACAGGAACCGCTCGCGGAAGATGTGCTGGCTTCCGCCCACGCCGTGGCACACCGCGCCGTCCCGGCCCATGATCTCGGCGAGGAGACCGGCCGGATCGCGGAACCGGGACAGATAGTGCCCGTGACCGCGATGGTTGCTGAAGACGTAGTCGCGGTCGTCGAGCAACCTGGCGAGTGCCACCGGAACGTACTCCTGACCGATGCAGGTGTGCGTCGTTCCGTTGAGCTTTCCGGCGGAGAACAGGTCCAGCAGGTTCCGCTCGAAATGCCGGATCAGCAGGAGAAGTTCCAGATCGTCGTCATCCAACCGGGTGGGCGCCGTCTCGCGCCCACCCGGACGGAGTTCCGAAGTCAGCACGGCAGAGACTCCAAACAGGACTCACGCCGGCCCGGCGAGCAGGACGCGGAAGGGCAGGCCAGCCACGGTGTGGATGGTGGGCTGCTCGAGCCCGGCCGCCCGGTACATCTTCTCGTAGGCGGCCTCGGAGTGGACCTCGCCCTCCGCCGTCCAGGCCAGCATCAGCACCGAGAACAGGTGGGGCGCCGGGTCGTCGGCGGGCAACGCGTCGCTGGTGGTAAAGCCGACCACGCCGACCCGCCCGTCCGGCTTGACCACCGAGGCCGCCCGGGTGAGCAGTTCGGTCGCGCGCTCCTCCGAGAAGTGGTGCAGCACGTTGGTGATCAGGACGAGGTCGTAGGGTCCGCCGAGGGAAACCTCGAACATGTCGCCGGTGATGAACCGGGTGCGGTCCAGCACGCCCATCCGCTCGGCGTGCGACGCCGCGACCGCGAGCACGTTCTCCCAGTCCAGCGACGCGACGGTGGCCTGGGGGTACCGGTCCGCGACGGTGTAGCCGTAGACGCCGTGCCCGCAGGCGAGGTCGAGGACGTCGAGGTGCTCGCGGCCGGTGGCCCACCGCCCGATCGCGTCGGCGAGCACGTCGGCGGTCGGCTTCGCGACCACCGGGGCATAGGCCGCGAAGTCCTCCCAGTACTTGTACTCCGGGGTCTCGGCGTGCTCGTCCAGTACGGTGCCGCCCTTGCGCACCGCCTCCGCGAACCGGTTGAGCGCGTTCCACTCCCAGTCGCTGGCGAAGACGTGCACCATGTCGCCGGCGTAGCCGGCGCTCTCCCGGACCAGCAGTTCGTCCGCGCCGGGCGCCAGCCAGTAACGGCGCCCGTCCGTGCCGACGAGCCGGAGCGCGGCGAGCGCGTTGAGCAGGATCCTGGTGCCCCGCGGGTCACCGCCGAACGCGTCGCTCACCGCCTCGACGTCCATGGGGCCGGCCGCGAGGTGGTCGAACACACCCAGCTCGATACCCGTCTTGACGAGGCTGGTTTCCTTGTACGCCTGCATCATCTGGAACAGGCGGGCACGGGTCAGGGTTGGCAGGTCGCTCTCGGACACGGTCGCAGCTCTCCTTCGCTGAAGGACGACGGTTTTCCAGGGCTCGCGGCGATGCGAAGGTGGTGGTGGGCGGGCACGGAGTCCGTGCTCCCGCTCAGCGGGCTTCCCAGTTGTAGAAAATCTCCGCCCGCGAGTCCCTCATGTCGACGGTCTCCGGCGAGTACGGCGTCAGAATCTTCGCAAGCTGCGCGTCGGTCCTCTGGAAGATCGGGTGATTCCGCGCCTCGTAGAGCCGGCTCATGATGTTTTCATCGGCCTCGATCAAATGCATATACAGATCGTGGAACCGAAAAAGTACGCGCCGGGTGGCGCCGATTTCCCGCGGTAGACTCGTCTGGTCGTGCTCCTCGAAGATCTTCGCCACCAGTTCGGCGTCCTCGGGATTCATACGCCTGACCATGAGAGCTCGAAATCCCACGCCGTATCCCTTCGCTCGCCCCTTGGTTCATGCGCGGTCGATGCCAGTCTCCGCCACGCTCCTTGAGGACCAAGTGAATATGGGTTGGCGCGACCGCCGTAATAGGCCGCCATACGAACTCCGCGTGTACCAGAGGCGACCGCTGACTTAACCGAGGTTGGCCCTGTTGTCTCGCGTTATCAACACCCGGTAGCTTCCCGCACGTGGCAGGACCGGCGTCGAGGGCACGCGACGAACCGGTCCGCACCTGCCAGCCGCTGGGGGCTACCGTGCGTGAGGAAGTTCGGCTACTCGGCCCGCTTCAGATAATGTGGGGGGGAACGGACATCACTCCCAATGCGCAGAAGTTACGCGCGCTCGTCGCGTTGCTGGCACTGCGCAGCAACACGCCCGTCCAGGTACCCGAAATCGTCGACGAACTCTGGGGTGACGCTCCGCCGGGCAGCGCGATACCCACGCTGCACACCCACATCTACAACTTGCGCAAGTTGCTCGCCAACTGCGCGTCCGAGGACGACTCGGGCGAGGTGCTCCGGACCGAGCAGCGGGGCTACGTGTTGCGCATCCCGCCGGACGCCGTGGACGTGCACCGCTTCGACCGCCTGGCGCAGGAGGCCAGGGCCGCGCTCGGGCGGGACGACCCGGAGCGGGCCGCGGACCGGTGCCTGGAGGCCCTCGCGCTGTGGCGGGGCGCCGCCCTGGCCGGCGTGTCCACCGGACCGCAACTGTCCGCGCACGTCGTTCGGCTGGAGGAGGCGCGGCTGCACGTTCTGGAGACGAAGTTCGAGGCCCAGCTCCGGCTCGGGCAGCACCGTGACCTGGTCAGCGAACTCAAGGAGACCACCCGGACCCATCCCACCCACGAGGGATTCGTCCGGCAGCTCATGGTCGCCCTGGACCGGTGCGACCGCCGCGCGGAAGCGATCGCCGAGTACCGCAGGCTGCGCGGGCTGCTCCACGAGCAGCTCGGCGTGGAGCCCTCCGCGTCGCTGAAACGGCTGCACCAGGAACTGCTGGTCACCAGCGCCGCGCCGGACCGGGCTCCGTCGCCGTCCCACCTGCCGCGTCGGCTCGGCGACCCGCCCGCGCAACTGCCCGCCGCCCCCGCCGACTTCGTCGGCCGGGGCGAGGAGCTGGACCGGTGCGGGCGGTCGCTGGTCGGCGAGGGACGCGGCACCGGGAGCTGCCGGGTGCTGGTGATCACGGGTCGGCCCGGGATGGGGAAGACGGCGCTGGCGATCCGCGCCGCGCACCGGCTGCGCCCGCACTTCGACGACGGTCAGCTGTTCACCGACCTGCGCGGCAGTAGTCGCCGGCCGGCCGAGCCGCACGACGTGCTCGGCGGCTTCCTGCGGGCCATCGGCGCACCGGTGCACCACCTGCCCGACGGCCCCGACGCGCGCGCCGCGCTATGGCGCGCCAACACCGCCCAACGCCGGTTGCTCATCGTGTTCGACGACGCCGCGTCGCCGGACCAGCTCCAGCCGCTGCTGCCGGCGTCCGACCGGTCCGCGGTGATCGTGACGACCCGGGCCGAGCGGCTGGATCTTCCGGGATCGACCACCGTCGCCGCGGTGCCGCTGCGCGTCGACGAGGGCGCGGCCCTGCTCTGCGCGCTCCTGGACGAGCCGACCGCCGAGGGCGCGAACCTCGAGCAGCTTGTCGTGCTGTGCGGCGGTGTCCCGCTGGCGATCCGTTCGCTGGCCGGCCTGCTTCGGGCCAGTTGCGCGTCGCTGCTTCACCCGGTCGTGCTGCGGTTGGCGCCGGGGCGGCCGGAGTCGTCGACGGGGAGGAAGGAACCATGCCCACGCTGATGCAACTTGCCGAGGCCAAGGATGCCGAAGGCGTACTCGCCCGCTTCCGTGACCGTCCGCGCGAGGAGGTGATGGCCGTCGCCGACCGGCTGCGCGAGGACGACATCTACCACGCCGCGATCGAGGTCTACCAGTGGCTGCTGGACGGCGGCGAGTCGCCGGACGCCCGGTTCGGCCTCGGCCAGTGCTACGGCAAGCTCTACGACTTCGACACCGCCGCCGCCCACCTCGAACGGGCCTTCGCCGATGATCCCGGGCGCAGCGCGGGGGCCAGCTACTACGCGTACGTCCTGGAGCGCCTCGGGCGGATGGACGAGGCCGACCGGTGGTACCGGTATGCACTCGGCGGCGCGGAGTCGGACGACCCGTGGGCACGGTCGCACCACGCGTGGTTCCTGGAGAAGTGGGGCCGCGTCGAGGACGCGTGCCGCGCCTACGAGGACGTCCTGGCCCGCCAGCCCGGCTACACGTGGGCCAGCAAGCGCTACGCGATGCTGCTGCACCGCCTCGGCCGCCCGGAACGGGCACGGGACCTGTTGCGGGCCACCGCCGAGCGGACGCCGGGCAACCGCTTCGCCGCCCTCAACTATCTGGAGTACCTGCTGCTCACCGAGCACGACGGGTACGTGGCGTTCCGTGCCTCGCTGGACGCCACCGAGGGTCCGGCGTGGTATCCGGTCATGCTGGCGATGTACGACTACTACCGCGAGCACCTGCTGCCGGGCCGCCCGGATCGGGCGCGGTTGGCGGCGTGGGAGGCCGCCGCCGACGCGCTGCCGGACAGCGTGCACCGCGACTTCGACGACCTCACCGCCCTGCTGGCCGACCGCGGCGGCGACGTGGACGCCTGGCGGGCGCAGGTCCGGCGGCTGCTGAAGTAGCCGTTACCGGCGCCCGAGCGCCGGCAGGATGACGTGGTCGATGATCATCGCGATGCCGTCCTCGTCGGTGGGTTTCCCGGTGAGCAGGAACTCCTGGATGATCAGCGCCGGGCCCACCCTGGCGATTACCGGCCAGGCGTCACTGGGCTCGATCTCCCCGCGCTCGGCCGCGCGCCGGAACCCCTGGCACAGCAGCTCGATGCGGGGCTGGATCAGCCGCTCGTCGACGGCCCTGACGATCGCCGGCTGCCGGTCCCCCGCCGCGACCAGCGTGTACATCGCCTGCCCCGCCGGCTCGTGCAGCACCCGCGCCATCCGGTTGAGCATGAACGTCAGGTCGCCGCGCAGGCTTCCGGTGTCCGGCGCCGGACTGTCCAGACTGGGCAGTGTGTGGCCGAGCGTGTCGAGCACCAGCGACTCCAGGCACTCCCAGCGCCGGTACAGCGACGACTTGCCGGTCCGGGCCCGCTCGGCGACCCGTTCCATGGTGAGGCCGGCGTAGCCGCGCTCGATCAGTTCCGCCAGCACGGCGCCGTGGATGGCCTCTTCCAGCGCCTCGCCACGGCGGCGGGAGCGGGCCCCGCCCGGCCGGCGCGCACGCTGCTCACTGCTCATCTCCTGTTCACCCGCACTCCCATAGGGGACGCTTGCGTACCTAATACGGTACAGCTAGGCTCGCGTCACGTTAAGGGACACTACCGTCTCTTAAAGCTCGCATCTTCGACCAGACTGGAGGGTCGATGTCCGAGACGGACGTGACGCAGGCCAGGCCGAGAGAGGACGAACCGGCCGCCGCGCCACGCAACGTGGGACTCGTGCTCGCGGTCCTCGCCGGCGCCCAACTGATGGTGGTGCTGGACATCACCATCATCACGGTGGCCGTGCCGAGCATCCAGCGCGGCCTGCACTTCACGCCGACGGCGTTGCAGTGGGTGGTCAACGGCTACACGCTGCCGTTCGGCGGGCTGCTGCTGCTCGGCGGCCGGCTGGGCGACCTGTACGGCCGGCGCCGCATCTTCCAGATCGGGGCCGCCCTGTTCGTGCTGTCCTCCCTGCTGGGCGGGCTCGCCCAGAGCCAGACGTGGCTCATCGCCAGCCGGGTCGGCCAGGGCGTGGGTGCCGCCCTGCTGTCCCCGACCGCCTTCTCCCTGGTCGCCACCAACTTCCCGGAGGGACCGGCGCGCAACCGCGCGTTCGGCGTCTTCGGCGCGGTGTCCGGCGCCGCATCGGCACTCGGGGTGATCGCCGGGGGCCTGCTCACCCAGCTGATCTCCTGGCGCTGGGTGTTCTTCATCAACGTGCCGCTCGGCGCGCTGGTGCTCGCCGGCGCGGCGATCTACCTCTCCGAGTCGCCTCGGCTGCCGAAGAAGCTGGACATCTTCGGCGCGCTGACCGTCACCATCGGGTCCGCCGCGCTGGTCAACGGCGCGATCAGCGCGGCGGACCGGGGATGGACGTCGGCGGCCACGCTCACCTCCTTCGGCGTCGCCGTCGTACTCCTCGCGGCGTTCGTGGCCATCCAGGCAACCCACCCGCAGCCGCTGATGTCGCTGCGGCTGTTCACCAACCGCAACCGGTCCGGCGCGTACCTCATGCAGTTGCTGAACAACGCGGTGATCATCGGCTTCTACTACTTCCTCAGCCAGTTCGCCCAGGAGGTGCTGCATTTCGACCCGCTGCTCACCGGGCTGGCGCTGCTGCCCGCGCCGATGTGCGTGATCCTCTCGGCGCAGCTGGCCTCCCGGCTGCTGGCCAGGGTGGGGCCGCTGCCCATCCTGGTGGCGGGCACCATCCTGCTCGGGGCGGGACTGCTGTACGCGTCGTTCATGTCCGCGGACTCCACCTACGCGGGCCGGCTGCTGCCCGCGCTGCTGCTGGTGCCGCTGGGCTTCGGTGGGATGATCGTCACCGTCACGGTTACCAGCATCGCCGGGGTGAAGCCGCAGGACACCGGCATGGCCACCGGCATTCTCAACACCTGCCAGCAGGTCGGCGGGTCGTTCGGCCTCGCCGCGATGGTCACCGTGTTCGTCCACCGGATCGGCTCGAGTTCGGCGCGGCCCGGCGCCGACGTGCTGGCGCACGCCTGGGGCAGCGGCCTGCTGGTGGCCGCCGGGATCGCGGCCGCCTCGCTGCTCGTCGCGCTGCTCACCATCCGGAAGCCGGCCGGCCGGGGCGCGGCTCCCCGCGAGAGGTCCACACAGGACTCGCCGGCTCCGGCCTGAGCCCGCGAGGTCGTCCGGCGCGGCGGTTCCGCACGGCGGGATCATGGCCGGCCACGGCGTGGTCCCGCCGGCCGCTGCGCGTGTCGTACGCACACGGAAGGGGAGCAGACGCTCATGCGAATCGCCGTCTTCGGAGCCAGCGGCCGAACCGGCCACCACCTGATCCGGCAGGCGCTGGACAGCGGCCACCGGGTCACCGGCGTGGTGCGGAACGCGTCACGAGTGCAGATCAGCGACGACCGCCTCGACGTGGTCGAGACCGACATCTTCGATCCGGAGGCCGTCGCGCCGGCGATCGGCGGCTGTGACGCCGTCGCCTCCGCGCTTGGTGGCACCTCGCCCAAGGCACCACCGGTCTGCCAGCCGGGCGCGCGCAGCATCATGCAGGCGATGACGGCCACCGGGGTCAAGCGGCTGGTCGTGGTGAGCAACTCCGCGCACACCGCCGAGCGGGGGGACACCGTGCCCCGGCGGCTGGTCCAGCTCATCCTCGGTCAGATTCTCAGGGCGCCGTTCGAGGACCTGAAGCGGATGGAGCACGACGTCCGGGAAAGCTCGCTGGACTGGACGATCCTGCGGCCCGCCAGGATGACCGACGGCCCGCGCACCGGACGGTACCGGCTGGCCATCGGGCAGCACGTGCCCAACGGATGGAGCATCTCCCGCGCGGATGTCGCCGACGCGATTCTCCGTGTACTGACGGACGACGGCACGGTCCGGAACTTTGTCGGTCAGGCCTACTGAGGCGAGGTCGCGAAGAGAAGGAACAGCGATGACCATCCTGGTGACTGGAGCGACGGGACACGTCGGGCGGCACGTCGTCGAGGAACTGCGCAACGCCGGTGAGCGGGTGCGCGCCATCACCCGCCGCCCGGACTCGGCCAACCTTCCGGCGGACGTCGAGGTCGTGCCGGGCGATCTCACCGAGCCCTCGGCGCTGCGGGACGCGCTGCGGGACGTCGACCGGGTGTACCTGTTCCCCATCCCCGACACCGCGCGCGAGGTCGTCGGCCTCATCCAGCGGGCCGGCGTGCGACGCGTCGCGGTGCTGTCCTCCAGTTCGGTGCTCGAGGAGGACGCCGAACACAACCCGAGCGCCCAACACCACCTCGCCGTGGAGCGGGCCGTCGAGGACACCACGCTGGAGTGGACGTTCCTGCGGCCCGACGAGTTCGCCACGAACACCCTGTGGAAGTGGGCGCCGTCGATCCGCGCCGCGGGGATCGTCCGGGCGCCCTACGGCGACGCCGCGCGAGCGCTGATCCACGAGGCCGACATCGCCGCGGTGGCCGCCCGCGCGCTGCTCGAGGACGGCCACGCGGGCAAGAAGTACGAGCTGACCGGGCCGGAGGCGATCACCCAGGTCGAGCAGGTACGGCTGATCGGCGAGGCGATCGGGCGGGACGTCCGCTTCGAGGAGGTCTCGCCCGAGCAGTGGCGCGAGCAGATGAGCGCGCACATGGCCGGTCCCATCATCGAGATGATCCTGGAGTATCTGGCGGCGTCGGTGGCGAAGCCGGGTCCCGTGACTCCCACCGTGCAGGAGGTGACCGGCCGCCCCGCGCGCACCTTCGCGGAGTGGGCCGTCGACCACGCGGCGGACTTCCGGTGAGCCCGGTGGGCTACCCGGTGAACGCGCACCAGCAACGTTGCATTCAGTGGGGAGACTGATGGCGCAACAGGCAAGGACCGCATTGGTGACCGGGGGCGCCGGTGGCATCGGCAGCGCGATCACCAGGGCCGTGGCGGCGTCCGGCCACCGGGTCGCGCTCACCTACTACCGGGGTGAGGACCGGGCACGGGCCCTGGTCGAGGAGTTGCGCGTCTCGGGCGCGGAGGTGACCGCGCTGCCGCTCGACCTGGAGGACCCGGATTCGGTCGCCGGCCTCCTGGACCGGGTGCACGACCGGCTGGGCCCGGTGTCCGTCGCGGTACACAACGCGGTCGCCTGGCCGGAGAACCTGATCGGCGGGCCCGAGGCGGGCGCGCTGCTGGAGAGCGGCTGGCGCACCGCGCTGCGCGGCACGGTGGAGGGCACCCTGGCGCTCACCGAGGCCGCGGTCGCGGACATGGCCGCCGCCGGGTGGGGACGCGTGGTGCTGGTCTCCAGCGCGGTGGTGCGGCTGGGTATGGCCGGCCGGGTGGCCTACAGCGCGTCGAAGTCCGCGCTGCACGGCGCGGCCCGCAGCCTGGCGTGGCAGGTCGGCCCGCAGGGCGTCACCGTGAACGTGGTGGTACCGGGCATCATCGCTACCGAGCGGGTCCTCGCCGCCACCGGAGGGTTCGGCGAGGCGGTGCGGGACGTGATCGCCCACACGCCGCTGCGCCGGCTGGCGACACCCGAGGAGGTGGCCGCGACCGTGGGCTTCCTCGCCTCGGACGGCGCCGCGGGCATCACCGGCCAGGAGATCGTGGTGGACGGCGGGCAGACCTGACCCGGCGGATCACCGCGAAAGCGGGCCTGTCCCAGCGACAGGCCCGCTTTCCGATGCTCGGCGTCACGACCGGGAAAGCGCCCGCAACCCCGCGAACCAGCCACCGATGCCGACGGCGAGGCGCACGTAGTCCAACCGCACGCGCCAGCGGACCATGGCACGCACCTTCTCCTCGGGAAGTTCCTCGGCGGCCATGAGCCTGTGCAGGGTGGGGACGTAGTAGGTGGCGGTGGCGACGGTGGTCGCGGCCATCGTCGCCGAGGAGGCCAACCACCACGGGCGGCGCGGTCCCCGACAGCGCAGCGCCGCGACCAGGTTGGCCGCGGTCAGCGGCAGTACCGTGGCCCCGACAAACGGCCAGAACGCCTTGCCGGACGCGACGTGGCCGGAACGTTCCATGGCCGCGGGCAACTCCTTCGGCGTCGGCACGGCCGCCCACTGCGGTATGACCACCCGAATCTCGAACAGCCCGGCACCGAGCGCGAACCCGGTGGCGGCGAGAAACGCTTCGAGCAATCGGGTTTCGGCGGACGTCGACGAGTTCTTCGGCACCGGGGTCCGGCGTTCCGGACGCATGTGTTGGTACTCCCCACCTCGTGGCTACGATCGACCGGGCTCACGCACGATATCGACAGCGTGGCACAGCGGAGAGAACGGCCTTCGGCGGGCAGCGACCGAAGACCGTCCTCGTTCTTCCGGATTCGTGCGGAAACGAGGCTCACGCCTCCGCGGGGGCTTCGTGGCTGAACTCGACCCGGCAGAAGATCGGGTTCACCTGCGCGATCGCCCGGCACTCCGCGAAGTGCGGCTGCACGTCCGGGTGGTCACGCATCGCCTTGAAGTCCGCCTCGCTGCGCCACTGGACGTAGTTGATCACCTTGGTGCCGTCCAGGCTCAGATGCAGGTTGGCCGAAAGGTAGCCGGGAAACTCCTTGATGATGTCGGTGGCCTCGCACAGGATGTCGTACATCCGCTGCTGGTTCTCCGGGTCGACGGTGAACACGTTGATCAGCGTGAAAACCTCGCGGTCGGCCGAGATCGTGGCCATCTTCTCTCCCCGTGTGATATCCGGATCGGGCAACGTTTCCGGGGTCGGCGGTCAGTTCAGCACCTTGCGGCCGACGACAAGCGTGTCGGTCTCCCCGACCGGGACTGTCCCGGCGGCCATGAATCCCGCCGCGGTGAGCCAGCCCCGGCACTCGGACGGCGTGTACTCCCGGCCGCCATCCGAAGTCAGCAGCATGTTCAGGCTGCCGAGCAGGCTCAGCGGCGCGCCGCGACGGTCGTCGTCGATCATCCGGTCGTAGATCAGTACCGCGCCGCCGGTGTTGGTCGCGTCGAAGACCTTCTTCAGCAGGCCCTCGCGCTGCTCCTGGTCGTAGTAGTGCAGGATGTGCCCGAGAATGAACGCGTCCGCGCGCGGCAGGTCGTCGACGAAGAAATCGCCGACGTGGAACGTGATCCGACCGTCCATCCCCAGCTTCGCCACGTGCTCGTGGAAGAACGGCTCGATCTGCGGCAGGTCGAAGCAGGTTCCCCGCAGGTGCGGGTGCTCGGCGACCAGCCGTGCCGCCAGGTTGCCCCGGGCGCCACCGAGATCGACGAACGACGTGCACTCGGCCCAGTCGAACTCGCGGGCGATGTCGTCGCCGACCGTTCCGTTGATCGCGTCCATGGCGCCGAGGAAGCTGCGCACCTCGTGCTCGTTGCGGTACCCGTCGAAGAAGCCGCCGCCGGTCGGCACCTGCGGTGCGCCGGTGCGCAGCGCCTCGGTGAGCCTGCTCCACACCGGAAACAGCAGGTGGTTGGCCATCAGCGCGTATCCGCCGAGGTAGCTGGCCTTGCGCCGGTCCAGGTACTGGTCGGCGCCCGCGCTGTTGCGGTACGCCTCGCCGTCCCGGGCCAGCAGGCCCAGGGAGACGAGGGTGTCCAGGAAGTCACGCGCGCCACGGGCATGCAGGCCGACGCGCCCGCAGATCGCCGTGGCGTCCAGCGGCCCCTCGGCCAGGACCGTGAACAGATCGAGTTCCACGGCGCTGATCACCGCGCGCGATCCGTAGAACGCGAGCACCTGCCGCAGGATCTCCCCGGGCCCGCCCGACTCGGTAACCTCCGGTTGCATATCTCCGCCTCTCTTCCGGCCGGACAGATGGTTCAGTCCGCGTTCGCCGCATCGCCGGAGCGGACAGTTCCGTTGAGCATGTGTTCCACCAGTGCGGTGCTGTGCGTGGCGTTCCGGAACGGCGCACTGGACACCACCTGCGCCAGGAAGTCCGCGGTGGTGCGCACCCCCGGACCGGAGATCCGGAACTCGCCGAGGGCGCGGCGCATCCTGGCGATCGCCTCGTCCCGGGTGGGTGCCCAGACGGCGAGCTTGGCCAGCAGCGAGTCGTACGTTCCCGGAACGCGGTAACCGGTGAAGCCGTGCGTGTCGACCCGTACGAACGGGCCGCCCGCCGGCACGAACTCCTCCAGTGTTCCCGGCGCCGGGGCGAAGTTCCGTTCCGGGTCCTCGGCGTTGATCCGGCACTCGATCGCCACGCCGCGGGGCGTGACGTCGGCCTGGCCGATCGCCAGCGGCTCGCCGCCGGCGATCCGCAACTGCTGCTGCACCAGGTCGATGCCGGTGGTCAGCTCGGTGACCGGATGCTCGACCTGGATGCGGCAGTTGACCTCCATGAAGGAAAAGTTGCCGTTGCCGTCGACGAGGAACTCGAAGGTTCCGGCGCCGACGTAGCCGACCGCGCGGGCCCCGCGCAGCGCGGTCTCCCCGAGCCGCGCGGTCACCTCCTCGGGAAGCCCCGGGGCCGGCGTCTCCTCCACGAGCTTCTGGTGCCTGCGCTGCACCGTGCAGTCCCGCTCGCCGAGGTGAACGGCGTTGCCGTGCTGGTCGCACAGCACCTGAACCTCGACGTGCCGCGGATGGTCCACGTACCGCTCGACGTAGACGCGGTTGTCACCGAACAGGGTCTGCGCCCGCGCCGTGGTCTCCCGGTACGCGGCGAGGAAGTCGGCGGAGTCCCGCACGATCTGCATGCCCCGCCCGCCACCGCCGGCGGCGGCCTTGATGATGACCGGGTACCCGATCTCCTCGGCGCAGGCCCGCGCCTCGGTCTCGTTGCGCAGCGGCTCGATGCTGCCCGGCAGCAGCGGCACGTCGGCCGCGGCCATCAGCGACCGGGCGGCGATCTTGTCCCCCAGCTGCGCGATGACCTTGGCCGGCGGGCCGACGAACACCAGCCCGTTGCTCTGGCACACCTCGGCGAAGTCCGGGTCCTCGGAGAGGAACCCGTAGCCGGGGTGGATCGCGTCCGCCCCGGCCTGCCGGGCGGCCTCGATGATCGCCGGCATGTTCAGGTAGCTGGCGCTCGCCGGGCCGGGTCCGATGTGCACCGCCTGGTCGGCGAACCGGACCACCGCGGAATCCCGGTCCTCCGTCGAATACACGGCCACGACGCGGATACCCAGTTCCCGGCAGGCGCGCGCGACCCGCAACGCGATCTCTCCACGGTTCGCCACCAGAACCGTCCTGAGCAATGGGACCTCCTGAGACGAGCTGGCCACGAAAGCGGCCCGCCGGGCGGATCAGCCTCGTCAGCCTTCCTGCGCGATCCGGAACAGCGGTGTCCCGTACTCCACGGCGGTGTTGTTCTCCTGCAGCACGGCCGTCACGCGCCCTGCCCGGTCCGCCTCCACCGGGACCATGAGCTTCATGACCTCGACGATGCCGATCTGCTGGCCGGCGGTGACCTCGTCGCCGACCTCAACGAACGGCGCGGCCCCCGGCTCCGGGGCGCGGTAGAACACGCCCACCGTGGGCGCCGTCACGGTGTGCTCCGCATCCGTGCGGGCGGCGGCGCCACCGTTCGTGGGCAGCGTGGCGACCGGTGCCCCGGCCAGCGCCGGCGCGGTCTCGGTCACCGTGGCCACCGGCGCCTGGTTGTGCCACTCGATCTCCACCGACAGGTCACCGCCGCGGACCCGCAGCGCGCTCGGCAGGTGCGCGCACCGGGTCACCTCCGACACCGCGCGGGTCACCCTGTCCAGGGCGTGCTCGAGCTCCCGGGACCGCTCCCCGACGAAGTCCCGCTCGAAACGCTCGTCGAACCGGTCATCCAGCCCGACTGACGGCTGTTCGCTCATCGATAGCCTCCTCGCTCACGGACCTTTCCCCGGTAGGGGACTGACTGTTGGCGCCGAAGCGCCGGAACCGCCGTTCCCGCTGTCGGACGAGTTCGGCGGGATCCGTGCCGGCCAACTGCTGGAGCGTCGCGGACAGCGCCGCGCGGACGCGGTCGGCGGTACCCGGGTGGTCCCGGTCGGCACCCGGTTCGGGTTCCTGGACGACTCCGTCGACCACGCCGAAACGCAGCAGGTTCGGGGTGTCGACGCGGAGTGCGGCCGCCGCCCGCCGCGCCGCGGCGGGGTCATTCCACAGGATCGCCGCACACCCCTCCGGGCTGATCACCGAGTAGATGGCGTTGGAGAGCGCCAGCACCGTGTTGGCCACGCCGAGCGCGATCGCCCCGCCGCTGCCGCCCTCGCCGGTGACGATCGCGACCGCCGGCACCGGTATGCCCGCCATGGTGCGGATGCATTCCGCGATGGCGATCGACTGGCCGTGCTCCTCCGCCTCGGCCCCCGGGAAGGCTCCCGGGGTGTCGATGAAGGTGACGAGCGGGATCCCGAGCTTCCCGGCCAGCCGCATGAGCCGCGCGGCCTTGCGGTATCCGGCCGGCGTGGGCATGCCGAAGTTGCGTGTGGACAGTTCGTTGACGGAGTGACCCTTCTGGTGGCCGATCACCACCACGGGTCGCCCTTCCAGGAGTGCGGTGCCACCCACGATGGCCGGGCAGTCGCCGGACGCGCGGTCGCCGTGCAGTTCCTCGAAGTCGTCGAACACCGACCGGAGGTAGTCCAGGGTGGTGGGTCGCTCCAGCCGGCGGGCCAGCTGCACGGCCGTCCACGGTTCCTGCTCGGGCAGTTCCTCGGGCGCCACGACGACGTCGGGCCGAACCGGACCGGCCGGCGCCAGCCGGCGCCGATCGGACCGGCCAGCCCTGAGCAGCCGCGCCAGCACCGGCCGCAGCTGGTCGCGCCGGTGCACGCCGTCGATCAGACCGTGCGCGAAGAGGAACTCCGCGGTCTGGAAATCGGCCGGCAGGGTCTCCTTGATGGTCTGCTCGATGACCCTGCGGCCGGCGAAGCCCATCCGCGCACCCGGCTCGGCGATCGTCACGTCGCACAGCGACGCGAACGACGCGGCGACCCCACCGAATGTCGGGTCGGTGACCAGCGAGATGGTCAGCACGCCCGCCTCGTCGAGCCGGCCGAGTGCGCGGCTGGTCTTCGCCATCTGCATCAGCGCGATGGCCCCCTCCTGCATCCGGGCGCCACCCGACGCCGACACGATCAGCAGCGGGGTGCGTTCGGCGAGCGCGGTGTCGGCCGCCAGCGTCACCAGCTCCCCGGTCGCCCCACCGAGGCTGCCGCCCATGAAGTTGAAGTCCATCGCCGCGACGATCACGGCCTCGCCGCCGATCGTGCCCCGCGCGCACACCAGCCCCTCCCGCAGCCCGGTGGCCGCTCGGGCCGCCGCCAGCCGCTGCGGGTACGGCTTGGAGTCAACGAACTCGAGCGGGTCCGTGCTGTTCACCGGGAACTCGATGATCTCGGCGGATTCCGGGTCGAGCAGTTGCGCGACCCGCTGCGGCGCGCTCAGGCGGGAATGACTGCCGCACTGCGGGCACACCCCGAGCGCACGCGCCCACTTCCGGTGGAAGACCAGCTGCCGGCACCGGGCGCACGTGATCCACTCTGCGGCGCCGTTACCCGCCGCTGTGAAAGCCTCGTTGCGCACGACGACCTACCTCATCGGACGGTGTTGGCGTGTCTGTGCCCGGTCACCTGACGCGGCACTCCAGCAGCGCCCAGTGGTCGGTGGGCTCCGCGAGCAGTTCGAAGCCGCACCGGTCGAACGCCTCGCGGAACTCCTCGAGGGTCCGCTCGTGCCCTCCGAACAGGACCAGCATGTCCACGTCGAGGAACTTGCCGAAGTCCCACTGGTTCGGCGGCTCCAGCACGTGGTCGAAGATCAGTAGCCGCCCTTCCGGGTTGCCGTCCAGCGCGTCGCGAACCTTGCCCAGGACGAGGTCCAGCTTGTCGTTGGACAGGTTGTGCATCACGCCCTTGAACAGGTACGCGTCGCAGCCCTGGGGGATGTCGTCGGTGAGGAAGTCCCCGGGGATGACGGTCACCCGGTCGGCCACGCCGTGCTCCTCGAGGATCGGCGGTGCCGCGGCGACGGCACCGGGCAGGTCGAGCAGGTAACCGGTGGTGTCGGGGGCCTCACGAAGCACGTTGGACAGGAAGAAGCCGTCCCCGCCGCCGAGGTCGGCGATCCGGTTGAACCGCTGCGGCCGCAACTGCTGCCACACGTCTTCCTGCATGGTCTGGCGGCTCCAGTGCCGCATGAAGCGCTCGAAGAACCGGCTGATCTCCGGGTTGTCCTCCAGGTACTGGTAGAAGGACACACCGAAGGCGCTCTCGAAGGCCGGCTCCCCGGTCCGCACGCTGTGCATGATCTCGGCGTACGGCCGCATGGTGAGATCCATGATGCTGTACTTCACCAGCGCGAAAATCCCGTCCGGGTGGTTCGACCGCAGACCGTTGCCCAGCGGGGTCAGACCGAATGTCTTCAGCGGCTCCTCGACGAGAATGCCCACCGCCGCGGCGGCCCGGAGCACCCGGTACAGCGACGGCGCGTGCATCCCGGTCTTGTCGGCGATCTCGTCGGCCGTCATGGTGCCGTCACCGATCATGTCGGCGAGGCCGAGTTCCACCAGTACCTGCACGATCCGCATCAGCCGCCCACCGCTGGCGAGCAGCAGCAGGTGGTGCGCGTGCAACTCGTCCGGGAGGTTGGTCTTCGGCAGTCCGGACTTCGTCGCGCCGGGTTCGGTCGTGGTCATCGCGAAGTTCTCTCCTTCGTGTCGTTCAGTGCGGCCGATCGCGCGTCGAGGACTCTCCTCGAACCCGCAGAGATGCCTGGCGGGTTCGTCCATGCACGTCCGGACCCGCTCACCCCGCGGTGGCGGCGAGCGCATCCCGGACGGCGGTCAGCGCCATCCGGGGCGTCTTCAGCTCACCCACCATCTCCTCGGGGATCTCCGCGCCGAACTCGTGCTTGACCCGGTTGAACACCTCGAGCAGCGCCAGGGAGTCGTAGCCGAGTTCGTCGAACGGAATGTCGGTGATGTCACCGTCCAGATCGATGCCCTCGGTCTCCCCGGCGCAGATCCGCATGAGCCGCACCAGCTCGTCGATCGTGAACTCGCTCATATCGCTCACTCCCTTGTCTGTCCGGCAGGATGGGATTGCGCCTGGTCGGCTCAGTCCGTGTGGCGCAGGACCAGAGCCGAGTTGAAGCCGCCGCAGCCGCGCGCCACGACGAGTGCGGCCCGGACCGGCGTCTCCCTGGCCTGACCGATCACCAGGTCGATGTCGTAGCCGGAGGCCACGTTGGTGGTACCGGTGGTGGCCGGGATGACGCCGTCCCGCATGGCGAGCAGCGCGGTGGCGGCGTCGAGGGCGGCGCCGCCCGAGTACAGCCGTCCGGTCATGGTCTTCGGCGCGGTCACCGGCACGCTCCGGGGCCCGAACACCTCGGCGATCGCCGCCGCCTCGACCGCGTCGAGTTCCGGCACGCCCGAGGCGTCCGCGAACACGACGTCGATCTCGCCGGGGTTCATCCCGGCGTCATCCAGCGCGCCGCGGATCGCCCTGGCCAGCGCCGGGCCACGGACGGACCCGGGCGGCGGGTCGAAGGTGGCCGCGTAGCCGGCGACCTCGCCGTACTCCTGCCCCGCCCCGCGCCGGCGCGCGGCGTGCCGATCCTCGAGGATGAGGATCGCGCCGCCCTCCCCCGCGACGTACCCGCACGCGTCCGCGTCGAAGGGCAGGTAGCCGCGCTCAGGATCGTCGCGCCTGCTCAGATGGGTGTGCGGGATCTGCGCGACCAGGCCCCACGGGCACAGCGACGCGTCGAACCCGCCGGTGACCATGAACCGGACCGCGCCCCTGCGCAGCAGGCGCCGCCCGTGCGCGACCGCGTCCAGCCCGCCGGCCTGCTCGGTGACCAGCACCGAGCTGTGCCCGCGCATGCCGTGTCGGATGGAGATCTGCCCGGTGTTCACCGCGTAGAACCAGGCGAAGGACTGGTACGCGCTGACGAACTCCGCCCCCTGGCCCCACAGCTTCTGCAGCTCGCGCTGGCCGAACTCGAAACCGCCGGCGGAACTCGCGGTGACCACACCCATCTCGTACTCGTCCAGCGTGGCCGGGTCGGCGCCCGCGTCCTGCAGCGCCCACCCGGCGGCGGTGAGCGCGTGCTGCGTCATCCGGTCGGTCTGCGGCAGCAGCCGGCTCGGAATGTGCTCCTTCGGGACGAAGTCGAGAACCTCGCCGCCGATCCGCACCGGGTAGCCGGAGGCGTCGAACCGCCTGATCCAGTCGATGCCGCTGCGGCCGTCCAGCGTCGCCGCCCAGAACTCCTTGACGCCGACGCCGTTCGGTGCCACCACACCCAGGCCGGTCACCACCGGTCGCTGGTCCTGCGCGCCGCCGCTCATCGCTCGTCCCTCGCCGGTCGGGCCAACACCACCGCGCTCTGGAAGCCGCCGAAGCCGCTGCCCACGCTGAGCACCGTGTCGGTGCGCTGCTCGCGCGCGGTCAGCGGCACGTAGTCGAGGTCGCACGCCGGGTCCTTCTCGTGCAGGTTCGCGGTCGGCGGCACCACGCCGTGCTCCATGGCCAGCGCGCACGCGGCCAGTTCGATGGAACCGATCGCACCGAGCGAGTGCCCGATCATCGACTTGATCGAGCTCACCGGAATCCGGTAGGCGAGGTCACCGAGGCTGCGCTTGAAGGCGGTGGTCTCGTGCAGGTCGTTCTGCTTGGTGCCGGAACCGTGTGCGTTGATGTAGTCGATGTCCTCGCCGACCACCCGCGCCTGGTCCATCGCCGACCTGATCGCCTCGGCCATCTCCCGGCCGTCCGGCCGCAGGCCGGTCATATGGTAGGCGTTACTCCGCGCGGCGAACCCGGCGATCTCGGCGTAGATGTGCGCGCCGCGCCGCCGCGCGTGCTCCAACTCCTCGAGCACGAACACGGCCGCTCCCTCGCCGAGCACGAAGCCGTTGCGGGTCCGGTCGAACGGCCGCGACGCCGTTTCGGCGCGGTCGTTGTCCGGCGAGGTCGCCCGGATCGCATCGAAGCAGGCCACGGTGATCGGCGAGATGGGCGCGTCCGATGCGCCGGCCAGCATGACGTCCGCGCTGCCCTCGCGGATCAGGTCGGCGCCGTACCCGACGGCGTCCAGACCGGAGGTGCAGCCGGTGGAGATCACCGCCGCCGGACCCTCCGCGCCGACCGCCCAGGCGACCTCGGCCGCCAGCGGCGTCGGGACCAGGTACTCGAACAGGTGATCCACCGCGAGCTCGTGCTTGACCAGCCAGTGCTGGCCGTTCTCGCTCACCCGCGCGTACTCGGTGTCCAGCCCGATGGTGCAGCCGACCGCGCTGCCCATGCTCACCGCGGTGCGCTCCGGAACCAGGTCCGCCACCGTGAGGCCGCTGTCGGCCAGTGCGTCCTTCGCGGACGCCAGCGCCAGCAGCACCACCCGGTCCAGCCGGTCCACCTGCTCGGCGGTGAACCCCTCGAGTTCCGCATCGAAGTCGATCTCGGCGGCGATGCGGGACCGGAACTGGGACGGGTCGAACGAGGAGATGATCCTGGTCGCGGTCCGCCCAGAACTGATCAGGTCCCAGAACGCCTTGGTCCCGACTCCACCGGGAGCACGGACGCCCAGTCCGGTGATGACAGCCTTCCTACTCACTCGGTACCTCCCACACGCGGAGGCGCGTCGTCCGGGAAGGGAACCGGTTCCGTGTCGACGTGTCCCCATTCCGGGCGTGGCGCGAGCGGCGTGATCTGGTAGACGACAAAGGCCTGCGTAGTGCCGACATTCTCGATAGAGTGACGCTGACCCCGAGTTATCAGCAGCGCCTCGTTCTCCCCCGCGGTGACCTCCTCGCCGTCAATGCGGAACAGCAGCGAACCGCGGACGACGAAAAGGAACTTGTCCGAGTACGGGTGATAGCACTCCGCGACGCGTTCCCCGTCCTCCAGGGTCACCGTTCCCATGAAGCCGGAGATGGCACTGACCGAGGTCGGCGTCAGCAAGGCTCGCGTCTTCCCGCCCTGCCGGCGACTCGGCGTCACCTCACTCATCGCGACCTTGATCGAACGCTTTGGCATGCGAGTTCCCTTTCGGATGGGTCACGGAAGGCGACCGGCGCGGCGCTGCGTTCGGGAACCCACTCTGCCCGGCCACGGTCTAGCCGGCAGTGAAAACCGCTGAAGCCATCCGATATGCGAAGTCGGTGACCATGGCGCGCCGGGACACGAAAAAGTGCCTGTCGCGCACCGGTGCCGGGGGCTGGGCCCACGGTGCGGGACAGGCACTTCCGGGACGTCCGCGACGGGCCACGCTGCCTCGCCGTGGCCGGGACCGTGCTCAGGCGGACACGTCGCGCTCCTTGTGCGCGGCCTCGATGCGACTCTTGATGGCGCTCATCTGCTCGCGCGTCGCGCGGTTCAGGCGCTCGGTCATCTGCTCGTCATTGAACGGCGCGTCCGGCTTCATCTGGAAGTCCTGCATCCACCGCAGCTCCACGCCGTCCCCGACCTCGCGGTACTCCCACCTGAGGTTCATGTACTCGAACGGTCCGGTCTCCACACGGTGCGCCCGCACGGTGCGGGTCTCCGGGTCGGGTGTGCGGTCGGAAACCCAACTCCACACCCGGCCCTGCTCGTCGGGGTGCATCGTCAGCCGCATCCGGATCGTGTCGCCACGGCGCTCCAGGATTTCGGCCTTCGCGTACTCGGTGAACAGATTGGGCCACGATTCGACGTCGTTGGTCATATCCCATACCACGTCCATGGGGGCGTCGATCACGACGGCGTTGTCCGTCTGTCCAGCCATTCTTGTGGTCCCTCCAGGTGGCGGCCGTATCTTCGCGGTGGAGTTTCGGTTGTGACGGCTCGGCGCGCGCGGGCAATTTCCATGACGAATGGAGAACCCGGCTCCGCCGCACCCGCCGACAGTGTGGCAGGGGCACCGTGCGAGTCAAACCACGCGGAGTTGACTCCTGCCTCTTTCTCCAGCGATGGTGGACCGCTTTTCAAGCCGGAAGGACACGAAATTTCAGCCGTTCTCACCCGGCCGATGTGAGCGCCGGCCGGGAGCCGCTCGGCACGCCGCTGGCCGGCTCGACCCGGCACCCGGCGGCCAGGTCGAGGACCAGCGCGTGCCCGGCCCACCGGGCCTCCAACCGGGCGACGCCGAACTCCACCCGGCAGGCGGGGTTGTCCAGGTGCGGCGGCGTCTCCGGCCGGCCGTCCCCGTCCAGGTCGGCCGGTCGACCGTCCACGGTGAACGGTCCGCTCCAGTCCAGCCGCAGCGACCTACCGTCCCGGGTGATCCAACCGACCGTGGGCCCGGGGCCGAACTCCGGCTCGGCCAGGGACGCCAC
Source organism: Gandjariella thermophila (assembly GCF_005405885.1). Classification (GTDB taxonomy): domain Bacteria; phylum Actinomycetota; class Actinomycetes; order Mycobacteriales; family Pseudonocardiaceae; genus Gandjariella; species Gandjariella thermophila. The sequence continues at coordinate 47,338 of NZ_BJFL01000017.1, forward strand.
GAACTCCGCCAGGTCGCCGACCAAGCCGTGGCCGGCGTCGGCGACGGTGGCCACGTACGCCCGGCCGTCACCGCGCGGCCACCACTCCTGCCACGCCGTTTCCCCCGCGGTGACCGGCTCGAACCCGCCCTGCGCGGCCACCGCGACGAACCCGTCGCCGACCCGCCCGGCCAGCCATGGCCCGGCCACGACCCATTCGTCCATTCCGGACGCGGGGAACCACAGGTGGGTGCGCGGGTCGGGATCGTCCGGCGGGAAGCGGTGCAGCACCAGCACGGTGTCCCGGTGCTGGCGGGCGCGGGGCAACACCCGGTGGCCAGCCCACGCGTTCGGCCGCGCCGACGAGGTGTGCGCCGACGCCGCCGGGTGGGTGGCGAACACCTGGACCTCCGAGCCCAGCGTCGCGCCCCAGATGTGCTCCTGCAGCCCGGGCAGGCCGAAGCGGTAGTCCTGCACGCTGGACAGCATCGCCGCCGGGGTGCGCCAGATGCGCACGTCCGAGGCGTACGGCCGGTCCAGCAGGTCGTGCCGGTCGCGGTAGGTCCCCCGGTACACCTGGCGGCCGTCCCACTCGGCCGGCGGCTCGGTGGCGACCGCCCGCACCAGCGGCGGCAGCCGGTACACCCGCGCCGTGGCCAGTGCGGTGGCCGGCAGCACGGCCGCGTTCAGCGCGCCGGTACCCCACAGCAGCCACATGATCGGGGCCGTCTCCTCCAGGCGGGAGGACCGCAGCGTCTGGGTGTAGGACCGGCCGTGCGCCGCGCCGTGCACGCCGCGCCACGAGTTGCTCGCCAGCGACAGCAACGCCTTGTCCAGCAACGCCTCGGCCAGCCGCGCCAGCCGCTCGTCCGCCGCGTACTCGACCAGGGACACCAGGGCGAGCGAGTCGATGGCGAGGTAGGCGTTGGAGTCGAACTCGCTGAACCCGCCGGCGAGCTTGCGCCGCAGCCACTCCCCGGCGAGCGCCCGCCCGTGCTCGGCGTGCCGCTCGCCGGTCCACCCGGTGTTGCGGAACTCCCGCTCGGGGAATGCCTCCCCGGCGAGGATCTCCGCGGTGTGCCAGACCAGTTGGTGGTTCTCGGTGAAGTAACACATCGCGTCCAGGCCCGGCTGGTCGATCCAGTACTTCAGGCCGGAAAGCGACTCGGCGACCCGCTCGCGCAGCCCCTCGGGCCAGGCGCGACCGGCCAGCCGGTGCCACAGGTGCAGCAGCCCAACGGCCTCGAAGTCGGCGCAGTCCGCGCGGGAGTCCACCATGGCCAGTCCGGGAGCCACGTCCTCGGCCCGGACCGGGGCGGTCGGGTCGAGTGCGGTCGCGGCGAGCGCCCGCGCCGCGCCCGGCTGGCCGGCGGCGACGTGCCGGAGCAGTTCGTCGCGCCAGGCGGCGGGATCGTCGCCGACCGGTGCCTCACGGCGCTTGTGCGGCAGCACGGCCACGTGCAGGGTCCGGAACACCGGGCAGCGCGGGTCGTCCACCCGCACGGAAAGCCGGGTCTCGCCGGTGGTGAGCATCGAGGCGGTGGCGTCCCCGTCGAGGGCCGCGTCGCCGGGCATACCGTCCACGGTGGACGAACCGAGCGGGATCCGGCCGCGGCCGGTGGCGTCCAGCCGGAGCCGGGTGACCCGGCGGCCGGAACCGGGACCGGCCACCGCCACGGCCAGCGCGGCCCCGGGCGGGCCGGTCAGTTCCGCCACCGGCTCGGTCAACGCCCAGCGCGGCGAGCCGACCCGGTCGAGGATCTGCTCGGCGGTGGCGGAGGCGTACTCGTCGGCACCCGGGCTGGGCAGCACGACCCGCACCGGCAGCCCGAGCACCCGCAGGGCGGCGACGTGCCGGCACTCGCGGAAGGCCACCTGCCAGGTGGCCAGCACGATCCGGGTGGTGCCGGACTCCAGCCGGACCGGTACCCGGTGCCGCACCGGCTCCATGTAGCTGACGTCGTCGAACTGCGCGACCAGCGTGTCACCCACCCACAGCGCGCCCGGCCCGGTGCAGGCCAGTTCCAGGGTGCGCCACTCGGCCTGGTCCACCTCCAGCACCGTGCCGGCCACCGCGTGCCGGTACTCCGGCGTGTAGCAGAACCGGCTCCAGTCCACCAGCCCGTCCGCGCCGGTGTGCACCCTGCCCCACCGGCCGGTGTCCACCCGCCCGCCGCCGGGCGCCACCCAGCGCAGTTCGCCACCCTCCACCGGATCGGGCAGAGGCTGATCGGTGACCAGCGGTCGCCGCGCGTACAGCCGCCGCTTCAGCGGCGCCACGTCCGGTCCGTTGGTCAGCGTCCACCGGCCGCCCGGCCCCCACGGGCTGCCCCCGGCGCCCAGCACCTGGTCCAGGTCGGTGCACGGCGCGGACCACGCCGGGCCGGCCAGCCAGTCCCGGACGAACCCGCGCTCGTCCAGCCCGTGCGTGGTGCGGCCGGTGACCGCGGCAGGAAGGCCGTCCGATGTGGACGGAGCATGGTCGTTCGGCATGAACCCTCACTTCAGCCCGGTCTGCGCGATACCGCTGACGATCTGGCGCTGCAACGCCAGGAAGATCAACACGACCGGGGCGATCGACAGCACGGACATCGCCAGCACCAGGTTGAACGGGATGACGAGCTGGCTGGAGAAGCGCGCCAGGGCCACCGGCAGGGTGTACACCGACTCGTCCTGAGCGACGATCAGCGGCCACAGGAAGTCATTCCACCGCCAGATCACCGAGAAGATGGCCACCACCGCGAGCGCCGGTCGGCACAGCGGCAGCACGATCCGCCAGAAGATGGCGAACTCGCCGGCGCCGTCGATGCGGGCCGCCTCGATGGTCTCGTCCGGCAGCGTCAGCATGTACTGGCGCAGCAGGAACACCCCGGTGGGGGTGGCGGCCGGCGGGATGATCATGCCCCACAGGCTGTTCACCAGGCCCAGCGAGGACACCATCTGGTACACCGGCAGGAAGATCACCTGCAGCGGGATCATGATGGTGGCCAGGGTGACCACGAACAGCGCGTCCCGGCCGCGGAAGTTGTACTTGGCCAGGGCGTAGGCCGCCATCGCGTTGATGGCCAGGGTCAGCGCGGTCGCGCCGGCGGTGACCAGCACGCTGTTCAGGAAGTAGCGGCCGAAGTCGAACGAGGTCAGCGCCTGCGCGTAGTTGCCGAACGAGGGGTGCGCCGGGAACGGGGTCGGTGGCCGGCGGGCCAACTCGTCCGGGGACTTGAAGCTGCTCAGCAGCGCCCACACCACCGGAGCGAGCACGGCCAGCGCACCGGCGGTCAGCACGGTGGTGCGCACCACGATGCCGGTGGACGGCGGCCGGCCGCCGATCGAGGTCCACCGCCCCGGTCGCCGCGCGGGACGCCCCACCCGCGCGCTGGTCGGGCGCGCTCCCGCGGCGTCGGCCGGCACGTCGTTGGCCAGAGTGCTCACCGTGCATCCCTTCTCGCGAGTTCGCGCGCGACCGTGGTCACGTTGGCTGACGCGGCTTGACGCACGCATCAGGGAGCCGCCTCTCGCCGGGTGCCGTGGGCGGGTGGTCGCATCAGATCGCCTCCCGCCGGCGGCCGATCGCGTAGTTCAGCAGGGTCACGCCGAACACGGTCAGGAACAGGATCACGCCGGCCGCGCTGGCCAAGCCGTACCGGATCGGCGACTCGAAGGCCTTCAGGTAGATGTACTGCACGATCAGCGTGGTGGCGCCGACCGGGCCGCCGCCGGTCAGGGTGTAGATGAAGTCGAACGCCTGGAAGCCGGCGATGGTCGCCAGCACCACCACGACCAGCGTGGTGGGTCGGAGCAGCGGCAGGGTGATCGTGCGCACCCGCTGCCACGCGCCGGCGCCGTCGATCCGGGCCGCGTCGTACAGGCTGGGGTCGATGCCCTGCAGGCCGGCGAGCAGGATCATCGCGTAGAAGCCCAGGTGGGTCCACAGGCCGACGAAGATCGTCACTCCCATGGCCAGGTTGGGGTTGAGCAGCCAGCCCGGCGCGCCCAGGCCCATCGCGCCGAGCACCGTGTTGACCAGCCCGTTCTGCCGTTCCAGCGCCCAGTTCCAGATCAGGCCGACCACCACCGGTGAGATCAGCACCGGCAGGAAGTACGCCGCACGGAACAGCCCTCGCCCGCGAACCTGGGCGTTCAGCAGCAGCGCCAGCGCGGTGGCGGCGACGGTCACCAGGACGACGAACCCGACGACGAACACCGCGGTGTGCCTGGCGACCCCCCAGAACTCGGGATCGCTGAGGATCTCCCGGTAGTTGTCGGTGCCCACCCAGTTGAACCGCCGGCCGTTGCCGCTGTCGTACAGGCTGATGTTGAAGCTGTTGAGCGCCGGCCAGATGGTGAACAGGCCGAAGACCACCATGTTCGGCAGGATGAACAGGTACGGCGCGACGGCGCGCGAGGTCAGCCGGCGCCGCCGTCGCCGGGTGGTCGGCGCCAGCTCACCATGGCCGGTCCGCCCACCGGACCCGGCCGTCATCTGGTCGTCTCCCGGACCAGCTTCGCCACCTGCTGCTTGACGTTGGACACCGCGGTGTTCACGTCCTCCTGGCCGGCGGTGACCTTGGCGATCTCGGCCACCAGGAAGCTGGCCGACCCGGTGAACGCGGGGCTGGCCTCGGCGGCGTAGGTGTCCTCCGGTGTCTTGGCGACGTCGTCGAGGAAGACCTTCATGTCCGCCGCGCGCTGCGGGTAGTCGATCCCGGTTGCCGTGAGGTCCTTGCGGGTGGGCATCCAGCCGGACTGCCGGTCCAGCGCGCGCTGGTTCTCCGTGCGGTTCATCCACTGCACGAACGCGGCGGCGAGATCCGGGTTGGCGCTGTTCTTGAACGCCACCATGTACTTGCCGCCGGGGAATCCACCGCAGCGCTCCTGGCAGGGGTTGGGCACCGCCGCCCAGGTGAACCTGGCGTTCTTCGCGAACTGCGCCACCTGCCAGTTACCGGAGATGTACACCGGCACCGCCTGGGCGAGGAACATGTCGTTGGCGCCCTTGTACCTGGTGCCCGACTCCAGCCAGAAGTCCTTCGACATCACGCCGGACTTCATCAGGTCGGTCAGCGCGCCGAGCGCCCTGGCCGCCTTGCCGGAATCCAACGCCTCCTGGCCGTTCTGGCCGATCATGGTGGTGCCGAACTGGCTCAGCACGGTGCTGACCCGGTGCCCGGACTTGTCGATCGCCAGCGCGGATTCCATGTGGTTGGCCTCGGCCACCTTCCTCGCGTCGGCGACCATCTGGTCCCAGGTCCACGTCGATCCCGCGGCCGGCACGGGCACTCCGGCGCGGTTGAACGCGTCCACGTTGATCAACGGGCCGTTCATGGTCAGGTCGCTCGGCACCGCGTACATGTGCCCCTGGCCGTCGTCGGACGCCTTCGCCTCGCCGGGGATGAACTCGTTCGGATAGTCCTTGCCGAAGTAACGGGTGAAGTCGACCAGCGCGTCGGCGTACGGGTGCCAGTCCTGCACCCGGGCCACCTCGGGCACGCTGCTGCCGGACACCCGAGCCTGCAGCGTCTTCTCCAGGTCGGAGAACGGCACCAGTTGCAGGTTGACCTTCGCGCCGGTCTCCTGTTCGAAGGCGGCGATCCGCTCCCGCGTCGCCTGCTCGTCCGGGCCGTCGGTGAAGTACACGTAGGTCAGCGTCTTGCCCCGGAAACCGGACCAGTTGACCGTGGTCGGGGCCGCCGCCTTGTCCTCGCCACCGGAACCCGGCGCGCAGGCGCCGAGCGCGACGGCGAGGCTGCCGGCGAGCACCGCACCCAGCAGGCGCGCAGGTGGTCGCACCATCGGTCCACCCTCCTGGTGCCGCGGTTCGGCTTGCCCGCACCGGGTATCGGCACCGTCTCGTCTGGAAAGCGCTTTCCAGGCAGGATGGTAGACCGTCCTGCCGATGTCAAGGACGCGGACCAGGCCCGCGGTGACCCCGGCCCACGCCGCCGCGCGGCCGGCGCCGGGTGACCGTGCTCCCGGCGCGCGCCAACACCCAGCCCGCGTTCGGCGCCTGTCTCGGCGACCCGACCCGGCCCGTGGCCATGCCCGCCGGGCTGATCGTGCTCGCCATCGCCCGTGACCGGATTCACGCGATCACCCGGTTCCACACCGACGCCCTCTACCCCCGGTCCGGGCTGCCCGAGTCGCTGCCCGAACCGGCGGCCCCACCCCGACCGGACACCCGGCGACGACCAGGGGCGCTGGGATACGATCGGCGGTGAGATCGGGGAGGGCGAGATGGCGCAGGAGCCCGAGCAGGAGGCCGCCCCGCCGGGAGTGGACCTCGAACGTCCCAGCGTGGCGAGGGTCTACGACTGGTATCTCGGCGGCACCGCCAACTGGGCCATCGATCGGGAGTTCGGCAAGAAGGTCCTTTCCGTGTTTCCGGCCGGGCTGTACTGCGCCCGAGCCAATCGCGCCTTCCTGCACCGTGCGGTGCGGCATCTCGTGCGGCGGGGTGTCCGGCAGTTCGTCGACATCGGTTCCGGTGTGCCCACGATGGGCAACGTGCATCAGGTGGCCGACGAGGTCGCGCCCGATTCCCGGGTCGTCTACGCCGACTACGAACCCGTCGCCGTGGCCCACTCGCAGGTTCTGCTGGAGCAGCACGGCGACCCCAGCCGGCACGCGGTCATCAACGCCGACCTGCGCGATCCCGACCGGCTGTGGGAACTGGCCGCCGACACCGGCGTGGTCGACCTCGACGAACCGCTGGCCCTGCTGGTGACGGCGGTGTTGCACATCCAGCAGCCCGGCCCGGACGGCGAGGACATCGGTCCCCGGGCCATCGCGCGGTACCGGGACCTGCTGCCCTCCGGCTCCTACCTGGTGCTCTCGCAGATCACCGACGAGGGACTGCCGGAGAGCATCGCGAAGCAGCTGGGCGAAATCATCCGGCTGTACGACAGCAACGTCACCAAGCACGTGCTGCGATCGCACGCCGAGTTCCGCGCGCTGTTCGGCGACTTCGAACTCCTGGACCCGGGCGTCACCTGGACGGCCTCCTGGCATCCGGAGGAGACCGGCCCGAACACCCCGATCGTCGACTTCGCCAGCCCCAACGAGTCCGCGATGCTGGCCGGGGTCGCACGCAAACCCTGACGTTGCGGCTGCCCGGCCACCGCCGCCTGCGCGCACATATTTCGATCGCGTATCGATCCGAGGCGACGTCGGGTGACCGCGGTCACGGATGTCCGCCACGTGGCGATGAGTGCGGTTGTGACGATCTCAGCGCTTTCGTTCCCGCTGGTCGAGCGCGCCGACAGGCTAGGGGTACTGGACGGCCGCAGCGCCTTCGTGGTGGCGCCGACCGCGACAGGCAAGTCCCACATCGGCCACGAGGCCATCCGCCGGGCGCTGCGCGGTGGTGGCGGGGACGAGCTGCATGCCTACCTGGTGCCGTACCGGGCGCTCGCGAGGGAGATCTACGACGGCTTCCTGCGCATGCTCGACGGCAGCCACGTCCGGGCGCGGCTGCTCACCGGCGACCACCGCGATCCGCTGCGACCCGACCAGGCCGACCTGGTGGTGGCGACCTACGAGAGCTTCGCGGCGCTGGTCCGCAGCCAGCCCGTGCGGCCGGGAATCGTCGTCGCCGACGAGGTGCACCTGCTCGCCGACGAGCAACGCGGGCCGCTGGTGGAGGGCCTGCTCGCCCAGTTGCTGACCGACCACGGGGCGCGCGGCCTGCTCGCGCTGTCCGCGGTGGTGGACAACGCCGACGAGCTCGCCGAATGGCTCGGGGTGCCGGTGGTGCGGGGCACGGTGGCGGACCGGCCGGTCGGGCTGCAACTGGGCGACCGCGTGGTCGACGATCTCGACGACGCCGTGCTGAACCTGCTGCGGGACTGCCCGGATCAGGCGCTGGTGTTCTGCAGTTCGCGACCGGGTGCGGAACGCACCGCCGCGCTGCTCGCCGACCGGCTCGGGTTGCCGGCGCGCACGATGCCGGCGCTCGAGGAGGAGTCCGATCCCGTGCTGGACCTGCTGCCACGCGGCGTCGCCTACCACCACGCGGGCCTGCCCGGGCCGGTGCGCCAGCATGTCGAGCGGTTATACCGCGACGGGACGATCCGGGTGATCGCCTGCACGCCCACGCTGGCGGCCGGAGTGAACCTGCCGTCCGGGGCCGTGGTGGTGCGCGACGTGTTCCGGCGGGAGGCCGTACGTGGCCGGTACCGGCCGGTGCTGCTGCCCACCGGCGAGGTGCTGAACATGCTGGGCCGGGCGGGCCGGCCAGGGCAGGTCACGGGCGGGCGCGCCACCGTGCTCGTGGAGCGGGCGCACGTCGCGGAGGTCGGGAACCTGCTCACCGCCATCCGGGCCGGCCGGGGCGGCCGCGTGGACAGCCGGCTGACCGCCAGGTTCGAGAGTCTGATGCGGTTCGTCCTGGCGGTGGTCGTCGCCCGCGGGGAGACCACGCGCGACGACATCGTCGGCACGTTCCGGCGCACGCTGGCGCACCACAGCGACCCGGCCGAGGTGTCGTTCGACCGCACCCTGCGCGACGACCTGATGGAGGACCTGCGGGCCTACGAGCGCGCCCGCCGGGACGGTGTGCACATGGTCGACCACCAGCTCACCGCCGAGGGCGTCGATGCCGTGGTGGACTCGAAGGGCCGCCAGTACGACGTGCGACTCCGCATCACCGGGTGCCGCTGCGACTGCCCCGCCGGCAGCCGGTACTACCGGGAACAGGTCTGCAAGCACCAGGCCCTGGTGGTGCACGAGTTGCTGTTCGGCGAGCACGTGGACGCCGAGTCCCGGGCACGGGCGCTGTACCTGTGCGGCCACGTGTTCGGCGGGGTGCTCGACATTGGCACGCGGCTGGCCGAGGCGCTCCACCTGCTGGTGCGGTGGGAACTGGTGGAGCAGATCCCCGGAGGGTGGCGGGCCACCGGGCTCGGCGAGGTCGCCTCGGCCTCCGGTTTCGACCTGTTGCTGGTGCACCAGGTGGCCGAGCGGCTGCGTCACACCGGCAGCGCTGATCACCGCGAGATCGCGCGATGGGCGGTGGCGGATCTGTACGCCGATGCGAAGCAGCGCGACCGCTGGACCACCGCGATCGAGCGCTGGCTCGCCGAGGAGAACCTGCGCGAGGGCGGCCTGCCGACGAGGTATCGCGGTGACTTCGAGCAGGGCGTGGACCGGCTGGCCCAGGTGTGCCGGCTGTACGAGCAGGCCGCCCGGCGGCTGGGACGCGAGCAACTTGCCGCGGCCGCCCGGGACGCGGCGGGCGCGGTGTGCTACGGCGTGGCCCCCGAACTCGTGCCGCTGATGGCGCTGAACTTCCCGCAACTGCGCCGGGCCCGCGCCCGCTACCTCCATGACCGGGGCGTGCGCGACCTCACCGGCCTGGCGAATGCCGATCCGGCCGCGCTCGCCGACCCGCGGCGGGTCCCGCTGGCCTACCTCACCGACTGGGTGGACCGCGCGCGACAACTGCACGCCGCCCGGGCGGTGGCCGTCGCGGACCGGGACGAGCACCCCGCCGAGTTCGACGAGCTGGTCGCCCGATTCCGGGTCGACCCCGCGGCGCTGTGATCACCCTCGACCCGGATCAGCGGCGTGCGGTCGATAACCCTGCCGCGCGGTTGAAGATCCTCGCCTGCGCCGGTTCCGGGAAGACCGAGGTGCTGGCGCGGCGCGCGGTGCGGCTGCTGCACGCGGGCGCCGAGCCGGAGCGGATGGTGGCGTTCACCTTCACCGAGAAGGCGGCCGGCGAGCTGCGGGACCGCATCGAGAGGCGCGCCGCCGAGGACGACCCAACGCGGTTCGGTGAGCTGCCGCCCACCAGCCGGGGCATGTTCGTCGGCACCATGCACGGGTGGGCGTTGCAGGAACTGCAGTCGCTCGGCGGCCGGTACGAGCAGGTCGAGGCGCTGACCGAGGCCCGGGAGTGGGCGCTGCTGTACCGGATGGCTCGCCGGCTGGGCATCGTCGAGCTGCAGGCGCGCACCGCCAAGGTGGCCACCGCGCCCGCGGTGACCGCGTTCCTGCGCGGCGCGGAGGTGGTACACAACGAGCGCATCGACCCGGAGCGGCTGCGTGCCGAGGCGCCGGATTTCGCCGCCGCGCTGGACCGCTACGAGTGGCTGCTCAACGAGATGCGGCTGCTGCCCTTCCGGCTGATGATCGCCCGCGCGGTGGACGAGCTTGCCGAGGGTGGGCGGCTGGCCGAGCGGTTGCGGATCGACCACGTGCTGGTGGACGAGTACCAGGACCTGAACCCGGCCCAGGACGCCGTGGTGCGGCGGCTGGCCGCGCTCGGCGCGACCGTCACCGTGGTCGGCGACGACGACCAGGCGATCTACCAGTGGCGCGGCGGGCACGTCGAGCTGTTGACCGGGATGGCCGAGCGGCATCCGGAGACCGCGGAGGTCACGCTGGGCAACAACCGCCGGTGCCGCCCGGAGATCGTCGCACTGGCCGCGCGCGTCGTCGACCGACTCGGCGACCGGCAGGCCAAGGTACTGGCCGCCACACGTGGGCCCGCCCGGCCGGGCGCGGTCGAGGTGATGTTCGCCCGTGACCCGGAGCAGGAGGCGGCGGCGATCGCGGACCGCATCGAGGGGCTGCGGGCGGCCGGGCACCGGCTGGGCGACATCGCGGTGCTCTACCGCTCGGTGCGCACGTCGGCCCGGCCGCTGGTCGACGAGCTGCGGCGGCGTGGTGTCGACATCACCGTGGCGGGCCGGACGTCGCTGCTGGCGCACCCGGAGATGGCGCTACTCGCCCGGATCCTCGTGTACTGGGCCGGCGGGACCTGGTACCCCCAGCCGGAACCCACCGCGGAGATCGTCACCCGGGACGGTCTCGCGGCAGAGATCGCCGCGGTGAGCCGGGTCGACCCGGGCGGCGCGCTGGACGCGATCGACCGGCTCGGCGCGCGGGTGCGACGGGACGGGGTGCCGGACAGTGTGCCGGTGCTCCACGAGTTGCTGGCCGTGCTCGGCCTCCCCCACGACGAGCGGCAGGAGCCCGGGCTCGGCCGGATGTCGGAGTTGCTCACCGACTTCGACCACGCGGTGCGGCGGGCCGCGCCGGCCGCGCTGTATGTGGCGGGGCCGGCGGCCGACGAGGCGGCCGAGGACGAGGCACTGTCCCAACCGAACAGCGCAACCCGCCGGGTGGTCGGCCGCACCCACGGCGAGGTCTACCTGACCCGGCTGCGTGCGTATCTGGAGCATGTCGCCGGCAGCGCCGCCGAGGAGACACCGGCGACCGACGCGACGGGTGACCGGGCGGTGCAGATCATGACCGTGCACCAGGCGAAGGGCCTGGAGTTCCCGGTGGTGTTCGTGCCCGGCCTGGTGGAGGGACGCTTTCCCTCGGCGCTGCTGGGCAGGCCGCAGCCCTGGCTGATCCCGGAAACGCTGTTCGACCGGGACAGGTACGAGGGGCGCGAGGCCGACGAGGCGCGGCTGCTCTACGTCGCCCTCACCCGCGCACGTGAGCTGGTCGTGCTCAGCTCGTTCACGCACCACCGGACCCGGCCCGCGCGACCGTCCCGGTTCCTCGCCCGCGACCTCGCCCCGGCGCTGGCCGGCGCCCTGCCCTACGGCACCGCCCGACCGCCGTGCGGCGACTCCGCCGCCGCGCCCCCGCCGCTGGCTGTCGCATTCTCCGACCTGATGACCTACCGGGCCTGCGGCCACCGGTACTGGCTGCGGCGCGGGTGCGGGTTTCAGCCGCCGATCGCGCCCGAACTCGGCTTCGGCCGGGTGCTTCACCACGTGATCGCCGAGCTGGCGCGTGCCGCGCCCGAGACAGGTGTGCCGGACGAGCGGGCGCTCGCGGCGACACTGGAGAGCGCCTGGTACCTGCCGTTCGCCGGGCCGGTGCCGGCCGCCCGCCTGCACGCCGCCGCATGGCGCCGGCTGCGCGGCTACCTTGCCGCGCACGGCGCCGAACTTGTCGGCACGGTGGAACCGGAGGCCCGGTTCGAGGTTCCCATCGGCTCCGCACGCGTCCGCGGCAGGGTGGACCTGGTGCTGCGACACCCGGGCGGCGAACCGGACGAGGTGGACCTCGTCGACTTCAAGACCACCGCGAACCGCCCGCCGGCCGACATCCATCAGGAACAGTTGCGGCTGTACGCCGCGGCACTGCGCCGGCTCGGCTACCGGCCGGTGCGCCTGGCCATCCACGACCTCGACCGCAACGAACGCGTCGAGGTCGACAACGCGCCCGCCGCGTCCGCCGCCTTCCGCGACCGCCTCGCGGGCTGGGTCGACGGCATCCGCGACCGCCAGTTCGCGCCGGACACCACGGCGTGCCACGACTGCGATTTCCGCCGCTTCTGTCGCCACGCCCGCCGCCAGCACTGATCGGACGGCACAACCGCGCGCTGTCGTGCCGCTGCCGGCGCGGGACTGAACCGGCCGCGGCACGCTGAGCCGAGAGGCGGCGGTGGGCCCCGGCGTGCTCGCCGGGGCCCACCGTCATGCCGGTTCAGTGACCGTCGTCGTCCGGGTCGCCGGCCGGCGGGTTGGGCGGGGCGCCGGCCGCGTGCACGGGTGCCGGCATCGGGCTGCCGGCGCCCCTGACGCTCTGCCAGATCGCCTGGTTCGACACCTGCTCGTCGATCTGGTCCTCCCGCGTGTAGTCCTGCGCCGCGGACTGCGCGGCCATCGGAGCGTTGGCGCCGTTGACGCTGGTCAGGATGTCCTGCGCCGGCTTCACCGCGGTGTAGGGCGTGAGGTTGGGCTTGCCGGTGAAGGAGTTGAACATCGGGGTGGCGGTCGCGTCGAACTGGGTCATCGGGCCGATGCCGGCGATCAGTTCGATGGTGCGCAGCATCGACGCGGTGGAGTACTGCGTGGAGTCCACCTTGCCGGTCTGCGTGTACGGGCTGATCACCTGGGCGATGGTGCGGTGGGCGTCCACGTGGTCGGGCCCGGCCTGGGCGTCGTCCTCCACGACGAAGATCGCCGTGGACGCCCAGTCCCTGGAGTGGGACACGCTGTCCACCAGCCGGCCGAGGGCGTAGTCGTTGTCGGCGACGTAGGCCTTCGGCGTGGGGTAGCCGGGCGTGGTGTTCTGCGTGTGGTCGTTGCCCAGCCGCAGGAACTCCACCGCGGGCAGGTTGCCCTTGGCCTCGTACTGCTGGAACTCACGCTGCCACTCGTCGATGCGGGTGTTGCAGGCGGTCCTCGGGGTGAAGGTGCCCGAGGAGTCGGGACACTTCAGGTCCCACCCGTAGAAGTTCGGGTCGGTGTTGGCCACCAGGCGCGGGTCCGGCCCCGACGGGCCCGGGTTGAACACGTTGTCGCTCTCGTAGAAGCCGTAGTTGCGGAAGGCGATGTTCTTGTCCGCCAACCGGTCCCAGATGTAGGAGTCCTTCGGGTCGCGGTTCATCGCCGTGGTGAAGTTGCCGCCCTCGTAGTCGTACGGGTGATTGCGGCCGGAGTAGTTGCCCACCCAGGTCTGCTCGACGTACGGGTTGGAGTTCGCGCCCACGGACCAGTTCCAGCCCTGCGCGCTCACCTCGGCATTGGCGTAGAAGTTGTCCAGCGTGACGAACTTCCGTTGCAGCGCACGGGAGTTGGGCGCGGAGTCGTCGCCGAAGAGGTTCAGCGACGGGTCGCCGTTGCCCTTGCCCAGGCTGCCGAACTCCTGGTCGAAGGTCCGGTTCTCCTTGACCACGTAGATCACGTGCTTGATCGGCGACGGCTCGCCGACGCGCGCCGGTACCGGGTTGTTCGGCGCGGCGCTGCGCACCTTGTCCCGCTCGTCGAAGCCGTCGTTGGCCACCACCTGCTGGGAGTACTTCGCGAGTTGCGCCGCGTCCGGTGTCGGAATCGACGACAGGCTGCCGGCGATCATCGTGCCGACGTACTGCGCCTCGAACCCGGGCGTGCCACTGCGCTGGTTGTCCGTGTAGGGGTTGGGGCCGTTCGGGTTGGGGCCGGCGCCCAGTCCCTTGGCGTTGACCACGAACAGCGTCCGGCCGTCGGCGGAGGGGGTGACCGCGGTCGGGTACCACGCGGTGGGGATCATGCCGCGGATGTGCCCGGTGTGCGCGTCCACCACGTCCACGTCGTTGTTGCCGGAGTTGGCCACGTACAACGTGCCGGCGTCGGCGGACAGCGCCAGGCCGTCGGGGTTGGAGCCGACCGGTGCGCCCTGGTACGGGGACAGGTCGATGGTGGACCGGGGTGCGGCCGCACCGGCGGGCACGACGCTGACCGAGTCGCTCTCGCTGTTGGCCACGTACACCGTGCCGGCGTGCGGATCGACCGCCATCCGGTTGGGGTGCGTGCCCACGGTGACCGTGCGCGCCACGGTCGGCAGCGGCCCGGAGATGTCCAGCACGCTGACCGTGTTCGCGCCCTGGTTGCTCACGTAGGCGGTGCGCCCGTCGGGGGAAAGGGCGACGCCGTACGGGTTGTGGCCCACGCCGACGGTGTCGACGCGCCGGGTGGCCAGGTCCACGACCGAGGCGGAGTCGCTCATCTGGTCGGCGACCACGAGCCGCTTGCCGTCCGGCGTCACGGCCAGCCCCGCCGGGTAGAGGTTGACCACCTGGCCGGCGGGGTTCTTCGTGGGCAGCGCGATCGGCGGGTCCTCGGTGAGGTGGTGCTGCCCGTCGACGCTGTAGGCGTGGATGGTGTTGGCGCCGCCGGAACTGGCGTAGGCGTGCCGGCCGTCGGGGCTGAACGCGACGCCCGCGTACAGGCCGTCCGGCTTCTTGTACGGGATGGTCTGCACCACCGCGTGGCTGGCCGGGTCGATGGCCTGCACCGACTCGTGCGTCGCATCGCCGGCGTTGAGCACCAGCAGGAGCTTGCCGTCCGGGCTCAACGCCGACGCCGTCGGCAGCGACCCCAGTGCGGTCTGCGCTCCGGCCGGCGTCACCCGCCAGCCCGCCGGCGTGACGCCGGTTCCGTCGCCCTGCGGTCCGGCGTGCAGGGCGGTGTTCACCGCGTACGCGGTGCCCGCGCCCACCACCAGCACCGCCGCGGCGGTGACCCCGACGCGTACGAGCCTTCTCATCCTCGCCACTCCAGTCTTCCGTCGGTGCCTGTCCGCGAGCCCGCCCGGGCGCGTTCCCATGCTCGTCATCGCAGGCCGGTCGAGTTGCCGGACAGGCTGTCAGTACCAGCCGCGCACCGAGATTCCCGCGGTTGGACTTCGGTACGGACGAGCACACAATCATCGCGAATCAACCTGGGGTCGACAATCATCCGAACGGCGAGTGACAGCACCGTGCGGAATCATCTGCTTACTGCCCCGGTAATGAACCGTCATACCCTCGGTAAAGAATGGCGGCGCGACGCCCGGAACACACCCCGAACCGACCAGGACAGGGAGTATTCACCCGCCACCACGCGCTACCGCGGGTAGATTTCCGCGGCAACCCGGGCGAACAGGTCCTCGTCGGTCAAATCGCCCATCGCTCAGGCATCGGTCGTGCCGCGCCTGGTCCGGCCCGGGCGCAGTGCCATCAGCCCGAGGGTGAGCAGCAGCCGATCGCGGGGCTCACCGAGCCTGCGGCAGGTGAGTTCCTCGATGCGCTGCAGGCGGTAGAGCACGGTGTTGCGGTGGCAGTGCAGGATTCTGGCCGCCTGGGTGGCCGACCCGTTGCAGCCCAGCAACGCGCGCAGCGTGCGGATCAGGGTCTTCCGGTGCGGTTGCGGCACGGCGAGCAGGTCGCCGAAAGCGACGGAAAGCAGGCGGTCCAGCAGTTGCGGGCTGTTGACCAGCAGCGCCTCCGGCAGCCGGTCGTCCACCGTGGCCAGGCCGGGTTCGCTGAGGGTACATGCGGCTGTGTGGGCCATCTCGTAGGCACGGCGAAGCTGACCGAGTTCGTGGATCACCGGCGAGGCGCCCACGGGCCCCGCCACCGCCGGGCCGAGCGTGTCGAGAACCGTGCGCGGTCTTCGGGTGCCGAGCACCACCAGCCCGACCACGTCGGCCGACCGCGGATGCCACGACGAGACGATGCCGTGCGCGGCCAGAACGTCCTGGGGCGCGCGCAACGGCTCGTCCCTCGCCGAGTCGATCAGGCCCACCACGCACAGCAGGGCCCCTCGCAGCGGCACGCCGAGCGCCGCTGCGGCCTGGCCGAGCAGGGCGGGATCGTCGCCGCCGTTTTCGAGGATCGCGTTGAGAAAGGCCTGCCCGTGGCCGGACGCGCGGCCGCACCGCCGCGCCTCCTCCTGGTAGGCCTCGGCCAGCACGGTGGAACTCGCGTCGATCAGCCGCCAGATCTCGCTGCCGAGCCCCAGCAGTGCGTGGTCGTATTCGCCCGCGAAGTGGCGCCGCGACGCGGCCAGCAGTTCGTCCCAGATGATCCGCCCACCGACCCGGTACGCCCGCAACACCGCCTCCAGCGGCACGCCCTGCAGGGCCCGCAGCCGGCCGGTGAGCCGGCACCGCTCCCGGGGGTCGACGGAATCCGGGATGTCGCCGGCCAGCGACCGGATGCACAGTTCGATGTTCTCCCGGACTGCCCGGCGCAGCTCGTCGCCGCCGGTCCGGCTGAGTTCCGCGTAGGACGGTTCGCGCCTGATGACGACCCGCAGCAGCCGGTCGGCCAGGGCGTCGACGTCGTCGAGCAGGACGTCACCGAGCACCCTGGCCGCGGCGGAGGCACCACCGTCCACGGGCCGCGGCGCCGGAGAGATCGAAGGGGACACCTCGGTCACAACACACCGTCCGGTCGGTATGGCCATACCGCACCATGACACGGCTTGACGCAGGTAGTCCATACCTTCTCGGGCACAACGCCCAAAAGGCGAGACGCATGTTTGGGCAGCGGGTCCATGGATTTCGCCGGCAGCCGCGTCCAGCCTGGGAGCCCAGCTCAGTTGACCTGTCACGGCATCGGGGAATCGGCGCGGGAGGCGAGCTTGGCTCGGTCCAACCAGATCTGTCGGCCACCTTTCGAAGTCGGAAAGTTTCCTTCGGTCGTCGGCGTTTCACAACACCGGCCCGTGCTCGGTGGCCGTGGCCGGCCACGGCCGTGGGAGCCGGTGCGATGACCGCGCGGACGGGAGCGCTCCCCGGTACCGGGGCGCTGCGACAGACCGGCAACCTGTTCGTGCTCGCGGTCGACGTGGTGCGCGGCACCTTTGTCCGGCCTTTCCAGTGGCGGGAGTTCGTCCAGCAGGCCTGGTTCGTGGCCAGCGTGACAATCGTCCCCACGGCGATGGTGTCGGTGCCCTTCGGCGCGGTGATCGCGTTGCAGCTGGGGTCGCTGACCAAGCAGATCGGCGCGCAGTCGTTCACCGGGGCGTCCAGCGTGCTGGCGATCATCCAGCAGGCCAGCCCGCTGATCACCGCGCTGCTGATCGCGGGCGCGGGCGGCTCGGCGATCTGCGCCGACCTCGGCGCCCGCACCATCCGCGAGGAGATCGCGGCGATGGAGACCCTCGGCATCTCACCGGTCTACCGGCTGGTGGTGCCCAGGGTGCTGGCCGCGATGCTGGTCGCGACCCTGCTCAACGGGGTGGTCAGCGTGGTCGGCGTGCTGGGCGGCTACTTCTTCAACGTGATCATGCAGGGTGGCACGCCGGGCGCCTACATGGCCAGCTTCAACGGCCTGGCGCAGTTGCCGGACCTGTGGATCGGTGAGATCAAGGCGGTGATCTTCGGGTTCCTCGCCGCGGTCGTCGCCGCCGACCGCGGGCTGAACCCCGGCGGCGGGCCCAAGGGGGTCGGGGACGCGGTCAACCAGTCCGTGGTGATCTCGTTCATGCTGCTGTTCTTCGTCAACGTCGCGCTCACCGCGATCTACCTGCAACTGGTCCCGCCGAAGGGAATGTGAGCGATGGCGAGTTCGCTCCCCGGCATGCGGCGGATGCTCGGCCGGCCGCTGCAGTTCCTCGACACGGCCGGCGACCAGGCCACGTTCTACGTGCAGGCGATTGCGTGGACCCCGCGGACGGTCCGGCGCTACACCAAGGAGACGGCGCGGCTGCTCGCCGAGGTGAGTTTCGGCACCGGCGCGCTGGCGGTGCTGGGCGGCACCATCGGCGTGATGGTGGGCATGACCCTGTTCACCGGGGTCGTCGTGGGCATGCAGAGCTACACCGCGCTGAACCAACTCGGCACGTCCGCGTTCACCGCGTTCATCACCGCGTACTTCAACACCCGCGAGGTGGCACCGCTGGTCGCGGGCCTGGCGCTGTCGGCCACGGTGGGCTGCGGGTTCACCGCCCAACTCGGTGCCATGCGGATCTCCGAGGAGGTGGACGCGCTCGAGGTGATGGCCGTGCGCAGCGTGCCGTACCTGGTCACCACGCGGATGATCGCGGCGTTCCTGGCGGTGATCCCGCTGTACGTCATCGGGCTGCTGTCGTCCTACCTCGCCTCCCGGGTGATCACGGTGGTGTTCTACGGCCAGTCCGCCGGCACGTACGACCACTACTTCAGCCTGTTCCTGCCGCCGGAGGACGTGCTGTACTCCTTCGCCAAGGTGCTGCTGTTCAGCGTCGTCATCGTCCTGCTGCACTGCTACTTCGGCTTCCGCGCCCGCGGCGGGCCGGCCGGCGTGGGCACCGCGGTGGGCCGCGCGGTGCGCGCCGCGATCACCTCGATCAACGTGCTGGACTTCTTCCTGACGCTGGCGATCTGGGGCGCGACCACGACGGTGAGGGTCGCCGGATGAGCCAGGACAGCCTTGCCTGGCGAATCCGGCGACGCCTCATCGGCATCGCCTACATCAGCGTGCTCATCGCGTTTCTCCTCTCCACCGTCGCCGTGTACAAGAAGGTGTTCGAGCCGGTGGTGCACGTGACGCTGCGCACCGACCACGTCGGCAACCAGCTCCAGCCACCGTCGGACGTGAAGGTGCGCGGACTGATCGTCGGCGAGGTCCGCAGCGTGCGCGCCACCGGCAGCGGCGCCGAACTGGACCTGGCGCTGCGACCCGACGAGGCGCATCTCATCCCGCGCAACGTCTCCGCCCGGCTGCTGCCGAAGACCGTGTTCGGCGAGCGCTACGTGAGCCTGGTGCTGCCCGACCAGTCCGCACCGGCGTCGCTGACCAGCGGCGACGTGATCGACCAGGACCACAGCAGCACCTCCATCGAGGTGGAGAAGGTGCTCGGCGACCTGATGCCGCTGCTGCAGGCGGTGCAGCCGGAGAAGCTGGCCACCACGCTGAACACGATCTCGATGACCCTGGACGGCCGCGGCCAGGAACTCGGGCAGACCATGGTGGACCTCAACCGCCTGCTGGTCGGGCTCAACCCCGCGCTGCCGGACATGACGGCCGACATCAGCGCCCTCGCGGACGTGTCGCGGACCTACGCCAACGCGGTGCCCGACCTGGCGCAGGCCCTGCACGACATGTCGATCAACGCGAGAACGGTGGCCGAGCAGCGGGCCGGGCTGGACCGGCTGTACCGGAGCCTGACCACCGCATCCAACGACATGGACACCTTCCTGCGCGCCAACAAGGACAACCTGATCGCGCTGAACGTGGCCAGCCGCCCCACCAACGAACTTCTCGCCCGCTACGCACCCGAGTACCCCTGCCTGCTGCACGACATCGTGGCCTCGATCCCGGAGACGGACCGCATCGCCGGCAAGGGCACCAGTGAGCCCGGCGTGCTGCACCTCACCGTCAAGATCGCGCAGAGCCGCGGCAAGTACCTGCCCGGGCAGGACACCCCGCGCTACGACGACCGGCGCGGGCCGCGCTGCTGGGGAACGCCCGTCCCGGCGCCCCAGTACCCGCCGGACGGGCCGGTGCGGGACGGCTCGTCGCACCCGGCGCCGGCGCCGAACCCACGCCCGAGCCAGCCGGGCCTTACCGCACCCTCGTCCACGGCGCCGGCCGCGGCCCCGCTGGCGAACTCGCCGGCCGAGCAGCGGCTGGTGGCCGTGCTCGTGGCGCCCGCGCTGGACGTGTCGCCGGATGACGTGCCGTCCTGGGGGTGCCTGCTACTCGGGCCGCTGTACCGGGGAGCGGAGGTGACCGTGCAGTGAGGTCGATCCGCCCTTCGCTGACGAAGCTGATCGTGTTCATCGTGGTCACCCTGGCGGCCACCGGGCTGCTCGCCGTCACGATCGCGAACACGGCCTTCACCCCCGCCACCCACTACGCGGCCCGGTTCACCGACGTCACCGGCCTGAACGAGGGCGACGACGTGCGCATCGCCGGGGTGAAGGTCGGGCAGGTGGACTCCATCCGCATCGCCGACCGGAGCCAGGCCGAGGTCCGGTTCAGCCTGTTCGACAAGCGGAAACTGCCCGCGACGGCCACCGCCGCCGTCCGGTACCGCAACCTGATCGGCCAGCGCTACATCGCGCTCGGCCAGGGGCCGGGACCGGTGAACGCGACGCTGCCCGAGGGCGGCACCATCCCGCTGCGGCAGACCCGGCCGGCGCTCAACCTGACGGTGCTGTTCAACGGGTTCAAGCCGCTGCTGCGTGCGCTGTCCCCGCAGGACGTCAACAAGCTGTCCCAGTCGATCATCGAGGTGCTGCAGGGCGAGGGCGGCACGGTGAAGAGCCTGCTGGCCCACATCGCCTCGCTGACGTCCACCATCGCCGGCCGCGACGAGGTGATCGGCCAGGTGATCAACAATCTGAACAGCGCGCTGGACACCATCAACGCACGCGGCGACGAGATGTCCACCGTGCTCACCCAGACCCAGGAACTGGTGTCCGGCCTGGCCGCCGACCGCAGGACGATCGGCGACGCCATCGACGGCATCGGCCAGCTCAACCAGGTCACCGGCGGAATGCTCGCCGAAAGCCGCCCCGCGCTCCGGGAGGACATCGCCAACCTGGGCGCGCTGTCGAAGAACCTCGACGACAGCAAGGCGGTGGTACAGCACTTCGTGCAGTTCCTGCCGGACAAGCTGAACACGATCAACCGGACGGCCAGCTACGGCGGCTGGTTCAACTACTTCCTCTGCCGCACCACCGGCGAGGTCGGGATATCCAGCCTCGGCATGCGCCTCCCCCTGGACAACAGCCAACCGATGCCCGCGAGGTGCCAGCCATGAAGCGGTTGCGGGAAGCGAACCGGGTCACGGTCGGCGCGATCTGCCTGCTGCTGTGTACCGCGGTGATGCTGGGTGCGTTCTACTTCCAGGACCTGCCGCTGATCGGCGGGCGGACCTACAGCGCCGAGTTCAGCGAGGCCGCGGGCCTGAAGAGCGGTGCCGAGGTGCGCATCGCCGGGGTGAAGGCCGGTCAGGTCACCGGAATGGCGCTGGAAGGCAGGCACATCCGGGTCGACTTCCGGGTCGACGGCGCGTGGCTGGGTGACCGCACCAGGGCGTCCATCGAGATCAAGACCCTGCTCGGGCAGAAATACCTCGCCCTCGACCCGAAGGGTGACCGCCCGCTGGACCCGGACACTCCCATCCCGCTGGACCGCACCGAGGCGCCCTACGACGTCATGGCGGCGTTCAACGACGTGGGCCGCGCCGAAGGCGAGATCAACACCCAGGAACTCGCGCAGAGCTTCCAGGTCATGGCGGACACCTTCCGGGACAGCCCGCAGGAGGTCGGCGACGCGCTGCGCGGGCTGTCCGCCATGTCGGCGACGATCGCCTCCCGCGACGACGAGATCCGCCACCTGCTGCAGGACACCGACCAGGTCAGCCAGATTCTCGCCGACCACAGCGAGCGGTTCCAGAAGCTGCTCGCCGACGGAAACCAGTTGCTGGAGGAGATCCGCTTCCGGGAGGACGCCATCACCAGGCTGCTGCAGGGCACCGAGCAACTCGCCACGCAACTGCGCGGCCTGGTGGCCGACAACGGCGGCCAGCTCCAGCCCGCGCTGGCCAAGCTGGACCAGATCACCGCGATGCTGCACGCGAACCAGGACAGCCTGTCCCGCGGGCTGGCCGGCCTCGCCCCGTTTACCCGGCTGTTCACCAACACGGTCGGCAACGGCCGCTGGTTCGACAGCTACATCTGCGGGCAGTTCCCGCCCATGGCGCAGGCCGGGCCGGTCGGGGTCAACCAGCAGGGCTGCCAGCCGCCGATCGCGGGAGGAGGCCAGCGGTGAGCAGGCCGGTCATCTCCTTCCACGGCGCGTTCGCGCGGTCCGTGGCGTTCGCCGCGGTCGTCGTCCTGCTGCTGGCCGCCGGAGTGTGGTGGGTGCTGTCCCGCCCGTCGGGTACCCGGGTCACCGCCTACTTCCCCGAGTCGATCGGCCTCTACGCGGGTTCCGACGTGCGGGTGCTGGGCATGCCGATCGGCACGGTCACCGGGGTCACCCCGCAGGGCCCGCAGGTCCGGGTGGACATGACGCTGGACCCGAAGGTCCCGGTGCCGGCCACCGCGAAGGCCGTCGCGGTGGCGCCCAGCCTGGTCAGCGACCGGTACGTGCAGTTCACCCCGCCCTACGACGGCGGCCCGCGGATGACCGACGGAACGGTGCTTCCGCTGGACCGCACGGCCGCGCCGCTGGAACTCGACGACATCAACAAGAACCTCGACCGGATGATGACCGCGCTGGGCCCGAACGGTGCCAACAGCAAGGGAGCGCTGTCCGACGCGCTCACCGTCGAGGCAGCGAACCTGCGCGGCAACGGCGAGGCGATCCACCAGATGATCATCCAGCTCGGCCAGGCGGAGAGCACCCTGTCGGGTTCCAAAGAGGACTGGTTCGGCACCATCGACCATCTGCAGAAGTTCAACAAGGCACTCGCCGACAGCGACGGGCAGGTGCGGCAGTTCAACCAGCAGTTCGCCGACGCGATGCGCTTTCTCGCCGGCGAGCGCGGCGACCTCGGCAGGGCGCTGCACGACCTGGGGCCGGCGCTGGAGGACGTCCAGGCGTTCATCCGGAACAACCGCGACCAGATCAAGTCCAACGTGGACAACCTGGCCGGAGTGACGAAGGTGCTGGTCGACCAGCGGGCCGCGCTGGCCGAGGTGCTGGACGACGCTCCGCTGGGCCTGTCCAACCTGGCCAACACCTACGACGCGGCGTCGCAGACCCTGCAGACCCGCAGCAACATCAACGAGCTGACCAACCCGCCGATCGTGCTGGTCTGCAAGCTGCTGCAGGCGGCGCCCCCGACCAAACCGGTTCCGCCGGTGCTCACCGACGCGTGCCGGCGACTCGCGCCGGTCATCAACGGGGCCGCGCCGCTGCCCTCCCCCGCGGACGTGGTCGGCGCGATGCAGCAGGGCAAGCCGCCACCCCTGCCCCTGCCACTGGTGAACGTGCTGAACATGGGCGGCCAGACCGCTGGGCGGGGTGGTCGCTGATGGGGCGCGGGCGCACGCTGGCCACCCTTCTGCCCGTGCTGGTGCTCGCGCTCACCGCGTGCGGGCAGGGCGGGTTCGCCGGCATCTACGACATGCCGCTGCCCGGCGGCGCCGACCTCGGGCCGCACCCGTACCGGGTTACCGCCGAGTTCCACGACGTGCTGGATCTGGTGCCGCAGGCCAGTGTCAGGGTCAACGACGTGGCCGTGGGCAAGGTGGCCACCGTCCGAACCGGACCGGACGGCTGGACCGCCGACGTCGTCATGGAGGTCAACGAGGGCGTGGCCCTGGCTCCCAACGCCACCGCGGAACTGCGGCAGTCCAGCCTGCTGGGCGAGAAGTACGTCGAACTCGCCAACCCGGCCAAGCCGGCGCCCGGCCGGCTTTCCGACGGCGCCCGCATCCCGCTGGACCGCACCAACCGCAACCCCGAGGTCGAGGAGGTCCTCGGCGCGCTGTCCATGCTGATCAACGGCGGCGGCATCGGCCAGATCCAGAACATCGTCCAGGAACTCAACCGGGCCCTCGGCGGCAACGAGGCGGACCTGCGTGAGCTGAACACCAACCTGGACCGCTTCACCGGCGAACTGGACCGGCAGAAGGGCGAGATCGTCCGCGCCATCGACGGCCTCAACCGGCTGTCCGCGTCGCTGTCCGGGCAGAACCGCAACATCGCCACCGCGCTGGACAACCTCGGCCCCGGCCTGAAGGTGCTCAACGAGCAGCGCGGCGAGTTCGTCACCATGCTGCAGTCGATGGACCGGCTGTCGCAGGTCGCGGTGGACACCGTGAACCGGAGCCGGGACGACACCGTCGCCAACCTCAAGGCGCTCAGCCCGATCCTGGGGAAGCTGGCCGAGGCCGGCGACAACCTGCCCAAGTCGCTGCAGATGCTGGTGACCTACCCGTTCACCGACTACTCGGTGAACATCATCAAGGGCGACTACGCCAACCTGGCGGTCAAGCTCGACGCGGACTTCGACAGCATCGTCGACTTCCTGCTCGCCTCGGGCAGCCAGGGGCCCGCCGCGCCGAAGGGCCCGCCACCGGCCGCGGCGCCACCGCCGCTGCCGCTGCCCGGCTCACCGGCACCCGGCGTCCCACCGCTGCCGGCGCCACCCGGCCAGCCCGGCGACCTGCTCGGCAACCTGCTCGGGGGCACTAGATGATCGCCAGGAAGGTCCGCGTCCAGATCATCGTGTTCGCGCTGATCGCCGTCGTGGGCGTCACCTACGTCGGCGGCAGGTACGCCGGGCTGGACCGCCTGTTCGGGCCCCGCGGCTACGTCGTCACCGCACAGTTCACCGACTCCGGCGGCATCTTCACCAACGCCGAGGTCACCTACCGCGGCCTCACCGTCGGCCGGGTCGGGCCGCTGCGGCTGAGCAAGTCCGGAGTGGACGTCGAACTCGACATCGACAGCACCGGCACCAGGATTCCCGCCGACACGGACGCCGTTGTCGCCAACCGCTCCGGCGTCGGCGAGCAGTACGTGGACCTCCGCCCGCGCACGGCGGCCGGCCCGTACCTGCGCAACGGCTCGGTCATCCACAGCGACCGCACCTCGATCCCGCTGCCGCCGGAGGACCTGCTGTCCCACCTGGACCGCACCGTCACCAGCGTGCCCACCGAGTCGCTGCGCACCGTCGTCGACGAGTTGGGCACCGCCTTCACCAACACCCGCACCCAACTGGCCACCCTGCTGGACAGCAGCTCGTCCTACACCGAGGAAGCCGTCGACCAGCTACCGCAGACCAGGGACCTGATCGCCAACAGCAGGACCGTGCTGGACACCCAGCGGGCCCAGTCCCGTGACATCGAGTCGTTCAGCCACGACATGCGACTGCTCGCGGAGCAACTGAAAACCTCCGACCCGGACTACCGGCGCGTCATCGCCGCCGCCCCGGGCGCGGCACAGCAGATCAGCGACCTGCTCCGGGAGTCGGGGCCGAACCTGGGCGTGCTGTTCGCGAACCTGCTGACCGTCGCCAACGTCTACAAGGTCCGCCTGGCCGGCGTCGAGGAAACCCTGGTCGTCTACCCCGTGGTCACCGCGGGCGCCAAGACGGTGGCGCCGGGCGACGGCACCGCGCACTTCGGGATGGTCCTCAACTCGTTCGACCCGTACGCCTGCGTCCACGGCTACGAGCAGACCCACCAGCGCACCGGCACCGACACCGCGCCCGCCCCGGCGAACAACCTCGCCTACTGCGCCGAACCACCGGGAAGCCCGACGGACGTCCGAGGGGCACAGAACTCGCCCGGTCGACCGCCGCACTAGCCGGGCCGGACGCGGGCGCGGCGCTGCCGGACCCGGCCCGTCGCGGCGTGCCCATCCGGGGATACACCAACGGGTGGGCGCCGCGGTGGCCCTTCGGGCAGCGTCCGCCCCCGGATCGTGTTGTTCTCGCCGGACCGCCCTGTGCGGCCGGCCGGCGCGCGCGACACTCCGTGGCAGTTCGACTCCACGACGCGACCGCTTTCCGCCGGCACGGCGGTCGGCGTCGCGGGTCCCGTGCCGAGAGCGGAGGTATGCATGAGCGTCCCGGCGGCCCGGGGCCGGGACAGCACCCGCCGCGCCTACGCGCTGGCTGCGCTGGCGGCCGTGCTGTTCGGTTACGACAACGGCATCATCTCGGCCGCCATCCTGTTCATTCCGGAGCAGTTGCCGCTGACCCCGTTGCTGAAGGGCACGGTCGTCAGCGCCACGGTGATCGGCGCCATGGTGGGCGCGCTGGGCAGCGGTCCGGTCGCCGACCACCAGGGACGCCAGCGCACCCTGCTGCTCGCCGGCGTGGTGTTCACGGTCGGCGCGCTCGGCGCGGGCACCGCGCCGACGGTCCCGGTTCTGGTGCTGTTCCGGTTCATCCTCGGGCTCGGTATCGGGATCGCGTCCGTGATGGTCCCGGTCTACCTGGCCGAGATGGCCCCCGCGGACGTCCGCGGGGCGATCACCTCCCTCAACCAGTACATGATCATCGTGGGGACGGCGCTGGCCGCCGGGATCGGCTACCTGCTGGCGTTCACCGGGTCGTGGCGGTGGATGTTCCTCATCGGTGTCTTCCCCGCGGTGGTGCTGGTGGCCGGCATGCTCACCGTCACGGACACCCCGCGTTCGCTGGTCCGCCGCGGGCAACCCGAGCGCGCCCGCGCCCTGCTCCGCCAGCTTCGCCGTGACCCCGACCGGGCCGAACGCGAGTTCGCCGAGATCGTGGCGCTGGAACGGCAACGTACCGAGGCCGGCGCCGCGGTCCGGCTGCGCGCCCGCTGGGTGCGCCGCCTGCTCGTCCTCGGCGCCATGCTGGCCGTCTTCCAGCAGATCACCGGGATCAACACCATCGTCTACTACGCACCGTCGGTGCTGGAGAGCTTCGGCCTGTCCAAGTTGACCGCGCTGCTGTTCACCTTCCTCAACGGGCTGGTCAACATCGGGACCATCGCGGTCATGGTGCAGGCCAAGGTCGTGGATCGATGGGGCCGCAAACCCGTGCTGCTCGCCGGGTTGGTGGGCATGTCGGCGAGCCTGTTCGCGGTCGGTGCCGCCGCGCTGGTACTGCCGGCCCACTCCGGTGCGCTGTTCGCTGTCGCGGTCGCCGCCTTCGTCGTCTTCACCAACACCTTCTCCGCGACGTGGGGCCCGGTGCTGTGGGTGGTGCTCGCGGAGATCTTTCCGCTGGCGCTGCGGGGAACGGCGATGGCCGTCGCGACCCTGTTCAACTGGTTGACGGACTTCTTCGTGTCGCTCACCTTTCCGACCTTCACCGCGCTCGCCGGCGCCGGGGTGGTGTTCGTCGCCTATGCCGCCGCCGGTGTCGCGATCTTCCCGATCGTCTGGTGGGTGGTGCCCGAGACCAAGCAGCGCAGCCTGGAGTCGCTGGAGATCAGCTTCCGGGCCGCCACCCGGCTGCGCCCGGGAAGGCCGCCACCCCGCGAGGACCGGTGAGCCGGGCAGCCCGGCGCACCGCACCGCAGGCGCGCGAGCGCCCGCGAACACCGACAGCACACCGGTTTCGCCGGGAGGTTAGCCACCATGACCGTCAGGTACGGGCCGCACGGATCGAGCCTGCGCGACCTGCCCCGCCTGCGCAGCACCCGGCGCCGGCGCGCGTCGAGCTGGGACCGCACCGGCGGCAACGACGACCGGGTGACCCTCGAACCCGGCGAGACCGCGACGCTGGCGGCCATCGACGGCGCGGGCACCGTCACGCACCTGTGGATGACGCTGGCGAACGAGCGGATGACGCGCGACCCGTGGATGCGCGAACCCGACTACCTCCGCCGGCTGGTGCTGCGGGCGTTCTGGGACGGCGAGCCGCATCCCAGCATCAACGTCCCGCTCGGCGACTTCTTCGGCGTCGGTCACGCCCGGACGACGAACTTCGTGTCGGCGCCGCTGCAGATGAGCCCGGAGGACGGCAAGGGGTTCAACAGCTTCTTCCACATGCCGTTCGCCACCGGCGCCCGCATCGAGGTCGCCAGCGAGATGACCGAGGAGCGGGTCTTCCTCTACTACTACGTCGACTACGAGGAACTCGACGAACTCGAGGAGGGCATCGGCCG
The DNA here is from genome assembly GCF_005405885.1 of Gandjariella thermophila. GTDB lineage: Bacteria > Actinomycetota > Actinomycetes > Mycobacteriales > Pseudonocardiaceae > Gandjariella > Gandjariella thermophila. Next base: position 75,061 of record NZ_BJFL01000017.1, read on the forward strand.
GTTCCACGCCCAGTGGCGCCGGGCCAACCCGTGTTCCGGGGCGGAGCAGGGCAGCCAGACGAACGCCGAGTTCCAGCTTTCCGGCACCAACACCGACGGCGCCGGGAACTACACGATCCTCGAGGCGCAGGGCCGGGGCCACTACGTCGGATGCGTGCTGAACATCCACAACCTGCGGGACACGCAGCAGTGGAACTGGTACGGCGAGGGCGACGACATGATTTTCATCGACGGCGACGAGTGGCCACCCACCCTGCACGGAACCGGAACGGAGGACTACTTCAACACCGCCTGGTGCCCCAGCCAGTCCTACCACGCCCCCTACCACGGCATCACCCTGACCGGCGGCGACAACTGGAGCGGGCAGGTGAGCCTCTACCGGTTCCACATCGAGGATCCCGTCCCGTTCCAGCGGTCCATCCGGGTCACCATCGAGCACGGCCACGCGAACAAGCGCGGCGACGACTACTCCTCGACCGCCTACTGGTACCAGTCCGAACCACATCAGCCGTTCGCGCTCGCCCCGGTCGACGAGCGCATCCCCCGGGGCCGATGAGCACCGGTCAGGAGGAACGCCCGGCCGCCGCCGCGGGCGGAACCTCGGCGGGCGGCGTCACCCGCCGGCATTTCCTGCGTGCGGCGACGACCGCCGGGGCGGCGGCGGTGTTCCCGCCGTCCGCACCGAGGGCGGCGCCGCCCGCCGGCAACGCCCTCGCGCTCCGCCGGCCCGCCGACCGGGTCGCCGCGCGGCACCGCGACCCGGACAGCGCCTTCTTCGCCACCGCGTTCACCGAGTACGCGGCGAGCTATGCCACCGAAAGCACCGGCGACCTGTGGCCGTCGTGCTGGGCCGACGACGACAACGTCTACGCCGCCAACGGCGACGGTCAGGGTTTCGGGACCGGGCCGATGTCCGACATCGTGGTGAACCGCATCATGGGCACGCCGGAGGTGGGCATCACCGGTGAACGCCTGGCCGCCGGCGACCAGATCGCGAACGTGTACGCCGACCGCCGCTATTACAACCGGAAGCCCACCGGAATGGTGGCCGTGGACGGGAACTGCGACGGCCGCGACGAGCTGTACCTCGCCGTCCAGGACCTTCGCCGCGCCCCGGCGAACGTGGCGTTCGACGACGCGCCCAACGCCAGCATCTGCCGGTCCGACGACTACGGGCGGACGTGGCGGAAGACCCGCGAGCCGATGTTCACCGGCCACGTGTTCACCACGATCATGTTCCTGGACTTCGGCAGGAGCCAGCGGCACGCCAGGGTTCTCGGCGCGGACGGCGCGCGGTACGTCTACGCGTACGGGCTGGACCACAACTGGCGCTGCTCCTACAGCAACACCGTGCCGTCGCCCACCAGCCTGTACCTGGCCCGGGTGCCCAGGGCGGCCATCCAGTGCCGCCAGGCGTGGGAGTTCTTCGCCGGCACGGCACCGTCCGGCGAGCCGCGATGGAGCCCGCGCATCGACGACCGCGTCGCCGTTCTGCACGATCCCAGAAGGCTCTACCCGGACGTTTTCTGCCGTGGTGGGCGCGCCAACTTCACGGTGCTCTCCCAGGGAGGCGTTCTCTACAACGCGCCGCTGCGCCGGTACCTCTACACCTCGTGGACGGAGTACACGTTCGAGTTCTACGAGGCTCCGGCCCCGTGGGGACCGTGGCGGCTGTTCATGTCCAGGGACGCGGGAGCCTACCCGTGGTACGGCCCGGCCGCGGAGATCCAGGTGATACCCAACCCGTTCGGCCACCCGATCCCGCGCCGCACCGGCCCGGCGCCGCAGGCCGCCCCGTGCCCCGGACCCAAGAACGGCGGCTACGCCTGCACCATCCCGTCCAAGTTCGTCAGCGCCGACGGCCGCGACATGTGGCTACAGTCCAACTGGTTCCTCGGTGTCGGCTGCGGCGCTCCGAACTACACGTTCTCGTTGCGTCGCCTGCACGTCGCCCCGCGCCAGCCCGGCTGCCCGCCGAACCCGCCCGACCCGGGCTGCAACCTCGCCCGCGGGTGCGGCACGACACCCATCGAGAAGTGCGCCCACTACGGCCACGGCGGCTACTACAACGACTGCGCCACGAACCTCGGCGAGGACAGCTTCGACTGCTCCCACAAGACCTTCGACTTCTGGGGCTACACCTGGCCCCGCGAGTACCGCATGGACCGGGTCGTCTACACCACGGGCCACATGTTCCCGGACGGCGGATGGTTCGCCCACGGACCGATGGTGCAGGTCAGGCAGGGGACGCGCTGGGTGGACGTCGCCGACCTGACGATCAGCCCCGGCTATCCGCACGACCGGACCGCCGGCAGCTACCGGACCTACACGATGACCTTCGCCGAGGCCCGCGGCGACGGCATCCGCGTCTGCGGAGTCCCCGGCGGGTCGGCCACCTTCACCTCGATCGCCGAACTCGCCGTCTACTTCGACGGCCGGCCACCCCGGTAGCGCCACCGGACCCGGATCCGGGTCGAGTTCGCCGTCGCCCCGCCACGCCCGCTCCGGGCCGGGTAACCCGACCCGGACCTGTGGCCGCGCGGAGGCGACGCCCGCGGTGAACCGTACGGCCGTCCGGTGCGTTGATCTTCGTGCGGCCGTGCGAAGTGCCGCCCGAGTCGACCTGCTGGAGGTGGAAGCTAACCCGCCCACGAAAGCCCTTCCCGACCGGAGGTACCTCCCCGTGACCACCACCACCGACGTGGCCCCGGCCCGGGTGGCCCACCGCGCCCGGAACGCTCGGCCGGTCCGCAGGCTCGATTCGGTGTTCGTACTCGCCATGGTCCTGCTCCTGGCGTTCCAGGTGCAGGGCCCGATCCGCCGGGCGCTGTCCGTCCCGGTGATGCAGAACTGGATGACCGTGTTCGTGGCGGTGGTCGTCCAGGCCCTGCCCTTCCTGGTCCTCGGCGTGCTGCTGTCGGCGCTGCTCGCGGTGTTCGTTCCCCCGTCGTTCTTCACCCGCGCGCTGCCGAGCAGGCCAGCCATGGCGGTGCCGGTCGCCGGGATGGCCGGGGCGGTGCTACCCGGCTGCGAGTGCGCCTCCGTGCCGGTGGCCGGTGCGCTGGTGCGCCGGGGCGTCACCCCCGCGGCCGCGCTGGCGTTCCTGCTGTCCGCCCCGGCGATCAACCCGGTCGTGCTGACCGCCACCGCCGTCGCCTTTCCGGGCAACCCGCGGATGGTGCTGGCACGGTTCGCGGCCAGCCTGCTGGTGGCCTGCACGATGGGCTGGCTGTGGCAGCGGCTGGGTCGAACCGAATGGCTGCGCCCACCGGCCCACCCGTCCTTCGACGGCCTCAGCAAACCGGCGGCGTTCTGGGGCTCAGTGCGGCACGACGTGATGCACGCCGGCGGCTTCCTGGTCGGCGGCGCGATGGCCGCGGCAACCCTCAAGGCCGTGGTCCCGGCAAGCTGGCTGCACGCCGCGGCCGGCAACCCCGTGGTGTCGATCCTGGCCCTCGGGGTCCTCGCGGTGCTGCTGTCGATCTGTTCCGAAGCGGACGCGTTCGTGGCCGCGTCGCTGTCCCAGTTCTCCCTGACCGCCCGGCTGGCCTTCCTCGTCGTCGGACCGATGATCGACCTGAAACTGTTCGGCATGCAGGCCGCCACGTTCGGCCGCGGCTTCGCGTTGCGGTTCGCGCCCGTCACCTTCGCCCTGGCCGTCGCCGCGTCGGCGCTCGCCGGGGTGGTGCTGCTGTGAGCCGGCAGGCGCAGGCCGTCCTGATGCTCCTCGTCGGCGGGGCGGTGTTGCGCGCCAGCCTCACCGACCTCTACCTGCGCTACGTCAAGGTGGGGCTGCGCCCGCTGCTGCTCACCGCCGGCATCATCCTGGTCATCGCCGCCGCCGCCACCGTCTGGTACGACTGGCGCCGGCCGCGCGCCACCCGGGACGGCCAGTCCGGGCGTGGGCAGCACGGCGGCCACGGCCACCGTGAACCACGAGTCTCCTGGCTACTCCTGCTGCCGCTGTTCGCGCTCATCCTGGTCGCCCCACCGGCACTGGACTCCTACAGCGCCATGCGCGCCGGCACGGCCCTCCAGCGACCGTTCGGCTTCCCCACGCTGCCCGCCGGCGATCCGGTCCAGCTCAGCGTGCTCAACTACGCCGGCCGAGCGGTCTACGACCACGGACGCTCCCTGGGCGACCGTCCGGTCAAGGTCACCGGCTTCGTCGCGTTCGACAGCGGCGGCACGCCCTACCTGGTCCGGATGCTCCTCAACTGCTGCGCCGCCGACGCGCAACCCGTCAAGATCGGGCTCACCGGGCAGGTGCCTCCCGTACTGCAACCCGACACCTGGCTGGAAGTCGTCGGCACCTACACCACCGAACAGGCCAGGGATCCCGTCAACAACGGCGCCATCCCGTTCATCGACGTCCGGCAGGCACGGCCGGTCCCCGCCCCGCCCGACCCGTACGAAACCTGGGGCAGTTGACGCGCTCGGTTCCCCGCTGATGTCGAGGCAACACCCCATGAGCATTCTTGACCACGTTCCGAGAAACCACCCGGATTCATGGGATCGAGTGCTGCCCGTGCCGCCGTGGCGCTTGCTCCGGGTGGTTGTTCAACGCCGCCGCAGTGCCCGCACGATCAACTGCCCGACGACCGCGTAGATGATGGCGGCCAAGCCGTAGTTCAACACCACGCCGATCTTGGCGTCGTCCGGAGTGAACACGTCCCCGAAGCCCAACACCAGCGCCTTGGCCACCTGGTGCACCAGTGAGACAAACCCGTTGTGCTTGTTGGCCCCGGCGACCACGAACACGACGTGCAGCACGAAAACCGTGGTGACCAGCCCGACCACGACGTTGATGACGCGGGCCAGGGTTTCACCACCCTGCTCGCGGCGGGATTCGCGGCCATAGCCGGGGTGGAGGCGGGGATCGGTGTCGTTGTAACCGCGGTAACTCATGCGCGGCATTGTGACAACCACCAGCCGCATTGACCAGGACACCTGGTCAATCCATCGATCGCCTCGGCGGCCAGGCGGTGCCGGCGGGGACGATGCGCTCATTTGGCATGGAACGCGGACATCGTGTGGCTTGTTGACATCGCGCCACCCACCGCGTCCCCACGGGTCGGGCATTGACGTAATGTGACCACCAGTTCGAGACGTTCCCGATTGGCAGGACCTCGAAGATCGCGGGAGCGCGCCGCCAGCGCTCCGATAAGAATTGGCAGCGGGTGCGGAGGTGACGGGTGAACTGGGTCGACCTGTTGGTGATCGCGCTCGCGCTGGCGGCGGGGGCCTCGGGCGCCCGGCAGGGCATGGTGACCGCGGTGCCGGCGTTCGCCGGGGTGCTGGGCGGCGCGGTTCTGGGCATCCGGCTCGCCCCGCTGGTCGTCAACCAGTTCTCCGGGCCGGCGGCCCGGGTGGCTGTCGCGGTGGGCGTGGTGGTCCTGCTGGTGGCGCTGGGCGAGACGCTGGGGATGTCGATCGGCGCGGCGATCAAGCGCGGCGTCAACCGAACTCCGCTGACCGGCGTGGACAACGCCCTCGGCGCGGTCGTCCACGGCCTCGTCGTGTTCGTGGTGGCCTGGTTGGTCGCCCTTCCGCTGACGTCGGTGGTGGGGCTGCCCGGTCTCGCCACGTCGATCAACGACTCGCGGGTGCTCGCCACGGTCAACTCGCTGATGCCGCGGCAGGTTCAGCAACTGCCGGCTGACCTGCGGCGGCTGCTCAACGATTCCGGCTTCCCGGCCGCGGTGGACCCGTTCGCCCGGACCCCGATCACCGACGTCGGCCCGCCGGACACCGCGTTGCGGAACAGCGCCGTGGTGAACCGGGTGCGGCCCAGCGTGCTCAAGGTGCGTGGCCGCGCGCCGTCCTGCTCGCGGGCCCTGGAAGGCAGCGGGTTCGTCGTCGCCCCGCAGCGGGTGATGACCAACGCGCACGTGGTCGCCGGCACCGACCGGACCGTGGTCGAAGCCGCCGGGGGCGAACTGCCGGCGCGGGTGGTGTACGACGACCCGGAGGTCGACGTGGCCGTGCTCGACGTACCGGGTCTGACCGCGCCGGTGCTGCCCTTCGCCGGCCAGCCGGCGGCCGGTGGGGCGAGCGGCGTGGTGCTGGGCTACCCGCTGGACGGCCCGTACACGGCGTCGCCGGCCAGGGTGCGGCAACGCATCCAGTTGCGCGGACCGGACATCTACGACGCCAACACGGTCACCCGCGACGTCTACACCGTCCGTGCCACCGTGCGCAGCGGGAACTCCGGTGGCCCGTTGATCGACCCGCAGGGCAACGTGCTGGGTGTGGTGTTCGGCGCGGCGGTGGACGACCCGGAAACCGGGTTCGTGCTCACCGAGCAGCAGGTCGCCGCCGCCACGGCCGCCGCGCCGAACGCCAGCCAGGGCGTGTCCACCGGCGGCTGCGCAGGCTGATCCGCGGCGTCGGGCTCGGGCCAGCCTGCCGCCTCCGCCCGCTACCCGCCGCCGTGCCGGTGCGGCGGCCGCGGTTTCGGTGGTTTGTCCTGCGGCGGCCCGGGCGGCGGCGGTGCCGGCGGTGGTGGCGGAGCGGGCGGGTAGAACTGGCCGATCGGCTGCGCCGGCGGGAAGGCGAGGACGGGTTGGGCCGCCAGGTAGGCGTCCATGAACCGTTGCCAGATGTGGCCGGGGAGGCTGGCGCCGTAGACCGGGTTGCCGCCCGCGTCGCGGACCGGCAGCACGGGGTGTTCCGCGTCGCCGGCGCTGATCGAGACGGCGGTGGAGATCTGCGGGGTGTAGCCGACCATCCAGGCCTTCTCGTTGTCGGGGCTGTCCCCGCGCCCGTACTGGTGGGTTCCGGTCTTCCCGGCGACGGGCCGGCCTCCGCCGAGGGCGATGTGCGAATGGTTCGCGACGTCGAGCAGGGAGTCGGTCACGTTGGCGGCCAGGTTCGCGTTGCGGCGCGGGTCGCCCGGGTCGAACGCGGCCTGCGGCTGCGCACCGAAGGCGCGCACCGTCCGCCCGTCGTGGTCGACGATCTTGGCGACGAACCGGGCCGGGTTGCGCATCCCGCCCGCGGCGAAGGTGGCGTAGGCGGCGGCCATGTCGATGGTGCGCACCGGGTACATGCCCAGGGCGATGCCGGCCTCGACGCTGCCGTCGGGGCTCCGCAGGGTGGGTGTGCCGTTGATCTCGCGGGGAATGCCCGCCTGGTAGGCGGCCTGGGCGACCCTGACCGGTCCGAACTGGACGGCCATGTTGACGAAGACGGTGTTGACCGACTTGGTCATCGCCTCGCGCACGCTGCAGTGTGGCGGGTCGTCGCACCGCACGCCCGGGTTGTTGGCGAACGTCGCGCCGGCGATCGTCTGCGGCGATGACCCGTCATAGAGTTCGCCGAGGCCGCGGTTCTGCTCGAGTCCGGCCAGCGCCACGAACGGTTTGAACGCCGAGCCCGGTTGCTGCGGTGCGGCGGCGTAGTCGAACCCGCCCGGACTCCCGCCGCCGCCGTAGTAGGCGCGGATGGCGCCGGTTCCGGGCTCGACGGCCACCAGGGCGGGGTGGAGGTTGCCGGGCTGGCCCTGCAGGACCTGGTTGACGGCGTCCTCGGCGGCCCGCTGCGCGCGCGGGTCCAGGGTGGTGACCACGGTGTAGCCATGCTGCTGCAGATCTCGCTCGGTGACGCCGTTCCGGGCGAGTTCGGCCAGGACCTGCCGGCGGATGTCGTACTGGGTGGCGGTCAGGTTCCCCTCGCGCGCGGCCGGGTCCTGGGTCGGTGGTGGCCGCATCGCGGCGCGTTCCGCCGCGGTGACGAAGTGGTAGCGCGCCATCTGGTCCGCGACGTAGGTCCAGCGGCGCAGTGCCTGCTCCGGGTTGACGCGCGGGTCGTTGTCGGTGGGTTGCTGCACCATGCCGGCCAGCACCGCCGCCTCGCTGGGATCGAGCTCGCCGGGCGGCTTGTGGAAGTACGCGTCGGCGGCGGCGACGATGCCGTAGGCGCCGCGCCCGTAGTAGGCGGTGTTGAGGTAGGCCTTGAGAATGTCGTCCTTGGACTGCTGCCGGTTCATCTTGAACGCCAGCACGATCTCCTTGAACTTGCGGGTGTAGGTGTGCTGGTCGTTGCCGGTGGACAGCTTGATGTACTGCTGGGTGAGCGTCGAACCTCCGCCGGAGCCGCCGGTGAGCTGGGCCCAGCCGGCACGGAGGATGCCGACGATGTCGAATCCCGGGTTCTGGTAGAAGGTCGGGTCCTCGGCGGCGAGGGTGGCGTCCCGCATCGGCTTCGAGACCTCGCGGTCGACGTCGCGGACCATGGTGCGGTTCCCGGAGGTGGGCACGATGCGGGTAAGTTCCGAGTTGTCCGCGTAGGTGAGCACCACGGTCTGGGCGGTGCCGCGCGCGACACTTTCCGGGCTGGCCACGTCCCAGGCGACGTAGCCGATGACGAAGGCGATCAGCGGTGCCAGGATCACCGCGGCGGTGACCAGGTAGCACGTGCGGCGCACCCATCGCCACACCGCCGCCCGCCGCGAGGCGTCCGCGCCGAGGGAGCGGCCGAGCCGGCGCCGGTCCAGCGGCTGGGTCGCCAGGCTGGACGGGTCCGCGGGCGGAGCGGAGGCGGAGGAGTCACCGCGCGGTTCCCCCGGCCCGCCGTCGGCGACGGGGTCGCCCTTCCCGACGAGCGCCGCGAAGGCGGTGTAGTTGGCGATGACGTCGGGGATCGGACCACCCGCGGCGGCGACGGCACGGACGGGGTCGGGTTCGACGTGGTGGGCCACCTCGCCGTAGCGCAGCCGCACGGCCAGGTCCGTGGCACGTTCCCCACTGGCCACGACGTGCCGCCCGCGGAGCCGTTCGAACGGGATGTCCCACAGCCAGGAGGTGTCCAGGCCGTCGGCCTCGCGGGCGTTGATGGCCAGCACCAGCGGCCGTTCGTGACCGGCAACGACGGTGAGCGTCTCCTGCCAGCCGGCGGGGTTCTTCGCCAGCAGCAGCCGCGCGGGCCGGCCGCCGAACGCGATCGTACGGTAGCGGCCGCGGATGTCGGCCAGTTCACCCACGGCTGCGGCGGCCGTGGCGGCGGGACAACCCAGGGTGGTGGCCGCGGCGATGGCCATGGCGGCGTTGCCGCGGTTGGCCGCCCCGGGCAGGCGCAACCGCAGTGGGAGCCGGGTGCCCTCCGGTGTGGTGATGGACGCCGGGTCGCCGTCCGGATCGACGACCGTCCAGGTGGGAGTCGGTCGAGCCAGGCCGCACTCGCACCACCAGTGATCTTCCCGGACCGAGAGGGTCCGCGCGCAGCGGGGGCAGACCGTGGCGTCGGCCCGCCACACCGCTCCGGCGGCCACCCAGACCACCCGCTGCGCCGCGGCGGCGGCGAGCACGATGTTCGGGTCGTCGGCATTGGCCACGACCACCGCCCGCGGATGATCGGCCACGGTGGCGGCGAGCCGGTGGACCACCCGGCGGATCTCCTCCGCGCGGTCGAGTTGGTCGCGGGAGAGGTTGAGCAGCACCAGCACCGCGGGGGCGACCTGGTTGGCGACCTGCTGGAGGTGCAACTCGTCGACTTCCAGTACGGCGTGCTCGGCGCCGCGATCAGCGGCCAGCGCGGCGACGTGCCCGTCCGGCATATTCGCGCCGGTGTGGTTGCTCGCCACGCGGCCGTGGTGGGCGCGCAGCGCCGCGGTGATCATGTGGCTGGTGGTCGTCTTGCCGTTCGTGCCGGTTACCAGCGCGATCCGGCGGCCGCGGGACAGTTGGCGCAGCACTCCGGAGTCCAGCGCCAGCGCGACACGACCGCCGATCATGGCTCCGTCGCCCCGGCCGGTCCGGCGGGACAGCCAGGACGCCGCCTGCCCCAGCGCGATCGCCGCCGAAGCACGAACACTCAGGCGCTGATGGAACGACTCTCTGTCGGCCGCGGTGAGCAATCCAGTCCCTCGTCATCGGCAGCAGGTGGCGGGTGGCCGGTCGGCCCGGCGGGCATTCTCCCCCAACCGGCTGGCCGGGCGACCCGGTGATTCCCCACACTGTCGAACGGGTACTCGGCCGGTCGCTCCTGGTAAGGCGCCCGCGGAGCCGGCACCCGTGTGTCGCAACACCGTCCTCATGAGAAAGACCCTCGGTGTGCGTGCGCATCAGATCCGGGGGCAGAACCGAGAAGGATCCGCGTCACCGGTTTCCACGGCATGGCCGGGCTTTGCACGGCGTCACCTGATGCGGCAACATGCCATCGACCAAGCTGACCGAAGCAACGTAGGACGGGCAGTCGGGGGCCCGCCGGTTCCCGCCGCGTACGCGGGCGCTGTTCCAGCGTACCGGCGCGAGGGAGGCTCCCTCATGCGTGCGCGAAGCCGCGTGAGCCAACGCGACCATGTCACGCGCCGTGTTTCTGCGGGCGTTCGCGTCATGCGGCCAGCCCGTGCGGTCCGTCCCGTGTGTCGCCGCACCGGCCGCTCGCACGGGCCTGGCGGCCCGTGGTCGCTGGGCCGGTTCCGCATGACGCTCACCGGCCGCCAGGCCCCGCGATCGTGGTGGCGGGGCGCCGTGCCGCGGGACGTGACCCGGGCGCATCTGGCGCGCCCTGGCCACGCGATCGCGGTCGCGCGAGAACCCGCGGGAAGGAACGCACGGTGACCCTGACCCCGAGGGATGTCCGCGGCATCAGATTCGGCGCGGCCCCACCCGGCACGCGCGGCGACGACGAGCGCCCGGCGGCCACATCGGGTCGGCGCTCCCGTCACCGCGAGGTCACGCGCCGGAATCGTCCCGGCAGGCACCACCGATGACCCGGCCACGGACGGATCCGCCCCCGTGGGATGCCGGGGACATGCACAACGTCGCCTTCCTGGGCCCGTCCCAGGGAGAACCGGCCTACGACGCCGACGAGGTCGACCGGTTCCTGGACCGGATCCACGCCACCCTGGCCGGCCAGGACACCCTCACCGCCCACGAGGTACTCACCGCCGCCTTCCCACCGCCAGCGCCGGGGAACCGCGGCTACGGCCAGGCCGGGGTGACGGCGTTCCTCGTCCTGGCCGCGCACAGCCTCAAACGGCTCACCCGGTCCGCGGACAAACCCACCCGACCATCGATGCGGGCGAGTGCGTCCGCGCCCGGGAACACACCGCGATCGGGCCGCGACGCGTCGAGGGTGTTCCGGCAGGCGTCGCCAACCCCGCAGCCCGGTCGTCGCCCATCGGAACCGGACCCCCGGGACGTCTATCACGCCGCGGCCATCCGGCGCCGCTCAGCGGCGGCGACCTACGATCGGGACGAGGTCAACGCCCTCCTGGACCGGGTCCGCGCCACCCTCGCCGGTGGGGACACGATCACCGCCGAGGATGTCCTCACCGCCACCTTCAACCCTCCGCCACCGGGCCGGCCCGGCTACACCGAAACCGAATTTCTCGCCCTGGTGGCCGCCGTCCTCGAGCAGCCCGCCCCACCCACGCCACCGGTGGCGCCGCCGGAAGCCACCCCGCCACCGCTGACCCCGGAAGCGATCCGCAACGTCCGGTTTCACCGGCCGCCGCTGGGTCAGTGCGGCTACGACGCGGACGAGGTCGACGCGTTCCTCGACCGCGTCGAAGCCACGCTGGCCGGCCAGGACACCCTCACCGCCCAGGACGTGCACGACGTCCGGTTCCACGAGGTGCCACCGGAGCAGGGCGGCTACGACCAGAACGAGGTGGAAACACTCCTGGACCTGGTCCAGGACCACCTCGGCGGCGACGTGGTGCACCGCTGGCACGCCTGACCGATCAGCCGGCACGCACCCGGCCGCGGCCGTGGCGCGCCAGGGTGAGGTACGCGTCGGTCGGCTCGCGGGGTGTCGGGGTGCGTTTCGATGCTCGACACTCGGGCGCCATGAACCTCTATGCGGAGCGGCCGTTTCGCGTCGCCGGGCAGGCGGTGGCGGACGCGCTCGTCGTGGCGTGGCTGGCCGTCTCGTGCTGGGCCGCGATTCAGGTGCGGGACTGGGTGTTGGGCCTGCGTGATCCCGGGCTGCGGTTGACCCAGGCCGGCGCCGATCTGCAACACACCTTCACCAGCACGGCGCAGCACGCCGGCAAGGTACCCCTGGTGGGCGGTCCGCTCTCCGATGCGCTCGGCCACGGCGCGGACGCCGGGCAGGTCATGATCGACGCCGGACAGCGGCAGATCGCCGTGGTCGACGACAGCGCCGTGGCGCTCGCGGCGGCGGTGGTCGTGTTCGGGGTGGTCCCGGTGCTGTGGTGGTGGCTCCCCCGGCGGTTGCGCTACGCCCGCGCGGCCGGCGCGGCGAAGCTGATGCGCGAGCGGGATCCGGAACTGTTGGCCCTGCGCGCATTGACCGCGTTGCCGGCACGCCGGCTGCTGGCGATCAGCGCTGAGCCGGCCGCGGCCTGGCATCGCGGGGAGACCGCCGTGACCGAAAAGCTCGCCGCCGCCCACCTCGCCGCGCTGGGCCTGCGCCTACCACCGAAGGCGCGGGCGACCGTACCGACCGCCGACGCGCCACGCCAAGCCAAGGACAGCGTCTAGAAGCACTCGTGGCGGCCGATCAGAACCCTGGTCACCATGCCGGGCTGGTGCAACGTCCCGGCGGTGGTCGCCCAGGCGACGTTGCGCAGATTGCGCACGGTCACCGCGTTGGCCTGCGCGCCTGAGGTTCCGGGTACTCCCCGGACCCCCGGCGGACCCTTGAACACCGTGCTGGCGTCGATGTTGACGTCGACGTTGTTGTAGGTGACGTCGCCCGCGAGGAACTCCAGGTCGGTCACCAGGTTGACGCCCGTCGAGGACGGCGCGGTGGTGAGCAGCGTGACGTCACCGATGAACGGCACGTGCGGGGTGACGATGGACTGGCAGAAGCCGTAGAGGGTGACCTGCCGGAACGCGTTGACCTGCACCGGATGCAGCCGGCCCGTCAGCTCGCGGTCGACCGCGCCGAACGTGACGAACCCGAAGCCCTGCAGGAGGTCCGCGCTGACCTTGAACGGCATGCCGGCGACGGCGAAGGACACCGCGAGGGCACCCCGGGCCATGCCGAACATCAGCCCGCCCGCGCTGATCACCGCTGCGGCGAATACCGCGAGAAAGCGCCGCCAGCGGATCCGCCCGCCCTGTGTTCCCGTTGCCTCGACCACGATCTTCCCCCCTGAAGTCGTCCCTCGCAGTCTCCGCAGGAAACCGTCGTCGGCGCCTGCGCTCGCCGAAGGAATCACCCGCCCGGGGCGTCGCCGTCAGCCCACCCATGCGCACGGTTATCGATCTCGCGCGGTCCCGGCCTCGGCGGCGCCACCGACACCGCGCGGCGACAGGGCGCGCTCAACCCGGTCAACGCCGAACACGGCGCGTACCTCGACGCCGTCCTCGAGCAGCCCGCCCGCCCGCTCACCCGTTCCCGGACCCTGGCTTGACGGCCTGCACCGAGAGCTGCGGACCTCCCGGGATCCTGGTGTTGCCGCATGCGGTGACATCGCCCGAATCGAACCGCACGAACATGGCGGCGGTGTCGTCCGGCGGGTAGACCCGGAAACCAGCCACCGCGACGGGATTGCAGTCACTGGCCGGATAGTTTTCCGTGCTGGCGACCCGCACAATCGCGGAGGCCATCTGCCCGGGTGCCAGGGTGACCTGCGGCCCGGTAGGACCATCGTGCCCCGCGGGCGCGCCGACCTGCTCGCCGTTTCCTGGCGCGACGAAGGACACCCCCGGGAAGCCTGACAGGACACAGTTCGCCTTGCCAATATTGGCGGACACACTCGTCGAGTTCGTCGCGGGTCAGCAACCCGTCCCTGACCAGATGTGGTCCGGCCTGCGTGAGGTTGAGTCGCCACAGATCGTCCGGTAGCCCGCCCACTCCGATCAGCCGTGGCTTCGTTTCCGCCGCGATGTTGACGAAACCGCGCTGTGCCAGGAGAGCGGGAAGCCGGCTTCCCCACGCCATGTCCGCACCGCGCCGTCGTGCGGCCTGTTCGGCGGCGGCAGCGTAGCGATTCACGCAGGGTAGGGGCTCGAGCCCACCGGGAGGGTGTAGACGTCCTCCACGACCAGCCAGCCGCCCGGGGTGAGCCACTCGAAGGCGCGGGCGATGACCTCCTCGCGGGCGGGGACGTGGCAGAGCACCGCGCGCGTGTGCACGAGTTCGAAGGATGACGGGGCGAAATGATGGGAGTTGATGTCCACTTCCTGGACGTCCAGATTGGACACCCGCCGCGGATCGAGGTGGCGCGTATCGATATCGGCCGCGACAACATGACCCTCCAAGCACCTGGTGGCAAGCCAGTAGGCGACCGACCCTGCGCCAGCGCCGATTTCGAGGCACCGCCAGGCGTCACGGAGAGGAAGTGATTCGAGAAACGCGATCGTGTCAGGGTCCTTGACCCGCTCGAGCAACCGTAGCCGATCCAGTTCGGTCAGCTCGTCCATGCTGAAGGGTCCGGTGCTGTACGCGTCGGTCCTCGCTCCTCGAGTCATCGTCGTGTTCCCACCCCTGCCCAGCACGGCCTGCGTTTTGACATTGTGGCGCAACTGCTCACCGTCGCTCCCCCACCCGGATCTCCGGCACGGTCGACCACAAGCCGCTGCTCGACAGAGGCGGGCCGCCATCCGGCTCGCCGAGCGGCCTCCCCGCGCCACCGAACCCGTCGGTGCGTCACGGCTGAGCGCCGCGGGCGAGCCGCAGCCGCCGGTGGGCGGCCATCCGGATCGGCGCGTTGACCGCGCCGTACCCGGCGTAGCCACCGACGCGCTGGACCACCTCGAAGAACACCCGGGAGCCCAGCAACTCGGTGTAGAAGTGCAGGAACTCGCCGTTCTCGTCGCGGTCGTAAAGCACGCCGCACTCCCGCATCGCGGCGAGCAGGTCCGGGTCGAGGGCCAGCCGGGCGTCCAGGTCGTCGTAGTAGTTGCCGGAGATCTCCAGCAGCGGCGCGCCCAGCGCCCGCATGGCCCGGGCGGTGGTGATGGCATCGTCCGTGGCGAAGGCGATGTGCTGCGGGTCGCGCACCCCCGGCGCCCACTCGCCGCGGCGCAGCAGGGCCACGCTGAGCGCGATCCGCACCTGGCGCTTGGTGTCGGTGACCGCGCGGCTGCGGACCAGCCCGAACGGGGCGGCGAACTCGGTGAGGGTTTCCGGATGCAGGCCGAGCACCGAGCGGTAGAACAGCGCCGCCTCGTCGAAATAGTCGAACGGCTGCGTCAGCGCGACGTGGTCGACCGCCGTGAGGCCGGTCCCCGCACCGCGCGGCACGCCCATGGCGATGAAGTCGGCCAGCCAGCTGGCCGGATCGTCGGCGCCGGTGCGGCAGAAGAACACCGCGGTCCCGTCCGGTGCGGCCACGGCGGCGAGGTCCGCCTCGTTCGCGGCGTGCGTCCGGGGCAGCTCGGGCGCGAGCAGCGCCTCCGCGCGGCGGGCGGAGCGGGCCGGGTCGGCGCTCTCCACGGCGAGCCCGGTCACCTCGGTCACACCCGGGTTGTCCCCGCCGCGTCCGGACGCGTTGACCAGGATGCGCGCGGTGCCCTGCTGCCAGAGTTGGACGGGCCTGGAGCGGTGCTGGCCGGTGTGCGCGAAACCCATCGCGGCCAGCGCGCGCTCCACCTGAGAGCCGGACGCCTCGTCAACGGTCAGTTCGACGAAGGCATGCCCGGCCAGATCCGGCGGGGACGGCAGCTCCGGCTCGCGCACCTGGGCCGGGCCAGCCGGACCGAGGGTTTCCCGCAGGGCCAGCAGCGACCGCATCGCATCCACCGCCGCACGCCGCGGATCGGCCTGGCGGAAGACGTCGTTGAACACCTCCAGCGACAGCGGGCCGTCATAGCCGGCGCCCAGCACGTGGTCGAGGAAGGTGGTCAGGTCGAAGGCGCCCTGGCCGGGGAAGAGCCGGTGGTGCCGGCTCCACTGCAGCACGTCCATGTCCATCCGCGGCGCGTCCGCGAGTTGCAGGAAGAAGAGCTTGGATCCGGGGATGTCCCGAATGCCCGCCGGGTCGCTGCCCCGCGACAGCACGTGGAAGCTGTCCAGGCACAGGCCCAGCGCGGGGTGGTCGGCGCGGCGGACGATGTCCCAGGAGTGCTGGTAGGTGTTCACGAACCGACCCCACGCCAGCGCCTCATAGGCGATCCGCATCCCGCGCTCCGCGGCTCGCGACGCCAGCGCGTGCAGCTGCTCGGCGGCAAGGTCGTCGTCGTCCACCGCGTCCGGCGACACCGAGGAGCAGACCAGCATGGTGGTCACCCCGAGCTGTTCCATCACGTCGAACTTGCGCTCCGCCCGGCGCAGGTTGGCCCGGAGGACGTCGGGCGGGACCGCCTCGAAGTCGCGGAAGGGCTGGTACAGGTCGATGGTCAGGCCCAGGTCGGCGCACTCCTGCCGGACGCGTGCCGGAGACCACGGGGCGGCGATCAGGTCGGGGTCGAAGATCTCCACGCCGTCGAAGCCGGCGGCGGCCGCGGCTGCCAGCTTGTCCTCCAGGGTGCCGGACAGGCAGACGGTGGCGATCCCGGTGCGCGGCCGGGCCGGCTTGGGGGGCTGGTCAGCGACGGGCATGGGCGTCTCGCTTTCCCGCTCCGGCCGCGCCGACGAGCGCGTCGAAGTGGCGCATCATCGCTTCCTCGTCCGGGTCGATGCCGGTGAACAGCCGGAACGAGTCGGCGGCCTGGAAGACGGCCATCCGACCGCCGTCGAGGACCCGGCAGCCACGTTCCCGGGCCGCGGTGACGAGTTCGGTGTCCAGCGGCCGGTACACCACGTCGGCCACCCACAGTCGCGGCCGCAGCAGGTCCACCGGCACCGGGAGCCCCGGGTGCGCGGCCATGCCGGTGGGCGTGGCGTGGACCAGGCCGTCGGCCGACCGCAACGCCGCGGCCAACTCCGCGCCGCCGTCGGACAGCCGCCCGCCGCTGACGCGGTCGGCGCCGAAGCGGGCGCGCAGCGCCTCGACCAGCGCGGCGCCGCGGCGTGCGTCGAGGTCGAATATCCGCACGTGCCCGGCGCCCAGGGTGAGCACCGCGTGCGCCACCGCACTGCCGGCGCCGCCGGCGCCGAGCAGGACCACGGCGTCCAGCGAGGCGTCGGGCAGTCCCCGACCGACCGCGCGGGCGAAGCCGGACCAGTCGGTGTTGTGGCCGATCGCCCGGCCGCCGGTGAACACCACGGTGTTGGCCGCACCGAGGTCGGCGGTCTCCGGCGACAACTCGTCCAGGTGGTCGAGCACAAGCTGCTTGCCGGGATGGGTGACGTTGACCCCGTCGTAGCCGGCGAGCCTGGCGGCGCTGAGAAGGTCGCCGATCGCGGCGGCCGGCAGTGCGAGGTCGTCGATGTCCAGCAGGCGGTAGAGGTAGCGCACGCCGAGCCGGTCGGCCTCGCGCTCATGCAGGGCGGGGCTGAGCGACGAGCCGATGCCCGACCCGATCAGCCCGATCAGGTAGCCGCCCCGGCGGCTCCCACCCTCACCGGCGCGCTGCGAAGCGGGCATGCGGTTGTCCTCCCATCCGAGCCTGTGTACGAACTAGCTAGTTAGTTTTAGCCCACCAGGGTCGCCCGGGGAAGGGCGAGCCGAGGGAATCCGGCGCGCGGACCTAAAGTGGGAGATCCGCATATCCGAGCACGAGGGGGCCCCGGTGGCCGCACCACCGTCCGACCCGGCGTCGACCGAACGCGCCCCGAAGGGGGCGGAGCGGCAGCGGGACGCCGACCGGACGCGGGCGGAGATCCTCGACGTCGCCACCCGGGAGTTCGCCGACCGCGGCTACACCGGCGCCCGAGTAGACGAGATCGCCGCGAAGACCAGAACCACCAAGCGGATGATCTACTACTACTTCGGAAGCAAGGAGCAGCTCTTCGTGGCCGTGCTGGAGCGGGCCTACCAGGTGATCCGCTCGATCGAGCGGGAGCTGGACGTCGACCACCTGGAACCCGCGGACGCGCTGCGGCAGCTCGCCGAGCTGACCTTCGACCACCACGAGTCGCATCCGGACTTCCTGCGCCTGGTCAGCATCGAGAACATCCACCGGGCCGAGCACATCGCCAAGTCCTCGGTGCTGTCCGGACTGGCCGATCCGGCACTGGACGTGCTCGCCCGCATCCTGGAGCGGGGCCGGGCGGCCGGAGTCTTCCGCGAGGACGTGGACGCCCTGGACGTGCACATGATGATCAGCGCGTTCTGCGTGTTCCGCACGGCCAACCGCCACACGTTCGACGCGATCTTCAAGCGGGACATGCTCGACCCGCGGCACCGCGAGCACCACCGCCGGATGCTCGGCGACATGCTGATCGCCTACCTCACCGCGCGCTGACCACCGGTGCCCTGCCGTGGACCCCGGCGATGACGGCGGGCAGCGGGGCTTGACACGCGACGGCCATGACCCGCAGATTTAACTAACTAGTTCGTAACGGAAGCCGACCCCAACCCCCCCCGGCCGCACAGCCACATCTAGGACGGGCACCGGCACGCCGCCCCTCGGGAGACCCGCGAGCGGCCGGCTACACCGCCACCTCCGCCGGCCACCGCGAGGACCGTGGCGCGCCGGCACAACGCCGCCGCTGCCCGTGCGACCCGTGCAACGGAGCACCGACCGAGGAGCAGCAATGACGCCCACCCGATCGACCCGGCCTCGGCCCGAGTTCCTGGCCGAGCTGGGCAAGCCGCGGAAGGCGGCGCTGGCCGGCTGGATCGGCAGCGCGCTGGAGTACTACGACTTCTTCATCTACGGCACAGCCGCCGCGCTGGTCTTCGGCAAGATCTTCTTCCCGGCCAGCGCCCCGGCCACCGGCACCCTGCTCTCGCTGGCCACCTTCGGCGTCGGCTATCTCGCCCGACCGATCGGCGCCGTCCTCCTCGGCCACGTCGGCGACCGGTTCGGCCGGAAGCGCGTCCTGGTCCTCACCGTGCTGCTGATGGGGGCCGCCACCTTCCTGGTCGGCTGCCTGCCGACCTACCAGCAGGTCGGCGTGCTGGCGCCGGCCGCCCTGGTCGCGTTGCGCCTGCTCCAGGGGTTGTCCGCCGCGGGTGAACAGGCGGGGGCGAACTCCATGACGTTGGAGCACTCCCCATCCGACCGGCGCGGCTACTACACCAGCTTCACGTTGAGCGGCACCCAGGCCGGCCAGATCCTCGGCACCGCCGTGTTCCTCCCGGTGGCCGCACTGCCCCAGCACCAGCTGCTCACCTGGGGATGGCGGGTTCCGTTCTGGCTCAGCGCGGTCGTCGTGGTGGTCGCTTTCGTCATCCGCCGCAGGCTGGAGGAGACACCGGTGTTCCGTCGCGAGGTGCGGGCGGAGCGTGCCGCGCTGCCGCTGGCCGTGCTGTTCCGCGAGCACTGGGCCGCGGTGCTACGGGTCATCCTGGCCGCCGGGATCGCGTCGGTGAGCACGATTTTCACCGTCTACGCGCTGTCCTACGCGGTGAACACGGTCGGGCTGGCGCGGACGCCGGTGCTCTGGGTCGGCGTGCTGGCCAACGTGGTCGCGCTCGCCGCCATCCCGCTGTGGGCCCGGCTGTCCGACCGGATCGGACGCAAGCCGGTGTTCATCGGCGGCGCGCTGGCCAGCGGCGCGCTCACCTTCGCCTACCTGTGGTCGATCTCCTCGGCCGGCTACGGTCTGATCTTCCTGACCGGCATCCTCATGTTCGGTGTCGCCTACAGCGCGCCCAACGGGGTGTGGCCGTCCTTCTACGGCGAGATGTTCAGCGCCCGCGTCCGGCTCTCCGGCACCGCCATCGGCACCCAGCTCGGCTTCGCGTTCGCCGGGTTCGTGCCCACGGCGGCGGCCGCGGTCGCCGGCTCCGGACGTGGCAGTTGGCTCGGCGTCGCCGCGCTCACCGCCGCCGTGTGCGTGGTCAACGCGATCGCCGCGGCCACCGCCCGGGAAACCCACCGAGTCCCCATGGACCGGCTCGGTGCCCGCCCGGCTCCGGCGACCACACGGTAGCCGGCGCCCGACGGCCTGCTCAGCGCTGAACACCGTGCCCGCCAAACCCCGCTGATCGCCGTTAAGACCTCGCCATCATCAGCGTCCGGACGTCCCGCGCCTGGTTACCTGGAGTGACATATCTCGGGCAAAGAAAGGGTCAATGATTGCCGATCCGGAATTGTCCGGAGGGCGTCGGCGGGCGCACCCGGTAAAGCCTTGTTGGGCGAAGCTCGGAATACCGACGACCGAGGAGTACGGTGCCCGGAAAATGTCCGGTTCGCCATGGCGCCCGCGATCGCGGGCGGGCATCGGCGCGCTACCTACCGTGGCGGCGCCGTACCGCGAATACCCACGATATGTGCAGTACCCGGCCGTTTGCTCGGAGCTAACGTCGACGCATGGGAACAGTTCCGGTGCCCGCGCGGTCGGCACTGACACCCGGCCCGCATTGTTCGAGGGGAGGCGTGGCGGAAACAGCACTCTATCACCGCTGACCACGGTTAGCAGAATTCACGCGCCGATTTATTGCCCGATCAACTATCCGATGTGGGCGGACCAGCTACCGGTCACCGCGCGTGATGCGACACCGGGCGGTCGCCGTCGCCCCGGGTCTGCCCGCCCGACCTGCGCGCCGGGCCCGCCGTCCGGTGGCCGCGATCCCCCCATACCGGTTCACCGACCCGGAGGGAGCCACGATGCCTCGTGACATCTTCGCCGCCATGGCCGCGGTCGTACACGCGGAGGCCATCCGCCGGTACCAGCCCACCCGCGGCGCGGCCGGTGCCGCGCACATCACCCCGCCGCCCCGCGAGCGGTCCACGCGGCCGCAGCCGGCACTCTTACCCGCGCCGGCGCCGGCGAGCGCACGGTCGCCGTGGCCGGCGCCGGCCGTCGGGCTCGCCCGATTGCTGGCCATGCCACGGCACTGGTGGAGCGTGGCGCTGGCGGTCGTCGCCCACCGCGGGCACCGGCCGGCGCCGCGGTGACCGCCGGTGGGCACGGCGCCTGCGCCGCTCCGGTCGTGGACGCTCTTGCCGTGTCGAGGTGCGGGCGGCCGGCCGGGCTCCCAGGTGGCCCGAGTGATGATTCATCGCCACCCGCGGTGTCCGCGTTTCCCCTCGACCCGACGTGCGGTCGAGGGGAAACGCGGTAATGCCACGGTTCTGCGGGCCGAACCGGCTTCGCGCCTGGTATCAACCATTCCAGTCCGGCATCTTCCATGGTTCGACGGCAGGGAACCACGGGATGTTCAGCACGCCGAGAAGAGCCCGGCGGCTGGTGGTTTCAGGGACGGCAGTCGGTCCAGTCCTGCTCTATGCCCTGGGAACGCGGGACGTAGCAGCTGGTCTGGTGGGTCAGGCCGCCGTTCGGGTCATACCAGTTGCGAGCGGCAACACCACGTCTCACCGGCGGTGTGGCTGCGTTCAGCCGTGTTTGGTGAGGGTGACCACGACCGTGTCGGTGGGCGTGACGACGGTGCCCGGCTGCGGCTCGATCTTCACCGCCGTCCAGTTCCCCAGCATGATCGGCACCTTGGCGTGCGGGTCCTGGGAGGCGAAGGTGACCCGTTTCAGCCCCAGGGCGCGGAGTTGATCGCGGACGATCTGCCCGTTGCGGCCCGCCACGGCCGGCACCCTGATCTCGGCCGGCGCGGCAGCGCGGGGCTGGATCACGGTCGATCGTAGGACCGTCGTGGAGTTGATCAGCAGGTCGCCTTGCCCCTGGCATCCGGCGATCAGCAGGCCGGCGCCGACGATGCCCACGAGCGCCATTCTGGTCATGCGGTAACCCCCTCATGCCTCCCAGCCGTTCTGCGGTGCCTTCCATCCTTGCGGCGACGCAGGATGTCGGGCGATCCAGACCACTCGGACGGGCCTGGACAATCGCTGGTTCGGCGCAGCACACGCGGTACTGACCGTCGGCGATGCCGCCGATGCGGGGATTCCGCTGTCCGCGGTGCCCGAGACGACCACGGGACTCCGAGCCGGGACACGCGCGCCGCGCGGCCCTGACCGGTCGCGGCACGGTGCCGCCATCCTCAGCTGGCCGCCGGTTCCGTGTAGATGACCACGTTGTCGGCGTATCCCCGGTCGGGGTCGAACGAGCCGCCACACGTGACGAGAACAAGCCGCGCCTGGCCGCGCTGGCCGAACAGGTCCGGCGGTAGGCGCTGCTTCGGATACTCACGACGGGCCATCACGCGATAGGTGTAGCGACCGACGGGAGTATCGAGCGCGACCAGGTCGCCCTGCCGCAGCGAGGCCACGTGGAACAGCGCCCCCAGCCCGATGCGGACGTCGTCGACGTGGCCGGCCACCAGCACCGTCCCCGTCGTCGCGCCGGGATAGGCGCCGCCGACCCACCAGCCGACCTGGCGTGGGTCCGGCGGCACCACCAGCGACCCGTCGCCGCGGACCGGAACGGGAACCACCGCGGCGGCGATCCCCAGGCTGGGCAACACCAGCCGATCCGGAACGCGCTGCACCAACGCCGCGGCCAGTGGGCTCGACGGCGCGCGCCCGTCCTCCGTGCCACCGAAGGACGGGCGCGGCACAGCACTGCCGTCTGCGCCGGCGAACGTCGGCACGGTGCCGAATTCGGCTGGCGGATCCGCCAGCGTGAGCGCCATGGCAGCCGTGACCATCGCGACGCCGCTTACCACGGCGGCGGCACACACCATGGTGCGCGCACCGCCGAGCCGGAACAGGCTCACCTGCCGGCGCGCCGACGCAGTCCCAGACCACCAAGTCCGGCCACCACCAGGCCGGCCACGGCCAGGATGGCGACCTGCCAGCCCCGCGAGGACGCGGCGGCCAGGCCCGCACTGCCGGTGTTGATCGAAATCGGCACACCAAGCTGTCGGGCCGCTGCGGTCAACCGGTCGATGTGCGCGCGGACCACCGGAGCCGCATCAGCGGCCGCCCGCTTCACCTCCGCGGAGCTGCCCGTCTCCTCCTCGGTCATGCCCAGTCGCAGGACCGCGCTGTGCGCCGCCAACTGTCCGGTGATGAACAGCCGGTCGAACTCGCTGCCCGAGGCATTCTCCAGCCTGGCCTGCATCGCCCGTTGCTCGGCGTCGGGGGCCTCCGGCAACGTCACCCGGTTCATCGAGGCCAACTGCTGCACCGCGCCGTCCAAGCGGGTGTGGTCGGCGACGAAGAGCGCGCCGATGCTCCTGACCTGCTCGCTGGCGCCCCTGCTCTGCGCGAGCCGGCCCACCGCGATCTCCGCCAGATTGCCCTGATGCACCGTCCGCAGAAACTGCTGATCCTGACTGGACAGCTGCGACTGGCTCGCGGCCGCGGCACCGGCGGTGGCCACCGCCAGCAACAGCCCGACGGCAACCGCCCTGCCATGCCCCACTGTCCATCTCAACCAACGGCTCGACATTCGTTCATCCCCCCCAGCGGCGTGCCGCGGCACCGCACAGCTGTCAACGAGTTCCGCCCACAGAGGTCCCTGACCCGCTCCGCCAACCACCCCGAGGACGTCGCCAGAGCGTCGATGAAGCTGCCGCGGTGCGCGGGCTCCACGCGGGCACCAGCCGAGGATGGCACCGTGTCCGACACGGTGCTCGCCGTCGGGGTGTCAGCCACCGATGTGGTGGACCTGCGCGGGTCACTGTCCGTCACGCTTGTGTCGATCTCGCCCGACCTGACCGCCGGCGGGGACCGTCCGTGTCGCGGGAAGCGTCCGGTGGGTGCCGTGACACACATCGGTTCTTCCTCGCAGCGTCGGTTGCGCGGGTCCGCAAACCCGCCACGAGCGCCGGGGGTGCTCCGCTACTGGCCGGGCAGGGTGCAGGTGTTGACCACGTCGCCACTGCCTGGCTTGGGGACGAAACCGCTCGGTGGCGGCGTCGTGCGGTGTTCGACCCAGCCTTCCAGCGCGGTGAGGGCGTCGCGGTAGCACGGCAGGATCGGCCGAAGCCGGTCCGGGTGCGCGTCGTAGCGCCCGTCGACGTGGTTTCCGGCTCCGATCACGTAGTAGCGGTGCAACGGCGCGCTTCCGGCGTACTCGACCATCTGGTTGTAGACGTCGGAGTCGGTGCGGATCGGCAGCAGGGCGTCCAGATCGCCGTGCAGGGTCAGCATCGGTTTGCCGATCTTGCCGGTGAGCGAGACCTTGGCGACCGCGTCGGCCACCTCCGGCCGCTGCGTGATCGCGTCGGCGTAGTCGTAGTCGGCGTCGCAGCGGCCCACCGTTGGCGGAATCGTGCCGGGCTGACAGAACGGGAAGCCGTCCTGCGGTGCCCCGGGCGGCTCGTAACCGGGATCGAACTCGGCTCGATAGGTCCGCTGCGTGAGATCCCAGTATTCGGCGTAGTGGTCGGCCCAGAGGAACTCCGAGCCTGGCGCGAACCCGGCCGCGATCATCGCGTCGTGCGCCGCCTGCGCGCCGGGACCACCCGCGGCGTAGGTCGGGTAGTCCTTCAACGCGGTCGGCAGGTAGGTGAACAGGTTGGGTCCCTGGGGGAGGAACAGCGTTCCTTCCCAGTCCACGCCCCCGTCGTAGAGATCGGGCCGGTTCTCCAACTGCCAGCGGGTCAGATAGCCACCATTGGAGATCCCGGTCATGTACGTGCGCCGCGGCGATCGGCCGTAGACCTGGCGGACCACGTCCTTCGCCGCGATCGTCACCTGGGTCACCCGCGCGTTCCACTCGGCAACCGCGTCGCCCGGCGACACGCCGTCCTGGAAGAAGTCCGTGCCGCTGTTGCCCTTGTCGGTCGCCGCGTAGGCGTAGCCGCGGCCGAGCACGTCGTCGGCGATCACCTGGTCGGCGGCGTACTGCTTGCGCACGCCGGGTGCACCGGTGACCACCAGCTTGCCGTTCCAGTGCTCCGGGAAACGCATGACGAACTGGGCGTCGTGCGACCACCCGTTCTCGGTGTTGTGCTGCACCCGGTCGCTGTCGGGGAAGTAGCCGTCCACCTGGATACCCGGGACGCCGGTCGGGGACTTCGTGCCGGATGCGGCCAGTCCCGCCCAGTCACTGGGATCGGTGTGGCCGGTCACCACGGTTCCCTGCGCTCCGCCCGTGGTGAGGCTGGGCAGGCACGCGGCTTTCTGCGTTTCCGCTCCGGCGACGGCGATTCCGGCAGCCGGCGTGACCAGTGCGCCGGTGAACCCCGGACAGTGCGCCACGACACCGCTGGCGGGTTGCGCGGACGCCGGCACCGCGCCAAGCGTGGCCACCGTGAGCATGGCGAGGCCGGCGACGGCTGGTCCGGTCCCCACACGCCGTGCCCGACCGCGCCGTCGCTTCGTCCGCGTGCTCGCGGTAGTCGGCCCGGCGTGGTCGGGCATCAGCGGCTGACCGGCGGCCACCGGTACGGAGCGCGGCACCATCGCATCCCTCCACGGCATCCCCCCGACCGACGGGGTGAGCGTAGAGAGCGCGAGGGGCGCCAACCATGTACCGGCGGCACAGACGTCACGGGCCTCCTGTGGTGCGTGCGGACATGGACGGCCCGATTGCCGAGTCCGGCACCGCGCTGGCGAGTGGGGCGGCTACCCGACGACCGTGTGGGTGCCAAGCGCCCGCATGCAGCGCGAGGCTGAGGATGCGTCCGCCTCGTAACCGCGGGTACGAACTCCGGGCGCGGGCGTTGCGCGTCGACGTGCTGTTGGAAGGTGTCGTCGCCGACCTCTCACCCCGTGGCGATATCGGATGCGCACCGCCACCCGCGCGCCGCCGGTTGTCACTACTTCCGGTGTGCCTGCTCGTATCGGCGCTGCACGTCGGCCGGGATCCGGCCGCGGTCGGAAATCTGGATGCCCTGCCGGCGGGCCCACGCACGGATCGCCTGGCTCTCCTCCCGACTCGCCGCCGCCCGCCGGCCTGGCCGCCCGACGCGCGTCTTGCGACCCCCGACACGGCGCGCCTTGTCCAGGTAGGGCCGCAGTGCCTTCGACAGTTTCTCCGCGTTTTTGTCGCTCAGGTCGATCTCGTACTCGCGACCCTCGAACGCGAACTTCACCGTCTGAGTGGCCTCAGAACCGTCGAGATCGTCCACGAGAGCGACCTGCACCTTCTGCGCCACGGCCATCTCCTTTCACCGATAATCGAGTCCTGTCCAAAATCCTGCGACCCCACGCCGTTCCTGTCAACTGAATGCCACACCAACACAGCGCCGCCCGACCGAGATCGCACGACCTTGGCCGCGATTCCCGCTGCTGCCGATCCCCATGTTCACCACCCCATCGGCGGGGCCCCGGCGACGGGCGTCCATCGACGCCCGTACAACCGAAACATCCTTCTCTCCACGCCCGCATCGCCATGCCGGAACGCCGCTCAAGATTCCCGCTTCCGGCGGCAGTACCGCGAGCGTCGAACGCTGCGGCGGAACAGGCCAAGGACCGAGCGCATGTCCAGGGGAAGAACATGGGAAAGTTTCTCATGAACGCGGCGCCTTCTGCTCGGGCCGGTCCCAGCACGGACTGCCAGGATCGCGTGGCAAGAAAGCGGAAACCGCGGATCTGGCCCCCGGTCGGTCCACGTTCACACCACTCGTGTTCGGTACGCCCGTGCTAAGGCTCGCCCGGCGATCAGTAGGCCGGACATGGTCCGCTTTCGGCACAGCGATGCACTCGTGGGCCCCTGACAGGGCGGCCGGTGCGCAAGGATGACACCATGGCGGATGGCTCCACGACGATCGAACTCAGCCGGTCCGAACTCCGGGAGGTCGCCGGCTACGCGGTGGCGTGCGCGCGGCCTGCATTGACGATCTTCGAACGGGAACGCCCTGACGATCGGCGCCCACACGCCGCGATCGACGCTGCGTAGGCGTTCGCGGATGGAGGCGAGCGGACCAAGGCGTTACGTGACAGCGCGTGGGCGGCGCAGCGGGCGGCTCAGGAGGCTCGCGATGCAGGACAGGCCGCGGCGAGCGACGCTGCGCGCGCGGCCCTCGCCGCGGCCGGTGCGGCGTTCCTCCACCCCCTGGCGAAAGCTACTCAGGTCAAGCACATCCTCGGATCGGCCGCTCATGCCGCACGAGCGTTCGAACTCTCCGCCGGAGACGATCCCGCCGTCGGAGCCGACCACATCGCGCAGTCGCGGATCCTTGCGTCTCCCGTCGTGGTGGGCGTCCTGAGGCGCTACCCGGTCGCCCCGCGTGGCGGTGGGCGGGTCGGAGAACTGATCCGTCAGCTGGACGCGTCGCTGCGGTGACCCCCACCTCCCACCACTCACCGGTGCACCGGTACCTGCTGTACCAACCCGTCGTCGCCGAGCCCCCGCTCGACAGAGCGATCAACGCCAGCCACCAGCTCGTCAAGCCCAGGCTGGACCGGTTGCCGGCCAAGGTGCGTCTCGGCGCCTCACCTTCGGCTGCGCTCGGTGACCGCAACGTCCGGCGCACCATCACCAGCGGTACGCGGCCCGATCACGAGCGGTTTTCCGCTCCTGCGTGCGCGGCGACCGCGCCGTGGCCTTGAGTGGGCGAACGAGTCCGCTGGCTACTCGGCGGGCCGGGATGTTCCGGGAAGTCCGTGGATGTCCAGGCACGTTCGCCGTGATTGTCACCTCAGTCAGTCACTCACCGGCTCCGCGCCGCCAGTCCGCTGTGGACGCCTATGCGCCGCTCCCCTCCCTTGCGGTGTGGTACCGGGCACCATATGCGGTGGCCGGCACCACACCGTCCAGGGCCAAAGCCAGTTTCTGGTGACGAGAAGACGCCGTGGCTCTTGTTAATGGACGGGGGCGACCGCGCCAGGCGCGGCCTGCTCGGGTGCGCGTCCGCTGGCCGCCAGGCGGCGGTGCACCAGCGCACCGAACAGCAGGCCCATGGTGGTCCACATGACCAGCTGGATGCCCAGGGAAGCCACGCGGAAGTTCCACAACACGCCGGCCGGAAAGCCCTCCGGGACCTCGTTGACGGTCGGCAACAGCAACGCACCCAGCGCTGCGGTGACGATGAACGCCGCGCCCGCGACCAGCGCCGCGTTCCAGGCACCCAGCCGGGAGACGAGCCTCCGGCCGAGATATGTCGCGGCGACCGCCAAGGCGATCGACAACGCCACCATGCCGAAGTACACGACGGTGCGTTCGTTGATCGTGTCGGGGTTACCGATCGACGGCGGGTTGGCCGGATACTTCAGAAAAGGCACCACGAACGCCGCGAGGTAGCCGCCCAGGGCCACCAGGAGCGCGGTGGCCCGCGGGCTGAGCCGACCGACGCGGCCGTAGGCCACCGCGAACGCCAGCGCGAACAGACCACCGAAAGCGACCGCGTATACCAACACGCCAGTGGCCAGGCCCAGCGTGCTCTGCACGCCCCGGCTAACCAACTCGGGATCGGGGGTCTCGCCCCTGGCGGCCTGCTCCGCCGACTCGAAATCGATCGCGGCACCGACCGAGGGCTCGCCGAAGATCCGGGCGAACACGAGCGCGAGCAGCCCCGCCACCAAGCCGGAGAGCATGCCGCGCACCAACAACATCCTCATCATGGCCGAAGTCCCCCAGCCACTCAGTGGCAGGGGAAGCCGAGCAGGTGCCGGCCGTCATGGACGAACTCGTGCACGTAGTGACCAGAGATCAGCGACGTGGCGCCCTGTTCGGCGCCGACGAAGTACAGCAACACCAACGCCAAGACACCGATGAACACGGCCCAGGGCAGGATCTCCCGCACCGGGATCTGCACCGGGATCGGGGCGGGCCGGGGGGCGGAGACGACGCTCACGATCGGAACCTCCTCGGGTTGACGCGACCCACAAACGGACGGTGATCACGACGGCGGAGTGTCTGACTCACGGACCCCGCGCTGGCTGCGCACGGTGCCGTTTACAGTGGCGCGACCGTGCCGGGCTCCCACCGGCTTACTCCGGTCCGTCGGTCGAGTGACCGTAAGCGCGGTGTGAAGACGATGTCAATCGGCCGAACCGGTTGGGAGACCACGCTCACCGCTCCACCCCCGGTGACTGGAGGAGCCAACCACCGATGATCACCCGACTGGTCCTGGTCTGCCACGCGTCGACCACCGCCACCCGCGCGGCACGCTTCCCCGACGACGAGCCACTCGACACCCGTGGCGCCAGCCAGGCCGCCGCCGCGTCGGGGGCCCTGCGCCGCATCGACCAGGTGCGCTGCGGTCCGGAGCGACGCTGCCGGGAGACCGCCACCGCGTTGGGACTGCGGGACCTCGCGGTCGACTCGGCGTTGGCCGATCTCGA
This sequence comes from Gandjariella thermophila, assembly GCF_005405885.1. GTDB lineage: Bacteria > Actinomycetota > Actinomycetes > Mycobacteriales > Pseudonocardiaceae > Gandjariella > Gandjariella thermophila. The sequence continues at coordinate 104,064 of NZ_BJFL01000017.1, forward strand.
CGTCGGCACTTGGCGTGGAAAGGGTCTGGCGGAACTTGAGGGCACCGACCCCACCGCCTTGCATGCCTGGCTGACCGATACCTCGGCTGCGCCGCACGGCGGGGAACCGCTGCTCGACCTGCTCGCGAGAGTGGCCGGCTGGCTCGATGGTCTGCGCGCAAGCCATGGGCGCATCGTCGCGGTCACCCACGCGTCGGTCATTCGCGCCGCCGTGCTCCACGTGCTTCAGGCGCCGCCGTCCGGGTTCTGGCGGCTCGATGTGGCGCCGCTGTCCCACACCGTGCTGTCGAGCAACGGCGGCCGATGGACGGTGCGGCAGACAGGGCACCCACTCCTGACAACACCAGAGCCGCAGCCCACCACCATGGACGCGACCGGTCCTCAAGAACGCTGATCTCGGCTGAGCTGAACCGCCCCGGGTTTCGCGGAGTCGGGTTTCTGGATCTCATGCCACGACGGTCGTGTTCTCGAGCCGCCGAGCGGTCACCAATGCTGGTGCGCTGCTGTCCACGCACCGATCCCGGCATCGTCACCGTGCCGCAGTGGCGGTCCCGACGTCGATCTGCACGCCCATCCGGACCGCTTCCCCGGCCTCGCCGCGCTGGCCCGCACGCGTGGCCGCGAGAGGCGCCTGGTGCGCGCACGGCCACGGTCGCGGTACCCCGAAAGGACCCGACCCGAGTCTCTTCCCGGTATATCCGGAGGGAGGAGCCATGGGCGGTGCGTCACACGGACGCCGCCGGAATGTCTCCCTTTGCCCGAACCGAGGGCCTGGGCGTCGGCCACGCATGGTAAGACCGGGTGACCGTGGTATGTGACGCGGAACCCGTTCAGCGAATTGCCGCCCCCTTTCAGCCTACCTATTCTGAACGTGTGGATCAGCGCCGATATTCTCCCGGCGCGACACGGTGGACCCACACTTTCCCCGCGCGGCCGAAACGGGGGTGATTCGTGACGACCGGAGACGACGACGTAACCTGATCACTCATTTGTGGGCAAAACCCCACTCTCCCGCGGGTTCCGACGAGTCCGCCGGCACAACGGCAGGACCTGGGCGGTTCCCCTGCGGCGGATCCGGCTCCGAGGAGTGGCGTCGAACCCGGCGGACGTTTGCCTGATCGACTGCATCAGAAATTTCCGCCGATCTCTCTGTTGGCTCGGCGACGTCGGGCACCAACTCCGTTCGGCGACGCCAAACCTCGTACGCCTGGCGAACAGGAACAGAATAAGGAGAACATCAATGTCGGAGAACCTGATCGAGTCCGTGGCTGCCCAACTGGCCCCGCCGGTGACCCGCAAACCCAGTGGCGCCGCGAGCACCGACGAGAGCGTCGGCCAGTCCATCCTCGGTATCACACTCCCCATCCTCGGCATCACGTTCGCCGACGAGGGCGACGAGTGACCACCCACCGCCGGTGACGTGCCGGAAGGGGCCCGTGGAGTGTCGGGTGGCCGGCCGCCGGCGGCGGCCCCGCCCGGCACTCCGCCCCGCCGGCCGAGGTACTCGCGAGGAGCGGCTGCGGCATGTGTGAGGTGTCCCGGATCCCCGGACTGGCCCGGTTGTGGGAACGCACCCGGGGAGTGGACCGGATCGTCGTCGCGGTGGTCGACGGCCCGGTCGACGACGGCCACCCGGCCTTCCGCGGGGCATCGCTGGGCCGGCTGCCCGGCGTCTGGCCCAAGGACGAGGACCGCACGAGCGCCACGACCGCGCACGGCACGCTGGTGGCCAGCGTCCTGTTCGGTCAGCATGACGGGCCGGTCCCCGGTGTCGCGCCGCACTGCCGGGGGCTGAGCGTCCCCGTCTTCGGCCGGCGCGCGACGACGTCCCAGCTGGAGCTTGCGCGGGGCATCGAACTCGCGGTCGAGGCCGGCGCGCACGTGATCAACATCAGCGGCGGGCAGCTCAGCCCGCCGGCGGCGGCCGAGGACGCCCTGGCCCGGGCGGTCCGTTTCTGCCGGGACCGCAACGTGCTCGTGGTGGCGGCGGCCGGCAACGACGGATGCTTCTGCACGCACGTCCCGGCGGCGCTGCCCTCGGTCCTCGCGGTCGGCGCCCTCAGCGCCACGGGCCGGCCGATGACCACGAGCAACTGGGGCGCGGCCTACCAGCAACAGGGCATCCTCGCCCCCGGCGAGAACATCCTGGGAGCTGTCCCCGGCGGCGGGACGACCCGGTGCAGCGGCACCAGCCTCGCCACCCCGATCGTCGCCGGGGTCGCGGCGCTGCTGCTGAGCCTGCAGGTGCTCGCCGGCAGGGATCCCGATCCGCTCGCGGTGCGGGCGGCCCTGCTGGCCAACGCCGACCCGTGCGAATTCGATCCCGAGGAATGCGTCCGCTTCCTGTCCGGGACCTTGAACATCGAAAGAACGGTGAACGCTGTGACGACCGAACAGTTCGACGAACTGGCCGAGGCGGTTCGGAAGCAACCCTGCGGCTGTGGCTGCGACGGTACGGAGCCGGCCGCCGCGAACGTGGTTGGCGGTGACGCGCCCGCGGTGGAGGCTGCCCCCACCACCGCCGCCGACGCCGTGCCCGCCCAGCGCGGGCCGGGTGTGGTGACCTCGGCCGGTAACGCCACCGCGCAACCATGGACCCCGCTGGTGTACGCCGTCGGCGTGCTGGGCTACGACTTCGGCACCGAGGCCCGCCGCGACTCGTTCCAGCAGTTGATGGGTCCCGCCGCGGAGAGCGGCGCCAATCCGTACGACGCGCGTCACATGGTGGAGCATCTGCGGGCGCACCCCTCCGAGGCCAGGGCGCTGATCTGGACGCTCAACCTGGAGTTGACCCCCATCTACGCGATCGAGCCCGTCGGCGCCTACGCCGCCGACGTCTACGAGTTGCTCGTGGGACTGCTGGCCGGCGAGGTCACCGACGAGGACGACGCAGCCTTCGTCGAGCGGATCGCCGTGCCCGGCCGGCTCAGCGGCCGAACCGTCAGGCTGTTCTCCGGGCAGGTCGTGCCGGTCGTCGAGGTCGAACAGCGCCGCGGCCTGTACGGCTGGGAGGTCAACCGGCTCACCGCCGCGGCCGTGGCAGCCGTGGAAGCGGCTACCACCCGGCCCGGCGAGGTGGACGGCGCGGCGGTCGGCACGGTGCTGCGCGAGTTCCTCACGCGGGTGTACTACGACCTGCGCAACCTCGGCGCCACCTCCCGCGACCGCGCGCTGAACTTCGCCGCCACCAACGCGTTCCAGGCCACCCAAACCCTCGCCGCCGCGCTGGGCGAGGGCATGGCGCTGGACACCATCGACGTCGAGAAGAGCCCTTTCTGCCGCCCGGACAGCGACTGCTGGGACGTGAAGCTGCGGTTCTTCGACCCGGAGAACAACCGCCGCGCTCGGCGGGTCTACCGGTTCACCATCGACGTCAGTGACGTCCTCCCGGTCACCCTGGGCGAGGTGCGCTCGTGGTCGGAGAGCTGACGGTGCGCGGGAGCCTGCCGTGACGCCGCCCCCGCAGGCTCGCCCGGTGCGCCGACCGGACCCGATCCAGCCGCGTGGCACTCCGCACCGCGCCGCGCGGACCCGGGCGGTGTGCGGCGCGAACCCCGGTGACCCGCCGGCGTTCGCCGTTCCGAGCTACCAGCGAATGCGGGTGTCCACCGTAGACGGTGCGGCAGGCCGCCGCCTGGCCGGACCGGCACCGAGTCCCATGGCCGCCGGGCGGAGCGGACCGTGACCGCCATCGAGTCCATTCCCGGCGTCCGCGAGCTGTGGCGGCACACCGTCGGCGAGCCGGATGTCACGATCGGCGTGGTGGAGGGGCTGCCGGACCTGGCGCACCCGTGCTTCGCCGGGGCCGAGCTGACCGTGCTGGAGCCGTCCTGGTTACCCGCGTCGCTCACGCACGAGGTGCTCACCGAGCATGGCACGTTCGTCGCCAGCGTCCTCTTCGGACAGCACCACGGTCCGGTGCGGGGGCTGGCACCGCGGTGCCGCGGCATCGTCGTGCCCGCCCTGCGGGACCAGGACACCGTGCTGGACCCGCTGAACGCGGCCCGCGCCATCGAGGCGCTCGTCGACGCGGGCGTCCACGTCATCCACTTCACCGCCGCCCACCCGACCCGCTCGGACGACGCCGACGACCTGCTCAAGCGGGCGGTCCGGCACGCCGAGCGGGCCGGCGTACTCATCGTGGCGCCGACCGGAAACGACTACGGCGAGCACCGGGTGATCCCGGGCATCCTGCCCGAGGTGCTGGCGGTGGGCGCGCACCGGGACGACGGCACGATGTTCCGGTTCAGCAACTGGGGACCGCGGTTCCGCGATCACGGCATCGTCGCCCCGGGTGACGAGCTGCGCGCGGCCGCGCCCGGTGGCGGGACCACGGTGCACAAGGGCACCAGCATCGCCACACCGATCGTCAGCGGCGTGGCGGCCCTGCTGGTGAGCGTGCAACGGCGGCAGGGCAGAAGGCCCGACCCGCTCGCGGTGCGCGCGGCGTTGCTGGCCAGCGCCCGCCCCTGCACCCCGGCGGAGTCGCACGGCGAGCCGGACCGGTGCCTGGCCGGCCGGCTCGACGTGGCGGCGGCCACCCGGGCGGTGCTCTCCCCCGGCGTCGTCACCGCCGCGGCCGTGTCCGGTCCCCCGGTCTACGCGCTCGGTTCGCTGGGCTACGACTTCGGCACCGAAGCCCGCCGCGACGCTTTCCGGACGCTTTTGGCCGGGCACGGCGATCCGCTCGACCCGCGGGCGGTGGCGAACCAACTCGCGGCTCGGCCCCCCGACGCCGCCGCACTGATCTGGACCCTCGAACTCGACGGCTGCCCGGTCTACGCGATCGAACCGGTCGGCGCGTTCGCCGCGGAGGTCCACCGGGTGCTCGCCAGGCTGTTGGCCGCCCGCGACGAGGTCGACCGCGTCTGCTTGCCGGGCAGGATCAGCGGCCGCACCGCCCGGCTGCTCTCCGGCACGGTCGTGCCCACGGTGGAGATCGAGCGACCACGCGGACTGTCCAGTTGGGACGCCGGCCGGCTCACCGCCCGCGCAACCGCAGCCCTGCCGGATCCCGACGCGCAGCGGGCCCGGCAGGCCCTGCGGGAACTCCTCGCCCGGATCGTCCACGACTGCCGCAACCTGGGCACCACCGCGCGTGACCGGGCGCTCAACTTCGCGGCCACCAACGCCGTCCAGGCCGGGTCCGCACTGGCCGCGGCCGCGGTCGACGGGTACGTGCTGGACGGCATCGCGGTGGCACCCAGCCCGTTCGGTCGCGCCGGCCGCGACTGCTGGGACGTCCGGTTCCGCCTCGTCGACCCGGACAACAACCAGCGCGCCCGGCGAGTCTGCCGGTTCACCGTCGACGTCAGCGACCCGCTTCCCCTGCCCGTGGGCGAGGTACGCACCTGGTTGGAAACCCGAGGAAAGGAGTCTCCATGACCGCAAGCGAGGCGCCGGGCCGGGCCGGTGAGGTGACCGTCCCGTGGAACCTGGTCGTCCCCGAGGCCGATGTGTACCTGGTGGGCTACGGGATGCGGCTGCCCAACGACTTCACTCTCGAAGCGCTGGCCGTGCTGAAACGCTGTACGCGCGTGTTCGGCATCCCGCCCATCCACGCCCCCGACTTCGGGCTGCCCGCCATGGAGAACCTGTTCCTGCGCTACGCGCCGGACAAGGACCGGCAGCGCACCTACCAGGAGTGGCTGGACACCGTCCTGGACGCCGCCGCGCAGCAGCCGCCGGTGGCACTGGCCACCTACGGCAGCGCGATGGTCGGCGCCCTGGTCAGCCACCGCGTCCTCGCCGAGGCCCCGGGGCGCGGCCTCACCGTCCACGTCACCGGAGGAACGTCCTCATTGGACGGGATCTGGGCCGATCTCAACATCGAACCCTTCTACGGCCTGGAAATCTGGGAAGCGACCCTCTTCGTGCGGCAGAAGATCGAACCCAACACGCGGGCCAACCTCATGCTGCCTCAAGCCCCACTCTTCGGCGTACACCACGGCCCCGACCTCACCGCGGGCATCACCATGGAGACCAGTTCGACCATCGCCGCGCTGCGGGACCACCTGCTGCGGTTCTACCCGCCGAGCCACCCGGTGCGGTATGTGCAGACCACGTCGGGAACCCAGCTCGCCGGGCCCAGCATCGAAACGCTGCCGCTCGCCGAGCTGGACCACCCGGGAAGCCACACGATGAGCACCCTGTTCGTGCCCCGCCGCACTGTCCACGACGACCTCGACTTCCCGGGCCGTGCCTAGCTGGGTCCACCCCCGGCGTCCTGGGAACGCGCCACCTCACGCTAGGGTCAGTGATCGCGGAACCGGGGCGTCGGCACGATCTACCAGGACGCTGCCGCGGACAGCAGACGGGTGCGCACCGCGGCGATGTGCGGCAACGTGGTGGTCCCCGCGCGGGCGGCGAGGAACAGCGTGTTGATCGGCGGCACCTCTGGCCGCCGCAGGGCCACCAACGTCCCGGAGTCCAGTTCGTCGCGGCAGAGGTAGCGGGGCACGAACCGGCGGGCGGCCAGGCCGGCGAGCAGGTCGTCGGCGAGCCCGAGGGTGACCCGGAGCTTCAGCCCGCGGCCGACCAGTTCGGCCAGCGCCGGCAGCGCGTGGACCGTGGTGAGCTCCGCCGGACCCGCCAGGTGCACGGGTTTGGCCAGCGGATTCGCCGGGGCGACGCCCCGGTCGGCGACCGCGGCCAGCGCGTCGACGTGCGGCGCGACCTCGCGCGCGAGCTCGTCGGCGACCGAGGTCGGTGCCACGCCCCGGGGCAGCCGCTGGAACAGTTGCTGGCCCAGCGCCGATTCCAGCGCCCTGATCTGCGCGGTCACCGCCGGCTGGGACAGGCCCAGGTGCGGCGCGGCGCGGGACAGCGAGCCGGCCCGGTACACCCCGAGGAACGTGCGCAGCAGGGACAGATCCATCAGGCCCGACCATCCATCAGCATGCTGATGGATGATACGAACTTCTGCTATTGGTCGCTGATACCTCGCCGGATCTAGCGTGGTGCCCACAGCGGCTGACAGGAGACGACGTGGACCAGAAGATCGTCACCGCGCGCCTCGACATCCCGGTGCCCGGCGCGCCCGACTCGCCGATGGGCGCCTACCTCGCCCGTCCGGCCGCATCGGGGCGGCGTCCCGCGGTGCTCGTCGGATTCGGGATGTTCGGGCTGACCGGTTACGTCCGCAATCTGACCGAGCGGATCGCGCGGCTCGGATACGTCGCGGTCGCGCCGGACTTCTACCACCGTGCCGGACCGGGCATCGAACTCGCCGGCACCGACGAGGGCCGGCGCCGGGGACTCGAACTGGGCGGCGCGCTCGGCCGCGCCGACGCCCTGGCGGACGTGCGGGCCACCATCGATCAGCTCCGCGACCGGGAACCCGTGACGGAGCGCATCGGTATGGTCGGGTGCAGCTTCGGTGGGCACATCGCATACCTCGCCGCCACCCAGCTCGACCTCGCGGGCGACCGCGGTGTTCTACCCGGGCTGGCTCACCGGTACCGACATCGCGCTCAGCCGGCCGGAACCGACCGTCACGCTGACTGCCGGCATCGCCGGCCGGTTGCTCTTCCTGACCGGCGAGGACGACCACCTGGTGACCGCCGATCAGGTCCGGCAGATCATCGGCCACCTCGCCGACGCCGGCGTGCGCCACGAGATGGTCGTCTATCCCGACACGCCGTACGGGTTCTTCTGCGAGGAGCGCGACACGTTCCGCCAAGCCCGCCGACGACGCGTGGCGCCACATCCGCGACCTGCTCGCCGCGGAGTTGGCCTGACCGTCCGGCGACATCACCTCGGCAGTGGGCTGGTCGTCCACTTCGGAGTGTCGTCCGGCGACGTATCCGCCCACTCCGCGCCGGTCAAGCCGGTGACCGAGGTGGTCTCGAAGGGATGGCCACCGTCGTCGATGACCTTCGACTTCGTGGTGCCGCCGTCGATCCAGCTCAACGTGGCGTTCCAGGTGCAGTCGCAGTGCTCCATCTGCACGTCGATCACCAGCGCCTCCGGATCGTTCGCCGTCGCGGTGTACGGGAATTTCAGGGCATCCGCACGGACGTCTTCCGGAAGGGCCTTCGTGGGCAGCCAGTAGGGCGGCGGGGTGTCCAGATCTGTGGCAGGCGTTCCTGCGCCGCTTCGGGCTGCTGCCGGCCGCCTACACCCAGCTGCGCCTGGCCCGCGGCCTCGCCGCCGACCTGCGCCGCCCTGGGAGAAACCAGCACCGCCACAACGGCTCACCCCCGCCCGCGTGCGTCGGGGGTTTCGGCACCTGCGCCCACAGCTGGCCTGTCCAGCTAGGACATCGAACCGTCCCAACCCGGCCCCGGGCGACCCGCAGGACGCAGCAACCACCGCCCAACCCCGCGCTACGACGTGCACATCGCCTCACCGACAGGCACGGCAAAAGCGAAAACACCAAAGCCCACCCAGCCACGCCCACGCCGCACACGTTACAGTAAGGATCTCGTTGGCCCGCTTGAGTTCTGCGTTCTCCCGCCGCAGCCTGCGCAACTCCTCCGACTCGCTGGTCGTCGGCCGATCGTCCCGCTCGCCGCGGTCGGCCTCGTCCTGGCGGATCCAGTTCCGCAGCGCCTCGTGGTGCACGCCCAACTGCTCGGCCAGCCGCCGGATCACCGGCTTCGGATCGGACTCCCAATACAGCCGGACCGCCCGAGCCCTCAGCTCGTCGGGGTACTTCTTCGGTGCTGCCACAGATGACTCCCTTTAGGTCCCTATCGGACCATGCTTGAAAGTCTCCGAGCTACCGGGGGAACCTCAGGTCAGCAACCAGTCCAGACGGCAGGCCGGGTCGCTGGCGGCCATGCGCTGCTGGGCACGTAGGTAGGCGTCCAGGACGACGTCTGGCATACCCAGCGGCCCATTCGGCAGGTTGGCTAACGGTGGCCCGGCTCGCGCCGCCAGCCGATTCGGGTAGTCACCTGCCGGCGCCGAGCAGATCCCAGCCGATCACGTCTTTCTGCGAAAGCGCTCCGTTCGCCTCGAACTCGCCGCCGCAGCCCCAGCCCTGACTTTTCACGGCGGTCGGTGAGTGGGTGGGGAGGTTGTGTTTTGTTGTGGTGTGGCTGGTTTTTGTGGCCTGGGCGTGGTGGTTGCCCGGCTGTCGGGCCGGGTAGCCGGGGGTTCCACAGGCCCGGGGTCCTTTCTTTGGTCGCGGGGACGGGTTCGTGCTGGTTAGGGCGCTTGCGGCAGGGAGGTGATGCGCTGCCATGCGTTCACGATCTGGTTGGCCCAGGGCCAGGTGCGGGGAACTTT
>NZ_BJFL01000018.1:0-389 GCF_005405885.1 Gandjariella thermophila
CGCTCCACTCGATTTCGCAGTCCGTTCACCTTCGGCGCCCGACCCCGCCTCGGATGCCCGCGCGACAGTTTCGCGGCTCCCGCCCCCACGATTCAGCAAGAAAGACGAAAAGGAGATCTATTGAGTGGATCATCTCGCAAATTTTCCGCCGAAACGTTGTCAGTTCGGCCGCAATGGAGTCCGGCCGTGGGGGCCGGAGTGAGGGCGACGGCGTCGAGGTCGGCGGGCCGCGCGAGGCGGCCGCAATGGAGTCCGGCCGTGGGCCGGGGTTCCACAGATCAGCCAGCTGACTAGTCCGTGAAAACTGGCCGTGAGCTGGGGAAATGCTGATCGGCCCGGTGACGGGGCGTTCACTAGGCCGTGGTGTTCGTCCTGGTCAGGGCGTCGCG